>NZ_PSTQ01000019.1 GCF_002931075.1 Pseudoclavibacter sp. AY1F1 | reverse complement strand
CGACCCGCCCGACTCGCCCGACTCGACCGCCGATGGGCCAGGTCGTGAGGCGTTCCGTCGCGGGGTTGCCCCACAGTTCGGCGAGGTCACGGCCGACCCCTTCGAGGAGGCGCTCTTGGCCCGCCTCGCGTGCTGCGCGCACTGCCGACCAGGTGGAGAAGTAGCCGAGCAGCGCATCCAGGCTCAGTCTCTTCTGGATGCTCGGGGCCTTGAACTCGAGTTCTTCGAACGGGAACTGGAGGTCGCGGTACTCGCGCTCGACCAGGCGACGTGTCGGCGGCCAGTAGGCGTCGAGGTCCTCAGCGTAGAAGCGCTGCGCGCGTTCATCGATGGCCGGGTCGTCGACGTGGAGAATGCCGTAGCAGAGCAGCGCGACGATGCCGCCGTCGACGCTCACGCGGTTGACCTCGCGGTAGAACGCTGGGAGGTCGAACCAGTGCGCGGCCTGCGCGGCGCTGACGAGGCTGACGCTCTGGTCGCCCACGCGCGCAGGCAGCTTCTCGGCGGGCGACTGCGCGTACTCGACGTGCGGATGCGGCGAGGCGTTCGCGATCTGCTCCGCGCTCGGGTCGAGGCCGATGACTCGGTCGAAGGCCGCACCGAGTTTGGTTGTGAACTGTCCGTTCCCGCACCCCACGTCGACGGCGAGGTCGACGCTCGGCGCCAGCTTGGCGAGGTCGCCGGCGAGGTCGGCTGGGTAGGTGGGGCGGAACTGGGCGTAGGCCCGACCACCTTCATCGAACCAGTTGCGCGCATCTGTGTGGGTCATGGCGCTGATGCTAGAGGTGCTTGTCGGGGAAGCGCCCGTGGCGCGCACCGGCACCCGCTTCGCTAGGCAGTCGCAGAGTTGCAGAGTTGCAGAGTTGCAGAGTTGCGGGTGCGGGTGCGGGTGCGGGTGCGGTTGCAGTTGGCATTGGCATTGGCATTGGCATTGGCATTGGCATCGACATCGGCCGTGCATCGTGTCGCCACGGGAAGTCGCAGCGCGACATCAGAACGGTGGGCGGGCTGGAGGTCTCGGCTCTGGATTTTTGGGAATTTTTGGAGTCGCTGGAGAGGCTGGAGTGGCTGGAGTGGCTTGGGCCCCGCGGGGCAGGGCTGTGCCGCGCGCAGGTGTCGCACCGTGCTCGAAGTCTTGGGCCGGGGGATTGCTCGTGACATTCACGCCTGGTCGAAGGAGTTCTTCGGTCGGTCGGAAGATCACGCCGTGGGGTTCGGGTCGGCTGATGTAGATTTTCCCGCTTGGTGTGGTCCATTCGAGGATGCCGCCGCCGAGTTGTCGGACTTTCCAGGCGGTGTGGTGTTTCACGATGTGGTGGTTTTTGCAGAAGTCGCTGAGGTTCCAGATCGCGGTTTTGCCGCCGTATTGGTAGTCCTCGGTGTGGTCGAGTTCGCAGTTGACTGCGGGTTGTCGGCAGCCGATGAAGCGGCAGTGCACGTCGCGGGCGTGGAGGAACGCGCGCATCGCCGCGGTGGGTTTGTAGGAGTCGACGGCTTGCACGGCGCCCGTGATGGGGTGCGTGAGGACTCGGATGAACGCGGGCGCGGTCGCGGCGAGACGTTTCGCGTCTTCGATGGGCATGGGGGTCATGCCGTCGAGCAGTGCTGGTGCTTGTCCGGCCTTGGGTGTCTTGGTGAGTGCGGTTGTGATGGGGATGGAGAGTTGCACGTTGGCTTGGATGCCGGCGGCGGCGGAGTTGCCCATGGGGTCGCTGGTGAGGAGCATGTCGGCGACGACGTCGGACATGACCTCGTTCAGGCTCCGCTCGTCCAGTTCTTCGACAGCTTCGACAGCTTCGGCAGCCAGGCCGGTCGCGCGTCCGTCGTCAGCTTCGTCGGTCGCGCGAGTGTCGTCGACCGCAGCGTCGACCGCGGCCCCGAACGCGCTTCGAGTTCCGGGCGACACCGTTTCGTCTGCAGCTTCGGAGCCGCCGTGGAGCACAGCTCCGGGCTTCGGTCGTGCCTTGATGATCGCGAGTGCTTGTTTCCGGACTCGGTCGTGGATGGCGTGCGCGACGAACGAGTCGGTGGTGACGCGGAGGATGCTCATGCCGTCGCCGAGGTCTTCCACGCTGGTGCGGCGTTGCCGGCGGGCTCGTGCGTGTCGTTGGTCGATGGATTCCCCGGTGAGTTCTTCCGCGACTCGCTCGGCCGCTTTTTGCAGCGCCCGGGGTGGGAGGGGTTCTTGCCGGATGCGTTCGAGCATCACGTCCACGAACAACGCTCGCCGTTCGGCTTGCTCGGCGGGGTCGTCGTGGTTGACTTTGAAGCCCACCTCGACGAGTTTGTGGACTTGGGCGGGGGTCGCGACGTTCTCGTCGAGCGCGACGACGAGCGCGGGGAAGTCGTCGTGCGTTTTCAACGCGAGCGCGAGCTGCCCCTGCGCGACGCCGGAGGTCACCTTCACGACCAGCGCGACCTCGTCCGCGATGGAGCGGACGTGCATCGCGGACTCCGCGCATCCGTCAGCGACATCGAGCGCGTGGGCGAAGTCGTAGGCCGCCGCGTGCGCGCGCAACTGCAGCGCGGTACCGCCCGCGATCATCGCGGCCGCGTGTTCCTCCATCGCGAGGATCTCCGACCGCCTCGCCGCGACCGACGCCGGGTCCGAGGGGTCAAACCCAAGGGCCCGGAGAGCGGCGTCGGAGTGCTGTTGCATGCCCACAACACTACGGACCACCACCGACAATCGAGAGGGTCGTGGATAACTTTCCACTCCGAAACACCTTGTCGATAGGGCCCCCAGTGACTTATCCCCAGATCTGGCTTGAACTCAGAATCGGAACTATTCGTATCCGTGTTCGATCAAGTGTGCTGCCGTGCGGTGAAACGACAGTAACTTAAATTCTTCGCAAAACCTTCGATCGCTTCCGCCCACGTCGAGTTCCGCGCTGGTCGCTCCGGCGAGGTGTCGAGTGGGCCAAGGACGTGGACGGGGTGGCCGAGTTCGCGGATCGTGCGGATGACGGGTCGGTCTGGTCGAGTGCCGCCCTCGCCTGCTGGGTGACGACGTAGGGGGAGTCGAGCGTCCATCACCGGAGGTACTTGAGGGTTCGCCGGATCATGCCGTCGGTGCCAAGTCGGCGACGGAGCACAGTGGCAGCGCCACCCAGCCCTCGACCCGCGCCGCCTCGAGCAGCTCGGGTGGGACCGGCAGCGTCTTCCCGAGCGCGTGGGCCCGCGCGATGAGGGAGGCGACGAGGGCATCGAGTGCGTCGTCGGAGTGGCCGAGAAGCGTGCTCTGCGCGGTGTCGGTCTCGAGCCAGGGGAGCGCATCCAGCAGCACCTCCGCCGCCAGGATGCGCGCCTCCGGTTTGGTCTTGTACCCGGGAGTGAGGAGTCCCCAGGCGCGCAACGCCGCCGCAGGGTAGACCTCGGCGAGGCGCCCACCGCCGGAGCGATCGACCGGTTCGCCGGCCTCCGTGAAGGCCTCGATTAGCTCGGCGCAGTGGATGGCCGTCATGCCGAGGCGATCCGTCGAGACGCTCAGCGGCCAGCGTCCGGTGAGCTCGCGCACAACCCGGTCGGTGTGCCGGTAGGCGAGGCGCCGGCGCAGCTCGATACCCGAGTGGGCACGCTCGCTCTGGGCCTGGCGTGCGTGCGCGGCCACGAACTCGACGAATTCGATGGGCCATCCGAAGGCGCAGTCGATGCCGACGCTCGTTGCATCCGTCGAGAGCTCGACGATCTCGTCGTCGCGGGTGCCGAGCTGCAGGTGAGTCAGCCGCGCCGCGTCGTCGTCCCATTCGATGATCGCCAGCGCGGTGCGAGTCGGTTCGGCTGCCAGGTCCACGCCAACGGTTCTCACCCGGGCAACGCTACGCGACGGCTTCCAGCAAGACGGTCAGCTCACTCCAGGCTGACAATTTCGGTGACAGCAGCGCGGTTTCGGTCGCAAGGGCTGACTCTTGGTCCGTGTTGTCACCGAAGTTGTATGGGGAGGCGCAGGCCCGCGTGCGGCGCCTCTCGAGGGACTCGAACCCCCAAGTGCCCAACCGCAGTGCAGCTCTCAGTTCTCCGAGAGCGGCCAGGTCTCGATGTCGACGTCGGCAAACGGGAACGGGAAGATCAGCGTCCCCGTGCCCTGCCACTCTTCGAGCGGGAGCAGCATGAACCACGCGACGGCGATCACCATCGACCCGAGCGTGACCAGCACGATCGCGAGCGTGGCACGCGCGAGCGTGCGGCGCGCTTCCGCTTCGCTCTTTGCGGTGCGCAGCACGCGGGTGAGCGCCGAAACGACGATGATGCCGAGCGCGAGCAGCACAAACGGGCTGGGCCCGAGCTGCAGGGAATAGCAGAGCGGCTCGGTCTCGGTGAGTTGGCCGTTGTAGTCGATGAAGTCGCCGGATGCGGTATCGATGCCGCCGAAGCATCCCCCGCGGCTGGCGACCATGAGCAGCGAGTAGAGGCCGGCCGAGGCCGCCGCCGCGAGCACCAGGTGGCGGATGTCACGGATGGTTCTTGCCCCGGGAAGCGGCGAAACATCGGCCGCCGTGTCGATTCGCGATTGCTGAGTGGTGCGCATGAAGCCTCCTCGCTCGTTCCTCCCAGGCTTGCACATCTCGCTGGCCGGCGGGAATGTGAGCGTGTCGGGCGCGTTCCGCGTCGAGCGTGTCGGGCGCGTTCCGCGTCAGTCCGCGAGATCTCCGGCGCGGGCCTGCGCGGCGACCGCTCCCGCCCGCCGACTGGAAGCGTCTCGGCCTACGACCCAGCTCGCGATGGCGGCGCAGATGACGAGCGCCAGCACGGCGATGAGGGCTGGCCTGAGCCCGAAGTCCTCGCCGAGGAAGCCCAGCGCGGGCGGCCCGACGAGGAACGCGATGTACCCGAGCGTGGCGGCGAACGCGACGCGTGCATCCGGCCGGTCGCCCGATGCTCCGGCCGCTGACAGCGCGACGGGGAAGCCGAGCGCGGTGCCGAGGCCCCACAGGATCGCGGCGCAGGCGGCGACCGCCTGGTTGTCGACGAAGATGATGAGCGTCAACCCCGCCGCGCCGATGAGCGCGCTTGCACACAGCACTGCCGGACGGCCGTAGCGGTCGACGAACGAGCCGCCCACGAACCGGCCGATGGTCATCGAGAGGGCGAAGACCGCGAAGATGCTGGAGCCCCACGCGGCGTCGAAGCCGTGGCCGTCGACCATGACAAGTGGAAGCCAGTCGTTGGCGCTGCCCTCGGCCATCGCGAGGGCCAGCACGATGAGGCCGATCAGCAGCAGCGTCTTGTCTCGCCAGAGCGGCCTGACGGCGGGCGCGTCGGCGGTCGCTGCGTCCGCGGCAGAACCCGCAGAACCCGCAGAACCCGAAGAACCCGAAGAACCCGAAGAGTCAGCGGCAACCCGGTCAGCTCGTCCGGTGGCTGCTGGCAGGAGGCGAATGGATGCGGCCAGGCCGACGACGACGATGATTGCGGCGAAGCTGAGGTGCAGCAGGATCGGGAAGGACGTGGCGGTGGCCACGATGCCGCCGACGGCGCCGATGGTCGTGCCGAGGCTGAAGAAGCCGTGCATGGCGGGCAGTGTCGACTTGCCGAGCTGCCGCTCCACATCCGCGCCCTCGATGTTCAGGGCAACCTCGGCGCCGCCCATGCCGAGGCCGAACAGCGCGAGGCCGAGCGCCACGACGACACCCGACGTTGTCGCGGCCCCCGCCCCGATCGTGAGGGCACTCACCGCGACGAGCGTCATGCCGACGGCGATGACCGGGCGGGCACCGAACCTGCTCACTAGCCGACCCGAGCTGAGGATACCGACCATCGAGCCGACCGAGAGGCCGAAGAGGATCAGTCCCATCTCCGCGGTCGACGCGCCGAGTGCATCCCGAACGTCGGGGGTGCGGGTCACCCAGGAGGCGATCGTGATTCCGGGCAGGAAGAAGAGGACAAAGAGGGCGAGTCGACGGCGCTTGGGGGAGGCGGGCATTGGGGTCCATCTCGAGAGCGGGCAATCCCCCGAGCTTACTGGCGTGCCCGTCTCCCGAAACGAGTGAGCCGCCATGCATGTTGCATGGCGGCCCATCGGATGGTTGCTGTCGACCGGGTGGCTACGCCCCAGTCGCGGGCAGCGCCTCGAGGGTCGCCCCGTTCGAGGCGATGAGCTCCCGGTACCAGTGGAAGCTGTCCTTGCGGATGCGGTCGCCGCTGCCGGCCCCCTCGTCGTCGAAGTCGACGTAGATGACCCCGTAGCGCTTCGTCATCTGCGAGGTGGAGGCGCTCACGATGTCGAGTCCGCCCCAGGACGTGTAGCCGAGCAGGTCGACGCCGTCCTCGATCGCCTCCCGCACCTGCTGCAGGTGCTGACGGAAGTAGTCGATGCGGTACTCGTCGTGCACGGCGCGGTCGGCGCCGGTGCCCTCGAGCACATCCGTCGCCCCGAGCCCGTTTTCCACGATGAACAGCGGTACCTGGTAGCGGTCCCAGAGGTCGTTGAGCACGTACCGCAGGCCCTCCGGGTCGAGGTGCCAGCCCCACTCGGTGGTCTGCAGGTGCGGGTTCTTGATCGTGGAGAACAGGTTGCCGCCGGTTGCGCCGTACAGTTCGGGGCTGACGGAGGAGACGAGGCTCATGTAGTAGCTGAACGAGATGAAGTCGACCGTGTTGGCGGCGAGCAGCGCCTCATCGCCCGGTTCCATGGCGACCTGGATGCCCGTGTCGCGCCAGAAGCGGCGCACGGTTCCCGAGTACCGGCCGCGCACCTGCACGTCCGTGTGGAACAGGTTCATGTTGTTGTCCCACTGAGCTCGCACAATGTCGGCGGGGGCCGACGTGGCCGGGTAGTGGGCCATGCGCGCGAGCATGCAGCCGACCTGCGCGTCCGGTGCGATCTCGCGGGCCGCTTTCGTCGCGAGGGCGCTCGCGACGAACTGGTGGTGCAGCGCCTGGTAGCCGGCCTGGCGCGGATCGACGCCGTCCGCTGGCTCGCGTTCGATGATGCCGCCGCCCGTGTACGGCTCGATGAGGGTCGTGTTGATCTCGTTGAACGTCAGCCAGTACCGCACGAGCCCGCGGTAGCGAGTGAGGATCGTCTTCGCGTAGGTCTCGAAGAATCCGACGACGGCGCGGTTCGACCAGCCGCCGTACTCGGTGACGAGGTGCAGCGGCATCTCGTAGTGCGACATTGTCACGACCGGCTCGATGCCACGCTCGCGGAGGCGCGTGAAGAGGCGCTCGTAGAAGAGGAGTCCCTCTTCGTTCGGGGCTGCGTCGTCGCCGTTCGGGAAGATGCGCGACCAGGCGATCGACATGCGCAGGGATTTCATGCCGAGCTCCGCGAAGAGCTTGACGTCGCCCTCCCAGCGGTTGTAGAAGTCGCTTGCGGAGCGCTTGGGGTAGCCGGCGGCGCCCGGCGAGGCGATGGCTTCGGCGATCTGCGCATCCGTCGCCTTCATGAGCGAGGTGATGTCGACGTAGTCGCCGGTCTTGCGGAACGGGATGACGTCGGCCTGGGAGAGGCCCTTGCCGTCCTGGTCGAAGCCGCCCTCGACCTGGTTCGCAGCGAATGCCGTGCCCCAGAGGAAGCCATCGGGGAAGGTTCCGGATGCGCCGTGCGGGCTCGGGTCGGTTGCGGTGCGCTTGTCAGCGGTGTGCGTCATGCGGTTGCTTCCTTCTTGGTCTCGGTGGCGTCGATCGTGGACAGGACGTGCATGAGCGCGTCGCCGTTGCCGCGGAGCCCGGGGGTGCCACGAACGATCGAGCGCAGGCCGAGGTTGGTGACCACGATGACCGTCACGGTGTTGTTGGTGGCGCTGACGGCGTCGAGGTCGACGTCGATGAGCGGGTCACCGACGGTGACGCGGTCTCCCTCTGCGACGTGCGCCTCGAAGCCGCGACCCTGCAGGGAGACAGTGTCGATGCCGATGTGGATGAGCACCTCGGTGCCCTCGTCGCTGCGCACGGCGACGGCGTGCTTCGTCGGGAAGACGGTGACGACTTCGCCAGTGACGGGCGACGTGACGTGGCCGCTCGTGGGGCGGATGGCGGCGCCGTCGCCGACGAGGCGCTGCGAGAACGTCTTGTCCGGCACGTCGTCGAGCGAGATGAGCTCGCCCGCCATGGGGGACGCGATGAGTTCTCCGCTGGAGGGCGCGAGGGGTGCGTCGCTCGACGACGACGACGTGGATGCGGTGCTCGCTACTGCGGGCTTGTTGCCCGGCGCCACAGTCTGGGAGGCCTTGGCGAGGATCGACTCGTCGATGCCGAGGATCGCGGAGACCACGGTGGAGACCACGAAGGCGAGCACGATGCCGAGGATCGCCCAGCCGAAGGTGGCGCCGACGAGGCCGGGCAGGCCGGGGAGTCCGCCGTTGCCGGCGAGGACGTAGGCCTGCACGCCGAAGCCGAGCGAGATGGCGCCGCCGACGCCGGCTCCCGCCATTGAGGCGATGAGGGGGCGGCGCAGCGGCAATGCGAGGCCGTAGAGCGCCGGCTCGGTCACGCCCATGAGGGCGGTGAAGGTCGTGGAGAGGGAGAGCGCCTTGATCTGCGCGTTCTTCGCGCGGAGAAAGACGCCGAAGACGGCGCCGGCCGTCGCGAACGTCTGCACGTAGGTGAGTGGCAGGAACTTGTCGTAGCCGAGGGTGGCGAGGTTCTGCAGAATGAAGGGGACAAGCGCGTAGTGCATCCCGGTCATGATGATGAGGGGGAGGAGCGCGCCGATGACGAACCCGGCGGGTGCGCCGCCGTTGTCGAGCGCCCAGTTGATGCCGCCCGCGACGCCGTTGCCGACGAAGGTGCCGAGCGGCCCGAGCACGACGAGCGTGATCGGAACGACGGTGACGAGCGTGAGCATGGGCACGAAGGTCAGCTTCAGGAACGACGGGATGATCTTCGTGAAGAGGCGCTCGGCCCACGACATGAGGTACACGCCGAGCAGCACGGGGATGACGGAGTACGCGTAGGAGACGGAGGTGACGGTCACGCCGAGGAGCGCGACGGGCTCGCCTGCGCCGAGCATTGTCGTGAGTGCCGGGTAGACGAGCACCGCGCCGAGCGAAGCTGCGACGTACGGGTTCGCGTTGAGCTTTCGGGCGGCGGAGACGGCGACGACGATCGGCAGGAAGAAGAAGACGGCGTCGGCGATGGCCGAGAAGATGAGGAACGTCTGCGAGGTCGGGTCGACCCAGCCGAACGCGTTGATGAGAGCAAGCACACCCTTGAGGAGTCCCGCGCCGGCGATGGCGGGGAGGATGGGTGCGAAGACGCCCGAGATGAAGTCGAAGAAGCGGGTGTGCAGCTTCTGCTTGCCGCCCTTGCCATCCGCGGATGCATCCGCTGCGCTCTCTTCGGAGCTCGCGAGCCGCGGCAGCTCGGCGACGATGGCCTTGTGCACGAGCGGCACGTCGTTGCCGATGATGACTTGGTACTGCGAGCCGGCGTCGTTGACACCGACGACGGGGCCGATCGCGGTGAGCGCGGCCTGGTCGGCCTTCGCGTTGTCCTTCAGTCCGAAGCGCAGACGGGTCACGCAGTGGTAGAGGGAGGAGATGTTCTCCTCGCCGCCGACCGCGGCGATGATCGCTGCGGCGTCCTTCTCGAATCGCGCTGGTTTGTCTTGAACTGGCATGGGTGTCTCCTGGTTGGGAAATCCCGGCTTCACGCGGTTGCCCTCACGCTGCGGTGGATTCTTGGGGTACTGAAAATTGGGGTGTTGAAAACTGTGGGGTGGATGCGGCGTTGCCGTGTCAGAGGAAGTTCGCGATGTGCAGGCCGAGGTAGACCTTCTCGGAGGCGCTCATCGCGTGGCCGTGGCTGCGTTTCACGAAGGCGTCCACCTTGTCGACGCTCGCGAAGGCGGTGGGCTTCTGCTCGGTGAGGATGCGCAGCAGCTCGGCGTCGTCGCGCTGCACGGTCTCGCCGAGGAGCACGCGCTGGGCGAAGAAGCGCACGTGCGTGACGAAGCGCAGGTAGGAGGAGTCGGCGTCGTCGTAGTGCAGGCCGAAATGGAGGCGCACGATGTCGAGGATCGAGTGGGTGAGCTCCATGAGGCGGGCCGCGCTGTCGGCGGCGCCGCCGACCTGCGCGTTGATGACGTGGAGGGCGATGCTGGTCGCTTCTTCTTCGGGCAGCTCGACGTCGAGGCGCGAGTTGAGCTCTGCGACGGCGCTCTTCGCGAAGGCGTACTCGCTGGGGTAGTAGCGGCGCACCTCGACGGCGAGCGGGACGGTGAAGTCGCCTCCGTCGCGGGCGCGCTGTACGGCGAACACGAAGTGGTCGGCGAGGCTCGCGTAGAGGCTGTCGCTGATCTTCGCGCTCAGTTCGGTGCGGGCGCGGGCGACGAGGTCGGCGGTCGCCGTGAGGATCTCTGCCGGGATGGAGTCGACGATGGAGGCGAAGTGCCGACTGGCAGCGTCATCCTCCAGTCGGAAGACCTTCTCGACCAGCGACTGGTCGACACGCTCGCCCGGCTTCGAGCGGAAGCCGAGGCCCTTGCCGAAGACGATGACCTCCTGCAGGGAGTCGTCCAACGCGTCAACAACGTTGTTGTTGAGTACCCGCCGAATGATCATCTTGCTCTCCTAGGAAACACGCTTGCTGAAATCGTCGTCGAAACAGCTGCGGTGTTGCCTGCGGAAGCAGTGACAAGCCGCTGTCACTGTAACCACATACTCGCGACATGGCAAACGGATGCGCTGCGCGGATCAGATCGCCTCGCCCGGGTAGACGACGCCGATCGCGGCCCGCGCCTGGTCGAGGATCTCCATGATCTCGACGGTTGCTTGCCAGGGCATCACCGCTGACTGCGTGGCGCCGCTCGCGAGGAGGCGCGCGAACTCCGCAGCCTCGAACTGGAAGCCACCGGGCACCGTCGCATCCCACTCGGTGGTGAGCGCACCGCTGACACCGTCGGTCGACTCATCCGAGGACTGCACGGAACCGTCGCCGCCGAACTCGCTCACGCGCAGCATCCCGGGAACGAAGAACTCTTCCGGCAGCTCGACGATGCCGCGCTCGAACACGAACTCCGCCGTCGACGGGGCCCGCCCCTCGAAGCTGCATCGAGCCGTGCCGACTGCGCTCGCGGTGCGCATGATGACGGATGCGGAGCCGTCGACGGCGTATCCCGGGAGCAGGTTGCCGGCCGCCGCGACCTCGACGGGCGGGCCGAGGAAGTCGTGCACCGCGGCAACCGCGTAGACACCGATGTCGAGCAGCGCGCCGCCGCCCTGCTCGACGTCGACGATGCGCGGGACGGGTGCGTGCATGATCCCGGCGAAGTTCGCGTGTGCGGTGACGAGACGGCCGAGCAATCCGTTTGCGGCGATCTGTCTCGCGACCGCGAACTGGGGGAGGAAGCGGGTCCACATGCCGTCGACGACCAGCACTCCGCGCTCTGCTGCTGCGGCGAGGACCTCGCGGGCCTCGGAGGCGCTGAGGGTGAACGGCTTCTCGACGAGCACCGGCTTGCCAGCGCGGATGCACGCGAGCGCGAGGTCGTGGTGCGTCGAGTTGATGGTCGCGAGGTAGATGGCGTCGACGTCCGGGTCCGCGATGAGTTCGGCGTAGGAGCCGTGGGCGCGATCGACGCCCAGCTCGTCGGCGAATGCCTGAGCGCGTGACAGCTCACGAGCCCCGACCGCCGCGATCGTCGACCGGGTGTGCTGGGGCACCTCCTGTGCGAACCTGCGCGCGATGTGGCCGGCACCGAGGATCCCCCAGCGCAGCGGAGGAGCATCCGCCGGGTCCAGCAGCTCGACGCCCTCCGCGAGGCGGGCGATCGGGGCGGGGAGGTCGGCGACAAACGCGGGGGATGTGGGGGAGGTCATCGTTCGAGTCTGGCAGGGGAGCGGGTAGTCAGTCGAGAGGATGGGTGCTCGGACTAGTCGGGCTCGGGGTGTCGGTTTGCTACAGCCCCAGGTCGATCACGATCTTGCCGCGCGCCCGTCGCTCGTCGAGGCTCGCGACGGCCTCGGCTGCACGCTCGAGCGGAACGACCTCGCTGATGGAGGCCCGCAGTTGCCCCCGCTCGACGGCGGGTGAGAGCCGGGACCATTGCTCGGGGAGCGACACGAGGCACGCGGGCATGAGCCCCTCCCAGGCGGCGCCGACGACGGAGATGTTGTTCAGGAGAAGTCGATTGGTCTTGACGGTCGGGATGCTCCCGCCCGTGAAACCGAGCACGACCAGGCGGCCGCGCTTCGCGAGGCAGCGCAGTGAGTCGGTGAAGCGGTCGCCACCGACCGGATCTAGCACGACGTCGACGCCGCGTCCCTGCGTCAGCTGACGGACCTCGGAGAGAAAATCCGCCGCGAACACGGTGTGGTCGGCGCCGACCGACCTGGCGAGCGCTGCCTTCTCCTCGGTCGAAACGACGGCGATGACCGTGGCGCCGATGAGTTTCGCCTGCTGGATGAGCGCGACGCCAAGGCCGCCGGCTGCGCCCTGGATGAGCACGGTCTCGCCGGGCTGCACCTGCCCGCGGTCGAGGAGCGCGAAGTCAGCGCTCAACAGGTTGATGGGCAGCGCAGCGGCGTCGATGAGGTCGATCGAGTCGGGCAGCGGGAGCACCCGGTCTGCCGGCGCGACGACGTACTCGGCGAAGGAGCCGTGGCTCGCAACGCCGAAGACGCGGTCGCCGACCGCGAAGCCCGAATCGTCGCCGGCCTCGACGACGACTCCGGCGAACTCGCTGCCCAGCACAAACGGGGTCGGGATGCGGTGCTGGTACTCGCTGCGCGACTGCAGCACATCCGGGAACGCGACGCCCGCCGCGCGAACCTCGACCAGCACGTGTCCGGGCGGTCGGTGGGGGATGGGCACGTCGCGGAGCTCGAGGCTGCGCGGCCCGCCGTCCGTCGAGTTCACGACCGCCCGCATCGAGGCGGCACGGGGGTGGGCCGGGTCGCGTGTGGGCTGGTCCAGCTGCGCATCCGACATGTCTGCCACGGTATCGGCAGTTCTCGGTATTCCTCGCTCAGGGATGCGGCGCCCAGTCGCAAGTCTGCGGGTTCCAGCGTCCGGGCGGCGCAGTCGGCGTCGCGAGCGCGGGGGCGAGAAATCGATCGACGAGGTCAACGGCCTTGTCGAAGGTCGCATGTTCGTCGCAGGCTGGGATGGAAGCGGCAAGCTCGGCGTAGGGGCGCGCCCAAGCCTCGGGCGGATTGAAACTCGGCTCGTTTGGGAGGCTACGATGCGCCCACTCGCTCTGTATGGCAGTTCTGAGTGAGGTGCTGTCGAGCGTGGCTGTGGTTGCGAACACGACGAGATCGACGAGGTCGCGAGGGCGGCTGGATACTGCGCTCCGGTAGGTGCTGGCGGTAGCGCAGACTTTGTCTGCGATGTGGTCGGGAGCCGGGTAGATCCGGATGTGCGGGGCCACGAGGTCGTCGATTCCGAGATCTGGGTGGGCCGGGACGCTTTCAGGGTCGCCTGTCATGACAGAGCCGGTGACGAGGTCGACGCCGATGCGTCCGACGTTTTTGACTCCGCACCGGGCATCGAAGGTCACGCGTGTTCCCTGGATGTGGTCGTGGCCTGTCGTGACCATGGTGCGTGTTGTGCGCGACCGCTGGAAGAAGAAGTGGTCGCGAAGGTCGATGCTGGCCGCTCTCTCGAGAGCGAACATGGCAGCTTGGAGGTCGCCGATCTCGTGGAGCAGGTCGATGTCCTTGGTTGATCGCGCATCATGAACTCGAAGCAGCATGGCGGAGCCGCCCTTGAGTACCCAAGGCGTTGCGTCGTCGCTGAAGATTCGAGCCAGGAAACGGCCGAATATGAACTCGCGTTGGAGGCCTTGAATGAGTGCCGATCGACGCTGGCCGGGTGTGTCCTGCGAAGCAATGCGCTTCGTCTTGTCTGTGACGGCGGACCACAGCGCCGTGCCAGTCTCGTAAGGGAATCCGTGGGGCAGCTCGTTCACGAGTTGGTGTCCGCACCCGTCTGATCGCGTTCAGTCGCGTCCGCGATCTTCGAGACCTCCGGAACCGTTCGATGCTTGGGGAGCGCAGCTCGAACGGCCGCAAATGTTCCTGCGTTGAATTGGGCGAGGTCTGGGGCTGCGGCCATCATCGCGGCGCGCGCAGCCTCGCTGAGGGTGCCGGTTGCGCCGACGAGATTTGTGAGCGCCTGCCTCATCTCGATGGCGGCGGGAACGGAAACTGCACCCATGAGGTCTGCAATGGCGCTGTACCGGATGGCGTCGCCGATCGGCGTGCCTGAGACGGCGGCGGCGAGCGCTCGGGTGCTGAGCCCCGAAAGATCGAGGAGCCGCTCCGCGAGGTGTTGGCCATCGGGCTCGCCGAGTCGACTCGCGATCGGATCGAGTTGCTTGGCGAGTCCCTTGGGGTCGAGGAGTCCTTGCGCTGCCCCGGAGCGGACGATATCCACCACGTGCCCTTCATCATGGCCAGCTCGCAGGAGATCGGCAATTGTCCGCTCCGGGGTTGTCACCGGAAGGGAATCCACGATCATGACATCGCTCGTGGATAGGTTGCGTCGGTGAAGTTTGGTGCCGCGGCGTGACTGTTTTCGGGTCGCAACGGTGATCTCTGGCGCGTCATCCAGAAGATCGCCGAGACCGTGCATTGCGGCAGCGGACGTGTGTGAGATGACGCCGGTGGGGATCGGATCGCGGAGACGCTTTTCGGGCAGTGTGGACGGGTCGAGTGTCAGCCAGGCTGCCCTGCGGTGCTGATGGGGGTCGACGGCACCAGAAAGTGAGTACACGCCCTGAGCTACGCGGTCAAGGACGCCAGTTTTCACGAGGCGCGCCAGCTGTGCGCGACTGACGCCGTGACGTTCCGCCAGCGCGGTCGTTGCGAGTCCACCTCCAAGTTCCACCACCTGAAGGGCTTCTGCAGCTACGGACCCGGACTCGCTCATACTGCGATTGTACTCTCATAGGTGACAAACGCAGTCGACACAAGCGGGTCAAGAAGAGTGGTGCTGCGTTTGTACCCCTACGAGGCACAAATGCAGTCGTCCGCATGGGTAGTCTGGTCTGCTCTGAGGGTGCGTGGGTCGGGCCGTGGCCTGGCGGTAGCCAACCGCGGCCCCGCGCATTCACTCGTGAAGTGGATGCACGGGGCCGCCGCCGTGGGCAGGTGTGAGCTACTCGCTCGTCACGCGTCCGCGGCGCTTCTTGATGAGGAACGCCGCTCCGGTTCCCGCGAGCACGGCCCCGAGGAGCGCGAGGAAGCCGGCGAGGCTGCCGTCGACGCCCGTCGTGGCGAGGTCGCCGTCCTTGCCGCCTGCGTCAGAGCCGCCGTTGCCGCCGTTTCCGGAACCGTTGCCGGGGGTCGTCGTCGGCGCGGTTGTGCCGGTGCCGTCGGTTGAGGTTGGCTGCGGCGTCGGCTCCGATGTGCTCGACGGCTCCGGCGTGGCGTCAATGGGCACCTGCTGCGTCGAAATCAGGTGCACCGGGCCGGTGAGGCCCACCGCGTGCGTCTTCACCTGGCCTGGGTTCGGGAACGGCGCTGGAACGCCGCCGGCCGCCGAGACAGCGTTGCGGAGCGTCGTCGCCAGTTCGATTTCGATGACGTTCTCGCCCGGCCGAAGCGCATCCGTGATGTCGTGCGTCGTGTCGCGACCCACGTGCCGCGAGACCTCGGTGCCGTTGACGCTGACGACGCTGGTTCCGAGCGCGCCCTCGATGTCCAGCTCAACCCCGGCTCCCGTAGCGAACCAGCTCTCCGGCAGGTCGATGGTCGACGTGTAGGCTCCCGTCCCCGACTTGTCTTCGAGCCCTGGAATCTCTCGCCAGTCCTTCAGTTCGGTCAGTCCCTCAACCTGAATCGTCGCGCCTCCGTCGGCCGCGGCGCTCGTGACCTGGAGGTCCCAGGTATCCAGTGCGAGGGGAGCTCGATCGGCGCCGAGCTCCGCCGAGACGGACGCCGTCGAGCCGTCCGCGCGGGTCAGCTCTGCGGCGTCGGTCGCGGTGGCCGTCCAGACGGGGGATCCTCCGTCGTCGAACGTGACGGGGAGCGGCTCGGCGTTCGTGATCGCTCCGGACCATGGCTCCTGAGTCGAGTCGATCTCGATGACCGTCGTGCCGAGCGGCTCCAGCGACAGCGGAACGACCGTGCTGGTGCCAGTGGTCGTGAACTGAGCCACCGGGTTGCGCTCGCCCTCCCACAGGTCGATCTCGCTGACGGCTCCGCGTGTGTTGATCTCTGGTGCGAAGTCCACCGTCTCAGACGAGGTGTTGTAGAGGTAGACGTACGTGGTGTCACCGCTCTGGCGGTACTGGGTCAGCACGGGTGCGTCGTTCCAAGAGACGCGAGCGGATACGCCCAGGTCTTCGAGGGCTGGCTGCACGTCGGCCTGCGTCGGCACCGTGCGGGTGTTCGCCGAGGCGAGGATCGTTGACATTGCCGCTTCGACCTTCGCGTTGCCTGCCTCGCCGCTCGTGAAGCTCGAGTCGACCTTCGGCGCATCACCGACGACGACGATCGCGAGACCGTTTGAGGATGCGTCGGCGAGCGCTTCGGCGGCCGCGCCGTCGATGCTCCGCTCGTCGATGACAAGCGCCTGATAGGCGGGGCCGTCAGGGAAGAGCGTCTCATCGCGAACTGCGCCCGCGTCGACGAGGCCCTTGGGGTCGAGGTACTGCACGGAGTACCCGTGGTTCTCGAGGCCTCGCGTCTCGAACAGCTGGTCCGGTGCCGTCGCATCTTCGCTCGGGTCGAAAACGCCCCGGGCGGAGGTCGTCAGGAAGTCCGTGGAGTAGATCGCGACGTCCGTCTTCGGGGTCCCCGTTTCAAGGACAAGTGTGCCGCGCGCCCAGTAGTCAGTGAGCTCGCTCCAAGCTGCCCACTGCGGGTACGTTTCGTCGTTCCAGCTCTCGCCGGTCAAGCCCCAGAATCGGTCCTGGGTTGGCCACGGCGCGTCGTCGGCCTGGCTGGCGTAGCCGTGGACATATGGCTGCGTCAGGCCGGCGGCCCATTCCTTGTCCATGAGCTGCTGGTAGTCGTTGAGCGTGATCTCGAAGGCGCCCTGGAACTGCGCGCCAAGCTCCGATGACACTCGGTTCGCCCCGCCCTGGTGTGCTCCGGCGACGAGGGTGCGCTGCCAGTCGAGCGCAAATCGCCACGTCGCTTCGTCGGAACGAACGGGGAACCTGTCTCCGGAGTTGAGGGACTCACCCTCGATGCCGGCGCCCATGAGCGCCATCTCGCGTGCGCTACGGATGACGTCGAGGTTTTGGCCGTAGGCGGGCTGCGTCTTGAAGTCGACGCCGTAGCCCTCTGCCCATTCCTGGTACGGCTTCAGGTGGCCGTCGACGTAGAGGTCTGTGAGGGTCGTGTAGTAGTCGCTTCGGACTCGCTCACCAGTCTCATCGACTGCGGCGAAGTCGGGAGTCGGCTCCTCGTTGGGAACCCAGTAGTGCGACATGCCGTGCGCGAAGAAGAACGGAAGGTAGGCCGTCGGGTCGTATCCGCGGGCATCCTCGAAGGAGTCGAGGAAGTCTGGAGTCCAGAACAGGGAATCGGCGTGCAATTCGAGCGAATCCTCGAAGAGGTCGCCGCCGACCTTCCCGAGCTGCTCGCCGTTGTCGCCGATCTGGTGCTCGTCGAGGTACTCGGTCGCGGCCTTCGCGGCCGCCGGGTCGAAGGCGCTCGTCACGTTCTGCTCGGCATCACGCTGCCAATAGGCGAAGAGGATCCAGTCTCCCTCGGCGGGGGCCGTCCACGACACGGTGCCGTCAACAACCGTCGCAGTGAGGTCGACCACTGATTCGGGGTCGAGCACCGTGGACTTCTCCGGCGGCACGGCTTCGCCGGCGACCACCGGGCCGGCTTCGAGCACCCGCGCCGCCGTCACCGCGACGAGCTCAGCGGGCCGCTCGCCCGCTGCGTCGTCCAGCGGCAAGGGGAGAGCGCCCGAAAATGCGGTGCCCGCAGCCACGTCGACTCGCCCGTACTGAAGTTCCTTCTGCACGTATGGCGTTCCGATTCCCGTGTTCGGCGTTTGCACGGGCCAGGCTGCGCCCATGGTCATGCTCACTTCGACGCCGAGGGTCTCGGCTTCGTCGAGGACAACGCCGAGCACCTGGCGCTGCACGTCGCTCGCCCAGAACGTCGCTGAGAAGGCGATCTCTACGGAGCTGAATCCTGCTTCTGCGATGGCGCGGACCTCGCGCAGGGCTTCCGCCTCGGAGATCGGGGTCTGCCACCACCAGCGCATGCCAGGTCGGGACTCGGAACCCGGATCGGCGAGCTCTTCGGTAGAGAGAGCTCCAGAAGTCGTGACGGCGCTCGCGGGCGAGGCGAGCGGCCCCGTCGCGAGGCCGGTTGCGCCGACGGCCAGGACGGCTCCGGCGGCGCAGGCTCTGACCCATTGAGGCAGAGCAGATGATGTGGAACGTTTCAATGACACGCAGTTCTCCCTTGAACCCGATGTCGCCTCGGTGAAGCAACCGAATCAAGTAATAACTGATTGTTTATAAGTAATCAAGAAGTTTGCTTATCCGAGGCCTGCGGGGCATCCGTCGCAACTGTTGTGTCAAGCCCGAGAGCACGTACCGCGTGCTCGAGTTCGGCACGCATGTCGACCTCCGCGTCGATGAGCCAGCGGGTGAGGAGGCCGTCGCTGAGCGTCAAGAGGAGCGTCGCCGCTCGTCGCGCGTCGAAGTCTTGAGGGAGCTGGGCATCTGCGGCACGCGCCTGTGCGCTGAGCGTGAAGTAGTGCAACAGCAGACGCTGGCGCTCGAAGAAGTAGTTGTGAGCAGGATGCTGCTCGTCGGATGCGGAGCTCGCGTAGTGGGTGAAGAGCGCGGCCAGGTGGCGGCTCTTGGCGCTATTGGTGGCGGCGCTGAGGAGGGCTGCGATCGCATCGGGCTCCACGAGTTCAACCGCGTGCGCGTCGCGATATCTGAGCAGCTCGACGAACAGCTCATCGCGACTGGGAAAGTGGTGATGGATCGCAGGCTGGCTGATGCCGACGTCGTCCGCGATCATCTGCAGCGAAACGCGCGGATGCCCGTGCTCGCGCACGAGCCGCTCCGCGCTTGCGAGGATCTCCTCCCGCCGTCGGATGCCGGCCCGATTCGGCTTCCTGCCGGCCGGATGTTCTGTTGCCACCCCGCCATGCTATGCGTCTCCCGAGACCGAGACCGAGACCGCGACCGCGGCCCCGTGCATCCACGGTGAAGTGGATGCACGGGGCCGCCGCCGTGGGCAGGTGTGAGCTACTCGCTCGTCACGCGTCCGCGGCGCTTCTTGATGAGGAATGCCGCTCCGGTGCCTGCGAGGACAGCCCCGAGGAGTGCGAGGAAGCCGGCGAGGCTGCCGTCGACGCCCGTCGTGGCGAGGTCGCCGTCCTGGCCGCCAGCATCAGAACCACCGGAACCGTCCCCGTTTCCGGGGCTCGACGTGGGCGCGGTCGTGCCCGTGCCGTCAGTCGAGGTCGGCTGCGGCGTCGGCTCGGCCGTGCCCGTGGGCTCCGGCTCTGCGATGCTCTCGACCGCGCTGTTCAGCGTGACGGGACCTGTGAGGCCAGCCGGGATGAGGCCGGATCCGCCGTGCACGCTGTTGTACGCCTGGTACTTCACGTTGGCGACGGGGTCGCTGTTGTACAGCTCCTTGAGGCCTTCGCGGCGGTTGCTCTGCACGGGCTGCACGTCGATCTCGATGACGTTCGAGCCGTTCACGAGTGCCGGCGCGATGTCGACTTTGTAGGGCGCGGCGTACAGCTGCGTCACGAACTCGTGCTCGGTGCCGGGGTTCACGCGCACCGTCGCGGCGTTGTGCACGGTGCCGAGGTTCAGCACCGCTCCGCCTTCGAGCAGGTCGGCCGCATCCGGAATCTCCACCGAAGTCCGGTACGTGCCCGAATCGGTGACGTACCGCAGCTCGTTGCCGAGGAAGTCGTCGGCGCTCCAGTCGCCGAGCACCTCACCCGTGTACTCGGACGTGCTCGCCTCGCCTGGCGCGTTCGACCCGATGTTGTCGGCCGTCACCTCGAGCGAGAACGCCCCGAGCTCGTGGGCGACGCCGCGTTCGGTGGTGTCGATCGATGACGGGGTCCCGGCGGAGACCTCGGAGTCGGCGATACCGGTGCCGGCCGGCTCGCAGAGCAGTGCGACCGCTCCGCTCGCGTCGAGCGTCGCGGAGACGACGTCGCCGTCGACCTGTGCGTCGAAGATCTCGCTCGTCTCCGGGTCGAGCCACCAGCACGCGTCGAGGCCGTCGCCGACGGTGAGGTTCACACCCGTGGCCGCTTCCGTGGAGGTGTTGCGCACGTAGGCGAGTTCGCCTCCCGTCGGGAGCGTGCGGCGCCCGAAGCGGACGTCCGTGTTCTCCTCGTAGGAGATGGGTGCGTCGACCGCGGTCGCAAGTGCCGCGGGAACAGCAGCCGCTTCGACGGCGCCGCCCATGGCCGCGGCGATCTCGCCGACCTGTGCGTCCAGGGCTGCGTAGTCGCCGCCCGCGTAACCGGGTTGCGCGGCGGGAGCGGTGCCCACGAAGACGATCGGAGCACCCGCATCCTTGAGCTTCTGCAACGCCTGCATCGTCCCGAGCGGCACGGTGCCGCTCTCGACGAGCATGGCGTCGAAGGATGCGTTGCCGCCGTTGGCGACGAGGTGCGAGCCGTCCCAGCTGAGGCCGGTCTGGATCGTGTCGTCGTTGATCGCATCCCAAGCCCAGCCGTTGGCCTGAGCTGTCGTGACGGATGCGAGCGGCGTGGAGCCGCCGCCGAACCCGCCACCACTGGCGAGAGCGCCGAAGAGCGGCATGTAGATGGCGACGTCGCTGCTGTTGGTGCCGGATTGCATCAGGTAGTTCGCACGCGAGGCGTAGGAGTTCATCGACGCGTAGTAGTCGGCGATGCCCGCGGTATCGGCCATCTCGACGCCGATCGTGGGCCAGGCGCGCCAGCCCTCCTCGGCGTAGAGATTGTCGTCGGAGGTGAAGGCTGGGTCGTCGTTGCCGCTGTAGGTGGCGCTGAGGCCGTGGTAGAAGAAGTTGTTCACGCCGCTCGTGGCCATGAGGTCGTAGCCCTGCTTCATGAACTCGGGCGTGATCTGGAACGGCACCGAGCCCAGCGTGAAGACCTCGGAGGTGACGAGGTTCTTGCCGTAGAGGTGCGCTCCGGATGCGACGCGCTTCAGTGAGTACTCGTCGAGCCCCTCGGTCTCGGGGATGTCGACGTACTGCGACGACTTGAGGGTGTCGATGGGCGGGTTGTACGCCTGCTGGCGGTAGTCGATGCCGTACTCGCCGAGCGTCGTAGAGAAGGCCTCGAGGCCCTGCAGGAACGAGTCGTTGAGCAGCACGCCGTAGTCGTGCACGATGCGCTGCGACTCCTCCTCGCTGAGGTTCGTGGCGAGGAGCGGGACTCCGCTGCCGCCGCCAAAGCGGCTGACCTCGGGGGTCTGCATCCCAAGGGCCGCATACTCGGGCTTGACCGTCGGGGTGCCGTCGATGAGGAACGAGTCCTGGTAGAGGGAGTACAGGGAGGGAAGGTACGGGGTGATGTCGTAGCCGAGCAGCTCCTGCGACTCCGCCGCGGCCTGAATGAGGTCGTTGTAGTGGCGGTCAGTGTAGAACTCGTAGCTGTCGTTGAAAGCCGCGCGGATGTCGCGCGACTCGACGATGTCGTTCAGCGCCGCCTCGCCGAGCCAGCCGTCGACGAGCTTCGTGATGGCGACCGGGTTGAGGTGGTCGACGACGTAGTTGCGCTTGTCGGTCGTCGTGTTCTCGATGATCGAGTTGAAGCCGTAGGCGCCCGTCGCGGCGCTGTAGAGCGCGACGACCTCGTAGTCGCCAGCTTCGAGCTTCGAGGTGTCGACGCCGAAGGTCGTCTGCCCGTCGCTCGGGTAGGAGAGCTGGGCGGCGTCGAGATCGAGGACGGGCTGCTGCTCGTAGGTCTTGACGGCGCTGAGATCTGAGGTGAGTGTCTGGTTGGCCGTGGTCAGGTCGGCGCCCTGGCCGGTGATCGGGGCGAGCATGACCGAGTTGAGGTGCACGTTGGCCGGGTCCCATTCGCCGAAGTCGAAGCCGAACTTCTCGGACGCGAAGAGCGGGCTGACCTCCGCCTTCGGGATGCCGAGTGACACCAGCCCCGTGCCCGTGGGGACGGAGACGTCGCCGGAGACGAGCGTGAGCGTTCCAGCCGCATCCACTCGAACCGTCGCGCGGCCGAGCGCCATCGTGTTCTGGCTGTCCTCGAGGCCGATGGAGTCGTCGCTCGCCAGATAGCCGCTGCCAATGTTGAGGTCGACGGTGATGCCGAGCTCGTTGGCGCGGGCGACGACCGCGTCGAGCTTCGCGAAGTACTCGGGCGACTCGTAGCCGAGGATCGCCTCGGTGTCGTGACCCGGGGCGGCATTGTAGATCGAGCCGCCGTTGCCACCGTCGCCGGCGATGCCCTCTTCGGTGAGGAAACCCTTCGAGAAGGCGACGATCTCGACCGCGCCGAAGCCGTTCTCGTGCAGGTAGTCAACCTGGGCGAGGAGGTCCTCCTGGCTGGCCGCGTTGCCCGGCCACCACCAGCGCACGCCCGGTCGGAAGTCGACGCCCGGTTCGGCGAACTGGGCCGGGTCGATCGCGCTGGTTGTCGTGGAGTGCTCGTCTCCGACGGCCGGGCCGGCGACTGCAAGCGTGCAGGCGACGGAAAGGGCTGCGCCGACTGCTAATGCGCGTCGCCCTCTTCTTCGTTGATCGTTCATCTTTGGACCTCTCTGGCATCTTTGCCAATGACGGGGTGTGAACTGTCGCGCGGGCGCGCACCGTGGGGGATAGCTGCGGTGTGCGGCGCGAACCGATTCGATTGAATCGATTCATGAGTGAACCTAACACGTGTTAGGTAGCTCGACAAGGGAGACTGAGGGCATGGCTGGCACCGGTGACACCTCGATACCGCGGTACTCGAAACGCGACGTCACCCCGCATCCGCGGCGCGACGAGATCCTGGACGCCGCAACACGCGTGTTCACGATCAAGGGCTTCAACGCGGCCTCGATCCGGGAGATCGCCGTCGAGGCCGGTATGTCCCACACCGGGGTGCTTCACCACTTCCCCGACAAGGCCGTGCTCCTGGAGACGCTTCTCGAGCGCCGCGGCCAGCGCGCTGCGGCGGAGGTCGGCCTCGACTTCTCCACCGGGCTCACCTATCTCCGAGGCCTGCTCGCGCTCGCCGCTCGCGACGTCGCGAAGCCGGATGGGGTCCTGATGTTCAACATCGTGTCTGCGGAGGCGTTGGCTCCCACGCATCCAGCGCACGCCTCGATAGCTCGCTGGTACGAGTTCCTCCGATCGACCGCGTTCGACGCGCTCACTGATCTGCAGGAGAAAGGGCTCTACGGCCGCGACGACGTTCCGCTGGAGCTCGCGGCTGTCCAGATCGCAGGCCTCAGGGCAGGGCTGACGCAGCAGTGGCTCCTCGCACCTGACGTGGATGCGGTCGAAGCGTTCCGCGTGCAGCTGCAGTCATACGCGACCGAGCGGCTCTGAGATCTGATCCGCTCAGCAGGTGCGGGGCTCGTGCACCTGGTGCGAGATCTGCGCAGCAGGGCGAGGTCGGATTCGCCGGTACGACGAGGCTAGCGGGCTCGTTCCAACGCGGCGACGGCGCTGGCGACGGTGATGGCGATGATGGCTCCCAGCAGTGGCAAGGCTGCGGCGACGCCGATGACGGCGCCCGTGGCGGCTGTCCCGGCTGACCCGGCGGTGATCTTGAGCGCCCCGACCCAGACGAACACCTGGCCGCGCGCCTCGGGCGGCGAGTACTCGCTCCGGGCGGCGAGCGTCGCCGCGAAGAAAGAGGCGTTCGCGATGCCGACCGCTGCGTAGGCGGCCACCGAGAACCAGAATCCCGGTGACAGCAGCACCGCGACGAGGCAGAGTGCGGTGATGATGGCGAGCCGCGGCATGAGGGCATCCGCCTCCCCTCGCAGTGGGCGGATCGTCACCCCGGCGGAACCCAGGAGGTTGCCGACTCCGTACGCAGCGGTGAGGACCGCGGCTGCGGAGGCCGCGGTGTCGAGGGAGGCCGTGCTGGTGACCGCGACGATCGGCAGGGTCGCGACGGAGAACGCGACGACCACGGTCAGCGAGAGCGTGCGGCGGAGTCGACCGGACCGAAGCATGAGGCGGAGGGTCCGGAATGGCCGGGGGACATCTGCTCCTGCACCGGCGGCGGGCGCAGGTGGGAGGAATCGCACGAGCACTGCCGCGACGAACGTGCCCGCGGCGAGCACGAGCGCGGCCGCGGTCGGAGTCGACCAGGCTGCGATGGCCGCCACGATGCTGGGCCCGAGCGCGCCACCGAGACCGTAGGTGGCCACATCCCATCCTTGGGCGCGTCGCTGGCTCACCCGATCAGCCCCCGCGATCGCGGGGAGGCGGCTGCTGATGCCACCGGTGAGGAAGGGGCCGAAGAGGCCGGAGAGCGCCAGGAGCCCCGCGGGGACGATGGCCCAGGTCAGCGGATACAGGAGCACGGCGGCTGCGAGCGTTGCGCCGTGGACGACGCAGGCGATTGCGATGACGTTTCGGCCATCGCGCGCCGTATCCAGGCGGCGGGCGATGAGTGGGCCGAGCAGGTGCGGGGCCGTCAGGCTCGCGCCGAGGACGCCTGCAAGCCAGCCCGGGGCGCCGCTCGCGGTGACGATGAGCACGATGGCGACGACGCCCCCGCCGTCGGCGCTGCGGGCGAGCGTGGCGGCGGTGACGTAGCGGGTCAGCCCCCATCTCGGCCGCGCGGCGGAGGTGTCGTCGGTCATCGCGTCAGTTCTGGAGGCCGAGGTCTGTGACGAGTTTCGCTACGTCCAGGCGCTCTTCGGTGCTGAGGCCGAGGATCGGGCGAGGCAGGCTGCTCCTGGTGGCGAGCCCGAGATGCTCGGCGATCGCGGCCGTGACGCGCAGGCTGCCGTGCTTCGCGAAGGCATCCCAGAGTGGCTGGTGGCGGTCGGATACTGCGCGCGCGGCGTCGACATCGCCGGCCAAGGCGGGCCGCGCGATGGCTGTCGCGAGCTGCGGGAGGGTGCCGCCGATCACCGAGTACCAGACGTCGCAGCCAGCGCTGAGGCCCGTCTGCGCAGCGCTGTCACCGGAGATGCCGATCGTGACGTGCGCTGGAACTCGCGCTCGGATCTCCTGGACTCGCGCGACCGCGCTCGCAGGGTCGGCTGGGATCGCGGGGATCTTGATCGATGCCACGTTCGGGAGTTCCGCGATCCGCGCGTACAGCTCGTCCGAGAAGGTGTAATGCGTGGTGCCGGGGTTGTCGTACACGATCAGCGGCACGGAGAGCCCGGCCGTCACAGCGTCGAACAGCCCGAAGACGTCGTCGACAGTGTGCTTCTGGTAGGTCATCGGGGCGAGGAGCAGCCCGGCGGCGCCAGCGTTCTGCGCGTCCTCCGCGAGGGCCTGCACGTGCGACGTTCGCAGTGCCCCGATGCCGACGATGACCGGCACCTGTCGCGCGGCAGCGATCGCCGTCTCGGCGACCTGTCGGCGCTCGTTCCGGTCCAGGTAGGCGTAGGAGCCCGTCGACCCCAGAGCGGTGATCGAGTCGACGTTCGCCTCGACGAGTCGGGCGACGAGTCCCTCGAATGCGGTGAGGTCGATGACGTCGTCGCGCAGTGGCGTCAGTGGGAAGGCGCTGAGTCCGGTGAACATGGTCACGTCCTGTCGTGGGTGGTGTGAGGGGTGCTGCCTGATGCCGTACCGACACCGGGCTCGAAGACCGTCAGAGTGAATCTGGCCGGAGCCTGCCCCGAGTTGGCATAGCTGTGGGGAGCGTCGCCGAAGAACGAGATAGCGTCTCCCGGCCCGAGAGTCGCGCTGTCGGCACCCGTGCTGATGGTGATCTCCCCGTCATGGACCTGGGCCAGCTCGCGGGTGCCGAGGGTGTGTGCCTCGCTCTCGTGCCGCTCGCCCACTTCCATGGCCCATTCCCACAGCTCGACGACGTTCGGTGGCTTCGTCGTGGCCAGGAGGACCCCGCTCCCGCCGTGCTGGCCGGTCCAGAGGGCCGCTCCCTCTCCGGCTGGAGTGACTTTCAGGGGAGCGGCCGCCTCCGGTTGCTCGACGAGTGCGGCCAGCTCGACTCCGAGCGTGTCGCTGAGGCGCAGCAAAGTGCCGATGCTCGGATTCGCCGAACCCTGTTCGATGCTGACCAGAGTCCTCCGGCTGACGCCCGCCGACTCTGCGAGTTGTTCGAGCGTCCATCCCGCGGTCTGGCGTTCCTGACGCACCCGCACGCCGATGGCGCTTGCGAGGTTCGCCGTGCTCTCATCCATGAGTGCAGAATACTGCACAAAAAGTGCATCGAGATGCTCAGCGGTGTAGTCGAGGGAGGCTGCGCGCCGGACGCAGCCGCCGAATATGAGGCGGCGAAGCGCTGTGTGGCCGCACGGTCGGTCGGATGCTCCGTCGACGAGCTGCGATACGTGGGCTGTGACACCAAACGATCTACGTTTGCTATGGGCGCGACGCCGTCTATCTGTCGACGCGCCCGAGCGCCCGCGATACCGATGACGAGCCCACGCTGAGCACGCGCTGTGTGTTCTCCCGAATCGTGTCCACACCAAGCTGCGCGAACACGGCGACGATGACCGGTTGGGTGCTGGCGTTTAACACGAGTTAGGGGCTCTACGCGGACGGTTCGGCGCTGCCCGCCACTACTTGCCAACGCCCCTCAATGATCGACCAAAAGCGGCGGTACGTCATGCGAGCCTCGATGCGGTGGCCTCTATCGAATACGACGATGTCCACGAGCGAAGACGTCCGGCCATGACCATCGTGTTCCAGAGTTGACCGATGAAGCTCCGACAGCTTGTCGAATCGTGTCGCACCCGAGGCATGAGCATCGAGATCGGCTGCACGGCCTACCACTGACTCGCCCGGCAGCTCGAAGGCCAGACCCTCGTATAGCAGCTCGCGAAGGTGGCTCACGTCGCCGCCGCGCATGGCTTGGTGAAGAGCATCCTGGGCTTGGTCGATGGAGCGCCCTTGATCGTCCCGTGTCGTCATGGGACGAGGCTAGTGGGCGGTTTCCCCAGGCTGTAATTGACCCGGAAGCGATCGGTTGTGGCACGCGCAGCGTGGCTTGCTGCCCACGGACTTATTGCATGTCGTCCTGTGACGCCAACACCCGCCCATCTCTCCGACGCATTCGAGCTGGGTTGGCTCGGCACCGATAGACCTCGGCAGCCGCCGCGGCGAACTGGTCGCGATCTTCAATCCGCCCGGCCAGCAGGTAGAACAACAGCTGTGTGACTACCAGCGTGAGGGGCAGGGCCACGATGACGATGAGGGACTTCCACCACGCCATCCGGATAAGGATGCCGAATGGGCGGTTGCCGTCAAAAGGCGGCATCGCACGGCCGGGTCGCACCGTCCCGTCCCGGACCTGCGCGGATCGGTGGGGGTGATGGGTCGTGGTCGTCGCCGGTGAGCGCGTTCAATGTTTCTCCTTGACTACTGAATTGGGATGAGGCAGCTTGCCGCCGATATCGCCAACAGGGTTCTCGCCATCGCCGCGCGTGAGACAGCGCTATATAGACGCTCGGTCTGTAACCGCGACGTTCCGGGCGATCCAGGACAAGGGCCCGGATGCTGCCGGTGTCTGGTTCCCGACGCGCGGTGGGGACCGCGTCGGCTGCGACGCCGAGGCCCTCACTGTCCTGACGGCGGAGGTGTCTTCAGCGGTCCGCTGCGTCGGGTGGTCAGCCAGACGATCGCGGCGATCACGATGAAGGCGATGGCGCTCGGAACGAGGAGAGCGGGTGTGACGGCACCCGGCGAACGGTCGAATCGTTCGGTGAGGTCGGCGTGGAGGACGATCCAGAACAGCATGGTCACGACGTTGTACACGGCGTGGATGACGACAGCGATCTCGATGCCACCACTGCGCCACGTGACGAGTCCGGCCGAGATGGACATGACGATGTAGAAGACATTCCACCAGGGGTCACCTGCACCGTGGATGAGGGTGAACACGACGGTGGAGACGGCGATCCCGAGCACGAGAGACGCCCACCGCCCGTGGACCCAGCTTCCCGCGACGCGAAAGATGAGACCGCGAATGCCGTACTCCTCGCCAGCTGACTGGAGTGGTACCAGCAGCATGATCGCCATGAAGAACAGGATGAGATCCGTGTTGTTCCATGGCGCCGTAGCGCCGGGCTGCAGGAACTCCGTCGTTGTCAGAGCGATCAGCACGATCGGGAGAACGACCAGCAGCGCCCGTCCGAAGACGGCGAAGCGGAACCGCGACACGACGGAGTGCAAGGACCGGCCGGGGACTCGGTAGAGCCAACGCTGGATCAGCATGCTCCACGGACCGACTAGCGCAGTAGCGAGTGCCCCGGTGGCGAAAGCGATCGGGGAGAACGGGCCGGGAGGGGCGGTCGCCTCGGGTCGGACGAGACCATCGATCCAGATGCTGAGGAAGTGGAACACCAGGATCGACCCGAACATCCCCCCGATCACCAGGGCGATGGCGAGTATGCCCCGCCCGATCCGCCGTTTCTCTCCGGCGAGCACTCGGTGATACTCCACGCCCTCCGGGAGCGCCTCGAGGTGGCGGGAGCCGCGTGCTGCAGTTGTCATGATTTTCCTTCCATATCGGATGTTCGGGGTGCGGCCGACGTAATCCGCCATCGACCCCACAGGGAACCATGGAAGATGCAGACGTTGTGCCCACGTAAGACTGTGTTCCCAGCACGCAGTCAACTTGCGAATTGGGCGTTACTAGTCTCTTCGGCTCAGCGGGGCCTCTCTAGTGACAAATGTCATCAACTGGCGTGACATAGTGCCAACGCACTCCATAGGCGAGGTGCGGACGCGAATGCACTTCCCGCGCCGAACTGTTGAGAACCGAGTTCACCGAAAACGATCGTTTGCGGCACGCGCGGTGTGGCTTGCTGTCCACGGACTTGTTGCATGTCGTCTTGTGACCACGCCAACACCCGCCCATCTCTCCGACGCGTTCGAGCTGGGTTGGCTCGGCACCGGTGGCTCTAAGGTCGACCTGTGATCGAATTCCTGAGCCACAGCGAGCGAGCGCAGATGCCGACGGTCGCGGTCGTCCGTGGGCTCTACCGGGCGGCCTCCGCGGAGCCGCCGCTGAGCGAGCCGGAAGCCGTCGCGGATCTCTTCGCGGATATCTACGGGTCCGCCGTGGAGCATGAGGAGGTCGCCGCAGTTGTCGCCAGGCACGAGGGTGAGGTGACCGCGTTCGCCTATGGGCACCCGTGGACATGGGAGCAACAGGAAGACGCCTGGTCTGCTGAGCTCCATCGCACCCTGGGAACTGCGTCTGCGCTGCTCGACGGCACCCACGTCCTGTCGCTCCTCGTGCGACATCCCGGCGCCGCACGAAGTGCCCTCGGATCGCGCGTGCTCGAAGCATGGTTGACGGGAATCGGAGGCGGTCCCGTGTGGCTGCAGACGACAGACATCGAGACGCCGGCCCTTCGCCTCTACAAGACATTCGGGTTCGACTCGATCGGACATGGCCCCAAGGCGCCGAACGGGGAGCCGGGGTTGGTGCTGTACCGGCGAGGAGTCTCTCGCTGAGTCGATCGCGGCCGACAGCCCCGGCCGGCGTCGACGCCGGAGCTCGCGAGAATCCGGACACCGAGCGGTACTGGTCCCAGTGGGACAGGGAACGCGGCGCACCGTCGTACCGAAACCCCTGCTAAAACCCCGGTCCGATTGGTTCGCATACTGAAACCGCCCAAGGTTGCGGCGCAGCGTTCCGGTTCCTACGCCAGCTGAACTCCAGAAACGATCGTTTCCAGGTTGTCTCCGGTGCGCCGTGCAGGTCATTTCCCTTGTCTTGATTGCGCCAGCCTTCGCGTGCGCAACCGTCCTCGTTCGATCCGCGTGGTCGGTGGCTGGTGGCCCGGTGCGAGTGCTCGACGCGTTCTTGGAGCGGCAGCGACCGAAGCGGTCGCTTCTCCGAGGGGAACCTGTGGCAGCGGATCGGTTCCGCCGCAATCGTTCATCTCGGCGTCAGAACGACGTGTGCGCGGCCATCTTCGACCTGCGGCAGGACGCGGACCGGACACGCCTGAGGAGGCTGGGGTCTGACCAACGCGGCCCCTGCATCCACACGTTCGTGGATGCAGGGGCTGCGCCCGGTTCTGCTCTGGACTACTCGATGGTCGCGCGTCCGCGGCGCTTCTTGATGAGGAACGCCGTCCCTGTGCCCGCGAGGACGACCCCGAGAAGCGCGAGGAAGCCGGCGAGGCTGCCGTCGATGCCCGTCGTCGCGAGGTCGCCGTCCTGGCCGTCAGCGTTCGAGTCGCCGTTGCCGCTTCCGTTGCCGGGGGTCGAGGTCGACGTCGACGTCGGCGCCGTGGTGCCCGCGCCGTCAGTCGAGGTCGGCTGCGGCGTGGGTTCGCCCGTCGGTTCGGGGCTTGCTGTCGGCTGTGGTGCCGCGAACGCCACCGTGTCGCGGTAAGGGGTCAGCGTGATGGGCCCCATGAGTCCCGTGCGCTGGTTCTCGGCGGTCTGGTAGTTGGAGTCGCCGGTCGCCTTGACGGCGTTGAACATGGTGGTGGCGACGCGCACGACGACCGAGTTGTCACCTGGCTCGAGGTGATGTCCGAGGTCGATTCGCGACCTGTCGGCCTGGTTCACCGTGACTTGCTGCCCATTCACCCAGACCTGGGCGGTGTCGAGCACGTCACCGAGTCCGAGGTATGCGCCGTCCGCCTCCTGCCAGGTGTTGGGCAGGGTCACCGTGGTGCTGTAGGTGCCGAGTCCGGATGCGCTGCTCAGATCGACATCACCGGAGATCTCGAGCCACGACGGCAGTTTGCCGTCAGCGTCTGCGGTGATCTCGATTGCCTCCTGGTCGGTCTTGAGCGTCTTGGAGGCCGTCATGCCGGTGGAGTCCGGCCCTGGGCCCCATGTCTGCGCGGCCAGCGACCAGGCGGTCAGCCCCTGAGCCGGGGCCAGTCCGCCGACCTCGGTCGTCGTGGACGTGCCGTCGCTGAACTCCGTGCGGAACGTGCCGTCACCGGTCACTCGCACGGAGACGCTGCCGTCCGCCTCAGGTGCGAGCACCTGCGCGTCGCTCGCGACCGCATGCGTGCCCGGCTCTGTCTCGTCGACGAGCGCGAAGATCGCCGTGTCGTGGGCGGCCACGTCGATCGAGACCGTGACGCTGTCACCGTCCTGCGTGAACTCGCCGACCGGCGTCACCTCTCCGGACCACGGGTCCAACTGGTAGGGGCGGCCGGTGCCCGCGAGGGTCAGCGTCTGCTGGACCGCCTCGCCGGATCGGTTGTAGACGAAGTCGTACGTGACCCCGTCGGCGGCGCGACGCACGAAGCCGAGCGCCGAGCCCTGATCGCTTGGAGCCGCGGCGGGCGTGATCGAGTCGCCGCCGAGTGCCGAGGGCAGCTCAGCCTCGCTGCCGAGCTGCGTGACGCTGGGCTGCGCGAGGAGCTCCGCGACGACAGTCTTCAGCTCCTCAGCTCCCGGCTCAGCTCCCGTCAGCTCGCTCGGCGCCTGGCCGACCACGTAGACCCGCAGTCCCTTCTTGGCGAGATCGCGCAGCGAGCGCGCCCCGTCGAGGGAGATGGTGCGCTGGTCGTTGAGGACAACCGCCTTGTACCCGGAGCGGTCGCCGAACAGGCCGCCGTCCGCATCCGGTGCCAGGCCCTCTTCCGCGAGGAACTGGGGTGCGAAGTAGTCGTAGGTGTACCCGGCCGAGGAGGTCGCGGAGTCGGTGCCGAGCATGTGCTGCTCTGCCTGCTGGCCGCTCACCGAGGAGCCCTTGAGGCCCAGATCCTCGTAGTAGACGCCCAGGTCGAGCTTCGCCTGGCCTTCGCGCAGCACGTACTGGGTGCGGGCGAGGGCGTCGTTGACCCCCGTCATGTCCTCCCAGTTGGCCTGCCGCGGTCCAAACACGTCGTTCACGTTGAGCGCGCCGAAGATGTCCCACGGCTGGTAGCCGGGCCAGGTGCCGCCGTCGCGACCCGCTATCCCGACCCCGGTGGGCGCATCCGGGTACGCGAAACCGTGCCAGACGAGCTGGTTCACGCCTCCCGCGTAGCTCTTGTACACGCTGTCGAGCAGGCCCTGCGAGTACTTGCCGCCGAGGACGGACCCCTCGCCGCTGTCGGAGAACTGCCCGCCGATGTTGGGGCCGGCCATGCCGGAGCGGTAGCCGCCGAAGAACACGGCGCAGCACTCGACCGACACGATGTCCTTGCCGGAGAGGTGGGCACCACCGCTGACGGCGCGGTAGTTCTGCTCAGCACCGAGCGGGTTTGGGCTGCCGAAGTTCAGCGACTCGCCCTCGGGGATGCCTGCTGCCGAGGAGGCGTGCGACGTCGAGGTGGGGAGCCCGTACGCCTGCACGCGGAAGTCGAGGCCGTGCGTCTGCGCCCATGACTGCATGGGGGCCACGTACTCGTCGATGAACAGGTCACTGACCGTCTCGCGGTAGTCCTCGCGGGCCCTGTCGCCGATCTCGCCGATCTCGAACGCCGCCTCGTGCGACCCCTGGATGCCGATGCCGGCTAGGGCGGGGAGGACGTCGGTCGCGTCGTAGCCGCGGCGCTCCTCGAACTGGTCGAGGAAGCTCCACGTCCATTTCTGGGATTCGCCGAGCTCGAGGGAGTCCTCGAAGATGGCACCTCCGCCGACCTTGTCGAGGTTCGCCTTGACTGCGTCGGTGAGGATGTTCTCGTCCCAGAAGTCGGCCTGGATGTCGACGCCGCCCTTGCCGAGGTGATCGACGACGTAGTTGGGCTGCGTTGCGGTGTAGCCTCCGCGCTGTCCGACGAGGCCGGATGCGGTCTGCTGGAAGTCGATGACGGCCCAGCGGGTGCCGTCGGTCGGGAACGTGTAGTCGAGCTGTCCGTCGACGACCTTGTCGGTCACGTCGAGGATGCTGCCTGGCACAAGCGCGGCGGGGCCTTCGCTGCCGGGTGCGCAGTCGGCCTCGCACTGGGCGATCACCGTGCGGAGGCGCGTGGTCTCCGCGACGTTCACGAGCGGCGCATCGACCGCGTGATCGCCCGAGAGTGGGGTCACGGTCAGGGTTCCGGTTGCGCCGAGGCGGTCGCCGACGGCGGTGACGGTGACCTTCTCAGCTGATCCATCTGTCCCGAGCGTCACGACGTCGCCGATCGCGAAGCCACCGAGGCTCGCGACGGTCAGGCTCGTCTGCCCCGCGGTCGCCGCCTCGGCGAGCTTCGTCGAGACCGAGGGCGGAGCCGTCAGGGGCGCCGGAAGGGCGCCCACGATCGTCTCACCGGGCGCGTGAGCTGACCAGCCGAAGATGAGCTGCTGCTCTGCTTCCGGCTGGTTGAAGCTGTTCAGGGTGGGAACGGTCGGCGGGTAGTGCGGCCCGAGGTTCTGGTCGACGATGAGGCCCAGCTCGGCGGCCTTCTCGGTGATGACCTCCATCTTGTGGGCCCAGGCAGGGGTGCCCCAGCCGTACTCGGCCAGGAACGCGTTGCTCTGATTGCCCTCGCCGGCGACGATGAACGGCGCGACCTCGACGCCGCCCGCTCCGGAGGCGGCGATCTGGTCGAGCTGCTCGCGCAGCACGCTGTCCTCGGTGTAGGCGAGTGGCATCCACCAGCGGAACATCGGGCGAACGGATGCGGGCGGGTCAGCGAAGGTGGCAGTGTCGATGACGGGGACCGCGGCCGTGGGAGACGTCGGGTCGGCCGTCGCCGGAGTGGCGAGCAGTGGGCTGAGGAGGACGGACAGGCTCGCTGCCGTAGCGATGGCGACGGTGCGCCGCCTTCGACCTCGTCTTGGTTGGGTCACGAAGTGTTCCTTTCCCTGCGCTCGGCAGGATTCGAGTGGGGCGATTGGTAAGTGAAACGATTCACAACTGGGCCGGAAGAGCCCCGCTCCCTCGACTGCTCGAGGAAGCGGGGGTGGCGGTCTCAGGCTTGGATGACGGCTCCGCCGTCGGCGTTGAAGTTCTGGCCGGTGATCCACCGGCTGTCGTCGCTGGCGAGGAAGATCAGGACACTCGGCGTCGACATCAGATCGTCTCCCCGGCGTCGGCGAGGAGGGTGCTGCCCGTCATGATCATCGACAGGTCGCTTGCGGCGAACAGCACGACGCGCGCGATGTCATCCGGAGTGCCGGTGCGGCCGATCAGGCTGTGGTTCATGACGTCAAGCTCTGGCAGTTCCACGCCGGCGGCCTTCGCGGCTTCCATTCCGGCGGCAGCGGCGGCGATGTTCCCCTCGGTCGGCACGTAGCTCGGGGCGACCCCGAGCACGCGGATCCCCATCGGCGCGAGGTCGAGTGCGAGTGACTTCGTGAGGCCGTTGGCGGCGTGCTTGGAACTCGCGTAGGCGGACATTCCGGGGAAGCCGACCTTGAACCCCGCTGTGGAGATGATGTTCACGATCACGCCGCCCGAGCCGTCCGTGCTCATATGCCTCGCGGCTTCACGCGCGCCGAGGAAGGTGCCGCGGGTATTCACCGCGAACACCTGGTCCCACATCTCGACCGGCATGTCGAGGGCGGGGGCGTTCGGGAAGATGCCCGCGTTGTTGACCCAGATGTCGATGCCACCGAGCTCAGCTGCGGCGAGGGCGGCTGCGGCGGAGATGGAGTCCGCGATGCTCACGTCTGCGGCGGCACCCATGGCGCGGTTGCCGTGCTTGGCGGCGATCTCGTCGGCTGCGGCTGTCGCACGGGCCGCGTCGAGATCGACGATGAGCAGATCTGCACCGGCTTCGGCGAGCCGTTCGCAGATGGCCCGCCCCAGGCCCTGGGCGCCTCCGGTCACGACGGCGCGCCGGCCTCTGAGTGAGACGAGGTCCGAGATCGGGGCGTTCGAGACGTCGGGGAGCGGATGCGGCATGAGACCTCCACGTTGAGTTCAGGCGAGTATTGGCAGAGTATGTCAATACTCCGAACCCGGCAAGGAGCAACAATGTGCACATGAGTGAGACACGTCGGCCCGGGCGACCCGCGTCTGCAGATCCGCGCCAGCTCCGCGTGCAGATGCTGGAGATCATCCTTCGCGAGGGGTATGAGCACGTCACCATGTCGCAGCTCGCCGCCGAGGCGGGCATCAGTCTGCGCACCCTGCATCGGTACTTCCCGGCCAAGGGTGACATCGTCTGGCTGGGTGCCGAGGGTGGGCACGAAGCGCTCAGGCGCGAGCTCGACGCGGTCGACCAGGGGTTGGCGCCCCTTCAGGCGCTCGCCGTCGCTGTCGGCAGGGTCTTCGACCTCGAGGTCGAGGTCGAGCCGACCGCACGCCTCCGGCTCCGCGTTATCGCCGCGATGCCTCCCGAGCTGTCGTCGCGCCCGGATGCCTATCTCGGTTGGCGGCGAGAGGTCGCCGTGTTCCTGGCGCGCAGGGCCGGACTGCATCCGGACGGCCTCGTTGCGCGTGCCGCGAGTGCGGCCGTCCAGGCTGCCATGGCTGAGGCGCTGTCCTGGTGGGCGACTGAGGCGGGCGCAGATGAGGCCGCCCACACTGCCGTCGAGCGAGCTTTCCGGGGTTTGGAGGGGTTGTTGGGGTCAGGTTCCGAGGGGCATGGCGCGCCCTCCGGTAACAACTCTGCATCCTTGGCTTGACGTTTTCTGCGAGCGTCGCGTAGTGTCACATCCAGTCGCTTGAAACGATTCACAAAGTCCGTGAAGAATCAAGTAGGCTCAACGCCGCTCACCACCGAGCACCCCTCAACACCCCCGCAATACTCAACGAAGAGAACGGAGCCACCGTGACGAGTTCGCAAGTCGTACTCGAGCTGCGCGATGTGCAGAAGTCATTCGGATCCGTCGTCGCACTCCGATCCGGCACGATCGCCGTCGAGTCCGGTTCCATCCACGCACTCGTGGGTGAGAACGGCGCCGGCAAGTCCACGCTCGTCAAGATCGTCGCTGGTCTCTACCAGCGCGACGCCGGAATCTTCCAGCTCGGCGGCGAAGACGTCAACTTCACATCCACGGCCCAGTCGAAGGCCGCGGGCGTCGCGGTCATCTACCAGGAGCCGACGCTCTTCCCCGACCTCTCGGTCACCGAGAACATCTTCATGGGCCGCCAGCCCACGAACCGCTTCGGCCGCATCAACCGTGCGGCGATGCGCGACGAGGCAAAGGCGCTGTTCACGCGACTCGGCGTGAACATCGACCCCGACCGCCCGGCCGAGGGACTCTCCATCGCCGACCAGCAGGTCATCGAGATCGCCAAGGCCGTCTCACTCAACGCGCGAGTACTCATCATGGATGAGCCGACCGCCGCCCTCTCCGGCGTCGAAGTCGACCGACTCTTCGCCATCGCGCGCAGCCTGCGCGACGAGGGCCGAGGCCTCATGTTCATCTCGCATCGCTTCGACGAGGTCTTCGCGCTCTGCGACAAGGTCACCGTCATGCGCGACGGCAGCTACATCGCGACGAACCTCATCAGCGAGACGACCGTGGATGCGCTTGTGCAGCAGATGGTCGGCCGCGAGGTGACCGAACTGTTCCCGAAGCAGGAGACCGTCATCGGCGAGCCTGTGCTCGTCGTCGAGGACCTCGAGAGCCCCGGCATCTTCCACGACATCAACTTCACGGTCCGCTCCGGCGAGATCGTCGGCCTCGCCGGCCTCGTCGGCGCCGGTCGCAGCGAGGTCGCCCGCGCCGTCTTCGGCGTCGACAAATACAAGTCGGGTCGCGTCACGGTCGACGGCAAGGCCGTCAAGCCGGGCTCGCCCGTCGCCGCCATGCAAGCCGGACTCGCGCTCATCCCCGAAGACCGCCGCAAGCAGGGGCTCGTCGTCGACTCCGGAGTCGGCGAGAACATCACGAGCGTCATCCTGAACCAGCTCACGAAGCTCGGCGTCATCAACGGCCGCAAGCAGCACGACGACGCCCGCGAGTGGGCGACGAAGCTCGAAGTTAAGGCGCAGGCGCTCGACACGATCGCCGGCACCCTCTCCGGCGGCAACCAGCAGAAGGTCGTCATCGCCAAGTGGCTCGCGACGAACCCCAAACTCCTCATCATCGATGAGCCGACGCGAGGCATCGACGTCGGCACCAAATCAGAAGTGCACCGCCTGCTCTCCCAGCTCGCGGGCACCGGGATGGGAATCCTCATGATCTCCTCGGAGCTCCCAGAAGTCCTCGGCATGGCCGACCGCGTGCTCGTCATGCACGAAGGCCGCATCGCCCAGGAAATCGACCGCAGCCAGGCAACCAGCGAGAGCGTCATGCGCGCCGCGACCGGCGCAGTGACGGTGGTGCTCTGATGACCACGACCACCACGCAGGGGCCGCACCCCACCGCCGGCGCACCCATGCCACCCAAGAAGGCCATCCGCTTCGGCAACTTCGGCAAAGCACGCGAGCTCGGCATCCTCCTCGCCCTCGCGATCGTCCTCATCGTCGCGACCGTCGCCAACCCGAACTTCCTGTTCAGCCCAGACGGCTGGCGCGACCTGTTCCTGACGCCGTCCATCCTGCTGCTCGTCGCAGTCGGCCAGGCGATCGTCCTCATCACCCGCAACGTCGACCTGTCGGTCGGCTCCGTGATCGGCCTCACCGCGTTCCTCACGGGCCGCCTCTTCATCGACTTCCCCGGCATCCCGATCCCCGTCGTCGTCATCGCAGCAGTGCTGTTCGGCGCGATCCTCGGATTCGTCAACGGCGCACTCGTCGCCTACGTACGAGTGCCCGCCATGGTCATCACGCTTGGCACGCTCTACGCCTACCGCGGCATCAACGTCATGTGGGCTGGATCGAGCCGCATCAATGCAAGCGACATGCCCCGCGACTTCCTCGCCCTCGGCACCGGCCAGATCCTGACGATCCCGATCCTCACGATCATCGCCGTCATCGTGCTCGCCATCGCAGCCTGGGTCATGAAGAACACCCGCCCGGGCCGAGAGTTCTACGCCATCGGCTCCGACCCGGACGCCGCCAAGCTCTACGGCCTGCCCGACGTGCGCCGCGTGCTCACCGCGTTTGTGCTCTCGGGTGCGCTCGCCGGCCTCGCCGGAGTCTTCTACGCAGCCCGCTACGGCACCGTCAGCTCCCAGGCCGGAGCCGGTTGGGAACTGGATGCGGTCGGAGCCGCCGTCATCGGCGGCGTCGCCATCACCGGTGGTGTCGGAACCCTGTGGGGCGCGGCCATCGGCGCGATGCTCCTCATGACCATCAACCGAGTGCTCCCGCTCGTCGGCATCCCGGACTTCTGGCAGCGCGCCGTCGTCGGTGTGCTCATCCTCGCCGCGATCGTCCTCGACCGTGTGCTCGCCATCCGCCAATCCCGCAAGCTCGTCGAAGCGAGGGAGGAATCATGACCGCTCTCACGACCCCAACGTCGTCCGCTGCCACGCAGCGCACCATCGAGAACTACTCGCAGCCAGCTTGGCGGCGGATGCTGTTCACCCGCGAGATGGCGATCGTCGCCCTCCTCGTCGTGGTGTGCGTCGTCTCCATGGCCGCAGTGAAGGGCTTCTCGCAGCCCATCACCATCACCTACCTGCTCATGGACGTCGCCGCGGTGCTCATCATCGCCCTGCCGATGACGCTCATCATGATCACCGGAGAGATCGACCTGTCGGTCGGCTCCATGGTTGGCCTCGCGAGCGTCACCACCGGCGCGCTCTACCAGGCGGGCGTCCCGTTCGAACTCGCCGCCCTCGCCGCGATCATCGTCGGCGTCGTCGGCGGAGCGTTCAACGGCTTCCTCGTCACCAAGGTCGGCCTGCCATCGCTCGCCGTCACCATCGGTACGCTCGCTCTCTTCCGCGGCATCGCGGTCGGCGTGCTCGGCACCGCAGCGGTCACGTCGTTCCCCGAGTTCTGGACCGACATCGCGAAGGCCAAGATCGTGGGCACGCCCATCCCGGCCATCATGATCCCGTTCCTCATCCTGCTCGCGATCTTCATCGTCGTGCTCCACTACACGCCCTTCGGCCGCGGCGTCTACGCCATCGGCCTCTCCAAGGAAGCCGCCCACTTCTCGGGCGTCCCCGTCGGCCGCACGAAGTTCATCCTGTTCGTGCTCGCAGGCGGCCTCGCGGCCCTCGCCGGCATCTACTTCACGCTGCGCTACGGCTCAGCGCGAGGCGACAACGCGACCGGCCTCGAACTGCAGGTCATCGCGGCGGTCGTGCTCGGCGGCGTCTCCGTCTTCGGCGGACGCGGCAAGCTCTACGGGGTTGTCGCGGCAGTCCTCCTCATCGGCGTCCTCGCCAGCGCCCTGCGCCTCGCGAACGTCACCTCCGACGTCATCAACATCATCACCGGAGTGCTCCTCGTGGCCTCCGTCGTCGGAGCAAGCCTCCTGCCCAGGATCCGCCGCAAGCGGCCCAAGGCAGAGAAATCGCTGGTCGGAACGACCAGCGGGACAGTTCCGAAGGCCTGAGCGGCCCCACGAACTGAAGCTCACATCCACCCACACACGCAACACCCCAATCGTCGCCCGGAACACCGTGCGGCTCAGTACCCGAAGGGAAACCCCATGAAGCTCGCAACGAAGCGGCTGAGCGCAGCTGGCGCACTCGCAGTGAGTGCAGCACTCGTGCTCACTGGATGCACCACTGGCGACGACACCGCAGCAGGCGGCGGCGGAGACGCCGGCAACCTCACCGTCACCTTCCTCCCCAAGAACCTCGGAAACCCGTACTTCGAGGCATCCAGCGTCGGCGGCCAGGCTGCCGCCACCGAGTTCGGTGGCACGTTCGCCGAGGTCGGCCCGTCGGAGGCAACCCCCGACGCGCAGGTCAGCTACATCAACACCCTCACGCAGCAGGGCGTCGGCGGCATCGTCATCTCCGCCAACGACCCCGAGGCCATCTGCGACGCCCTCAACGAGGCACGCGACGCCGGCACGAAGGTCGTCACCTTCGACTCCGACACCAACCCGGAGTGCCGCGACCTGTTCATCAACCAGGCTGACGCCGACGGCATCGCCAAGGCGCAGATCGACCTCATCGCCGAGCAGATCGGTGGATCCGGCGAGATCGCCATCCTCTCCGCAGCAGCCAATGCGACGAACCAGAACGCCTGGATCGAGAAGATGGAAGCGTACGTCGGCACCGAGTACCCAGACATCACCATCGTCGAGACCGTCTACGGCGACGACGACGACCAGACCTCGTTCGACAAGACCGCAGCGCTCCTCCAGACGCACCCCAACCTCAAGGGCATCGTCTCGCCCACGACGGTCGGCATCGCGGCTGCAGCACGCTACATCCAGACCTCTGACTTCAAGGGCAAGGTCGCAGTGACCGGTCTCGGCACGCCGAACCAGATGCGCGAGTTCGTCGAGGACGGCACCGTCACCTCGTTCGCACTCTGGAATCCGGAAGACCTCGGCTACCTGTCTGCGTTCGCAGCCCAGGCCCTCATCGCCGGCGACATCACCGGCGCTGAAGGCGACACCTTCACGGCTGGCGAGCTCGGCGAGTACACGGTCGGCGCCGACGGCGTTGTCCTCCTCGGAGAGCCCTTCGTCTTCGACAAGGCAAACATCGGCGACTTCAGCTTCTAGGAGCTGAAGAGCGGGAGGCTCCGAGAGCTTCTCGCGCCGAAGGCGGGCGCCAGTCGCCCCGCCGAACTGAACTGCAGACGCCGCGCCGGGACCATCTCCCGGCGCGGCGTTTGCGCATCCCGAGCGCGGCCTCCGCGCCCACCCTCCCGCGCGCTTCGCGCACACTCCCCGCCCGCCCGCCCGCCCTCCCCGCCCGCCCCCCTCTCCCCTCCGTGCTCC
>NZ_PSTQ01000018.1 GCF_002931075.1 Pseudoclavibacter sp. AY1F1 | reverse complement strand
GCCCTGCCCTGCCCCGCCCCCGCTCCGCAAGGGCACGCGGATTAGGGCACGCAGAGTTGTGGCAAGTTGTCCTCGCGATGGTCGAGAAGGACAACAAGCCACAACTCTCAGTCCGTTTCGCAGGCCGAGAGCCGCTGCGATGGCGGCGAGGTGATCCAAAGGCAGATGCGCGGGGGACCGCATCCGCGCGCAGAGTTGTGGCTTGTTGCTCTTGCGAGCGTCGGCAAGAGCAAAAGGCCACAACTCTCGGCCCGTTCCGCAGTATCGGGCCGGCTCCGAAGGATCGGGGACGCTCCGAAGGAGCAGGGACGCTCCGCGGGCTTCGGGGTCGTCCGAAGGTGGATGCGCCGGGGCCGGATTCGCGCGCAGAGTTGTGGCTTGGTGCTCTTGCGAGCGTCGGCAAGAGCAAAAGGCCACAACTCTCGGCCCCTTCCGCAGGATCGGGGACGCTCCGCAGGATCGGGGACGCTCCGAGGGATCAGGGACGCACCGCGGGCTTCGGGGACGCTCCGAAGGTGGATGCGCCGGGGCCGGATTCGCGCGCAGAGTTGTGGCTTGTTGCTCTTGCGAGCGTCGGTAAGAGCAACAGGCCACAACTTTCCAGGCGGGCAGGCGGGCAGGCGGGCAGGACGCGGGCGCGCGGCGCGCGGCGCGCGGCGGGCGCGGCGGGCGAGCGCGCGGCGGGCGAGGCAGGGCGGATGCGCCTGCCCCGCCTGCCCCGTCTGCCCCGCCCCGGGCTCAGCGCACGAGCGAGCGCAGGCGGCGCAGCGCGACGGACAGTGTGGCGAGGCCCGTGTCGTCGCCCGCGTGCACCGCATCCGCTGCTTCGCTGAGGGCTCGGGTGGCGGTCAGGCCGAGGCTGCCGATCCAGGCGTCCACGCGCTCGTCCGGCTCGGCGTCGTCGGTCTGCGAAATGACGGATGCGGCGAGCTCGACCATGACGGCGTACAGGTCGTCGCGCATCGCGGCGCGTGCCATCGACCCCCAGCGGTCGTCCTGCGGCAGCGCCGTGACGCGCGTGAGCATGTCATCGAAGCTGACGCGGGCCGACAGTGAGTAGTAGACGCCCGCGAACTCCTCGAGGTCCCATCCCTCGTTCCCGGCGCGCTCGATGATGTCGAGCAGCGGCATGAGCTCAAGCAGGCCGGCGCCGCGCAGTGCGAGGGCGTGCGGCACGCCCGCCGCCTCGAACTCGCTCACGCGCTCCGCGAACCGCTCGCGCTCCACACCCTGCTGCAGCTCACCGATCCGCGACGCGAACTGGGCGACGGGGCCCGTGAAGCGGGTGATCTCCTCGCCGATGTCGATGCGGTCGGGCCGGTGCTGCACGAACCAGCGCGTGGCTCGGTCGAGGAGTCGACGGAAGCCGAGGTACAGCTCAGTCTGCGTGGAGGTCGAGACGACGTTGTCGGTCGCCTCGATCTCGATGACGAACCCGCGCAGGTCGAAGATCTCGCGGGCTGCGACATAGGCGCGCGCGATCTCCTCGCTGGTTGCGCCCGTCTCGTCGGCCGCCCGGTAGGCGAACGTGATGCCGCCTCGGTTGACCATGGAGTTCACGACGGCGTTGACGACGATCTCCTGTCGCAGCGGATGCGCGTGCAGGTCGGGCCCGTACTGCTCGCGGACCTCGGCCGGGAAGTACTCGGCCAGGGTGTTCGCGAACCAGGGATCGTCGGCGAGCTCGGTGGCGGCGAGGTCGCTCTTGAGCGCCAGCTTGGCGTAGGCGACCAGGACGGAGAACTCGGGCCTTGTGAGCCCTCGTCCGTCCTCGACGCGGCGTTTGATCTCGGCGTTCGACGGCAGGAACTCGAGCTCCCGGTCGAGCTCGTCGCGCTCCTCCAGCCACGTGATGAGGCGCTTGTGGGAAGGGAGCATCTGAGCGGCGTTCGAGCGCGAGTTGCCGAGGAGCACGTTCTGCTCGTAGTTGTCGCGCAGCACCTGGGCTGCGACCTCATCCGTCATCGCACGCAGCACTTCGTTGCGCGCCTCGCGGTCGAGGCGCCCGTCGCGCTCGACGGCGCCGAGGAGGATCTTGATGTTCACCTCGCGGTCGGAGGTGCCGACGCCCGCCGAGTTGTCGATGGCGTCGGTGTTCAGGCTCACGCCCGACAGCGCCGCCTCGATGCGGCCGCGCTGGCTCACGCCGAGGTTGCCGCCTTCGCCGACGACGCGGAGCCGAAGCTCGCGACCGTCGACGCGGATCGCGTCGTTGCCGCGGTCGCCGATCTCCGCGTTCGTCTCGTCGCTGGCCTTGATGTAGGTGCCGATGGCGCCGTTCCAGAGCAGATCGACGGGGGCCAGCAGCACCGCTTTCTTCAGCTCGAGCGGGGTGACGCGCTGCACGTCGGCGTCGAGGCCAAGCGCCTCCCGCATCTGGGGCGTGAGGGGGATGGACTTCTGCGAGAGCGGGAAGACCCCGCCGCCTTCCGACATGACGGTGCGGTCGAAGTCGTCCCATGAGGAGCCGGGCAGGTCGAAGAGCCGCTGACGCTCGGCGAACGTCGCCGCCGCATCCGGGTTCGGGTCGACGAACACGTGGCGGTGGTCGAACGCCGCGACGAGACGGATGTGCTCAGAGCGCAGCATGCCGTTGCCGAACACGTCGCCGGACATGTCGCCGACGCCGACGACCGTGAAGTCCTGCGTCTGCGTGTCGTGGCCCAGCTCGCGGAAGTGGCGCTTGACCGACTCCCACGCGCCGCGCGCAGTGATGCCCATGCCCTTGTGGTCGTAGCCGGCCGAACCGCCGGACGCGAACGCATCCGCGAGCCAGAAGTCGTAGCTCTCCGAGATGCCATTGGCGATGTCCGAGAACGAAGCCGTGCCCTTGTCGGCGGCGACCACGAGGTACGGGTCGTCGCCGTCGTGGCGCACCACGTCTCTCGGCGGCACGATGTCGGTGCCGACCCGGTTGTCGGTGATGTCGAGGAGCCCGCGGATGAAGGTGCGGTAGGCGGACTTGCCGGCCTCGAACCACGCGCCCCGGTCGCTCGGGGAGGGCAGCTGCTTCGCGAAGAACCCGCCCTTGGACCCGGTTGGCACGATGACGGCGTTCTTCACCATCTGCGCCTTCACGAGCCCGAGCACCTCGGTGCGGAAGTCCTCGCGGCGGTCGCTCCAGCGAAGCCCGCCGCGGGCGACACGGCCGAAGCGCAGGTGCACGCCCTCGACCTCAGGCGAGTAGACCCAGATCTCGGCCATCGGATGCGGCTTCGGGAGCCCGGGCACGCGTGTGCAGTCGAGCTTCATGGAGACCCAGTGCTTGGGCTTGCCGTCCGCATCCACCTGGTAGAAGTTCGTGCGCCACGTCGCGTCGACGATGCCGATCATGGAGCGCAGGATGCGGTCGTGGTCGAGGCTCGCGACGTCGTCGAGCGCCGCGAGGAGGCCCTCGGTCAGCGTCGCGAGCTCAGCCCCGCGGTCGCCGTTCAGCGCGGGGTCGAACTTCGTCTCGAAGAGCCGCACGATGTCGGCCGCGATCACCGGGTTCTCGATGAGCGCCTGCTCGATGTACTCGACCGAGAACGTCGCGCCGATCTGGCGCTGGTACATGCTGATGGCGCGCAGGATCACGATCTGGCGCCAGCGGAGGCCCCCGAGCAGGACCAGCGAGTTCAGCCGGTCGGTCTCCGACTCACCCGACCAGACGGCGGTGAACACGGACTCCAGCTCCGCGCCCCACTCGGCGTCGTTCCAGACCGCCGCGCTCGGCGCGGTCAGCCCGAAGTCGGAGATGTGCAGGTTCGTGCCGTCCGGCAGCGTGATGACGTACGGGTGCTCGTCGACAACATCCACGCCGAGGTCGGTGAGGGCGGGGAGGACCCTCGTGATGGGGTACACGTCCTGGGAGGCGAACGTGAAGTAGCGCTTGCCCGGCTCGTCCAGCTCTGGCGCGTACAGGTGCACGGCGAAGGACGTGGTCTCATCCAGTTGCTCGAGGAGCGCGATGTCATGGACCGCGTCTTCCGGCGGGATGTTCTCCTTGTAGCCCTCTGGGAACGCCGACGAGTACGTGCCGAGGAGCTCTGCGGCCCGCTCTTCGTCGTAGATGCGGTGCAGGCCGTCGACCAGCTCTTCGTCCCAGCCGCGGATCGCGCGTTCAATGCGTGGCTGGAGTTCCTGTTCGGAGACGTCGGGAAGCGGGGTCCCCTTCGGCGCTCGCACCACGAAGTGCAGTTGGGCGAGGGGGGATTCGCCGACGCGCGTGGCGTGGTCGACCTGGCTGGACTCGAACGTCGTGCGCAGCAGTTCCTCGATGCGCAGGCGAACCGTGGTGTTGTAGCGGTCGCGCGGCAGGTAGATGAGCGCGGAGGCGAAGCGGCCGAACTCGTCGCGGCGCAGGAAGATGCGGTAGCGCCGCCGTTCGCGGAGCCTGCTGACCTCGGAGGCCACGGCGTGGAGGTGCTCGACGCTGTCCTGGAACAGCTCGTCACGTGGGTACTGCTCGAGGGTCTGCAGGAGATCCTTGCCGGAGTGCGAGTTCGGGGCGTGCCCGGACGCGCCGAGCACGGCCCGGACCTTGGCGCCGACGATCGGCAGGGTCAGGACGGATGCCGCGTAGGCGACCGACGTGAACATGCCGAGGAAGCGGAGCTCGCCCGTGACGTTGCCGTCCTCGTCGAAGCTGCGGATGCCGATGTAGTCGAGGTACACGTCGCGGTGGACGGTGGCGCGAGAGTTGGCTTTCGTGATGGTGAGGAGGCGCGGTTCGCGTGCCGTGCGCTGCGCTTCCGGCGTGAGGCGGGTGCTGGCGGTCGATGGCCTGCGAAGGATGCCGAGACCCGTGTGCGGCAGCGGGCGCAGCACTTCCTCGCCATCCTCGTCCGTCTCCAGCGAGTACTCGCGGTAGCCGAGGAAGGTGAAGTTGTCTTCTGCGAGCCAGGTCAGGAACTCGACAGCGGAGGCGATCTCCTCTTGCGTGACGCTGGTCGGCGGCTCCGTGCGCAGGTCGGTGACCAGGTCGAGGCAGGCGCGACGCATGGGGCGCCAGTCGGCGACCGCGGAGTGGACGTCGGCGAGCACGTGCTGCAGCCGGTCGGCCAACTCTTCGCGTGCCTCCTCCGTGGCGATCCTGTCGACTTCGAGGTGTATCCACGACTCGAGCGTGCCGCCGTGCGTGTGCATCTCGAGCAGTTCGCCGTCCTCGTCGCGGCGCACGGAGACGACGGGATGCGCGAGGAGGTGGACGGCGATGCCCTGCCTGGCGATGGCCGCTGTCACCGAGTCGACGAGGAATGGGGCGTCGGAGGTGCAGATGTCGACGATCGTGCGCCGCGAGCTCCAGCCGTCTTCCTTGAGCGTCGGAGTGAACACGGCGATGAGGGTCTCGTTGTCTTGCCTCCGGGACGCGAGCCTCCGCATCGTGGCGGCCGCCCCCACGATGTCGCGCGGTTCCCGTGTCGCGATGTCGTCAGCGTCGACGTCTTCGATCAGACGCTCGAGCCCTGCCCTGAGGCTCGGCTCGACGTCGTCGAGCGCCTCGCGCAGGCCGGTGAATTCAGTTCCGTGGATCATTCCCTACCCCTTTATGGGCGGGCCTCCATTGGCCCGCCATCGCACCCCGTGCCTTGATGGTAGCCGGGGTGGAGGGGGCGGGTCGCCGCTCAGATGGTGACAGTGTGTCCCGTGCGCGCGCTCTCGCGGGCAGCATCCAGGATCTCGACCGTGTGCAGGGCCTCCTCGAGCAGCACGGGGGGAGCGGATTCGCCTCGGACGGCGGCGAGCAGCGTTCGGTAGTACTCCGAGTAGTCGCCGCGCGCGGATGGTACGGGAACGCTGCCTTCGGCGGTGTGCAGGACCCCCCAACGCTCCTCGGCCTCGATGCCCCAGCCTGCGGCATCGACGGCGGATGCGGGGCGAAGGCCCGCGTCGATCTGCATCGTCTGCACGTCGTCCATCCGCGACTCGTAGGAGCCGAGGTCGCCGTACGCGATGAGCTCGCGGCCCTCAAGGTGGTTGATCTTGCTCGAGGCGACGCGGGAGAACGCGCCTCCCGCGTGGTACAGGGCGACGTCGAAGCCGCAGTCGACCTCGACGCCATCGACCGTAGTGATGTCGAGGTGGGCGCTCACGCGCTCGACGGGGCCAAAGAGAAACGCCATCTGGTCGACGAGGTGGCTGCCGAGGTCGCGCAGCAGCCCGTGCGCCGGCCCGGTCTCGAGGGTGCCGGAGTCGTCCTGGTCCATGCGCGATGAGACTCGCCAGATCTCACCGAGCCTGCCGTCGTCGATGACCTGCTTGAGGGTGACGAGGTCGGTGTCCCAGCGTCGGTTCTGGTAGGCGGTGAGGATGCGTCCGTTGCGCTCGGCGGCGGCCTGCAGCTCGCGGGCCCCCTCCGCCGTGGGGGCGAAGGGCTTGTCGGCGACCACGTGCACGCCCCGCTCGAGAGCTCGCAGGACAAGTTCGCGACGTGAGTCTGGCGGGGTCGTGATCACGACGGCATCGACGCCGGAGTCGATGAGTGCATCCAGCGAGTCGAACGGGGGCACGCCTGGGGCTTCGGCCCCCAGTACGGCGCGGCGTTCCGGTGAGCGGGTCACGACGCCGGCCAGCTCCCAGCCCTCGACGGCCTGGATGTAGGGCACGTGAAAGCGGTGGCCGCCAGCCCCGTAGCCGACGACGCCGATGCGGGACGGTGTGGATGCGCTCATGGGGCTCTCGATTCTGCGCTGAAGAGATTGATGCTAATGACAGGACAATGCTACGTCAGTGGTGCCCGGGCAACAACGACTCGACTGTCGGAGGTGTGGTGTTGAATGAGCGGAGACAGCAGCCGAGGCAGCAGCCGAGATAGCTACAGGGACAAAAACGGAGGGGGTGCGACCGTGGTTGATGGCAGGAACGGGTACACGCCGCCGGCGGACTACCGGGCACCCGACTTCGTGCGGCAGTGGGCCGACTCCGCAAGCCGTGGCGCCGACCGTATCGAGCAGGAGCGCGAGCAGCGCGCGAGAGACGGGCAGCGCGACGCCGAGCAGCGGGCGCAAGATGGGCAGCGCACGCTCGAGCAGAGCTCGCAGGACGCGCAGCGCGCCGCAGGGCAGGCTGCACGGGATGCGCAGCGAGCGGCCGAGCAGCTCGCCCGCGACGCAGGGCGGGCCGCGACGAGCACCGCAGCACGCGCCACCTACGACCTCGACCGCAGCGGCGAGGGTGCCCAGCGCGGTCTCGCCTACTCGCACGGCTCCGCGAACGACGCACTGCAGCGTCGGCGGGCGCAGATGCCGGCCCAGGCGCCGGCCCAGGCGCCGAGCGCTGCAGCCAGCTCCCAGCCGGCCCTCGCATCCAACCCCGCCCCGCCGCTCCCTCCCGTTTCGCAGGCGGCCACTCCCGGCGTGCATCCGACTCCCGCCGTGCCCAAGAGCCGCGCGGCCAAGGGGCCGGCAGCGAAGAACGCCGCCCACCTGGGGCAGCCGGGCTTCGGGCCAGGGTTCGCGGTCTTCGCGGGGCTCGCGGCTATCGTCTCGGCGTTCCTGGGCTACTGGATCCCGGTGGTCATCGCGATCTTGTTCTCGGCCGGGCCGATCAAGCGGGGCTTCGCATCCGGCGCCAAGGGTATAGCGACCGCCATCCTTGCGATCCTCCTGCTCGCCGCCGCCGCCGGTATCCAGGTCCTGCAGATTCTCCCCGGCACCTCGAGTGGCGACGATGAAGTCAGTAGCGAGTCGAGTAGTGAGTCGAGTAGCGAGTCGAACAGCGAGTCGACGCCGGTCGGTCTCGAGGGCGACGCTATCGAGACCGGTGCCCTCCCCGAGTTCAGCTTGCAGGCCGGAAGCCCCGTTGGAGGATTCGGTGAGGCCAACCTCAATGTCGTGCTGCCGGAGGGCACCGGCCAGCTGGCCGTGCTGCAGGTCGACGACAAGGTCGGCGGGCTCACCGCGTCGATGTACAGCGGCGATCAGGTCATCGGCTTCGAGTACGTGGAGCGCGCGACCGGTGGGACGGCGCAATGGCTCATCAACACGGAGGCGGCCTTCGCGCAGTCGATCGGCGACGATCCCGCGCCGCTGGTCGTCGACAGCATTATGGTCATGAGCGAGGGGGAGTGGACGGCAGAGATTCTGCCGGTCTCCGTGCTCCCGCCCTTCGACGCGGCGCTCGACGGAGTCGGCCCAGGTCTCTACTTGTACACGGGTGCTGGCGGTGAGGTTGCTGTCACGTCGGGTGACTACGGGCGCCTCGCGATCTCAGTGCACGGCTCGCAGTTCGACTACATCACGGCAGAGATCCCCGAGGTCGTGACGACTTCCTGGCCTGCCGGTCCCTCCGTCGTCGAGGTCTCCGAGGCGAAGAAGATCGACGGCACCCCGCTGCCCTGGAACATCCAGGTCACGGTCTAGTCCGCGAACTTCGTCCCGCGACGCCTCGCGTTGCGCGGGTTGCGCGCGCTGTTCGGGTTGCGGGGGTTGCGCGCGCTGTGCGGGTTGCGGAGAATTCGCATCCGGGTCGCGAGAGTTGTGGCTTGGTGCGGCTGGCCGGGGCTGGAGGCGCGTCTGGCCACGATTCTGGATGCGGAGGTGTGGTTTCCTGCGTCGGGTCGCGAGAGTTGTGGTTTGGTGCGGGTGGTCGAGGTTGGAGGTGCGTCTGGCCACGATTCTGGATGCGGAGGTGTGGCTTTCTGCGTCGGGTCGCGAGAGTTGTGGTTTGGTGCGGGTGGTCGAGGTTGGAGGTGCGTCTGGCCACGATTCTGGATGCGGAGGTGTGGTTTCCTGCGTCGGGTCGCGAGAGTTGTGGCTTGGTGCGGGTGGTCGGGGTTGGAGGGGCGTCTGGCCACAATTCTGTCGAGGTCTCGACTCGTGAACTGCGACGGCTACGCCCCTTCTCTGACCCTTCACCTGGCGACGGCGTGACCGCATGTGACGCAACACTGCGCCGGGCGTCCCTCTCGGAACTTTCGAGTACCGACCGCTACTGACGCTCATCCGCCTGCCCATACCTTCTCGACATGCCCTCAGAACTGAGGGCCAGCCCCCAGAATCCGGGGGCCCGCCGAGAGGAGAACGCGATGTCACAACTCGACACCGCACCGACCACCGACAGCCCGCCGTCGACGCCGCCGGACGACGCCACGCCATTGGCGAGCCGCCGGATGCAGACGCTCGGGCCGGGCGAGCACCTCAAAGTTGTGCACCCCAAGCACTGGGTGCTGTGGATACTCTCGGCCGTCGCAGTGTTCGCGGTCGCCCAGTTCGTGTGGTCGCTCGTCACGAACCAGCGCTACGAGTGGAACGTGTTCGGCGAGTACTTCTTCAGCGAGATCGTCCTCAACTCGCTCATCCTGACCCTGCAGCTCACGGTCATCTCCGGGGTCATCGGCTTCGTGCTCGGTGCACTGCTCGCGCTCGCCCGCCTCTCGAAGTCGCCGCTGCTGAACTCCTTCTCGTGGAGCTTCATCTGGTTCTTCCGCTCGGTGCCGCTCGTCGTGCAGCTCGTGGTCTGGTACAACCTCGGCTACCTGTATCCGACGCTCGGCCTCGGGACGCCCTTCACGACCGACTTCTGGCTCGTCGAGTTCCCGACGGTGCAGCTGATCTCCTCGTTCGCGGCCGCGACGCTGGGCCTCTCCCTGCACCAGGCGGCCTACTCGGCGGAGATCATCCGCGCCGGCATCCTCTCGGTCGACCAGGGCCAGCTGGAAGCATCCGCCGCGCTCGGGCTCCCGCGTCGGTACCGTTTCTTCCGCATCATCCTGCCGCAGGCGGCCCGCGCCATCACGCCGAACGCCTTCAACGAGATCATCGGCCTCGTGAAGGGCACCTCTGTGGTGTTCGTCGTCGCGCTGCCCGAGCTGTTCTACACGGTGCAGGTCATCTACAACCGCAACCAGCGCATCATCCCGCTGCTCCTCGTCGCGGTCGTCTGGTACGCCATCATCACGACGCTCCTCTCGATCGCCCAGTACTACATCGAGCGCCACTTCTCGAAGGGCGCCCACCGCGAGCTGCCGCCGACGCCCATCCAGAAGGCGAGGGCCTGGATCTCCGAGAAGTGGGCCCTGCTCGACGACGACAAAAGCGATGAGGACCCCGAGAAACCGGACGGAAAGGCTGCCGAGGGCAAGAAGGCGCTCGACCGGAAAAAGAACGGCGTCCCAGCAGGAGCACCAGTACCAGCAGGAGCCCCGTCAACACGGAAGGACGTGAGCGAAGCATGAGCCAGGCAACCATCAACAGGAACGTCGAAGCCGAACTCGAACGCAGCAGTGCAGCATCCGGGCAGGTCAGCGTGTGCGGCGTGAGCAAGTCGTACGGCACCCATGAGGTGCTGCACGACATCGACCTCGAGATCGAGCCTGGCGAGGTCGTCGCCCTGCTCGGCCCGTCCGGTTCCGGCAAGTCGACGCTGCTGCGCACCATCAACCACCTCGAGTCCGTCGACGGCGGATCGATCCTCATCGATGGCGAGTACATCGGCTACGTCAGGAAGGGAGACCGCCTCTTCGAGCTGCGCGAAGCTGAAACGCTTCGCCGCCGTACGAGGGTTGGCATGGTCTTCCAGAACTTCAACCTGTTCCCGCACCTCACGGCGCTGCAGAACATCACGGCCGCCCCGGTCGCGCTGCAGCGTGCATCGAAGGCGGATGCTGAGGCGCAGGCCCGGGCGCTCCTCAAGCGGGTTGGCCTCGAGGGCAAGGAGCACCACTACCCGCGGCAGCTCTCCGGCGGTCAGCAGCAGCGCGTCGCGATCGCGAGGGCGCTTGCCCTCAAGCCGGACGTGCTCCTCTTCGACGAGCCGACAAGCGCGCTCGACCCGGAGCTGGTCGGCGAGGTGCTCGACGTGATCCGCGAGCTCGCCCACGGTGGTACGACGCTGGTCATCGTGACGCACGAGATCGGCTTCGCCCGCGAGGTCGCGGACCGCATTGTCTTCCTCGACGCGGGGCGCGTCATCGAGCAGGGCACGCCGGAGCAGGTGCTCACGAACCCGCAGCATCCGCGCACGCAGGACTTCATCCGCAAGGTGCTCTAGGGCCTCGCCTCTTTCCGCGGCCGGCAGCCCCGCCCGCGCGGGCCCGGTGCATCCGGACCCACTCTTTTTCGACCCCGATCCCCTGAACTTTCAGCAACGCATTCACCTCGAAAGGTGCCTCTCATGGCAAAGCTCAACAAGAAGAAGGTCGGCGTCATCGCCGGCGGCGTGGCGGCTCTCGCTGTCATCGGAGTTGTCGCGACGACGCTCATCGTGAACGGCCAGTCGGCCCCCGTCACGGCGGCGGAGCCCGAAGGTGCGGCGCCGGCGAGCGACCTCATCCAGTTCGACCTGACCAGCGCTAACGTCGACGGCCGCCCGCAGATCGACCCGGTTCCCGAGGCCATCGCGGCGCTCGAGGCGTCCGGCTGGCAGCCGGCTGAGGCTGGCAAGCTCACCGTCGTCGGCAGCGCGTACATCCCGCCGCTCAGCTTCCTCGCCGAGGACGACAACGTGACCCGTCTCGGCAGCGAAGCAGACTTCGCGCAGCTCATCGCCGATGGGCTCGGCCTCGAGCTCAAGGGCGAGGTCGCGGCGTGGGCCGACTGGCCCCTCGGCATCCAGTCGGGCAAGTATGACCTCATCACGTCGAACGTGACGGTGACCGAGGAGCGCAAGGACCTCTTCGACTTCGCCACGTACCGTCAGGACGTGCTCGGCTTTTACGTGAAGGCCGACAGCGACATCACGTCGATCGCGGAGGCGAAGGACGTCGCCGGCCTGTCGATCATCGTCGGTGCGGGAACCAACCAGGAGAAGATCCTCCTCGGTTGGGATGAGGAGAACAAGGCTGCTGGACTCGAGCCGGTCGACTTCCAGTACTACGAGGACGACGCTGCCGGAACGCTTGCCCTCCAATCGGGTCGAGTGGACGCGAACTTCGGTCCCAACGCGACGGCAGCGTTCAAGGCGGCCACCGACGGGGAGACGAAGCTCGTCGGCACCGTCAACGGCGGCTACCCGGCCAACGCTGCGATCGCCGCCGGCACGGCCAAGGGCAACGGGCTGATCGAGGCCGTCGAGATCGTCCTCAACCACGCCATCGAGAACGGCCAGTACGACGCCATCCTCGACCGCTGGGGCCTGCAGGATGAGCGCATCGACGTCTCCGAGGTGAACCCTGCGGGTCTCCCGCGCGAGGAGTAGTCATCTCGCATCCATCGGTGACGGAACCCGCCGCGTCCTCGAAGGCTGAGGGCGCGGCGGGTTTCGCCGCGCCAGCCGTGACCTCGTCGACGAGCCGAGCCAACGGGCTCGTGCTGGCACTCGGCGTCGCGACGGCCTTCACGACGCTCCTCGACCAGGCCGTGTTCAGCTTCGCCGTGCCGAGTATCCAACGCTCCCTCGATGCGGATGCCGCGCAGGTGCAGTGGCTGACGTCGTCCTACTCGCTCGCGTTCGGGCTCGCGCTTGTGGGGGCTGGCAGGCTCGGCGACCTGCTCGGTCGGCGGTCCCTGTACATGCTGGGGCTCGTCCTCTTCGCCGTGGCGGGGTTCGCGGCGGCGCTCGCTGACGACGCGACGACGGTCATCGTGGCTCGCCTCGTGCAGGGCTTCGGGGCTGGCATCGTCAACCCGCAGGTGCTTGGACTGTTCCAGGACACCTTCCGCGGCATCATGCGCTCGCGCGCCCTGTCGGGCTACACAACCGCGGGCTCGGCGGCCGGTCTCATCGGGCCGCTCGGCGGGGGCATCCTGCTGACTGTCCTGACGGACGACACAGGGTGGCGGCTTGTCTTCCTCTTCGCGGTTCCCCTCGCTGTGGTGCTTGTCGTCGCGGCCGTGTTCGTGCTGCCGAGACCCGTGGCCGTGCCTGGTGGGCTGCGCGTGGCGTTCAGGCAGGTGGATGCGGTGGGCGTCGTGCTGCTCGGGGCCGGAACCCTCGCGTTCCTGGTCTCCGCCGCGAGCTGCGGCTGGCTCCTTGCCGCGCTCGCGCTCGCGCTCGCGGGGATGGCATTCTTCGTCGCGTTCGCGCTGTGGGAACGGCGCGCCCACGCGGGCGGCGGGCCGGCCGTGCTGCATCCGGAACTCGCGCGGAGCCGAGGCTACCTGCTCGGTACGGCCGTGGCGACGCTCACGTTCGGTTCCGCGCTCGGCCTCGGACTGCTCACGACGCTGTTCCTCATCGACGGGCTCGGCTACTCGCCGTTCGTGGCGGCGCTGCTGCTGACGCCGCGTGCGCTCGGCATGGTGGCCGGGTCGATGCTGAGCTGGCGCCTCGTGCGACGCTTCGGCCGCGGCGGAATCACGTGGGCGCTCGGCCTCGCGCTGCTTGCCGTGACCGCTGAGGTGGCGCTCGTGACGGGCGGCTCCGAACCGCTCATCATGCTCGGCGTCGTCGGGGCGGGCGCACTGCAAGGGTTCTTCGCGGGACTCTTCACGCCCTCGAACCAATCGCTGACCCTGAACGAGGCCCCGGTTGGGGTGAACGGCGTGGCGGCTGGCTTCTACCAGCTCAGTCAGCGGCTCTCAGCAGCTCTCGCACTGTCGATCTACGCGGGCATCTACCTGGCGGTGTCGGCGACCATGCCGGCGAGCTTCGCCTTCGGTGCCGCCGCGTCCATCACGATCGCCGCGTCGCTCGGGGCGATGCTCATCTCCGCAGCCGACGGCAATCGGCGCCACAGGCCGGCCGCAGAATCAGCCGCGGAATCGGCCGCGGAGTCAGCTGAGGTCACTCAGGAGTCGTGACCGATTTCAGGAAGTCGATGGTCGAGGCGAGCGCGTTCTGCGCATCCGCCCCCTCGAGCTTGAACTGGTACTCGTGCTGCAGCTCCGGCTGGTGGTCCTCCGGGTAGAAGACCGTGGTGACGGGCACGCCGAGGCCCTGCAGCTTCGTCGCGAACGGCTGCGACTGGCTGGCCGTCAGCGGGTCGGCGTTGCCGCCCGAGATCCAGGTCTGCGGGAAGTCGGCGGTCACGGAATCGAGGGTCGACATCTCCTGGCCTGCGGGGGTGTCTGCCCAGTCCTTGTCGCCCTGGTAGGCCCAGAGGGCGACCCGGAAGCCGTAGCCGCCGAGGCCAGGCGCGTTCGGGATGCCGCTCACGTCGTAGATGCCGCAGTTCAGTACCATTCCAGCGAGCTGATCGGCGGCGAGCGCCGGGGTGAGGCCGATGAGCTTCGCGTACTCGGGGTTCGTGGCGAGGGCCGCGAGTTGGCTCGCGAGCTGCGCGCCAGCCGAATCGCCCGCGAGGATGATCTGGTTCGGGTCGATGTTGTACTCGGCCGCGTTCGCCGTCAGGTGCGTGAGGGCGTCGTTGAGCTGCGTGAGGGCCGTTGGGTAGGTGGCCTCCGGCGCGACCGTGTAGTTGACGGCGACCGTCGTGAACCCTTCAGCCGCGAGGATCTGCACGTACGGGTCGACGTTCTGCTTGCCGCCCGAGATCCACGCGCCCCCGTGGATCCACACCACGGTCGGCAGCCCCTCCGTCGTCCCGGCGGGGGAGTACAGGTCGAAGGTCGTGTCGGCGCCGTCGTCGCCGTAGGACACGTCGAGCTGCGACTGCAGGCTGTCGGCCGTCGGCGCGAACGTTTCCATCTCGGTGACCGTGCGCTTCGCGTCCAACTCGAAGAGGGAACGGATCACCATGGCCGCCGGCCAGGGCGTCGACACCCAGATGATCGCCCCGACAAGACCGGCGGACAGCACGCCAAGCGGCACCGTCCTGCTCTTGCGGCGGTACCAGGGCTTCGCCGCGTTCTTGGCTGGTCTCGGCGTGACACTTGGGGGGATGCTCACCATCGCATTCTTGCAGTACCTGGTTCCATGCAAACGCACGTCGCCGTGTTGTCTGCGGGAGTCGGCATGGAATAGGTTTCAGATCACCCCCCTCGATGTCACCCTGCAGCGCCGACCGCTCCGATCGGTGCTGTTGTTCTGGGCATCCCGATGCGATCGGTTCCTGCATGTACGCCCTCCTCGTGATCCTCCAGACAGTGGTGCTCCCGCTTGTCTTCGGTGGAGTGCACCTGGGTGTAGCGGGCGGCAACCCGGCCCTTGTGTTCGGCATCTGGTTCGCGTTCTGGGGTGTCGGGTCGCGCCTCATCGTCGCCGGCATCAGCCAGCTCATGAACCCGCGGCGCACCTCGCAGACGATCCTCGGGGCGGCGCAAGACGAATCGGACGAGCGTGGTCCCGGCGGAGCCGCGACCACGCCGACCGGCGCTGTGGTCCTCACAGAGGTCGATACCGCGACCGTGCAGGTTGTGCAGGAGCTTGGGCTCGCCAACCTCAGCCTCGGAGCCGTGGCGCTCGTCTCTTCACTCGTACCCGGCTGGGGTCTTGTCGGCGCGCTGCCTGGCGCCATCTACCTGGGGCTCGCGGGCATCCGGCACCTCGTGAAGCGCGGCAAAAGCACCAACGAACTCGTGGCGACCTGGACCGACCTTCTTGTCTTCGTGCTTGTCGTCGGCGGGGTTGTCGCGGCCGCCCTGCGCGGCTGGTGATGCGCGGGCCTCCTTGGCTCCCTGCCTCCTCGGCTCGTCGCGCGCGTCGCTGCGATAGCGTCGGTGACACAATGATGCTTCGCCTGGCTCGCGCGCTCCTCGTCCGCAGCGCCGTGCGCGACGTGCGAACGGGCCTGCTGTCGATCGCCGTCACCGGCAGGCCGCCAGGTGGCGGCGCGGTGCTCGCCGCCAACCACGCCTCCTGGTGGGACGCGTACCTCATCGGCCTCTACGCCAGAAACATCGGCGTCGATGTCGCCGTCATGATGGGCGACGAGCAGCTGCAGCGCTTCCCGTTCCTCAGGCTCGTCGGGGCCGTGCCTCCGCGGGCGCTTCGCACCCTCGCAGATCGGGCCCGCTCGGGGGACTGGGCGCTGATCTTCCCCGAAGGTGAGCTCCGCGCTGGACGCGGTCTCGGAGACCTGCATCCGGGCGCCGAGTGGGTCGCCGAACGGGCCGGTGTCGCGCTGACGCCCGTCGCGATCCGGGTCGTCCTGCGGGGGGCCGCGAAACCTGAGGCGTTCATCCGCTTCGGTGCGCCCGTGCGGCCAGAGCAGCTCGCGGTCGCGCTCGGCTCGATGCTCGAGGAACTCGACCGGGCCCTCGACGCCGCCGACCCCGCGATCCCGCTGCCCGGCTACCGGGTCGTGTTCGACGCGCGGCGCTTCCGCCGCGATCGCGTCGGCTTCGCTGGGCGGATGCTCGCTTACCTGACGAGGCCGGAGGGGTTCGGGAGACGCGGCGACCTTGCTCGTCGGAGGGGCCCCGAGTGAGCCGGTCGCTCCTGAGCCGAATCGTCGCCGGCGTCTCCCTCGCGTACCTCGGGGCGAGGGCCGCCGTTCTGCTGGCGAACGCGTTGACGCAGCCGAGCCTTCGGGCTGGGACTGGGGCTGGTGGTGGAGCCGGGGCGGGGAGGAAGGCCGGGACTGCTGACGAGGCAGGGATTGCTGGTGAGGCAGGGACTGCTGACGGGTCTGCTGACGAGGCCGGGGCTGGTGGCGCATCCGACGCCTCGACAGCGCGGGTCTCCCTCTTGATTCCCGCCCGCGACGAGGAAGCGACGCTCCGCGAGACGCTGCCTGGCCTGCTCAGTCAGGGCGCCGACGAGGTTCTGGTGCTCGACGACGAGTCGGCCGATGCGACCCGGGCCGTCGCGGAGACGGCGGGGGCGCGAGTGCTCGCTGGCACGCCGCGGCCCGACGGCTGGACCGGCAAGAACTGGGCCTGCGCGCAGCTCGCGGCGGTCGCGGCTGCCGTCGAGGTCGAGGTCGAGGTCGATCCTGCCGGCCCTGCCGATCCTGCCGGCTCTGCCGGCTCTGCCGGCTCTGCCGGCCGTGCCGATCTTGCCGATCTTGCCGGCCGTGCCGGCCGTGCCGATCCTGCCGACGGTGCTTTTCAGGCGGGGCTGTGTCCAACTTCAGTGCACATAGAGCCGTTTTCAGCCGTTTCGGGGCCAGAACGCCCGCAATCGCACCGAAGTTGGACAGGCGCGCCCGAGACCGGCAACGCCAGCAAGACCGGCAACGCCAGCAAGGCCGGCGAGACCAGCGAGACCGGCGAGACCAGCGACGCCGGCAAGACCGGCAAGGCCAGCGAGACCGGCAAGACCGGCAAAACCAGCGAGGCCAGCGCGTCCAGCGAGGCTGACAGCGCCGACGACGTGCTGATCTTCACCGACGCGGACGTGCGCTGGAACCCGGGCGCGCTCGACGCGCTCCTGGCTACGATGCGGGCATCCCGCGCCGACCTGCTCACCGTGTTCCCGCGGCAGGAGACCCGGACGCTCGGCGAACGGCTCATCACGCCCCTCAACGACGCGGTCGTGCTGGGCTCGGTGCCGATGGCCCTGCAGGGGCGACGGGCGCCGGTCGTCGCGAACGGCCAGGTCATGGCGTTCACGCGCGCCGCCTACAACAGCATCGGCGGTCACGCGGCGGTGAGCGGCGAGCTCGTCGAGGACATGCGCCTCGCCGAGCGGATGCGCGCTGCTGGTGGCCGGGTCGTCGTCGCGCGCGGCGGAAACGCGATCGGCGTGCGAATGTACGACGGCTACCGCAGCTCGGTGCGGGGGTTCGCGAAGTCGCTCCTCGGGCTGCACCACGGGTCGCGCGCGCTCATGGTGGCGACAAGCCTCCTCACCCTGTGCGTGTACACGGCGCCGTGGGTGCTGCGCCTCGGACTCGGCTCAGCGGATCAGCACTCTCCGACCGCGCGCATCCTGCGCATTGCGCGCATCGCTGGGCTGCTCGACCGCATGATCGTGAACGCCGTCACTGGCCGTCACCGGCCGCTCGACCTCGCCGAGGGGCTGCTGGGCCCGGTCAGTCCGCTGCTGGTGCTGCCCGTGTACGCGCTCGCGGGGCGCCGCCGCGTCGCGTGGAAGGGCCGCGCCTACGAGGCGTAGCCCACCGGGCTCCGCGAACCGGCCGCGTCTACGAGCAGTAGAAGACGCGCATAGACTTCTGGGGTGACCTCCCCCGGCCTGCTGACCCCCGCCTTGGGCGAAGTGGACCTGAAGGACGCTGGTCTTCACTTCGATCAGGATGCCGGCCTGGCCCCGCCGGTGGACTCGCGCCCGCATGACGCCGCACGGGTCCGCCGCGTTCGCCTCGCGTTCGTCGCGGCATCGGTCTCCACGTTCATCGCCCTCGCGTCGCACGTCTTCGCGGGCGGCGGACTGCCGGGCATGCTCGGCATCGCGTTTCCGTTCGGGCTGGCCGTGCTCGCCTGCCTGCTGCTCGCGCGCATCCGCACTGACTCGCTGCGCCTCGCACTCTCCGTCGGGGCGAGCCAGTTCCTGTTCCACACCCTGTTTGTGCTCGGCACGCCGCCAGCCGCGGGAGGTTCCGGCACAATGGCGGATGCGCACGCCGGCCACGCGGCCCACGGGCAGCTCGCCGCGTCGTCGGCCATGGCTGACTTCGCCTCGAGCGCCGGTGCCGGCTCCTCCAGCGCAGCGATCCACCTCGGGCACGACGGCCCGCTCATGTGGGCGATGCACGCCGTCGCCGCGGTGCTGACGGCACTCGCGCTGTATTTCGGCGAAGCGCTGCTCGCGAGCCTCGCGAAAGCGAAGGAAGCGGCGGTCGAATTGCTGCTGCCGCTTGGCCGCGTGGTCTTCGTGCTCCTCGCGCGCGTCCTGCGCCCGAATGTCGCCGTCGATTCCGCGCCGCTCGAGCTGCCCTGGGTTCCGGCGCTCACGGTGCGCGCCGAGCGCGCGACGCGGCGACGCGGCCCGCCGACAATCGCGATGCCCCCAGCATTCGCGACCTCGAACTAGCACCACCCTCCTCGCCTCCGCTTCGCTCGTGAGGCGCTGTCCGGTGCCGTTCGGCGTCGAAAATTCTCCGTCCGCGGCAGGAACGCGCGTCTTCGCTCGCCGGCATCGTGCCGGCCGGCATCGTGCGTGCAGGCATCGTGCGTGCAGGCACCGTGCGCGCCGGCAGTGCGCGCGCCGCTTCGTGCGCGGGCGGACAGACCCGAGGAACACTCGAGATGTCTTTCGACTCAGCACCCAAATCCACGACAGCACCCACATCCGCGACACCACCCATATCCGCGACACCACCCACATCCGCGACAGCACTCACATCCGCGACACCACTCACATCCACGACACCACCCACATCCGCGACGCCGAGGCTCGCTCTCCCCGCAGCCTCAGCCCTGATCGCGCTGCTCCTGGCCTGCCTTCTGGGGTTCGCCGGGGCGACTCCCGCGCAGGCGCACGACCAACTCGTCCAGAGCTCACCTGCCCCGGAGGCGACGCTCGACGCGTCGCCGACGGACATCACGCTCAGTTACTCCGCCAACATCATGGAGATCGGGCCGATGATCGTCCTCCAGGGCGCGGCGGGCGGAACCTGGGCGACCGGAGAGCCCGTCATCGACGGCACCACCGTGTCGAGCACGGTCGACGACGCGCTTCCCGCGGGCACGTACGCCATCAACTGGCGGGTCGTTTCCTCCGACGGACACCCGATCACGGGCACGATTCCGTTCACGGTGGGCGACCCGACCGCATTGGCGGATGCTCCTGCCGCCGACGCACCCGCCGAGGCAAGCACTGAGGCAAGCACCGAGGCAAGCACCGAGGCAGCTCCCGATGCGGCGACCGCAGCTCCCGACTCGGCGTCCGGCGCGACCACCGAACCGACGGCCGAGATCACCTCGCGGTCGCCGCTCAACGTGCCGCGGATGCTCCTCATCGGCGGACTCGGCGCGGTTGTCGCGCTCGGGGTCGCCTGGGTGGTCGTCAGGTCCCGCAAGGGCGGCCAGGCCGAATCCGAGCCGGTGAACGGCGACACCGATGCGCGCTGAATCCGCGCCTCTCACCTCATCTTCTTCTCGCAAAGGAACACCACTCATGACCAGCACGTCTAGCACCACAAGCACGTCCAGCTCCACAGGCACGTCCAGCTCCACAGGCACGTCCAGCGCCGCAGGCAGGTCCAGCTCCACAGGCACGTCTGGGGCCTTGAAGCTCAACCGCCCGTTCGCGGCGGTAGCCTTCCTCGCGTCGGCGGCGCTTGCTCTCACCGGGTGCACGGCCGCGAGCGCGCCAGCCCAAGGCTCGGCCTCGGCCTCGGAGACACCGCAGGCCGATGCCGTCAGCGTCGAGAACGCCTGGGTCAAAGCGGCCGACTCCGGCATGTCGGCCGCGTTCGGCGAGATCAACAACACGGGTGAGGGCGACGTGACGATCGTGTCGGTCGCGAGCCCAGCATCCACCGCCCTCGAACTCCACGAGACCGTGGAGAACGAGACGGGCGAGATGACAATGCGCGAGAAGGGCGGAGGCTTCACGATCGCGGCAGGGGAGACGTTGACGCTCGAACCAGGCGGCAACCACATCATGCTCATGGACCTGCCAGAGCCCGTCGTCGCTGGCGACGAGCTGAGCTTCACGCTCACCTTCTCGGACAAATCCACGCTTGAGTTCACGGCCCCCGCGAAGGACTACGCCGGCGCCAACGAGAACTACGAGGACGACGACATGAGTGACATGGGTGGCGACATGGAGATGGACCACTCTGAGGCGGACCACTCCGAGCACACGGACAACAGCTAGTGCCGGGCGACCAGGCGACTGGTCGCACGCGTCCGACACGGCGGCAGCTTCTCTTCGGGGGAGCTGTCGCCGGGTTCGGCGCGGCCGCGGCCATCGGCGCAGACCAGGCGCTCCGGCTCGCGACCCCGGTCGCAGAGCAGGGCAGGGCCGACGCCCACAACACCGACACCCACAACACCGACGCCCACAACGCCGACGCCCCGTCGGGGACTGACGTCGTCCCTTTTTACGGGACGCACCAGTCCGGCATCGCGACGACGCCGCAGGCCCACGCGACCCTGGTTGCGCTCGACCTGCGCGACGGCATCGACCGCGACGCGCTGCGTCGGCTCATGCAGCTCCTCACCGACGACGCGGCGCGGCTCACGCAAGGCGAGCCGGCGCTCGCTGACTCCGAGCCCGAGCTCGCCCTCGTGCCCGCGAACCTCACCGTGACGTTCGGGTTCGGGCCCGAGTTCGTGCGCCGCGCATCCACAGCACCCACGGCAGCCATGACCTCGAACGAGGCACCCGCATGGTTGTGCCCGCTTCCGGCGTTCGGGATCGACCGCCTGGAGCCCGGGTGGAGCGACGGCGACCTGCTGCTGCAGATCGCGTCGGACGACCCCTTCACCGTGGCCCACGCCCTGCGCATGCTGCTGAAGGACACCCGCAGCTTCGCAACCGTGCGCTGGACCCAGCCCGGGTTCCGGCGGGCGCGCGGCTCGGAGGCCACGGGCACAACGATGCGGAACCTGTTCGGGCAAGTCGACGGCACGGTCAACCCGGCCCCGCCGACGCTCGACTTCGAGCAGCTCGTGTGGATACGCGAGGGCGCGTTTGCGGGCGGGACTGGCATGGTGGTGCGGCGCATCCGCATGGATCTCGACAAATGGGACAGGCTCGACCGCAGCGGACGCGAGCAGTCGGTGGGGCGCACGCTCGCGAACGGTGCACCGCTCACGGGCGTCGAGGAGCACGACGAACCCGACTTCGCGGCGAAGAACGCAGCGGGCTTCCCGGTGATCGCCGAGTTCTCGCACCTGCGCCGGGCACGGTCGGAGAACACGGCCGAGCGGTTCTTCCGCCGCGCCTACAACTACGACGACGCCCCGACGGGTGAGGAGATATCCAACTCCGGGCTGCTCTTCATCGCCTTCCAGGCCGATGTGGACGCGCAGTTCGTGCCCGTCCAGAAGCGCCTCGACGAGCTCGACCTGCTCAACGAATGGACGACGCCCATCGGCTCGGCAGTTTTCGTCGTACCGCCAGGGTGCGCGGACGGCGGCTACATCGGCGAAGGGATCCTCCGATGAGGCCGACGAGCCCGACGAGACCAGCCACCCGCCCGCGTGCTCGCGCAGGATGGTTCGGGCAGCTGCTCCTGCGCCTGCACTTCTACGCCGGCGTGTGTGTCGGCCCGTTCATTCTCGTCGCGGCAACAAGCGGTGCCCTCTATGCGCTGACTCCGCAGCTTGAGCAGCTCGTCTACAACCACGAGCTGCACGCGCCGCTCGCGCGCGCTTCCCTTCCGCTCGCCGAGCAGATCGAGGCGACTGACGCCTACATCGGGCAGGGGGCGACGATCGTCGCCGTCCGTCCTGCTCCGAACCCGGGCGACACGACGCGAGTTATGTACGCGGATGCGACCCTCGGGGAGAGCAAGACCCGAGCGGTCTTCGTCGACCCGGCGACGGCCGAGATCCGCGGCGAGCTGCCCGTCTACGGCACGTCGGGGTCCCTGCCTCTGCGCACCTGGATCTCCGACCTGCACCGCAGCCTCCACCTCGGCGACGCGGGCCGGCTCTACAGCGAGCTCGCCGCGTCGTGGCTCGGTGTTGTTGCCCTCGCGGGGCTCGGCCTCTGGGTGACCCGCTATCGGCGGGCGCGCCGGGCCAGACGTTCCTCGCGTGAGCGCGACCTTCTGCGGCCGAACTTCAGGGCGAACGGGTTCGCGCGCACCCGCAGCCTGCACGCATCCACCGGCATCTGGGTGCTCGCGGGCGCGCTCTTCCTCTCGGCGACCGGCATCACCTGGTCGCAGTACGGCGGGGCGAACTTCACCGAGCTGCGCGCCGCAGTGGGATGGACGACGCCGTCGCTCAGCACGAGCCTCGATGGTGATGCCGAGGCGGGCGCGGGCGGCGCGGGCGAGCACGCGGGGCACGGCGGGCATGGGGCGGGGGCACCGGCGCCGAGTGCTGAGCGCGGCGAGCTCAGCCCGGGCGCCTACGACTCGGTGCTGTCCGTCGCCCACGAGGTGAACGTCAATACGGGGCTCGTCGAGATCAGGCCACCGACGGAGCCCGGTGCTGCGTGGGTTGTGCAGGAGATCCAGCGGAGCTTCCCGACCGAGGTGGACGCGGTCGCCATTGACGGGGCGACGATGCAGGTCACCGACCGCGTCGACTTCGCCGAGTTCGGGCTGATGGCGAAGCTCAGCCGCTGGGGCATCGACCTGCACATGGGTTCGCTGTTCGGCCTCGCCAACCAGCTTGTGCTCTTCGCGGTCGCGGTTGGTATCGCGGGGATGGTCGTGTGGGGCTACGTGATGTGGTGGCAGCGGCGTCCGAGGCGCGACCCGTCGCGGCTCGTGGGTGATGTGCCGCCGCGGGGAGCGCTCAGGCGTGCTCCCTGGTGGGGCGTCGCGCTCGTGCTGACAGGTGCCGCCGTGATCGGGCTGTTCCTGCCGCTCATAGGCGTGGCGCTTGCCGGGTTTGTGGTGCTCGATCTTGGCCTCGGGCTCGTCGAGAGGCGCAAGTCTCGAGCGAGGAGTTCGGCGGAGACGGCTACACCCGCACGGGAAGGCGCGAGACACGGCGTCACTTCGAGGTGACGCCCGGCCAAACATACTCGAGGCCGCGTTCGGCGTCGGAGAAGAGGGCGCCGTAGAACTCCTCGTCCTTGGCAATGAGCTTCGAGCGGTGCGACTCGTGCAGGGCCTCGTCGCCGAGCCAAGGCGGAGGGCCGGACTCCTTGAAGTCCGGCCCTCTGCTTGCCGCCGCTTCCTCGAAGGCGGCGAGCGTCTTCTCGGCGCAGGTGTCCGCATATCCGCGCCCCACCCACTCGGCGCAGAACGCGTCCTGGTAGGCGAGGAGGGTCCTCTCGTACCCGACCCACATCTTCACGACCGGATGCTGCTGCCACCCGTACCCGGGCACGGTCAGCGCTTTCATGACTTGCAGGGTCTCGACGCGCTGTTTGCCGAGGCGTTGCCGGTCGAGCACTCTCGCTGATTCGGCGAAGTCCGCATAGGGGAGGAAGGTCTGCACCAGCCCGTTCTACCGTGCGGGGATCTGCAGATTCGGGGAATGCTCTGGCAGGTTCTCGAAGAGATTGTCGGACCGGACCAAGAATGTCGGTGGTCGGGTGGAGGCTGGTCGCATGATCGATGAAGCGCTCGCGACGAGAATCCCGGAGGGGTGGAAGCCACCCGTTCGCGTTGTCGAGTGCGTACGTATGCTCGAGCGCTTCCTCGTGGTCCGGCTCGTCGCCGACGCAGAAGCCGACCTCGCCCGCGCGCAGGCCGAGCAGGCGCGCGCCTATGCGTTGGCGGCACGAACGGCGGTTGCCGAAGACGAACGAGAGGGCACCCTCGAGCAGGAGTGGGCACTGCGCTCGTGGAAGGCGGAGATCGCCGCGGTCACGAACACGTCGAGGCAGGCCGTGGCGGGAATCATGGGTCGCTCGGCGGTCCTCACGGAGGACTTCCCGCTGGTTCACGGGGCGCTCGCGGCGGGCGAGGTGTCGATGGTGCACGCCCGCATCGTGTGTGAGGCGGGCACGATCATCGTGCACGACGACCCGGCTGAGCAGGCTGCGCGTCGCCAGCTGTTCGTGCAAGTGGTGCTCGAGAAGGCCCGCTCGACGTCGCCTGGCAGGTTGAAGGACTTCGCCATCAAGCAGGCAGAGCGGCTGACGGCGTCATCGCTTGAGGAGCGCTATGAGCACGCGATGGCGTCGCGGGCTGTGCTTGTCACGAGCGAGGGGGACGGCATGGGCTCGCTCGGCGGGCGGCACTCGCTGCCCGTGCTGACGGCGATCGACGGGCGTCTGTCTGAGATGGCGAAGGCGATCATCGCGGCTCGGGGCGCCGATTCCGACGACCCGCGAACGTTCCACCAGGTGCGGGCCGACGTGTTCGCTGAGCTGCTGCTCACGGGCGAACTGACGACCTGCCCAGAGGTGGCAGGCATCACCGCGAAGGCGTCGTTCACGATGCCGGTGCTCACGATGCTCGACGCTCAGAATGGCGACGGCGGCGCGTTCGACACGACGCCCGCGCTCCTGGACGGCGTCACGCCGATCCCGATGAGCGTGGCCAAAGCCCTCGCCGCCAACGTTCCGGCCTTCGAGCGCATCCTCACTCACCCGATCACGGGAACGGTCGTCGAGGTCGACCGCTACCGGCCGACCGAGGCGATGCGGGCGTGGCTCCGGGCACGGGATGTGCACTGCAGGTTCCCGGGCTGCCGGCTCCCCGCAGAGAATTGCGACCTCGACCACACGATCCCGGCATCAGAGGGCGGGCCGACGAGCCTCGTCAACCTCGCCGACCTCTGCCGGTGGAACCACACGGTGAAGGGCAGCACCGGCTGGGAGGTCAGCCAGTTGCCCGGCGGTGTCATGGAGTGGACGTCGCCGACGGGCATCGTGCTGAACGATGTTCCTGAACCGAGAGGCGTCACGTTCGGGCCCTCGCCGCCCGGCGAACCGGGCGTGGAGATCGGGGGCGTGGCCTACCGGGTGCAGCCGCAGGGGGCCGAACCTGGCCCGGCGCCCGGCGGGGTTCCCGGCCCAGCGCTTGGCCCAGCGCTTGGCCCAGAGGCAGGCCTCGACCCTCCACCGTTCTGATCGGTGCAGGGTCGAGGAGGTGACGGCGTTGTCCGTGTCCGAGCGTCCGTGTCCGTGTCCGTGTCCGTGTACGTGTGCGTGTGCGTGTGCGTGTCCGTACCAACGTCCGTGCCCGGCTCCGGCTGGCCGCCGATCGCCTTGCGGTCCTTGTGGTCCCTCGGTCCGTGCGGTCCATGCGGTCCTTGTGGTCAATGCGGGCCCTCGGTCCATGCGTGCGACCTTCAACGCGCCGACGTCTCAGCCCAGCTCGCCCGCGTAGCTCCTCGCCGCCGCACGGTGCGGTCACGAGGAGCTGCCGCGAGGGGTAGCTCTGCTCTGCTCTGGCCTGCCTGACTGCGCTGGCCTGCGCTGGCCTGCGCTGCTCTGGCCTGTTCTCCTCTGTTCTCCTCTGGCCTGTTCTGCTCTGCTCTGCCTGACTGCTCTGGCCTGCGCTGGCCTGCTCTGCTCTGCTCTTACGCCGTCGTCGGGCCGTAGAACCCGTTGACTTCGGAGAGCTCGAGCTCGGCGGTCGCTTGGATGAGCGTCAGCAGGTCGGCGTCGAGGCCAGGCGCGAACTCTTCGAGGCGCTCGTCGGCGATGAACGAAGGGGCGCCGGCCGGGGCCTGCTCCGAGGCATCCAATGTTGTTCCGTCATTCGACGGGGACGCCCCCTGGAAGATCTTGCCCGCCTCCGACTTCCCGTCGAGGTCGAACGAGTACTGCTTGCTCTGCAGTCCCAGGTCGAGCAGCTCTTTCACCTCCGGGAACGACTCGGCGTTCGTCTTGGGGATGGGGAGCAGAGACTTCCAGCTCACGCCGAGCGTCTCGAGGGCCTTGGCGTACGCGTTCTCGTGCGCTTGGTCGCGAACGATGAGGTAGGCGATCGTGCCCCGCGCCGTCGGGTTGTCCGTCATCTCGTAGATGCGGCACTTCTGCAGGCGCCCCGTCGACTCGAGCATGAGGTTGTACAGCAGGTCGAGGGGAAGGTTGCCGGAGTTGTACACGTAGCTGCCGCTCCACGGATTGCCGGCCGCATCCACCGGCAGGGCGCCCTGGGCGCCGACCAGATAGTGGTGGATGTTGCTGGTGTCGAGGGCGATCTTCAAGGGCGTGGCACCGCCGGCGCCCGGCTTGTCGACGGGGTCGGTGAGCTTGCCCGTGTACTCGGGCGACCCGTCGAGCAGCCGCGAGATGGTGGTTCCGATGAGCTCGACGTGGCTGATCTCCTCGGTGCCGATGCCCTGGATGAGGTCACGGTACGGCTTCGCCGTCGGGCCGCGGAAGTTCATAGCCTGGAAGAGGTACTGCATCATGGTGCGCATCTCACCGAACTGCCCACCGAGCCCCTCCTGCAGGGCGTTCGCCGCCGTCGGGTCCGGTTCGCCGTCCGCGATGTCGTTGATCCAGGTCTGCGCGTGGAAGTACATAGGGGAATCTCCTCGTCGTTGAGTACGACGCCGTGGGGCGCCGTTGGCTCCACCAGACCAAACGGCACTGTGATTGACCAAGGGGTATCGCGAACGGAGGCGAGGGTGTAGAGGCTAGGTCACGCTCGAGTTGGTCCCGGTCGAGGTGTCCCCGCTCGAGTTGGTCCCGCTCGAGTTGTTCGGGCTTGAGCTGTCTCGGCCCGCGTTTCCCTCGCTGTCCCGCCGTCGCGCGAACCGCAGCACAAGGTACGTGGCGACGCCGACGGCCACGATGATGCCGCCGCGCAGCCACACCTCGCCGCTCTGCTGGGTGAGCAGCACGATGCAGGTGATGATCGCAAGCACGGGCAGCACGGTCCAGGCCTTGAAGTGGGGGTGGTCGACCTTGTCGCGCCGCAGCACGAGCACCGCGAGGTTGGTGCTGATGAACACGATCAGCAGCAGGATGACGACGGTCTCGGCGAGCACGGCGACCCCGCCCGTGGCGGTGAGTGCTATTGCGCAGGCCGTCGTGACGATGATCGCGACCCACGGGGTGCGACGCCCGGGGAGCACGCGCGCGAGCATCCGCGGCAGCAGCCCCTGCCCTGCCATGCCGTAAGTGAGGCGGCTCGCCATGATCATGGTCAGCAGGGCTCCGTTGGCAACCGCGATGAGGGCGATCGCGCTGAACAGCCAAGCAGGCACGGGCACCCCGGTTGCTGCGATGACGTTCAGCAGGGGCCCGGTCGACTCGGCGAGCTCGTTCGATGGGACGGCGATGGAGGCGGCCGTACCGACGAGCATGTACATGGCTCCGGCCGTCAGGAGCGAGAAGAACAGCGCCTTCGGGTACACCTTCGACGGTTCGCGCACCTCTTCGATGAGGTTCGCCGAGGTCTCGAACCCCACATACGAGTAGTAGGCGAGCAGAGCAGCACCGAGCACCGCGGGGAACGGGTCGATGTCGTCGCCGAACGAGACGGCCCTGCCGATGTCCCCGCCGCCACCCGCGACGAGTACCCCGACGAGGACCACGACAAGCACGAGACCGGTCAGCTCGATGCAGGTCATGACGATGTTCGAGCGCAGCGACTCCTTGATGCCGCGCAGGTTGACGAGGGCGATGAGCACAAGCAAGAGGGTCGCGCCGACGACTGGTGGCAAGTCGATGAAGGTCGCCAGGTAGTCGCCGCTGAAGGCGAGAGCGAGGCTCGCGGCGCTCACGACACCCGCCGCGAGCATGCAGAAGCCCACCATGAACGACACGAACTCCGAACGGTAGGCGCGTTGCGCGAACACCGCCGACCCGCCCGCCTTCGGGTACTTCGTGACGAGCTCGGCATAGGACGCCGCCGTGAGCAGCGCCATGCCGAGCGCGACCAGCAGCGGCAGCCACGTGACGCCGCCGACCTCACCCGAGATGGTGCCGACGAGGGCGTAGATCCCGGCCCCGAGCACATCGCCCAGGATGAAGACGAAGAGCAGCAGGCCCGTGACATCGCGCTTGAGGGTAGGGCTCGGCGAAGGTGCAGACGCGGAGGAGGTCATGCTCCAAGTCTGCGGCGCGGCCCGAGCGTGAGGTTCGCCCTTGTCAGGCGCGCCACTGTGTGCAACGGCCTGTGCGCAACGGCCCTGTGTGCATCCGACCGTGTGCAACAGCCTGAGTGCAACAGTCCGTGTGTCACAGCCCGTGTGCAACTGCCCGTGTGTATCCGACCCTGTGCATCCGACCGTGTGCATCGAAGGGCAGGCTTCGAAGAGCGAGCGTGCGTTCGACTTGCCTGTGCATCCGCACAGCACGTGCACGTTGAGGCTCATCTGCCCTGGCCAAGGGCGCGGGCTGTTGCTAACGTTGGACGTTGAAGCCCCGGAATCGGGCTTGCGGACGAGGGAGCAGTACCCGCACCACGACAAGACTGACTCAGAAGGACTTGTCGTGGCTTGGATCGTATTGATTCTGTCTGGAATGCTCGAGGCCGTTTGGGCCTCAGCGCTCTCCGCGTCGAACGGGTTCAAGAAACCCGTCCCCGTTGTCGTCTTCCTCGCGTCGCTCACGGTCAGCATGGCTGGCCTCGCGTGGGCTATGACGCAACTGCCGACCGGCACCGCCTACGCCGTGTGGGTGGGCATCGGTGCGACCCTCACCGTCATCTGGGCGATGGTCACCAAGCAGGAACGCGTCTCCGTCGCCCGAGTGATGCTGCTCCTGCTCCTCGTCGGCTCCGTCGTCGGCCTCAAGGTGGTGAGCTGACCATGGCTTGGATCGCGCTCATCGTCAGCGGCATCCTCGAAGCCGTCTGGGCCACGGCCCTCGGCCAGTCGGACGGGTTCACGCAGCCGGTCCCAACGATCGTCTTCTTCGTCGGCGTCGTGCTCAGCATGCTCGGCCTCGGCTGGGCAGCCGCGCGCATCCCGATCGGCACCGCCTACGCCGTGTGGGTTGGCATCGGGGCGGCGCTCACCGTCATCTACGCGATGGCGACCGGCGACGAAGCGTTCTCGCCGTGGAAGGCCGTCTTCATCTCCGGCATCATCCTCGCCGTCATCGGTCTGAAGCTCGTGCCAGACAAGAAAACCGAGGCGATTCCTGGTACCGCTGAGGCCGCGCAACCTCCGGTGCACTAAACCTGCGCCGGCGACCGGATTCTGCGAGCTGGGATCGTGACGGCCCTCGGCGCGCATCCAGTCGAGTGTCCGCCGTCGCACGTACGCTGTGCTCTTCGGGGCTCAAGCGTTCCCGCCTGCCGTTCCCAACTGCTGTTCCCGCCTGTTGTTCCCAACTGCCGACCCCAGGAAGGTCAGAATTATCATCTCGTCTGCAAGCTCCCCCGCTCGCACCCGTCTCCTCCTGGTGGCCGGCGTCGGCGTCGCCTCGGCCTCGCTGCTGACGGGATGCGCCGGGTCCTTCTTCTCGCCTGCCTACGGCGAGGATGAGGTCGGCAGTGGAATGCAGGAGCAGCAGGTGCAGACGGAGCCCTACCTCGACCCCGCGGCGGAGGGCTACCCGGCTGCCCCCGCGCAACTGCTTCCCGAGTCGGGCGAGTACGGGATCTGGGATGTGCCCGTCGCCGAGCTGCCGTCGCCCACCTGGGTGCAGGCGACGTCCGAGGCGACTGGCATCCCGGTGCGGGCCCTCTCGGCATACGCGGGAGCCGCCATCCGCGTTGCGGAAACGCGCCCGGAGTGTGGCATCGGCTGGAACACGCTCGCCGGCATCGGCGCGGTCGAGTCGAAGCACGGCACGTACGGCGGGTCTCAGGTGCTCGACTCCGGCCAGGTCGAACCGCCCATCATCGGAGTGCCTCTCGACGGCAGCGCAGGCTTCCTCGCGATCCCGGACACCGACAGCGGCGCCCTCGACGGCGACACCGAGTGGGACCGCGCAGTCGGCCCCATGCAGTTCATCCCCGAAACTTGGGCGAAGCATGGGCAGGACGCGAACTTTGACGGCGTCGCCGACCCGCATCACATCGACGACGCCGTGCAGACGGCGGCCGCCTACCTGTGTGAGCGGGGCGGCGACCTCACGACCGACGACGGCTGGAACTCCGCCATCTCGGCCTACAACCTGCCCGCCGAGTACGCGCGTGAGGTCGCCGGCTACGCCGAGCTCTACGTGTCGTAGGGCCCGTGTCGTAGCTCCTACGTGTCGTAGGGCCTGTGTCGTAGGAACTCCATAGGATCCGCGTAGGGAAGCGATAGTCCCGCTTCGTACCTTCGGGGCCATGGAGAACATCAAGCTTGTAGACGTGAACGCGAAGCGGCGCTCGGGCCGCAAGAGGACGGCCTGGATCGCCTCGGTCCTGCTCGCAGGCAGCCTCGTCCTGTCGGGATGCGCCGCCGTGGACAGCGCGGCGAGCGCCGTCACTGCCACGGCGACCAGCTCTGCCGTCGCGACGCCGGAGAGCACCGGTGCCGTTGCCGACGTGTCAGCCGGAACGACGGCGCAGACGATCGCCGACACGACGTCCGCGGCCGAGGCGTTCATGGCGACCCTCGCGGCTGAGCAGGTCGAGCAGCTCACCTACGCGTACGACGACGAGACGAAGTCGACGTCGTGGTCGAACTTCCCCGTCACGTTCGTCGAGCGCGCCGGCCTGAACCTCACCGACCTGACCGAGGTGCAGCGGGCCGCCGCCCTCAAGGTGCTCGAGGCGCTGCTCAGCGACGAGGGCTACACGACCGTCACGGGCATCATGAACGGCGACCAGTACCTCCTCGACAACAGCAGCAGCACCGAGGACTCGCTCGGCCAGTACTACATCGCCTTCCTCGGCGACGCCTCCGACTCGAGCGCGTGGGAAGTGCAGTTCGGTGGGCACCACCTCGGCATCAACGCGACGCTCGACGGCGCATCGGATGCCATCACGTTCGCACCAACCCACCTCGGCGTGCAGCCAGCCGTCTACACCGACGAGGACGGCAACGAGGTGCAGCCGTTTGCTGCAATCTACGAGAGCGCGTTCGCGTTCTACGACAGCCTCACGGCCGAGCAGCAGGCGAAGCTCTACCAGGGGGAACAGATCGCCAGCATGGTTTGCGCGCCGGGCTCGACCTGCGACTACCCGACCGGCACCGGGCTGGCGGGGTCTGAGCTGACCGACGAGCAGAAGCAGCTCCTCCTCGACGTCATCGCCAACTGGGTCGGGCTCGCCGATGAGGAGACCACGGCGAACGCGCTCGCGGAGATCGAGGCGACCCTCGACGACACGTACATCAACTGGTCCGGTGAGACCGTCTACGACATGACGCAGGGCGATGGCATCTACTTCCAGATCTCTGGCCCGAAGGCGTACGTCGAGTTCGCGGGCCAGCAGGGCTCGGCAGGGGCTGATGTGAGCGGCGTCAACACGAGCGGGTGGGGCCACGTGCACACCATCTACCGCGACCCGACCAACGACTACGCCAACAGTGTTGCGCAGGGGGCGGCTACCGGGATGGGCGGCGGGGGAGCACCGAGCGATGGCGCCACCCCGCCAAACGGCTAGGCAACCCGGACGGAACGCTAGAGCGGTCTGAGGTCTTCAGGGCTCGGCGCGACGACCCCTCCGGGACTGTGTGCCATTCGCAGGAGTCGCTCCACGGCGCGGGTGTCCAGGTCAGCCGGTCGTTCGCCCTGGTAGTTGAACAGCACGGGAACGTTGGCGCTCATCCACACGGCGTCGCGGCCGCCGCCGGCGAGGGGGTCGTTGCGCCAGCTCAGCAGGAACGATTCGCCGCGCCTGAGTTTCGTCGAGACGACGACTTCGAGGTGCGCGAGCACCCGGTCGTCGAACTCGGCCGGTGTGTTGTCGTAGATGAAGGTGCCCATGGTGTCGGCGGACGACGCTAATGAACCGGGCAGTTAGACCTGAATCTCTTGACTTTGCATGGACTTTGGGCTAGTCAGGCGCCGAGCTCCACGCAGGGGATCGCCATGGTCGCCACGAAGGCGCCGTCGGAGTGCATGACCGGCGGGACGGTCTCGTCGAAGATGGCTGCCTCGCCCTCGGCGAGCTCGGTGTCGGCGAGACGAAGGCGGCCGCTGATGAGGTAGATGGCCCGAACGTCGGGGTCGAATTCGATGGGGTCGCTCACGAACACCCGCCCGAGGATGATGGGCTGCATCTCCGACTTGCGTGTCACCCGCAGCAGCCTGGTGCTCTTCGCGCGGCCGATGGAGCTGCGCAGCAGGAGGAGCGGCGTCGTCGACTCGACGACGATCTGGTGGTCGGCCCGCACCTTCTCCTGCCGGGTGCCATCCACGAGCCGCAGCTGCGGCCCGCTGATGCCGAGCCAATGGTCGACCGTGCCTTCCGGCCTGTGCAGCGACTTCACGTTGCGCTTCACATCGACGAGGGACAGGCTCCACCTCGGGTCGACCTCGTCGTCGGGGTCCCGCCAGATCTCGTGCACGCTCCCGGAGCGGAGGTCCGTGCCCAGTCGTTCCCGTGGCAGCGACTGCGGCGTGACGATCTTCATCGAACGGCGTCCAATCTGCGTGAAGCTCGGTTGGTGGGGGTCAGCCGACCGGGGGAGAAATGGCCAGAAGGTGGCGGCCAGTCGGGAAACTGTGCCGCCACCTTCATAGTCAGTGAGCGGATGCTCGTCGTGCGGGGCGGATGCTAGACGCGGGCATCCTCGAGCACGTAGCCGGCCTCACCGTGCGAGACGGTGTCGAGGCCTGCGATCTCGTCCTCGTCCTTGACGCGGAACCCGATCGTCTTGTGGATGATGAACCCGATCACGAGGGCGCCGACGAAGGAGTACGCCATGATGGCGAAGGCCGCGATGGCCTGCACGAGGAGCTGCGTGCCGTCGCCACCGAGGAACAGGCCGGTTCCGTTGGCGAAGAAGCCCAGGTAGAGGGTTCCGATGAGGCCGCCGACGAGGTGAATGCCTACGACATCGAGCGAGTCATCGAGGCCCAGCTTGAACTTGAGGTCGATCGCGAGTGCGCAGACCGCGCCGGCGATGACGCCGAGGAGGATCGCCCACACCGGGTCGAGCGAAGCGCAGGCCGGGGTGATGGCGACGAGGCCCGCGACCGCACCGGATGCGGCACCAACCGAGGTGGGCTTGCCATCGCGGACCTTCTCGACGACGAGCCACGCGAGGAGCGCCGCCGCGGGTGCTGCGATCGTGTTCACGACGGCGAGAGCTGCGACGCCATCAGCTGCGAGTTCCGAGCCGGCGTTGAAGCCGAACCAGCCGAACCAGAGGAGGCCCGCGCCGAGGAGCACAAACGGCGGGTTGTGGGGGACATGCGCTCCCTTGCCGAAGCCGACGCGGCGGCCGAGGACAAGCGCGAGGGCGAGGGCTGCCGCACCAGCCGTGATGTGCACTGCGGTGCCACCGGCGAAGTCGATGACGCCGAGGCCGAACGTCTCCTGCAAGCCGTAGGTGGTCCATCCGCCGTACGCGAAGGAGCCGTCTTCGGCGAGACCGAAGTTGAAGACCCAGCTGGCGACGGGGAAGTAGACGACGGTCGCCCAGATGCCGGCGAAGATCATCCACGAGCCGAACTTCGCGCGGTCCGCGATCGCACCGGACACGAGAGCGACGGTGATGATCGCGAAGGTCGCCTGGAAGGCGGCGAACGCGAGCGGCGGGTAGGCGGCGTCTTCCGGAACCTCGAGGAGGCTGGAGAGCCCCATCGCGGAAGGGTCGATCGCGAAGAGCGGGCTCAGGCCCTCAGCCGCCGGGAATGCGATCGAGTAGCCGAAGAGCACCCACAGGACGCCGATCAGGCCGATCGCGCCGAAGCTCATCATCATCATGCTGATGACGCTCTTCGCTTTCACGAGGCCGCCGTAGAAGAAGGCGAGTCCTGGTGTCATCAGCAGCACGAGCGCCGCCGCGAAGAGGATGAATGCGGTATTTCCTTGATCCATCGTTGTAGACCTCTCTGCAAGGGACGCACGTGGGGCGTCGGGGTGCATTCAGCTTGCGCTCAGCCTGTTTCGCCTGCGCGGCGGTCGTGTTACGCGAACGAACGAAGTGTGTTGCGGTCGTGTTTCCACGGCATCGCGCGAAACTCACCGCCCGCCTTGCGCAATGTGACGCCCTGAGTAGCCCGGCGTAGTCCCCGTCTTACGGATGCACGCGGCGTCTGCCTACCATCCCCGCATGAGCACCTCGGTTTCTCTCGTCCAAGACGCATCCGTCGACCGCGCCCAGTTCAACCAGGACTGGGAGGCGTGGCATGTCGAGCACGAGAAGCGGCGCACAGACGGCCACGGCTTCCTCGCGGTGACGAGCCTCAACTTCCTCTCCGAGGAGCCGCAGGCCATCGAGGGCATCCCCGGCACCTGGTCGCTCGAGGATGGGCGGGCGATCGTTGACCTCGCCGACGGTGAGACGCTCGAGGCTGACGGCCTGCTCCTGCAGGGCCCGCGTCTCCACCGCTTCCCATGCATCGCCGAGCGCGACGGCGTCAATGCGCGTGCCGGCAAGGTGCTGATCGAGATCGCTAAGCGTGGCGGCTTCACGATCGTGCGCCCCCGCGACCCGGACTACAACTACCTGGCCGCCTACTCGGGAACCCCCACGTACTTGCCCAACCTGCGGTGGCGCGCCGAGGGCACTTTCGAGGCATTCGACGAGCCGCGCGACGTCACCGTCGGCGCCGCCGTCGAGGGGCTTGAGCACGTGTACTCCTCGCCAGGCAAGGTCAACTTCGAGCTGCGCGGAGAGCAGTTCTCGCTCACGGCCTTCAACGGCCACGAGGCGGGTTCGCTGCTGGTGCTGTTCACTGATGCCACGAGCGGGCTCACGACGTACGCCGCCAACCGCGCCCTCTCGGTTTCGGCACCGGATGCGGATGGGCGCGTCACGGTCGACTTCAACCGCGCCGTGAACCTGCCGTGCGCGTACACGGTCTTCGCGACGTGCCCCCTGCCGCCCGCCGAGAACCGCCTCCCGGTCGGCGTCGAGGCCGGCGAGAAGACGCCGCTCGCGAAGGCCGGCGAGCACGCAGAAAGCGCGTCGGCGTGAAGTTCCAGGTCCTCGACATCGTCCCGTATGTCGCCAACCCCGTCACAGGGGAGCAGCTGACCCCATCGGAGCGCCTCCACGAGACCCTCGAATTCGCGCTGCGCGCCGAGGAGCTCGGCTTCGACGCCTTCTCCGTGGGCGAGCGCCACGCGGGCCGCTTCCTCTCGTCGTCGCCGAGCGTGCTCCTCGGGGCCATCGCCGCGCAGACGTCCACGATCCGTCTCCAGACGGGCGTGACGGTGCTCTCCATCCTCGACCCCGTGCGGGTTGCCGAGGACTTCGCCACCATCGACCAGCTCTCCCGCGGCCGCCTCGAGATCACGATCGGCAAGGGCAACGAGGTCGCCCAGTTTCCGCTCTTCGGCCTCGAAATCGACGACCAGTGGGAGCTCCTCGCTGAGAAGTACGCGCTCCTGCGGCAGCTGTGGCGCGAGACTGACCTCGACTGGCCAGGCACCGAGTTCACGCGCCCGCTCACGAAGGTCACGACCCTGCCCAGGCCCTACGCCGGCCCGCCCCGCGTGTGGCACGGCTCGGCGACGACCCTCGCCTCTGCGGCCCTCGCCGCGAAGTGGGGCGACCCGCTCTTCTCGGCGAATGCCATCCAGCCGCTCCGCAACTACGAGGTGCTCGTGCGCCACTACCGCGACGAGTTCGAGCGCCACGGCCACGACCCGAGCACGGCGTACGTCGGCGCCGGTGCCGGGTCGCTCTTCATCGCCGAAACCTCGCAGGAAGCCAAAGAGCAGTACGGCCCCGTCTACGAGGCACTCGTCGCCGCCACGAACGTGCCAGGCAACAACTCCGTCTTCCGCGACATCGACCACGCCATCGCCGACGGCCCCGCGCTCGTCGGCAGCCCGCAGCAGGTGATCGACAAGATCGGCCGCTTCCACGGGGCGTTCGACCACGACCTGCAGTCGATCAGCCTGCCAACGACCCTCCCGCACGATCAGCAGCTGGAGCAGCTCGAGTACTTCGCGACCGCCGTCATCCCCGCGCTCCGCGAGGAGTTCCCGACGACACTGTGGAGCGAGCAGCTTGTTGGGGCGCCCGCCGCATGACGCAGACGGCACCTGTGGCAGTCCAGGATGCGCACGCGACCAGGCCCGCAGCCGTGCGTGTCCGCGAGGCGCAGCCCGCGGACTGGCCAGACGTTGTTCGCGTCAGCGAGGCGGCTTTCGCGGCCGGGCCATACGGACACCTTCCCGTGCGAGAGGAACGGCAGCGCTTCGTGCGTGACGTCGAGGGCCGCGCCGCCGCAGGCACTGTGCTGGTCGCCGAGCGTGCGGGTCATGGCTCCAGCCGCGGCGAGATCGTCGGCACGCTCAGCATCGCCCGCGCGGGTACTGGTCCGTCGCGGCTCGCGGTCGCTGATGAGGCGGAGGTGCGCCTCCTCGCCGTGTCGCCGACGGCGCAGCGGCTCGGCGTCGCGCGGCGCCTCATGCTCGCGGCCAGCGAGACTGCCCTCGGCTGGGGCGCATCCGCGCTTGTGCTCGACACAGGCGGGAAGAACTTCGCAGCCCAAACGCTCTACGAGGGCCTCGGCTACCAACGCACCAGCGAGCCTAGCCAGTCCGATGAAACCGAGGGGCGCATCCCGCACGTCGACTACCGCCTGCCGCTGCAGCTCGAGCACGGTGCGGTCGTGAGGCTCGTACACCCGAACGAGATCGAGGCCGTCGCCAAGCTGTCCCTTCGGGCCTATGAGCTCGAGTACAAGATCTCCAGCGCTTATCGCGACGACATCGTGTCCGTCGGGCAACGCGCCGAGACACACCAGGTCTGGGTTGCGGTGGATGCGCAGAGCGGCGAGCTGCTCGGATCCGTCACGACGCCGAAGCCGGGGGAGCATCTCACCTCGCTGCCAGAAAGCGGCGACGAGCTCGACTTCCGGCTACTTGCCGTCGACCCCGGCGCTCGCGGTCGCGGGGTCGGTGCGCTCCTCACGAGGCTCGTGGTCGAGCTCGCGCGCCTTCGCGGCCTACGGCGGGTGGTCATGAACAGCGGACCGCAGATGGTGCGGGCGCACCGGCTCTACGAGCGGCTCGGCTTCTCGAACCTCGAGTCGCGCGTGCGCACCGTCGACCCGGGGGACGGGCGCGCGCCGTTCCAGCTGCTCGCCTTCACGATCGACGTCTGAGCAGGCGACGATCTTCAGTAAACTCAGTGTCAAGTTCCTGCCAGAACCCTGCAATCCATGATTCGCGCGGTTCCGAATGAACTGCGGAGAGCATCCCCCGTGCCCTCCCTCCTCTGCGACCGCGCCTCTCTGATCCCGGTGCAACTCACAGAGAAGCTGTGCCGGTCCGAACCCAAGGAATAGCGTGTCCGAAACCCCCTCCTCTTCCCCTATTCCATCCCCGAACCGCCGGGCTCTGCTGCAGGGTGCCGCGTGGAGCGTGCCGGTCATCGCGTTGGCTGCCGCGACTCCGGCATTCGCCGCCTCGGCTGTCTGCACCGGCGCCGTTGTCCCTTTCACCACACCAGGTTCATTCACAGCGGTCGAAGTGCCGACCGGAACCCGCGCGTTCACTTACGTCGTGCGCGGCGCGGGCGGCGGGCGCGGTTCGAGCTCGGGAAGCTCGACGATTCCCGGCAGCCAGGGCGGCATCGCGACGGGGCGGGTTGTCTTCGGCTCCGCGCTCACGGCCCCGCTCTCCTTGCGGGTCTACGTCGGCCAGGGCGGCCAGCTGGGTTCGAACGTGACCGGAACGGTCGCCCTCGGCGGCACCGGTTACGGCGCGGGCGGCAGCTCCACGCCGACGCGTCCCGCGCAGAGCAACCAGGCCACCATCTACACGGGAGGTGGGGGCGGCGCGAGCGCGATCACCCTCGCGAGCGGTGTGCCGCTGGTCGTCGCGGGCGGCGGCGGTGGTGGAGGCATCTCCGAGTTCATCACCAACAGCACGAAGCAGCAGGCGGTGCTGTCGGCGCCGTTCCAGGGCCTCCAGTACGGCACCGCAAGCGCTATCGCCTCCCCGAACGGCCGCGGCTCCGGCATGGCCGGCATCAACGAGACCGTGACGACCTTCTCCGTCTCTCCCGGACTCGCGCCAACGGGCGCGCTTGCCGGCGTCGGCGGTATCGCCGGCGGCGCGCAGACCTACTCAACCCTCCCGAGTCCGACGGCCAACCCCACGACCGGATGGTCGCAGGTGTCGTCCGTTTCGGGCAGCATCGGCGGAAGCTTCGGCACGACGATCGGCGGAAACGGCGGAAACGGCGCTGCAGTGCTGGGCGCCATCAGCGGCACCCGCAACCTGAGCGCCTCCGCGGGTGGCGGTGGTGGCGGCTACGCCGGCGGTGGTGGTGGCGGCATCGCCCGCGGACGCTTCGGAGCCCAGACCAGCACCTCAGCGGCCGTCTCGACCGGAGCGGCGGGTTCATCCTTCGTCGCGACGACCGCGGTTACCTCGGGGACAGTCTCGGCGCGCGTCAACACCAACGTGTACACGACGTCGACGCTCAACCCCGACGTCCCGAACCTCCGCGGGCACGCAGGACAGGTCGAGATTCGATACTGCCGCTGACATCCCGCGCGTGACCTCGGCGGCTCCTGGGCGTTGCCCGGGAGCCGCCGATCCGATGCGGAGGTTCGTTCCGAACGATTGTCGATGCGTCGCAGATCGCGGCGCGGGAAGGCGACGCAATGACTGAGATCACCGCACACCACGGCCTGCTCCGCGACACGAAGCTCCACGTCGACGACACGGGCGGAACCGGACGCCCGGTTGTGCTCATCCACGGCTGGCCCCTCTCGGGGGAGGCATGGAACCACCAGGTGCCCGCGTTCGCGGCGGCCGGCTACCGCGTCGTGACCTACGACCGCCGCGGGTTCGGTCGCAGCGACAAACCCCTCACCGGGTACAGCTACGACAATTTCGCCGACGACCTGCAGGCGGTCCTCGAGGCGCTCGATCTGCGGGATGCCACGCTCGTCGGCTTCTCCATGGGCGGCGGCGAGGTCGCCCGCTACCTCGCGAAGTTCGGCGACGAGCGAGTGCACAGCGTTGTCTTCGCATCCGCCGTGCCGCCATACCTGCTCAAGAATGCCACCAACCCCGACGGCCCGCTCGAGGCTGGCGAGGCCGCCAAGATGACGGCGGCGCTCACCGCCAACCAGGAGTCGTTCTACGACGACTTCATCACCACGTTCTACTCGGTCGACGACAAGCTCGCCGTCTCCGAGGACGAACGTCTCGCGGCAATCGAGCTCACGAAGCAGGCTTTCAAACCCGCCGCGCTGCAGGCGATGGCGGCATTCGCGAGCACCGACTTCCGCGACGACCTGCAGGCAGTGAAGGTGCCGACACTGGTTATCCACGGCGACAGCGACGCGACCGTGCCGTTTGAGGGGTCGGGCGCACGCACGCAGGAGACCATCGATGGATCCGAGCTGTACGTCGTCGCCGATGCGCCCCACGGCGTCAACGTCAGCCACGTCGACGAGTGGAACCGAGTTGTGCTGGAGTTCCTGAGCCGCTGACCGCAGCGCCGGTGAGCAGCGACTGGTGAGTAGCGACCGGTGTAGCGACGCCGGGGCCGGCGAGAAAGGCGCGAACTTTCAGGTTCGCCCCTCGCCGGCCCCTGGCGCCGCCGTCCTCGCTGCGCTCGTGCCGAACGGTGAGTTGCCTGAATGCGCGGATTCCTGCGGCTGTTGCCGGGCGTGTCGGCCCACGAGTTTGACCTCGAACGCGCCGCTTGCTCGAATGAGAGGGCAATCGCACGCATTGATCCGGCCGCCTCCTGGGCGGCATCACGAGAAAGGCAAACTCGATGAACAAGAAGATCTGCACGATCGGCCTCAGCTCCATCACCGCCATCGCCCTCGCGATCGGCGGTGCGTCCGCCGCGAGCGCTGCCCCCGCCCAGGCGGCCGCGACGGCGAGCGAGGCAGCCGCCTCCCCGTTCGCCTCCTCCACAAGCGCGACCCTCACCGACGAGCAGAAGGCCGCCGACCTCACCGCGTTCCTGGAAGACATCACAGCCGTTCCCGACTCTGTGCTCGCGCAGGGCGACGAGGCCACGATCGCGTGGATCGAGGCCAACACCGACGTGGACACGGGCGGATCGACGACTCGCGACGCGAGCATCCCCGGCTGCATCGGCTCGATCGCGGTCGCCATCGCCGGCGTCGCATTCCCCGCGGCGAAGATCCTCAAGATCAAGAAGCTCGCCGATGAGCTCGGTGGCGTCGCGAAGGCGGTCGACCTGCTCTGGGGCGCGAGCTTCAACTACGAGAAGGTGCAGGCTGCCGGTGGCGCATTGGCATCGCTCGGCGCCGAGCTCATCGGCATCGCGTCCATCAAGGAACAGTGCTTCGAGTAAGCGCGGCGCAGTGCTTCGAGTGGGCGCGCCCGAGCGCGACACTGACAAGCCCCATACGCGACCCTGACAAGACCGGGGCTCCGGCCCCGGAAACCAAGGAGTTGAGATGTCGAAAGAGTCCACACGTGCAACGCTCACCACAGTAGGTTCCCTGGCGCTCCTCGCAGCCGCCGTCGCCACCGGTCTGATCACGGGGCAATGGCTGCTCTCCGCGGGCCTCGCGGTCGCGGCACTGCTCGTCGTCTTTGCAGGGCCACCCATCCTCGGGCGTTTCACGTCCGGCACCGATACCCGAACCGGTTCGGGGGAGACCCCCAACCGGGCGACGGGCTCCGCAGCAGCGCTCCCGAGCGGCGCTGAGCTGCGAGAGTGGCGCAGCGAGCACCCCGGGGCCACGATCGCAGACGCCGTCGGCGCGCACCGCCTCCGCGGCTGAGCGCACATCCCGCCCCGCCCCGCCCTGTCCTGCCCCGCCCCTCGCTCCAATAGAGGGGCGGGGCAGGCGCGACCCTTGTCGCTCGCGTCGTAGGCTTGACCCGTGACGACAGACCGCGACGCCCTCATCGAACTCATCCGCGACGAAGCCGTGTTCCACGGTGACTTCACCCTCACGAGCGGGAAGAAGGCCACCTACTACATCGACCTCCGCAAGCTGAGCCTCGACCACCGCGCCTCCCCGCTCATGGGTCGCGTGCTGCTCGACCTCATCGAGGAGTTCGGGCCAGTGGACGCAGTGGGCGGCCTCACGATGGGCGCCGACCCGCTCGCGAGCGCCGTCATGCACCAGGGACTCGCGCAGGGCAAGATCGTCGACGCGTTTGTCGTGCGCAAGGAACCGAAGGACCACGGCCGCGGTCGGCAGGTCGAGGGGCCAGACCTCGAAGGCAAGCGGGTCGTTGTCCTCGAGGACACGTCGACGACCGGCGGCTCACCACTCAAGGCAATCGAAGCCCTCGAGAAGGTCGGCGCGAACGTCGTCGGCGTCGCCGTCATCGTCGACCGCGCAACCGAGGCGCAGGGCATCATCGAGGCCGCCGGGTACCCGTACCGCGCCGCCATCGGCCTCGGAGACCTGGGCCTCGCCTAGGCACTCGCGGCGTGACCAACATCAGTGCAGAAAGCCTCGGATCTCGTCCAGCGGTCCGTGTTCCGGCGGATATTGCACTGAAGATGGACAGCGGTCTCAGAGACGCTGAAAGTCGGACGTGCTCGTGAGCGACAAAGACGACTCGAACGCAGATGCTGGCGTCGGCAACGACGCCAGCGCCACCCGCGGAGCTGCTGGGCGCCGCAACCGTGGCGTGCTGGCGGCGCTGATCGGCGTGCTCGTCCTCGGCGGGGTCGCGCTCGGCGTCTGGCTCCAGCCGTTCGGTGACGGGACCGTGCCCCCGGAGGAGACAGCAGGCTCGCCGATCACGACTGTGCCGCTCTCCGGGGTGGATGAGGCGCTGCTCGAACCCGGGCAGTGCATCCAGGACTTCGTGTCGGCGTGGGAGCCGCGCTTCGAGGTGGTCGACTGCGCCCTCGAGCACTCGGGCCAGCTGCTCGCCGAGGTCGAGGCGACCACCCTCTCTGGCAGCGACGAGTACCCGGGCGAGGAAGCGCTGCGCGACCGAGCCCAGATCACCTGCCAGGCGGGCGATGTCCTTGACACGGCAGCGGCATCCGCCGTTCCCGGCCTTGTTATCGAGGCCAGCTACCCGCTGAACCAGGCCGACTGGGATTCGGGGCTCCGCGGCTATCGCTGCTTCGCATCCACCCCTGGTGCATCCACGACGGGTTCACTCGCCGCGAGCTCCTAGCCGGGGGCAGACTTCGGTGGCGGCGGCTACGCTCGTCGCATGACCTTCGTGAGTGAATCCATCGACATCGATGTGCCCGTCGACGTGCTCTTCAGCCTGTACGCGGAGCCGGAGTCGCTCCCCAGCGTGCTCAGCATCGTGAAGCACGTCGAAGTGCTCGGCCCCGACCTCATCCGCTGGGATGTGGAGCTCGTCGGCCAGCGCCGGTCCATCGACGCGAGGGTCGTCGTCAACGAGCCGGGCGAGCGCCTGCGCTGGGAGTCGGTCGAGGGCCGCGCATCGTTCGCCGCCGAGGTCCGCACTCAGGCGATCACGCCAGCGAGCACCCGCGTGACGGTTGACGCGGAATTCGACGCGGGCGGCATCGCCGAGCGCCTTGGCCTCGCGAAGCCAATCGCGGCGGCTGCCATCGCCAACGAGCTCCGCAACGCGAAGAAGAAAGCTGAGGCGCAGGCCGCCAGCTAGTCAGCCACGTTTCGGGATGGCCTTCGCACTTCGGGATGCGTTGCAAGCCATCCGCGTGTGTGTAACCCATCCCGAGTTGATCGCGACGGCGGCGAGCTCTTCCGCTGCGCTGGTCGCTGCACTGTTCGCTTGTCGCGGAGCGTCACGATGTCGCGCTTCCCGGGGACCTGGCGTAACCTGACGGCAGAGTCCACGTGCTCCGGGGTCGGTGTAATTCCGAGCCGGCGGTTATAGTCCGCGACCTGCTCCCGCAAGGGAGCGGCTGATCTGGTGAAATTCCGGAACCGACGGTGAAAGTCCGGAAGGGAGGCGCACGTGACGGCACGCCTCGGCGTACCGTCAGCTCGTGGAACCCGTCGACCAGTTCGGCGAGCCCACGCGCCTCGTCATCCCCGGAGCTTTCCACGAAAGCCGGGTAGATGAACACGACGTCAGCACGCATCCTCGCACCGATCTCGGTGGCCGTAGCGGTGCTCGCTGTGTGGTGGCTCGTCACGGCGGCGGGCCTCATCTCGCCGCAGTTCCTGCCCGCCCCGGGCCACCTCGCCGAGCGCTTCTGGCTCGACGTGACGAAAGGGCCCATGCTGGCCCACGCCTGGGTGACGCTGTCTGCAGCGCTCCTCGGCAGCCTCCTCGCGATCGTCGTCGCCGTGCCGCTCGGCTACCTCATCGCCAGGCTTCCCTGGGTCGACGTCGCCGTCACCCCGTACGTCGCCGCATCCCAGGCCGTGCCAGCCATCGCGCTCGCCCCGCTGCTTGTGCTGTGGATCGGCTACGGCCTCGCCCCGACCGTCGTGCTGTGCGCGATCATGTCGTTCTTCCCGATGCTCGTGACCACCGTTCTCGGCGTGCGGCAGTTGCCCCAGGATGTCATCGAGGCCGGCCGCATCGACGGCGCCAACTGGTACCAGCTGCTGTGGTGGGTCGAGGGGCCGCTGGCCCTGCCGAGCGTGCTCGCGGGCATTCGAGCCGGAGTGACCCTGTCCATCACGGGCGCCGTCGTCGGCGAGTTCACGATGGGCGGCAGGGGACTCGGGATGCTCCTCACCCTCAACCGCGACGCCAACGACATCCCCGGGATCTTCTCGACCCTCCTCATGCTCGTCCTCCTCGCCGTCGCGCTGTACGTCCTCATGCGCCTCTTCCAGAACGCAGTCACCTGGAACGACGACGAGCCCAAGACGAAGCGTCGCGCCCGCGTGCTCGCGGACGAACCGCTCCCCACCTGACCCAAACCCCCCTCATCTCTCGACCAGGAGACGCTCATGAACACTCGTCCAACAACCGCGGGCCGATCCTCTCGCCGGTCGCGCGTCATGCGCACCGTCATCGCCGCTGGCGCTGTGGCCGCAGTGGCGGTGCTCGCCGGCTGCTCAACCTCCGCCGACGGCAACGCCACGAACGCAACGGCCGAGCCCGCGGGAGCCGTCACGATAGGGCTCACGTACACCCCGAACATCCAGTTCGTGCCGTTCTACGTCGCCGAGGCGAATGGCTTCTTCGAGGATGAGGGGGTCGACGTCGAGCTGCGCCACCACGGTGAGGGCGAAGACCTCTTCGGGGCACTCGCGAACGGCACGGAGGACTTCGTGTACGCGGGCGGCGACGAGATCACGCAGGCCCGCGCCGCAGACATCCCGGTCACGTCGGTCGCGACGCTCTACAACACCTACCCGGCGACGCTCATCGTGCCGGAAGGCTCCGACATCAAGACCGCCGCTGATGCACGCGGCAAGACGATCGGAACGCCCGGCCCCTACGGGCAGACCTACTTCGCGCTCCTCTCGCTGCTGCAGAGCAACGGGCTGACGGCCGATGACGTGAAGATCGAGCACATCGGCTACACGCAGCAGGCGGCGCTCACGACGGGCGCCGTCGACGGCGTCATGGGCTACATCAACAACGACGCGGTCCAGTTCGAGACGGCGGGCTTCCCGGTGCGCACTATCGAGATCGCGCCGGCGGATGCGCCGACCCTCGTCGGCCCGTCGCTCGGCGTGGCCGACTCGATCATCGAGGGTGACGACGCGACGATCTCGCCCGTGCTCGAGGCGCTTGCCCTCGCAACGCAGTACGTGATCGACAACCCGGAGGAATCGATCGACATCGCCGCCGAGTACATCCCGACCCTCTACACGGACGAGGCGAAGAGCGACGCGCTCGCGACGCTCGAGGCGACCATCCCGTTCCTGTCCGCGCAGGACGGGCAGCCGCTCTTCACGAACGACGCCGAGGTGTGGGCCACGATGGCGACGTTCATGAGCGAGCAGGACCTCCTCGAGAAGCCGCTCGAGGGCGACGCCTTCACGAACGCGTACGTGCCGCAAGGCTAGGAGGGGCCCGGCGCTGTTGCCGGCCCCTACCCCTGCCCCTGCTGCCCGCCTCTAGCCC
>NZ_PSTQ01000017.1 GCF_002931075.1 Pseudoclavibacter sp. AY1F1 | reverse complement strand
CCCGGTTACATTCCGAACCCGGAAGCTAAGACTCTCAGCGCCGATGGTACTGCAGGGGGGACCCTGTGGGAGAGTAGGTCACCGCCGGACTTCTTCATAAGCCGGGGTTGGTTGTTGAGTGAGCAGAGATGCTCCTCGGTGACCAACCCCGGCTTTTTTGTACCCAAAACCTCAGCTTTTTGTACCCAAACACCTCACAGGGGCACGGAACCCTCGGGAGAAATCACCGCGGCTCCTCAGAGCCAGGAGCAATACAATGCCCACTATGGGTGAATCCCGCAGGAGGAACTCCCGCAACCCCAGCAGCTCCCCGGGCCCCGGTATCTCGAAGGTCATCAACAACAACGTTGTGATCCAGATCGACGGTTCCGGCCAGGAGCGCGTGCTGATGGGGCGAGGGATCGGTTTCCAGTTGAAGCCGGGCGACCTCGTCGACCCGTCACGGGTCGAAAAGACGTTTGTGCTCGCAACTGGCAGCGAGGGTGACCAGGCGCTCCAGCTGCTGAGCGCAGTGCCGTACGCGGTTGTGGAGGCCGTCATGGGCGCGGTTGACGAAGCTGAGCGCACCCTCGGCCGTGACCTCGGCAAGCGCCTGCCCCTCGCGATCATCGACCACATCCAGTACGTGCTCGAGAGGCTCGATCAGGGGATCCGCATCCCCGCGACCTCCATGCCGGAACTCCGGGTACTGCACCCCCAGGAATTTGCGGCCTCGAAACGCATGTCCGCCGCGATCTCCGCCGCCCTCGGGCGTGACCTCCCGCCGGAAGAAGCGGTGTTCCTGACCATGCACGTGCTGAACTCGACGCGCGACGAACCTGACGGCACGTCAGCGCTGCTGTTCCGCCGCGTGCAGCACGTCGTCGTGACCGTCGAAGCCGGCCTCGGCGTCGACCTCGACGTGGACAGCCACGACTACGCGCGATTCGTGCTGCACATCCAATTCCTCCTGCAGCGGCTCGTTTCGCGCAGCATGCTCCGCTCCACCGACTCATCGTTCTTCGACTTCACCAAGCGCACCTACCCGCGCTCGTTCGCGATCGCAGAGCAGGTGAAGGGCTACGTGCGGGAAGCGACGGGGGTCGAGCTGACCGACGAGGAGCTCCTGTATGTGACAGTGCACATCGAACGACTCGCTCAGCACATTGCCTATGGCACGGACGTTGAGCCGATGCTAGAGTGACAGCCGCAGGGCAATGAAGTCCTGCGGAATCCTTGGATTGTTACCGGTCAAGCGGGCAAAACCTGAACTCATATCGCCGAAAAGGCGGTGGTCGAGTTCAGGTTTTTTTGTTGCCCAAAATCTCCTCTGGAGTGGCTTGGCGGCTCAGCAGACCAGGGGCTCCAGACTGAGTTGCCGCCATAGGCGGGAGAAGGAGAGCGGTCCCATGGATCACTCAAGAGTCGCAGCCGATGTGCTCAAGGGCGTCGGCGGCGAAGAGAACGTCAAGTCGGTTGTCCACTGCATGACGCGCCTGCGCTTCGCTATCAGGGACGACGCGAAGATCGACAAGGCGGCGGTCAAGGCCATCCCAGGCGTCATCACCACCGCTGAGGCCGGCGGCCAGTATCAGGTCGTCATCGGCAACGAAGTGCCGGAGGTGTACGCCGAGCTGGGCAAGATCTCGAACCTCGTCTCGGGCACTCAGACCACCACGGTTGACCCAGACGAGCCGAAGAAGAACCTCTTCAACCGCTTCATCTCGATGATCGCGGCCCTCTTCACGCCCCTGCTGTGGGCCCTCGCCGGCACCGGCCTGCTGAAGGCCTTCCTCTCCGCCGCAGCGACCTTCGGCTGGATCGCGACAGACACGACGACGTACCTCGTGCTCAACGCGCTCTCCGACGCGTTCATCAACTTCCTGCCAATGGCGCTTGCGATCACGGCCGCGCGGTACTTCAAGGCCTCCGAATGGACCTCCTTCGCGATCGCAGGGGCGCTCGTCTATCCGACAATCACCCCGTTGGTCGGAGCTGAGGGGCTGACGTTCTTCGGCATCCCGTTCACGATGGTCAGCTACGTCTCCAGCGTCATCCCGATCATCCTCATCGTGTGGCTGCAGAGCTACGCGGAGAAGTTCCTCTACGCGAAGCTGCACTCGTCGGTTCGCCGCTTCCTGACGCCGATGATCGTCGTCCTGATCGCGGTCCCACTCGTCTTCGTCGTCGTCGGTCCGATCTCCGCGCTCCTGAGCGGGTGGCTCGGCGAGGGCATCGGCTGGATCTTCGCGAACGTCCCGTGGCTCGGCGGCGCGATCATGGGTGGTCTGTGGCAGGTGTTCGTCATCTTCGGTCTCCACTGGGGCTTCGTGCCGCTGTTCACGCTCGAGTTCCAGGCAACTGGGCAGATCCTGCTCATCGGCCCGGTCTTCGCAGCCGTCCTCGCCCAGTCCGCGGCTGTCGCCGGCGTGTGGGTGCGGACTCGCGACAAGAAGCTCAAGTCGCTCGCGGCGCCCGCCACGCTTTCCGGTTTCCTCGCCGGTATCACTGAGCCCGCGATCTACGGCATCAACCTGCCCCTCAAGCGTCCGTTCATCTTCGGTGTCATCGGTGGTGCAGTCGGCGGTGCGATCATCGCGATGGGCAACGTGTTCTCCACCGCGTTCGTCGTTCCCTCGGGCCTGGCGCTTCCGGCGCTCTTCGGCAACGGCAACATGGTGTTCCTCGGGCTCGGCCTGGTCGGGGCGATCGTGGTGTCGTTCCTGCTCACCGTCATCCTCGGCTTCAAGGACCCGGTGGATGAGGATGCCCAGGCTCCTGTCGCGAGCAACGACCTCGAGGTCCGCAGTCCGCTCGATGGCACGGCCGTCGCGCTCTCCGAAGTGTCTGACCCCGTCTTCGCCGGCGGAGTGCTCGGCAAGGGCGCAGCCGTCCTGCCCAGCTCCGGCGCCGTCTACGCGCCCTTCGACGGTGTCGTCGCCGCGGCCTTCCCGACGGGGCACGCCGTCGGGCTGCGCCACGCGGACGGAGCAGAGGTGCTCATCCACATTGGCGTCGACACGGTGAAGCTCAACGGACAGCACTTCACGATGAAGGTCGAGTCGGGCCAGAGCGTCAAGGCGGGCGAGCTGCTCATCGAGTTCGACATCGACGCCATCAAGGCAGCCGGCTACGACGTCACGACCCCGGTCATCATCACGAATGGCGAGCTGTACCCGGAGATCACAAGCCAGGTCACCGGCCCCATTTCACACGGCGAAGCGCTGTACCTCGCGAAGTCCGTCGAAGCCGTCGCGCTCGCCAAGTAAGCGCAGCACACCGCACCGCACTTCGCCAGATCACCACGTCCACACGAACGCACACATGACCGCATCGCAGAAAGAAGGAGACACGCGTATGACGACAACGAACTTCCCAGACGGATTCCTCTGGGGCGGCGCGACCGCAGCAAACCAGCTCGAGGGCGGCTACCTCGACGGAGGCAAAGGCCTCTCCATCCAGGACGTCATGCCGAAGGGCATCATGTCGCCTCCCACCGAGGGGCCGACGGGCGACAATCTCAAGCACGTCGGCATCGACTTCTACAACCGCTACGCGGAGGACATCGCGCTCTTCGCGGAGATGGGTTTCAAGACGTTCCGCTTCTCGATCGCGTGGAGCCGCATCTTCCCGAAGGGCGACGAGCTCGAGCCCAACGAGGAAGGCCTCGCCTTCTACGACCGCGTGCTCGACGAGCTCGAGAAGCACGGCATCGAGCCGCTCGTCACGATCTCCCACTACGAGACGCCGCTGCACCTCGCGCAACAGTACGACGGCTGGGTGAGCCGTGAGCTGATCGGCTTCTACGAGCGCTACGCACGGGTGCTGTTCACGCGCTACGGTTCGCGCGTGAAGTACTGGCTCACGTTCAACGAGATCAACTCGGTGCTCCACGCCCCGCTCCTGAGCGGCGGCATCCTCACGCCGAAGGACCAGCTCAGCGAGCAGGACCTCTACCAGGCCATCCACCACGAGCTCGTCGCGTCGGCGCTCGCGACGAAGATCGCCCACGAGGTCGCTCCGAACGCGCAGGTCGGCTGCATGCTCATCGCAATGCCCGTCTACCCGCTCACGCCGAGCCCCGCCGACGCGCTTGTCGTCATGGACGTGGACCACTCGAACCTCATGTTCGGCGACGTGCACGTGCGCGGGGAGTACCCGGGCTTCGCGCTGCGCCTCTTCAAGGAGAAGGGCATCAACCTCAACATCACAGATGAAGACCGCGAGATCCTGAAGAACACGGTCGACTTCATCTCGTTCAGCTACTACATGAGCATCGCCGAGACGGCGGACCCCGCCGCCGGTGCGGGCGAGGGCAACATCATGGGCGGCGTCCCGAACCCGACGCTCGAGAAGAGCGAATGGGGCTGGGCGATCGACCCGGTTGGTCTGCGCATCGTCATGAACCAGTTCTGGGAGCGGTGGCAGAAGCCGCTGTTCATCGTCGAGAACGGGCTCGGGGCGAAGGACCAGCTCGTCGAGGTCGGCGGCGTCAAGACCGTCGAGGACGACTACCGCATCGCGTACCTCAACGACCACCTCGTGCAGGCTGGCGAGGCGATCGCTGACGGTGTCGAGCTCCTCGGCTACACGACGTGGGGCTGCATCGACCTCGTCTCGGCAAGCACGGCGCAGCTGAGCAAGCGGTACGGCTTCATCTACGTCGACCGCAACGACGACGGCTCCGGCACGCTCGAGCGCTACAAGAAGAAGTCGTTCGACTGGTACGCCGAGGTCATCCGCACGAACGGTGGCAGCCTGCAGGCGTAACGGCCAGCATCCCGACTCTTCCGGTAGTCCGTTCCTCGGGGGATCGGCGCTTGCAGAGGCGGGTCGCGCTCATCGCGCGGCCCGCCTCTTGTGTCGGTGCACGCGTTCGGGCACCCGGACAGGGAGTTGCCGTAAGCGCTGTCCAACATCAGTGCAAATACCGGGTCCCGAAGCACCTAGGGCTGGTTTTCGGCCGATATTGCACTCATGTTGGACAGCCGGGCTCGGCACACTCGCCGATCCGACCGCCGGGGATGGTGTCGAGCGAGGCTGCGACTGCCGGGCGTTGCCTGACAGGCAACACCCGCGCCGACTCCGCGCTGACTCCGCGCTACTCCGCGCCAATCGGCGCCACTCTGTGGCACTCCTCGTTACGAAACATGACGCTGTCTGAAGCCCGGCAACGCACCGCGAAGGGATGCGACGCCGCCGCCTATTCAGGGCATCAGCGTTTCCGTACCTTTCGAAGGATCGTTCCCCGCCCCGTCGAAAGGCCAGCATGCCCACCAAGCTCGCCACCCCAACGCCGACCGCCCAGCTCTCAGCGTCAGGTGCCGCCACAGCAGCTGAGCTCGCAGTTGAGCCAGGAGCTGCGCCAGCAACTGAGCCAGGAGCTGCGCCGCTGCAGCGTGTTCTCGGCGAGCTCTCGCTTGAGCTGCCGCAGCTCGACGTGCGCGTTCCTTCGGCGGAGACTCGCGAGTACGCGGTGGATGCGAGCACGCTGGCGCGCCTCGCGGGTATCGACCTCGGCCCGGCGGTCGCGTTCCCCACGAGCGTGGAAGAGGTACAGGCCATTGTGCGAGCCGCGGCCAGGCACGGTGTGGCCGTCGTTCCACGCGGCGCTGGCTCTGGTCTCGCCGGCGGCGCAACTGCCGACCAGGAGCAGCTTGTCGTCTCGACCGAGCGCCTCAACCGGGTCGTCGAGGTGAGCCCACTCGACGAGGTCGCCGTCGTCGAGCCCGGCGTCATCAACGCCGACCTCAACCGGCACCTCGAGCCGTACGGCCTCTTCTACGCCCCTGACCCCGCCAGCTGGGACATCTCGTCGATCGGCGGCAACATCGCCACCAACGCCGGCGGCTTGCGCTGCGCGAAGTACGGCGTCACGCGTGAGTCGATCCTCGCGCTCGACGTGGTGCTCGCCGACGGCAGCCTCGTGCACGTCGGGCACCGCTCCATCAAGGGCGTCACGGGCCTCGACCTGGTCTCCCTCTTCGTCGGCTCGGAGGGCATCCTGGGCATCGTGGTCGCGGCGACCGTGCGCCTGCGCCCCATCCCCGTCGCCCGCCGCACGGTCTCGGCGTTCTTCGAGAGCACGGCGGCCGGTGCGGATGCGCTCTCCGCCATCACGCGCAGCACGGTGCGGCCCAGCGTCGTCGAGTTCTTCGACTCGCGCACGCTCGAGAACATCGACAACCACACGGGGAGCACGCTGACCGCCCGCGGCGGCGCCCTCCTCCTGATCGAGCTCGACGGCTACGGCATCGACGAGCAGTCGGCAGACCTGCGGGCGGCGCTCGAAGCCGTCGGCGGGCTCGTCACCGAGGAGAGCGTCGAAGACGGCGAAGCGCTGTGGGAGCTGCGCCGCTCCGGCCGCGGCTTCGACCCGGCCGAGTGGTTCGCGGGCGGAGACATCGCCGTGCCCAAGTCGCGCATCCCCGAGATCTTCGCCCACTTCCCGGTTGTCGAGGAGCGGTTCGGTGTGACGATCGGCGCCGTCGCGCACGCCGGCGACGGCAACCTGCACCCCATCATCACGCTCCGCATCCCCGAGGGAGCCGACCCCGCCCTCGTACCCCCGCAGCTGCACGACGCGGCCAGCGCGCTCGCACAGTTCGCGCTCGAGCTCGGCGGCACCGTGAGCGGTGAGCACGGCATCGGATCCTCGAAGCTCGACCTCGCCGCCCTTGAGCTCTCCGACCGCAACCGCGAGGCGCAGCACGCCATCAAGCGGGCGCTCGACCCCGCCGCGCTCTTCAACCCGGGCAAGGCCATCTAGCCAGCGCGACACGCGCAGCCCGGCAGCACCGAGCATCCACGCGCCAGACCACACCCGATCCCACCACACCCGGTCCGATCACACCCGATTCCAGCAGACCCGATTCCACCCCACCCGCGCTCCACACCGCAGAACCCCCGAGAAAGCAGCACACACCATGTCGACACGACACCCACGACTCCGACGGAAACTCGCCGCAGCCATCGGCGTGCTCGCGAGCATGTCGCTGCTTGCAGCCTGCGCGACGTCCGACGCGACCCCCGGCGCAGCAGCCGGTGGCGAGCCCCAGGCGGGCGGGGACATCACGTTCCTCATCGACTCGCTCGGCGACACGTGGATCCCCAACAACGGGTCCATCTCCAGCTACCAGGGCCAGGTCTGGCGGCAGGTCACCGACAAGCTCGTCTACGTGGATGAGGAGGGGGCCGTCAGCCCCTGGGTCGCCGAGAGCTGGGAGCAGAACGAGGACGCGACCGAGTACACGCTCAACCTCAGGGACGGCGTGACCTTCTCGGACGGCACACCCGTCGACGCGGATGCGGTCGTCGCGAACCTCGACATCTGGGCGAAGGGCGACCCGGCGCGCGGCATCAACCGCATCGGTCTCTTCCCGTCCGCGAACTACGAAAGCGCGACCGCTGTCGACCCGGCGACGGTCAAGGTGACGTTCACTCAGCCGACCCTCGGCTTCATCCCGACGCTCGGCTACCACGGTTCGATCCTGCTCTCGCCGGAGACGATCGCACTGCCGGCCGAGGGGCAGGCCGACCTCAGCAACGCCATCGGCAGCGGTGCCTTCACCGTCGAGTCGTGGCAGGAGGGCGACAACGTCGTCCTCACGAAGCGCGACGACTACACCTGGGGTCCGGAGGCGCTCGACCACACGGGTCCCGCCTACCTCGACTCGATCACGTACAAGATCGTCGCCGAGCAGTCGCTGCGGACCGCGTCCGTGCAGTCGTCGCAGGCTGACGTCGGCTACAACGCCTCGCCGCAGGAGCTGGAGGCGCTGAGCTCGGAGGGCTTCCAGGTCGCGACTCCCCGCTACCTCGGCTTCGCGTACGGCTTCGCCGTCGACACACGAGTTGAGCCATTCGGTGAGACCGCGGTCCGGCAGGCGTTCCAGCACGGCATCGACCGCCAGGAGATCCTCGACACCGTCTACACCGACGACTGGCAGGCCGCCGAGTCGTTCATCCAGAGCAACGTGCCCGAGGCCACGGATCACTCTGCCGCCTTCGCGTATGACCCTGCAGAGTCCGAGCGACTCCTCGACGAGGCCGGCTGGGTTGCCGGCGCCGACGGCGTTCGCACCAAAGACGGCAAGCGGCTCGAGGTGACGCTGCACCCGACGCCCTACCTGGCGACCTCGCAGCCCGTGGATGAGCTCATCGCCCAGCAGCTGACGCGGATCGGCTTCGACGTCACCCTCGAGGCCTTCGACGTGATCACCTACGGCGAGCGCGTCACGAACAAGGAGGGCATCGCCGTCGAGGAACCGACGCGCAGCTTCATCGACATCGGCACCGTCGCGGGTGTGCTCACGAGCGTGAACGGCGGCGAAGACTGGTTCGGCGTCGGCGAGAGCGACACGACCCTCAACGACTTCGCGACCGGCATCTCGACGGCCAGCGACCCCGAGGCCCGCTCGCAGCTGGCCGACGAGCTCCAGGCCTACGTGCTCGAGCAGGGGTACTACGTCCCGGTCACGCAGATCGTGCAGCGCATCTACGTGCAGCAGCCTGGGCTGCAGGGCGTGACCTACGACGGCGTGGCGTTCGCGAACTACGCCACGGCCTGGTTGAGCTGACATGCGAGGGCGGTACACGCGCTTCGCGCTGAGGCGAACCGGGCAGGCAGTCATCGTGGTGCTGCTCGCCTACGTCTTCACGTTCTTCGTGATCAGCGTGCTGCCCGGCGACCCGGTCACGAGCACGCTCCGGAACCCGGAGAACGGGTTCACGGAGGAGGAGATCGCCCGCATCGTGGCCTACTACGGCCTCGACCAGCCGCTGCTCGTGCAGCTGTGGGGCTCGCTCACGCGGTTCGTGGTCGGCGACTTCGGCGTCTCGTTGCGGTCGAACCTCCCCGTCGCCGACCTCATCGGGGATGCGCTGCCTTCGACGCTCGCGCTCGCGGGCAGCGCCCTCCTCGTCGCGGTTGTGCTCGCCGTGCTCATCGCGTTCGGCACGCAGGTGCTCCCCGTCCGCTATGGCCAGGGCCTGCTCCGCGCGTTCCCGTCGCTGTTCCTGTCGGTGCCGAACTTCGTCATCGGCCTGCTCCTCATCAACGTGTTCGCGTTCGGGCTTGGCCTGTTCCGCATCGTCGACCCTGAGAGCGCCTGGGCGACGTTCTTTGCCGCCGTCGCCCTCGGCATTCCCGTCTCCGCGCAGATCGCGGAGGTGCTCATCACGAACCTCGACCACGCCTCCTCGCAGGAGTACGCGTCGGTGGCGCGTTCGCGCGGCCTCACGCAGCGTCGGCTCTTCACGCGACACCTGTTGAAGCCGTCGGCACTCCCGGCGGTGACGGTGCTTGCGCTCACGGTCGGTGAGCTGCTTGGAGGGTCGCTCATCACGGAGGCCGTGTTCGGGCGGAGCGGCATCGGCAGCGTCGTGCAGCGTGCCGTCGCAAGCCAAGACCTCCCAGTCCTGCAGGCGGTTGTCGGTCTCGCCGCGGTCGTCTTCGTGCTCGTGAACCTGCTCGCCGACCTGGCCTACCCGATCCTCGACCCGCGCGTCGACATCGAGGGCAACCGCAAGAAGGGTGGCCCCGTGATCGGCGACGGGGATGCATCCACGCCCGAACGCGCGAAGGCGTCTGCCGCGTCGCAGTCCTCGCAGCCCGACTCACCAGTCGAGCCCGAATCACCACTCAAGCCCGAGTCACCACTCAAGCACGACTCACCACTCAAGCCCGACTCACCACTCAAGGAAGAGGCGAGCATCGTATGACTTCCGCAGTTCTGAACGCCGCCCCTGGCGCCACGGGCGGCCGCAGCCCGAAAGCCGCATTCAAGGTGCGCGCCATCGGGGTCCTCCCGCCGACGGTTGTGCTGTCGTTCCTCGTCATTGCGCTTGTGCTCTCCTGGTCGCTGTTTCCTGGCGTCTTCACGTCCTACAGCCCCGTCGACGGCGTGCCCGCCGACAAGTTCCTCGGCCCGAGCCTGCAGCACTGGGTCGGCACCGACCACCTGGGCCGCGACCAGTTCGCTCGGGTCGTCTTCGGCACCCAGTCGTCGATCTCGTCGGCGCTCGTCGCCGTCGTCATCGGCGTCGTGGTGGGCGGCGCGATCGGCCTCATCGGCGGCTTCATCGGCTCCTGGACTGACACGGTGCTCGCGAGGTTCGTGGATGTGCTGCTCGCGATCCCGAGCTTCCTCCTCGCCGTGGTGATCGTCTCGTCGCTCGGCTTCCAGACCATCAACGCCGCGATCGCGACGGGCGTGTCCGCGGTTGCCGTCTTCGCCCGTGTCATGCGCTCCGAGGTGCTGAAGACGCGGCGGGCCACGTTCGTGGAGGCCGCGTACCTGCAGGGCGGCTCGAAGTGGCACGTGCTCGGCCGTCACGTGCTCCCGAACGCGTCCCGTTCCGTGCTCGCGCTTGCCGTGCTGCAGTTCGGGCTCTCGATCCTCGTCATCGCCGGCCTCGCGTTCCTCGGCTACGGTGACCCGCCGCCCGCGTCCGACTGGGGCCTCCTCATCTCCAATGGCAAGGACTACCCGCGCGCGCCCTGGCTTGTCCTGTGGCCCGCGCTTGTCACCATCGCGACGGTGCTCTCCGTCAACCGCATCAGCCGGTGGCTCCGGCAGACGTCCTGATCGGACGCCGGACCTTGGCTGAACAGACGAATGAGAGGCACGCTATGACTACCGCATCCGCATCCGCATCCGCACCCGCGACGGCGTCCGCCCCCGAGCCAGACCGGCAGCCCCTGCTGCAGGTCGAGAACCTCTCGGTCGCGTACGGGAAGAGCCAGGTCGTCACCGACGTGAGCTTCACCCTCAACCGCGGCGAGAGCCTCGCGCTCATCGGGGAGTCGGGGTCGGGTAAATCGACGATCGCCCGCGCGATCCTCCGCCTCCTTCCGGACGGCGGTAAGGCTGCCGGCAGCATCCGCTTCGAGGGCAGGGATGTGCTCGCCTACTCGCCGCGCCAGTTCCGGCCGCTGCGGGGCACGCGCATCGGCTTCGTGCCACAGGACCCGGCGAACGCCCTCAACCCGGTGCGCACGATCGGCTCGCAGGCCCACGAGGCCGCCGACCTCGTCGATGGGCTGTCGCGCGACGAGCAGCGCGAGCTCATCTTCGCGACCTTCGAGCGGGTCGGGCTGCCCGATCCCAGGCGCGTCTACGAGTCGTACCCGCACCAGCTGTCCGGCGGCATGCTGCAGCGTGTGCTCATCGGCCTCGCCGTGCTGCCGAGCCCCGACCTGCTCATCGCCGACGAGCCGACAAGCGCCCTCGACGTGACCATCCAGAAGCGCATCCTTGAGGTCCTCAGCGAACTGCAGAGCGAGCTCGGCATCGGGCTTGTGCTCATCACGCACGACCTCGCGATCGCGGCGGAGCGCACGCAGCAGATCGTGGTGCTCAAGGGCGGCGAGGTTCAGGAGTCGGGCCCCACCGAGCGGGTGTTCACCGAGTCGACGTCGCCGTACACGGTAAGACTGCGTCAGGATGCGCCGGCGCTGAACCCCGACCGGTACGGTTCCCTGCTGCAACGGGACAGCCGTGGCGGGAGCTCGGATCAGGTTGCGGTGACGGGTGTCTCGAAGAGCTTCTCGGTCGGCGAGCGTCGCGTCGCGGCCCTGGACGGCGTCTCGTTCTCGGTCAAGGCGGGCACCACTCACGCGCTCGTGGGGGAGTCTGGCTCAGGCAAGACGACCGCCGTTCGCATCCTCCTCGGACTCGAAGAGGCGGACTCCGGCGAGGTGCGAGTCGGTGACGAGCGGGTCGACGGCAGCACGCCGAAGCAGCTGCGCGAGATCCGCCGCCATCTGCAGCTCGTCTACCAGAACCCGTTCACGTCCCTCGACCCGACGTGGCGTGTGGAGCGCCTCGTGCGCGAGCCGCTCGATCGCTACAAGGTCGGCGATAAGCGGGAGCGTGCCGAGAAGGCGCGGGCCGCGCTCGCGTCGGTGGGGCTGGGCGCGGAGTACCTGTCGAGGAAACCCTCGGCGCTGTCCGGCGGGCAGCGCCAGCGCGTCGCGATCGCGCGCGCACTCGTGCTGCGACCCGACGTCCTGGTCCTCGACGAGCCCACCTCGGCGCTCGATGTGACCGTGCAGGCGGAGATCTTCGAGGTGCTGTTCCAGCTGCAGGCCCAGCTTGGCCTCACCTACTTGTTCGTCTCGCACGACCTCGCGCTTGTGCGCCAGGTCGCGGACACGGTGTCGGTGCTGCAGGGCGGCAAGGTCGTCGAGTCGGGGCGCGTCGCCGAGGTGCTCGCGCATCCAGAGCAGCCGTACACGCGGGCGCTCATCGACGCGATCCCAACACCGAGCTACGGCCACGCGGTCTTGGCGACCGCAACACCGGCCGAGCAGGTCCCGGCGCTCGTCTGATGCGCACCGGCACGCCCGCGTCGCGGGTGAGCCCTTTCAAGAATTTCTGATCTGACCGGGTCTGACCGCCCGCGCGAGAGAGAGCGACACACGATGACGACGACCGCCACTCACCAGAACCTCACCGAGACGTCGGCAGCATCAGCGCCCCCGACGTGGACCTCGACCGAACTCGCCCGCGCCTTCACAGCCCCAAAGGGCTTCGGCGACGCGACGCTGCGCGACCGCCACCCCGACGCCATCGAGCTGCTCGGAGGCATCCCAGACCCGTCGGTGCTGCCCTCGGCCGAGCTGGCCGAGGCCACCGCGCGCGTCCTCTCGGTGCCCGGCGTGCCTGCGCTGCAGTACGGGCGCACCGAGGGGGTCCCAGCGCTCCGCGAGTGGATCGCCGCTCGCGAGGGCGTGCCGGTGTCGCGCATCCTCATCACGAACGGCGGATTCCACGGCATCTCGCTCGCCGTGCAGCTTGTCGTCGAGCGCGGTGGACTTGTCGCCGTCGACAACCCGATCTTCCCGCTGTTCCTTCGAGGGCTCGAGCTCTCGGATGCCAAGATCCTGCCGATCACGGTCGGCCGTGACGGCTTCGATGTTGCCGAGCTGGAGGCGCACCTCATCGCGGGCGTGCGCCCGGCGGCTGTCTACACGGTGCCCGACTTCCACAACCCGTCGCAGCACAGCCTGACCTTCGAGGGTCGCCGCGAGCTCGTGCGCCTCGCAGAGCAGTACAACTTCATTCTGCTCGCCGACAACCCGTACCGGGAGCTCGGCTTCCGCGGCGAGGAACTCGACTTCGAGGTCTTCAACAACTCGTCGCACGTGATCCACATCAACACGTTCACGAAGACGCTCGGCCCTGGCCTGCGCCTCGGCTGGATCGTGCTGCCCGAGCGGCTCCTACCCGACTTCGTGTCGCTGCGCGCCCGCCAGGACTCGCACTCCTCGCAGCTCGTGCAGCACGCGGTCGCCGAGCTGCTCGGGACGACGCCCACGTTCTTCGACGACACGCTCGCCTCGGCGCGCGCCCTGTACCGGGAGCGGGCGGATGGGCTGGCGGCGGCCCTCGAAGCCGAGTCCCCCGGGGTCTTCGAGATCGACGCACCAGAGGGCGGCCTGTTCCTGTGGCCGCGGATCGCGGACGACTCGATCGACGCCGACAAGCTCGCGGACGACGCGACGGCCGAGGGCATCAGCTACCAGCGGGGTTCGTTCTTCCCGTCTGGTCCAGGCACGGACGCCGACCGCCGACTCCGCCTCTCCTACGGCGACACCCCCATCGAGCGACTGCAGGAGGGCGCCGCCCGCCTCGGCCGCGCTGTCGCGAAACAGCGCTAACCGCAGCGCAAGTCACGCGCCGCTCGCCGACGCCGGCGCGCATGCCCGCATCGTGAGACTGGGGATGGCTTTCACGCACGCGGATGGGTTGCAAGCCATCCCGAAGCGTGGAACCCATCTCGAAATGACGGGCGATGGGGTGGGCGGAGCAGCGGAACATGCCCCGAGCAGCCCGCGGTTCGGCGGTGCGCGCGGGGTCCGGTCCGTCTACGCGGGCGGCACGTCCGCGGGCGCAGCCGCCTGCGGCTCCCGGCCGCTCGTCGAAAGGCGCGCGAGGTGGATCTCGAGGTAGCAGACCTCGGCTTCGCTGAGCTTGCCGCCCTGCGCCTCGATGATGTCGCGCACTCGGTCGCTCGTCGCGACGATCTCGGGGTACGAGTCCCGGATGGCCGTGAAGAGCTGCGGCGGAGCGCTGTCGAGCTGCGTGCGCGTGGTCATGCGCGCGTACAGGTATCGCAGGTGCGTGACGAAGCGGGCGACGTTCGTGGGGTCGGCAGTCGCATCCGCCCCCAGGGTCTCGGTGACGACGTCGACAACGCTCTGCAGGGTCTTGGTCATGGCCACGGTCTGCGAGGTGTCCGACTTCGCGAACTGCGCGTTGACGAAGTGCATCGCGAATGCGGTGGCCTCGTCGGCGTCGATGGCGGACGCGTCGTCGAGTTCCTCGTTGGCGAACCGGACCGTCGCCTGACCAAGCTGGGTCTCACGCGGATACAGCTGGGCTATTTCCCACTTGAGTGGGAAGTCGACGCGTAAGCCAGTCTGGGCGCGGACGACCGCGAAGTGCAGGTGGTCGGCAACTGAGAGAAGCAGCGCTTGGCTCGGCCGAACGTCGCCTACGGTTTCGGCGTGGTCGACGGCCCTCCGCGCGACGCGGAACACTTCGAGCGGAATCTCCCTGGCGAAGTCGGCGAGCTGGCGAAGCTCGAGCGCTGTGGAGGGAGAGAACGACTCGGTGGCGGCCTCGAGGTCGACGGCGTCGCCGAGGCGCTTGCCGAAGCCGATGCCGCGGCCGAGCAGGATGACTCGGTCGCCTGCGGCGTCGACCATGATGGCGTTGTTGTTCAACACCCTCAGCAGGGTCCCCGTCTGCGTCTTCGTCATCGGGTCTCCCCTCCTCAAGTTCTCTGGTTCGGCACTCGGCAGTTCACGGTTCCTGCCGCGCGCACAGATGAAGACTACGTCCGCTCGGACGCAGTCTGAGTGGGTTTCCCGGGGACCCCGACCTGCGGGGTCCCCGGGAGCGACACTAGATTCCGGTGCCGTTGGCGCTGATGACGCCCGCGTACCAGTTGAACGACTTCTTCTTCGAGCGCTCCATGGTGCCGTTGCCGGCGTTGTCGCGGTCGACGTAGATCATGCCGTAGCGCTTCTTCATCTCTCCGGTCGTGAACGAGACGACGTCGATGATGCCCCACGGGGTGTAGCCCATGAGGTCGACCCCGTCTTCGGAGACGGCGAGCTCCACCTGCTCGATGTGCGCCTTCAGGTACTCGATGCGCGCGTCGTCGTCGATCGCGCCGTCTTCGTTCACGACGTCGATCGCGCCGAAGCCGTTCTCGACGATGAAGAGGGGCAGCTCGTAGCGCTCCGTGAGCACGTTGAGGGCGTAGCGGAGGCCGATCGGGTCGATCTGCCAGCCCCAGTCGCTCGCCGTCACGTACGGGTTCGGGACGGAGTTCGCGAGGCCGCCGTTGAAGATCTTCTCGTCGTTCTGCACGTCGGCCTTCGCGACCGTCGACATGTAGTAACTGAAGCCGAGGTAGTCGACGGTGCCGGCGGCGAGGATCTCGGCGTCGCCATCCTGCCAGCCGATGTCGTAGCCCTCGCGTTCGCGCTCCCGCACCGCGTAGGCCGGGTAGTGGCCGCGCACGTGCACGTCAGGGAACAGGAAGCGGTCTCGGCTTGAGATCTGCGCCTCCAGCACGTCGGCCGGGTTGCACGAGTACGGGTAGATCGGCACGTGCGCGATCATGCCGCCGATCTGCAGGGTCGGGTCGACGTCGTGGCCGGCCTTCACCGCGAGAGCGGACGCGAGGAGCTCGTTGTGCGCGACCTGCAGCACGACCTCGCGTGGGTTGTCCTCCGGCGTGAGGAGCACTCCCGAGTTGGTCCACAGGAACAGCTCGTTGCGGGTGTCGAGCTGATTGTTGATCTCGTTGAACGTCATCCAGTATTTGACCTTCGTCGCGTACCGCTCGAAGCACACCTTCGCGAACTGCTCAAAGAAGCCGACGAGTGCACGGTTGCGGAAGCCGCCGTACTCGCGGGCGAGATGCAGGGGCACCTCGAAGTGCGAGAGCGTGACGACGGGCTCGATGCCGTGCTTGAGCAGCTCGTCGAAGAGGTCGTCGTAGAACTTCAGGCCGGCCTCGTTCGGTTCGAGCTCGTCGCCCTTCGGGAAGATGCGGGTCCACTGGATGGACGTGCGGAAGCACTTGAGGCCCATGTCGGCCAGCAGCGCGATGTCCTCGCGGTACCGGTGGTAGTGGTCGATGGCCTCGTGGTTCGGGTAGAACTCGCTGGCCTCGACGGAGTCGGTGATGCGGCGGGGCACGCCGTGCTCACCCGCGGTGAGGACGTCGACGACGCTTGGGCCCTTGCCGTCCGCATCCCACCCGCCCTCGAGCTGGTGGGCTGCGACGGCGCCGCCCCAGAGGAAGTCGCTTGGGAGTCTGCTCATTGTGATGAGTGCCTTTCTCGTCGGTGTTCTCGTCGGTGTTCGCGTTGGTGTTCGCGACGGTGTTCTTGACGGGGGTTCTGGTCAGTTGGTGGCAGGGGTGGTGGAGGTGGTGCTGGATGCGGATGCGACGGCGACGGCGAGCTGGTCGCCGACCGCGACTGCTCCCGCACCGGTCGCGACGACATCGCTGTAGCTGCCGGAGTTGGTGATGAGGACGGGGGTGATGAGGGAGTAGCCCTCTGCCTTGATCGCGACGGCGTCGAACTCGAGGAGCAGGTCGCCCTGCTTGACCTCGGCTCCCTCGGAGACGTGAGCGGTGAAGTGCTGGCCGTTCAACTGGACGGTGTCGATGCCGACATGGATGAGCACCTCGACGCCGTCGGTGGAGATGAGGCCGATCGCGTGCTTCGACGGGAAGACGGAGACGACCTTGCCGTCGAAGGGCGCGAATACCTGGTGTCCGGCGGGGTCAATTGCCGCGCCGGATCCCATGACGCCAGCCGAGAAGACCTCGTCTGGCACCTCGGCGAGGGTCAGCACCTGGCCCTCGAGCGGGCTCGCGACGATGCTCGTGTTCGAGGCCGACGCGAGGGCCGCTTCGAAGCGGGTGTTCTGTTCGGGGTCGGCGGGGCGAGCCTGGTCGAGGTCGTTGGTGGGGAGGTTCTCAGCGACGATGTCCTTGAAGCCGACGAAGTACACGAGCGCCGCGGCTCCGAGGAACGCGACCGCGCATCCGACGATCATGCCGATGAACGAGTTCGGGTTGCTGCCGTCGGGGCTGATCGCGTTGACGATCGTGAGCATTCCGGGCAGGCCCGCGTACGCGTAGTAGCGGGAGCCGAAGATGGAGATGACGATCGCTCCTGCCGCGCCGGCGATGCAGGCGAGGAGGAACGGGCGCTTCAGGCGCAGCGTGACGCCGTAGATCGTGGGCTCGGTGATGCCGAAGATACCCGTGACGGCTGCGGAGCCGGAGACGCCGCGCAGCTCCCTGTTGCGAGTCTTGAGGAAGACGCCGAACGCGGCGCCGACCTGCGCGATGACGGCAGCGGTCTGGAACGCCTGGAACGAGTCCTGGCCGAAGCGGTCGAAGTTGTCGGGCACAAACGGCGTGACGCCCCAGTGCACGCCGAAGATGACGGCGACCTGCCAGAAGCCGCCGATGATTGCGGCTGCGACGGCGGGCGCGATCTCGACGAGCCAGTTGTAGCCGTTGGCGACACCGGACGCGCCTGCAGCGGAGAGCGGGCCGATGACGAGCAGGACAAGCGGGACCATGACGACGACCGAGATGAGCGGCACGAGGAGGGCCTGTGCGACGCCGCGGAGGTACTTGTTGAGGAAGCGCTCGAGGTAGGAGAGCACCCAGACGAGGATCAGCGGGGGCAGCACCGACGACGCGTAGGTCGTCGAGTTGAGTGCGATGCCGAGGAAGTCGATGTTCTCGCCCTCCTGGATGCGGCCAGCGAGCGCCGCCCAGTCAGGGTTCATGATGGCGGCGGCGCAGAGCACGGCGATGTACGTGTTGACCTTGAAGTGCTTCGACGCGGTGATGGCGATGAAGATCGGGAGGAACGCGAAAGGCGTCCACGAGATGAACGTGAGCACGAGGTCGGTGCCCGTGTCCTCGAACGCCGGCCAGATCATGCGCGTGATGATGAGCGCACCCTGCAGGAGGCCAGCAGCGGCGAGGATGTACACGAACGGCGCGAACACGGCCGACATGGTCGCGATGACGCGGTTCAGGATGGACGGCTTGTGGGCCGTCGTCTCCGGCACGTTGTTGGAGATGTTGGCGTTCGACATGAGCGCCTCGTGCACTTCGCCGACGTGCGAGCCGATGACGACCTGGAACTGGCCGCCTGCCTCGACGACGGTGATGACGCCGGGGAGCGCGGCGACCTTGTCCTTGGCGCCGGCCGGGGTGTCGTTCAGGACGAGTCGGAGCCTCGTCGCGCAGTGCGACGCCGACTGGATGTTCTTCTCGCCGCCGACAAGATCGACGATCTCGCCTGCGAGCCTGGGATAGTTGCGGACTGCTTCAGCCATGGCATTCTCCATTGATGCTTGGGATGGGGACGTTCCCGAGCGGAGAGCCTGACGACATGACGGTGCAAGAACAGATAGCGAGGTCGACGCCCTGCGGAGCAGCAATGCTCGCAGTGCGTTGCGTCAGCTCCACTCGGGAGCTGTGACGTGGGTTCTTGCCTCGCTGAGTAACAGGCCCGCAGTCGCCTCGAACTCTAACCGCAACATCGCGGATTCGGCAAGCGCGGTCTTGAGCGCGGTGCCTGGCGCGGTGCCTAGTGCGGTGGCTAGTGCGGAATTTGGCGCTGTGCGGGTCTGCCGAGCTCCGGCGCGCCCTCGCGGCTGCCGACACTCGTGAGGCCGCGTTCGTCGAGCAGTCGCCTCGCGAGCACCGTCGAACCCGCGACGGCTGCCGGCATCGTGAAGACCGCGCCGCCGGGGACCATGAAGCACAGTTGTGTGGCGACACCGAATCCGAGCAGCTGGGCTCGGTTGCCGCGGATGACGGCTGCCCGCTGCTCGCCGAGCAGGCGACGCGCATCCAGTGCCCTGCCGGTGAGCTCTCTGGAGAGCACAGTCCCGTTGAGTGCCACGCCGACGACGGCCGCGGTGACTGAGCCAACAAGCGGGATGACGCCGATGATGGCCACCACGATGGCGGCGAGGATGCCCATGCCGACAAGCCACAGGCTGCCCTTGACCGCAGCGAAGATGCCGAGCCCCTCTCCGGGGTTCTCGTCGCCGAGGTCGCGCTCGACGCTCAGCCAGATTCGCTCGTAGAACGGGTCGCCGACGGTGAGGGTGATGGCCGTGAACGTCGTGATCGAGAGGAAGACGCCACCCGCGACGATGAGGGTCATGAAGGCGATGCGGAGCGTGTTGCGCCACAGCTCATCCCAGGTGGAGGTCCACGGGGTTGCCCACTCGACGATGTCATCGACAAAGAACAGCAGCGTCACGAGCGCGGCGCCCACCAGCAGGAACACGATGAGCGCCGGGATGAGTCCGAGCAGCATCAGGTGCGGTTTCTTCCTCCAGTACCCGAAGCCCTGGAAGAGCGCGCTGACGCCTGCGAAGAACTGCCCGATCATGCCACCGAGACTACTGAGGCGCGGCGGGGAAGTGGATGCATGCATCCACCGCCCCGCCGCGCCTCAGGCTTCGAGCGCGTTGTGTGACGAGGGTCCTAGGCGTTGATGTGCTTCGCCTTGAGCGTCTCGTACTCGCTCTGCGTGATGGCGCCAGAGTCGAGGAGGGCCTTCGCCTTCGCGATTTCGTCGGCCGGTGAGACCTGTGCAACGTCGCGGATGTAGCTCTCCTGTGCGTCCTGCGCGGCCTTGATCGCCTGCGCCTGGCGCTGGCCCATGCCTGCACCGCGCACGATGAGGTACACGATGGGGCCGACAACCTGGAAGACCAAGATGAAGACGATCCAGAGCGCCTTGTGCCAACCCTTGAGCTTATGGTCGCGGAAGATGTCGCTGAAGATCGAGAAGATCACCATGATGTAGGCGATGAACACGAAGAACGTGAAGCCGTACCAGATGATGTTCCAGAAATTAGACCAGTAGTCCATGGGATCCCTCTTTTATGGGTGAAACGTCCGGCCCGCATCGGAGGTGATGCAGTGCCTCGGAGATCACAGTAGGGGGCGTGTAGGAAACTGCAAACGCCCCGGGTCTTTTACCAGGAAAGCGTGTCTGTGTACGGCGAAATCGCCTGAACGTGGCGAAGGGCCAGGAACGACGTTCGGGATGCGCGCCCAAAGGCTGCGCATCCCGAACGTGCTCCTGAGCGCGGAAAGGCTAGAGCGTGATGAGGCCGTTTGTCTTCGTCGTCGCTGCGTCGTAACGCTGCTGCACGTTGTCCCAGTCAGCGATGTTCCAGAACGCCTTGATGTAGTCGGCGCGCACGTTGCGGTAGTCGAGGTAGTACGCGTGCTCCCAGACGTCGAGCATGAGCAGCGGGACGAGCCCGAATGGAACGTTGCCCTGCTGGTCGAAGAGCTGGAAGATCGCGAGCTGCTCGCCGAGCACGTCGTAGGCGAGCACTGCCCAGCCGGAGCCCTGCACGCCGAGTGCGACGGCAGTGAACTGCGCGACGAACTTGTCGAAGGAGCCGAACTGCTCGTCGATCGCGGTGGCGAGCGAACCGGTCGCCTGGCCGCCGCCGTTCGGGGAGAGGTTCGTCCAGAAGATGGAGTGGTTGACGTGGCCGCCGAGGTTGAAGGCCAGGTCCTTCTCGAGCTTGTTGACGTTCGCGAGGTTGCCGCTCTCGCGAGCCTCCGCGAGCTGCTCGAGCGCCGTGTTGGCGCCCTTCACGTAAGTGGCGTGGTGCTTCGAGTGGTGCAGTTCCATGATCTCGCCGCTGATGCTCGGAGCGAGTGCGGAGTAGTCGTAGGCGAGGTCGGGAAGGGTATAAGCGGTCATTGTCTGGCCCTCTTTCTTTCGTATTTCGTGGATTGGTTCAGGATGGTCTGAGGTGAACGCCTGCTAATCGCGGTCTCTGCTGGTCAAGCGACGCGGTCTCTGCTGGTCAAATGACACGCTCTCTACTGGTCGAATGACGCGGCGTCGAGGCGACCGAATCGCCGGTTCTGGTACATGAGTGGCGGGACGCTGCTGCCGTGGAGGACTTCGAGGACTTCGGCGAGCACGATCGTCGAGCCTCCGACCTTGACGGTACTGGCGATGCGGCAGCGCAGTGTCTCCCGCGCCTGAGGGAGGTAGGGCTCGCCGGTGGCGAAATGGTCCCAGCCCTGCTCGGGGGTGAAGCGTGGGGCACCGCTGCGGGCGAAGTCGAGGGCGAGTTGCTCCTGCTCGAGGCTGAGGAGATTCACGGTGACGTCGCCTGCCTCGAGGAGTCCGCCGGCGCTGCCCGTAGCTCGAGTCACCGAGAACGAGAGTGTGGCGGGGTCGACGGCGACGGAGCTGACGCTCGAGGCGGTGAGGCCGACTGGGCCGATCGCTGTCTGGGCGGCGATGATCGCGACGGCTGCGGGGTGTTCCCGGAAGGCGGTCTTGAATTCTTCGGCCAACGCCGCTTGGCTCAGCGCTGCTTGGGTCGGGGCCTCGGAGGCGGGTTCTGTCATCGAGGGAGCTCTCTGCCTGTTCTTGAGGACGGTGATCTGGATTGCTTCTGTGTTCTTTCTACGAGGCTAGAACCTCAAGTATGGTTGAAGTCAATTCGAGCGGTGGGATTTCACTGTGAGCGAGACACGCAAGGACACAGAGGCGCGCGAGCGCGCCCGCAGCGCGACTGGGGACTCGGGTCGCGCCTCCGACGAGCTGCTCACGGTCAGCGAGATGGTGCGCCGAACCGGAGTCGCCGCATCCGCTCTGCGCTTCTACGAGGAGCTCGAGCTCATCGCGGCCGTGCGGACGACGGGCAACCAGCGCCGGTACGCGCGGCACATGATCCGCCGTGTCTCGCTCATCTCGGTCGCGAAACGCCTCGGCATCCCCCTCTCCGATGTCCAAGACGCGTTTGCTGACCTGCCCCGCGACGCGACGCCGAGCCAGGACGACTGGCAGCGTGCGTCGCGCCGCTGGAAACGAACCCTCGAGGAACGGCGCCGGGGGATCGAGCGCCTCGAGCGGGAGCTCATGGGATGCATTGGCTGCGGCTGCCTCTCCATGAAGGCCTGCGGGCTCCTCAACCCAGACGATGCGCTCGCCGGCGGTGGCTCAGGCCCGCGCCGACTCGACTGAGGAACAGCGCCGCAACCCGATGCCTCCAACGTCCGTGACAAATGTCACGGCACAAGGTGACCCACGGCACTGGCTGCGCGACTTGAGCAGCAACTACCGTCGGAAAGGCGGCAGAGAGTCGCGAAAACAGAAGTAATTCTGAAGTAACACGGGGGAGAAATCATGGCTGAATTCAAGGTCGGAGACACGGTGCAGATCACGGGGGCGACGATGACGGGCAACGTCGGCACGGTGACGTCGTTCGACGAAAAGCGCGGGAAGTACCTTGTGCTGATTAGCGCCGTCACGCAGAACTACTTCACGGCCGACGAGCTGAAACTCTTCAAGGCGTAACGCGCTTCGAAGTCGACGGAGTTCGTCGGGGACCGCGCCGAGGCGTGGCTCAGGCGTGGCTCAGGCGTTGAGGCCGTCGAGGTAGGCGTCCGTGGTGCGCTTCTGCGCGGCGCGGGCGTCTGCCTCGTCCGAGCCTGCCGCGATGGATGCATCCGCCCACGCCTCTGCGCTGAGCACGAGGAACGTGCGGGCGTCATCGCTCTGCACCCAGGGTGTTGTTTCGAGGGGCACGCTCGCGCCGGTCTTGAGGTGGTGGGCGAGGCTCGCGAAGCTGAGGTCCCAGCCGATTCCTGTCGCGCCGACGCCGAACTTCGGCCAGGTCTCCTCGTCGGTGGGGGAGTGGTGCTCGAGGGTGAGCGTGGCGTGCGTCTCGTCGACCTTCGCGAAGAGCACCTCGATGTGCGAGTGCTCACCGTCGTACTCCCACGTCGCCGTGAAGGAGTCGGGCGCGTGGCAACCGGTGATGTGCCCGTGTGCGTTGTCCTGCACCTGGTAGGTGCCGCCCTGGCGGAGGCTTCCGTCGACGGGAGCGAACCACTGGGCGAGGCGAGCGATCTCGGTCGCCGCTGACCACAGTGCGCTTCGCTTCGCGGCGAACGTCTGTGTGAGGGTGATGACAACCCCGTCGTGGCCGTCGAGTTCCTGCATCCGCACCGATCGGCTCACTGCGGCGAGCTGAGTGGCGCCGTCGAACGTCGGAGTGCTGGTGGAGGCGGGCGTCGTGGTCATGTGCCCTCCTTCTGTGTCGGTGCGGGATGGGTTGAGGCTCGAGCTGCCGGGCGTTGAGACGTGCAAGACGAAGGCGCGAGCCTCTCCAACAAGAGTCGCACCCCGGCGCTTACCTTCGCAGGCTCGGCGCGGGGTTGCCTGTGACGATTACGTGAAGTTGCGGTTGCGGTCGTGCGACGCCGTCAGCGCCTTGACGCGTATGAGCGGGCTTGACGCGCCCTGCTCGCTGCCCGGCGGCCCGGCTACCTGGCTGCTCGCTGCCCGGCCGCCCCAGCCTCGCCTCCGCCCACTTCTTCTGACTTCTCTTGCCCCGGCCGGCTACGGCACGCGGATGGCCTGGGTTGCCGCGGTCTCGCCCTTCCAGGGGAGCAGGAAGAGGGCAAGCAGCCCGGCGATGATGGTGAGGCCGCCGACCATCCAGATGACGCCCGGCCAGTCGAAGTGCTGGAAGAAGACGCCGCCGAGGAACCCGAAGATGCTCGAACCGCCGTAGTAGCCGAGGTTGTACAGGGCAGTCGCCTGGGCTCGGCCCCGGGTCGGGTAGGCGCCGGCCCAGCCGACGGCCACGGAATGCGCTCCGAAGAAGGCGGCCGTGAAGATCGCCAGGCCCGCGATGACGAGCCACAGCTGCGGTGCGAGGGTGAGGGCGAGGCCGCCGAGCGAGACGGCGGTGGATGCGAGCAGCACGATCTTCCGGCCGTGGCGGCCCGCGAGGCGCGCGATGAAGGGCGACGAGAAGGACCCTGCCAGGTACGTCACGAAGACGAGCGACACGAGCCAGACGGGCAGGAAGTAAGGGGACTGGGTGAGGTGGAAGCCGAGGAAGTTGTAGACGGCGACGAACCCGCCCATGAGGAAGAAGCCCTGCGCGAAGAGGCCCAGCATCCTGGTGCTGGAGAGGTGCGCGGTGATGGCCTTCCAGGCGCGCCCGATGCTCGCGCCGAGGGTGCCGCCTGCGTGCTTCGCGAGCGGCGCGAACCCGCGGGGCTTCGGGATGAGCCAGATGAAGAGCACCGCCATGGCGACGGAGATGAGCGACACCGTGAGGAGCCCGAGTCGCCAGTCGAGGAGCTCGGCGACCGGGGTCGGGACGATGCGCCCGCCGAGACCGCCGAGCGTGTTGCCCGCAACGAATGTGCCAGCTGCCCCCGCGGCGGCCGTGGGGTGCAGCTCCTCGTTCAGGTAGGCGATGGCGCAGGCGGGTACGCCGCCGAGGGCAAGCCCTTCGAGGAGGCGCAGCACGAGGGCGAGCTCGAAGCTCGGCATGAGGATCATGAGCAGGCCAAGCACGGTGGCGCTTGAGATGGAGATCGTGATGGCGCGAACCCGCCCCATTCGGTCGGCCGCGATCGACCAGGGGAGCACCGAGACCGCGACGCCGAGGGTGCCCATCGAGACCATGAGCGCTGCTGTCGCCGGGTCGATCGCGAAGGTCGTCGAGATCTCCGGCAGGAGCGCCTGCGGGGCGTAGAGCTGCGCGAACGTCGCGAACCCGGCGCACAGCATCGCGAGCTGGATCCGCCGATAGTCGCGAGACCCGCCGAGGTGACCGAGCCAGGGATTGCCTGTGGACGGGGGCTTCGGGGTGCTGTTGCGGTCGCGGGTCACTCGTTCGAGGGTACTCCGGGGGCTCAGACTCGGCACTGTGCGACTGCATGGGTGCGCGGGCATCGTTCGTTGCATCGCCCGAACGGGGCGCGACCCGCCGGGTTTGCGGACCATCGAGGTCGTGTGTAAGCTATCCCCTGGTCAATCGCGCAGGCGAAAGACCCGGCGCCCGTAGCTCAACGGATAGAGCATCTGACTACGGATCAGAAGGTTAGGGGTTCGAATCCCTTCGGGCGCACAGTACTTCGGTACGAAGCTCTGTGTTGAGACAGATGCAGGAAAGGCTCGCGAAAGCGGGCCTTTTTTGTTTGCGGTTTCAGGTTGGTCGGTTTCAGGCTCGTCGGTTTCTGGCTGGACTGTTTCGACGTTGTCTGGCTCGGGTCTGCTTGTTTCGAGGTTGTCTGGCTCGAGTCTGCTTGTCGCGAGGTTGTCTGGCTCGAGTTCAGGGGCAGCTCGTAGGGTGGAACGGTTGCCGAGAGCCCTGGGGGAGACGTTGCGTCCACGATCGATTGTTCTGAGTGCCGCGGGTGCACTCGCGGCTGGGGTCCTGTTGAGCGGATGCACGCTCGCGGAGCGCATCGGGTCGGGGCCGTCCGAGTCACCTGCCGCATCCGAAAGTGCTGAGGCGCTCGCGACGGCGGCGCCCGCAACCCCCGCGCCGACGGTCTTCCCGCTCGCTGAGGGGCTCGAGGGTGACGCGCTTGTGTGTCAGGACGCCAACGCCGCGACGGATGCGATGTTCTCACTGTCTGCGGATGGCGCGCGCTTCGACGGCGACGAGGAGGCCGGGGCCCAGTTCACTGCCGCCGTCGACCAGCTGCTCGCGTCGCGGGACGCCGCCGCTTCCGACCCGGCTGTCGCCGATGCCGTCGGCCGTCTCGTGTTCACGTTCACGGGGCGTGCCTCCGACCGAGACGACTGGCTCATCTGGGATGCGGCGAAGGCTCACGCGGCCGCCCCAGATTCGGGAACCATCGAAGCGGCGCTCGACGAGGTGGATGACGCCTGCGACGACGTCGGCTACGACTGGGTCGACTGGGAGCCGCGCACCTAGCGCTGTGCTTGTAGTGCTGTGCGTTCATAACGCTGTGCGCTCAGCGGGGTGCCCCAACTACCCGACGGGCGCGAGCCGCGTCCTTCGACTGGAGTGACCCGCGGGGTCAACCTTCGAGCGGCTACGCGCGCCCCTTCAGGATGAGGTTCCAGTAGACCCAGGGCAGCACGTGGCGGTCGAAGACCCACGTGAGGTGGCGTTCGCGGGCGAGGCCCTTCCAGAAGGGGATGCTCGGACGCTGCTTGCCGCTGTCGTCGAACTCAGCGAACACGACACTCGACCGCGACACGGTGAACGGGGCGACGGTGTAACCGTCGTACTGGCTCTGCGGCGCCTCCTCGCGGAGCACGCTCACGAGGTTCTCGGCGAGCGCTTTTGTCTGCTTCCGGAGCGCGCCGCCGGAGCGTTGGCTGCGCGAGACGGCCGCGTCGCCGAGCGCCCAGACGTTCGCGAACCGGCGGTGTTGGAGCGTGCGCGGGTCCACGTCCACGAACCCGCGCTCGCTTTCCTCCCCGGTGACCGCACCGGCGAGGCCCGAGTCGGTGACCCACTCGGGGGCGCGCTGCGGTGGCTCGACGATGAGCGCGTCGTAGGGGATGCGCTCGGGTTCTGCGCCTGCGCCTGTTTTTGTGGCTGTCCCTGTGGGTGCGTTTGTCCCTGTCCCTGTCCCTGTCCCTGTCCCTGTCCCTGAGTCAGCAGGCGTTGCGAGCACCGCGATTTTCGCGTCGCCGAGCACCTCACGCAGTCGAGTCTCGCGGCGTACTTCGATGCCGTAGTCAGCGATCCGTCGCTCAAGTTCTTCGTCGATCTCCGGGACGCCAAGTGGGGACGCGTCGGGCAGCACGAGCACAACCCGGATGCGGTCGAGCAGGCCACGCGACCGCCAGTAGTCGCAGGCGAGGTACATCGGTTTCTGAATGGCCCCGGCGAACGACGCGGGCTCCGGCGCTTGCACGAACACGGCCGTGCCACCGCGCAGGTCCCGGAGGATGCGGGAGGTCTTGTCGGCGAGCCCGATCTCGTAACTGGATGCGGTGCTCGGGGCGGCGAGGGCGGCACGGAGACCGGGAGTCGAGTCCCAGTCCTGCTGGATGCCGGGGCAGACGATGAGGTGCTCGTAGCCGACGCGCCTCCCGGAGGAGAGCACAACGGACGACGTCTCAGGTTCGACGGACGCGACAGCGTCGCGGAGGAGCGCCACACCGCCCGGCATGACGTCCGCCTGCGGCCGCGTGGCCTGGCTTGCCTTCGCAGTGCCGCCCGCCACGTGAGAGAGGAGCGGCTGGTAGACATGGTGCTCACGCGGCTCGACGACGGTCACGCCCTCGATGCCGGCTCGCTGGAGGCGCCCCGCGACGGACAGGCCCGCGTTGCCGCCGCCGATCACGAGCACGCGGTACGTGGTGAGCGTCGGCGCTTGCTTGGGCTCGTGCCGCGGCTCCTGCTCCTTCTTCTGCTTCGGGCGGGTGGGCTGCGCAGCCTGGCCTGTTGACGAAGCGTCGCCATTCGAGGTGGGGGTCATCAGAGCGACGCTAGCCGCCGGGATTCGTGGGCGAGGAGTCCCAGGGGCATGGTCATGCAACTCCCAGCCCTCTGCCACGAACGAGAAACGCAGAGGGCACAGGGCACAAGAGCACAGGGCACAAGAGCACAGAGCACAGGGCACAGAGCACAAGGGCACAGAGCACAGAGCACGGGACTCGGGGCAAAAGGCACATGGCACATGGCACACGGCACGTGGCACAAGGCGCAGGGAGGGGCTCACGGCCGTGTCAGGCGCGGCCGAGCCACCAGTCCGGCGATGCGGCGATGATCGTGCGGGCTGCCGCATCCACATCGCTGAGGTCTCCCTCGCGGAGCCACGCTTCGATGGCGCTCACGGTTCCGCCGCCCGCGTAGGCGACGAGGAGGCGGAAGTGGCGCTCGCGGGCGATGCCAGGCTGGGCGGCCGGCGCGATCTCCGCGTGCCGCTCGAGGTGGGCGAGGAGGCCGGCCTCGATGCGGTCGACGAGGGTGTCGCGAACTGGCCCGGTCAACCGAGGGGTCATGGCGTTGCGGTAGATCTCTGCGTGGCGTGCGACGTGCCGCAGGAGTTGACGTTCTGGCTCGTCGAAGACGCTCAGTTCGGTGCCGCTGCTGGCGGGCAGCGACTCCATCGGTGCCATGAGCGCGTCGATCTCTTCTCCCAGGAACGCCGCGAGGAGGCCCTCCGGGGCTGTGGCATGCCGGTAGAAGGTGTCGCGTGTGATGCCGGCCGCCCTGGCGACCTGTGCGACGGTCACCTCGGTGATGGGCTGCGCGGCCGCGAGCTCGTAGATCGCCGCGCGCAGGGCCGTGCGGGTTCGTGCCTGACGCGGATCCATCCGCCCACCCTATGGGGTGCTGCGCATCCACTCGGCAAACTATCTGACAGGTGACTGATAGGCGGCGTAGTCTGGGTTCGTCCGCCAACGACGGCGGGCAGAACGGAGTGAGCAATGTCGCAAGAAGCAGGCTCGAGCGGAGCTGCCACAGTCGGACCGGGCACGAGCGCTGGCACAAGCGCTGTCCCGAGCGCTGGCCCAAGCCCAAGCCCAAGCCCAGGCCGGTTCGCCGGCAAGGTCGCGATCGTTACGGGAGGTGTCTCGGGCATCGGAGCGAAGATCACGGAGCGCCTCGTCGCGGAAGGCGCCTCGGTGGTCGTCGCCGACATCAACGCGGAGCTCGTCGCGGCCGCGAGCGCAACGTTCGGCGAGAACGTCACCGGTCGTCGCACCGACGTGACCGACGAGGACGACTTCGCGGGCCTCGTCGCCGAGACCGTCGAGAAGTTCGGCACGCTGGATGCGCTCTTCAACGTCGCGGGCGGGTCCCGCGCGGGGACACTCACCGAAATCTCGTTCGCCGATTGGGACTTCACAGTCCGCCTCAACCTCTACAGCGCCTTCAACGGCACGCGCCTCGCCGCCCGCCAGTTCCTCGCCGAGGGGAAGCCAGGCGTGATCGTCAACGTCGCATCCCTCAACTCGCTTGTGCCCATGCACTTCGGTGTCGGCTACACGGCGTCGAAGGCGGCCACGGTCATGCTCACGAAGCAGGCGGCGCTTGAGCTCGGTGAGCACGGAATCCGCGTCAACGCCGTCTCGCCCGGCCTCGTCGCGACCCCGCTCACAAAGGGGCTCACCGACATTCCTGGCGTGCAGGAGGCCTACGACGAGCGCATCCCGTTCCGCCGCGCAGCCCAGCCGGAGGAGATCGCGTCCGCCGCGCTGTTCCTCGCGAGCGACGACGCCTCCTACATCTCGGGCGACAACCTCGTCGTCGACGGCGCCTGGTCGACGACCGGCTACCCCGACCTGCGGAAGTTCCTCGCATGAAGGCGGCGGTGTTCCACGGCAAGGAGGATGTGCGCGTCGAGGAAGTCGCCGAGCCGACGCCTGGTCCCGGCCAGGTGAAGCTGCGCAACGCGTATGCGGGCATCTGCGGCTCCGACCTGCACGTGTACTACGCGCCGGAGAGCTCCGGCCTCGACTTCGAGCATCCGCACCCCGTGACGGGTTCGCTGCCGCCGCAGATCCTCGGCCACGAGTTCTCGGGCACCGTGGTCGAGCTCGGGGAGGGTGTCGACTCGGTGCAGCTCGGCGACAGGGTCGCGGTCTGGCCGATCTACGCGTGCGGCGAGTGCGCCGCCTGCCGTCGTGGCAAGCCGAACGTGTGCACGAAGATCGGCTTCCACGGCCTCTCGTCGCACGGCGGCGGCATGGCCGAGTTCACGACGGTGGATGCAACCAAGCTGCACGTGCTGCCCGAGAACGTCGACCTGCGCCTGGGGGCGCTTGTCGAGCCGATGGCCGTGGCCTGGCATGCGGTCGAGCAGAGCGGTGTGCAGGCGGGGCAGACGGCGCTCATCTCTGGCGCCGGCCCCATCGGCATCGGCGTGTGGTTCGCGCTGCGCGCCAAGGGCATCGAGACGGTCATCGTCTCAGAGCCGAGCGAAGGGCGCCGGGCGGCGATCGCCGGCGTCGGCGCCTCGAATCTCGTCGACCCCACGAAGGATGACCTGTCGGCTCGCGTCGCTGAGCTCACGGGCGGTGACGGCGTGGACGTGGCGTTCGACGCTGCCGGAGTCGGGCCCGCCGTGGCGGCCTCGCTCGCGAACCTCACGCCAGGCGGCCGAGTTGTTGTCGTCGCCATCCACGAGCGGCCCATGGACTTCCTGCCGACGCAGCTTGTCATGGGGGAGACCGCGATCGTGGGCACGCTCGCCTACCTGCAGAGCGACTTCGACGCGGTCATCGCGGCGATGGCGGCTGGCGGATACACGGCGGACGGCTGGGTTGACGACGTCGCGGTCGACGACGTGGTCGGGGCGATCGAGAGCCTGCGCGCGGGCAAGGGCATGAAGGTCCTCGTACGCGCATAGCCGAGTGACATGGTGCAGGAAGCGAGTGCGCTGGGCAGATGCGCCGGCCCAGCGCGCTCCGCTTCGAGGGGAAACTTTCCGCTAGGAGCCTGCGTGCACACGCACCGTGCTCGGGGGGTTCGCGGCGAGCTTCGACGCGGGACGAACGGGTCTCCGTTCGAGGTTGCCACCGCAGTTCGGGCAGGCCCGTCCCGGGAACGTGGCGACGCAGTCTCGGCACCACGTGCACTCGAAGGTGCAGATGTATGCCTCGGCGTGAGGCGGCAGGTCTAGGTCGCAGCGTTCGCAGTTCGGGCGGAGTTCGAGGGCCATCAGATGAGTCCGTTCTTCGCGGCGTACGGGTCCCAGCTCGCGTCGGTGTGCACTTCCAGTTCTGCGGCGTCGCTCAGTTGCGCGGCGACCTCCGGCCCGTGGATCGCGGCGATGATCGCCGCCGTCATGTCCATGCCTGCGGCGATTCCGGATGAGGTCCACCGGTTCCCGTCCTCCACCCAGCGCGCCTGCGCCACCCAGTCGACGGTGGTGCCGTGCGATGACGCCCACGCGAAGGCGCGTTTGTTCGAGGTCGCGCGGAACCCATCGAGGAGGCCGGCGGCCGCGAGGAGCGCGGAACCGGTGCAGACGGATGTCACGAGCCGCGCATCCGCCGCCCAGGTCGCAAGCCAGTCCAGGAAGTCGGCGTCGACGGCGAGCGGTCTCGTGCCCTGGCCGCCAGGGACCAGCACGATGTCGGGGCTCGCGGCCTCGGCGAATCCGCTCGTCGCGACGACCTCCGCACCCTGAGAGCTGCGGACGGGTCCCGCTTCCGGGGCGATCAGCTCGACGTCGAAGAGCGACGGGTCGAGTCGGAAGAGCTCGACCGGGCCGAACACGTCGAGAAGTTCGAACCCCTCGAACAGGACAACGGTGACGCGACGCTTCGCTTCGGACATGCCGTCATTCTCGCAGGCGCGAACCCGGAGGCCGGCTCAGGCGGAGATCGGCCAGTGCGCGATGCGGCCGGTGACGCCCGCGACGAAGTCGCTGAGCAGCTTCCGATCGCTCGCCTTGCTGCGGTACGCGTGGTCCGCCCCGAAGAGGAGGTGGAGTGTGCGTTCCTCATGGCCTGTGCTCTGGTCGAGCTTCACCTCGATGACCGCTTCTCGCACCGACCAGCTGGTGGCCCGGGTGGACATGCGGCCCGCGCGTCCGTACGCGTAGGCGGGTTCGAGGGCTGTGAAGAAGAGCCAGTCGTCGCCGCTCAACTTGACGGCGTAGCCGCGCTCGCGGGTCCACGAGTCGCCTGCCCGCGGGCGCGGGAGGGTGTCTCGCTCGACGATGTGGTCGTAGTCGGCGTTCGACTTACACGCTCTGCCCGACGCGGCACCTGTGCTCGACTGGGCCCCTGGGGGCGTCTTCGCCCCGCTCTTCGACCCGAACTGGTCGCCATCAACTCGACACATGATTCCCCCCGGAACGGCGCGCTCCCCCCGGAACGCTTGCTGATGCCGGGACTCTAACCCCTCACGCGGCGCCAGGTGGTGACGCGGAACTGCCGTTCCTGATCGGTGATGCAAGTCAGCGAAATCACCCAGGATCCGTCTGCAGGAATGCGGTTTTCGGCGCGCGGCGCGCGGCGCGCGGCGCGCAGCGCGCAGCGCGCAGCGCGCGATGCTGATTCCAGTCGTGGGCCCCGTCATGGGCCCAGTCCTGAGTCGGGTTGTGAGTCCAGTCGTGGAACCGGCCCTGAATCCGCGCGCCAACCGATGTTGCTCAGCGGGCGACGAGGTGGGTGCTCAGCGCACGGCGAGGAGGATCTTCCCGACGTGGTCGCCCGACTCCATGCGGCGGTGGGCGCGGTGCGCGAAGTCGAGGGTCTCAACCGTGTCGAGCAGGGGCCGCACCTTGCCGGCTTCGACGAGCGGCCACACGTGCTCGCGGACCTGCGCGATGATCTCGCGCCGCTCATCCAGTGGCCGCGCCCGCAGCGTGGTGCCCCAGATTCGGCCGCGCTTCTGCATGAGGCGACCCACGTTGATGGTGGCGTCATTGCCGCCCTGGGCGGCGATGACCATGATGCGCCCGCCGGGGGCGAGCGCCGTGACATCGCGGGCGAGGTAGTCGCCACCCACCATGTCCAGGATGACGTCGACGCCGCGGCCGTCCGTGGCCTCGGCGATGACGTCCACGAAGTCCTCTTCGCGGTAGTTGATGCCGCGGGTGGCGCCGAGATGCTCGGTCACGGCCACCTTCTGGGGTGAGCCGGCGGTCGCGTAGACGGTGACGCCGAGGGCGGTGGCGAGTTGGATGGCGATGGTGCCGACTCCGCTGGTGCCACCGTGCACGAGCAGCGTTTCCCCAGCCTTGAGGCCGGCGTTCATGAAGAGGTTCGACCAGACGGTCGCGACGGCTTCGGGGAGGCCGGCCGCCTCGACGAGGTCGACGCGCCTCGGCATGGGGAGCACGAGGCCTTCGTCGACGGCGACCCTGTCCGCGTAGCCACCTCCGGGCAGGAGGGCGACGACGTAGTCGCCGACTTTCCACGCGGTGACGGATGCGCCGAGCGCGACCACCGTGCCGCTCACTTCCAGGCCGGGCCACTCGGGTGCGCCGTCGGGTGACGGGTAGTTGCCCTCGCGCTGCGCGACGTCGGCTCGGTTCACGCCCGCGGCCGCCACGTCGATGACCACCTCGACCGGACCGGGGGTGGGGTCGTCGACCTCGGAGAGCGTGAGGGCGTCTGGCCCGCCTGGCGTTGGAACCGTGATTGCGCGCATGGGGGCCAGTGTTTCACGCGGCCGCCTATACTCCCTCACATGTCAGGCCTCCCGCACACGTCAGGGCAGGTGGGCGTTGCGGGGCGAGAGGCCGGTGTGACCCGGCCAGAGCTGAGCGTGCTCGCGCGCGTTCGTGCCGCATCCGCCGCCCTCGGCCCGAGCGAGCGCAAGGTCGCGCAGATGGTGCTTGCGCGACCGGATGAGGTCGTAGAGTGGTCGACGGCCGAGCTCGCGGACGCCGCGGGGACTTCGACGGCCACCGTCATCCGCGCCTGCCAGAGCCTCGGCTTCCGCGGCTTCCAGCACCTGCGCCTCGACCTCGCCCGGTCGGCCCCGCTCGCCCCTCGTGAGCAGGCACCGGCGCGGGAGGCGAGCACCTTCGACGACGCGATCGACGCTGTGCGCCTCGCTCAGGAGAACGTCGACCCTGAGCGCATCGTCGCTGCCGTGGCGGCCCTGCGACGAGCCCGCCGCATCGTGCTCGTCGGCAGCGGCTTCTCGGGGCCACCCCTGCAGGACTTCGCGATGCGACTGAGCACACTCGGCCACTCCGTGGAGGCTCCGGTGGATGCGCTCGCCCAGCAGTTCGCCGTGCGCTCGCTCTCGGCCGGCGACGTATGCCTCGTGCTCAGCTACTCGGGCGCGAACGTGCAATCGCTGCGGGCGGCGGAAGCCGCGGGCGCGCAGGACGCGACCGTGATCCTGGTCACCAGCTACGCCCGCTCGCCGCTCGGACGCGTCGCCGACGTCGCCGTGACGACCGGGCCGGCGGGCACGGCGCACGACATCGACCCGTTCCTCGCACGCCTCGGGCACACGATCGTGCTCCATGCGTTCCACTCCGCGCTCTCTCAGCAGCTCGGCGACGACGAGGTGGTCGGCATGCGCCACGTCGTGGCCGACGCGCTCTCCGAGGACTGAGCTCAGAGGCCCTCGCCCGCTCGCGACGTGCTGCTCCCTCCCGGGGCGACCGCAATGAGCGGCGCCGGCTCTTGCCGGGTTTCCGCAGCGGTGATGGGTTTTTGCGGATGCTCGTGCTGGGTTTCGCCGACTGGTGATGGGTTTTTACCCATCACCGGTCGCGAAAAGTCATCAGGGTCGATGTCGATGGGCGGGGCGCGCAGCACCTGAGCGCACCACTTATCGCCCTCGGTCGGCTCCCGTGCGGACTCGTCGCCCTGAGTTCATCCGCGCGCTCGACGCTCGTCACCGGGCGTTCACCCTGGCTCGTCACACTCCCGATGTAACGACGTTCCAAGCCGTGCGGAATCGATGTAACAGTCGGAAACCCTGTAACGGCTCGGAACTCAGCGAGTGGGTCTGTCTAACCCATGCAACAGGAGGTGCTCGTGAGGGCAATTGAGATCGACGGGCTGTTCAACGCCCGAGCCGCGGACGCCACGACCCCCTGGATCGTCCGCGCCGGCTCGCCGGACGCGCTCACAGTCGGCGGTGAGACCGCCCTGCGTGACCTCGGCGTCTCGCTCATCCTCGACCTCCGCGAGCGTGCCGAATCCGGAATCCGCGACCACGGCATCCCGGTGCGCCAGGTGCCGCTGTACGGGAGCGAGCCGCCTGTCGCCGGGCGCCTCGAGGACATCTACGAGACGCTCCTCCGCGTCCGAGGCGGCGCGCTCGCCGAGGCCGTCGCGGTGCTCGCCAACGCGGAGCACGGGGTGCTCGTGCACTGCACGGCTGGCAAGGACCGCACGGGGCTTGTCGTGGCCCTCGCCCAGCTTGTCGGCGGCGCGAGTGAAAGTGAAGTGGTTGCCGATTACGCCCGCTCCGGCGCTGAGGTCCGAGCCGTGCGTGAGCCGTTCGCGCTCGCGGTCGCGGCCGCGTACCCGTCGGAGCAGCGGGACGAGATCCTGCGCCTCCACCTCGACAGCCCGCCGGCGGCAATCGAGTACGCGCTTGACGTGCTGCGCGAACTCGGCGGTGCCGAAGCCTACTTGCGTGGGCACGGCCTCACCGACGAACAGGTGGGCGCCCTTCGCGGGAAGGCGAAGGTGCAAGTGCAAGCGCAAGTGCAAGCGCAGGCGTACGCACACGAGCAGGAGCAGGAGCAGGAGCAGGTGCCGGCGCAGGTGCCGGCAGGGTCAGCGGCTCCGGCGGTCGCCTCGTGAGCACCGTCTCGGAATGCGTCGCGCCGCCGCGCACCACGGTGCTGCACCTGAGCGACGTGCACGCGACTGCGGGTGCACCCCTTTATGGGTCGATCGACGGCATCGAGCGGATGCGCGCGGCAAGTCGCTATGCGCGGGCCGCGGGCGTCACCCCGGAGGCGATCGTGATCAGCGGTGACCTTATCGAGCGGGGGAACGAGGCCGCTTACCCTGCGCTTCGCGAGGCGCTGCTCGAGCTGGCGGCGTCGTGGGATGTTCCCGTGTTGACGGTGCTCGGCAATCACGACGACCGCACCGCAGCGCGCATCCTGCCGGGTCACGAGGCGCCAGAGGGCCAGCCCGACGTCGGCCAGCCCGACGTCGCGGCGGCTCCTCGCGCTGTGCGAGTCGGTGAGTGGCGCTTCCTGCTGCTCGACTCGTCAGCGGGGTCGCTTGGCCCACAACAGCTCGCGTGGCTTGAAGCTGAGCTTGCAAGCGCGGCGCCCGCCGGCACCGTCGTGGTCATGCACCACCCGCCGCTCGGATCCCCGTTGCCGATGCTGGCGCGTGCCGGGCTCCGGGACACCGCTGACTTTCTCGACATCGTCGAGGGAACCGACGTCCGGACCATCCTGTCCGGGCACTTCCACCATCCGCTCTCCGCCACCATCCGCGGCGTGCACGTCTCCGTCGGTCCGGCGCTCGCCTACCACCAGGTCATGGATGCGGCACCGGGCACTGTGAGCGGCTTCGACCGCTCGATGTACTCACTGGTGCACCTCGCCGCGGACGGCGTCAGCGCATCCAGCGTCGGCGTCGAGCATCCCGCCCCGCTGTTCACCCTCACCCCGGCGCCCTGAGCGGCCCTGTTCCGCGAGCGCATGCTGCGTGCGTTGCTGGTCTCCCTCTTTCTCCCTTCTTCTCCCTTCTTCTCCTTCTTCTTCTTCTTCTTCTTCTTCTTCTTCTTCTTCTTCTTCTTCTTCTTCTTCTTCTTCTTCTTCTTCTTCTTCTTCTTCTCTTCCCCCTCCTCCTGTCGCCCGAACGCTTTCCCCTCGCAGCACCCCAGACCCGCTCTCCCCTCGAACAGTTAGGTCATCATGAACTCCCTCCGCACTCCGGCCGCGCTCGCGGCCTTCGGCCTCGCCGGCGTCCTCCTCGCGGGCTGCGCCAGCACCCCGAGCACCGCCGCCAGCGGCGACGCCAGCCCCTCCGCAACCTCCGAGCTTGAAGCCGCCACGATCACGCTCTACACGTCAGAGCCGCAAGAGAAGGCGGATGCGCTTGTCACGGCCTTCAACGAGGTCCACCCGGAGGTGACGGTCGAGGTGTTCCGTGCGGGCACCGGCGACCTCACGACGCGGGTCGCGACCGAGCAGGCCTCTGGCGGCGTGCAGGCCGACGTCTTCCTCGCGGCGGACGCCGGCACGTTCGAGGACTACGCGGCCGACGAGCTGCTGCTGCAGTACTCGCCGACCGACGTCGAGTCGCTCAATCAGGACATCGTCGACCCTGAGGGGTACTACACGGGCACGCGCATCATCCCGACCGTCATCGCCTACAACACAGGGCTTGTCAGCGAGCCGCCGACGTCGTGGACTGAGCTCACCGGCGCCGAGTACGCGAACAAGCTCGTCATGCCGAACCCCGACGTGTCGGGTGCTGCCGCGTACAACGCCGCCGTGTGGCTCGACGAGCCCGCGCTCGGGGAAGAGTGGCTGACGAAGCTCGCCGCCAACAAGCCTGTGATCGCCGACAGCAACGGCCCCGTCTCGCAGGCCATCGCGACGGGCGCGCAGCCCGTCGGCATCGTCGTCGACTACCTGGCGCGGGAACTCGCAGCCCAGGGTTCGCCCATCGCGGTCTCCTACCCGACGGAGGGCGTGCCGTACGTGTCGCAGCCAGTCGGTATCTTCGCGAGCACCGAGGAAGCAGAGGCCTCGAAAGCGTTCGTCGATTTCCTCGTGAGCTCCGAAGGTCAGGAGCTCGCCGTCAGCCAGTCGTACCTGCCGGTGCGGGAGGACGTGGGAACGCCGGAGGGTGCCCCGTCCATGGACGAGATCACGATCCTCTCGCCGGAGCTCGAGACCATCCGCGCCAGCCAGGATGCGGCCGTCGAGAAGTTCCGCACGCTGTTCCTCTAAGAAGCACCCTGTTCCCCTCATGAGCGCACAGTTCCTTTCATGATCACATCGGCCACAACACCCGGGAGCGGTGCCGCTGTTCGCAGCGGCACCGCCTCCGCGGCGGTTCCGGCGGCTTCGCGTCCCAATCTCGACGGGGTGCACGGCCTCTCGCTCACTCTCTGGGTCGCCGTCGCCGCACTGGTGCTCGTTCCGATCGGCGCGATCCTCGTGCTCGCGGCCAGCGGATCCCAGCTGCACGTCCTCTGGCAGAGCGACGTCGTTGAGGCCGCGACGAACAGCCTCGTCTCGGCCGGCGCATCCGCGCTCGGCGCTGTTGTAGTCGGCACGGCGCTCGCGGTGCTGCTCGACCGCACCGACCTCGCTGGGCGTCGCGGGCTGCGCCTGCTCGCGCTCACGCCGCTACTGGTGCCGCCGTTCGTCGGCGCGATCGCCTGGCTCGGCATCGCAGGGCCCACGAGCCCCGTGAACCTCTGGTGGGCGCAGGCCTTCGGCGGTCCGCTGTGGTCGATCTACGGCGTGGACGGCGTCATCCTGCTCCTCACCGTGCACAGCTACCCGATCGCGATGCTCATCGTCTCGGCCGCCCTGCGTCGGGTGCCGTCCGACCTCGAGCAGGCGGCGCGCATCGCGGGGGCCAGCCCGGCGCGCAGCATCTTCACGATCACCGTCCCCTTGCTTCGTCCAGCGCTGCTGTCGTCGTTTGTGCTCATCGCGGTGGGTAATCTCGCTGACTTCGGCATTCCGTCGATCATCGGCCTGCCCGAGCAGTACACAACCCTCGCGACGCTCGTCTACCGCTACCTGCAGTCGGGGACCGTGGATGAGCCGCTCGCGGTCGTCGCGACCATCGGAGTTGTCCTCCTGGTGCTCGCGCTGGCGGCGCTGATCGTTGACTTCCTGATCGGCAAGAGCCGCTGGGAGCTCGACTCGTCGTCGTCTGCCCCGCAGCTCCTGCCGCTTGGAAAGGGGCGCATCCCGGCCTCCGTCGTGACCTGGGCGCTGGTGGTCACCGTCACGGTGCTGCCGCTGCTCGCGTTGCTGCAGCAGTCGCTGCTCCGCGCGCCCGGGCTTGCGCTGGCGCCGAAGAACCTGACGCTCGACAACGTCGTGAAGGCCGTGACCTCGGCGAACTCCATCCAGGGTGCCACGAACTCGGTGATGCTCGCCGTGCTCGCGGCCGTCATCTGCGGGCTCCTCGGGCTCGGCATCGCCGTGCTCGTCACCCGAACGCGGATGCGCGGCAGCGGCCCCCTGCGCGCGCTCGCCATGCTGCCGCAGGCGGTTCCCGGCATCGTCATCGCCGTCGCGTGGCTCGTGCTCGCGCCCCACATCGGGCTCTTCAACACGCCATGGCTGATCCTCTGCGCCTACGTCACCTCGTTCACTGCGCTCGTTGTGCAGGCCGTGGCGGCACCACTCGCGAGCATCCCTTCGAGCGCCGAGGAAGCCGCCAGGATCGGGGGAGCGGGGCGGATGCGCGCGCTTGTCGATATCTCCAGCCGCATGGCCGCGCCCGCCGCCATCTCCGGGGCCGTGCTTGTTGCCGTCACCGCGGTGCGTGAGCTGACACTGTCGGTGCTGCTCCTCTCGCCCGGATCGCAGACCCTCGGCGTCGCGATCTTCAACCTCCAGCAGGCCGGCGCGTTCAACACGGCGGCCGCGCTCTCGCTCATCGTCGCGCTCCTCGGCGTCGCCGTCATCGGCATCGCGACGAGGGCGCCCAAGTGACGCGGGCGCCTACGTGACGCGGGCGTCCAAGTGACGCGGGGCCCAAGTGACGAGAGCCCAAGTGACGAGGGCGCTGAAGCGGGGGCCCAGCGCCTGCTCGGTCCTCCCTCCATTCCCGTATTCCCGCATTCCCGCATTCCCGTATTCCCGTATTCCCGCGTCCCTCCATTCCCGCGTCCCTCCATTCCTGCGTCCCCCATTCCCGTGTCCCTCCATTCCCGCGTCCCCCATCCGTTCGACCTTCTCGAAGGGCACACCGTGGCATCCGTCACTCTCGACTCTGTTTCCGTCCGCTTCCCGACCGGCACGGTCGGCCTCGACAACATCGACCTCGCGTTGCGCGACGGTGAGTTCCTCGCGCTTGTCGGCCCGTCGGGCTCGGGCAAGACGACGCTCCTGCGCACGATCGCGGGCTTCCAAGCGCCGAGTTCCGGGCAGCTGAGCATCGGCGAGCGGGTTGTCGCCGGTGCAGGAACCACCGTGCCGCCCGAGGCGCGGGAGCTCGGGATGGTGTTCCAGCAGCACGCCGTGTGGCCGCACTGGAACGTCGGCCGAAACGTCGACTACCCGCTGCGTCGGGCCAAGGTCGCGAAGGCGGAGCGCGTCCGCCGTGTCGAGGACGCGCTCGAGATGGTCGGGCTGGCCGGGTACGCGAAACGCAACCCGGCGACACTCTCCGGCGGGCAACGGCAACGGGTCGCGATCGCCCGCGCACTCATCGCGAGGCCTCGCGTGCTGCTGCTCGACGAGGCGCTCTCCGCGCTGGACGAGCCGCTGCGCGACAGCCTGCGGCTCGAGCTGCACACACTCACGCGGGAACTCGGGCTGACGGTGGTGCACGTCACCCACGACCGCTCGGAGGCGCTTGCCCTCGCCGACCGCGTGGCGGTGCTCGACGGTGGGCGCATCCAGCAGCTCGGCACCCCGGAGGAGCTCGTGACGCGTCCCGCATCGCCGTTCATCGCGAAGTTCCTGTCCGACGCCACGATCGTCGACGGGACTGTCGGGGAAGCGGGTTTCGCAGCGGATGCACACCCGCTTTACGTAGACACGGACAGGCTCGAGATACATCCGTCGGATGGGTACGAGGCGGTGCAGGCTGCCATCCTCCCGGGCGACGTCGTGGTGCAAATCCTGGGGTCTGATGCGACTGCCGCCACCGCTGCGACCGCTGCGACCGCTGCGACTGCTGCGACTGCTGCGACTGCTGCCACTGCTGTCACCGCTGTCACCGACGACCGGTGTGCTACTGCTGTCGCCAGTGTCGCCAGTGTCGCCAGTGTCGCCAGTGTCGCCACGGTCAGGTCGGCACTCTTCGCTCCGGAAGGGAGCGACCTGGTCCTCGACTGGGCCGGCCTGCGGCTGCGAGCGCGGACCCACGGAGTCCGCCCGAAGGTCGGCGACCAGGTCGCGGTGAATATCACGAAGGCGCGTATCTACGGTGGAGCCGGAGCCGGAGCCGGAGCCGGAGCCGGAGCCGCATCCGCCACGCCCAGCGCAGCCATCGCGCCCAGCGCATCCGACGCTTCCGCCGTAGCCACCGCGCCCACCACGCCCAGCGCAGCCATCGCGCCCAGCGCATCCGACGCTTCCGCCGTAGCCATCGCGCCCACCACGTCCAGCGCAGCCATCGCGTCCAGCGCATCCGATGCTTCCAGTGCATCCGACGCGCCCAGCGCAGCCGACGCTTCCAGTGCGCTCGGGGTCACAGGTGCGGCGTCTGTGTTTGCCGCGTGATGCTGGCTCTCGTGCGGCACGGCCGGACCGCCTGGAACCTGGAGCGGCGGCTGCAGGGGCGCAGCGACATCGCCCTCGATGCGCACGGCGAACTGCAGGCGCACGCCGCGGGCAGGCTGCTCGCCCGTGCACAGTGGGGGCGCGTGGTCACATCTCCGTTGACCCGAGCGGCGCAGACGGCGGCGATCATCGGCTCCCACTTCGAGATGGCCGCCCCGGTTGTTGAACCTGGGCTGATCGAGCGCGATTTCGGGGAGGCCGAGGGGATGCAGGTGGCCGAGGCCGCCGAGCGCTGGCCGGCCGGCGCCTACCCGGGCTCGGAGACTGCGGCCGAGCTCGGCGAGCGGGCAGGGTCCACGCTCACTGCTCTCCTGGCTGCGCCGGGCACGGCGGTCGTCGTGAGTCACGGCGTCTTCCTTCGCGCGGGAATCGAAGCTGTCACCGGGGTTGCGTGCCCGCGCATCCTGAACGGGCAGGTCGTGCTTCTCGAGCCCACCTCGGGATGGCCGACAGCCCGCTTCCTGGGGGAATGAGGTCCTGGGGCTGAGTTGCGCGGACGTTAAGCGGGGAGCGCCGGCCCGAGCAACGCGTCGAGGAGGCGTTGGATGCTCCCCGCGTTCGACTCGCTTCGGCTGAGAGCGCGGAGGAGGAGCGCGCCGATGATCGCCTCGCCGATCTCCTCGAGGCGTGCATCCGGCGCGAGCTGGCCGTCGGCGATGGCGATCTGGAACCTCTCGGTGAGGGACTGGCTGGCTCCGAGGCTCTCGTGGAGTCGCCTGCCGATGTCGGCGTTCTCGACCGAGGCGGCGATGAGGGAGCGGACAAGCAGCTCGCCCTGTGGCTGGCCGAGCAGCGCGAGGATGGTGTCGAGCCAAGCCGTGAGGTCTCGGCGCAGCTCGCCCGAGTTCGGCACCGTGAAGCGGTCCGGGAAGAGCTGTCCCTGGAGGAGGCAGTCGGAGACGAGTGCGCCCTTCGAGGGCCACCAGCGGTAGATGGTCTGCTTGGAGACGCCCGCTTCGGAGGCGACGCCCTCCATGGTGAGGCGCTCGTAGCCGCGCTCGGCGAACAGCTTCGAGGTCGCCTGGAGCACCGCGACTCGCGCCGCTTCGCTGCGGACGGGGCCCTGGCGGTGGCCGGAAGCGGTGCGCTCGTCGACGCCTGCGGCTTGCTCTGAGACATCTGGCGCTTGCTTTGAGACGTCTGCGGCTTGCTCTGGCATGCCCGCCATCATATTCACAAACTGCGTAGACGAGACGTTGCGTATGATCTAGGGCGGCGCTCCCACGTCGGTCCCTGCGATCGGCCTCGATCCTGCGATCGTTTCGGTCCCTGTGTTCGATTGCGGTCCCTGAGGTCGTTTGCGGTCCCTGTGGTCGTTTGCGGTCCCTGTGATCGGTTTCGGTCTCTGTGATCGGTTTCGGGCGGCGCGCCACTACGAACGAGCGCGCACGATGCGTGCGCCGAGAGGATGCTGATGGCCGAACTGCTGTACCGTCTGGGGAACTTCGCGACCCGCCGAGTGTGGGTTGTCGTGGGGGCCTGGCTGGTCATCCTCGGGCTCGCCGTCGGCGGGTTCCTGATTGGCTTCAAGGGCCTCTCGTCGAGCTTCGATGTGCCCGGCACCGCATCCGGTGAGGTCATCTCGGACCTCGAGGAGCAGCTGCCGGACTTCGCTGGCGCATCCGGCACCGTCGTGTACTCGACTGCGGACGGTTCGGCGCTCACGGATGCGCAGCGCGCCGAGATCAGCGCTGTCATCGCGGATCGCGGCGACCTCGCCGACGTTGCGGACGTCATCGACCCGTTCTCGGCGACTGCCGAGCTCGAGGGTCAGGCGGCGCAGGTCGAGAGCGGGCGCACTCAGATTGAGGCGGGGCAGGCGCAGCTTGATGCGGGCCAGGCCCAGCTCGACGGTGGCAAGGCGCAGCTCGATGCAGCGCAGGCGCAGCTCGACGCGGCGAAGCAGCAGCTCGTAGCTGCAGGCAATCCGGCCGCCCAGGTTGAGGCGATCGCGGGGCAGCAGGCGCAGCTCGACGCTCAGGTGCAGGCGCTCGCCGAGCAGCAGGCCGCGCTGGACGCCTCGCAGGACGAGATCGACACGCAGCTGCAGCAGCTGGAGAACGGCGCGACCCTCGTCGAACTTTCGGATGGCATCAGCCTCGTCTCTGAGGACGGGTCGACGGCCATCGTCAACGTGTCGTTCACGGAGCCTCGCCTTGAGCTGAGCGAAGAGGCCAAGCAGGGGGTCATCGAGTACTTCGAGGCGCACCCCGTGGAGGGCGTCAACGTGGCGTTCTCGACGGACATCGCGCAGAGCGTCCCGCAGATCTTCGGCATCGGCGAGGCCATCGGTCTGGTGTTCGCGGCCATCGTGCTGCTGGTGCTGCTGGGGTCGGCGCTGGCCGCATCCCTCCCTATTCTTACGGCCCTCGTGGGTGTTGCGATCGGTGTTGTCAGCGTGCTCGCCTTCTCCGGTGTTGTGCAGATGGCGTCGGTCACCCCTGTCCTCGGCATCATGCTGGGCCTGGCGGTTGGCATCGACTATTCGCTGTTCATCGTGAACCGGCACCGTAAGCAGCTCATGCAGGGCATGGACGTGCGAGAGTCGATCGGCCTCGCGAACGGCACCGCCGGCAACGCGGTCGTATTCGCCGGTGCGACGGTCATCGTCGCCCTGCTGGCTCTCAACGTGACGGGCATCCCGTTCCTTGGGCTTATGGGCACGGCTGGCGCGGTCTGCGTGCTCATCGCTGTGCTCATCGCGGTCACTCTGACGCCGGCGCTGCTCGGCAAGCTCGGGATGCGTGTGCTCAACAGGCGGAGGCGGGCGCACATCCGCAAGCTGCACGGCACGGGCCCCGAGGGGGCCGCGACCGGCGGTGTCGGGGTCGTGACGGGTCAGGTGCGGGCCGCGCATGCGGCACCGCTGAAGGCAATGCCGACGTGGCGGGCCATTGTTACCGTGTTCGCTGGTGTTGCCGTGCTGCTCACGGTCGCCATCCCCGCGCTTTCCATGCGGGTCGGCCTGCCCGATGGGTCGTCGGAGCCTGAGGAGTCGGCGTCCTACCAGGCGTTCACGATCACGGAGGAGCAGTTCGGGGCGGGCACGACGGGTCCCCTGCTCGTCACTGCGACGCTGCCGGAGGGGCTCGACGATGCGGGTGTGCTCGACAAGCAGGTGCTTGTCGCGGAGAAGCTCGCTTCGCTCGACGACGTCACGGCGGTCGCCCCGATCGGGGTTTCCGACAACAAGAGCCTGACGGCTTTCCAGGTCGTGCCGGCGGAGGGGCCGAACAGCATCTCCACGGAGCAGCTCGTCGGCGAGCTCCGTGCTCTGCCTGAGATCGAGGATGGCATCACGCTCGGCGTTGCAGGTCAGGCGGCAATCAACATCGACATCTCCGAGGGCCTCAACTCGGTGCTGCCGCTCTACATCGCGCTGGTTGTGGGGCTGTCGCTGCTCATCATGATCCTCGTGTTCCGGTCGATCCTCGTGCCGCTCATCGCGACGGGCGGGTTCATCCTGTCGCTCTTCGCGACGTACGGGGCCGTGGTGGCCGTCTTCCAGTGGGGATGGTTCGCCGACCTCATCGGGCTGCACGCGACGGGGCCCATCCTGAGCTTCCTGCCCGTCATCCTCGTGGGCATTCTGTTCGGGCTCGCCATGGACTACCAGCTGTTCCTCGCGTCCGGGATGCGCGAAGCGTACGTGCACGGGGCTGAGGCGAGGGTTGCTGTCGTGCAGGGCTTCCGGGCCGGGCGGGCCGTGGTCATCGCTGCGGCGCTCATCATGGTGTCGGTGTTCGGCGGGTTCGTGTTCGCCGAGTCGACCATGATCCGCTCGATCGGGTTCGGTCTCGCGTTCGGTGTGCTCCTCGACGCGTTCATCGTGCGCATGCTCATCATGCCGTCGCTCATGCACCTCCTCGGGAAGTCCGCCTGGTGGCTCCCGAAGTGGCTCGACAAGATCATGCCGAACGTCGACGTCGAAGGGGCCGCGCTGGAGCGCAAGCACCCGGTGCACTAAGGCTCGCGTGTGGCCTGCGACGAACTGCCGCTCCGGGATTTCGGAGCGGCAGTTCGCCGTAACTGCTCTCCCGCTTTCCAAGACTCGATTCGCAGATTTCCCTGACCTGTACTGGTGCTACCGACCTGCCGAAAGCTATGGACCTGCGCGGCGGCCATCGCCTGTGTGAGTGCCACTGACCTGCGCCAGTCAGCGCTCGCGGAGGGCCTCGTCCATGTCGGCGGTTTCGACGGGTCCTCCTGGGCCGTACTTAAGGAGCACGCATCCTCCTGGAGAAGCGACGGGCGGCTCAAGGAGCGTGAGCCCGAGGGGTGGCCCGTCGTCGGGGAAGAGGCGCTTCCCTGACCCCAGCACCACCGGATACACCCACAGATTCAGGACATCGAAGAGCCCCTCGCGCACAAGCGCCTGAGCGAAGTTGACGCTCCCCACGACATGAATGCTGTTGTGCCGATCCCGAATCTCCGCCACCTCGGCAGCAAGATCGGTCCCCACCAGGTGCGAGGTCTCCCACGAGAGATCGGGGCGTCCCCGCGACGCCACGTACTTCGGGATCCTGTTGAAAACCGACGCGATGCTGTCGGAGGGGCCACCCGCGTACTGAGGCCAGTAGGCCGCGAAGATGTCGTACGTTTTCCTTCCCAGCAACAGTGCATCCATGCTCTGCACACCCTCGTTGACCGCGTCGCCCTCGGCCTCATCCATCAGCGGCGCCTGCCAACCCCCGTACCGGAAGCCGCCCTCCGGATCCTCCTCCGGACCGCCCGGAGCCTGCTGCACCCCGTCCAGCGTCGTGAAAAGATCGATGATGATCTGACCAGCCATGGCGTCTCCTTTGATCGCACTCGTGAGCTTGCCTATTCGCACTCGTGAGCTTGTTGCTTGTTGCTTGTGGCTTGTTGCTTTTGGCTTGTTACTTGTTACTTGTTACTTGTTGCGCGTTGCTGCTTGCTGTTCGAGCGCTTGCTGCTCCCGCGGCGGGCGCTGTTGCCGCGACTGGCGCTGTTGCGACGGCAGCTGCTACGTGTCCCTGGGATGTGTCCCTACTACGTGTCGCCCTCGTCGTGTTGGCGAGTGGCACCGATTTCCTGCGCCCCTTGCCTCAATGTACGACTGCTCGACGCCCTGCCAACGGTGAGCGGGGTGGGAATCCGAAGGGCTAGAAGGGCGGTGGATCTTGTGCGGAGCCCGAGGTCTCCTCGACCGCTCGTCCTCCGGTTCTCGTCCCGCCCTCCGGCATATTCCGCTCAAGCGCATCAGCCGCGCCTTGTTGCGCTGCATCAGCCGTGCCTTGTTGCGCTGCATCAGCCGTGCCCTGTTGCGCTGTGGGGCGGAACTCCGGTTGACGCGTCCGCAAGGCCTCAGCCTCGATGGCCGCCTTCTTCGCCGCGCGCTCACGCCGGAACTCCTCTAGATACCCAATCTTCGGGAAGCGTTTGCGATGATCCTCGTCGCCAGGGTTCGGGAAGCGTTTGCGATGATCCTCGTCGCCAGCGTCGCCAGCGTCGCCAGCGTCGCCAGCGTCGCCAGCGTCGCCAGCGTCGCCTGGGTTCGCGGGATTGTACGGCTCACCTGGTTCTCGAAGAGCTGGCGGGTCTGGGGATTGGGCGTCCGCGGCAGGCTGCGTCAGGGGCGAGGGGTGCGGCTGGGGCAGTGAGGTGAGTCGTCCGAACTTGACTGGTTCATCGCTGAAGAGGAGACCGGTGGGCGATTTCCATTCGTAGACGCCGTCGGGCAGCTGCTCGACGGCCCAATCTCCGTGGTGCTTGCCCGTGTGGTCGCCCTTGCAGAGGTGGCCGAGGTTGGGGAGGCTCGTGGAGCCGCCTTCCTCCCAAGCTTCCGTGTGGTCGATCTCGCAACGGTTCGCCGGCATCATGCAGCCCACAAACCGGCATCGCCCGTCGCGAACGGAGAGACGTCGTCGCATCGCACTCGTCGGACGGTAGGTGTCGACCTCGACCAGCGTGCCCTTGATCGGGTCGGTGAAGATGCGCTCGAACTCTGGAGCCGCGTCGATCAGACGACGGACCTCCGCGGTAGGCACGGGGATGTAGCCGTCGAGGAGCGCCGGCGTCGAGATCACTCGCGGTGGCAGTGTTGCGGCTGTCCCAGGCGGACCCGGTGGTTGGCCTGGCCGGGTTCCGCGGCGCGGAGGTGCTGCCGGTGCAAGGAACCCTTCGGTGGGCACCACGAATGCGACCCTCGCCTTGATCGGGTCTCGGCCCTTCAACTCCTCGGGCGTCGCCCTGAGGAAGCTGTCGCCCAGCACATCGGCTCGCACCTCATCGAGTGACCGCGGCTCGGGGAGAGGAACGTCGGTCTGGTGAGCCGACTGGGCTGCGTTGGCTTCCCTCGCTGCCCTTCGCTCGGCGTCGCTGATGACTCGTGCCTGTCTCGTCGTTCGGTCAAAGACCAACCGGAGCTTCGCGTAGGAGTCGATGATCGTGAGCTCGCCGAGCCCATCGTCGAGCTGGGACAGCATCACCCTGCGCGTACGTCGTGCCCGCTCGAACCGCTCGTCGAGCGACTCCTCCGTGAGCTCCTCCGCGGCGCGCTCCGCAATCGCCTTGATGCGCCCGGGAGTCGTGGAGACCGCCTTCTCGAGCACCACCCGGCAGAACTCCTCCCGACGACGCGCGAGCTCGGCAGGGTCGGGATGCACGATGCGCAGGCCGGCGTCGACGATCACGAGCGCGTGCGCACGACTGATCGCCCCGGACTTCATCGACACCTGGACTGGCTCGAACAGGTTGGCCATCGCATCCGACCGACCCAACTCGATCTGCACCGACCGCTGCGACCTGCCAGACACGGCTCCGATCTCAGCCGCAAGCGACCGTACTTCGACCGCAGGGCTCGAAGTGCCGGCAACTTCGTCGCTGCGGAGCCCCATCTCCAGTGCCCGAGCGTGCAGCTCGGCTTGCTCGCCGTGCAAGTGGTTGAGCTGCCGCTGGTTGTCGGCGAGCGCGTAGATCAGCAGAGTGCGGCGGTGGCCGACCGTGCGGTCTTCGGCCTCCTGGCAAGCACTGTCGACGACGGCGGGATCGACACCAAGGCAGGCCGCAAGGCGGTCGCGTACCTCCCGGATGCGAGCGGAACGGCCGGGCACCGCAGGCTGCGGCGCCTCGATGTCCACCGGTTCGTTTTGCATGCCTTCATCGTCTCGTGGACCACCGACATTCTGTGCATGGCGAGTCACTTCGCGTGGAAAATCTGACTGATCGCGCCACGTCGCCGCTTGCCGGCTGGCTCGCGACGACCCGGCCCTCTCTCGTCTTGCTGTACCCAGCCACCCCGCC
>NZ_PSTQ01000016.1 GCF_002931075.1 Pseudoclavibacter sp. AY1F1 | reverse complement strand
CCCCAAAGGGAACGCTGCCCGGCGTTTCGCCCTCTGGAGTCTCCTCCAGAGGCCGAAACGCCGGGCAGCGTTCGTGATGCCCCGCGACGCGGGTCAACATCAGCTCGCCCCGCGATTTCGAGCCCGCGGTCCGAGCCCGCGGTCCACGTTCGCGGCCCAAACTTTGGTGACAACTCGAGGAAATCGGTCCGGAAATCGGAACTGACAGGTGATCTGTCACCGAAGTTCGCGGCTGAGCCGAGCACACTGCGCTGTCCAGAGCCAGCAGCGGGCAGACCCAACGTCGGCGAGAGCAAGTATCGGGGAGAGCGAGCGCCGGGCGGACCCCCGTGGCCATCGCAGGGTTCGTGGTTGGCAGCGCAGGGCGGTGCGCGGCGGTCACTCGGCAGTCACGCGGCGGCTATTCCGCGGCGAGGACCTCGTCGACGGGGCGGTACTCGAGGCCGAGGGCCGTTGCGACGCCGCGGTTGGTGATGTGCCCACCGTGCACGTTGAGGCCGAGCGCGAGCGCGGGGTTCTCCTGCATGGCGCGCTTCCAGCCCTTGTCGGCGATCGCGGTCACGTAAGGCAGCGTCGCGTTCGTGAGCGCGCGCGTCGAGGTCTCCGGCACGGCGCCGGGCATGTTGGCGACGCAGTAGTAGATCGAGTTGTGCACGGGGAACGTCGGGTCGTCGTGGGTCGTCGGGTGGGAGCCCTCGAAGCATCCGCCCTGGTCGATGGCGATGTCGACGAGCATTGACCCGTGCTTCATGCCTGCCACCATGTCGTCGGTGACGAGCTTCGGGGCGGCGGCCCCCGGGATGAGCACCGAGCCGACGACGAGGTCGGCCTCGGCGAGTTGCCCTGCGATCTCGTACGCCGATGATGCACGCGTCTGGATCTTGCCCTGGAACTGCACCTCGAGCTCCCGGAGCCGGGGGATGTTGAGGTCGATGATGGTGACGTCGGCGCCCATGCCGACGGCGTTCGCGGCCGCATGCTCGCCGGCGACGCCGCCGCCGATGACAACGACCTTCGCCTTCGGCGTTCCAGGGACGCCGCCGAGCAGCATGCCTCGCCCGCCGGCGGCCTTCATGAGGTGGTATGCGCCAACCTGTGTCGCGAGGCGACCGGCGACTTCGCTCATGGGGGTGAGCAGCGGCAGTGAGCGGTTGGGTAGCTGCACCGTCTCGTAGGCGATCGCGGTGGTGCCTGCGCTGGCGAGCGCCTCGGTCTGCGCGCGGTCGGCGGCGAGGTGCAGGTAGGTGAAGAGCACGAGGTCTGGCCGCATGTGGCGGTACTCGGATGCGATGGGCTCCTTGACCTTCAGGAGCAGCTCGGCGCGGGCCCACACCTCGTCGGCCGTAGTGAGGATGCTCGCGCCGGCCGTGCTGTAGGCCTCGTCGGTGTTGCCTGAGCCGAGTCCGGCGCCAGCCTCGATGAACACCTCGTGGCCGTGCCGCACGAGCTCGTGCACTCCGGCCGGCGTGATGGCGACGCGGTTCTCGTTGTTTTTGATCTCTGCCGGGATCCCGATGCGCATGATTACCTCTTTGTGTCAGTGCCGGTTCGGTGAAGTTACCTGCTGATTCGACTCAACTACCTGCTGATTCGACTCAACTCTGGGGAAATCATGCGCAGAAAGTGTTTCGAACAGGTTGAACGCCGAAGAATCCGCGAACTCTGGTGCAGAATCGGTAGAAATCTGTGACCGATGGGGGCTGGGATGAATGGAACGCCGAAGGAACTTCGGGGTGCGGATGCGGGTGCGCTCGACGACATCGACCGCAAACTCGTCGAGCTGCTGCAGGCCGACTCTCGGCAGTCGAACACGCAGCTCGCGAACGCCGTCGGCATCGCGCAATCGACCTGCATCGCGCGGGTGCGTTCGCTGGTCGCCCGCGGCGTGATCACGAGATTCACGGCGGATGTGGGCCTGCCGCAGCTTGGCCTGGCCCTACAGGCGCTCATCAGCGTCAACATCCGGTCGGGGAAGCGGCAGGAGCTCGCGCATTTCGCTGAGGAGATGCGGGCGCTCCCTGAGGTCGTGCAGATCTTTTTCCTGGGTGGCTCGGAGGACTTCATCGTGCACGTCGCCGTGCGCGACTCGAATGACGTGCGGGAGTTCGTGGTGGCGCACCTGTCGACGCACCCCGCCGTCGCATCCACGCGCACGAGCATCGTCTTCGACCACCACCGCATCCGCTGACCAGCAAGCCACCTCGTCTCCGGCGACGTCACGGGCATCCGCGATTCATCCCGTGAACTAAGAACGTAGTAGCCCAAACGCCGGCAACGTTCTTATTCTGTGTGCATGGAGCCAGCCGTGCAGCCGCCAGAAGACCTCGTCGCGACCCTCATCGTGCGCGGGAGGATCCGGGATGCGCGAGGCGTCTGGGGGCCGGGCGAGGTCTGGGCTGCGGGCCCGCGCATCGTCGCGGTGCACACAGGGGCATCACGCTCGCCTGCGCCTGCTGGCGTGCGCCTGGTCGACGTCGGGGACTCCTACGTGCTGCCCGGCGTCGTGGATGCTCACGTGCACTCCCTCTCGCACGGCGGCGAAGGCATCGCGGCATCGACGCGTGCCGCCGCGGCGGGCGGCGTGACGACGATCGTGGAGATGCCGTACGACGGCACCGGCCCCATCAACAGCCTCGACAAGCTGCGCGCGAAGCAGGACCTCGCGAACGACGAGGCACACATCGACATCGCGCTCCTCGGCACGCTCGCTCCTGGCGGCGGGTGGCGCGCGGCGGGCGAGCTCGCAGAGTCTGGCGCCGTGGGCTTCAAGGTCTCCCTCTTCCACACGCACGAGACGCGGTTCCCTCGCATCAACGACCGCGAGCTGCTGAGCGTCATGGCCGCCGTGCGGGACGCCGGCCGCACCCTCTGCACGCACGCGGAGAACAACGAGATCATCCAGTCGCTGCTCCAGGAAGAGCGCGCGGCGGGCAGCACCGACCCGCAGTCGCACTCGCGGTCGCGGCCGCCCGTCTCGGAGACGCTCGGCGTGCTGACGGCTCTCGAGGTCGCGGCGAACACCGGCGCTCGCCTGCACGTCTGCCACCTGTCGTTGCCGCGCAGCGTCGACCTCGTCGAGTGGTACCGCTCGCAGGGCGCCGACGTGACGCTTGAGACGTGCCCGCACTACCTGACCTTCACCCAGGACGACCTCGAGACGCAGCGCGGGCACCTCAAGATCAACCCGCCTCTGCGTGATGCCGCCGCCCGTGAGGGCCTGTGGGACCGCATCGGCCGCGGCGCGGTGAGCGTCGTCAGCTCCGACCACGCGCCGTGGTCGCGTGAGCTGAAGGAGCACGAGGTCATGCTCGACAACAGCTCGGGCGCGCCCGGTGTGCAGACGCTCGTGGCCGCGACGATTGGCGGGGCGCTCCGCCGCGACCCGTCCGAGGGGCTGCTGTCGCAGGCGGTGGATGCGCTCACGCTCGCCCCGGCGCGACGCTACGGCCTCGACGCTCGCAAGGGTTCGCTCGAGGTGGGAAAGGACGCCGACATCGTCGTGTTCGCGCCGGGAGACGCATCCATCGAACTCGACCGGATGCTGTCGAACGCCGGCTGGACGCCGTACGAGGGCATGTCGCCAGGCGGCAGTGTGACGCACACGTTTTCGCGGGGCGAGCTCGTGTACTCCGAGACGGCGGGGCTGCTCGCCGCGACGGGCAGGGGAGAGGTGCTGGTCTGACCATGAGTGACATTCGACCAAAGGCTGACCCGAACGGACGGCCCATCTCGGGGGGAGCGGCCAGCTCCGGTGGCGCAGGCGGTACCGGTGGCGCGGCGTACAAGTCGCTGCACCGTGGCCTCGAGATTCTGCAGCTCATCCAGGGGCGCGGCCGCCTCAAGATCTCCGAAGTCAGTAGCGAGCTCGGCATGCCGCTCTCGACCGTCTACCGCTACGTGACGGTGCTGCGGGATGCGGGCTTCGCGATCGAGATCGACGGCTACCTCATGCCGTCGAGCCGTCTCGCGGAGAGCGACGACGCCTCGCCGCACCTCGTGCGCTACGCCGCCCCAGTGCTTCGGCGCCTCCGCGAGCTCACCGGCATGACCGCGATTCTCGCCGTGCGGGTCCACATCACCGCCGTGTGCCTCGAGGTCTCGTACGCGCATCCGCAGCACCGCATCCCGTTCGGACGTGGCAAGGTGCGCAGCCTCTACGCGGGAGCGACAGCCCTGCCGCTGCTCGCCTACGCGCCGAAGAAGGTCGTGCGAGAGCTGCTGTCCGGCGGCCTGCGCGCCTACACGACCGCGACCATGAGCCCCGAGATGATCGAGCCGTACCTGCGCCAGGTGCGCGCCGAGGGTCACGCCGTCTCCTACGGTCAGATCACGCCGGGCATGGTGGGCATCGGCGTGCCCGTCTTCGCGGGAGGCCGCGTGCTGTGCTCACTGTCGCTTGTCGGTGACGAGCGGCAGACTGGGGCCCTGGATGAGCGCGTCGCGCTCCTCAAGCAGGGGGCTGCAGAGCTCGCCGCGAAACTGCCATCGAACGTCGACCTCGAAGTCTGGAGCGATCAGAGTGCCTGAATCAGCCGCGACCCCCGCGAACGGCCAGACCCAACGGGGCGGCGAGCCCCCGCTGCCGGCGTCCGCGCCCCTCGCCAGCCCGATCCTCGCCAGGGGCACTCAGCCCATCACGGCGCAGCGCGGCACAAAGCTGCGCGCCAAGAACTGGCGTGCCGAGGGCCTCCTGCGCATGTTCGAGAACGTGCTCGAGGTGGGAGAGAACGCTTCAGAGCTCATCGTCTACGCCTCGCTCGGGAAGGCCGCCCGCAACTGGGACGAGGCGTGCCGCATCGTCAACTCGCTGCTCGAGCTGGACGAGGCAGAGACGCTCATCCTGCAGACGGGCGCCGCGGTCGGCGTCATGTCGACGAAGCGCGACTCGCCAATGGTGCTGTCCGCCGTCAACAACACGGTCGGCAACTGGGCGACCAGCGACCGCTTCTACGAGCGGTACCGCGCCGGGCAGACGATCTGGGGCGGCCTGACCGCCGCGGCCTGGCAGTACATCGGACGCCAAGGGGTGCTGCAGGGCACGTACGAGCTGCTGCGCGAGGTGCTGGTCCAGCACTACGACGCGCGGGCGGAGGGCCGGTGGATGCTCACGGCGGGTCTCGGCGGCATGGGCTCGGCCCAGCCGATCTCGGCGCGCATCCTTGGCCTCTCGTCACTGACGGTCGAGATCGACCAGGTGAAGATCGACCGCGCGCTCGCGGTCGGCGGCATCGACGTCCTCGCGCCCACACTTGACGACGCCCTCGCGCTGATCGAGGCTGCCCGCGCCGAGGGGATCCCGGCCGCCGTCGCGCTGCGCGCCAACGCGGCCGCCGTCTTGGCCGAGCTGGCCTCCCGCGGCGTCACGCCTGACATCGTCACCGACCAGACCGCAGCGCACGACGCGCGCTACGGATACGTGCCGCTCGAGTACTCGCTCGACGAGTGGATCTCAGCCCGCGAGACCGAGCCGGAGCGCGTCGAAGCCCTGGCACGCGCATCCATGGCCCAGCAGGTCGAGGCGATGCTCACGCTGCAGGAACGCGGATCGATCGCGTTCGAGAACGGCAACAACCTGCGCGTGAAGGCCCTCGAGCACCTCGGCGACGGGGAAGCCGACCGGGTCAACCGCATCCCCGGCTTCATGGAGGCGTACCTGCGGCCGCTCTTCGCGCGAGGGATCGGCCCGTTCCGATGGGTCTGCCTGTCCGGCGACGTCGACGACCAGCTCACGATGGATGCGCTTGCCTCGTCGCTCTTCCCCGACCGCCCCGAGATCGCCGAGTGGCTGGCGCTCGCGGGCGTGCACGTGCCGCAGCAGGGGCTGCCCGCTCGGTCGTGCTGGCTCGGCCACGGCGAACGTTCGCGCCTCGCGCAGGCCGCGAACGAGCTTGTTGCCGACGGCCGCCTTTCGGCTCCCGTGCTGTTCAGCCGCGACCACCTCGACTCGGCCGGCATGACGCATCCGCGCATCGGCACCGAGGGCATGCGAGACGGCTCCGACGGGGTCACCGACTGGCCGCTCCTCGACGCGATGCTGCTCTCAACCGCGGGTGCCGACCTCGTCGCCATCCACTCCGGCGGTGGCGGCTACACGGGGTGGATGCAGTCGGCCGGCGTCTCGATCGTCGCCGACGGCAAGCCGGAGACCCTCGAGCGCCTGCGCCTCGCGCTCGACCTCGACACGGGCCTCGGCGTCATCCGCCACGCGGCGGCAGGCTACGAGGAAGCGAGCTCCGCCATCGAGCGCGCCGGGGAGACTGGTGACGCGCCACTCGCCGCCCTCGGACTGGCCGCGCGCGGCGCATCCGCTCAGCCCGGCGCATCCGCTCAGCCCAGCGCATCCACTGTCCAGGCAAGCCAAGCATCCCCAGCCACCTCAGACCCCGACGAAGGGAACGCCAGTGCGTGAACTCACCCAGGAAGACGCCATCCACGGAGTGCTCGGGGGCGGTGTGCTCGCGTGCGGCGGAGGCGGATGGAAGCACCACGGAGAGCTAATGGGTCGTATGGCGACCGAACTGAACCGTCCCGTGCTCGCGAGCATCGACGAGTTGCCGGAGGACAGCTGGGTGGCGACGGTCACAGCCATCGGCGCCCCGGCGGCCAAGAACTGGGAGATCCGGCCGATCGACTACGTGCACGCGCTGCAGGAGCTCATCAAGGCGACGGATGTGCCCATCTCGGCCGTCATGACCGCCCAGAACGGCTACTCGACGACCCTCAACGGGTGGATCCAGTCGTCGGTGCTCGGCGTGAAGGTGCTCGACGTGGCCGGGGACGTGCGTGCGCATCCGACCGGCAAGCTCGGCTCCCTCGGCCTCGCCGAGCGGGAGGGCTACGTGGCGACGCAGGTCGTCTCTGGCGGCAACCGCGCCCTCCACGGGCACTTCCTGTCGGTGAACAAGGGGACGATCAACACGTGCGACGACGTGCTGCGCGACATCTCGGTGCGCACGGGCGGCTTCATCGCCGCCGCGCGCAACCCGGTTGAGCTGAGCTACGTGAAGGAGAACGCTGCGCACGGCTCGATCTCGCTGGCACTCGACCTCGGGCGCGACATGGCGGCGGCGCTGCGCAAACGCGGTGCGGGCAAGCAGGAAGCGTTTGTGCAGGCGGTGGTGGAGCGCCTCGGCGGCACCGTCGTCTCGCGCGGCCCGCTCGGCTTCGAGGTGCCGACCGAAACCCACGGCGGCTGGGATCATGGCACGTTCCGTATCGGCGACTTCACGGTGCCCTACCTCAACGAGTACATGGCCATCGAGTCCGGCGGGGAGCGCATCGCGACCTACCCGGACACGATCATCATTCTCGACCCCAAGCTCGGCGAGGCCGTCGCGGTCAAGGACGCCTACGAGGGCGAGGAGGTCGTGCTCGTCTCGGTGCCCGCATCCGCGCTGCCCGTGTCGTCGTCGGCCATCGACGAGTCGGGGCTCGCCGAGATCGAGCAGATCATGGGCATCGACTTCCTGAAGTACCGCGACTCGGGCCTCGTCGGCGGGACAGTCGGCTATGTCAGCTGACACCGCGGATGCGCTGCTCGGCGCGGTTGACCCGTCGAGGCTGCGGCCAGACCAGCAGCGGGTACTCGCTGACCTGACCGAGCTCGCCGGCCTCGTCGAGAGCGCCGAGCCCGGCTTCTCACGGCGAGTGTTCTCTGACGCATACCGCGCCGGGCGCGAGTGGGTGCGCGAGCGGATGCGCGCCGCAGGCCTGGAGGCGCACATCGACCCGGCGGGCAACGTCGTCGGGGTGCTGCGCGGCGCGAACCCGTCGCTCAAGCCGCTCATGACCGGGTCGCACACCGACACCGTGCACGCGGGAGGGCGCTACGACGGCATCGTCGGCGTGCTCGGCGGCATCGAGGTGGCGAGGCGGCTCCGCGAGGAGGGCATCACGCTCTCGCGGGACCTGTACGTGGTCGACTTCCTCGGCGAGGAGGCGAACTCGTTCGGCGTCTCCTGCATCGGGTCCCGGTCCATCGCCGGGCTCCTGCTGCCAGAGCACCTTGAGCGCACCAACGGCGACTCGGCGCTGCGCCTCGGCGACGCCATGACGGGCTTCGGCCTCGACACGAGCGGTGCGCTCGGCCAGGCCTGGGCACCTGGCTCGCTGCACGCCTACCTCGAGCTGCACATCGAGCAGGGCCCGCAGCTCGAGCGCAGCGGCAAGCAGATCGGCGTCGTCACGGCGATCGCCGGCATCGAGCGGCTCATGGCCGCCTTCTCCGGCCGGGCCGACCACGCGGGTACCATGCCGATGCAGGGCAGGCACGACGCGCTCATCGCGGCCGCCGAGGCGATCCTCACGATCGAGCGCGAGGCGTGCGGCGCCCCCATCCACGGGGTGTCGACGACCGGACGCATCGAGTCGTCACCCGGCTCCTTCAACATCGTTCCCGACGAGGCGCGAATCTGGGCAGAGATGCGCAGCGTGGACGCGTCGTGGCTGCACGGCGCGAAACGTCGCGTCGCGGAGGACATCGCGGCAGGCGCCGCCCTGCGCGGCGTCGAGACCGCCATCGAGTGGCTCAACGATCAGGACCCGGTCGCGGCGGACCCGGACGTGCAGCGCCTCCTCGGCGAATCAGCCGACGCGCTCGGCTACACGTGGGAGGCCGTGCCATCCGGCGCAGGCCACGACGCCGCGCACCTCGCCCACCTCGGACCGATGGGCATGATCTTCGTGCCGTCCGTCGGCGGGCGCAGCCACGTGCCCGAGGAGTTCACGGAGGCCGACGACATCGCGGTGGGCATCCACGTGCTCGCGACGGCGCTTGTCGCCGCCGACCGCAGCGAGCGGCCCCTCGTCTCGAGTTGAGCGCGCGGCGCACGCGCCGGCCGCGAATCGAGGGAAAGTCCAGGCTGAGCCCCCAGGCTGGAGGAGCGGATGCACATGCATCCGGTCAGGCAGGAATCGACGCGGGAACGGGGAACGCCCATGGCAACGTTTGTGCTCATCCACGGTGGAGGTTCGTCGAGCTGGGACTGGCACCTGGTGGTGCCGAAGCTCGAGGAGGCAGGGCACCGCGCGGTCGCCGTGGACCTACCGATCGAGGAGTCCGGCCTGTCGCTTGTCGACTACGCCGAGTCAGTCTCCGCGCAACTCGACGCAGCGAAGGGGAACAGCTCCGACGGTGACGGAGACCAGCTCGTGATCGTCGGCCACTCGCTTGGCGGCTTCACGGCGGCCCTCGTCGCAGAGCGCCTCGACGCTGACGGGCTTGTGTACGTGGCCGGGATGATCCCGAAGCCGGGGGAGACGATGCAGGAGTGGTGGGATGCGACGGGCCACAACGCCCTCGGCGTCGATGCGGAGGACGAGCAGGTGTTCTACAACCTGGTGCCGGACGACCTTGTGGTCGACGCGAAGGCACATGTCCGCGAGGAGACGGGGTCGTGGATGGACGCACCCTGGCCAGGTGTCGGCCGGGAAACGGTCACGGGATTCATCGCGGCAGCGGACGACCTGTTTTTCCCACTCGACTTCGCGAAGCAGCACGCTCGCGACCGGGCGGGGGTCGAAGCTGTGGTCGTCCCGGGCGGTCATTACGTGGCGATCGGCGCGCCGGATCCTCTCGCGAACGCGCTCGTGGAGTTCGCTGACGGTCTCTGACCTGCAGGCTCGGTACGCTCGAGGGATGCAGCAACTCACCGAGGCCCAGATCAGGGATGCGTTCGTGAACGCCTCGCGCAAGGAGGTCAGCGACCTGACCCTGCCGCCCGGGTTCCACGAGGTCGACTGGGAGCGGCGTGACTACCTGGGGTGGACGGATCCGAAGCTCGGGCGCCGCGCGTACGCGGTGATCCCGGTCGACGACGACCTCGTCGCGATCGTGTTCGAGCGGGCGCGCAAGCTCCCCACGCGTCGCGCGATGTGCTCGTGGTGTGAGGACGTGACACTGCCCAACGACGTCCTCTTCTACAGCGCGAAGCGCACGGGAGACGCCGGCCGTCGCGGCGACACCGTTGGCACGCTCGTGTGCGCAGCGTTCGAGTGCTCGGCCAATGTGCGCCGCCTGCCCACATCCGCGTACATCGGCTACGACCGGGAGGCGGCGCGCGAGCAGCGCAAGGAGAACTTGCGGGTGCGTGCGGCGAGTTTTGCGCGCAACCTCCGCGACGGGGTCTAGCTCAGCGGGTCCCGCCGACTCGTTCGCGAGCTCAGCGGCGGAATGCCGTATCCGAAGAGCAGTGGCCGTCTCTGACAAGCAGTGGCCGAAGAAGAAATCAGGCCTTGCGAGGAATAAGTCAGGCCTAAAGTCCCGCCACACCTTTCGCCGCGCGGTGCGCGACCACGAGGCTCGAGATGACGCCCGTGAGCGTCGCAATGACGGCGAGCGCCAGCGACACCAGGTAGGGCGCGACGGTTCCCGCGGACAGCACGGACACGACGGCGAGGACGATCCCGGCCACCGCTCCCGTGTTCGCGGGTCGAAGCGCCGCCTCGTGACCGGCGCGCCACGCGTCGTCGGACGCTCGAGTCGCGGCAGTACGCAGGCCCGCGTAGCCCCAACGGTCGAGCCGACCATCCGCTCCCCAACGCACCGTGAGCATGCTCACGAGGTTGCCGACGACGAGGATGACCGCCACCGCGATGGCGGCGGGAAAACTCGGCGGCTGGAGTTCGATCACAGGCGTGATGGGTTCGGCTCAGAGACGAGCGGCAGCGGCGTCGGCAACGCTCGGGGGAGCGGTGCGCGAACGCCTACGCGCGCTTCTGCTCGTAGCCGCTCGTGTCGTCGTCTTCGTCGGCGTCATCATCGTCGAGGTACTCGGACCACTTCGAGAGGATGTCGTCGGCTGGTTCTTCAGTGGCTGGAGGAGTCGCCGGGTAGCTCGAGGAGCCACCGGAGAGTTCACGTGCCAGCGCGTCATAGTTCGTCTCATGTACGGAGTACTTGAGCTCACGGGCGACCTTGGTGTGCTTCGCCTTTTGACGGCCACGCCCCATGCGTAACCCCCTTATAAATCGGGCCGGGCAGGAATGGCCACCCGGTCGCAAGTCGTTAACGAAAATCTGACGCTCACATTACCACGGCGGCCGAGCTAATCTTCGGTGCGCCGAACCGGCCACGTCACTCCACGTCTCTAGACTGAGCCCTACCGGACGGAAGCTCGTCGACCGCCCGAGAAACCGCACAGGTGCGCCCCCAGCGCCTCGACAGGAAGCCGGACGTGCTCGCCGTGAAGACCGACATCGACCTCGTGGTCATCGGCGCGGGCGTGCCGGGTGTGACGGTCGCGGCGACGCTCGCCGAGATGGGTCTGCGCCCGCTGAGGGATTTTGTCGTTTTCGACGCCGAACCCCAGCCTGGCGGGTCGTGGGGCCGCGGCTGGGATTTCCAGACCGTCGGACATACGCCGCTCCTGGCGGGGCCTCCCGGGCTTTCGGAGCTCGGCATCCGACTCAGCGATCAGGACCCGGAAGCAATCGTCCGCGACATCATGCCGCCGCTCATGCGCCGCTACGAGGACGCCTACGACCTCTACGTCGCACGCCCGGTGCGGGTGCTCCGCGTCGAGGCGATGCGCAGGTCCCCGCTGCTGACGGTGCATCTGCAGGTGCGCGATCGACCGCCCCGCACGATCACGACGCGCTACGTCATCAACGCGACGGGGGACTGGTCGTCACCGTTTGTGCCCTGGTACCCGGGGGCGTTGGACTTCGCGGGCGAGCAGCTCCCGTCCGCGCACCTCGAGTCGCTGGCTGAGTTCGCCGGCAAGCGTGTGCTTGTCGTCGGCGGCGGACGTTCGGCCGTGACGATCCTGCGCGAGCTCGAGCCGATCGCGGCCACCACCGCCTGGTCGACGCGCCGCGAGCCCGACTTCCATGAGCTTCCGCGCCTGACGCTCCCGTCGCGCACCGATTCGCGGCAGCGTGAGATGGATGCGCGTCACGAGGCCGAGTTCGTGCGGTTCGTCGAGCGCGGGGAGCGCCTCCCGAGCGAGGTCAGCGTCCGCGGGATCCCGCTCTCGCGCGGCACGCTCGCCGCGATCCGACGGGGTCTGCTCGTGTCTCGTGGACCGCTCGCGAGCATCCAGCCCGACGGTGTCACGTTGGCGAGCGGGGACCGCTTCGAGGCGGACGCCATCATCTGGGCGACCGGCAGCCGACCGACGATGCGGCACCTGGCGCCGCTGCAGCTGCGCGAGCAGGGCGGCATGGCGCGCCTGCGCGACGGGTGGAGCCGCCGCGACAACAGGGTCGCGCTGCTCGGGTACGGCACGAACCGACGCAACCCCATCGCGGCCCGACTTGACGCCGAGCGCCTCGCGGAGGGCGTCTTCGACCGCCTCGGCGAGACGCCAGCTGACGTCAAGTAGCCCGCCCCGCGCCTCCCCGCGCCCGTCCGCCCGTGTCGCACCGCCCGCCCGCGGAACAGTGAGGCAGCTGCAGCTTCGGATGCGGCGGAGCCTGCGTCTGGCTGATTCTTGTGCGCGCGCGGCGGTGGAAATTGCCCCGCCGCGCCCTACCCGCGCCCTGCCGCACTCTGCCGCGCCCTGCCGCGCCCTGCCGCGCCCTGCCGCACTCTGCCGCGCGCGCCCGCCCGCCCGCGGAAGAATGAGGCAGTTGCAGCTTCGGATGCGGCGGAGCCTGCGTCTGGCTGATTCTTGTGCGCGCGCGGCGGTAGAAATTGCTCGGCCGCCCCGCGCCCCGCGCCCTGCCCGCGCCGCTGAGGCGCGGAGGCGCGGAGCCTCGGAGGCGCTAGCTTCGGTGCGGTGAGGCGAGCACTGATGTGACGACTGGGCGGGTGCTGAGCAGCGCGAGCCAGACGGCGCCGAAGCCGAGCGCAAAGCAGAGCGCCATGGTGAGCATCGCGAGCGGCGCGACGATCAGCGAAGCACCGACGATGGGCAGCACGAGCGCCACCGCGGCGCCAGCACCGCCGAGTGCGGCGAGCAGCAGTGGCGCCCAGACCTGCGAGCGCTGCGCCTTCTCGAACACCTTGCGGGGCATGCCCGCGCGGTCGAGGGAGATGAGCAGCTTTCGCTCATCGAGGACCGCTGAGGCCTGCGAGACCCCGACCGTGCAGGCCAGCATGAGGAACGCGATGATGAGCGTCAGGAAGACACCGGTGCGCAGGTCGGTCATGAGCAGCAGGTCCTCGGCGGGCACACTCTCGCTCCCACCCACCATGTCGAGCAGCGCGAGCGCACTGCCGCTGATGACGGCGACAAACGCGATCATCGCGATGCCGGACACGCTGCGCCACGCAACCCCTGGCGCTTCCGCGAGGCGGCGTCCTGCGATGAGGCGGGCTGGCGTCTTCGCGCGCTTCGCCATCTGCCTGCCGATGAGCGCGACGAGCGGTCCGCCCGCGAGGTTGATGGCGAGCATCCCCACCGCGAACGGCACGAACAGGGCCACGACGATGCCAACGATGCCGAGGGCTGCCACGAGCCCCTGCGCCATGCTGATGAGGCCAAGGGCGATGAGCAGCGCGGCGGCCCCTCCGGCGAGCGCGAACCATTTGACGCGTGGCGCCTTGTCGCGCTTCCGCACGCCGAGCGGAGTGACACGGACAGCGGCGAGCCCTGCAAACGAGCTCGCTGCGGCGAGCGCGGCGATGCTCGAGGCTGTCGCCGCCAGGATCGGGAACCCGACCCACATGGATGCGGCTCCGATCGGTCCGCCGTAGAAGTGCAGGAGCCCGACCATCGGGAGCAGCCCCGCGTACAGGACGGCACCCGCGGTGATACCGACGACGGCGATGAGGGTCGCCTCGGCCACGGCGAGCAACGTCACGATGGTCGTGGATGCGCCGAGGAGTCTCAACGTCGCGAGCCTTTCGTCGCGCCGTCTGGCGGAGAGGCGCGCAGCGGCGACGCCGAGGGTGAGCAGTGGGACCGCGAGGAGCGCGAGTGCGAAGACGGCGAAGATTCCGTGCGATTGCATGCCCGCCGGTGGGTTGAAGAGCATGATCGTGCCGCCCACGACAACCAGGGTGAGGGCGGTCACAACGGCGAACGCGACCGCCGGGAGCGCGACCGCGGCGATGCCTACGGTGCCGGGGCGGGTCAGCATGCGGAGGATCGTGAGGAGCGGGATGCGCCCGGTTCCGTGAGGGGTCGCGGCCGGGATGCGCACGCTCGGCGCGGCAGCTGCAGGTGCCGCTGCGTTTGCGTTTGCGTTTGCGGATGAGTTTGCGGATGCCGCGCGCTTCGCGGTTGGGGATGGAAGGGTGTCGGTCCCCGGGGCGATGAAGCCGGCTTCCTGCCTGGCGCTCATGCGCGGGCCGCCGTGTCTTCGAGGATGCGGCCGTCGCGCATCCGCACCGTGCGGTCGCAGCGGGCGGCGACGTCTGGGTCGTGCGTCACGACAACGAGGCTGCGCCCGGCGCGAGCTGTCGCTGCGAGCAGCGCCGTCATGACGTCGGAGCTCGTGGCCGAATCGAGGGCGCCGGTGGGTTCGTCAGCGAAGACGATCCGAGCGCCGGTGACCTGGGCGCGGGCGATCGCAACACGTTGCGCTTGTCCGCCGGACAGCTCGCCGATGCGACGAGCCTCCATGCCCCCGAGCCCCATGGCGGCGAGCCACTGCGCGGCTGCCTGCTCGGAGCGCTTCCGGTCGACGCCGCAGAGCATGGCAGCGAGGGCGACGTTCTCGAGCGCGGTGAGCTCCGGCAGGAGCATCCCCTCTTGGAACACGAACCCGAACTCGGTGCGACGCAGGTCGGTGCGCTTGGCCTCCGACATGCCCGTCAGTTCACGGCTGCCGCCGTCGCCGTGGAGTTCGATTCGTCCCGAGTCCGGTGCGATGATGCCCGCCAGGCTGTGCAGGAGCGTCGTCTTGCCTGAACCGGAGGAGCCCATGATCGCGAGCGCCTCACCGGCCCGGACCGCGATGCTCACATCGGCGAGCGCCGTCGTCGCACCGTAGGTCTTGGTGAGCGCGTGTGCCGCGAGCACCGTGCCGGCCTCGGGCACCCCGTCTGGGGAAAGCCCGGTCACGAAGCGCGACTGGGGAGTGAGCATGCCGGCGCCCGGCTGCGCGGTTCGCGATTGCTGCGGGGGGTGGATGTGCGGTGCGTGCTGGAGTCTCGGTGCCTGCTCGGGAGCTCGCAGGGACGCTGTCTGCTGTTCGTTCTGCGGCAGAGCTGCTGATGTCTGGAAGCCTGGTTGCGAAGTCATGTTTCCAAGGTGCTGTCAAGGGGGTGCGCGCCTCGACCGCCTGCAGGCGCATCCGCCCCCTCCTCTGGGAGGGCATTGGGCGCTGCTCGTCATCCGTGAGGATGACGATCGGGCGCGGATGCCTCGACCTCCCAGCCGCTACCAGGTGAGCAGGCCGAGACCCAGACTCTCGCCAAGCAGCTGGCCTACCGTCACGCCGATTAGCGCCGCGAGCACACCCCAGAGCATCTGGACGACCACGATGATCACAGCCTTGCCGATCTTCCGAGCACTCAGCGCGCTGGCTGCGTCGAGCATGACGGAGCTCCACGAGCTCAGGCCACCGCAGAAGCCGGAGATGACGATCATCGACGCGACGGTCGGCAGGGGCAGCAGCCCCGCGGCGAACCCCGCGAGGAGCGACGCGAGCACGTTGACGATCATGAGGCGCCACTCAGGCGCGAGGCGGCGGGCCGCTGCTGGTGGGGGCGCAGATGTTGGGCCGTTGTTCGCGGCGACAGTGGGAGCAGGTGCGCGCAGCCGGGGCCAGCCCTCGACGGCGATGTAGCGGATGCAGGCGCCGGTGCCACCCGCGAACGCGACGGCCAGGATCATGAGGATATTCATCAGAACATCCCGTCGTTCGGCGCGTACGGGTCTCGGCCGGGGGCGGTCCCCGGCCCAGGAGTAGCAGGGCCATTCTCGGGAGCGGCAGCTGTCGGAGGAGGTGAGATGCGCCGGCCGATGGTGCGCCCGAGGAAGACAGCCGCGATGCCGCCGATCGTGCCGACGGCAAACGCGATGATCGCCCAGGCGGACGTCGAGAAGACCAGCGCGAGCGCCAGGGCGATGAGCGAGAACGTCGTGAAGCCTCCGCAGAACCCGGGGCCGAGCGCGGCGCGCCACGCGGCCCGCTGCGGCGGCCAGTGCGCACCCGCGATGATGCCAAGCGCGAGGGACCCAGCGAGGTTCGCGATGAGGGCCGTCACGATGTCGGAGTCGAGCACGTGCACGCTCCCCGCCGAGAGCTCAGCCAAACTGGCCGAGCCCTGAGACATCGTGACGGTCGCCGTGAAGGAGCCGAGCCAGAGGCGGGCGAGAGCGCCCGCGGCTCCGCCGAGGAACACGGCAAGGAGGAGGCGGGCTGGCGTTCGCACGCCGCAACGGTACTCCCGTGTCGAGGGCTGCGCCAGCGCAGCGGCCTCTGGTGGGCAGCGCCCGCAGGTGGTGCTGACGGGTCCCGCGCGCCCCGCGTGCTGACCAAGTTCAGTGCGATTCAGCGTCTTTTGGCCCCGAAAGGCGCTCGTCGACCCGAATTTGCACTGAAGTTGGACAGGGAGCGGTGAGTGGCCTTGGTTTTTAGCGGCCTCCAGGCTCCGCGCGCTGGCCAACTTCGGTGACGAACGGCGACTCTCTATCCGGAGGTCGACACAAGCCATGGAGTCATCACCGAAGTTGGATGTGGTGGGCTGAGCTGAGGCGGCGTGGACTCGGCTAGGCAGGCAGCTGGCAGCTGGCAGCAGGCAGCAGGCAGCAGGCAGCAGGCGACAGGTGTCAGGTGACGTTTGCCGGAGTCTGGCTGCGGTGGGCTGGTGTGTGAGTGCGCGTGGGTGCGACGAAAGGCCGCTCCCCAGGGTGGGAAGCGGCCCTTCGTGACGTACCGAGCGCTCGCCCGGCTTCAACTGGCCTTACCTGGCGCAGCTGCTGGCTAGACCCCTGGCGTGTTTTTCGTGTCGCGGGAGCCGAGCGCGTGCGTGATGCGCTCGCGAACGCGTTCGAGCTCCTGGTCGAGGAAGGTCACGATGCCGGGTGAGAGGCGCTGCTCGCTCTGTGCGGCGCGGAGCTCCTGGCGGAGCTCGTGCCTGAACTTGTTGAGCACGAGGTCGGCCTGCGACATCGCTTCGAGCTGCGCGCGCCCTGCGTCACGCTGCGGATTGCTGGCGCCATCGGCAGAGTCGCCTTCACCCGCGCCGGTGGCGCTGCCTTCCGGCGCTCCTCCTCCGCTTTTGCCGCTGTCCCACACGTGCGAGCTGCTGGCCGACGCCCAGGTGTCGTACCTGCCGTGCGTCCGGTACTCGGAGCCCGAGCCGGCTGCAGCCTCTGGAGGCTGAGGTGCTTCCGGGCTTTGGGGTCCGGTGGGCGATTGAGGCGGGGTGGGGGCCTGAGGGGGGTCTTGCGGTCGCGGTTCGCCCGAGGCCGTCGCGCCGCTTCTGGCCCCCGTCGGTGTGAAGCCCGGCGGCGTCTGACCTGGCGTGGAGATGGGCGCCTCGCGCGGTTCGTTCCAGCCCTTCGCGGCTCCCGCGAAGAAGCCACGCGCGGATGCGGCCCCCGCGGCTCCTGCGCTCGCCGCCTTCTCGAATCCGGCTCGTGCATCCGGACCGAACTCCTGGGCCAGCCTGGCGAACTCGGCGCGCAGCTCTTCGCGTGCGCTTGTGAGGCCGTGCCGCACGTCAGCGGCGAGGCGGCGGACCGACGAGTCGACGTCCTGCTCGATGGATGCGAGCTCTTCGCGTCGCGAGTCGAGCTCGCGCCGGCCGGCTTCTGTGATGCGGTACACGCTCTTGCGGCCGTCGTTGTGCTTGGTCACGAGGCCTTCTTCTTCGAGCTTCGCGAGGCGCGGGTAGATGGTGCCGGCGCTTGGCGAGTAGGTGCCGTCGAAGCGTTCGGAGAGCGCCTGGATCAGTTCGTAGCCGTGGCGCGGCTGATCCTCGAGGAGGCTCAGTAGGTAGAGGCGCAGGTGTCCGTGGGCGAAGACTGGCGGGGTCACTCGGTGCCTCCCGGCTTAGTGGTGTCGGATTCGATGTCGCTGCACGCGTCGATTTCGATGCTGGCGCCGGGCTCAGCGTCCGCACCTGACGTGCTCTGATGGGGGCCGCCTTCATCGGGGGCTGCGGCTGGGGCTGCGTCTGCGGCTGAGTCCGCATCGGGGACTGGGCAGGTCACGAGTCGCGCGTCAATGCGGTCATCGAAGTCGGCTGGTGCTTCGCCGGCGCGAGGTATGCGCGCGGAGAGCATGACCGAGACGCGGCCGGTGACGGTGCTGATGCGCACGTCGGTGACTTCGCCTTCCCTGGGTTCCGATCGGTAGGTCGTGCCGCGGAGCGGTTCGAGGTGCAGCCCGTCGAGCTGCACGGACGAGCCGACGGTGGAGACCTGGTAGCTGGGCTTCGTGTCGCCGGGGAGCCGCACCGTGGTTGCACCGCTGACCGACTTATTGGCGATGAGGCTCGGCGAGCCGGAGGTGACGTCGACGATCGTGGCGCCGGAGACGGTGCTCCCGTCGAAGCTCACGAGCGGCCCGGTGGCCGTGACGTCGCCGGATGCGGTCTTGACGACGGCCTTCCCGGCGTGCCCGCGCACGCTGATCTCGCCGCCGATGGAGTTGAGGTGCAGCTCGCCGCTGGTGGCGTCGAGGAACTGCTCGCCGCCGACGGTGTTGATGTCGATGCGTCCGTTGATGCCCGCGACGAGCACCTCCGAACTGACGCCGAGCACGTCGACGTTGACGCCTGCTGGCACGAGCACGCTGATGACCGCGGTCGGCTGGTTCCAGATCGTCTTGGCGGACGTCTGGACGTCGGTCCAGGACAGTTGGGGGTGGTCGATGAGGAGCTGGTCGCCGTCGATGGCGATCTTCAGGTCACGTCCCGTGAGTCCCGACACTTCGATGCGGGTGCTCGGTTCGTTGTGGGCGAGCACGCTGATGGCGCCGCCTGCGAGTCTCGCGCGAACGCTACGGACGGTCTGCACGTCGATGACGCGGGGCCCGTCCACGATCCACTGTTCAATAGCCACTGCTGCTCCTCGGAAGGGGTGTTCATGATTCGCGCCCGGCGTGGAGCCAAGCAACTGCGAGTCAAGTTATATCGCGAGTCTGAGTATTCGCGCTATATCGCGAATACGTGGCGAGGGGTGCCGATGCGTCGGTGCGGCATACTGAGGCGATCCGGCACACTGAGGCGATCCGGCACGTCCTGCCGGATGCACCAAGAAGGAGCAGCACATCGACACGCAGGATCTGACATGGGTGTCGGTGCTCGTCGCTCTGCTCGTCGGGGCCGGGCTCGCAGCCGTCGCCGTCCACCGGACGCGCTCTGAACCTCGTCGGCTGAGCAACGGCGCCTGGATCGTGGCCGCAGCTGTCGTGCTGCTCGGCGCCCTCTCCAGCTTCGACCGGCAGGTCTCGCAGCTTGTTGGCGCGCTCACCTGGCTGCCGCTTCTGCTCTCGCCCCTGCTGCTGCTTGTGCTCATCGTCATGCTGTTCCTCAACGGTGCTCGCATGATCAGACGAGAGGGGCGGTCCCTCGGCAACTTGCTCTCGCTTGTGCTCGCACTCGTCTTGACGGCGCTGGCCGCGCTCCCATTCGCGGCGGTGCTGGTCAAGAGTGACGCCTTCTTGTCGGTCGCCCTCTTCTTCGCGCTCGGCGCCGCCTACCTCGGTGCGGCGTTCGTGCTGTTCCTCGGATACTCGTGGCTCTACTCGCGGATGGTGCGCGGAGCGGTCGGCACCTGGGTTGTTGTTCTCGGGTCTGGGCTCTCCGGAGGTCGCCGCGTGCCGCCGCTGCTCGCATCCCGCATCCGCACTGGGATGGATGCGGCACACCGCGTCGGGGCATCGGTCGTCGTGATGTCTGGCGGGCAGGGAAGCGACGAGGCGCTCGCCGAAGGGCGCGCGATGCGCGAGTGGGCGCTCGACCCCGCCAATGCTCGCGACCGGCAGGGTGCTCTCGAAGTGACGGCGGGGGCGGCCCAGCCGCGCATCCTGAGCGAAGAGGAATCGGTGAACACGGAGGAGAACCTGCGGTTCACACAGGCGATCCTCGAGGGTGAGGACGTGACCGGCCCCGGCATCATCGCCACGAGCAACTATCACGCGATGCGGGCGGCGATGCTGGCGCGCGAGCTGGGCATCGACGCGCAGGCCGTGCAGGCGCCCGTCGCGCACTACTACTGGCCGAGCGCGATCCTGCGCGAGTTCGCGGCTATCCTCCGGCGTTACTGGGTGCTCAACCTCGTCGCGGGGCTGCTGTTCGCGTTCCCGCTGCCCGCCCTCGGTCTCTGGGTCACGCTCGGTCCGGTCTGAGGCGAGGGGGCGCAGCTTCGACCGGCTCGCCGCTCTGACGCACATGATGACGGATTCGGGAAGCGCTCAGCGGGGTTTCGGCTGCTGTCGGAGGTGCGTGCAAGACTGACGGCGTGCACAAACTCGCTGAGATGAGCTTGAGAAACCGCGCGCTGATCGCCCTTGTGACGCTCTCCGTGCTCCTCTTCGGTGGCCTGTCGATGACCTCGCTCAAGCAGGAGCTGATCCCGTCGGTCTCCCTGCCCATCGTGTCGGTCGTCACGACCTATCCCGGGGCGTCGCCCGAGATCGTGGATGAGGACGTCTCCCGTCTCGTGGAAACGTCGCTCCAGGGGCTTCAGGGGCTGTCTTCCACGCAGGTCACGTCGAGCGCCAACCTCTCGTCCGTGACCGTCGAGTTCGAGTACGGGACCGACACCGTCTACGCGGAACAGCGCATCCAACAGGCGCTCAACCGCATCGAGAGCCAGCTGCCGGAAGGCACTGAGACGACTGTGCTGAGCGGGTCGATCGACGACTTCCCGGTCATCCAGATCGCGGCGACGGGCGGCACGAACGCCGAGGAGCTCGCAGCGAGCCTCGAAAGCTCAACCGTGCCCGGCCTTACGGAACTCGATGGCGTGCGCGAAGCCGCCGTCAGCGGAGCTCCCGTCTCTCGCATAGAGATCACGCCAGACCAGGCGGCGCTCGCGGGGGCGGGCGCCAGCATTCAGAACATCAGAGACACGCTCGACGCGGCCGGCACACTCATCCCTATCGGCCAGATCACTGAGGGCGACGACGCTCTCACCGTGCAGGCCGGCACGCTCCTCGATAACGTCGACGCCATCGCCGCGCTTCCTCTGAGCGGAGCGACGCCGCCCACCACCACCCTCGGCGACGTCGCCACACTGCAGCTCGGACCTGAGCCCGCGACCTCCATCTCCCGGGTCAACGGCGAAGACGCGCTCACGGTGTCCGTCACGAAGCTCGCGAACGCCAACACCGTCGAGGTGTCGCAGGCCGTTCGGGATGCGCTCCCGGCCCTGCAGGCCTCCATCGGTGGGGGAGCGACCCTCCAGATCGTCTTCGACCAGGCGCCGTTCATCCAGCAGTCCATCGACACGCTTGTCGTCGAGGGCCTCCTCGGCCTGGTGTTCGCCGTCATCGTCATCTTCGTGTTCCTGCTGTCGTTCCGCGCGACGCTGGTCACCGCGATCTCGATTCCTACGTCGTTGCTGGTGACGTTCATCGGTCTGCAGGCGGCCGAGTACTCGCTCAACATCCTCACGCTCGGTGCCCTCACGATCGCGATCGGACGCGTCGTCGACGACTCCATCGTCGTCATCGAGAACATCAAGCGGCACATGTCCATGCATCCGGGCGCGAGCCTTCGCGGCAGCGAGCGGGTGCGCGTCATCACCGAGGCAGTCCGTGAAGTGGCGACCGCTGTCACGAGCGCCACGATCGCGACGGTCGCGGTCTACCTGCCGATCGCGTTTGTCGGCGATATCTCCGGTGAGCTCTTCCGGCCATTCGCCCTCACGAGTGTTATCGCACTGCTCGCGTCGTTGCTCGTCTCGCTCACGATCGTGCCGGTGCTCGCGTACTGGATGCTCGGCGGCAGGCACCTGAAGCGCAAGGCTCGCGTCGGTACCGCGGAGACCTGGGCAGGGAACGGCGACGGTCCTGCACCTGCCGAACCGGTGCAGGAGCGTGGGCCATCGCAGGTGCTCGCAAACGACGCCGCACCCACAACGAGTGACCTCGCCGTCCGCGAGCCCTCGACCTCAACGGGCAGCACCGAGGTGGCCGTCGAGCCGGTCCGGGCACGCCCGCGGCGCGAACGCGCGCAGCGCGACGTCGGACGCTTCGCTCCACTCGGACTGCGAAGCGACGATGAAGAGCTCCACCCTCGCCGCGCACTGCGCCGTCAGGCCGAGCAGGAGGCCGCAGTCTCAGGCGGCGCCGGGAATGGGCCGGACTCCGAGCTCGCAGGTGCAGGCGAGGAGTCGAGCTGGTTGCAGCGCGGATACGAGCCTGTGCTGGGCTGGACCCTGCGTCGCCCCTTCATCACCCTCGGCGCGGCGCTCCTCATCCTCATCCTCACCGGTGCCCTCGCGCCGCTCATGAAGACCAACTTCCTCGGCAACACCGGAAGCAACAGCTTCACGGTGACGCAGTCGCTCGAGCCCAACCTCACCCTTGCCGCTTCGGGCGAAGCGGCGTCGCAGGTCGAGGACATCATCCGCGCCAAGGAAGGCGTCGAGACCGTGCAGCTCACGATCGGCGGCGGCGGCGCAGCGTCGCTCTTCACGGGTGGCGGCGCATCCCGCGCGACCTTCTCCGTGACCACGTCGACCGACGCCGACTCCGACGCCATCCAGGCCGAGCTCCGTGAGGAGCTCGACGCCCTCCCGGAAGAAACCGGTGAGATCTCCGTCGGAGGCGGGGGCAGCGCGGGCTTCTCGAGCGCGATCAGCGTCGACCTCACCGCGCCGGACGCCGAGACCCTCCGCGAAGCAAGCGATCAGGTCGTGGCGGTGCTCGCAGGCGTCGAACAACTCGGTGAAGTCACAAGCGACCTCGACGAGACGCGCCCGTTCGTACAGATGGATATCGACCAGGCGACAGCAGCCCAGTACGGGCTCAGCCAGACCGCCATCGGCGCCATCGTCGCGCAGCAGCTGCAGCCGACCCCGGTCGGCTCCCTCACCGTCGACGGGTCGAGCGTGCAGGTAGTTCTGCTCGGATCCGAACCGCCCGCGAACCTCGACGCGCTTCGCGCCACGAGCATCCCGACCGCCCTCGGCCCGGTACCCCTCACCACCCTCGCCACGGTCGAGATCGTCGACGGGCCAGTCTCGATCTCGTCGGAGCGAGGCGTGCCGCTCGCATCCGTCACGGTCGTGCCCACCGACGACAACCTCAGCTCGGCGAACGCGCTCATCACCGAGCAGCTCGAGACGCTGACGTTGCCGGAGGGCGCCACCGCCGTGCTCGGCGGTGTCAGCTCAGATCAGGCGGCTGCCTTCCAGCAGCTCGGGCTCGCGCTCCTCGCGGCGATCCTCATCGTCTACATCGTCATGGTGGCCACCTTCAAGAGCCTCCTCCAGCCGCTGCTCCTGCTCGTGTCCGTTCCCTTCGCGGCCACGGGAGCGATCCTGCTGCAACTCGCAAGCGGCGTGCCGCTCGGAGTCGCGTCCCTCATCGGCGTCCTCATGCTCATCGGCGTGGTCGTCACAAACGCCATCGTGCTCATCGACCTCGTCAACCAGTTCAGGGAGCGCGGCCTCGCAGTGCGCGAGGCTCTCGTCGCCGGCGGCGCTAGGCGTGTCCGCCCCATCGTCATGACGGCGCTCGCCACGATGCTCGCCCTCACCCCGATGGCACTCGGCATCACCGGCCACGGCGGTTTCATCTCGCAGCCGCTCGCGCTTGTGGTCATTGGAGGGTTGCTTTCTTCCACTGTTCTGACACTGCTGGTTCTGCCGGCGCTCTATTCAGTTGTCGAGGGCCCACTCGAGCGCCGCAGAGCCCGCCGAGAAGCACGCATCGACGAGGAGCTCGCCGCCGCCAACGTCGAATGAACGCCTGTCGAGCTCGCTCCTAGCGTCGGACGGGACTTCGCCAGCGCCCGTCGCTGCCGCGCTTGAAACTGAGGAGCGCGGCCTGCAGACAGAGCGCCGCGTCCAGCCAGCGCAAGAGCGGCAGGAACAGGGCCCACTTCACGAAAGCCGGGCGTCGCGAGATGCAGACGGCGACGAGCGTGAGCGACAGGTCGGCGACGAAGAAAGCGATCAGGATCAGGAGTGCCGGGAAACGCGCCGCCAGGACTTCGAGAGAGTCTGCAGCCACCACTCCGGGCAGGCCGATGACAAGCGATGCCAGCACGAGCACGGGCGTGAGCACGATGAAGAGTGAGCTCAGCGTGATCTCGATGACGGAAATGGTGGTCAGAGCAGCAAAGCGAGCCTGCATCCCTGAATGCCGCCGCAGTGTCTGCCAGAAACCCAGGTTCCAGCGCCGCACTTGCGCGACGTAGCTGCGCAGCGTGTCGGGATCCTGCGTATACGCCGTGGCGACTCGAGGATCGAACGCGATGCGTCCGAGACGTTTCGCATGCACCTCGAATGTCATGTTGTAGTCCTCGATGACGAGCCCCGGTGCTGCGATGTCGAGATGCTTGAGGATGCGAGTGCGGTAGAGCGATGCGAAGCCCGGCACGATCATGACCGCGTTCGCGAAGCGGGCCGCCTGGCCGAACTTCAGCAGATATTGCAGGACGACGTACATCCGATCGCGGTGAGTGATCAGGAGCTCGCCGAAACGGGATGTCGGGCCGGGAAACAGGGCGGTGCGGGCTGTGCCGGCTACGGCCACAACGTCATCGTCCGCGAAGAGCGGCAGCGCGAAATCCAAATAGTCCGGTGCGAGGACCGTGTCAGCGTCGAGCAGCAGAAGGAAATCGAAGCGGTCTGCGAGCCTGAACCAGTCGATGGCGAACTCCAGCGCGCCCGCCTTCCCGCGATTGGGCGAGATGTCGACGACATTTGCACCCTCTGCTCTCGCGATGGCGGACGTAGCGTCCTTCGAGCCGTCGGAGGCAACGAATACGTTCGTCAGCGGCACGTGGCTTCCCGCGGAGCTCACCGTGCGTTGAATGCCGCGCTCCTCGTTGTGCGCAGCGATGAGGATTGCCACGTCGCGCGGCTGCAGGAACGAGCCCGTGCCACTGCCGAGGTGGTCGAGTTCGCTCAGGCGTGACCGTCGTTCTCGAGCAGCGCGGATGGCGGAGGTCACTGTCCAGAAGGACGCGTTCGCTCCGACGAATACGAAGAGGATCAGCGCCGAGAGCAGCAGGACTTCGTTCGGCACGACTGAAGCCTAGCAGTTGTGCCGAACTCGGCGTGATTAACCGCTCACTTCTGGAGTGTCGGAGCGTTCTCCACGCGAACCTGTGTTGTCACGAGAGTCTCCCCACTTTGGCCTATTTCCTTCGCCTATCGGGCCGAAAACTCGTGAAAATACGGGTGTTGGACTGCAAGGATCAACGTCGGAGTTTTCGGTGCTGGCACTTGCGGGGTAGCCTCGGTCGCAGGTCGAGAGGTGCATCGGTGGGGGACGCACTTGCGGTTATCTTTGTTTACTTCGTCGCTGGGGGGGCGTCAATTGTCGCGGGTACGGTCACTACTGAGGAATCCAGAGTCTGCAACATCCGTTCGAGACTTCGATATCGCGATTCTCGGGCTCGGTTACGTTGGTCTGCCGACCGCGCTGGCATTCTGCGCCGCTGGTTCGCGGGTGCTCGGCGTCGACATCAGCGAGGGAAGGCTTGCGGCTATCCGTTCTGGCCAGGTCGACCTGGTTGAGAGCGACCGTCGGCGTCTCGGGGTCGCCAATGCCACGGAGAGCGCTTGGACGCTCTCCAACGACATCTCGCTCCTCGCACGGGCGCGGGCCGTGATCGTCTGCGTGCCGACGCCGATCGACGCGCACGCCGTTCCGGACCTCCGTGCGCTTGAGGGGGCTTGTGCGGCGATGATCGAAGCAGCGACGCCGGGCCAGCTGCTCATGCTCACATCGACGTCCTACGTTGGATGCACCAGGGACTTGCTCGTCGAGCCGCTGCTTGCTCGTGGTCTCCAGCCTGGTATCGACGTGCACGTTGCCTTCAGCTCGGAGCGCATCAACCCGGCCGACGAAGCGTTCGGTCACGAGGAAGTGCCGCGCGTGGTCGGAGGCTTCACGCCCGAGTGCGCGGCAGAAGCCGCTGCGATGCTCGGCCGCTACGTCGACGCGACGCACACCGTCGACACCCTGGAGATCGCAGAAGCGTCGAAACTCCTCGAGAACACCTTCCGGGCAGTGAACATCGCCTTCATCAACGAGTTCGCCAATGTGTGCCGCGAGCTGGGCGTTCCGGTCACCGATGTGATCGACGCGGCCGCAACGAAGCCGTACGGTTTCATGCCGTTCCGTCCTGGGCCCGGGGTCGGCGGCCACTGCATCCCCTGCGACCCGCACTATCTGCTCTGGCAGCTGCGGGCTAATCGGGTGGCGTCACCAATTCTCGAACAGGCGATGACCGGCATCGCGCATAGGCCGCGTCGCGTCGCGTCGCGAATCAACTCGATGCTTGCGGACGCAGGTGTTCCGCCCAAGAGCGCCCGCGTTGTCGTCCTCGGTGTGGCTTACAAGCCCAACGTGGCCGATGTTCGCGAGTCGACGGCCATCGAGGTCATAGAGATCCTCCGAAAGCAAGGCACGCGGGTCTCCTTCGTGGACTCCAGGGTGCCCGCCATTCGCCTTGCCGACGGTGAGGTCCTCGTTGCGAGCGACGAAGTCCACCACGCAGACGCCGACCTCGTGCTGCTGCACACCAAACACGATGACACCGAACTGACGTGGCTGGAACGGCACCCCCGCGTCCTGGACGCCACGTACACACTCGAACCTCGCGCCGGTCTGAGCCTGATCTAGGTCCTCAACCGGCCGCATCCATCCTCAATCAGGTAGTAGAAAAGAAGGACACAGCACGAACATGCGAACTTTGATCACCGGTGGCGCCGGATTCATCGGCAGCCATCTCACCGACGAGCTGGTGGCGAGAGGCGATGAGGTTGTTGTCCTCGACGACCTCTCAACGGGCCGGCTCGAAAACCTGGACGGGGCCATCTCCTCGGTCCGTTTCGTGGAAGGCAGCGTGCTAGACGCGACGCTCGTCGGCGAGCTCGTCTCGAACGTGGACCGTGTCTTCCACCTGGCTGCCGCGGTCGGTGTTCACACGATCCTCAACGAGCCGCTCAAGAGTCTCCGCACGAACCTCCACGGCACCGAGAACGTACTCGAAGCGGCCCTGCGCCACAACGCGGCCGTGATGCTTGCCTCGACGAGCGAGATCTACGGCAAGAACACGGCTGATGCGCTCGACGAGGGTGCAGACCGTATTCTCGGCTCTCCGCTGACAGCGCGATGGACCTACGCGGCCGCGAAGGGCCTCGATGAGTCGTTTGCGCACGCCTACGCCAGGGAGCACGGCCTCCGTGTCGCGATCGCCCGCCCTTTCAACACCGTCGGCCCGCGACAGACGGGGAGATACGGGATGGTCGTGCCCAGTCTGGTCCGCCAGGCGCTGAGCGGTGAGCCGCTCACGGTGTACGGCGATGGCTCGCAGAGCCGTTGCTTCGGGTACGTCGGTGAGGTGGCTCCAGCCATGATCGCGCTCGTCGAGGAGGAGCGTGCGCATGCGCGAGCCGTGAACCTCGGAGGTGCACGGGAGGTTTCCATCCTGGAACTCGCAACGATCGTGCGGGACCGTACCGGCAGCTCCAGCGACATCGTTCTGGTGCCGTACTCGGAAGCCTACGGCGAGGGCTACGAGGACATGCAGCGCCGCGTCCCGAACAACACACTGGCGGCCGAGCTCATCGGGTACAAGCCGCAGCTCCCGCTCGAGGGGATCATCGACGCCGTCATCGAGGGGGTGCGCGGCCGGCTCGAGACTGCCCAGAGCATTTGAACGGCCAGCAGCAGTCAAGCGCGCGTCTCTCCGCGGTCGGCAACCTCAAACGATTCGCCGCACCACTAGCGATGGTCCTCTCGCTGGCTCTGGCCACTGGCGCCGGAGCAGCGGCTGTGCGACCGTCGGCACCGCTCGAACCTCACGAACCGCTGGTTCCTGTCGTCACGCTCGCCTTCGACGATGGCACTATCGACCAGCTCCTCGGTGCCGAGATCCTCGACCGGCACGGCCTCGACGGCACGTTCTACGTGCAGAGCGGTGCCGTCGACACGGAGGGGTACCTCTCCGCAAGTGACCTCCTGCGTCTGAAGAACGCGGGCCACGAGATCGGCTCCCACACGACAAGCCACGTCGACCTGTCGAGCGTCAGCAAGGGTGAGGCGATCAGGCAGGCGTGCACCGACCGTGCGAACCTCGCCGACCTGGGTTTCATCACCACAAGCTTCGCCTACCCGTACGCCGGCTTCAGCGATTCCGCGAGAGCAGCGGTTGAGGAGTGCGGCTTCAACAGCGCCAGGCTCCTCGGCGACCTGCGGTCGCCTGCGGGCTGCACCGACTGCCCGCCGGCCGAGAGCATCCCACCACTTGACCCATTTGTGCTCCGAGCGCCAGCCCAGGTCGAGCAGACCTGGACGCTGGACGATTTGAAGGGACTTGTCGGGCAGGTGCAGAACGCGGGCATCGGATGGATGCCGATCACGTTCCACCAGGTCTGCGAGACCGCGGGGTGCTCGACCATCGGCGTCACGACCGAGATCCTCGAGACCTTCGCGAGCTACCTCCAAACTGAGGTCGCGGCAGGACGCATTGAGGTGCGAACCACCGATTCCGTCATCGGCGGCGTGGCAAAGCCTGTGCGCTACGGCGACTGGGACCCCGGCCAAACCGCAACGAACGGCAACCGTGTCGTGAACCCGGGACTTGACAGCTGGCCGGCCGGCGCCTCCACGCCGACTTGCTGGGAAACCAACTCGTGGGGAACTCACACCGCCGAATTCACTCGCGTCGACAGCGGCATGAAGATGGTTGTCGACGTCAGCAACTACGAGAGCGGCTCTTCGTCGCTCATGCAGAAATTCGACCTGGGCGAGTGCGCGCCGGCCGCCGAACCGGGCGCGAGCTATGAGCTCAGTGCAACACACACCTCGACTGTCGACACACAGTTCGCGGTGTACGTGCGAGATGCTCGCGGGTCCTGGCGCTACTGGGTGTCGAGTCCTTGGTTCGATCCGAGCCCTGCATCGAGCGAGGCGAAGTGGACAACTCCAGCGCTGCCGGCCGACGCGACTGCGATGTCGTTCGGGCTGACTGTCTTCTCGAACGGTTCCCTGACACTCAACGCTTCTTCGATGGTGGTGGTGGGTGCGGGAGAGCCGACGGTGACGCCGACTGCCACGCCGACGCCGACGCCGACTGCCACGCCGACGCCGACGCCGACTGCCACGCCGACGCCGACGCCGACTGCGACGCCCACGCCCACGCCGACGCCGACGCCGACTGCGACGCCCACGCCCACGCCGACGCCGACTGCGACGCCGACGCCCACACCAACGCCCACACCGACGGTGCCACCTCGGGCGCCGAAGGATCTGAAGTGCTCGGCGTCGTGGACCTACACCGGCTTCGGCTTCGGGGGATACTACGTCGACCCGACGGGCAACTACTTGTTCGATCCCTGGCTGAAGCTCTACTCATACAAAAAGGGCGGGATCATCAAGATCGGGCTCTTCTCCGAATGCAGGCCAAGGTGGTTCTAAGGGTGCCTCGGCCGTCACGGTCCACCGTCGTGCTGGCGTCGGCGCTGCTCCTCGTGAGTAGCGCCGCGTGCGCCGAGTCGGAGGTGGCTCGCGGCGCCGGGATGGAGAAGGCGTATCCGTGGCACACGGAGATCGTCGCAACCACGTTCTGGGTCGGGGAGGTCTTCGATCCGAACGCCGCTGACGGCAGCCAGATGTTCTCGACGTACGACGACAACTGGTACGCCAACTACGGGGGATGCGACGGCGTCATCGTGGAAGGGGTCTGCCAGACCGAAGCCAGGTCTGCTGAGAACAACTTCTTTCCCACGCAGACAACCGCCAAGGAAAATCCTTTCTACCTCGACCTCCCGTTTGACGACGTCAACAACCAGCGGGCGGCCGGAATGCGCCAATCGATGATCCCCTGGTCGGGGGAGCCCGCCTACTCGCAAGGAAAGACGGATCCTGAGTTCAGCCTCATGAAGAACAGGTGGGTGCAGCTCGAGCACGACGGGCGCACCTGCTACGGACAGATTCAGGACGCGGGTCCCGGCGAGTACGACGACGACACGTACGTGTTCGGTACTGGAGATGCGAGGCCCAAGAACGAGAGATACGGGGGTGCCGGAATGGACGTCTCGCCCGCGCTCAACTCGTGCCTGGGGTTCGCTGACATCAATGGTGTGGAGGACGGCGTCACATGGCGTTTCGTCGACGAGACCGACGTGCCTGACGGGCCTTGGACGATCCTCGTCACGACGTCGCAGTAGCGACGCCCATGAGACTGGGAGGGCGCGCATCCCCAACTCCGGGAGACCGGGATGCGCGCCCTCGGTCTCCTGAGGGGATCAGGGCAGGCGCATCCGCCCTGGTCATGGCAGCCAACGTGAGCTAGCCTGGCAAGTTGGGCATGCGCCGAATCTTGTGTGAGCAGCGTGCCGGACTGAGAGAAGGCACACATGCCGAAACGCAAAGCAAAGGGCGGGTTCAAGCCCGCAAGCAACTACATCCCCAAGGATTCCTCGGGCCGAGGCGAGCGACCCGCTCGGGCGGGCGGTGGCGCAGGTGCCAACGGCAACCCGCGCTGGGCGACTGAGAACCGCCGCGACGGAGCAGCAGGCGACGAGCGTCGCGGCAGCTACGGCGGGCGCGACGACCGTCGCGGCTCCGGCTCGGCCGGCGGCGGCGGCGAGCGCGGCACGAACCGAGGCGACGACCGCCGCGGCGGTTATTCCAGCGGCGCGCGCGCCGGTGGCGACGAGCGGCGCGGTGGCTACGCCGGACGCAGCGACGAGCGCCGCGCCTACCAGGGCGGCGACGACCGCCGCAGCGGCGCACGTTCCGGAGGTGACGAGCGGCGCGGTGGCTACGGCGGACGCAGCGACGACCGCCGCGGTGGCTACGGCTCAGGCTCGCGCCCCGCTGCCGGCGATGACAGGCGCAGTGGTGGCCGCAACACGGGTGGCGACGACAGCCGCGGGGGCTACCGCGACCGGGGTGAGGACCGCCGAGGCGACGACCGCCGCGGTGGCTACGATGCCGGCGGGCGTGCCGACTCCTTCGACAGGGGCCGCGACAGCTCGCGCAGCTCCGACCAGAGCCGCCCACGCGGCGACGACCGGTACAGCACTCGCCGAGGCGCCCCAACGCGCGGCGGTGCAGCCCCAACTCGTGGCGGCGCACGCGGACGCGACGGCCAGTTCTCCGACCGCAACGAGCGCATCGACCGTCATCACCACGACGCACTGCGTCAGTCGCACGGCCGCCAGCCGGCCGCGGGATCCCGCGGCGACCGCAGTGCCAAACATTTCGACCCGACGGCGCGCGGCGCGAACCAGCCGCAGCGCGGGGCCATCCAGGACTACCGCAGCCACAGCCAGTCGGCTGCAGGCCGCGCGCCATCCCACGACGAGGACCGTGTGCTCGAGCGCCTCGCCCCGACAGCGGTCGGAGCCAAGAACGCTGACGGCCTGAGCTTCGGCGACCTCGGCCTCAGCGCCAACATCGTCGACGCACTGGCCGAGCTCGGAGCACCGAGCCCCTTCCCCATCCAGGCATCGACGATTCCGGATGCGATCCAGGGTCGCGACGTCCTCGGCCGCGGCCGCACGGGCAGCGGCAAGACCATCGCGTTCGGTGCAGCCCTCGTGCAGCGACTCAGCGTCGCCCGCGGCCGGGACGCCGACGCCAGCAAGCGCAAGATCGGGCGCGCACCCCGCGCCCTCATCGTCGCGCCGACCCGCGAGCTCGCCCTGCAGATCGACCGCACCATCCAGCCGATCGCCCGCAGCGTCGGTCTCTTCACGACGCAGGTGTACGGCGGCGTGCCCCAGCAGCGGCAGGTCACTGCCCTCGGCCGCGGCGTCGACATCGTCATCGGCACGCCAGGTCGCATCGAAGACCTCGAGCGTCAGGGTTTCCTGCGCCTCGACCAGGTTGAGATCACGGTGCTCGACGAGGCCGACCAGATGTGCGACCTCGGCTTCCTGGAGCCCGTGCAGCGCATCCTTCGCATGACGATGCCCGGCGGACAGCGACTGCTGTTCTCGGCAACGCTCGACGCGGCCGTGCAGCGACTCGTGACGGAGTTCCTCAAGAAGCCTTCCGTGCACGAGGTCGCAGGCGAGGAAGAGCAGCACACCGACATCGACCACAGCGTCCTCGTCGTCGAGCGCGACGACAAGCGCGCCGTCATCGAGCAGCTCGCAGGGTCGGGTGGGCGTGTGCTCATCTTCACGAAGACCCGCGTCGCCGCGGAAGGCCTCGCAACGGAGCTGTCGATGGCTGGCGTCCCTGCCGCTGCCCTCCACGGTGATCTCACCCAGGGGCGTCGCACGCACAACCTGCGACTGCTCACGAGCGGCAAGGTCAACGTGCTTGTCGCAACCGACGTCGCGGCACGCGGCATCCACGTCGACGACATCCGGCTCGTCATCCAGTCGGACATGCCCGAGGAGTACAAGTCGTACCTGCACCGCTCGGGCCGTACGGGCCGTGCAGGTCAGCGCGGCACCGTCGTCACCGTCATCCCGAAGCAGCGGCGTCGCCGGATGTCGGAGCTGCTGGAGCGCGCTGAGATCGAAGCGCCCATGATCCCGGCGCGGCCTGGCGGCGCCGAACTCGACGCGTTCATGGCGTACGTGGACTAAGCACCCAGCGCGAGTTGGGCTGCTGATGCCCCTCGGAACGGAGAAGACTCCGTCCCGAGGGGCATCTCTCATCTCGCGCGCACCCGGAACGTTGATGATGGCGGCGTAGCGTTGCGCGCATGAGCGAACAGCAGGCGAACGACCCGCAGGCGCGGGCAGACCAGGCAAGCGCGGGCGAAGACGTCGTGGCGAGCGGTGAAGGTTCCGGTGGGGAAAGCGCCGGCCAGGCAAGCGCGGCGCGCATCAGCACCGAGCAGCTCGCCAATGAGCGTGCGAACGGCGACGGCAACCTCTTCCCGGCCGCGGGCTCCCTCTTCGAGCCGGAACACGTCGACACCCCGGAGGAGCTCGAGGCCGAAGTCGAGCAGGCTGAGAAGCACGACAAGCGCTTCGCGACTGGCCCCGACGAGTGGGGCGTCGCCGAGAGCAACTTCGGGCAGAACACCAGCGAGTAGTCGCACAGCGGCTCGGTCGCTCCGCGTGCTGCGACCGAGCCGCCCGCGCCTTGACCTCGGGATGGGGTTCTCGTCTCGGGATGCCGTGCAACCCATCCGGAGATGCGGAGCCCATCCCGAGACTTGGGTGGGAAAGTCTTCGCCGGGCGAGCGAGGTGGTTCAGGCGGACAACCGCGTTCGCCCGGACGGGCCGCGATGGCTCGGGCAGAGGTGAGATGCCGGCGGCGTCAGCGCAAGATGCTCGGCGCGAGCAGCGCGGCGGCGGTTGCGGCCCAGGAGGTGGCGACGAGCACCCAATCGGCGGTGTCCGTCTGGAGGATGTGGCGCTCGGTGCGCGTCGGGGCGAAGCCGAAAGCGCGTGCATCCATCGACAGTGCGACGCGGTCGGCATGCCGGAGTGCCCCCGCGAGCAGTGGGATCGCGACGTCGAGCTGCGCGCGCAGCCACGCGAGGGGACCTCGCCCGCGGTCAATGCCTCGCACCCGGCGGGCGGCGCGGATCACCTCGAGTTCCGACCGGAACCTGGGCACGAACCTGAACGCCGCCATCGCCGCGTAGCCGAAGCGATACGGCACGCGCAGGTGCTGCACCAGGGAGCGGACGAAGTCGTCTCCTGCCGTCGCGATGCCCCCGACCAGGGAGAGCAGCACGATGGCGACGAGCCTGAGCGCTGTGCCCAGGCCAGTCGCCCACGCGGCCACGGTGAACGGTCGCCCGGCGAGGTCGAAGATCGTCGCTGTTCCGTCGAGTGCAAGGGCGGCGAGCAAGGGAGCGGCGCTCGACGTCTCATCGGCCACCTTCGGATCGACCCAGATGCCGAGGGTCACCGAGAGGACCGCCAGCACGGCCGGTACTCCCAAGATCAGCACGAGGATGCTTCGCGCAGACACGCGCACGCCGCTGAGGATCGCGAGGCAGCAGAGCACGATGAGCAGCGCCGGGCTGAAAGCGTCGCGCACCACGAACATCGCGACGATTGCTGGCAGCGTCGCGGCGATCTTGACGAGTGGCGTTCGACGGTGCAGCCACGGCAGGCGATCGGCGCGCGAGCGCGCGACGCTGGGGCGCGAGACGAGCGCGTTGCCTGCGCTCACGATGCGCCGCTCACAGTGCTCGGGGACTGGCGCGCAAGCTCAGCCTGGAGGCTCGACATCGAGGTGATGCCTCGCAGCCAGGGGTGACTGCGCACTTCGGCGAGCGCCCGGGCGAGCGGAGGCAGGCCGAGACCCGCGGCCTCAAGCACACCCGAGGACACGACGTCGCCGACCTCGCCGTGTGCGGCGACAGTGCCACCCTCGAGAACCAGGAGATGCGTGGCGAGCTCCGTCACCAGTTGGAGGTCGTGCGTTGCGAGCACAAGCGTGGCGCCTTCTCCGTGGAGCTCCCTGAGCAGGGCGATCAGCTCGTCAGCACGCGCCTTGTCCTGACCGAAAGTGGGCTCGTCGAGCACCAGCACGTCGGCCCCGTCGAGGAGGGCCGCCGCGACCGTGAGCCTCCTCTTCTGCCCGCCGGAGAGGAGGAACGGGTGGCGGTCGGCATGCTCTGCCAGCCCGAAGCGTTCGAGCATCTCGTCGACGCGGCCCCGTGCATCCGCCCTCCCTCGCCCGATCTCGAACGCGAGCTCGTCGCGCACGGTGTGCGTGAGGAACTGGTGTTCAGGGTTCTGGAAGACGTAGCCGACACGGGCGCGGAGAGCGCCGGCCCGCATTTGTGAGATGTCCTGCCCGTCGAGGAGAACGCGGCCGCGCGGAACCCGGCGCACGCCCGCCAGAGCCTGCAGCAGCGTCGACTTTCCCGCCCCGTTGTGCCCGACGGCTGCCGTGATGGTGCCGGGGTGGATGCTCAGCGAGGCCGGGCCGAGCACCCGCGTGCCGCCACGAATGACGGTGAGCTCGCGTACCTCGAGGCGGGACGCGGGCCGTTGCGCCCCGGTGCCCTCGGGAGGTGTGACGAATTTCGGTGACGTTTCGGGAGGTGCAGGGGAGTGCGCGGCCGGTTCGGCGCGAGTTGTCACCGAAGTTTGCTGGAGGCTGCTGCCCAGATCGGCCGGGGACGGCCTGCGCGTGTGCTCCAGTCGCTGCACGAGCTCGCGTCCGAGCAAGGGCAGCGGGCCCTCCCCGAGGTTCCAGCCGCTGTCGGCGATGAGCGCCGCGGCCTCGTGCGCGACTGGGAACCAGACGCCGAGCTCGCGGAGTGTGCCTGCGTGCTGCCCGAAGACCTCGCGGGGCGTGCCATCGAGCACGAGTCGGCCGGCGGAATCGAGGACGATGACGCGCGTTGCGATCGTGAGTGCCTCATCGAGGTCGTGCTCAATGAGGAGGAGCCCGTGTGTTCCCTCGCGTACGAGCTCGCCGAGTGCCAGGTAGATGGCGTGCTTCGCCGCCTGGTCGAGGTTCGCCGTCGGCTCGTCGAGGACAAGCAATCGGGAGCCCATCGCAAGAGCGCTCGCGATGGCGAGCCGCTGCCTGCCCCCGCCGGAGAGCACCTCGGGGGAGTCGTCGCGTCGCGCCCAGAGGCCAAGCTGGGCCAGCGATGCTTCGACGCGGGCCTCGATCTCTTCGACGGGCAGGCGCAGGTTCTCGGGGCCGAAGGCGACCTCGTCGAAGACCTGCCCCGTGACGATCTGGGCGTCGGCATCCTGGAACACCATCGCGACGTGCTGGCTCGCGGCCGCGACACCGAGCTCGGCGACATCGCTCCATTCGACGGTATCTTCGTCCCCGGCCCGTTCGTCGGCGAGCAGCACTTGCCCGGTCATGTCTGCCCCGAGCGACTGCGGGATGAGCCCGTTCAGTGCCCTGGCGAGGGTCGACTTCCCACACCCGGAAGGGCCGAGAAGGAGCACCGCCTCGCCGCGCGAGATCGTGAACGAGACATCATCCGGGCGCGGGGCTGCGGCGTCGAAGTGGGTGACGGAGAGGTGCTCGACCCGCAGGAGCGGGCACGTCACCTAGGCGCTCTGCGGTCTTCCGCGAGGCGCAGGTCGCGCCCGATGCCCGCCCGCTCGAGCCGCTTCGCGAGCCACACGGCGAGCATCGTGCACAAGGGAGGCGAGATGAAGAAGCTGCCGATCAGGAGGGCGGTCCCGATCAGGTCGTACTCGCCGCCACCGAGGATGCGGAACGCGGCCGCCGTCATGATGAGGCCGGCGAAGAGCGACCCCACGAGGAACAGCCACACGGGCCAGCGCCGGTAGCGGGTGATGAGGAATGGAAGCTCCTGCAGGACGCCTATTCCGACGCCGATGAGGAATGCGCCGAACGCGATCGGCTGGAACGGACTCGCCACGAGCCCGGCGAGCGCCGAGGTGATGAGGCCGACCCATGGGCGGTGGAACAGCGCCTGCGCGAGCGCGCCCGGAATGAAGTACAGGCCGATCGTGAGGCCGTACACGAGCGGCAGCAGGTTGGAGACCGCTCCGCCGATGTAGGCGTTGACAGTGAACACCACGCCGCCGGCGACGCCGATGGCGGCACAGCTCATGAGCAGACGAGTGCTGACGTTTCTCATTGGGCTCCACGCCTTCCCTCAGCGGGACACGGTCCCGCTGGGGTCACGGGCTGACATAAGTCTACAAACTGTAGAGCGAGCCGCGCGACACGGCCCAGGGCTTGATAGCCTGGGTGTACGCGGTTGTCTGGGTGACGTTCCCCACGGCATTTCCGCGACAAGAATTGGAGCAACACAATGCCAGGAACTCGCACTCGAGCACGGGGTGAGCTCGAACTCGTCGTGCTGCGGCTCCTGTGGGCCACAGACGAGCCCCTCACCGCGCGCGAGATCCAGGACCGCTTCCCCGGGCGGGTCCCCGCATCCACGACCATCCTCACGGCGCTCGATCGGCTCCGTGCGAAGGGCGACGTGACCCGCGTCGGTCACGAGCAACGTGGCATCCGCTTCGCCGCGACGCAGACCGAGGCCGAGCACGCCTCGAGGGCGATGCTCAATGCCCTCAAGACGATCGACGGCCGCGAGGCGGCCCTGCTCAAGTTCGCCGGCAACCTCGACGCACGCGACGCTGACCTCCTGCGCGCGGCCCTTCAGCGCACGCCGACCGCGGCGCCCGAGGCCGCAACGGCCAGCTAGCCGGAGCCGGACTGGCCTTCATCATGGCTCCAAGAGGGCGTTCGGGGTTCCTGCCCGGACGCGAGTGATCCGACATGTGGATCATCCCCGCGCTCGCCTGCCTCGCGTTCGCCGTGTTCACGATGCTCGCGGCGCCCTCCCTGCTGACGCGCGGCACGTGGCAGGTTCGACACCCGCAGCTCGCGCTCGGGCTCTGGCACGGCGCGGTCCTCGGGGGCTCGCTCGCGCTGCTGGCGGCTGTCGCACTGTCGGTCGTGGCGGTGCTCAACTGGGAACATGACGAGGGCAGCTGGCTGAGCGGATTCGAGATCGCCCTCGCCTCCGTCTTCGCGAGCGCTGGCCTCATCGCAATGTTCGGCTGGGGGTTCATCGTCACGCGTCGATCCGGCCGCGCGTTTGCAGACGGCAGGCGCGCGAATGACGAGCTTCGGGATGCCGCGCGCGTGCTCTCGTACCGAGACGAGCGCATCGGGGGAGCCCTCGTGCGTTTCGTCGAGTCCCCGTCGCCTCACGCGCTCGCGGCGGCGGGCCCCTCGCCTGTGGTCATTGTGTCGAGCGGGCTGGAGGAGCTGCTGACGCGCGAGCAGCTGGAAGCGGTCGTCGCGCACGAGCGCTGCCACCTGGTGCGCTTCCACGCGCTTGCGCAGCGTCTGGCCGAGGTCAACGAGGCCTGCCTCCCCAGGTACACGGGCGCGCGGAACCTGTCGCGGGCGACGGCGCTGCTCATCGAGCTCATCGCCGACGATGCCGCTGCGGGTCAGGTGGGAGCGGAGGCTCTGTCCGGCGCGCTGCGTGCGCTTGCCGGGGCAGGTGCGAGTTCCGACGACGAAGTGCTGGTGCAGCGCGCGCGCCGCCTTCGCGCGCGGGTCATCGGCGAGGCCGAACAACTGCGCGCCGAGGGTCCGGAGACGGACGCGCCAACGCGCGCTGACTGAGCGGACACCGACGGGATGACGGTCTGCAGGCCGAGCGCATGCCCGAAGCTGGACGCGCATCCAGGTGTTCGAATCCGTTCTGTGACGGGATACCCACGGCGGTGCACGCTCGACGTGGGAGGCTTGAGTCATGCCTGACTCAACTTCCTACGAAGAACCGCGCCCGGGCTATGACGTGCCGCGCGAGGCCGAGCCGGAGCGCTCGCTCACCCCGACCCGGGTTTCTCGGCTCCGGAGGCTCACGATCCTCCTCGCCGTGATGATCGCGGCGGGGGCGCTCGCCAACTGGCAGCAGGATGCCGAGTTCCGCTCTGCGAGCGTGCCGAGCTTCGTGATCTCGCTGGTGGTCATCGTCGTCGGGTACGGCGCCATCTGGAAGCTGCTCGGATCGCCCAAGCGCAGGAGGGCGGAGGGAGCGCGCACCGGCGGCAGCGTCCTTTCGGTGCTGGCCGTCACCGGTCTGCTGCTCACAGGAGTCCTCGCGATCACCGGTGCGAGCGCGACTGGCGCGGTGCAGCTGGTGGTCGGGCTGGGAACCGCGGTCGTCGGGGCAATCTGGCTCCATGCGGCCTGGCGTCGTCTCCCAGCTGAGCCCGTGGGCCTTCTCGACTGATTCGATCGCGCGCCTCGCGGCGGACGCGCATCGAATGTCGGAGGCTGGACCTAGCCTTGATGGCATGATCTCGTCAGCGCGCGGCACTGAACTCTGGCAGCGGCTCCAGGGCACCGATGCCGAGCGCCCGGCCGACTGGGAGCGGCCAGGTCCCTCCCGGCGTGCGCTGCGCACCGACGTCATCGTGGCGCTGGTAGCGGTCGGCCTCATGGCCTTCTCCAACTGGGCGGTCCTCGAGCTGCGCAAGGGCACAGACCCGACAGAGGTCGGCGCCATCCTGCACGACAACGATCCGGCTGCAGCTCTTGTCGGCATGATCCTCGTGCCTGTCATGTACGGCGTCGCCATCGCGCTGCGACGTCGCTTCCCGTTGTGGATGCTCGTGCTCAGCACGGTCGCGTTCGTCTCCGCCTTCGCGTTCACGTACCTCGACACCGTCGTCACGCAGATCGGCTATTTCCTCCTCATCTTCACGGCGGGGGCTTGGAGCAACCAGCGGGCCATGGTGACGCTGCTTCGTGTGGCCATCACGGTGGGCATGACCGTGTGGGCGGTCGTCGACGCGTTCACGCGGGCGACGCTCATCTTCAGCTTCTCGGGTGGCAGCGACGGCGAGAACTGGATCTCGAGCGTCTTCACGGCCTACACGCTGCTCATCAATGTGCTGTATTTCATTGGCGCGTTCTGGTTCGGCAACTCCGACTACCGGCGAGCGGGGCAGCGTGCCGCGCTCGAGGAGCGCACGCGGGAGCTCGAGGAGTACGCGACTGCACTGGCCGACGAGCGCAGGCTGGTCGAAGAGCAGGCGATCCGCCTCGACCGCGTTCGCATCGCGCGAGAGCTTCACGACGTCGTCGCGCACCACGTCTCGCTTATGGGTCTGCAGGCAGCGGCCGCTCGACGCACGGCGGAGGCCTCGCCGGAAAAGTCGCAGCAGGCCCTCCTCGGCGTGGAGCAGAGCGCGCGTGTTGCCATCGACGAACTCCACTCGCTCCTGACGACGCTGCGAAGCGCGGACGCTGACGCGGCGGACGGCGAGGTGCGCGCCGATGACGGCGCCCCCGGGGCTTCCTCAGGCGCATCCGCCCCATCGACGCACACGGTCGAGCAGGTGCCCGCGCTCATCGAAGAGCTGCGCGGTGCAGGCATGCGGGTCGCGTTCAGCACGTTCGGTGAGCCGCGGCGGGTGTCGCCGCTCACGGGCGTCGCCGTCTACCGCGTGCTCCAGGAAGCCCTCACCAACACGCGCAAGCACGCTGGGGCAGAGGCGCCGGCTGACGTGCGACTCCGCTACCTCGACACCGGGCTGGAACTCGACGTGACGGATGACGGCCCTAAATCGCTGATGCACGCCGCCGCCGCCAAGCGTGCAAACGGCTCGGGGGGTCTCGGCCTCGTAGGCATGCGCGAGCGAGCACGGGCGGCTGGCGGTGACGTCACGACAAGCAGGCGAAGCGGTGGCGGCTTCCGGGTCCTGCTCCGCGTGCCGTACGAACGGCAGGCGTGAGGCATGAGCGAAAGTTCCAGCCCCGAACGGCCAACTCCCGGTAACCTCGCCCCGATACGGTCACGAGAACGACACCGCTGCGGCGGGTGCCAAAGGAGGCCAAGTGTCTGAAAAGATCCGCGTCGTGCTGGTTGACGACCACCAGCTCGTGCGCATGGGCTTCAAGCTGATCCTGGAGTCCGAGCCTGACATCGTTGTCGTCGGCGAAGCCACCGACGGGCGAGAAGCCGTCTCGGTCGTCGGCGAGCTCCGCCCCGACCTCGTCTGCATGGACGTGCAGATGCCGGTACTCGACGGCATCGCTGCGACCCGCGAGATCATGCAGCTCGAAGGGGCGGCCCCGCGCGTGCTCATGCTGACGACGTTCCGCGACGAAGCGGCTGTGCGCGACTCTCTTCGCGCCGGGGCGAGCGGATTCGTGCTCAAGAACTCGCCCCCGGAGACGCTTGTCGAGGCGGTGCGGGTCGTCCATTCCGGAGACGCCCTGCTCGACCCGCAGGTCACGCGCGGTGTCATCGCCGGCATGCTCAACGACATCCCGGAGGCGGCCCCGCCTCAGGTGAACGATGCGTTGCAGACCGAGGTCACAGCGCCGACTGCGGCCGTGCATCCGGCCCTCGCGAACCTCACCGATCGCGAAGGCGAGGTGCTCGCGCTCATCGCCGAAGGCCTCAGCAACGCCGATATCGCGGCTCGCCTCTTCGTGTCAGAGGCGACCGTCAAGACGCACGTCTCGAACCTGCTCGCGAAAATCGGCGTACGCGACCGCATCCACGCCGTAATCTTCGCCTACAACGTCGGGGTCGTCGCCCCCGTCGAGTAGCGCTCCTCAGCTCGGAACCGCAGCCTCCTCACCCGAGCGGATGAAGCGGGCACCCGCCGAGTTCCGTCGCGCGGCCGATCCGTCCGCCAGACGATGTCCGTAACGTCTTCTGCATACCCAGAGAAGGTGCGGCGTCGGACGTCGCGCGAGACAGGAGGGGTGATGCTCGAGATCCAGAACATCTCCAAGACCTACGGCGACCGCAAGGTGCTCGACAACGTGAGCTTCTCTGTCGAGCCGGGCAAGCTCACGGGCTTCGTCGGCGGCAACGGAGCAGGCAAGACCACCACGATGCGCACGATCCTGGGCGTCGTGAAGCCGGATGCCGGCGTCGTCACGATCGACGGCAGGCCCGTGGTCGTCACCGACCGTGCCCGGTTCGGGTACATGCCTGAGGAGCGCGGCTTGTACCCGAAGATGAAGGTCAAGGAGCAGGTCACCTACTTCGCGGAGCTGCACGGGCTCAGCGCCAAGGAGGCTGCCAAGAACGCCGACCGCTTCCTCGAGGACCTGGGCCTGACGGAGCGCATCAACGACAACGTGGAGGACCTCTCGCTCGGTAACCAGCAGCGCGCGCAGATCGCGGCGTCGCTGGCCCACGAACCCGAGATGCTCATCCTCGACGAGCCGTTCTCGGGCCTCGACCCGCTCGCCGTCGAGGTGGTGCTCGAGACGCTGCAGGGGTTCGCCGCGCGCGGGGTGCCCGTGCTGTTCTCAAGTCACCAGCTCGATGTCGTCGAGCGACTCAGCGACAACCTCGTCATCATCTCCGGCGGAGCGATCAAGGCAAGCGGCGACCGCCACGAACTGCAAGAGCGGCACTCCGAGGGCATGCACCGCATCTCCCTCGCGGGTGACGCCGGCTGGCTGCGCGACGAGCCTGGCATCAAGGTGCTCGAGTTCGACCGTGGGGATGCGATCTTCGTCGCCGACTCGGGGGAGACCGCCCAGCGCATCCTGCGAACAGCCCTCGACCGGGGCCCCGTCTTCGGCTTCGGCCGCCACATCGTGAAGCTCTCCGACATCTACCGGGAGGTCGTCGCATGACGAACACACAGGAAGCCAGGGCCTCGCAGCGCCCGTCAGCGGCAGCGCCGGCCCGTTCGAGGCAGTTCGGCCTCAGCTCGGCGAAGGGCATCCAGCTCATCGCGAAGCGCGAGATTCTCGTGCAGGCGCGTTCTCGCGCCCAGCAGATCTCGTTCCTCATCACCCTGCTGCTCGTGGCGGGTGGAATCGTGGCGGTCGCGCTGTTCGGCGACGCCATCGGGGGAGGTGCGACGAATGTGGCGACGGTCTCCGACACGACCTCGGTCGCGTCGACTGCCGGCCTCGAGACGACCGAAGCCGCGTCCGCCGAAGAGGCCGCGCAGCTCGTGCGCGACGGTGCCGTCGAGTACGCGGTGCTGACGCCGGCGGATGCTCGCGGCCTTGAGCTCTTCACGGGCGACGGGCAGCCTGCCAGCGACCTGGGCGACGGCGCGTTTGTGCTTGTTGGCCTCGAGGGCGTGCCGACGGAGGACTCGATGGCCCTCGCGCAGGTGCCGCCCTCGTTCTCGCTGGAGGCCCCCGAGGTCAACCCGGCCCTCGGCTACATCATGGCCGTCGCCTTCGGCGTGCTCTACTTCATGGCGGCGATGGGCTACGCCTACACGATCGCGCAGAGCGTCGTCGAGGAGAAGCAGTCGCGCATCGTCGAGATCCTGCTCTCCACGGTCACCCCGCGCGTCATCATGGCGGGCAAGGTCATCGGCAACAGCGTCCTCGCGCTCATCCAGGTGGCGGCGATCCTCGCGGCGGCGGCCATAGCGCTCGCGGCGACCGGCCAGGGCACGCTGTTCTCGCTCATCGGCCCCGGATTCATCTGGTTCCTCGTGCTGTTCGTGTTCGGGTTCGTGCTCATCGCGACCCTGTATGCGGGCGCATCCGCGATGGTGTCGAGGCAGGAGGAGGTCGGTAGCGTCACGACTCCGCTCATGATGCTCATGCTCATCCCGTACATGCTCGTGATCCTCTTCAACAGCAACGCGCTGCTCATGACGATCCTCAGCTACATCCCGTTCTCGGCGACGATCGCGATGCCGCTTCGGGTGGTGCTCGGTCAGGCCGAGTGGTGGGAGCCGATCCTCGCGCTCGTCATCCTCATCGCGACCAGCGCGGTCTCGATCATGATCGGTGCGCGCATCTACGAGAACTCGATCCTCCGCATCGGCGGGCGAGTGAAGCTCACCGACGCCCTCAAGGGCTGACCGGGCGTCGCTCGGGCGGATTCACCGAACATCTCTAGCGGGTCAAGCCAACGCTTGGCCCGCTGAGTTGTATGAAGTGTGCAATTCGCGCGCATCTGTGGCGAGGGAATCTCGTGCCCTCCCACCGGGAAATGGCGAGTGTCGGTGGCCCGACCTAGCGTGGATGCATCACCAAACGTTGCAAAGGAGCATCCGTGTCTGACATCAGCATCAACGATCCGGAACTCGACGAGCCCGTTGCTCTCGAGCAGAGCCGAATCGATGTCGGCTGGCTGTCGCAGCAGCTGCTCGGCACCTGGCCGGAGGAGCGCCTGCGCGCCCGAGCCAACTCCGCAAGGCCCGAATTGTGGCGCGATCCCGCCCTCGCCATGCCGGAGCACCGCGATCGCGTCATGGGCCAGCTGCGCATCCTCGTCGAGGAGGGCGCTGTCAACCTGGCCTTCCCGAAACGCCTTGGCGGCGGCGAGAACCACGGTGGCAACATCGCCGCGTTCGAAGAGCTGGTGGTCGCCGACCCGAGCCTGCAGATCAAGGCTGGTGTGCAGTGGGGCCTCTTTGGCTCCGCCGTCATGCACCTCGGCACTGCGTACCACCACGACACGTTCCTGCCAGGCATCATGAGCCTCGAGGTGCCCGGTGTCTACGCCATGACCGAGACGGGCCACGGCTCCGACGTCGCGTCGATCGGCACAACCGCGAGCTACGACGAAACCACGCAGGAGTGGGTCATCAACACCCCGTTCCGTGGCGCCTGGAAGGACTACCTCGGCAACGCCGCCCTGCACGGCAAAGCGGCCGTTGTGTTCGCGCAGCTCATCACCAAGAACGTCAAGCACGGCGTGCACGCCTTCTACGTGCCGATTCGCGACGATGATGGCCAGTTCTTGCCCGGCATCGGCGGCGAGGACGACGGCGTCAAGGGCGGCCTCAACGGAATCGACAACGGGCGCCTCCACTTCACCGATGTGCGCGTGCCTCGTCGCAACCTGCTCAACCGCTACGGTGACGTCGCAGAAGACGGCACCTACACGTCGCCCATCAAGAGCCCCGGCCGCCGCTTCTTCACCATGCTCGGCACGCTTGTGCAGGGGCGTGTCTCGCTCGACGGAGCCTCGGTGGCGGCGTCGAAGGTCGCGCTCAAGATCGCGGTCACGTACGCCAACGAGCGCCGGCAGTTCGCCGGTGGCGACGGCGAGGAGACCGTGCTGCTCGACTACGGGATGCACCAGAAGCGACTCATCCCGCGCCTCGCGACCACGTACGCGCTGAGCTTCGCGCACGAAAACCTGCTCAAGCAGTTCCACGGCGTCTTCTCCGGTGAGCTCGACACCCCTGAGAACCGGGAGGACCTGGAGACGCTCGCGGCCGCGCTCAAGCCGCTCTCGACCTGGCACGGCATCAACACGCTCCAGGAAGCGCGCGAAGCGTGCGGCGGTGCCGGCTTCCTCGCGGAGAACCGCATCACGCAGCTTCGCCACGACCTCGACATCTACACGACCTTCGAGGGAGACAACCACGTGCTGCTGCAGCTCGTCGGCAAGCGCCTGCTGAGCGACTACGCCGAGCAGTTCAAGGGCGCCGACCGTGGCGAGGTCACGCGCATCATCGCTGAGCAGACTGCCGAGCGCATCTTCTCCGGGTCCGGCCTCCGCGGCATCGGACAGATCGTCATCGACCGGGGCAGTCGAGCCCGCTCGGTCGGCTGGCTGCGCCAGCCCGCGACCCAGCACGAGCTGCTCACGTCGCGAGTCGAGACCCTGGTCTCCGAGATCGCGGCGAAGCTGCGCAACGCCAAGAAGCTGTCGAAACAAGAGGCGGCCGCGCTCTTCAATCGCAACCAGCCGACCCTCATCGAGGCGGCCAGGGCTCATGGTCAGCTGCTGCAGTGGGAAGCGTTCACGGACGCGATCGCCGTCATGCCGGAAGGTAAGACCCGGCAGGTGCTCACCTGGTTGCGCGACCTCTTCGGCCTCGGCCTCATCGAGGAGAACCTCGCCTGGTACCTGATGTCCGGCCGCCTGTCCGTGCCACGCGCGCAGGCTGTCTCCGCCTATCGTGAGCGGCTCATCGCCCGTCTCCGCCCGCACGCCGCCGACCTCGTGGATGCGTTCGGCTACGGGCCGGAGCACATTCGCGCATCCATCGCCTCCGGCGCTGAGCGCGAACGCCAAGACGAAGCCCGCGCGTACATGCGCGAGCAGCGGGAGTCGGGCAACGCCCCCATCGAGGAGAAGGCGATGCAGGCTGAGGAGAAGCTCAAGCAGCAGAAGGCAGGCGCAAACGCCTGACGATCGCGGCGCGGCCGGCTCAGGTAGGGAACCTGGGGCGGCCGCTTGGCTCAAGGTGGCATACTCGGCGGAGCGTTTCCCGCGCCCCCGCGCCCCCGCGAATCGAGGAGAGCCCCACCGTATGACCGCTGAAGCCCGACGTGCCGTCGCGATCATCGGCAGCGGCCCCTCGGCCTGTTACACGGCGCAGGCGCTCCTCAAACTTCGTCGCGATGCCGACGTGTTCATGTTCGAGCGCCTCCCGGTGCCGTACGGGCTCATCCGCTACGGCGTCGCCCCCGACCATGTGGGCACGAAGGCGGTGACCCGCCAGTTCGACCGACTCTTCACGCGATCCGGGGTGCGGTTCCTCGGCAACGTCGAGGTTGGGCGCGACGTCGACTTCGAAGCTGTGCGCGGCGCGTTCGACGCGACCATCGTCGCCACGGGCCTGCACGAGGACGCGCAGCTCCAGCTGCCGGGCTTCGACCACGGCCGGGTCATCGGCGCCGGGCAGTTCATGCGCATCCTCAACCAGCACCCGGGCGACCACGTCGAGCTGCCGCGGCTCGGCGGGCGCGTCGCGGTGGTCGGGAACGGCAACGTGGCGATCGACGTGGTCCGCCTGCTGGCCAAGCACGAGAACGACTTCGACGGCTCGGACGTGCACTCACCGCTGCTCGTGGCCGCCTCAGGGGAGCTGCAGGTCATCGAGGTACTCGGACGGGCTGGTGTCGACGACGCCAAGTTCACCCCGTCCCTGCTCTCCGAGCTCGGGCGAATCGACGACGCCAGCTTCGAGGTGTTCGGCGTCGACGCGGATGCGCTCTCCGAGCATGAGGGGCAGTCCGCTCAGGCAGCCGCGCTCGCGGGGCTCCTGAGCCGCGCGCAGCCCGAGCATCCGCGCGTCACCATCCGGCTCAGGTTCGGGGTCGCGCCGGTCGCTCTTGCCGAGGACGCTGACGGCCTCCGGGTCTCGCTCGCCGGGCCAGGCGTGTCGGAGACCCATGCGGCTTCCACGAGCACCGACCCGGCGTCGATCGACGTCGACTCTGTCATCACCGCAGTCGGCTTCCATCGCGGCGACGCCCACCTGCTGCACGCGCTGCTCGGCGACGAGCACGACGTCTTCGCGGCGGGCTGGGCGCGGCGCGGACCTCAGGGCACCATCGCGTCGAGCCGAGCAGAGGGGCAGACCGTTGCTCGCGAGGTCGACGGCTGGCTGGCCTCCGCGGCCCCGAAGTCGGACGCCGATCGGAAGTCGCTGCTCGCCCACCTCGACGAGTCGTCCGTGAGCTTCGCCGAGTGGAGCATCATCGACGAGCACGAGCAGCAGCAGGCCGCGCCCGGGCGCGTACGGGCCAAGGAGCAGGACACGGAGACGCTGCTGCGGATCGCGCGCCGCCGCGCCACAATGGCTCAGGAACCAAACCCCGAAAGCAACACCCCCAGAATCAATACCCCCGGAAGCAACACCTAGGAGCAGTACATGAGCATTGTGATCCTCTTCGGCACAGAGTCGGGCAACGCCGAACTCGTCGCAGGCGACCTTGCCGACGCGATGCCGGACCGCGAGGTCGCTGTCGAGGACATGTCGGTGTTCGAGCCGGAAGAGCTCGAGCCTGACACCTTCTACCTCTTCGTCTGCTCGACGCACGGCGACGGCGAGCTGCCGAGTGGCGCCCTCCCGTTCTGGGAGGAACTCGACGCCATCCGTCCCTCGCTCGACGGGTACCGGTACGGCATGTTCGGGATGGGTGACACCAACTACTCGGACACCTACAGCCAGGGCAGCGAGCACATCGACCGGCTCATGACGGAGCTCGGCGCGCAGCGCGTCGGCGAGTATGGCCGGCACGACGCGAGCTCGCGTCAGACCGCCAGCGATGCGGCCCTCGCTTGGTTGCCAACGCTCCTCGCAGCGCTCGAGGCTGCTGGCATCGACGCGTAGCGCAGCGTGCTTGGCACCTGACCGCGCTTGCGCGGGTCAGTCGCCAGCGGGCGGTGAGTGCCGGATGGTTGTGGACAGGGAGAGCGAGGTGACCGTGTTCTTGACGCCCGGGATAGCTGCGATGCTCTCCCAGACCTCCTTGATGCGCTCGACGGAACGAGCCTCGAGGAGCACGAACAGGTCGTAGTCGCCGGTGAGGATGTCGCACCTGATGACCTCGGGGACTTCCGCAAGCGTTGCGAGGACGTCGGCCCCGCGCATCCGGTCGGTTCGGTAGACGAAGAGCACCGCGGAGATCGGGCGGTCGTGGGTGTCCGCGTCGCTGCCCCGCACGAGGGTGTAGCCCTCGATGACCCCGTCTCGTTCGAGCCGCTCGATGCGCTGTTTTACCGCGTTGCGTGAGAGTCGGACCCGGTTCCCGAGCGTGACGAGTGGGATGCGCGCGTTCTTGGTCAGCTCTCGCAGGATCTGCGCGTCGATGTCGTCTCGTGGTCGCATCGTCATTGCTGCACCCTCTTCATGCGTGTGACATTAGCACTATAACATGGTTATATTGCATAGGGTGCGGAACGATGACGACGCGATGATGCGTCACAGGAGAGGAACACGATGGTTCTCAAGACAACGGTCCGAAGCAGGATCCGGGTCTACTGGCCAGTGCAACCGGCCACGTTCGCCGAGGTCGTCGCCGGCAACGTTGCAGTCTTCAGGGAAAGCCCCGACGTGCGCCCACTGCGCGACGTGCTCGCGTCGTTCTCGGAAATCGGCGACTTCGGCGATTACAAGACGGTGACCGAAGTGTCGATCGGCTTCGAGGGCTTCACCGTGGGCTCGGGAGCGCAGCCGACGCTCGGGTCTGCTGGCGAACGGACGATCTCGCCGACGCTCGCCGTGACGACGCACGTCGACGATGAACTCGGCTCTGCTCGGCTCACCGAGATTCTTGAGCGCATCGTCGACGTGCATCCATGGGAAGTGCCCGTGATCGAGGTGACCGAGGGGGTGACGCTCGTCTCGCGGGGAAAGGACACGAGTGCGGTTCGCTCGAGTGATGCTGGCTCGAGTGATGCCTGGTCGCAGCTGAGCGCTGCCCTCGAGGGGCGCGTCTCCACGGATCTCACGCACGCATTTCACTCTGGACAACCCCATTTTCCCGCCTTTCCCGACGAGGAGCGTGAGGAGCTCTTCTCGCTCGAGCGTGGAGACGGCTTCACGGCGCACCGGTACTCGATAATCGGACAGTGGGGCACGCATGTGGACCCGCCGTCACACTTCGCCGCCGGAGGGCGGACGCTCGACGAGCTGCCTGTCTCCGAGATGATCCTCCCGCTGGTCGTTCTCGATATCAGCGAACGAGCGGCGGCCGACTCTGACGCGACGCCGGTGCTTCGGGATGTCGAGCGCTGGGAGACGGAACACGGACGGATCCCTGCTCGGGCCTTTGTGGCGCTCCGCACCGATTGGAGTCGCCGCTGGCCGGACGCCGTAGCCATGGCCAACATGGGCGCCGACGGTGTGAGTCACACGCCTGGATGGTCGCGCGAGGTCCTCGCCTTCCTCATCGAGGAGCGTGACATCGCGGGCGTCGGTCACGAGCAGACGGATACGGATCCGGGCGTCGCGACGTCGGCGGGTGACTTCAGTCTCGAGCGATTCCTGCTCGAGCGGGATCGGTGGCAGATCGAGCTGCTCGCGAGTCTCGACCGAGTGCCGGTGGCCGGTGCAGCGGTCGTCGCGACCTGGCCGAAACCGCAGGGTGGAAGCGGATTCCCAGCTCGAGTCTTCGCGATCCACTGACCCTCGCTAGGCTGGCGAGCGTGGAGTCGAATTCGAGCATGGGGCGTGCCCTCGACGTGCTCACCACGCTCGCCCAGCTGACGCGAACACCTCCGCACCGGGCGACAGTGGCTCAGGTCGCCGGTGAGCTCGACCGCGATCGCTCGCAGGTCTCGCGAACGCTGAAGCACCTTGCCGAGGACGGGTCGGTCCTGAGGCGCGACGACCGGAGCTACGAGCTCGGATGGCGCGGCTACGCGACCGCCCAGGAGCTCACAGAGCGACGGCTGAGGATCGATGGCCTCACGCTGCTCGAGGAGCTCGCGCGGGACACGCAGGAGGCCTGCTTCATCGGTGTTCTGAGCGGCGACAGTACCGTGACGATCGTGGAGGCGCTGCCGAGTGACGCTCGTATGATCGGCTCCTGGCTCGGCCGCCCCTATCCGGCGTTCTGCTCGGACGCGGGGCAGGGGACGCTCTGGGATGCCGACGACGACGAAGTGGCCGCCGTTCTCGCGGCAACGGATTTCCACGCGTCCGGGCCGAATGCTCCGAGAGATGTCGGCGATTTCCTGGAACGCCTGGAGCGAGCGCGTCAGCGCGGATACTCGATCGTCGACGAAGAAGCGGAACCGGGGCTCTACTCGGTCGGCGCTCCGGTCTGGGATTTCCGCGGTGAGGTGATCGCGGCCGTGCAGATCGTCGGCGCCCGCGCGCAGATGGTGCCGAAGAGCGATGAGCTCGGGGCCGCTGTGGCCCGGGCTGCCGCGCGCCTCTCCGAAGTGCTAGCCGCACCCGCCCGCTGACGCTCAGACGGGGGAGGTCACGAGCGCTGTGATGCGCGCGGCGGCTGCCTTCATCTCCGTGACCAGGGCGGGGGTCTCTGCTTCCAGGAGAGACTGGGAGACGCAGCTCAGCGAGGCCACGATTGCGTCGGCCTCGCCTCGGAGGGGGACCGCGAGGTCGCTCGACTCGTGCTCGAACTCCTCAAAGGCGTCAACGTGCCCCCCGGTGCGATCACGCTCGATTCTGGCGGCCAGCTCGGCAATCGAGTACGCGGCTCGGGGGCCGCCGACGCCGACGAACTGCGCGTTGCCCAGAAGCTGCTCCAGCGCGTCTGGGGACGAGTCCCAGAGGAGCGCCCGCCCGGCACCCGTGCACCAAATCGGGGTGACCATGCCGGGGCGCAGGGAAGCAGCGGTCCCCGACGCTGGCGACTCGAACCGGAGGAGCAGTGCGCGGTCGCCGAGCGACGCCGAAATGCGCGCATCGACCGGGAACCGGGCGACCAGGGAACGCAGTTCGCTGCGCGCTGCCCGCAGCCACGGCGTGTGGCGCGCGGCGGCCACCTCAAAGTGACGAGGTCCTGGCCGGAAGACCAGCTCCTCGTTCTTCTCCAGCATCCGCAGTTGGACGAGCTCCTGCGTGAGGCGTGACACGCGACTGCGTTCGATCCCGGTGTGCTCGGCGAGCCTCGACACCGTGAAGGCGGAGCGGCCGGTCGCCTCTCTCCGCGTCGCTGCGGTCAGGAGCGACAAGCCCTGCGCCAGCGAGGACTGCTGCTGCATGGTGCGATCTCCTCGGAGTCGAGCTCTGTGCGCGTCACCGCTCTGACGCCGGTTCTGGTGGGGGCTTCAGCGTACTGCGAGCTCGGGCAGACGGGCGGCGTTGCCGACCGCGAACCGGGGGAGGAGCCGTCCCCAGGCCGTGTAGAGGTCCGCGGCGATCTGCGTGTTGGCGAGTTCGAGGTCTCGGCTCGTCACCTCGCCGCCCCCCTGCCTCCCGTAGAGCACGACGTCGTCGCCCGGGAAGACCCCGTGGACCTCCGTGACATCGATGATCAGGCAGTTCATGCCTGGCAGGTCGATGACGGGCGCGCGCTTGCCACGGATGAGCACCTGTGCGCGACCGCCCAGGCTCCGATGGAAGCCGTCCCCGTATCCGACAGGCACGGATGCGAGCACGGAGTCGCGGTCGAGCACGTGGGTGCGTTCGTAGCCGACGGTCTCTCCGGCGGAGTATCCATTGACAGCGGCAATCCGGGACTTCACCGTCATCGCCCGGCGGAATCGCTTGGGGTCGGCGGCGGTGTCGCCGTAGAGGGCGGCGCCGATGCGGACGAGGTCGAGCCGCGACTCGGGTACGGTCAGGCCCGCGTACGAGGTGGCGCAATGGCGGTCGATTCGCGAGCTGGCACCCTGCTGGCGCAGGACACTCGTGGCGATCTCGGCCTCGTCGACGAACCGGGCCGTGCCGGCTCGGATGTCCTGCTCATCCTCGAGAGGGAAATGCGTCGCGATGCCGCGGACATCCAGGCCGGGGAGAGTGGCGAGCGCCCGAAGCTCTGCGAGGCCTGCCGGGCGCGACACGTCGATGCCCTCCCGCGTGATGCCGGTCGAGTTCACGGAGAGGTGAACGGGAATCGATCGGCCGGAGGAGGTCGCGATGGCCGAGGCGGTTGTGGCGTGCGGGAAGCCGCCGATCCACTCCTCGATGTTCCAGTCGACCCCCGCCTGCATCTCCTGCGGCTGCGCAGAACGCAGCCGCAGGAGACGCCCCGTGAAGCCAAGGGCGCGGAGTTGGGCGGCTTCACGGTTACTCGAGATGCCGAGCATCTCGATGTTCTTGGCGATGACGACTGGGCCGAGCAGGTCGATGCCGTGCCCGTAGGCGTCCGCCTTGAGGACGATGCAGACCGTGCTGCGCCCGGCGAATTGCCGCTGGATCTCTTGGAGGTTGTGCTCGATCGCGTCGAGATCCACCTCGACCCAGACGGGTTCCGTCGTCATCCGCGCGCTCAACGCTCAGCGCTTCTCTCCGGAGAAGCTCCACGCTCCGCCGAGGTCGCGTCTGCATCCGCATCTGCATCAGCATCCGCGGTCGTGACTGGCGCCTCCTCGTCGATGAGCAGCCGGGGCTTCGCACCGCGTCGGGTGTAGCGCCACCAGAAGATCACGTAGCAGGCGATGACGAACGGCACCCCGAAGTAGAGGGCTGCGACCTGATTCGGGTCGAAGGCGATCGCCACGATCGAGACGCTCAGCAGCACGAACGCAACGATGGGCACAAACGGGTACAGCGGGGTGCGGTAGGCCAGCGTGCGGATATCACCACCGCTGCGCACGAACTTCCGGCGGTGGAAGAACTGTGAGGCGACGATGGACATCCACACCGCGACCACGGCGAAGCCCGCGACGGAGACCAGCACGAGGTAGACCGTCTCGGGTGCCATGACGCTCGAGATGAGTGACGCCAGGCCGCCGAGCATGCTGACGCTGAGGGCCACGAGGGGGATGCCGCGGCGGGTGAGCTTCGTGAACACCTGGGGTGCGTGGCCTTCCTCGGCCAGAGAGAACAGCATCCGCGCGCAGGAGAACAGGCCGCTGTTGCCCGCGGACAGCAGTGCCGTGATGATCACGAAGTTCATGATGTCGCCTGCGAACGGGATGCCGATGTACTCGAACACCGTCACGAACGGGCTGTCGGTGACTCCCGTTTCCTCGTATGGAACGATCGCTGCGATCACCGTGATCGCGCCGATGAAGAAGATCACGAGGCGCAGGACCGTGGACTTGAGCGCCTTGGGGATGTTCTTCGCAGGGTCCTTGGTCTCACCGGCCGCGACGCCGATGAGCTCGGAGCCGCTGAACGCGTAGAACACGGCGAGGGCGGTGACGAGGACGCCGGAGATGCCAGTGGGGAAGAGCCCGTCAGGCGTGTCGAAGTTGCTGAACAGGATGGGGCCGCTCGCTGCTGCCTGTCCGCCGAACGGAGTGAAACCGAAGATCGCCGCACCTCCGAGGATGATCAGCACGATGATCGCCGTTACCTTGATCAGGGAGAACCAGAACTCCGACTCCCCGAACACTCGCGCAGAGATGGCGTTCATGCCGAAGAGCGCGGCGGCGAAGACGAGGCACCAGATCCAGACGTCGACGCCAGGGAACCATCGCTGCATGAGGATGCCGGCCGCGGTGAACTCGGAGCCGAGGGCGACAGCCCAGCACAGCCAGTAGAGCCAGGCCGTCGTGAAGCCGGTCGCGGGGTTGATGCTTCGTGCCGCGTAGATGTGGAAGGCCCCGGAGACCGGGTAGGCGATGGCGAGCTCGCCAAGGCAGGTCATCACGAGGTAGACGACGACCGCGCCGATGCCGTATGCGAGGACGGCGCCGAGCGGTCCGGCCTGCGAGATCGTGTATCCGGAGCTCAGGAAGAGTCCGGAGCCGATGACCCCGCCAAGCGCGATCATGACGAGATGGCGCGCCCCCATCGATCGCTGCAGCTTGCGCAATGGCACCTGCGTCGAGGTTGTGTGGGGGAGCGAGTTGTGCAGCTCGGTATGCGTTGAAGGGGACATGGCTCACCTTTGAGTTCTGTGTCGTGACCAGGATGCTGCGAGTGCGACATAGTCACGTGCTGGTGTCTATATTGCATCTCTCTGGGATATTTCCCAAGTATGCATCCGACATCGGGTTCCACAAGCCCCTAGGAGAAGGGCAGACGAAACGGCAGTCACGCCGCCGAAACGTCAGACCACAGCGCCGAAAAGACAGCATCCGCCTGACGCAGGTGCCGCCCAAGCTGAGGTCACCTCGACCAGAAGGAGACACCGTGAGAACGTACGACCTGGCCCTCATCGGATTCGGCGGCGTCAGCCGAGCACTCGCAGAGCTCATCAGCAGCGACGCTGAACGACTCACCAGACAACTCGGCTTCAGCCTCCGGGTCGTCGCCATCACCGACCTCGGCTTCGGATCGCTGGTGCAACCGGACGGCATCGACCTCGCCGCCGTGCTGGCCATGCCACGCGGGGCGGACTTCAGTGCGCTCCCAGGCGGATCCGCAGACCCACGCAACCACGACGTCATCCAGGATTGCACCGCCGACATCGTCGTCGAGGCGACCTTCACCAACCCCATCGACGGCCAGCCCGCGGCCTCACACGTCCGATGGGCACTGGAATCCGGCAAGCACGTCACCACGACCAACAAGGGTCCGGTGGCCCTGCACGCCGAAGCGCTCACTGCGCTCGCCCAGGAACGCGGTGTCTCCTTCGAATTCGAGGGGTCCGTCCTCAGCGGCACGCCGATCCTTCGATTCGCGCAGCAGATGCTGCCGGGGCTCACGACGACCTCCGTCGAAGGCATCCTCAACGGAACCAGCAACTATGTGCTCGGGCGACGCGAAGCGGGCGCGACACTTGAGGCAGCCATCAGCGAGGCGCAGGACCTCGGGTACGCAGAAGCAGACCCGACCGCGGATATCGAAGGCTCCGACGTGCGGCTCAAGGTCGCGATCCTCGCCCAGCAGGTGCTCGGCGTCGACGTACCGCTCGCCAGCATCGAAACGCGGGGCATCTCCGGCCTCACCGACGCCGACATTCGCGAAGCCAGCGAGCAGGGGCTGCGATGGAAGCTCATCGGCTCCGCCACGAGAACGGACGACGGAGGTGTGACAGCCGCAGTAGGGCCGGTCGCGCTGGGCGAGGAGCATCCACTCGCCGGCATCACCGGGCCCACGAATGCCGTGACGTTCACGACCGACCTCCTCGGGCAGGTCACCGTCTCGGGGCCAGGGGCAGGTCGCGTCGAGACCGCGTACGCGCTGCTCTCCGACATCATCGCCATCGACTCCGCCACGCGTGCAAGCGAACGAGCCGCAGTCGTAAACCGCGTCGACCTCGTCGGGATCGCGCTGTGACCGCCCGGCTGTCCGTCGTCGGGCACGCGTCCGGTCTGTCCGCGAACGGGGAGGAGCTGATCGTCACGAGTCCGGCAGACGGAAGCGTCGTGGGGCACGTGCGCCAGCACCTCGCGGGCGACCTCCCCGAGATCATCGAACGAGCCAGATCAGGGAGCCTCGTCGCCCGCGCCCTCTCACGCCACGCTCGCGCAAGCGTCCTCGAGAACGCCGCCGTCCTCCTCGGCCAACGGTCGGACCAGGTCGCTCGACTGATCGTCGCCGAAGCAGGCAAGACCATCGTGCAGGCGCGCAAGGAGGTCTCACGCTGCCAGAACACGCTCAAGCTGTCCGCGGCCCAAGCCCGGACCAACGCAGGCGAAGTCGTTCCATTCGACGCGTTCGAAGGGTCGGAGACACGAACCGGGTGGTTCACGCGCGAACCGCTCGGCATCATCCTCGCGATCACGCCGTACAACGACGCCTTGAACTTGGTCGCACACAAGATCGGGCCAGCGATCGCCGGTGGCAACTCCGTGATCCTCAAGCCCTCGCAGCTCACCCCGCTCACCGCGAGACTCCTTGTCGACCTGCTGGTCGAGAGCGGGCTGCCCGCCGAAGTCATCACCACTGTGCACGGCAACCGCCAGCTCTCGCAGGCACTCGTCTCCGCGCGCGAAATCCGTATGGTGTCCTTCACCGGCGGCTTCCGCACCGGGGAGGCGATCGCGGCGGCCGCTGGCATCAAGAAGATCTCGATGGAGCTCGGCGGCAACGCCCCCGTGCTCGTCTTCGGCGACGCGGATCTGAGCACGGCGGTCGCACGCTGCGTCTCCGGATCCTTCTGGGCCGCGGGCCAGAACTGCATCGGCACGCAGCGAATCATCGTCCACGAGTCGGTCGCGGATCAGTTCCGGAACGAGTTCGTCGCGGCCACGTCGAGGCTGACGACCGGAGATCCCTCAATCGAGTCGACAGATGTCGGCCCGATGATCAGCGAGGCCGCCGCGCACTCGGCGCAGGAGTCGGTAGAAGCCGCGGTGGCCGCCGGGGCTCGGCTTCTCGAGGGCGGGCGCGCAGACGGCGCTTACTTCCCGCCGACGGTGCTCGCCAACGTGCCGCGCAGCCAATGCGTGTGGGCTGAGGAGGCGTTCGCGCCCATCGTCGTCATCGAGACGTTCTCCTCGTTCGAGGAAGCCGTCGACCTGGCCAACGAGCCCGAGTACGCCCTTCACGCCGCAGTCTTCACGAGCAGCCTGAGCACCGCGATGCGCGCGACGCGCGAGCTCGAGGCAGGCGCGGTCATGGTCAACGACTCCTCCGACTACCGCTTCGACGCCATGCCGTTCGGCGGGGCCAAGTACGGCAGCATGGGTCGCGAGGGGGTTCGGTTCGCGTACGAGGACATGACGCAGACGAAGGTCGTCGGCATCCTCGAGTGACGAGGGCGAGCGAGACGACTCGGTGCGGAAAGGGGCGGAGAGCGGATGTGGCGGACCCCGCGTCCGCGCTCCGCCCGGCCTCAGTTTGGGCACGCTCTCGCGTTGAGGCCCACGCCCGCCGTGCAGCAGAGTAGATTTCGCGCATGACTTTCAACGAGAACGCGAAGCTCGACACGAGCGGCGTGCAGAAGCGCGGCCGGGGAGCCAAGACGGCCGCGATCGGGGGCGGCTCGATCGGCCTGCTCATCGTGGCGTTCCTCGCGTCGCAGTTCCTCGGAGTCGACCTGACGGGGCTCGTCAGCGGCGTCGACACCGGCCAGCAGTCGCAGCAAGAAGAAGTTGAGGGCGGCGGGCTCGCCGAGCAGTGCCAGACCGGTGCCGACGCGAACGAGCAGATCGACTGTCGCATGGTCGGCGTGCAGAACTCGCTCGAAGACTTCTGGGAGACGGAGAGCGCAGCCGTCGGCGTCACGTATGAGCAGCCCGGGTTCATCCTCTACGAGGGCCAGACGAGCTCAGCCTGCGGAACCGCATCCAACGCGGTCGGCCCGTTCTACTGCCCAGGCGACTCCTCGATGTATGTCGACACGTCGTTCTTCCAGCTGCTCACCTCGCAGCTCGGCGCCGAGGACGGCCCACTCGCGGAGATGTACGTCGTCGCGCACGAGTGGGGTCACCACATCCAGCACCAGATGGGCGTCTTCGACACCACGAACCGCACCGACACCGGGCCGACGTCAGACGGCGTGCGCATCGAGCTCCAGGCAGACTGCTTTGCGGGGGCCTGGCTCGGCGAAGCAGCGAACACGCAGACGGACGACGGCACCACCCTCCTCGAGCCGCCGACGCGTGAGCAGGTCAACGTTGCCCTCTCGGCCGCATCCGCGGTCGGCGACGACCACATCCAGGGGCAGCAGGGCCAGGTGAACCCGGAGTCGTTCACGCACGGCACCAGCGAGCAGCGCGTGAACTGGTTTGTCACCGGCTACGAACAGGGCACGGGCGCCTGCGACACCTTCGCCGTCGCGGGCAACAAGCTCTAGGCGACGGCGACGGCGACGGCGACGGCGACCCGCGTCGCCGCGGGCGCGCAAAAGTTGTGGCCCGGTGCTCTTCATCGCAAGATGAAGAGCACCGGGCCACAACTCTGTCCTGAGCCAGCGCCAGCGGGCGCCGACGCGAGAGGCCTAGAACTCCTCGTGGGTGTTCGGGTCCTGGTCCCAGATACGGCCGCGCTCGAGGCCGGAGAGCGCATCCACCTCAGCCTGTTCGAGCTGGAAGCCGAAGATGTCGAGGTTCTTCGCCTGGCGCTCGGTGGAGCGAGACTTCGGGATGGGCACCGAGCCGAGCTCGACGTGCCAGCGGAGGATCGCCTGCGCGGGCGAGACGCCATGCGCCGTTGCGATCTCGGCGACAACGGGGTGCTCAAGCAGCTCGCCACGGCCGAGCGGGCTCCAAGCCTCAGTCACGATGCCGTGCTCGGCGTGGAACGCGCGGAGCTCGGCCTGCGGGAAGAACGGGTGCAGCTCGACCTGGTTGACGGCTGGCGTGACGCCGGTCGCGTCGGAGATCTTCGCGAGGTGATCCGGCGTGAAGTTGGAGACGCCGATGGAGCGAACTCGGCCGTCCTTCTGCAGCTGCACAAGCGCGCGCCACGTGTCGACGTATTTCTCGAGGCGGGGCAGAGGCCAGTGGATGAGCAGCAGGTCGAGCTGCTCGAGGCCGAGGCGCGCGATCGATTCGTCGAAGCCCGTGAGCGTCTCGTCGTAGCCGTGGAATCGGCCAGGGATCTTGCTTGTCACGATGATCTCGGAGCGGGGCACGTCGGATGCCCGAATCCCGCGACCGACCGCTTCCTCATTGTCGTAGCTGATGGCGGTGTCGAGCAGGCGGTAGCCGAGTGCCAGTGCCTCGCGTGTGGGTTCGGCCGAGTCCTCGCCGGCGTGCGGGTAAGTGCCGAAGCCGATCGCGGGGATCGTGGTGCCGTCGTTGAGTCCGAGTACGGGAACGTTGCTGGTCACTGTTCGCCTTCCGTCATTTGTTAGAACAACCTGAGCTTAGGACCGGCGTCGGGGAGGTTTCCGACCGTGACGCGAGATTGCAGACGTCCTGACGACCTGGATTTCGTCAATTTAAGGGCGAAGTGCCGCCTCTGAGTCTCGGCTGGCCCGGCGTCGAGCGGCGGATCGCGAGCGGCGGCGCGGGTTCGCCCTCGAATTGGCTGAGCTCCGACAGCGCCCCCGCGATCGCGTCTCGCAGCGCGGCCGGGGGCTCCTTCCGCGTGGCGAGGACGACCTCGCGGGTGAGCGTCGCAGCGTCGATAGGCAGGAACGCGACTGCGTCGTCGTGCCAGGTCGCGACCGAAGCTGGCACGACGGCGACGAGCTGCCCGGCCGCGATCATCCCGAGGATCGCCGGATAGTCGTCGGAGTGCATCCCGGTACTCGCCTCGAACCCCGCCCTCCGGCAGAGTTCGCGCGTGGCTTCGTCGAGGGTGTCGCCGCCGGATGCCCCGAACGCCCAACGGTCTTGCCGCAGTTCGATGAACTCCTGAATCGGCTCGCCAGACTTCGCAGTGGCGAGTGGATGCGCGCGAGGCACGGCCAGGAAGAGCGGCTCGGCGAACAACAGCTCCGTGGTGATCTCGGGTGAAAGCGGCGTCGGCAGGCCGGATGCCTGGAAGAGGACGGCGGCGTCGAGCTGCCCCTGTTCGAGCTGTCGGCCGAGGCGCTCGCACTCGTCGAGGGTCAGCTCGAGGCTGAGCCGCTCCGACTCGACGTGTCGCAGGATGCCGGGGACTACGAGGGCGCCGAGCGTGGGGAAGATCCCGAAGCGCACGAGACGTCGCTCGTCGTCGAGCCACGCGTCGAGCTCCGCGAACGCGCGCTGGCCGTCCTCGAGCAGCTGTCTGGCCCGGACGGCGAACACGAGCCCGGCCGAGGTCGCGCTGCTGCCGCGCGGGCCGCGCTCGAGCAGCTTCGTGCCGGCCTGCTGTTCGAGCCGCTTGAGATGGTGATCCACGGTCGGGTGACTCCAGCCGAGGGTCACCGCGGCGGCTGCGACGGAGCCGTTCACTAGGACCGCGTCAAACGCGGAGAGTCCGCGGAAGTCCGGAAGATCTGCAGTTCGTCGCTCAGCCATGGCTTCAGTCTAGGGCTGAGTCCCCCACGGCAAGATGTCATTCTCTCTTGCAAGCAGGGGTGCCACGATGGGGGCATGACGCACGCACCCGAGTTCCCGACGTTCGCCTTCGACGACGCCCAAAGCGACTTCGGTGCGGCATCAGCGAATCGCGGCCCGGAGGGCAACATGCGCGCGAAGTCGGCGCCTGCTGACACGAGCCGCGACACCGCGGGGGCTCCATATGCGGCAGCGCTTGCCGTGCACGCCGCCCGTGACTCCACTCCATTCCTTGTTCCCGGGCACGGCGCCGACGCCAGTGGCCTCGGACTGGGGCAGGCCGAGTACTTCGGCGAGCGAGTCCTCGAGCTCGACGTGACGCCCCTTCTCGACGGCATCGACCTTGGCGACGGGTCGCCCCGTGAGCAGGCGGAGCGTCTCGCCGCCGAAGCCTGGGGCGCATCCCGTACCTGGTTCCTCACCGGCGGCTCCTCGATGGGCAACCGCATGGCGGCGCTCGCCGCCCGCGGACTGGGGGAGGGGGTGCTCATGCAGCGCAGCGCACACTCGAGCTTTGTCGATGGCATCATCCTCGGCGGTTCCTCGCCGAGCTTCGTCCTGCCGGAGGTCGACCTCGAGCACGGCATCGCCCACGGGGTCACGCCCGCCGCGGTGGCGGATGCCCTTGCCGAGCGCCGCGAGTCCGGTGCCGGTGGCGTCGCTGCCGTGTACATCGTCTCCCCGAGCTACTTCGGCGCGGTCGCCGACGTGGCAGGCATCGCAGAGGTCGTGCACGAAGCTGGCGCCGCGCTCATCGTCGACGCCGCCTGGGGTGCCCACTTCGGGTTCCTGCCCGAGCTGCCCGATTCTCCGGTGCGACTCGGGGCCGACCTCGTCGTGACCAGCACCCACAAGCTCACGTCGTCGCTGTCGCAGAGCGCGCTTGTCCACCTCGGGCATGGCCCGTTCGCGCGCGCCCTCGAGCCGCACGTCGAGCGAGCCCACCGGATGACGGCGTCCACGAGCGAAAGTTCCCTGCTGCTCGCCTCCCTCGACCTCGACCGTCGCGACCTCGTCGAGCGTCGCGACCTCCTCGAGGCGTCGCATGAGGCAGTGCTCGCGGCGCGCGAGCTCTTCCGTGCGGATGGACGTTTCCCCGTCGTCTCCGACGAGTTCGACGCCTTCCCGTCGACCGTCGCGATCGACCCTTTCCGTATCCCGCTCGATATTCGTGAGACTGGCCTCGACGGGCACACTGTCCGGCTGCGCCTCGCCCGCGAGTTCGGCGTGATGGTCGAGATGGCGACCGTGAGCTGCATCGTCGCGGTCGTCGGCATCGGCAAGACTCCGGATGCGCGAGTCCTGCTCGACGCGCTTGTCGAGATCGCTGGTGCTGGTGCTGGTGCTGGTGCAGGCGCGGGGTCAGGCAGCGGTTCGCCGGAGGTCGCCGAGGCGGGGCGCTCGGCCCCCGTGATTCCGCCGATGCCAGGGCCGGGCGCCATGCGCATCCGCCCGCGCGCCGCCTACCTAGCGGACGCTGAGACCGTGACGCGGTCGGCCGCGATCGGCCGCATCTCTGCTGACTCGCTTGCCGCCTACCCGCCGGGCATCCCGAACGTGCTGCCCGGTGAGGAGATCACTGTCGAGGTCGTCGAGTTCCTTCGTGCGTCGGCCGCCGCCGGCAGCCACGTGCGCGGCGCGGTGGACAGTGCTGTCTCGGCGTTCCGGGTGGTCGTCGAGTAACGGTGGGCGCGGCTCTCGCGCCCACCGCGCCGGCGTCGCTCGGGCTCTAGCGCCGCCCAGCGTCGCTCGGACCGCCGCCCTCGAGAATGAGCTGCAGGAGGACGACGTCGAGCCAGCGCCCGAACTTGGTGCCAACCTGGTCGAGGCGGCCGGCGTGCGCGAAGCCGAGGCGCTCGTGCAGGCTGATCGACGCCGCGTTGTCGGCATCGATGGCGGCCACCATGACGTGCTTGCCCGCCTCGCGGGCGCGGTCGATGAGCGAAATCGTCAGGTCCTTGCCGAGCCCGCGCCCGCGGGCCTCGCCGCGCACGTACACCGAGTGCTCCACCGTGTGCCGGTAGCCAGAGAATGTGCGGAAGTCGCCATAGCTCGCGTAGCCGAGCACGGCATCCGCTTCGTCAACTGCGACGAGGACAGGAAGGCCGGCGGATGATCGGCCGGCGAACCAGGCACGGCGGTCGTCTTCGTCGACGGTGGTGGCGTTCCAGTTGACGGTTGTTGTCAGCACGTCTTCGTTGTAGATCTCGGTGATCGCGGGGATGTCGTCGACGGTTGCGTCGCGGATGTTCGGGGTCACCCGGTCAGTATCTCGCAGCGTTGAAACATCGGCCGTCTCGTGCGTGGCGCGCGCCGCCACACTTTGTCTGGCCGTCCTCAGGCAGGCGCGCTCCCCGTGGAACCGCGCACGGCGAGGCTCGTCGCGACCTTCTGCACGCGCTGCAGCTGCACGGGATGCTGCATCCGCTCGAGCAGGAGTGTGCCGGCTTGCACGCCGATCGCGAAGTTGCCGGTGTCGACGGAGGTGAGCGAAACGACCTGGAATTTGGCGAGTGGGGAGTTGTCGTAGCCCGCGACGGATAGGTCGGCGGGCACGCGCAGGCCGAGGGTGTTGGCGACGGAGAGGACGCCGATCGCGGAGGCGTCGTTGAAGGCGAAGATGGCGGTGACTCGCTCTGGTGCGGGGGCGCCGAGGAGTCTGCCGGCGGCGGCGTGCGCGCTCTCTTCGCTCATCCCGCCGGCCTCGACGACGGCGCTGGCGGCGAACCCCGCCTCCGCCATGGCGCGCCGGAACCCCTGCTCGCGCAGCTGGCTGATGCGCCCAGGCCCGCGCAGGTAGGCGATGCGTGTGTGGCCGAGGTCGAGGAGGTGGCGGGTGACGAGGTGGGCCCCCGCCTCGTCGTCGTTGGTCACGATGTCGACCGATGGCAGGTCCGGGTCGAGGGTGCCGGCGAGCACGACGGGCACGTGGGCGGCGATGCGCGCGACGGTCTCGGCCTCAGATGTTGTGCCGATCACGACGAGGCCGTCGACCCCGTGCTGGATGAGCCCATCCAGCGAGCTGCGGCCGATGCGCTGGTCGGTGCGGCTGTCGGCCAGGAGCGTCGAGTATCCGGCGGCGGAGAGCGTCGCCGTGACGCCTTCGAGGAGTTCGACGAACCAGGGGTTTCGCAGGTCGTTGACGACGAGGCCAACGGTTTGCGTCTTCGTGCGGGACAGGCCGCGGGCGTGTGCGTTCGGCCGGTAGCCGAGCTCGGCGACGGCCGCGAGCACGGCCTCGCGGCGGGCGTCGCTCACATGAGGGGCGTCGCGCAGCACGAGCGAGACGAGCGACTTGGAGACGCCGGCGCGCTCGGCGACGTCGCGGATCGTGACGGGTGTCGCAGGTGACTTCGGGGTCTCGCTCACGCTCGCCTCCTGACTGCGCTCTGGCCGAGCCACCAGCGTATGGCCTTTTCCGTCGTCGTGTGGAACTATTTGCATCGATCTATATTTGTCCAAAAGGGCAGGATCACTCACTGATGAGCAGAGACGAACACCGAGGGTGGCATGAGCACACGGAACGCGCGCCAATTGAGCGCAGGCATGGTTGGCGGTGGCATCGGCGCCGACATCGGCAAGACGCATCGCTTCGGAATGCGCATGGACGACCGCTACTCACTCGACGCGGGGGTGTTCGGTCGTGATCGCGAGCAGTCCGCAGGCGTCGCCGCATCCCTCGGCGTCGCGAGCGAGCGCACCTACTCGAGCTACCACGAGATGGCCAAGGCTGAGGCGACACGAGAGGACGGCATCGATGTCGCCATCGTCGCGACGCCCAACGACAGTCACTTCGAGGTGGCGAAGGCGTTCCTCGAGCGCGGCATCAACGTCGTGTGCGAAAAGCCGCTCACACAGGGCTCCGCGACGGCGCGCGAGCTTGTCGAACTCGCGGCGGCGAACGACGCGATCCTCGCGGTGCCGCACTGCTACTCGGCCTATCCGATGGTGCGCGAAGCTGCACGAATGGTGTCCGACGGTCGGCTCGGCGCCCTGACCTTCGTCGACGTGGAGCACGCTTCTGGCTGGGCCGCGACCCCGCTCGAGCTGACGGGGCACAAGCAGGCGAGCTGGCGCACTGACCCCGACATCGCCGGCTTCCCGAGCGTCGTCGGCGACCTCGGCACGCACGGCTACCACCTGGCCCGCTACATTACGGGCCTCGAGGTCGAAGAAGTCTCCGCCCAGCTCCACACGTTCGTACCGGGCCGCAAGGTGTTCGACAATGCGACGGTCGCCCTCAAGCTCACTGACGAGGTCCCGGGGCGTCTGTGGGCGAGCATGGCCGCGACAGGCCACAATCACGGGCTGCGCATCCGGATCTTCGGCGATCAGGGCAGCCTCGAGTGGCAGCACGAGGACCCGCACCACCTCGCCTTCCAGGATCTTGAGGGCACGACGACGATCTCCACGCACGGCCTCGCGTCGCTGTCGGAGGACTCCGCGCGGCTGACGAGGGTTGGTCTCGGGCATCCGGAGGGCTTCCTTGAGGCGTTCGGTAACTTCTATCGCGACCTCGCAGACGAGCTCGAGGCAAGAAGGGATGCCCGCCCGTCGACCATTCGCGAGCTGTCGTTCCCGACGGGCATCGACGGGCTCATCGGGGTGCAGTTCATCGAAGCCGTGGCTGCCTCGCATGCGGCGGATGCTGCCTGGGTCGTGCCGGCGAGTGTGGCTGATCGCGCTGCCGAGGTGGCGGCGGCTGACGCTGGACTCCGCGAAGCAGGGAGCAACTGAGATGCAACGATTCGCCCTCATCGGTGCTGGCTTCATCGGCGCCGTCCACGCGCAGAGCCTCGCGGCCAATCCCGACGTCGACTTCCGCTTCGTCTATGACCTCGACCAGGCCAGGGCCAAGAGTCTCGCTGACTCGCACGGTGCCGCCGCCGCTGCCTCGCTCGATCAGGTCTTCGACGCGGACGAGGTGGATGCGGTCCTGATCGCTTCCTCGACGAACAAGCATTCGGAGCACCTGCGTCTCGCGGCCGACGCTGGAATCGCCGCGTTCTGCGAGAAGCCCATCGATCTCGACCTTGAGCGGGCCCGCGAGACCGTCGCCTATGTCGAGGCGTCGGGCATCACCGCCATGGTCGACTTCAATCGCCGTTTCGACCGTGACTACTCCGAGGTGAAGAGAGTCGTGGATGCGGGGGAGATCGGCAACGTCGAGCTGGTGCAGCTCTCGAGTCGCGGGCCTTCGATGCCGCCCCTCGAGTACATCGCGGTGTCGGGCGGGCAGATGCGCGACCAGACGGTGCACTTCTTCGATCTCGCGACCTGGATCACCGGCCTCGATGCGGTGGCTGTCTCGGCGAGCGGCAGTGCGCTTGCTGAGCCAAGGGTCGCCGACTACGGCGACGTTGATACTTCGATTGCCACCGTTCGTCTTGCAAGCGGCGCCCTGGTGCAGATCGACAGCATCCGCCGATCAGGGTACGGCTACGACGAGCGCATCGAGGTGTTCGGGTCTGAGGGGCTTGTCGAGGCGAAGCGGCACCGCGCGGGCCAGGTCGCGAGGTACGGAAACGGTACGGTCACGGAGTCCGGGATGCATGCCGGCTGGTTCGAGCGCGTGCAGCCGACGTATGCGGCGGCTCTCGCCGAGTTCGTCGGGGCGCTCGAACATGGACGCGCGCCTTCTCCGTCGCTGCGCGAGGCGCTTCGAGCGCAGGCCATCGCCGAGGCTGCGACCCGATCCCTGGCGAGCGGTCGAGAGGAGCATGTGACGTACTGAGCGGCACACGCAACTGCGGCGAGACGGCGGGTGGTCGGGGTCTGATCGCCCGCTGTTTCGCGCCGTGACCGACTCGAGATGTTCGCTCGACAGAAAAAAGTTTGCTTAATACACCTGTTGAGCTATTGTCAGGACAAGTCAGTGACGTGTTCGTTGCTCTCGGACAAGGATGACCGAGCGAGCACACGTGAGTTTCTCAAGACGCCGTCCCCCAGCGGCTGTCCTGTCGAGCGCACAACTGGCGTCATCACGACATTCAAAGGAGTCTTCGTGAAGAAGAAACGTCTCATGTTCGGCCTGGCAGCGCTCGCAATGGTGCCGGTCTTTGCACTCACCGCCTGCTCCTCCACGGGCGGACGCGACACCGGAACGGCTGAAGACCCAGCTGTCGCAGGCGTCGCGGACACGCCCTCCATCAAGATCGCGATGATCACGCACGCGGCCCCAGGCGACACCTTCTGGGACATCGTCCGAAAGGGTGCCGAGACCGCAGCGGCGAAGGACAACGTCGAGCTTCTCTACTCATCCGACCCACAGGCCCCGAACCAGGCACAGCTCATCCAGCAAGCCATCGACCAGGGCGTCGACGGCATCGCCGTCACCATCGCCAAGGGCGACGCGCTCGAAGACTCCATCAAGGCCGCAGTCGATGCCGGCATCCCCGTGGTGGCCTTCAACGGCGGAAGTAAGGAGGCCTTCGAATTCGGCGCCTTCACCTACATCGGCCAGGACGAGGTCGTCGCGGGCCAGGCTGCCGGCGACAAGATCACCGAGCTCGGTTACACGAAGCCCCTCTGCATCATCCAGGAACAGGGCCACGTCGGCCTCGAAGCGCGCTGCGCGGGCATCAAGGAGAAGGTTCCGGCCACCGAGATCCTCTACGTGACCGGCACCGACATGACCCAGGTCAAGTCGACGATTTCCGCCAAGCTGCAGTCGACGCCGGACACCGACGTCGTCATCGGACTCGGCGCGCCCTTCACGCTCACGGCCATCGACTCGGTCGCAGAGACCGGATCGAGCGCCAAGGTCGCCTCGTTCGACCTCAACGCGGACCTCGCGCAGGCCATCGTCGACGGTGACGTCGTCTTCACAGTCGACCAGCAGCCCTACCTCCAGGGGTACATGGCCGTCGACTCGCTCTGGCTGCAGAACAACGGCGAGTTCGCCCTCGGAGGCGGCAAGCCCGTGCTCACCGGCCCGACAATCATCGACGAGAGCAACGCGGCAGTTGTCCTCGAAGAGGCCAAGAAGGGCATCCGCTAACCAGCGAACCACGGTCGGGACGGCTGCAACTGCGGCCGTCCCGACCCCTCACAAGGAAGTGCAGTCATGGTTCAAACCTCAACACCAACCTCAGCATCCCCCCGATCGCCAAACACCGGCGCGGCTCCCGTCAGCACCGACGAGCGCGTCGGCAAGCGGTCGCCGCTGTCCATCATCCTCGGACGCCCCGAGATGGGCGCCGTCGTCGGCGCCATCGTCGTCTTCGTGTTCTTCGCGATCGCCGCCCCTGTCTTCACGCAGGTCACCTCACTTGCGACTGTGCTCTACGGCGCCTCAACGATCGGCATCATGGCCGTCGGCGTCTCGCTGCTCATGATCGGCGGCGAATTCGACCTCTCCGCCGGCGTCGCAGTCATCTCATCGGCACTCACCGCGTCGCTCTTCAGCTGGTACTTCGCGACCAACGTGTGGGTGGGTGTGCTCATGGGGCTCGTCTTCGCCCTCATCGTCGGCTTCATCAACGGCTGGCTGCTCATCAAGACGAAGCTGCCGTCGTTCATCGTGACGCTGGCATCCTTCCTCATGCTGACAGGGCTCAACCTCGGCATCACCCGCCTCGTCGGCGGCGGCGTCTCCAGCCCAGCGATCGCCGAGATGGACGGCTTCGCGTCGGCCAAGGCCATCTTCGCGAGCGAGATCCCTGTCTTCGGGGTCAATGTCAACGTGACCGTGTTCATCTGGATCGCGCTGGTGCTCGTCGCCACGTTCATCCTCATGCGCACCAAGATCGGTAACTGGATCTTCGCGGTCGGCGGCGACGAGAACGCGGCCCGCGCCGTCGGTGTCCCGGTCACGGCCACGAAGATCGGACTCTTCATGGGCGTCGGCTTCTGCGCCTGGATCCTCGGAATGCACAACCTCTTCGCCTTCAACGTCGTGCAGTCGGGTGAGGGTATCGGCAACGAGTTCCTGTACATCATCGCGGCCGTCATCGGCGGCTGCCTCCTCACCGGCGGCTACGGCTCGGCGATCGGCGGCGCCATCGGTGCCCTCATCTTCGGCATGGCCAACAAGGGCATCGTCTACGCCCAGTGGAACCCGGACTGGTTCAAGTTCTTCCTCGGCCTCATGCTGCTGATGGCGACGATCGTGAACCTCGTCGTGAAGAAGAGGGCGGAGCAGAAGTAATGGCAACGAACCAGACAACAGCGACGGACGTGAAGCAGTCCGAGCCGCTCGAGCAGGGCGCGCACCTCATCTCGCTTCGAGATGCGGGCAAGCGCTACGGCAACATCCTCGCCCTGCAGAACGTTGACATGGACGTCGACCCGGGACGCGTCACGTGCGTGCTCGGCGACAACGGTGCCGGCAAGTCAACACTTATCAAGATCATCGCGGGACGCCACGAGCACACCGACGGCGAGTTCCTCATCGAGGGCGAGTCGGTGCACCTCAAGTCGCCCAGAGAAGCGCTCGAGCGCGGCATCGCGGCGGTCTACCAGGACCTCGCGGTCGTGCCGCTCATGCCGATCTGGCGCAACTTCTTCTTGGGGTCTGAGCTCACGAAGGGCTTCGGTCCGTTCAAGAGCCTCGACGTCGAGCAGATGAAGGAGATCACGAAGAAGGAGCTGCTCGACATGGGCATCGACCTTCGCGACGTCGACCAGCCGATCGGCCAGCTCTCCGGTGGCGAGCGGCAGTGCGTCGCGATCGCCCGCGCCGTGTACTTCGGGGCGAAGGCGCTCATTCTCGACGAGCCGACCGCGGCTCTCGGCGTGAAGCAGTCGGGCGTGGTGCTGCGCTACATCCTCGCGGCCCGCGACCGCGGGCTCGGCGTGATCTTCATCACCCACAACCCGCACCACGCGTTCCCCGTCGGCGACAGCTTCCTGCTCCTCAAGCGCGGCAAGTCGATCGGCTACTACGACAAGGCCGACATCACCCTCGACGAGCTCACGGCCCAGATGGCCGGCGGTGCCGAGCTGGAGGAGCTCGCCCACGAGCTCGAGCAGCTGGGTGGCTACACGCAGGACATCGCCGTGATCCGCGAGGTCGAGGAGGACATCCCGGAGGTTCCCGCAAAGTAAGAGGCGGGGGAGCATCCGCTGCGAGGCTCATGCGAGAACGGCCGGCGCCCACTGCGGGGTGCCGGCCGTTTCGCGCGCTCAGGATGGTCGTCAGCGCCGCGCCGTGCCGAAGGGTCCGTTGTCGCGGTCGACGACCTCCTTGCCGAGAGGCGTGAGGGAGATCGGGATCATCTTGAAGTCGGCGATGCCCATGGGGATGCCGACGATCGTGATGCACAGGGCGATGCCGGAGACGATGTGGCCGATGGCGAGCCACCATCCCGCGAGGATGAACCAGATGACGTTGCCGAGGAACGAGAAGGCGCCTGCGGTGGGCTTCGAGACGACGTCGCGGCCGAACGGCCACAGCGCGTAGAGGCCGATGCGGAACGACGCGATGGCCCACGGGATCGTGATGATCGGGATGCAGAGCAGCACGCCGGCGAGCATGTAGCCGCAGAAGAGCCAGAAGCCCGAGAGCAGGAGCCAGATGATGTTGAGGAGTGTGCGCATGCGAACAGCCTGCCGCAACTCGCGATGTATCGCGTCATACTCCAGGCTGAAGTTCGAAATGTTCGCATGTCCTGACAAAAGGGTGCTTGGGGGTCTAGGCTCGCATGAGGCGCGTTGCTGTGTCGCAGCATTCAGAGCGTCCTGCAGTCGATATCCGTCCCGCACAACGAGGTGAACAATGAGCTCCGCCACCACAACGCCATACGTCGGCTTGCCCGTCGATCAGATCCTGCAGGTCCTGCGCGCCGAAGAGCAAGAGCTCGATTTTCCGAGCTTCACGCTTGAGGACGCCTGGCAGGTCGGCACCTGGCTGCGCCACGAGTCAATCGTGCGCGGGCACAGCGTCGCTGTCTCGGTTGTGCTCGGCGGGCAGCGTGCGTTCCATGCCGCGACCCCCGGCTCCTCCGCGCGGAACGACGCTTGGCTCGCCCGGAAGTTCCGGGTTGTCGAGCACTTCGGCCATTCGACGCTCGCCGTCCGGTACACCTACGAGGCGAACGGCGAGAACTTCGCAACCGACTCCCTCCTCGACCCGCGCGAGTACGCTGCGGCGGGCGGCGGCTTCCCGATCCGCGTCGGCGGCACCCTCGTCGGGGCTGTCGGCGTCAGCGGGCTGGAGATGCACGACGACCACGCGCTCATTGTTGAGGCTCTGCGCGTCCACCGCGTCCTCTCGTAGACGCCAGACGCCAGGCGCCAGGCGCCAGACGGCAGCGGCAGCGGCAGCGGCAACGGCAACAACAACCGCGAGCGTGCAGTACTTCGACCCAGTACCTCGACCCCGGACCTAACGGCGTTGGATGAGCCGAACGGTGCCATGATCACGCTCGAGTCGCGAGCCGGCGCGCTCATCACGATCGTCAACTCGCGCCACAACACGGGCGGCCACGACCAGCGGCTGGAGGCGTTCGGTCCGAAGGGAACCGTCGCCATGCGCAACGACCACTTCGCCGGTGTCGGCGCGTGGTCGGAGGTGGGCCCGCCCGTCGAGGCTGGCTCATCGGATGGCGGCGGCGGAGTGCCCTTCTACGTGCACCGCTGCGGCAATGCCGACGTGGCCGAAGCTCCGCGCGCGGAGAAGCGGAAGGACCGCGGCGCTACTGGTCGGCGACGGCGTCGAGCACGTCGTCGGCGTAGCGCTCGAGCTTCGCCGCGCCGACGCCCGAGATCGCCGCGAGCTGCGCGTGCTGGCGCGGCTTCACCTCCGCGATCGCGGCAAGCGTTGCGTCGGTGAAGACGATGTAGGCGGGCACACCCTGCTCCTTCGCTGTCTCGGCTCGCCAGGCCCGCAGCCGCTCGAACACTTCGCGCTGCGACTCGGTGAGGGCTGCCGCTGCCGCGCTGCCACCGCCGGAGCGACCCGAATACTCGCCTCGCGTACGACGGCTGCTCGACCCCGGCGCTTTCGGCGGCTCCTTGCGGAACATGAGCTGCCGCTCGCCGCGCAGCACCGGCGCTGCCTCGCTCGTGAGTGCGAGCACACCGTACTCGCCGCGCACGGCGAGCACGCCAGCGGCCAGCAGCTGGCGGATGACGCCGCGCCACTCGGTATCGCCGAGATCCTTGCCGATGCCGAACGTCGAGAGCTCGTCGTGCTTCCACTGCGTGATCTTGTCGGTCGTCTTGCCAGTGAGGATGTCGATGAGCTGGCCGGCGCCGAATGCCTGGCCGTTGCGCTCGCGGTCGAGCCGCAGCACGGTGGAGAGCAGCTTCTGCGCAGGGATCGTGCCGTCCCACGATGCGGGAGGGGACAAGCACGTGTCGCAGTTGCCGCATGGCTCGCTCAACTGCCCGAAGTAGGCGAGCAGCTGCACGCGGCGGCACGTGACGGTCTCGCAGAGCGCGAGCATCGCATCCAGGTGCTGACTCTGCGCGCGCTTGCGCTGCGCGTCGCCCTCGCCCTCCGCGATCATGCGTCGCTGCTGAACCACGTCCTGCAGACCGTACGCGAGCCAGGCGGTCGACGGCAGGCCGTCGCGGCCCGCGCGGCCGGTCTCCTGGTAGTAGCCCTCGATACTCTTGGGCAGGTCGAGGTGCGCGACGAAGCGCACGTCGGGCTTGTCGATGCCCATGCCGAACGCGATCGTCGCCACCATGACAACCCCGTCTTCGCGGAGGAACTTCGACTGGTGCCGCGCCCGCGTCTCGGCGGGCATTCCCGCGTGGTAGCCGAGCGCGTTGACACCCTGCCCTCGCAGCCACTCGGAGATGTTCTCGACCGACTTCCGGCTGAGGCAGTAGACGACGCCGGCGTCGCCCGCGTGCTCCTCCTGGATGAGGCGCAGGAGCTGCGCCTTCGGGGTGGCCTTGGGGGAGACGCGGTACTGGATGTTGGGCCGGTCGAAGCTCGCGACGAACACCTTCGCGTCGCCGAGCACCAGCCGGTCGACGATCTCCTGGCGGGTCTCGCTTGTCGCGGTTGCTGTGAGGGCGATGCGGGGAACCCCGGGCCACCGTTCCGCGATCATGGAGAGGTTCAGGTAGTCGGGGCGGAAGTCGTGACCCCACTGCGCAACACAGTGGGCCTCGTCGATCGCGAACAGCGAGATGTTGGTGCGGCTCAGCAGATCGGTCGCGACGGGAAGGCGCTCGGGGGCCAGGTAGATGAGGTCGAGCTCGCCGGCCAGCAGCTGCCGCTCGACGTCACGGCGCTCGTCGATCGACTGTGTCGAGTTCAGGAACGCGGCCCGCACGCCGAGCTGCTCGAGCGCGCCGACCTGGTCGTGCATGAGTGCGATGAGCGGCGAGATGACAACGCCGGTTCCCTCGCGCACAAGTGCGGGCACCTGGTAGCAGAGACTCTTGCCCCCGCCTGTCGGCATGAGCACGACCGCGTCCTCGCCCGCGCAGAGCCGCTCGATGATCTGGGCCTGGTCGCCGCGGAAGTCGTCGTAGCCGAAAACCTCACGAAGCACTCGCTGCGCACGCTCGAGCAGGGTCCCTGACTCGGAGGGGGCTTCTGTCTCGTGCGTTGCGACCATGCAAGCAACCCTAGGCGCGACCGGGGACATCCGCTCCGTCATCCACAGGCCCTGGCGCGTGCATCCGCTCGCGAATGCAGAACCGGCATCACCGGCGACCCGCGAGAGCTAACGTGCTGCGCGGATGCGCGCCCCGGGCGGGTAGTACCTGAACCCGGGGATGAACAGTGGCGGCGCCGCGATGGGAACCTTGCGGCGGGGGAGCGTGTGCCCGAACGGATCCGGCTGGGCGGCCCGGTGCTGTTGCTCGAGCTGCCGCTGCGGGTCGATGCTCGGCTGCGAGGCCAGGCGGGTCGACGCATCGCGGGTGCGCGCCAGACGCCGTGGGCTGTTCACACTCCGCTCCCATCGCCGGTGATCCCGACGCGGGGCAGTGCTCGCAGTCGGGGTGGCCCCACGGTAGCGAGAATCCCCGGGCGGCACACCCGAAATCATGGGGAGAACTGCCCGTCCGGCGGGACGGTAGGCAGGTGATGCCTCGGCTCGATACGTGAACGGAGGGGAGGCGCATGCAGATGCCTTCCGGACGTGCGGTCGGGTCAGCCGCGTTCGACCGTGAGGCCAGACCCCGCCCACTCGGACATGCCGCCGAGCACGTTGACAACCGGCTTGCCCTGCTGCTCGAGGTACGTCGCCGCACGTTCGCTTCGCACGCCTGCGGCGCAGATCAGGTACACGGGGCCGTCCTCCGGCACTTCCTCGACGCGATCCACGAGCTCGCTCAGCGGCACGTTGCTCGCCCACGGGATGCGCACGGCCGAGAACTCGTCGCGCTCGCGGACGTCGATGATCGTGGCCTGCTCGCCGAGCTCCGCGAGCTGCTTGGTGTCGATGGTCTGCACGGGTGCTCCTCTTGCCTCAGGTGTGCCCGGGCGGAGGCACGGGCCGCGGACCACGGTACTTGAGTCGGCCTTGGTGCGGCGGTGGTGAAGTGACAGGTCGGTGCTCCTCGACCAGATCCGCTGGAAACTTGGCAATTCCCTGAGCGCGGGTGTATCTTCGCGAAAGGTAAGGCTTACCTGGCCTACTACGTTTGGACGCCTGGGCTATGGCTGGCCCTCACGCCCGCCGGCCCAGTCCTCTTCACGCCCAGGAATCCAGCATGCTCGGCTCTCTCCTCATCGGTCTCCGCGAAGGCCTCGAAGCCGCCCTTGTCGTCGGCATCCTCATCGCCTACGCGAGGCGCATCCAGCGCCCCGACATCGTCCGCCGCATCTGGCTCGGCGTCGCCTTCGCGGTTATCGCGTCCCTCATCCTCGGCGCTGTCCTCACGTTCGGCGCCTACGGCCTCTCGTTCCAGGCACAGGAGATCATCGGCGGCAGCCTCTCCCTCGTCGCGGTCGCCATGGTCACCTGGATGGTGTTCTGGATGCTCCGCGTCTCGAAGACCCTCAAGCACGAGCTCGAAGGACAGGTCGACCGGCACCTCGGTGGCAGTGGCTGGGGCATCGTCGCCGTCGCGTTCGTCTCCGTCGCGAGGGAAGGTCTCGAGACGGCGCTCTTCGTCTGGTCGACGACCCGCTCGGGGGACAACTGGGTGCTCGGCTTCCTCGGCGCCATCATCGGCCTACTCATCGCCGTCGGGCTCGCCTGGGCGCTCTTCCGCGGTGTTGTCCGCATCAACCTCTCCACGTTCTTCACGTGGACCGGCGCGCTCCTCATCGTCTTCGCGGCAGGCATCGTGGCCTACGCGATCCACGATCTGCAAGAGGCCGCCGTGTTGCCAGGGCCCTTCGTGGCGGCTCCGGAAGGCGCATCCGCCGCCGTTCAGGCCTGGTTCGGGGAGAACGCGTGGGCGTTCCGCATCCCGGAGATCATCCCGCCAGACGGGCTCCTCGGCGCGCTCCTCAAGGGAACCATCGGCTTCACGCCAGAGATGACCAAGCTCGAGATCTTCGCCTACTTCGCCTACCTCATCCCGACGGCAACGCTCTTCGTGCTCCGCACTCGCGCAGGACGCCGGAAAGCCACTTCGACCTCACCTCAGCCCGCGGCCACCCTCGCCCGCTAAAACCTCTCACCCTCTCAGGCCTCTCACCCTCTCAGACCTCTCACCCTCAGCAGCTCTCAGTAGAAGGACAACCATGCAACTCAAGCCACTCGCCGCCGGACTGCTCTCCGCGGCGGCCCTCGTCGCCCTCACCGGCTGCGTGCCGAACGCACCCGCTGACTCGGCCTCCTCCCTCGCCGTCTCGAGCACCGACACCGATTGCACCATCTCGGGTGCATCCGCTGCCAGCGGCCCGATCACGTTCGACGTCACGAACGACGGCGAGCGGGTCACCGAGTTCTACCTGCTCGCCGACGACGGCCTCCGCATCGTGGGCGAAGTCGAGAACATCGCGCCGGGCACGAGCCGCCAGCTCTCCGTCGTCGCGCAGCCTGGCAGCTACTTCACCGTCTGCAAGCCAGGGATGATCGGCGCCGGCATCGGCCAGACCTCCTTCGAGGTCTCCGGAGAAGCCGTCGAAGTCGCCGCCGACGACCAGGCCGCCTACGACGAAGCCGTTACGAGCTACACCGCGTACCTCCGCAACCAGGTCTCCGAGCTGGTCCCGCTCGTCGGGGAGTTCACTGCGGCCTACAAGTCCGGCGACGACGAGAAGGCCCGCGAGCTGTTCGCGGCAGCCCGCGTGCCGTACGAGCGCATCGAGCCCACCGCCGAAGCATTCGGCGACCTCGACCCGAAGGTCGACTACCGCGAGGTCGACGCTGTTGCCGAGGGCCTCGACTGGACCGGCTTCCACCGCATCGAGAAGGACCTCTGGCAGCCGCAGCCGGGCGACAAGAACTCCGACGACACCGACGCGTTCCTCGACTGGGCGCCGTCGACAACCGAAGAGCGCGCCGCCTACGCCGACCAGCTCGTCGCCGACATCCAGGAACTCGCCGACCTCGTGAACAGCGACGAGTTCGAGATCTCCATCGAAGACATCACGAACGGCGCCATCGGCCTGCTCGACGAGGTTGCGACCGGCAAGATCTCCGGTGAAGAGGACTGGTGGTCTGGCACCGACCTCAGCGACTTCAAGGCGAACGTCGAAGGCGCCGAAGTGGCGTTCGGCATCGTCGAGGACGTCGCCCGCTCCAAGGGCGAGGACGGCACCGCGACCGCCGACTCGATCAGCGCCGAGTTCACGGCGCTGAACGACCTGCTTGGCAGCTACGGCAGCTACGAGGAAGGCTTCACCAACTACCGCGACCTCACGCCAGACCAGGTTAAGGAGCTGTCCACTCAGGTGGATGCGCTGGCCGAGCCGCTCTCGCAACTCACGACCACAGTGCTCGGCCTGCAGGCGTAACCTCGGTGCCTGTCTTCGAGGCGTAGCCTCGGCCAAGCACGCTTGGTTGACTTGCGTGATGATCGGCCCGAGACGGCCCCAAAGTCGTCCTTCCGTGCCGTTTGTCACGCAAGTTGGCCATTCACAACGAAACGATCAGAAGGAGCGCCGGTGAGCGCAGGTGTGACCGGGCACGAACCCGATGGGGCGGATGCGCCTGCCGGGGCCTCGAGGTCCGGTTCGACGGCGGCCCGTCGGCCCGCTGCGGCTGACTCGGCACCAGCCGCGGGCGGTGGCCTCTCGCGCCGCGGCCTGCTCGGTTTGCTCGGCGCTGGAGCTGCTGGCATCGCCGCTGGTGGCGCCGGTGGCTACGGCATCGCCGCCTCGACCGGCGCGGGTTCCACGTCGCATGTGGGCAGCGGCACCCAGTACCCCTTCAACGGTGAGCACCAAGCCGGAATCGTCACGCCCGCGCAGGACCGCCTCCACTTCGCGACGTTCGACGTTCGCGAGGGCACTACGCGCGAGGAACTCGTCGAGCTGCTGCAGGACTGGAGCTACGCGTCGTCCCGCCTCGTGCAGGGCCTCGACGTCTCCGCGTCTGGCGCCGTCGGCGGCTCGCCGCTTGCCCCGCCGGACGACACCGGCGAAGCCATGGGGCTGCCGCCGTCTGCGCTCACCGTCACGTTCGGGTTCGGGCCGACGCTCTTCGTCGACGGCGAGGGCGTCGACCGCTTCGGGCTCGCGAGCAAGCAGCCGGCGAAGCTCACGCAGCTCCCGCGGTTCTCGGGGGACGCGCTCGAGAGCGAGCTCTCCGGCGGGGACCTGTGCATCCAGGCTTGTGCAGACGACCCGCAGGTCGCGGTGCACGCCATCCGCAACCTGACCCGCATCGGCTTCGGGCGGGTCATCCTCCGCTGGTCGCAGCTCGGCTTTGGGCGCACCTCGTCGACGTCCACGAGCCAGGCCACGCCGCGCAACCTGTTCGGCTTCAAGGACGGCACGGCCAACGTCAAGGCCGAGGAGACAAGCGCCACCGCCGAGCACGTGTGGGTCGCCCCCGGCGACGGGGCCGACTGGCTTGCCGGGGGCTCGTACCTGGTGGCTCGGCGCATCCGCATGATGATCGAGTCGTGGGACCGCGTGCGGCTCGAGGAGCAGGAGCAGATCATCGGCCGCGACAAGCGTGTCGGCGCCCCGCTCAGCGGCGGCGAGGAGTTCACGGAGCCGGACTTCGCGGTCGAGAGCAGCACCACGTTCGGGCAGCCCGCGATCGATGCGAGTTCGCACGTCGCCCTCGCCCACCCAGCGAGGAACGCGGGGGCGCGTCTCCTGCGTCGTGGCTACAACTTCGTCGACGGCAACGACGAGCTCGGCCGACTCAACGCTGGCCTCTTCTTCCTCTCCTACCAGCGCGACCCCGAGCAGTTCATCCGCGTGCAGCAGTCGCTTGGCACCGACCTCCTCAACGAGTACATCAAGCACACCGGCAGTGGCATCTGGGCGATCCCGCCAGGAGCCCGAGAGGGCGGCTACGTGGGGGAGACGCTCTTCCGCTAGCAAGGACCCGTCGAGCCTGCGGCGCTCCAGGCTATCCGCGAACGGATACGCCGTATTGCGACCCTTTTGCGCGATCGGCAGTGCCATCTGGCGATGCGAAAGCAAGTTTCTTTAGCGTCATCGAGTGTTACTGCCAATCGCGGCATGGGCGAGCGTCGTCCACTGCGCACGCGCTTGGCCCTCCTCGATCGGGGCCCCATGCCTGAATCCCTGCCCTCAGCTTCCGGTTCCACGTCACGTCGCCAAGTGCTCACGGCGACAGCTTGGGCCGTGCCAGTGATTGCGGCCGCGGTCGCGGTGCCCAGCGCGTCCGCGTCTCCTTGTACCTTGACGTACCCGGGGCAGGTCCGCTTCCAAAGTACCGGTGCCGGGGCCGCCAATGCCGTCAACTACACGCCTGGAACAACAACGACGACTGGTTCTGCGAGCGTGGCGCTCGCCGGTGCTGCCGCCTCCGTGGGCAACGTCGGCGTGAGCTTCGCGACCACGCTCGTTGGGGGAGCCTATGCACTGAACGCAGCGAATCTTAGGCTCGCTACCCCGACTGTCGCGGGTGGCGCCACGGGCACGAACGCTCGCCTTGCCCTCCAGCAGACTTCGTCTGCCTCGACGACGACACCGCGCGGACAAGCGACGACGATTTCGTTTGATCGGCCCGTACAGAACCTGTCCTTCACGATCTACGGGTTCACGCGATCCACGGCCACCTACAACGACGCGGCCTACATCACGAGTGCTGCCACATTCACGAGGAGTGGGCAGGGATCGCAGATCGCGGGCGTCGGAACGTCCGTGTCGCCGTGGACGACGAACACGGTGAATTCCGAATCTGGCCAGACGACAACGGCAAATTCGGTGACCGTCACCTTTGTGGGGCCAGTGAGCTCCTTGGTCATCAATTACTACTCCGCGGGAGGTTCGGGAGGAGCGCAGGCGATCTTCCTAGGAAATATGGCATTCACCGCAGGCTGCTAGCCGAGTCCTCTACCGCTGGGCCGCAGAGATCGGGGGCTCCCCCGTACTCCGACACAAACAGGTCACAGGCGCCTCATAGGCTCTCCATAGATCAAAGGGGAGACTAGAGGCATGCCTGCAACCGACCAGTCGAGCTCGCGGCTCGGCCCGATGCTCAAGGCGGCCGACGGGTCCGCCATCCGAGTGCTTGTCGTCGACGACGAACCCTCGCTCACCGACCTCCTCAGAATGGCGCTCCGCTACGAGGGTTGGGAGGTCCGCACCGCCGCGGACGGGGCATCCGCGATCAAGGTCGCACGCGAGTTCAAGCCGCACGCCGCCGTGCTCGACATCATGTTGCCCGACACCGACGGGCTCACCCTGCTGCACCGCATCCGCGCCGACGACGAGACGCTGCCGGTACTGTTCCTCACCGCGAAGGATGCGCTCGCCGACCGACTCGCGGGCCTCACCGCCGGCGGGGACGACTACGTCACCAAGCCTTTCAGCCTCGAAGAGGTCATCGCGCGAGTGCGCGGCCTCGTGCGGCGCTCCATGCTCACGCAGGGCGGCGCGAACGACCCCGTGCTGCGCGTCGGCGACCTCAGCCTCGACGAGGAGAGCTACGAAGTGCGCCGCGGCGACGACCTTATCGAGCTCACCGCCACGGAGTTCGAGCTGCTGCGCTTCCTCATGCGCAACCCCCGACGCGTGCTGTCGAAGGCGCAGATCCTCGACCACGTGTGGAGCTACGACTTCGGCGGGCGCGAGACCGTCGTCGAGCTGTACATCTCCTACCTGCGCAAGAAGGTGGATGCTGGCCGCGAGCCGATGATCAGCACCGTGCGCGGTGTGGGGTACATGCTCAAGGCCGCGGAATGAGCCCGGCCGGGGGCGCGTCCGGTTCGGCCCCTGGCGCATCCGCCCAGGCTGGGCCTGTCTCCCAGACCGCGCCTATCTCCCAGGCCGCGCCTGTCTCCCAGGGCGTACCTGTCTCGCCGGCTGGCGCGCGCGATCGCGCCCCGCTCACCCTTCGGCGTCGACTCGTGCTCGGGCTCGTCGCGACCCTGGTCATCGTGACCGCCATCATCGGTGCCGTCAGCGTGACGCTGCTGCACAACGTGCTCGTGGACAGGCTCGATCAGCAGCTCTCGTCGGCGAGCGACCGTGGGCGGGAGGGGGCAGGCGGGCCGGGAGGCTCCGGGGGGCCGCTCTCGATCACCCCGAACGCCACGTTCGTGCTGAAGCTGCCAGGGCAGGCGGAAGGGACCGTCGGCGCGGTCATCGACGACGGCACGGTCATCTCGGCCGGCGCGCTCAACAGTCTCGGCGAGGTCGTTCTGATCTCGGAGAGCATCGCGGAGTCGCTCGCGACCGTCCCGCAAGATGGCAAGGCGCATACGGTGAGCGTCGACGGCATCGGCGAGGTTCGTGCCCAGGCGAGCGAAGGCCCGGCCGGGTACGGCGTCGTCATCGCGCTGCCGCTCGGAGACGTGAACGCGACCACGACCACGCTGAGCCTCATGATCGCGCTCATCGGTCTGCTCGGCATCGCCCTCGCGGCGCTCTTCACGTCTCGCTGGATTCGCGCATCCATGGCCCCGCTCGAGCGGGTGGAGCACCTCGCGACGAGCATCTCGAAGCTGCCGCTCACCTCGGGTGACGCGGCCCTCGACGTGCGCGTCGAGCCGCGCGACGCCGACCCGCGCACTGAGGTCGGCCGCATGGGGCAAGCGTTCAACACGATGCTTGGGCACATCTCAAGAGCCTTCACGGCGCGGGAGGCAAGCGAGGCGAAGATGCGGCAGTTCGTCGCGGATGCGAGCCACGAACTCCGCACACCCCTCGCGTCGATTCGCGGCTACTCGGAGCTGACGCGTCGCAGTCGCGCCGAGTTGCCCGAGGACACGGCGCGGGCGCTCGAGCGCATCGACTCGGAGTCCGTGCGCATGACGGCCCTGGTCGAGGAGCTCCTGCTGCTCGCCCGGCTCGACGAAGGTGTGGAAACCGAGCACCGCACCGTCGACCTGTCGCTCATCGCGCTCGAGTCGATCGGCGACGCCCACGCCGCCTGGCCTGATCACAAATGGAACCTCGATATCCCTGGCGTCGCCATCGAGGTCACCGGCGACGAGGCGCAGCTGCGTCGGGTTGTCTCGAACCTGCTCGCCAACGCCAACGCGCACACTCCGGCAGGTACGAACGTCTCGCTGACGCTCGGTGTCGACCGCGGGGAAGCGGTGCTGAGCGTGGCCGACGACGGGCCGGGCATCGACCCCGGCGTGCTCGAGCACCTCTTCGAGCGCTTCGTGCGCGGCGACGTGTCGCGCACTCGCGGCGAGACGGAGGCGAGCTCCGTCCCGGTCACGCGAGGCACGGGCCTCGGCCTCTCGATCGTCAAGAGCGTCGTGGATGCGCACGGCGGCACGATCTCCGTCGACAGCCGGCCAGGCTCCACGCGCTTCACGGTGCGCCTCCCGTCGGCTGCGCCCGCCCGAGGGTGAGGCGTGCCCGCGCCTACACGACGACGGGCGCCTGGCCTGCCCGCTCGGGTGCATCCTGGAACGCTGTCTTCGGCACGAAGCAGAGGGCGATCGCAGCCGCGACTGCGGTGAGGCCGCACACGGTCCACACGGTGAAGTAGCCGGCGAGGGACCCGGCCGTGCCCTCGGCCGCGGCGGGTGCATTCGCCAGCGTGCCGAGCAGGGCGATGCCGAACACGCACGACGCGATGGCGCCGCCGAGCGTCTTCACCGAGTTGGTCAGTCCGGTCGCGACGCCCGTCTGCGCTGCCGGGGCGGCGGCAGCGGCGGCGGAGGGCAGGGCTGCGACCAGCGCCCCGGAACCGATTCCCGCGATGACCATGTTGGTGACCGCCTGCAGGAAGCCGTCATGGAACGGGAGGAACAGCAAGTATCCGGTCGCGACGAGTCCGCTCGCGCCGATCAGTGCGATGCGGGGCGCCAGGAGCTTCGTGACCTGCCCGTAGAGCAGGGCCCCGACGACCATCGACAGCACGTACGAGCCGATCAGGATCGACGTCTGGCCAGCGGATGCACCCAGCCCGTACCCGTACACGCTCGGGTCAGTGCGCGCGAACGTCGACAGGGGTGCCTGCGCGCCGAGGACGCTCACGCCGAAGAGCCCGGCCGTTAGGAACACTGGCCACAGCGCCGACGAGCGGAAAAGGCGCACGTCGATGAGGGGATCCGGCTGGCCAAGCTCGACGCGCGCGAAGACAGCGAGCAGCGCGAGGCCGAGCACCACGATCAGCCAGGAGAACAGGTCGGCAGGTCCGTTGACGCGAAGCAGGCTGAGGCCCCCCGTGAACGAGACGAGGGCGAAACTGAGGAGCAGGAGACCGGGGTAGTCGAGCTTGCCACCCACCGGGTTGGGGGCCTCCCTCACGCCGAACAGGATCACGAAGAAGCAGATCGCGACGGCAACTGCCGGGATCAGGAGGAGCACCTGCACAGGCAGGGCTTCGGCGAGCGCTCCTGCGCTCAGAGCTCCCGCGATGGCGCCCAGCTGCAGTGCGGCGACGAGCACTCCGGCCGCGGTGCGCGTGAGCCTCGCCGAGCCCGGTCGCTCGCGCGTGCGCGACCAGATGAGCGCGATCTCGATCGGGAGCCAGATGACGTAGAAGCCCTGCAAGGCCCACGCGACGAGAAACATCCAGAACTCCTGCGCGAACACGAGCCCGAACGACGCGAGGGCCGTGACTGCCGTCGAGACGAGCAGCACCTTGCGCTGGCCGAGCATGTCGCCGAGTTTGGCGAGCACGGGAACTACGAGCGCGGACAGCATGAGCTGCGCTCCCTCGAGCCAGTTGACGTCGGCGTCGTGGATGCCGAGGTGCCGCGCGATGTCGGTGAGCAGCGGCGTGTAGTACCCCTGCAGGATCCCGCTCGTGAACTCGACGAACGCGAGGAACCCGACGATGCCCGCAATGGAAGCGAAGCCGGTGGAGCGGAGACGGTGCACTGTGGTGCCTTTCCTCGGGCGGGACTTCGCATGCGGGGTGCGGTACGTGCGCTGGTGGGCAGCGCCGGGGTGGTGCGGCGTGGGGCGGTGTTTTTGCGGTGTGGAGCATCTTGCCGGGCGGCTGCGCCGCCACCCGTCGTTCTCGGTGACATCACTGTACTGCCGCGCCGCGCCTGGGCCTACCAATTGGTTTGCTCCGACTCGTTGTGATTTTTGCTCGGCCTGGTTGTCAATTTAAGGGCGAGTTGGAATGCGCGGAGCCGCGAGGGCGCTCGAGGCTCCTGCTACCAGGCGGGTCCGGAGTGGTGGGTGTTCCCGTGCCGGGGCACTTCGCCCTTAAATTGGCGGGGGAGGCGCGGGAACACCCACCACTCCGGACCCGCCTGGTAGC
>NZ_PSTQ01000015.1:80673-90618 GCF_002931075.1 Pseudoclavibacter sp. AY1F1 | reverse complement strand
TGTCGCCGAACAGCCAGATGCCGCTCGTGTGCACGAATTGCGTGGGGGAGTGCACGAGTTCGTTGAGCACGTGGGGCACGAAGATCGGGTCGAGGTCGGCCGCCGAGGCCGTGTGGATGACCCCCTCGGCCTGGCGGAGGAGCGGGGCGAGCGCCGTGCGGTCGGTCAGGTCGACGACGACTGCCTTCGCGCCCGCCTCCCGGACGATGGCCGCCTTCTCGTCGCTGCGAACCGCGGCGGTCACGACGTGCCCGTTCGCGAGCAGGGCCCGCAGCACGGCCGAGCCGATGTAGCCGGTCGCTCCGGTCAGAAACACCTTCATGCGGTTGCCTTCCGTCGTGTCGAGCCGAGTATTCACTCTAGACACAGCAGTGCAACCGCGGCGGGGTCGGCGACATTCCGAACGTCGGCGACCCCGCCGGATGCTCAGTGCGTGCCCGGGCCCGACTTCCGCGCCCGGGTGCCCTGCTCGACGGGCGCCGTGTCCGGCTCGTAGGAGTGCTCATCAAGGGACCCGCCCGACTTCAGGACGCGCAGTTCCTCGGTCTGGACGCGGAGCGCCGGCGCGGCCGCGAGGTTCGACGGCTCTTTCGGAGTGCCGGGCAGCCAGACGTTGAAGAAGAGGTTGAGAACCACCGCGACGATCGCGGCGGAGCTGATGCCGGAGTCGAAGATCGTCACGAACCATTCGGGGAACGCGTGCCAGAACTGCGGCGAGACGACCGGGATGAGGCCGAAGGCGAGCGACGAGGCGACGATGATCATGTTGTTGTTGCCGTTGTAGTCGACCTTCGAGAGGGTGCGCACGCCGCTCGCCGCGACGCTCCCGAAGAGCACGATGCCCGCGCCGCCGAGCACGGGGCTCGGGATGACGCTGAAGACGGCCGCCGCCATCGGTGAGAGGCCGAGGATCACCAGGAGCCCACCGCCTGCCGCGACGGCGAAGCGGCTCTTGATGCCGGTGAGGGCGACGAGACCGACGTTCTGGGCGAAGGCGGTCGCCGGGAACGAGTTGAACACGGGAGCGATGAGCGAGGACACCATGTCGGCTCGCAGGCCGTCGCCGACGCGGCGCGAGTCGACCTTGGTGCCGACGACCTCGCCGACCGCGAGCACGTCGGCCGTGGTCTCGACCATGATGACGAGGATCACGATGGTCATGGAGACGATGGCGCCGATCTCGAAGATCGGCATTCCGAACGCGAAGGGCTGCGGGAACGCGAAAACGGACGCTGACCCGACGGCGTCGAAGTCGGCCTGCCCCATGATGAGCGCGAAGACCGTGCCGATGGCGAGCCCCAGCAGCACGGCGAGACGGGAGAGGGCCTTGATCTTGCTCAGGATGAGGACCACCGCGAAGGTGAACAGGGCGAGCCCGATCTTGTCGGCGGATGCGAAGCCCTCGGCCGTCGGGTCGGAGCCGGTCACCCAGCGCCCGGCGACGGGCATGAGGGAGAGCCCGATCACGGTGATGATCGACCCCGTGACGACCGAGGGGAAGAACCGGACGATCCTGGCGAAGAACGGCGCGATGACGAGGCCGATCGCGCTGGCGACGATGACGGCGCCGAACACGGTCTGGAGACCAGACTCGCCGTTGCCCGCGATGATGGCGAGCATCGTCGAGACGGCTGCGAAGGAGATGCCCTGCACAAGCGGTAGCTTCGAGCCGAAGTAGGGGACCCCGATGGTCTGCAGGATGGTCGCGGCGCCGCTGACGAACAGCGCGCAGGCGACGAGGAGCGCTTTCTGCCCGACGTCGAGTCCCGCGGCGCCGCCCACGATGAGGGGGACCGCGATGACGCCGCCGAACATGGCGAGGATGTGCTGGACGCCGTAGCCGATCGTCTTGCCAGGGCTGAGGCGCTCGTCCTCTGGGCGGATCTCGGCCGGCGGCTCTGGTGCTGCTGCTGCTGCCGCTGGAGGTGTGGTGTTGGGTTCGGGAGACATGGGCTGACCTCTCTCGGTCGTCAAAAGCGGGTCGTCAGAAGCGGGTCGACAAAATCGGGTCCACAACAATCGGGTCGACAAAAGCGGGTCGACAAACAGCGCTCTCAGGCGGAGCTGGTGGAGCGAAGCGCTGAGGCGAGCGCTCGATGAAGCAGCGGGTGCTAGATGAACGAGGGCGTGTCGGTCCACGCCTCGGGCGCCGGTGCGACGCCGTCTCGGATGACGGTTCCTTCTATGAGGCCATATGGGCGGTCGGCGGCGAAGAACACCTCGCCGGGGTTGTCGAGGTCGAACGGCGAGAGGTCGACGAGGAAGTGGTGCTTGTTGGGCATCGCGAAGCGCACCTCGGCGATCTCGGGGAACTGCTCGATCGCCGCCTTGCCCATCTGCCAGAGCGACTGCTGCAGTGCGAGCGAGTGCACGGTCGCGAACGTCGAGAGGAGCGCCGCCGAGACCCCCTCGTAGAGCGCGTTGTAGTCGGGCTCCGCCTCGACGGCCTCCGGCGTATAGCGCCAGCGGGCGGTGACCGAGGTGGCGAGGATGCGGTCGCTCGCTTCCGCGAGCGTCGTGTACTTATCGCGCGGGAAGCCACGGAACTCGCTGCCCGTCGACTTGAGCACCGTCAGGTCCTTGAGACCCGCCGTGACGTGGGTGGCACCGCCGATCTTCTGGACCGTCGCGAGCCGCGTCGCCTGGCCCTTGCGGACGAAGGCGTGGTCGTGCCCGTCGCCGTCCACGAGGATGCGCTCCCAAGAGAACTGCTCGGCCTGCCAGAGCCCGCCCTCGATCCATTCGAACTCGTCGACGAAGTGCGCGCCGAGCTTCAGCAGGAAGCTCTCCGGCGAGCCGACGCCGTGCTCGCGGGCAAAGGCGTACACGGTGTTCTTCTGCGTGTCCGTTGCCACCACCAGGGAGTTGTCCCCCTCGAGGTATGAGCCGACAAGCGCCTCGCCGCGGAGCTGACTCGTGATGTTGAGGTCCTCGATCTCGTGGCGAGCGGTGTCGCGCGTGATCTTGACGAGGCGGTTCTCCGCCTTGCCGTACTTGTTGGCGCCGAGGCTCACGGTCACATCGGTCATGGTCAGGTCCCCCTGTAGGTCGAGTAGGCGAATGGGCTGAGGAGGAGCGGCACGTGGTAGTGGGGTGCGGCTCCGTCGCCGGACACCTCGGTTGCAGCGGCGACAGTGATCGCTACTGCGATGTGCGGGTAGAACGTGTCGACGCCGCGGGCGGCGAAGTAGGCGCCGGTCTCGAAGACGAGCTCGTACGTGCCCGCTGGCAGGAGGGCCGGGCCGAGGTCGGCGACGCGACCGTCCGCATCCGTCACCGCCTCGCCGAGCTCCTGCCCGGAGAGGGAGCGGAGGCGGATGCGGATGCCCGCCGCGGCGAGTCCGACGGAGCTGTCGAGCACGTGGCTCGTGATCTGGCTGGTCATTCGGTCACCGATTCGTCGAGTCGCAGGAGGGTGATGTCGCGCAGCTCGGAAGCGACGACGGCAAGCTCTGTCGCGTCGTCGTTTCTGAGGCGTTCCTCGAGCTGCGCGAGGATCTCCGCTGGGGATCGGCCGGCAGCTCGGACGAGGAAGATGCGGTCGAAGCGTGCCTCGTAGCGGCGGTTGCCGTCTGCGATGCGGGCCAGGACGTCGGCGTCGGCCACCGCCACGGAGCCCTGTTCGCGGGCGGAGTGCCCCGCGCCCGGCTCGGCGGCGGCGGCTTGCTCGCCGATGCGCGGGTGCCCGGAGAGTGCCAGTTCCACCTCCGCGTCGTCCCAGGCGGCGGCTGCCTCGGCGGCGCGTTCCCGCAGCTCGCGCTTCGAGGCGAACGGGCGCGAGCTGGCCAGCGCGGTCGTGAAACTCGGGATGGCGACGAGGGTCGCCGCGAAGTCGACGGCGCTGGCCTCGCTGAGCCGGTTGTAGTCGCTGATGAGCAAAGTCGGATCCCTCCGTGGTGGATAGCCGTAAAGCTATCCCTTCACGCACGTTGGGAGATTTCAGCGAGGTAAAGGAGAGATTTCGATGCGTTTCGGGAGCGCAGGAGGGGCGCGCCTCTACGCAGCTCGGGACACGCCCGCACGCAGGAGGGCTACCGCTTGGCCGCCCGCGCCTCCGAGAACAGTGGATTGCTCGGGTCCGCCTGCGGCGCGCGCGCGATGACCCAGTTCGCAACGCAGGGCTCCGAGCTTCGATTGCTCACCCGGTGCGGAGTCTCCGACGAGTAGGTGATGGAGTCACCTGGTCGCAGCGTCACCGTGTCGCCGTGCACCTCGACCGTCAGCTCGCCCGAGATGACCACCCCGGACTCGACGCCGGCGTGCGTGGCGAACGACGCCGCGTCGCCGGAGCTCGCGGAGCTCAACGGCGGGAAGGTCGACTCGAAGTGGTCGATGCCGGAAGTACGGGAGCCGGACAGGCGGCGGTAGATGACGCCGCTGTCGAGCGTCACCGGCGCGATCTCGCCCCTCCGCAGCAGGCTGTAGCTGCCGAAACTCGACCGCTCGGCGTAGGAGCTCGTGCCTCCCGCGAAAACGTCCGTGATGGACGCGCCCAGCTCACCGACGATCGCGATCAGGCGATTGACGCTCGGGCGCATGACCCCACGTTCGATCTGCGAGACCGCGCTCGCGGAGATATCGAGGCGGCGGGCCAGCTCGCGGAGCGAGAGGCCGGCCTCCTCCCGGAGCGCTCGCAGGCGTGCCCCGAGTTCGGCCGCGTCGCCAGCTTGCTCGGCGAGCGTGGCCGCCGCGGCCGCCTCTGCGGACGCGGCCGGTGATACCTCGGCAACTGACCGGGGGATGAGCGTCTCTGGTTCTGGCACTCTGCACGCGCCTCTCGACTCTGGGGAACCACAGAGTAGCAAGCGCGAGCTTCACACTCCTGGAACCGGAGGTCGTGGCGGCTGATGTCCTGCTGGCACGACCTCCGGTGCAAGGCGACTACGCCGTGGTCGGGCCCAGGTCGGGGTCGGTGGCCTCGGCGGAGGGCGCCGGGGCGACCACGTTGGTCTTCGGCACTCCATCAGCGTCAGCCGATGCGCCCGGTGCGCCGCCGTCCGAGCTCGAGTCCGTTCCGCGACGGTCGACGCCAACCGTGACCTGCGTCACGAGCGCTGCGATGGCGCCCACGGCGACGAGCACCGGGGCGAGCGCTGCCGCGACAACGGTCACGGCCAGGCCGGCCGAAAGCGGGATCTCGAGGAGCGTGGTGCCGTCATCGTTCTTGATGAACACGCGCCGGACGTTGCCCTCGTGGATGAGCTCCTTGACCTTGCCGAGCAGGTTCTCGCCCGAGACCTTGAACTCCTCGTAGCCGTTCTTCTTCTCTGTCATGTCGTGTGTCCTTCCGCTGGGGGTGTTGGGTGGATCGTGCTGTGGAGAGTCGATCAGAGCAGGGACTCGGCGCCCTGTTCCTCCTGCCATTCGGCCATCTTCGAATAGTCGGGCAGCTCCTGGATGGACCAGGAATTGCCGTCAGGATCAGTGAAGTAGACGAAGCGACCCCACGCCTGCTCGTCGATGTCACTCACCTCGACGCCGCGGCCCTTGAGATCGGCGTGGGCTTCCTCAATGGAGGTCACGACGCACTGGAGCGCGCGGAGCGAGCCGGCAGGCATGTCGCTGATGCCCGTGCCGAAGGCGATCGAACAGGCCGAGCCAGGAGGGGTGACCTGCACGAAGCGGATCTCGTCGCTCACGACCTGGTCGTGGTCGACGGGCCACCCGAGCGTGTCGCCGTAGAAGGCGCGTGATCGGTCGACGTCTGCGACAGGTACCCCGACGAGCTCGATGCGGTAATCCACCATGATTTCTCCCCCTGCAGTTCAGTGCCTCTGCGCCGCGCGAATCCCCTGCCACGCGAGCGTGCGGGCAATCTAGCACCGGCCTCCGACAGTTGCGCGAGAGCCCGTCGCCGGCCGCGCGAGGCGCGTCAGCGGACCTCCCGCCATGCGGCGAGCGCGGCCTCCCTGCCCTCCTTCAGACCCACGATGGGCGCCGGATACTCTCCGCCCCCTGCCTCGGGAACCCACCGCTGCACGTAGGCGCCGTGGGGGTCGAAGCGCTCCGCCTGCCGCTCTGGGTTGAAGATGCGGAAGTACGGGGCAGCATCCACGCCGGAACCGGCGACCCACTGCCAGTTGAAGGGGTTCGAGGCCTGGTCGGCGTCGACCAGCGTGTCCCAGAACCATTCCTCGCCCCGACGCCAGTCGGTGAGGAGGTGCTTCGTCAGGAACGACGCGGTGACCATGCGGATGCGATTGTGCATGGTGCCGGTGCGCCACAGCTCGCGCATGCCAGCATCCACGATCGGGATCCCGGTGTTCCCGCGCTGCCAGGCGTCGAGGGCGTCCCGGTCGAGCTCTGGCCACGGGAAATCCTCGTAGGCCGCGCGCCACGGGCGCTTGTGCAGCTCGGGGAAGCTGTACAGCGTGTGCCACGCGAACTCGCGCCAGAGCAGTTCGCGGCGGAAGGTCGCGGCGCCTTCCCCGGTGCGGCCGTCGAGCGCGTGCCAGGCCTGCGCCGAGGAGATCTCGCCCCAGCGCAGGTGCGGGCTCAAGCGGCTGGTGCCAACGAGGTCGGGCCGGTCCCTGTCGTTCTTGTAGTCGGTGACGGCCCCGTCGAGGAAAGCCTCGAGCAGCTCGTGGGCGCCCTGCTCGCCCGGCGTCCACTCCTCCCGCAGGCCCTCGGCCCAGTCAGGGCGAGTGGGCAGCAGCGTCCAGGTGTCGAGCTTGTCGGAGTCGAGCGACGTCGCCTTCGAGCCGCGGGGGAGCGCATCCGGGGCAGGGAGCGGGTCTCGGGGCGGCTCGTGCTGGAATCGGCTCTGGCAGGCATTCGCGAAGGGCGTGTACACCCGGTACGCCTCACCCTGCCCGGTCTGGATCTGCCAGGGCTCCGTGAGGAGCGAGCCGGGCAGGCTGTGCGCCTCGGTCCCGGCATCGATGAGGCCCTGCTTGATGTCGGCGTCGATCTCGCGCTCGGCCCCGCCGTAGCGGCGGTTCCAGACGACAAGCTCAGCACCGACCTCCGCGGCGACGCTCGACACGATGTCCCGGGCGATGCCGCGTCGCAGCACAAGCGCGCCGCCGATTTCCTCGAGGCTCGCGGCGAGCGAGGCCAGGCTGTGATGGAGCCACCACTTGGCAGCCCCGCCGAGCGGCCGCACGCCCGGCGACTGCTCGTCGAGCACAAACAGCGCGATGACTGGCCCGCCGCGTTCGAGCGCGGCGTGCAGGGCCGGGTGATCGTGGAGGCGCAGGTCGTCGCGGAACCAGACGAGCGTAGGGGAGACCATTCGGCAAGGCTAGGGGGAGAACCTCGGTCGCTGGCTGGATGCGGGCCTCACCAGAGTCATCCCAGAGGACCATGCGGGGGCGACCATGGGCGGACGCGCCCGCCCGGGGTGCCTCCGTAGCGTCGAGAACATGAACACCACACCCCCACTTGTCGCGAGCGTCGTCGACGTTCGAAAGATCTACGGCTCCCACGGCAACGTCGCCGCCCTCGACGGCGTCAGCCTCGGCATCAGAAGCGGTGAGTTCACGGCCATCATGGGTCCGAGCGGTTCTGGCAAGTCGACGCTCATGCACGTCATGGCCGGGCTCGACGGCGCTAGCTCCGGCCGCGTGTTCCTCGGCGACACCGAGATCTCCGGGATGAACGACGCCGAGCTGACGGTGCTGCGGCGCCGCGCGGTCGGCTTCATCTTCCAGGCCTTCAACCTCGTCCCGACCCTGGATGTGCGCGGAAACATCATGCTGCCGTTCGACCTCGACGGTCGATCCGTCTCGCGCGACGAGGAGCAGTGGATCTCGCACCTCATCCAGACGCTCGGTCTCGCGCAGCGCCTCGCTCACCGCCCTTACGAGCTCTCCGGCGGCCAGCAGCAGCGAGTTGCCATCGCCAGAGCCCTCGCGACGCGGCCGAAGCTGATCTTCGCGGACGAGCCCACGGGAAACCTCGACTCCAGGACGGGACGCGAAGTGCTTTCCCTGCTTGCAACCGCGAGCAGCCAGTACGGCCAGTCGATCGCCATGGTGACGCACGACCCAATCGCCGCGAGTCACGCCGACCGGGTCGTGTTCCTCGCCGACGGCAAGGTCGTCGCCGACCGGCCTCGCACAAGCGCCGCCGAGATCTCCAACCTCATGCTCTCCATGGAGACGGCAGCATGAGCGCCGTCGCCAGTCAGAACGCCACAAAGACCAGGAGCGCCGTCAAGGCGCACCGCGCGCCGGAATCCCAACAGAGCAGCGGAGGCGCAGCGGTTGTACTGGTCTCTGCTCTCTCCGCCGCCTTCGGCACGGTGCTGATCATGATCGTCGCCGACCTGGCCGCCTATTTCGACGCGTCGGGCCTCAGCGAGATCGGCCAGCTCGCGACGGTGCTCGGCACCATCGCCGCGCTCTTCTTCACTATCGCGCTCTTCGTCGGGGCCGTGGTCACGTCGAACTCCGTCGCCACCGTGATCGCGGGGCGCACGAAGGAGATCGCGCTCCTGCGCCTCATCGGGGCGTCCGGACGCTCGCTTCGTGCCCGCACCGTGCGCGAGGGGCTCGTGCAGGGCGCCTCGGGTGCCGCGGCGGGGGCCTCACTCGGCGTGGGCCTGACGGCGCTCGGCGCCCAGCTCGCGATCACCAACGGCGCGCTCGATCCGTTCCCCTTCCCGATCGTGCATCCGGCCGTGCTGGCACCAGTGCTCGCCGTGACGGCGGCGACGGTCATCGCGTCTTGGGTCGGCTCGCGTCGTGTCCTGACGGTGTCTCCCATCGCGGCGACCTCGGCAGTCGCCGAGCCGACCATGCAGGAGCTGAGAGCCGGGCGGGGGCGCAGCGTCACCGCAGTGATCCTCATCGCCCTCGGCGTCGCCATGCTCGTCGGGGGAGTCTTCCTCGGCCTGTCCAGCCCAACCGGCGTGCTCGTGAGCGTCGTCGGAGGAATGTTCTCGTTTGTCGGCGTCGTGATCGGCTCCCCGGTCATCCTGCCGCCGCTCATGAGCCTCAGCGGCCGGGCACTCGGTCGCGGCCCCGTGACCCGTCTCGCCGCGGCGAACGCCGTGCGCAACCCCGCACGCAGCAGCCGCGCCGTCATCGGGCTTGTCATCGGCATCACGCTGGTCACGATGTTCGCCGTCGCCACGGAGACGTTCCGCGCCATCACGCTCGAGTTCGGGCAGATGGAGCCCGAGGTGTACGCGGCCTTCGAGCAGGTCATCGACATCACAACCGCGATCATGAGCGTTCTCCTCGGCTTCTCGGTGCTCCTCGCAGCTGTCGGCATGGTGAACACGCTCTCCCTGAGCGTCATGCAGCGCAAGCGTGAGCTCGGACTCCTGCGGGCACTCGGCTTCACGGTCGGGCAGGTGCGCCGGATGATCGTGACCGAGGCCGTCGCCATGATCGCGTCCTCAGCTCTCTTCGGGTTGCTGCTCGGCGTCTTCTACGGCTGGGTCGGCGCGCAGGTCACCTTCGGATCGCTCGTCGGGCGCCTCGTGCTGCCGAGCATCCCGTGGGCCATCGTCGCGGGAGTGCTCGTCGTGACGCTCCTCATCACGGTCGCCGCGTCTCTGCTGCCCGCCCGCCGCGCGACGCGGGTCTCACCGGTCGCGGCCCTCGCCGTCGACTGAGCGGACGCCTCGCCCGGCCGCGCCGCGCCCGGCCGTCCCGCGCCCGCCCGTCCGCGCCTGCCCTCGCCTCGCCTCGCCTCGCCTCGCCGCGCCTCGCGCCCGACCCCTCGCCCGGCCTCGCGCCCGACCCCTCGCCCGGCCTCGCGCCCGACCCCTCGCCCGTCCTCGCGCCCGTCCCCTCGCCAAAGTTGTGGCCCGTTGCCGTTCCCGAATTCGGGAACAGCAATGGGCCACAACGCTGTGCGGGCCGCGCTCGTCGCGGTGCCGCTTTGGTGAGTTCGTGATCGAGCTCGCTCGTTGCGTCCAGCGTTGTGGCTAGGTGCTGCTGCCGGGCTCGGGAACAGCGAGGGGCCACAACGTTGTCTGGTCCTGCTCGTCGG
>NZ_PSTQ01000015.1:0-80575 GCF_002931075.1 Pseudoclavibacter sp. AY1F1 | reverse complement strand
CGTGATCGAGCTCGCTCGTTGCGTCCAGCGTTGTGGCTAGGTGCTGCTGCCGGGCTCGGGAACAGCGAGGGGCCACAACGTTGTCTGGTCCTGCTCGTCGCGGTGCCGTTGCGGTGTGTTGGTGATCGAGCTCGCTCGTTGCGTCCAGCGTTGTGGCTAGGTGCTGCTGCCGGGCTCGGGAACAGCGAGGGGCCACAACGTTGTCTGGTCCTGCTCGTCGCGGTGCCTTGCGGTGCCGTTGCGGTGAGTTGGTGATCGAACTCGTGCGTTGCGTCCAGCGTTGTGGCTAGGTGCTGCTGCCGGGCTCGGGAACAGCAAGGGGCCACAACGTTGCGCCTTGGGGCCTGTGCCCGCGGAGGCTGCGCTGGCTGCGGAGGCTGCGCTGGCTGTGCTGGCCGCGCTGGCCGCGCTGCCCGCGCTGGCCGCGCTCACGACGTCGGCGCGGCATGCGCCGCTTACGGCAGCGTGTGGCCCGCCGCCGTGAAGATTCGGTAGTACTCCTCGCGCGTGAGGTGCACGTCAGAGCCCGCGGCGGACTCAGCGACGCGAGACGGGGTCGTCGTGCCCAGCACCACCTGGATGTTCGCGGGGTGCCGGGTGATCCAGGCCGTCGCGATGCCGGTCGGTGTCACGCCGTACTTGTCGGCGAGCGCATCCAGCACGTCGTTGAGCTCGGCGAAGTTCTCGCGGTCGCCGAGGAAGACACCGTCGAAGAACGCCTTCTGGAAGGGCGACCAGGCCTGCAGCGTGATGCCGCTGAGGCGCGCGTAGTCGAGCATGCCGTTGTCGCGGTCGATCGACTGGTCGAGGCCGACCATGTTGGCGGCGATGCCTGACGCGATGATCGGGGCGTGCGTGATGCTGAGCTGCACCTGGTTGATGATGAGCGGCTGCGCGACTGCCGACTTGAGCAGTTCGACCTGGGCAGGCGTGTGGTTGGAGACGCCGAAGTGGCGGACCTTGCCGCTCGTGTGGAGCTCGTTGAACGCCGTCGCGACCTCATCCGGTTCGACAAGCGTGTCGGGGCGGTGCAGGAGGAGAACGTCGAGGTACTCGGTGCCGAGCGCCTCGAGGGACTCGTCGACGGTGCGCAGGATGTGCTCGGCCGAGAAATCGAAGTACCCCTCGCGGATACCGACCTTCGACTGGATGAGCACCTTCTCGCGCTCGGCGGGGGGAAAGCGGATGGCCTCGCCGAAGCGGCGCTCACAGGCGTGCCGCTCGCCACCGTAGATGTCGGCGTGGTCGATGACGTTGACGCCGGCGTCGAGCGCCGTGCCGACGAGGGCGCGCAGCTGCTCGTCGTCGAGGTCCATGATGCGCATCTGACCGAGGACGATGCTCGAGGCGCGCACGTCGGTCTGCGGGAGAGTGAAGGTCTTCATGGGGGAATCATCTCAACTCCGCGGGCGCCGAAGCTGGTCGTCTCGGAGCGTCACAGTCGTTCCCTTGCGCGCGTCGCGCGCCTACCCTTTCGGCACAGCATCCACTGCCGCCCGGAAGCCCTCCGTCCAGGCATCGTCCCCAGAAGTTGGAGCATCATGTCGGCACAGATTCGCATCGACCCTCGTGGGCCGCGGTTCGGGGCGGCCATCACCGCCGTGCTGCTCCTGGTCACGGTCTTCCTCGGACTCGTCGCGCCGGCTGCGACTGCGTTCGCTGAGCGGCTGGCGCAGCCGGGCTTCCTGCTGCTTGTCGCGCTCTCGGCGCTCTTCGCGTGGGGCGCGTTCGCGGGCATCCAGCGGCACCCGTATGGGCGCGTCTTCGCGGCCGTCATCCGCCCTCGGCTCGCCCCGCCGGCTGAGACCGAGGACGCGGCCCCGCCGACGTTCGCGCAGGGGGTTGGGTTCGCGGTGACGTTCCTCGGGATCGTGCTGCACCTGCTCGGGGTTCCGCTCGCGGTGCCGGTCGCCGCGGGTGCCGCGTTCATCGCCGCGTTCCTGAACGCCGTGTTCGGCTACTGCCTCGGCTGCCAGCTGTACGTGCTGCTCCTGCGCGTCGGCGTCATCCGGCAGCGGGCCGCGCAGAGTTAGGGGCGGACACACCTTGGATGCCTCGATTGCCGCGCTGGTGCTTGTCGTGCTTGTTGTGGTCGCGACCGTCATCGGCCTGGTGCTGCAACGCACGAACGGACGCCTGAAGCGTGCCGCAGATTCGACAGCAGGGCCGACAGCAGGACCGACCGAAGCGTCGACAGCACACACCTCCGACCTTGATCTCCTCGCCGAGGGGGTGCAGCCGGGCAGGCGGGCCACGCTCATCCTGTTCTCGACCGAGTTTTGCGCGAAGTGCCCGGTGACGAAGCGGATGCTCGACCAGCTCGCGGCCCAGACGCCCGGCGTGGTGGTGGCGGAGGTCGACCTGACGCACCGGCAGGACCTCGCGAGGAGCTACGACATCCGGCAGACGCCAACCGTGCTGGTGCTTGGCGAGTCCGGGACGCGCGTCGCACGAATCGGGGGCCCGCCGAGGCGCTCGGAGCTCGAGGATCAACTGCTGCAGCTGAGCAGCTAAGCACGTAGCGGCGCCGCGGGCCGCTGGCCCGACGGAAGACTGGCGTGCCCCTTCGACCCCCGGATATGCGAGGCTGAGCCCGTGGATGGATCAGTGGTGTTGCTCGTGATCATGGCGCTTGTGCTCATCGTCGCCGTTGTCGGGTGGCTGGCGAGGCGTGGCGTCAGCCGGTTCGACGGCGAGGGCGAGCCGGAACCCGAGCAATCCGAGCTCGACCTCGAGCTGCTGCCGGAGGACGTGCTGCCCGGCCGCCGCGCGACGATCGTGCTGTTCACGGCGCCAGACAGCCCAGAATGCGCACTCACGCGGTGGATGCTGCAGGACGTCGCGGCGACGTCGGCCGGAGTTGTGTTCGCGGAAGTGGACACGAGCATCCGCCCCGAGCTGGTGCTGCCCTACGACATCGTCGTGACCCCGACAGTGCTACTGCTCGATGCCGGCGGCAATAGGGCGGGACGCTTCGACGGGGCGCCGCTGCGCGAGTCTGTCGAGGCGCAGCTCATCGAGCTCAGCGTGCGCTGAGCTTCCCGCCTTACCAGCCCAGCCCAGCCCAGCCCAGCCCAGCCCCGCCCAGCCAGCCAGCCCTCAGGTGTTGAAAGGCCAGAAGTCGAAGCTCGCCGAGTGGGAAAGCGCGTCGCGCAGGAGCAGGAATCCGACGATGCCGATGATCCACGCGGTGTTCTCGGCGGCGTTGCGGCTCAGCCAGTCGGCAAGCCGGCGCAGGGGCGGCTCGACAGTCCGACGCGCTGCGACCCGCGCGAAAAGGAGGAGGAGCGCGGGCACGATCATGACCACGCAGTAGACGGCCAGTAGCAGGGACGAGCCGCCGAAGCCCAGGCCCGACCCGGTCAGGAGGCCGACCGCGGCGAGGTAGGGGATCATCGTCGCGAGCTCGATGAGCCCGGCCGCAAGCGCGAGCACGATGACGGTCGCGGGGGAGCCGCTGCCGAGCGCGCGCTCGCGCCAACGAGCGAGCCTGCCCCGGGCCGGTGCAAGATCCGCCGAGGGGCCCTGCATGTCGTGCGTGACGCCACCCTGCGCTCGCTGCGTGACCTCCCCGTCTTGTCCGCCCTGCGCAATCTGCCCGTCTTGCCCGCCCTGCGTGACCTGCCCGTCTTGCCCGCCCTGCGCAACTTGCCCGCCCTGCGCAATCTGCCCGCCCTGCGTGACCTCGGCGCCGACGGGCACTTTCTTCTTCGTCGGCATGAGGATCGCGACGGCGAGGAGCCCAGCCCCGAGCACAAGCTGCACGGCGTACGCGGCGGGGGTCTCCAGCACCGCCGTGGCATTCTCCAGAAACACGGAGGCGCCCGCCGTGAGTATGAGCCCGACGAGGAAGTAGAAGCTCGCGATTGTCGCGAGGTAGGTCAGGATGCGCCCGAGTCGGATGCGCCCGGGCGCGAGCAGGAAGAAGATCGGGATGAGGAGCGTGCCCGCGCTCAGGCTGTCGACGAGCGCAAGTCCGAGCAGTGAGAGCAGGAGTTCCGTGGTCATGGGGCAAGCCTCGTGCGCGGGGACCGGTGCCCGCGTCGCCCGAACGGTGCCCCTCGCCCGTGCGGGGTACATCGTTTGGGTGACACCTGGCGGGCGCCGGTGTGCTGGGATGGTGCCATGACTGCACCGCGTCGGCCCAGCGCTCCGGCGACCCCGCGCGTCCTGGCCCGCCCGGGGCTCGACGAGGACGGGGTGACGACGGTTGTTGTCGTCGCGACGGCGGTGGCCCTCGCGCTCTTCGACTCTGGCCAGCAGCTCGGCGTCAGCCTTGGCGCGATCGCGCTCGGCGGCGTGGCTCTCACGCAGAAGCGACGGTTCCCACTCGCGGTGCTTGCCGTCTGCGTGGCGTTGGCCGCCGCCACGCTTGCGCTCGGCGGGGCCATCGGTGTTTCCGTGCTGGTGCTCGATGCCCTCTACGTGGTCGGCAGGCTCGGTTCGACGATGGCTCTGCGGCTTGTGCAGGCGCTCGTCGCGGCGGCGGTGGTTGCCGCGTGTGTGGTGCCGCTCCTGCTCGGCGAATCGCTCCGCGAGGGAGTCTTCTTCGGCTTGCAGGCCATCGCGATCTTCGGCACCCCGCTCTGGTGGGCGAGTTCCGTGCGGCAGAGCGCGGAGCTGGCCCGCGTGCAGGAAGCGAGGGCGGATGACGCGGAGCGGCTCCTCGAGCTCGAGCGTGGCGAGGCCGTGCGCGCGGAGCGGGAGCGCATGGCTCGCGACCTCCACGACGTGGTCGCGGCGAACCTCTCGGCGATCGCCATCACCTCGGAGGCGGCCCTCGCGGGTCCCGGGGTCGCACCGCGGGAGGCTGGGGCGCTGCAGGCGATCCGCAGCTCGGCCCTCGACGGGCTCGACGAGATGCGTTCGATGATCCTCATCCTGCGGAGCGGTGACGCCGAAGGCGAGGCCCCGGTCGCCCCGCCTCGCCTCGCCCAGGTGGCCGAGATCGTCGCAGCCGCAGGCTCGGTCGACGGGGCGATTGTCGGGGATGTGCCGAGCGCATCCGCTGCAACGGAGCAGGCGCTCGCGCGGGTCGTGGCCGAGTCGGTGGCGAACGCCGAGCGGCATTCGCCAGGGGCCGCGGTCGAGGTGCGCTTCGAGGAGGCTGCGGACACCATCTCAGTGGTCGTCACGTCGACGGGCGGCAGACGCGTCGATGACGCGCCTGGCACCGGGAACGGTCTTGGTCTCATCCGCGAGCGTACCGAGCGCCTCGGCGGATCCCTCGAAGCTGGCCCGCTCGCGGGAGATCTGGGGTGGCGGGTCGCAGCGACCGTGCCTCGGGGCGCCGGTGCGGCCACCTCGTCCCAGGGAACGCATGCGGGGAGCGCACCGTGACCGAGCCGACCGCGACCCGCGTGAGGGTGCTCATCGCTGACGACCACGCCGCGATCAGGGCCGGACTGAGACTCCTCCTCGAGGCTCACGGCTTCGACGTTGTCGGCGAGGCGGCCGACGGGGCGGCCGCGATCGGCAACGCGCGGGCGCTTCGGCCCGATGTTGTACTCATGGATGTGCGGATGCCCGGCACCGACGGGATCGCGGCGACCAGGGCCATCGTCGCTGAGTCCCTGTCGCAGGTGCTGGTGCTCACGACTTTCGACCTCGATGAGTACGTGTTCGGAGCCGTTCGAGCCGGGGCCGCCGGGTTCCTGCTGAAGTCGACGACTGGCCCGGCTCTGCAGTCGGCGGTCGAGGCCGTCGCCCGCGGCGAGGGCGCGCTGTCGCCGGAGGTGACGCGGCGCCTCCTGGATCGCTTCGCCGCGACGAGCGAGCCCGGCACCGAAGTGGCGCCGGAGGTGCAGGGCCTTGAGGAGCTCACCGCGAGGGAACGCGAGGTGCTCGCGGCTCTCGGCGAGGGGCTCTCGAACGTCGGAATCGGTCAGCGGATGCACATCAGCGCGTCGACGGCGAAGACGCACGTCTCGCGGGTGCTCGCGAAGCTCGGGGTCGCTTCCCGCATGGAGGCCGCCGTGCTGGCGAGGCGCGCGGGACTCAGCAGGTGAATCCCAGCACCTCCACCTTGGCTGCGTCACCTGACTCAGGCGGTGCTACCTGACTCAGGCGGTGCCACCTGACTCTGCCGGCGCTACTTGACTCTGCCGGCGCTACTTGACCACATCGAAGACCTGCTTCTGGATGCCGTTCGGGTAGGCCTCGTGCTCGACGAGCTTGAGGTGCTGCGTGGCCTTGTCGGTTTCGCTGAAGAGGCGCCGTCCGGCACCGAGGAGCAGCGGGAACACGAGCAGGTTGTAGCGGTCGACGAGGCCCGCGTCGGCGAGAGTCTGGCCGAGCTCGGCGCTGCCGTGCACGATGATCGGGTCGCCTTCGCCATCCTTGAGCGCGGCGACGTCGTCGATGGATCGCAGGATCGTCGCGGGCCAGCGCTGGTCGTCGGATTCGAGCGTGGTGGAGACCACGTAGCGGGGCATGGAGTTGTACTGCGGGAACTCGTCGGTCATGCCGGGCCAGACCGGCGCGAACGCCTCGTAGCTCTTCCGGCCGAGGAGGAGCGCACCGGCTTCGAGCTGTTCCGTGCCCTTGATGGCGTAGGCGGCCGGGTCGAATTCGATGTCCTGCCAGGTCCAGCCTGAGTTGCGGTAGCCCTCTTCTCCGCCTGGGGCTTCCATGACTCCGTCGGCGGATACGAAGGCGGTGATGATCAGCTGGCGCATGAGGTCCTCCTGAAAGAGTGATGTCGATTCGCGCCTGTGCGAATCGATGGAAATGCTAGATCACTTCCGACTGTGTCGGAGGCTAGCGGGGAACGTGACGAGGGCCCAGGGAGTGTGCATCCCCAGTCGGGTCCTAGCGGGTCCACCGGGAGCGACGTTAGAGTTTTTCGATGGCGACCAGACGTGTTCGATGGGGAATTCTCGGGGCAGGCAACATCGCGAAGACCTTCGTGGCGGACCTGTTGGCCCAGGGCCTCGAAGTCGCGGCCGTCGGCTCGCGGGATGCGGCGAAGGCGGCCGAGTTCGCGGCCGAGTTCTCCATCCCCGCCTCTCACGGCAGCTACGAGGACATCGTCGCTGACCCGCACGTGGATGTGGTGTACATCGCGACGCCGCAGTCGTTCCACGCCGAGCAGGCGCTGCTCGCGATCGAGGCTGGCAAGCACGTGCTCGTGGAGAAGTCGTTCACGAGCACTGCAGTCGAGGCCGAGCGCGTGGTCGCGGCGGCCCGCGCCAAGGGCGTCTTCGCGATGGAGGCCATGTGGACCCGCTTCCTGCCGACGGCGGATGCGATCAGCGACGTCCTCGAGCGGGGATCTATCGGCGAGCTCGTGAGCTTCACGAGCTCGCACTTCCAGAACCTCGACGTGTCGGCGACGAGCCGCCACGGCGATCCCTCGCTCGGCGGAGGGGTCATGGCCGACCTCGGGGTGTACGGCATCTCGATGGCCTCGCAGCTGCTTGGGCCGGCCACGACGATCCTCGTCGACGGCGAGGCGTCAGAGCTGGGCGTCGACCTCTCCGCCTCCGTGCTGATGCGCCACGGCGCAGGCCGCAGCTCGGCGACGCTCACGCGCATGGATGCCCCGGGCTCGAACAGTGCGGCCATCGTCGGGTCGGATGGGTGGATCGACGTCGATGCCGTCTTCTACGCGTCGACCTCGTTCACGGTCTACGACGGCGGTAGCCGTCGGCGCGAGCTCCTTCGCTTCGACAAGCCCCAGCACGTCGGTCGGGGCATGCAGTTCCAGGCGCTCGAGGTCGAGCGTTGCCTGCACGCTGGTGAGCTCGAGAGCCCACGCATGCCGCTCGACGAGTCAGTCGCCATCATGGCCGTGCTGGATGAGGTGCGAGCCAGCATCACCGCGCAGGCGGCAGCGCTGTAGAGGGCTCGACCGGGCTCGACCGGGCTCGACCGGGCTCGACCGAGACCAACCGAGACCAACCGAGACCTGCCGAAGGCTCGACCGGAACGCGCTAGGAGCTCGACCAGACGCCGAGCTCGTTGCCCGCCGGGTCCGTGAAGTGAAAGCGCCGGCCGCCTGGGAACTCGTATGGTCCGCTGACGATCTCCCCACCCGCCGCGCGCACCTGGGCGATGCTCGCCTCGAGGTCGTCGGAGTAGAGGAGCACCAGCGCACCTCCCGGGGTGACCTGCGGGTCGAGGCGGAAACCGCCCACCTCGTCGGTCTCCGCGCCACCAGGTCGACGGATGCCGACGTAGTTGGGGCCCGGGCCGTAGTCGTTGAAGGTCCACCCGAAGGCGTCGCCATAGAACTGCTTGGCGACGGCGAGGTCGGTGACGCCGAACTCGAGGTAGTCGATCGAATGGTGGGCGCGGGCAGCTGGTTCGCTCATGCGTTCCAGTCTGCCCGCATCCACGGACATTCTCAGCGTCGCTCGCAGCCGATCAGCTCGACTCGACCTCCGCGAGCACGTCACCGGTGGCGATCGGACTGCCCGCATCGGCGCGCTGGCGAAGCACGCCTGCCGCCTTGACCTGCACGGGCGTCTCCATCTTCATGGCCTCGACCACCGCGACAGCGGTGCCAGCCTCGACCTCGGCGCCGTCATCGACGAGCCAGCGCAGGAGCGTGCCCGCCATGGGGGCTGTGACCGACGAGCCGGAACCGCTGCCAGCATCCGCTGCCCCTGCAGAGCCTGCTGCACCGGTCGTCGTCGCAGCGCCAGGAGCGCCGCCCGCCGCGAAGAGGGTGGCGGGGAGGCGCATGGCGACCCGTCGCCCGTCGAGCTCGATCCAGGTCGAGACGACGGAGGGGTCTGCGGCCTCGACGGCGAGGGCCTGTTCCGGCACCCGCTCGGCGAAGGTCGTCTCGATCCACTGGGTGTGCACGCCGAAGCCGGGTTTTCCGTCGGGGCCTTTGCCGCCGATGAAGTCGGGGTCGTCGAGCACGGCGCGGTGGAAGGGCAGCACGGTTGGCACGCCTTCGACCTCGAACTCGGCGAGCGCGCGGCGTGCACGGCGCAGGGCCTCCTCACGGGTGGCTCCCGTGACGATGAGCTTCGCGAGCATCGAGTCGAACTGGCCGGAGACCACCGAGCCCGTCTCGACGCCCGTGTCGATGCGCACGCCGGGACCAGATGGCGCCCGGAACAGCGAGATCGTGCCTGGCCCCGGCAGGAAGCCGCGGGCCGGGTCCTCAGCGTTGATGCGGAACTCGAAGGCGTGCCCGCGCGGCTCGAACTCGGCTGCCTCGATGGCGAGCCCGTCGGCGATGCGGAGTTGGCCGACGACGAGGTCGACGCCGGCGGTCTCCTCGGTGACGGGGTGCTCGACCTGGAGGCGCGTGTTGACCTCGAGGAAGGAGATGACGCCGTTCGCGTCGAGGAGGAACTCGACGGTGCCGGCGCTGCGGTAACCGGCGGCCGCGCAGATGTCGCGCGCGGAGGTGTGGATGCGCTCCCGCTGCTCTGCGGTCAGGAACGGCGCGGGAGCTTCCTCGACGAGCTTCTGGTTGCGGCGCTGCAAGGAGCAGTCGCGCGTGCCGACGACGACCACGTTGCCGTGGGTGTCGGCGAGGACCTGCGCCTCGATGTGACGCGGAGACTCGAGGAACTGCTCGACGAAGCACTCGCCGCGGCCGAACGCGGCGACGGCCTCGCGGCCCGCTGCCGCGAAGAGCTCCTCGACCTCGTCGAGGCGGCGGGCGACGCGGAGTCCGCGGCCGCCGCCACCGAACGCGGCCTTGATCGCGATGGGGAGGCCGTGCTCTTCGGCGAAGGCGCTGGCCTCGGCGGGAGAGTCGACGGGCCCGCTCGTGCCGGCGACGAGGGGCGCTCCGACCTTTTCTGCGAGGCGTCGGGCGGAGATCTTGTCGCCGAGGAGCTCGATGGCCTCTGGCGTCGGGCCGATCCACACGAGTCCGGCGGCCTCGACGGCCCGCGCGAAGTCGGCGTTCTCGGAGAGGAAGCCGTAGCCGGGGTGGATGGCGTCTGCACCCGTCGCGGCGGCGGCGGCCAGGAGCTTGTCAGCGTCGAGGTAGGTCTCCCGCGACGTGGCGCCCTCGAGAGGAACGGCGTCGTCGGCGAGGCGCACGTGCAGGGCGTCGGCGTCGGAGTCGGCGTAGACGGCGACGGCGGCGACCCCGTAGTCGGCGCAAGCGCGGGCGACGCGCACGGCGATCTCGCCGCGGTTCGCGATGAGGACCTTGCTGATGCGGGTCATCGGAGTTCTCCTGGTGTCTGGGTGCGTGAGCTCTGGGTGCGTGGTTTGTGGGTGCGTGGTTGGTGGGTGCGCGGATCGACGATGCGGAAGCGCACCTTGGAGCCGACCGGCAGCTGACCGGCGAGGGCCAGATCGGTGCTGACGACGGCGCCGATCACTGGGTAGCCCCCGGTGAGCGGGTGGTCGGCGAGGAAGAGCACTGGCTGCCCGTTCGGGGGCATCTGCAGTGCGCCGCTGACGCATCCCTCGCTTGGCAGCTCTCCACTCTGGCTGCGTGTGAGGGCCTCGCCGTCGAGGCGGACGCCGACGCGGTTCGACTGCGGCGTCACCTGCCACTCCTGGCTCGTGAAGCGGGCGATCTCCTCGGCGGAGAACCAGTCGTCGCGCGGGCCGAGCACGATGCGCAGCTCGACGGTGTTGCCGGATGCGGATGGCAAGTCCCGCGGAGCCTCATCGGCGACGGAGATCGCCGGCGAGAGCGGGACATCCGGGAGGCGCACGCCGAGCATGTCTCCTGCCGTGATCGCGTCGGGGCCGAGGCCCGCGAGCAGGTCAGTGGCGAGGCTCTCGAGGACGGGCGGGGCATCGAAACCGCCGCGCACGGCGACGTAGCTGCGGACACCAGCCCGGGGGGAGCCGAGTCGGAGCTCGTCGCCGTCATCGAGGGCGAACGCCGCGCCGAAGGCCACCCGGCGGGGGAGGGCGCCGCTCACGGTCAGCTCGACCTCAGCACCCGTGACGGCCACGACCTGCGGGCCGCGGGCCCGAATGTTCAAGCCCCCGTAGGCGACTTCGAGCGTGGCTGCGTCAGGGGCGTTGCCAACGAGGCGGTTCGCCTGCCGGTGGGCGGGCGCATCCAGTGCCCCGGAGGCCGAGACGCCCATGCTCGCGTAGCCGTCGCGTCCCAGGTCCTGGAAGAGCGTCTGCAGGCCGGGGGAGAGCACCTCGATCGCGGACGTCGCGGCGCGTGGGGCTGGAAGTTCGGGATGCGCAGGCTCGGCAGATCGGGGCGCGTCTGCGTCCGCCGGTGTCACGGGGTCCGTCTGTGTCACTGGGGCCGCGGATGTCACGCTGTCCGCCGAGGTCACGCTGTCCGTCGAGGTCACGATGCTGGTCGCGCTCACGGTTGAGCGTGCCCGCGTGGTCGCGGCGTCGACACTGAACGTGACGACGTCGCCCGGAGCCATGAAGGCGGCGGGGTCGCGGTCGAGGTCCCACATGGCGACGTCGGTGGTGCCGATGAGCTGCCAGCCGCCGGGGCTCTCGCGGGGGTAGACGCCGCTGTAGGTGCCGGCGAGGGCGACGGAGCCTGCCGGGATGCGCGTGCGCGGGGTTGACCGGCGGGGCACGTCGAGCACCGGGTCGTCGCCCGTCAGGTAGGCGAAGCCGGGCGCGAAGCCCACGAACCCGACAGTGAAGGTCGAGTTCGTGTGCCGGCGCACAACTTCGTCGGCGGAGATGCCGAGGAGCTCGGCGACCTCCGTGAGGTCCTCACCGTCGTACCGCGTCGGGATCTCGAGGCGCCGCGGTTCTCCTGCGCGAACGCCACTGAGGTCGGCGCCCCTGGCGGCGGCCTCGATCTCCTCGGCGGTGACCCGGGCTGGCCGGAACGGGACAAGCAGGGTGCGGGCACCCGGCACCATCTCGCCGACCCCGGGGATGCGCAGGGCGGTCATGGCGTCGAAGAGCGCGATCGTCTCGTCGAGGCTGTCGCACTCGATGAGGACGGCGTCGTCGCGGGCGGTGAGGACTCTCATGGGGTGGGCTCAGCTCCTAGCGGTTGCGGAGGTGGCGGCCGCGGTCCTGGGACCGGGCGCGAACGGGCGCAGCTCGACGCCAGCCTCGGTGAGCGCGAGCCGCACCTGCCTGGCCATGTCGGTGGCCCCCGGGCTGTCGCCGTGCACGCAGATGGAGTCGGCCCGCAACTCGAGGGTGCTCCCGTCGATGGCCTCGAGGAGGCCCTCGGTCGCGAGGCGCACCATGCGCTTCGCGACCTCATTGACGTCGTGCAGCACGGCGCCCGGCTCGCGCCGGGACACGAGGGTGCCCTGCGGGGTGTACGCGCGGTCGGCGAACGCCTCGATCGCGGTGGGGATGCCCGCCTCGCCCGCGAGGCGCAGCACGGCCGAGCCCGGCATGCCGAGGAGCACGAGGCTCGGGTCGACGAGGTGCACGGCCTCGACGACGTCGGCGGCCTGGCGCTCGTCGTGCACGATCGTGTTGTAGAGGGCGCCGTGCGGCTTCACGTAGCTGACGCTGGTCCCCTCGGCGGCCGCAAGTGCCTGGAGCGCACCGATCTGGTAGATGACGTCGGCCACGAGGTCGTCGGAGGCGACGTCGATGTTGCGGCGCCCGAAGCCAGCCAGGTCGCGGTAGCCGACGTGCGCGCCGATCGCGACGCCCGCATCCGCTGCCCCCCGAACGGTGGAGCGGATGGCGCGCGGGTCGCCGGCGTGGAAGCCGCAGGCGACGTTGGCGCTCGTGACGACGCCGAGCATCTCCTGGTCGTCGCCGAGGGTCCAGCGGCCGAAGCCCTCGCCGAGGTCGCTGTTGAGGTCGATGGAGCGTGAGTTCATGTGGTCAGCCTTTCACTCGGGGCCAGGGTCAGGTGTTGAGGAGCTCGAAGATCGGTCCGACCGCGTTGACGGCCATGTACCAGGTGATGAGGGTCGCAAGCGTGCCGATGATCAGCAGCCACTTCGGGTACTTCGCGCCGCCCAGCTTCGACGGGCGGAACCAGCCGATGTACATGAACAGGGTGAGACCGATCGGCAGGATGAGGCCGTTGAAGCCGCCGACGAAGACGAGCAGTGTTGCCGGCGGGGTGCCGATGGAGAGGTAGACGGCGAGCGAGAAGACGATGAAGCCGACGGTCCAGAAGTCGGCGACGCGGCCCGCGATGCGCCGCGAGAAGACCGGGAGGAACGACACCGACGTGTACGCGGCGCCGATGATGCTCGTGAGGGCCGCGAGCCAGAAGATGGCTCCGAAGATGCGGAAGCCGGCCTCGCCGGCAGCAGCCTGGAAGGCGTCGGCGGCGGGGTTGAGGGTCGTGTCGAGCACAACGCCGCTCGCGACGACGCCCAGGATGGCGAGGAACAGCACGTAGCGCATGATGCCGGTGATGACGATGCCGGTCACGGCCGCACGGTTGACCTGCTTGATGTGCTCCGGGCCGGCGTTGCCGGAGTCGAGCAGCTTGTGCGCTCCCGAGTAGACGATGTAGCCGCCGACAGTGCCGCCGACGATCGTCGTGATGGTTGCGAAGTTGATCGTGTCGGGGAGGATCGTCTGGCGGAGCGCGTCGCCGATGGGCGGCTGCGCGACGATCGCGACGATGACCGTGAGCACGATCATGGCGAGTCCCGCGACGATCACGACGCGGTCCATCACGATTCCGGCGCGCTTGATGAGGAAGATCGCGATCGCGATGGCGGCGCTGATGACGGCGCCGACCTTCACGTCGAGCCCCAGCAGCACGTTGAGGCCGAGCCCCGCGCCGCCGATGTTCCCGATGTTGAAGACAAGCCCGCCGATCACGATGAGGACCGCGAGCACGTAGCCGCTGCCCGGCAGTGCGTCGTTCGCGAGATCGCTCGCACGCTTGCCCGAGAGGGTGATCATGCGCCAGATGTTGAGCTGCACGGCGAGGTCGATGAGCACCGAGACGAGGATGCCGAACGCGAAGGCCGCGCCGAGCTGCTGCGTGAAGGTCGCGGTCTGCGTAATGAAGCCGGGGCCGATGGCCGAGGTGGCCATGAGGAAGAGGGCGCCGATGAGGGAATTGCGGCGAGCCTTCGCGTAGTGCTTGAGCTTCTCGGGAGTGCTCGCCTCGTCGGAGGGAGAGGAGCCGGCTTGGGATGACGCCGATGATGCGGGAGGAGGTGTGGAGGACATAACTCGTTCCAGTTCAGTAGGGGAGCAGCGAGTGATTGCCGTAACCCTACGGTTGTTCAACGCTGAGCAACAGATTGTTCAACGATAGGCGAGTAAATGTCTTGTTACAAGATGTATCGGGGGTGTTTCAGGGAACCAGCGGCTCGAGCGCGCATGGACGCCCGCCGGTAGAGTTCGAAGCGTGAACGCAGCCGACGAGACCCTCGACAGGGCCGAGCGGGCGGCCTCGAGCCTCCGCCAGATGATCGTCGCGGGCGAGGTCTCCCCGGGCGAGCGGCTCTCAGAGAGCTCGATGACGGAGCGCCTCGACGTCTCCCGCAACACGCTCCGCGAGGCCTTCCGCATGCTGACGCTCGAGCGCCTCCTGACGAGGCGGCCGAACGCTGGCGTCTTCGTCGCGATCCCCTCGCTGGCCTCGATCCTCGACATCTACCGGGTGCGTCGCATGATCGAGGTGCAGGCCCTGAAAGCCGCCCCCGGACGGCACCCGGCAGGCGCGCGGATGCGCGAGGCTGTCGAGCGCGCCGTCGCGGGCCGGGAAGCCGGAGACTGGGCCGCGGTCGGCACCGCCAACATGGACTTCCACACGGCGATCGTCGCGCTCGCGGACAGCGAGCGCCTCGACCGTGTCTACGCCAATGTCTCGGCCGAGCTGCGGCTCGCGTTCGGATTCCTCGATGACCTCGAGTACCTGCACGCCCCGTACATCGACCTCAACCAGCGCGTGCTCACGCTGCACCTTGCCGGCGACACGGATGGGGCAGCGGAGTCGCTCGACGAGTACCTCGTGAGGTCGGAGCGCACCGTGCTCGCCGCGTACGCACGCATCGCCCCGGCCCCGACTCTCTGACCCGACGACCTGACCCGACGACCTGAACCCACGCCCGACTCGTCGCCTCGAGTCGCACCCAACCCGAAAGAGCCCGCCGTGTCTCTCACCGCGCTTGTCATCCGCCACGTCGTCTTCGAAGACCTCGGCCTGCTTCGTGACCTACTCACGGATCGCGGGTACAGCATCCGCTACCTGGAGGCCGGGGAGCATGACTTCTCGGTCGGGGACACGGTCGAGGAGCTCGTCGCGGCCGACCTCGTGGTGGTGCTCGGCGGGCCGATCGGTGTGGGGGATGCGGAGCGGTACCCGTTCCTGACGCCGGAGATCGCGGCGATCGCGGCGCGGGTCGAGGCGAAGCGACCGACGCTCGGCGTGTGTCTGGGGGCCCAGCTCATGGCGGCCGCCATGGGCGCAGACGTCGCACCGACCGGGCTGGTCGAGATCGGATTCTCGCCGCTGACGCTCACTGAGGATGGCGCTGGCTCGGTGCTCGAGGGGCTGCGAGACGTGCCGGTGCTGCACTGGCACGGCGATCAGTTCGAGATCCCGGCCGGTGCTCAGCGTCTCGCGGAGACCCCCGGCTTCCCGAACCAGGCGTTCGCCGCCGGCCCGAATCTGCTCGGCTTGCAGTTCCACCTCGAGGTCGACCCGCAGATGGTGGAGACGTGGCTCATCGCGAACGCCTACGAGCTGGCGATCCACGAGCTCGACCCGCGAGAGATCCGGGCAGACGCCGCCGCACTCGCGCCGCGCCTCACTGTCGCCGCGCGCCGGGTCGTCGGCGCCTGGCTCGACGGCCTCGAGGCGTAGCGAGCTCCGCGTCGCAGCGAGCCCCGACCGAGCGCCCAACAGTGCCTGCTACCGGTAATAGACGGCGAGCGGGTAGTCGCCGTCGTGGCGCACCTCGATTGGCGTGCCAAAGACGTGCTCGAGGGTCTCGGTGGTCATGAGGTCCTTCGGGCTGCCGGAGTGCGCGAGCTGCCCGTCGGTGAGGGCGATGATGTTGTCGGCGTAGGCGGCAGCGAAGTTGATGTCGTGGATCACGATGACGAACGTCTTGCCGAGCTCATCCGCTGCCCGGCGCAACTGGCCCATCATGGCGACGGCGTGTTTCATGTCGAGGTTGTTGAGGGGCTCGTCGAGGAGAATGTAATCGGTGTCCTGCGCGAGCACCATGGCGACGTAGGCGCGCTGCCGCTGCCCGCCGGAGAGCTGGTCGAGGTAGCGGTTCTCGAGGGCCGTGAGGTCGAGGAACTCGATGGCCCGGTCGATGTGCTGCTTATCGTCTGCGGTGAGCCGCCCCTGCGAGTGGGGGAAGCGGCCGAAGCCGACAAGCTCCCGCACCGTGAGGCGCGTGACGAAGTGGTTCTCCTGGCGGAGGATCGAGACGACCTTCGCGAGGTCGCGGCTCTTCGCCTTCGTCACGTCGTGGCCGCCGACCGTGACCGTGCCGGTGCTCGCATCCGTCAGCCTGCCGACGATCGTGAGGAGCGTCGACTTGCCGGCACCATTCGGCCCGACGAGGGCAGTGATGCCGCCCGCGGGGATGTCGAGGGTGACGGGTCCGAGCACGGTCGACTTGCCGTAGGTCTTGGTGACGTTCGAGAGCGAGATCACAGGGCGCCCTTTCGCAACAGGTAGATGATGAAGAACAGTCCGCCGACGAACTCGATGATGATCGAGAGGGTGCCGGCCGCGTAGAAGACGTGGCGCAGCACGAAGTATCCGCCGAGCAGGGTGAGCATGCCGAGGAGCATCGCGAACGGGATGACGTGCTTGTGCTGCGAGGAGCCGGTCAGCTGGTAGGCGAGGGTCGCGACGATGAACCCGAAGAACGTCATGGGTCCGACGAGGGTCGTCGAGATGGAGATGAGCACGGCCGTCAGGATGAGGAGCACCGTGACCTTGCGCTTGTAGGCGACGCCGAGGTTGACGGCGGTGTCGCGCCCGAGGGCGAGCACATCGAGGGTGTTCCTTGTTCGCCAGATGAAGGCGAGTACGACGGCGATGATGAGCGCCGCCCACGGCAGATACTCGGGGTTCGAGTTGCTGAGATTACCGAAGAGCTTCGCCGAGAGCACGTCGAACTCGCTCGGCGTGAGAAGCCGCTGCATGAACGTGGAGAGCGAGCCGAAGCCCACGCCGAAGACGACGCCGATGAGCAGCATGATGTGCAGGTTGCCGCGCTTGCCCGAGAAGAGCCACGTGTAGAGCACGGTCGCGAAGCCCACCATGAGGAAGCTCTGCAGGAACACCTTGGGGAGGCCGTCGGTCGAGGCGAGGGCCGCGCCGCCGAGGAAGAACACGAGGGCCGTCTGGAAGACGACGTAGATGGCGTCGAACCCCATGATCGAGGGGGTCAGGATGCGGTTGCCGGTCGCTGTGTGGAACAGCACGGTCGCGACAGCCTGACAGGCGGCGACGACGATGACGGTCGCGACCGTGACGACGCGCAGGTTGACGGCGAGCCAGAAGCCGCGGCTGCCCGGCTCCATGGCGATGTCGTAGGTGAGGACGCCGACGGCGGAGAGCACGACGAGGGCACCGAGGATGCTGAAGCGCAGCCAGAGGCGGGGCGGCCGAGCGGGTTTGGACGCGTCGCTGAGCTTGTCGCCGACGCGGCGGGCATTGGATCTCGGGAGGCGGGGCACGGTGTCAGCCATCGCGCCGCATCCGGAGCAGGAGGGAGATGAAGACGGCGGCGCCGACCATGCCGAGGATCATCGAGACGGGCAGCTCGAACGGCATGCGGATGACGCGGCCGATGATGTCGCACACGATGATGATGCCGACGCCCAGCACGCACACCCACGGCAGGTTCGACCTGAGGTTGTCACCGCGGGCCATGGAGACGAGGTTCGGCACGATGAGCCCGAGGAACGGCAGGAATCCGACGACGACGGTCGTGACGCCGGTGGCGACGGCGACGAGGGCAGTACCGACGAACATGACGAGGTTGTAGTTGACGCCGAAGTTGGTGGCGATGTCCTTGCCGAGTCCGGCGACGGTGAAGCGGTCGGCGACGAAGTAGGCGATGACGACGATGATGGCCACGATCCACAGCACTTCGTATCGGCCGCGGACGACGCTCGTGAAGCTGCCCATGAACCAGGTGCCGAGCATCTGCAGGTAGTTCGTCTCGATCGCGAGCCAGGTGGTGAAGGCGGAGACGACGGCGCCGAGCATGATGCCGATGAGGGGCACGATGAGGGCCGAGCGGAGAGCGACTCGGCGCAGCACGGCGAGGAAGACCATGGTGCCGATGAAGGCGGAGGCGCTGGCCATCACCATGCGGGTCGTGAGGCCGGCTGCCGGGACGACGATGTAGCTCACGAGGAGGCCGAGGGCTGACCACTCGGTGGTGCCCGTCGTGGTCGGCTCGACGAACCGGTTCTGGGTGAGGAGCTGCAGGATGAGCCCCGAGACGCTCATGGCGCATCCCGCCAGCACAAGGGAGACGGTGCGGGGGACGCGGGAGATCCAGATCATCTCGCCACCGAACTCGTTGCCTGCGATGTCGTAGGCGCCCACGAAGAGCGAGAGCACGGCGAGGCCGAGGACGACGGCGATGCCGACGGGCAGTGCGCCCTTGCGGTTGAGGAGGGGCACGCGCGGCGCGTTCGCCGCGCGGGGCGCCGGTGTCGCTGGCGGTGGGGCTGTGGCTGTCATTCGCTCGCTGTCGTGGGCTGGCGGGCTGGATGCGGGGGTAGTGCGTCAGTGCGTCGTGCCCCGCTGCCCGGACGACGTGGGGGCGCCTTCCGAGCGGCGGGGCACGAAACGGGTGCGCTGCCTAGTTGTTGGCTCCGGCGAACGCGGCGGCGACGTCGGCGTAGAGGCCGGTGTAGGCCTGGATGCCCTCGTCGAGGTAGAACGTCGGGTCGAGGTAGACGATCTGGTTCTTCTGCACGGCTGGCACGTTCTGGAGTGCCTCAGCGCCCGCGATGAGGTCGGCGGCTGCCGTCGCGCCCTCTTCGCCGGTGCCGGCGTCGCGGTCGAGCACGATCATCCACTCGGGGTTGGCTTGCGCGATGGCCTCGACGCTGATGTCGTCGCCGTGGGAGGCGTCTTCAGCGGCCTGGTCAATGGCCGGGGTGAGGCCGATTGTGGGGAAGAGCTGGCCGACGCCGCGGCCCTCACCCGGTGCCGCGTAGGCGATCTCGCCGCCGGACGTGATGAGTCCGACCACCGTGTCGGTGCCGTCGTAGGCGCTCTTGGCGTCGGCGATGGCGGTGTCGAAGGCGGCGATCGTCTCGGCGGCTTCTTCTTCCTTGTCGAAGATCTGGCCGAGGATCTCGACCTGGCGCTTCAGTTCGCTGGTCGCCTCTTCGCCGTCGCGGGCGTTGATCTCGATCGTGGTCGGCTGGATCGCCTTGAGGTCTTCGTAGTAGTCCTGGAATCGGTAACCGCCGATGATGAGGTCGGGCTCAGCTTCGATGACGGCCTCGAGGTTCGGCTCACGGTGGAGTCCGACGTCGAGCACCTCGTCGCCGCCCGCAAGGTCCGGCCAGACGCTCTCCATGAGCGGCTTGGGGGCAGCGACGACCTCGATGCCCCAGTCGCTGAGCGTCTGGAACGTGGTGTTGTCGAGCGCGACGACGCGCTCGGGGTTCACGGGAACCTCGATCTCGCCGTGGTTGTCGGTGATCGTCACGGTTCCGGATGCTGCCGTCGTCGCTTCCGCGTCGGCTGCCGGGGCAGAGTCGGCGGGAGCGCATCCAGCGAGCAGGAGCGCCGAGATGGCGAGCAGGCCGGCTCCCTGGATGCGGGCGGCGGTGCGCCTGGTGGGGGTGGTGAGCGTTTTGGGCATGGCGGATCCTCAGTTCGGGGATGGGCTGTGTTTCGCGCACAGGTGGTGTTTCGGGCACGGGTCGCGTTTTCGGGCACGGATGTGGAGCCGTTGCAGGGGCCGCACGGGCGCTTCGGGGGCGGACGGGCCAAGCCAGCGGGTCGTGCTGAACACTCAGCATGACTCGGCTTCGAGTAAGGACAGCCTATCTTAAGTTCGCCGACGTGGCCGGGGTCGGTTGGGGGAGAAGTGCCCGACGCGCGCGAGACAATGGAGTAATGCCTGCTTCCCGTCCCCAGATGATCCCCGGTTGGCGCGACCTCACGACGATGGGCCCATACCGGCGGGACCACTGGGTGGCGCTCAGAGTGGCGCTCGCCATCGGGGCCCCGCTTGTGCTGCTGTGGTCGACCGACTCCATGGGACTTGCGATCTTCGCGGTCTTCGGCGCATTCACGAGCGTCTACGGCCGCGGGCTGGGCGCTTTCGGTCGGCTCCGCCTGCAGTCGATCGCGGCCGCCTCACTGCTTGCCTCGGTCGGCGTGGGCGCGCTCATCGCCTTATCGCCCGATCGCGCCTGGCTTGTGCTTCCCGTCGCCGCAGTGTGGGCATTCCTCATGTCGCTCTTCGGCGACCTGGTGCGCTGGGCGCCTCCTGGGCCGATGTTCCAGATCTTCGCCCTCGCCGGCATCGCGGCCCTCGCGGTGGATGGCCAGGTGCTGCTCTCTGGGATCGGCGTCGCCGTGCTCACCGCCGTCTGGTCGCTGCTGCTCGGGCTTGCGTTCGGCGCGGTCGGGGCGCTCGCCGACAGGGCGCGACCCCGAAGAGAGAGTATGAAGGCTGCGTCTGTGGCGAGCGCTGCGCCCGTGACCGGCTCGATCAGGTCGGTCCGGCCGGTGCGTTCGACGGCGCTGGGTCGCGGGGCGATGTTTGCGGTCGGCACGCTGATCGCTGGCGCGATCCCGCTGCTGATCGGCATCGGTCATCCGTACTGGGCGATGGTGTCGGCGATTGCTGGGCTCTCGGCGGCGACGGGGTTCCACCGCGTGCTGCGGGCGACGCACCGACTTGTCGGCACGGTGCTTGGCCTCGGGGTCGCGGCGGTGCTGCTTGGCTTCGAACCGAGTGGGCTTGCTGTGGTGCTGCTCGTGATCGCCCTGCAGGGCGGCGTCGAGCTCTTCATCGTGCGCAACTACACGATCGGACTGCTGTTCCTGACGCCGCTTGTACTTGTCATGGGGCGCCTCGCCGGAGATGTCTCGGCTGCGCAGCTGCTGCTGGAGCGGGGCGTGGAGACGGCCATCGGGGTGGCGGTCGCGATCGGGATCGCCGTCGTGCTCGAGTGGCGCCCATGGTCGCGGAGGTCGCGGCGGTCGGGGCCTGACATGCCCGGGAAACCGGGCGTCGGAATCAGATGACGTGCGGGCGTGCCAGCATCGCGGGGCCGAGGCGAGGGCCCGAGTTGAGGCGCCGGATTGTGCGCACGTTCGGGGTTGCCTGCCTCTTTCAAGGTATAGATCACCGGGGGGCTTGCCGCAAGACCCCGTCGAGGGACCAGAATGAGCGATCGTGACACCTCCTGCTGAAGTCTTTGCCCTGCCGCCGCATCTGTCGTTCAAGTCGGACCCCGCTCTTGTGGGGGAGGACGCCGACCAGTTCGCGGCGATCGCCGACGCGCTGTCGCGCCAGAAGCGTGAGCTCGCGTCGCGGCTCGACGAGTTGCGGCTCACGGACGGTGGGGCAGGTCAGCAGGCGCTCGACCGGGATACGGACATCCACCGCCTCTCGCGGCAGCTTCGTGGGCTTGAGCGGTTCGGGGTTGATGCGTGCCTGGGTCGTATGACGCCGGCGGACGGCTCGCCTGACGTGTACGTGGGCCGGTTCGGGCTTGCCGACGAGGATGGGCGTCGTTTGCTGATCGACTGGCGGGTCCCGGCGGCTGAGCCGTTCTTCGCGGCGACGCACGCAAGTCCGCATGGCCTCGCGAGCCGGCGTCGCTACCGCTGGAACGTGGAGCGGGTCGTCGACTATTGGGACGAGGTGTTCGTGCCTGGCGACATGGTCGGCCGGGTGGCGCTTGATGATCAGTCGTCGTTCATCGCGAGCCTCGGCACGGCCCGTTCTGGGGAGATGCGTGACGTGCTGGGCACGATCCAGGCAGACCAGGATGCGATCATCCGGGCGAGTTCGCGTGGGGCGCTGGTCGTGGACGGTGGCCCGGGAACCGGCAAGACGGTAGTAGCGCTGCACCGCACGGCGTTCCTGCTCTACTCGGACCCGCGCTTCAAGCAGGGGCGCGGCGGGGTCCTGTTCGTGGGCCCGAGTCGTCCGTACCTGAACTACGTTGCGAACGTGCTGCCGAGCCTCGGGGAGGACAGCGTGCACCTCTGCACGCTGCGCGACCTGCTGCCGGAGGGGGCCAGGGCGCGTGACGAGGCCGATGCATCCGTCGCCCGCTTGAAGTCGTCGCTTGATCTGGTGCGCGCCGTTGGAAAGGCTGTGCGGTACCACCAGCGTCCGCCGCGGACTCCCTTCACGGTGACGACCACCGACTCGCAGGAGTTGACCCTTGATGCGGCCGACTGGGCTGAGGCGTTCGTGGCGTACGAGCCCGGGCTGACGCACAACGAGGCGCGGGAGCAGGTGTGGGAGGAGGTGCTTCGGCTGCTGGTCGACAAGCGTTCGCCGGAGGTCGCCGAGTCCACGGTGCGCGCGTCGCTGCTGCGAGACGAGCGGCTGCGACTGGCGTTCGCGAAGGCCTGGCCGCTGCTTGACCCGGCGTCGGTGATCGCCGACCTGTGGTCGGTGCCGGCGTACCTGCAGTGGTGTGCCCCCGAGTTGAGTGCGGGCGAGGTGCGTCAGCTGCAGCGGGCGGATGCTCGCGCCTGGACCACCTCCGACCTCCCGCTCATCGACGCGGCGAGGCGACTCACGGGTGACCCGAACGAGTTCAGGCAGCGGGCACGGCGGGCGGAGGCGCTGGCGTCGCAGCAGGAGAACATGTCGCACGTGGTCGACAACCTCATCGAGGGTGACGACGATGGCGAGGGTGTGGTCACGATGCTGCGGGTCGAGGACGCGCAGCGCTCGCTCATCGACGAGGACTCCCTCCCGCCCGTCGATTCTGACGAGCTCGCTGGGCCGTTCGCGCACGTGGTCATCGACGAGGCTCAGGAGCTCACGGACGCCGAGTGGGCGATGCTGCTCGTGAGGTGCCCTTCGAGGAGCTTCACGATCGTCGGCGACCGGGCGCAGGCGCGCCACGGGTTCCGTGAGACGTGGGAGGAGCGGCTGCGACGCATCGGTCTGCCGAAGGTTGAGGTGGCCCAGCTCACGATCAACTACCGCACACCCGAAGAGGTCATGGTCGAGGCGGCGCCCGTCATCCTCGAGGCGCTTCCGGATGCGAATGTGCCGGTGTCGGTGCGCAGCAGCGGCATGCCCGTTGTGCACGGCGGCGTCGCCGACCTCCAGGATGTGCTGGATGCCTGGCTCGACGAGAACCTCGAGGGCATCGCGTGTGTCATCACGGCGGTGGGCGGTGACACCAGCAACACCGGGGTCCGCTTCGACAACCGGGGTCGTGTGCGCTCGCTCACGCCCGAGACGGCTAAGGGGCTCGAGTTCGACCTCGTGGTGCTCATCGACCCGGAGGGCTTCGGAACGGGCATCGAGGGTGCGGTCGACCGCTACGTCGCCATGACGAGGGCGACGCAACGGCTCGTCGTGCTGACCTCCGACTGACAGTCGGGGCGGCAGACGCGCTGTCCAGGCCGATCCTCCAGGGGCGGGGCTCACGCCGCCACGGCGAAGTACTCGACTTTCTCGAAGAGGCGCACGCCCTCCCGGGATGCGAGGAGCTGTGCCCGCACGGAGAGCTCCCTGACCTCGCACGCGATGCCGAGGGCCGCCGCCCACAGCCGCTCATCCGGCGTCGAATCGCCTGGCCCCGGCCGCTCCCACGTGAGGATGACACTCGCCGCCTCGACATCCTCCATAATGTCCGCGATCGCAGCCGCGATCTTCTCCAGCTGCGGGTAGGTGGGTCGGTGCGGGTACGCCTCGATCGGCATGAGCACCGGGAGGGGGTGGTCGTCCGAGTCGAGGAACATGAGCCAGAGTTGGCGTCGGTAGGCCTGGCCGACGAGGGCGGTCACGTGGCGCAGGACCTCGCTGTCGGTGGAAATGGGCTGGGTCATCGGAGCTGGTGTCGCTGTCATGCGACGAGTCTGCGCGCGGTGAGCGGCGCAGGAACGCGAACGTTCCACGCCTGTGGAGGGGTGCGCATCCACAGGCCGAGTGCATACAGAGTCGGCCTGGTACCGCCAGGAGGCAACCCCTCGATCTGTTACGTCCATGGGCCCGGGCCCTTGGCAGGGTGCCATCGTCGTGTGAAGCTGGCGGGGTGACGACTTCCCCCGTGAGCAGCCAGGTGTCTCGACGCCTGCATGGGCCGCGCGATCCGGGGGACGCCTGGGTCTACTCGGAGACCGGGCAGCGCTATTGGGGCCGGTTCGGGGCCGCTGGACTTGTTGCCGTCGACCCTCAGCGTGGCATCCTCCTGCAGCACCGCGCGGAATGGAGCCACCACGGGGGAACCTGGGGCATTCCTGGCGGGGCGCTGCACGAAGGTGAGCTGCCCGCCGTCGGCGCGCTGCGCGAGGCGGCCGAGGAGGCAGGCGTGCCCGCCGACGCCGTTGCCCCCTTGTTCACGAGTGTGCTCGAGCTCGGCTTCTGGCGCTACACGACCCTGGTGGCCCGCGTGACGGACCCGTTCGACCCCGTCATCGCCGACGCCGAGAGCCTCGAGCTGCGTTGGGTGCCCATCGACGAAGTCGACGCGCTTCCCCTGCACCACGGCTTCGCGGCGAGCTGGCCCGGGCTGCGCTCGGCGCTCGCGGTAAGGCCCACGATCATCGTCGACGGTGGGAACGTCGTCGGCTCGGTGCCGGACGGCTGGTGGCGCGACCGCGTGGGGGCCGCCGAGCGGCTGCTGGCCAAGGTGCACGCGTTCGCGCTGGCCGGGTCGCCGGACGTCGCATCCCGCGCCTTGAGCTCCAACTTCTCGTCGGACGCGCCCTCGAGCTCCGCGCCGAGTGCGACCGGTGGGGGAATCTCCGCGGAAGAACTCGGTCTCGCCGGGGACCGCTGGTTCCCTGAGTTCGCTGTGGTCGTCGAGGGCGCCGCCCGGGATGCCCGCTGCCCAGCGGCCAGCGAATCGGCGGCGCACGCTTCCGTCAGCGTCGTCAGAGCCCCGGCCTCCGGTGACGACGCAATCGTCGCTGAGGCTCGCCGCCGGCTGGCTCTGGGGGAGTCCGTGACGGTCGTTACGAGCGACCGAGAACTCGGTGAACGAGTCACCGAGGTTGGGGCGAGTGTGCGGGGTGTTGCTTGGCTCCGTGAGCTGGTCGGCTACGGGGCACGCCGGTAGTTCAGGCCGTCGCAGTCATCGAGCACGTGCGGTCATCGGGCACTCGCAGTCAGCCCGGGCGATCCTCCCAGGTGGTGCGCGGGGAGTGCACGGCGGGCACCCGGGCGACACGAGGGCGTTTCGGATGCGCCGTGCGTACGTTCGCGGGGTCCCGGATACGGGAGCGCCCGTTGTAGGGCGCCTCAGCGTGCAGGATCCGACCCCCAGGAGCAACACATGACTGACCACACCACGCACGACGGCCACGGCACGCACTCGAACGCGACGCACGCCGACGAGGTCGCGAAGATCGCGAAGCTCGTGAAGGAGTTCCGTTTCGGCATGCTCACGACGATCGAGGGCTCCGGGTCGTTGGTCGCGCATCCCCTCACGATTCAAGAGGCGGAGTTCGACGGCGACCTGTGGTTCCTCATCCAGAACGACTCGACAACGGTCCGCAACCTGGTCGCCGATGCTCGCGCCGGGGTGGCGTTGAGCTCGAACGACTCGTGGGTCTCCCTCTCCGGCACAGCCGGGGTCGTGGATGCGCCGGAGAAGTTGCGCGAGCTCTGGAACCCGGCGGCTGAGGCATGGTTCCCGGACGGGCCCGAGGACCCGAACGTCGGCGTGCTTAAGTTCACGGCGAGCGGAGGCGAGTACTGGGACACCCCGGGCGGTCGCATCGCAACGGTCTTCAGCTTCATCAAGTCGAAGGTGTCTGGTGAGCCGATCGAGGGCGACAACGGCAAGGTCGAGCTGTAGCCCGAACTCCAGCAAGCTCGAGTGGCCCGATTCCGTCTGTGCGGGGCCGGGCCGCTCGTGCGTCTGTCCACGGGGCGCGCCAGAATTGGGGTTCGTCCGCAAGCGGGCGTGAGGTCGAAGTCTGGTGAGCTTGGATGTCAACACCCAAGCCCCATTCAGTTAGATCGTTTAGCTTCTTTCCATGTCCTCCGATCTGCTTCGCCGCCTGTTCGTGACCGTTTCCGGAATCCTCTGCGTCGTCGGGACCCTCTTCGGAGTGGGACTCTTCGGCGGCACGGAGGTTAATCAGTCGTCGAGCGGCAACCTTGCCGCCGATGCGACGCTCATCGCCCCCGCCGGTACTGCATTCTCGATCTGGTCGGTCATCTACATCGGCCTGTTCGCCTACGTCATCTGGCAGTGGCTGCCGAAGCAGGCGACCTCTGCGAAGGCACGCGCGACGGGCTGGCTGGCTGCGCTTTCGATGCTCCTGAACGCGGGGTGGTTGCTGGTTACCCAGTTCGGCCTCATCTGGGTGAGTGTCGGGGTCATCGTCGCGCTGCTTGCGGTCTGCATCATGCTTGTGAGTCGCATCGCCGCGAACCCCGCTGAGAACTGGGGCGAGCGCCTCGCCGTCGACACCACGTTCGGTCTGTACCTCGGCTGGGTGTCGGTTGCGACGCTCGCGAACCTCGGGGCCGCGATCGTTTCGACCGGTGTGGCGGCGGAGGGCACGCTCGGCGAGGTCTCCACTGTGGCGGCACTCGTTGCAGTGCTCGGTCTCGCGACGTTCTATGTGTGGCGCTGGAAGAACTTGGCCGTCTCGGCGGCGATCATCTGGGGCGTCGCGTGGGTCGGCTTCGGTCGGCTCTCGGATGCACCCGAGTCGACGCTTGTTGGTGTTGTCGCCCTGGCGGTCGCGGTGCTCATCGCCGTCACCGGCCTGCTCGCGAAGTCCATCGACTGGCGCAGCGCTGACCCTTCGAAGGGTGTGGGCGCGACGAGGAGTGCGGATGCTATCGCCTAAGTGCTTCTAGACCGCTTCCTTATTTGCGTTTAGGGCCTAAACCTCAATAGGCCCAAAATGCAGGCGGCGATCCTGGGAAACGTCCCCGCTTTGACGGGCCGGTATCGGGCTGAGCAGGTGTGGATCGGTGGCCGTTACGGGTTCCATCCTCACGGGGTGGAGTTCGTGCCGCCACACCATGATCGCGTGCCGGCAGCGATGGACGACCTGCTGAGGTTCGTTGCACGCGATGCTCAACCATGAACGCGTCATGCGGCGCAGCGTGATCCCTATGTCTGCGGGGCTGCTTCGAAGGCGGGACGCCCATTTCTCCGCACTCGGCCCGTACAGAGTGTGCGATCCGATGCTGATCGTGGAAGCGCTTATCGGAGCCGCGCAGCTTGCTGTCGCCAACTCGAATCGTCTGATCGAGGACCTGCAGGGCATCAAGGTGACATGGTTGCCGTTGCTTTCGGGACTGCGGTCGGACGCCGTTGCTGGGCGAATTCTTGATCTCGCCCTCCAGCAGCCTGTGCTCTCTGCTGCTGTGGTCGTGGACCAGACGGGAGGAAGCATGCCGAGTGTCCTCGACAGTAGGCCTCCCATACCGACGGTGTCCGCGCTTTCGCGGGCATTCTTAGGTGAGGCACCGGAACCGGCACGCGGGCACTTTAGGTGAGTCTCGTCGTTCCCTTGCTCAACCGGTGGTCGCGCGCCTACACTCAGAAGCCTTGGGGGACGCGTTCTTGAGACGCCTTGTCTGGTGCGATTCCAGAGTCCTCCACCACTTCTTTCTGGTGCTTCTTCGCCGCCGAAGCCTCGCGGCGTGACGAGCTACGGCGCGAGTCGCTCGCCGGGGCCGCTGACTGCGTCCGCGCGAACCGGACGTCCGGGCGCGATCGCATACAGCGTGATGATGATCAGCCCGGCGACTGGCACGAGGAGCCAGAAGACGTTGGTCCAGCGGCGCCCCGTGTCGCGAAGGCGTCGGACGAGGACGGCGAGCGTGGGGAGCAGCGTCGCCACGTTCCACACGCTTCCGAGCACGCCGCCGCCGATGGTTCCGTTGTCGCCAACTGTTGTGGGGTCGATAAAGCCGAGGGCGGCGAGCACGAGGGTGTCGAAGAGCATCCACCACCAGAACTCTGACCTGCTCGCGGTGCCGGTGAAGTCTGCGTACTTGCGGATGACGGTGCGGATCGACTCGAAGAAGGTCACGGTGTCGAGTGTAATGAGGGCTCGCATCACGGATTGCTCCCGGACTCGAGTTCGAAGCAGCTGCTCGCTCAGCTTCCCGAGGACAACCCCAGCACCGGGTAGAGCACTTCGAACGCCTCGGTGAGGCCGCCGCTGACGGCGTCGCCGCCGTGGTCTGCGCCCTGGACGAGGAACAGGGTGGTGCTGATGCCGACGGCCTCGGTGGCTTGCGACACGGCGGTTGCGGCGGCGGAGAACGTGGGGTCTTCGCTGCCGGCGGTGAAGATCGCGGTCATGCCGACGTAGGTGCCGGCGGGGGCTGCTTTCATGATGTTGATGGGCTTGGAGGCTTCGAACGCGCTTGTGTCGCCGCCGTAGATGTCGGCGGTCGCGGCATCCACGCCCTCGGATCCGGGGAACTCTTCGCCGGAGATACTGATGACGTTCTTGAAGATGTCGGGGTGTTTCGCGCCGTACTTCGCTGCGCATCCGCCGCCGTTGGAGTAGCCGGCGATGGTCCAGTATTTCGGGTCCTGGATGACGTTCAGGTTGGCGTTGGCCCAGTTAACGACGTCGGTGGTGATGTACGTCTCTGCGTTGCCGTACTTTGCGGAGTCGGCGCAGGCCGGGTCCTGGACGCCGGCTGCGCCGAGCTGGTCTGCGGTGATGACAATCGGCGCGAGGCCGTTGTTCTTGGCCGCGAACTCGTCGAGCACGTCGCTGATGATGGTGCCGTCTGGGTTGCCCGGGTAGCCCATCATCGTGATGACCACGGGGAGCGCCGGGGCGTTCTCGACGAGGGCGGCCGGTGGCAGGTAGACGCCGGCATCCCTGGCGACGAACCCAGACGTCGTGCCGGGGATGGGCTGGGATCCGCGCTGGCCAGCCGATGGCAGGTTGGCTGGCGGCTGCCAGGTCTGCGCGAGTGGCTGAGCTGGCGCCTGTCGGTTGTCGGCGTTGAAGTTCGGCAGGTCGACCTTGCTCTCTTCCACGTCGCCGAAGACCGATCCGAGCGTGGGGTTGAGCCCGTAGGCGGCGTTGATGCCGGTTGCGCCGGCGAGCAGATAGACGACGATGGCGATGGCCGCGACGACGCGGCGCCAGGGTTTTGCTTCCTTGAAGGATGCGATGGCGAGGCCGATCCCGCCGAGCGTCGCGGCGGCCCACAGGCCGGCCGCGGGCGGCAGGTCGGCGCCAAAGAGGTCGAGGAGGTTGCTCGCGAAGTACACGAGGGCGCCGAGGAGTACCCCGGCGATGACGCCGATGGATGCGCGCACGAACCACTTCGCATCCGGGACCCGCACCAGCAGAGTGATCGTGAAGGCGACCGCGATGAGGTAGATGATCCACATCGCCGGCGAGTCAATGATGGTCAACTCGAGGATGGCGCTCATGGGCGTGCGTGGAACGACATCGGGTGCTCCTTCAGGCGAAGCGTGAGGGGGAATTCCGGCGATTCGCGGCGCTGGTTGACTCAACTTCTCACACGGGGTGAGAGAAAGCTACACGTGCGAGCGGGGTGCTTGCCTGCGAGGTTTCGGGTGGATGCGGGGCGCGGGGCGTGCGGGCACGCACGGCCGGGTTCGCGGGATGGGCGGGAGGCTTCCGCGGAGCGTTCGGGGCGGTTACCTTTCGAGGGTGAGCACCCCCGAGAAGATCACGATTCCGCAGGCCGATCGTCGGCGCGACGTGCCGCTTGGCGTCGTCATGGTGGGCATGGCGGCGGTCGCGTGGTGGCCGGCGTTCACGCTCGGCGCGTGGGGTGAGGTCTTCTTCGACGACATCCTCGGCTTCTGGGCGGCGTCGACGGCGGCGTTCGTGTTTGTGCTGCTCGAGCGGCGACCCGTGTGGGGCCGCGTCGGGCGCGCGGCAGTGCTGCTGGTGCCGACGGTATGGCTGATTCTGAACTTCCTCGTCGACGCCGACTCTGACGACGTCGCTACTGCGCTCGTCGATTTCGCGGCGCTGCTGGTGGTGCTGATCTGTGTGCCGTTCACGCTGTGGGTGCTGCTGCGCATCGTGTGGCCGGACTTCGCGTCCAGCACCACGAGGCGCCGCCGCTGGCTGATCGTCGCCGTGGTCGGGGGCATCGTTGTCATCGCATACCTGCTCGGACTCAACCAGGCGCACTTCCTCACCTGCGACGACTTCTCGATCAGCGGGAACTCCCTGCCCGCGGGATGCGTGCAGGGGACGGGCGGTTGACGGCGCCCTGGGCCTAGGCTCTTTCGGGACCAGATCCCAGGGGAGCCATGCCATCCATTTATGTAAGTCGTCAGCCGTGTGTTCAGCACAACGCGGAGGTTCAGCTGCGACTCAGCGCATTCCTCGCCGGCCTGGAGGCATCTGCGGGCTCGTTGCGCTCGGAGCAACTCGACGTGCACGATGCGCCTGACGAACGTGTTCGAGTGTTCGACCTCGGTGGAGGGACTGGGATGCTCGCCTACCTGCTCGAGCCTGAGCCCAGCGACCAGGTCGTCGTTGTGGCGGGTGCCTGGCCTCTGACTGAGGCCCGAGTACTCGCTCGGAGTCGAGTTCTTCAGCTCAACCCGGTCAACGGGTTGCCTGAGTTCGTCCCAGCAAGGACCGCCGAGGAAGCGGTGGAGCGACGGGCGAGTCTGCAGCGCAGCGTTCAGAACGACCAGAGGTTGCGCGCGATGTCCTACGAGTCACTCACAGAGGAGGAGTACCAAGCTCGGGAATCTGGCGTCTGGAACGCTGCGGCGATCGTGGAACCCGAAGAGCCACAGCCCGACACCGACACCGACACCGACACCGACACTGACACCGACACCGACACCGACACCGACACCGACACCGACACTGACGTCGACGTCGACGTCGACGTCGACGTCGAAGCGGTGAAGGAGGCGAAGATTCAAGCGGCGTTTGAGAGGGCGAAGGCGAAGGCCGCCGCCGCTGGGACACCCATCGACGAAGAGACAGTTGAGTGGTTCGTCTCGATCGTTGGGGACGACGAACCGACTGTGACGTTCGTCACCGAGGAGCAGCGGCGCGCCTTCGAGGCTGAGGCTGAGGAGTATTTCGACGGTATCGCCGGCCGCTATTCGCCGATGGAGGTGACCGGACGGCTTGGGCTCCCGGAGGAGGTTCTCAGCGAGGCCTGGAACGCGCAGTCACAGGAAGCGCTGGACGCGGCGATCAACGCGTGCGAGAACGAGTGGCACCGCCGGATGCTCGTGCGGATGGCCGAGCACGCTGCTCTCGACGAGCTCATGCTCGAGTTCGACCTCGAGACGATTGTTTTCCCCCAGGACCGTGAGCCGACGGAGGAGGAGCAGGAGGTGTGGTCAGTCGCCTACTCAGCGGCCATGGAGCGCTGGGAGCTCGGGGACTTCGTCGAGGAGCCCGTAGCGCCGTGGTTGCTGTCGCACGTCGATCTTGGTGCTCCCGCCTCCGACGCCGAGATCATCGCTTCGTTTGAGCACCCGACGGCTCGGCTGCAGTTCGAGCGCGTTCGGTAGGCACCGACTTATTCGGTGTTCGCAGGCTCACGATCATCAGCGCACACGCCAGCGCCCCGGCCCACATCGGCCAGAATCCGAACACCAGCAGCACGACGACACCAGCGATGCCCGTCCAGACGGAGACCGGGGTGCTCGGCTTTCGGTAGCGGATGCGCGAGGTCGCGAACTCGACGCCTCGTTCCGTGGGCCCATCCAGGTGCGCGAGCCCGGGTACTACGGCCGCCGTTGCCACGAGAACGGCGACGAGCATGAGGGGCCTCGTCGCGAACCATCCGAAACTGAGCGGCTCGGGCATCCAACTACCCACAAGGAGCAGGACTGCCGTGACTGCGACCAGCACCGGCATGTGCCAGAGATAGAGCCGCATCGAGTGGGCGTTGACGAAGCGCGAGAACGCGGCCGCTCGTGTGCCGGATGCGACGCTCGTGAGCCAGGGATGCATCAGCATGAGCAGCCCTAGCTGGGCGATTCCGAGGGCGATGAGGGCGACGCTCGCCGGGTTGTTGTTGTCGAGGAGTAGCTCGGGGGAGTAGCCGGCGAACGTGACGAGGAGCACCAGGGCAAGAATGCCGCCGCCGATGAGCCCGATAGGCAGTCGGTGCCAGCCCGGCCGGGCAACCGTCTTGCGGCCTTTCACATCGGCGAAGAAGAACCCGAGCTGCTGGATCGCCAGCCAGACGAAGGCGTAGTTCACGATGCCGACCGCATCCATTCCGGTCAGGGCGCGGAAGGCGTCGACGAGGATGGCGCCGGAGATGAGGGTGATGAGGGTGGCGTGGGGCGCGGCCTCGTGGGCGCGCAGCATGAGCGGGATGAGGGCCGTCACGCCGAGGTAGACGGCGAGGAACCAGAGGGGTTGTGTCATGCGGAAGGATGCTTCGGCGAGGAGCTCGGTGTCCGCGCCGGCGAGTGCGGCGAGGGGCAGCCCGGCGGTCACGAAGGCGGCGAACGCGAGCGACGGCACGAGCAGGCGCCGTGTTCTAGTGGCGATGAACTCGCGCGACGTGCCGCCGCTGGCGCGCATTCGCATCCACTGGGCTCTGGCCGCGAAGCCGCCGATGATGAAGAACAGCGGCATGACCTGCAGGAGCCAGGTGAGGGGAGCGAACCAGGCCTCATCCTCGACCGCGTTGGTGATGCTGATGTCGCCGCCGGTGACCGAGATGCCGGCCATCGCGATGTGGAGCACCAGCACGGTGGTGAGGCAGGCCGCGCGGACGAGGTCAACCGCAGGGTCACGCCGGGACGCGCGTGGGTTGGCGTCGTCGGGCTCTGGGGATGCTGCGCTGCGGGGGAGAGTGAGCTGGGTCACGTGGCTGCCTTCTGTCTACTGGTTCGGATGTTCCGAACCGTAGAAAGGGGCCTGCGTGCGGGGCATCACTCCGCAGGTTGAGGTAAACCGTACGAGAGGGTGAGTTCCCGGTACGGCCCCGCGAGCGGGTTACTGCTGTTGGGTCTCACCCGGCGTGATGAGCCCGGACTCGTAGCCGAGAACGACCGCGTGGACGCGGTCGCGGAGGTGCAGCTTCGCCATGATGCGGCTCACGTGGGACTTCGTGGTCTGCTCGGCGATGAAGAGCGTCTTCGAGATCTCCGAGTTGGAGTGTCCCTTGGCGCGAGCTCGAACACCTCGCGTTCGCGTTCGGTGAGCTCATTGAAGCGGAAGATCGATTGAAGCTTTCGCTTTGCAAGCGAACGAGAACGGCGAGGGCAACATGGATCAATCTCCGTACGTTCAACGCAGGCCCGTGTTGCACGAAGCGATCTACCGGTGAGTATGCGCGATCCCGAAGGAAATACGCGTACTCCGAGGCGGCGCTGAACACAGCGCGCAGAAGCGGCGTGCGTCCGCGCGTGAATGAACGCCCGATCGTGGGCATGCTCTCGACCGATCACCACCCAGTAACGGAATCCGATCGTCGGATGCAAGGAACGTGGGAAGGGAAGCATTTAATCGGCGCGCTGGCAACACCGAGGCACCCAGGACGACGAAATGCTATTCCATGTACGTGCTGATCCTGAGCCTGCCGAACTCATAGAATCGACAGTGGTCGCGGACGCGCTAATCGATCACGTCACGGAACTTGGCGCGCATCGTCGGTCTCGCTCGCCTTGAATCAGGGCAGCGGGGTGACGAAGCACGCGCCGGTCACCTTCGCGAGAAAGCCTCGCGTGCGCTACGCGCATCTTCTTTGCTGTGGGAGTGGCCGAGTCACGAGAACACGAGAAATTTCATCCGCGAGAACCTCGCCAAAGCGTCGAGGTTACGGCGTACCAGGCTAACGGAACATGGTCACAGACGAGCTCAACTCCCACCCACGCCAAACGCTTGGACTCCTCACGCTGAAAGGAGTGATGCAGGACCTCCTCGTCTCGGACTCCGTTGTCTCCTCGGTCTGACGCGGCCTATATCAATGGTTGTATGGTCGCTATCCGAATAGATCCCCTGCTGAACTCATACTTCTTGAAACCAGCGTGCCTTTCTCCCCAGTCGTGAAAAACTCTACTCCAGTTGATCAATCGCTGAGATTGAATCGGGACGTACTGCATCGCAGTGAGGGCTTCTAAGCTAAAAACATCGTCTCGTATGTCGGAAGGGCGGCCAGTGATGAGTGTGTGGAGGATGCCGATGTCATCCATGGCCAGAGTAAGGTCCGCGGAAGGTGCACCAGTTACCGGTTCGCGTGAGTTGTGTTCATGGCCCAAAAGTACATTCAGTGCACATAGTAGGCGGAATATTTCACCAGACAATGCCAGGTGGTCCACGGGTGCGCCGGCGAGCGTTACGAACGCATCCATCTTCTCCCCATTTCTCACGACTGATTTCTTCTCGATGTTGAGCCAGTTGAGAAGATTGCCGGCACCGGGGAAGAAAGGTTTCATGATCCGTTTCAGATCATCAATCATGAACCGGGTCTCCCGGCTGCTCCCGACTGTGGCGTCGGTGCCTTCGACTTGGCTGGACCCTAGATCTATGAGACGTACCTTCTCCGGCTGCAGAGTACCGGGCCTCGGTTCGTTTGGCTTCCCGCCGGTGTACCAATTCTTGGCGGATCCGAATTTTTCTAATAGTTTGGCGACTTCGAGTTTGTTATAAGTCGCTGTGGCCGACTTCCATTCACCCCAGATTGGGTTTTCTTGTTCTCTGGGTAACAAGATATTGCCTGGATTAAGGTCGCCGTGGGTAATCAAAGGAGAATGCAGTCGAACCACCGCGGCCATAAAGCCCGTTGCGACGTTGAGCGCTTCCGCTTGGACAATTCTTTGTCTCGTTTCTAGCCAATCACTCGATGTGCGGTTTTCATCAACGTTTGAGATTAGCGCAAACTCCCACATGGCGTTCCTTTGAGCTATCCATTCCCTCAAAGTTTGGATATTGTCAATGCTTTCCATGACCGAGAAGGAAATTGGTTCGGGGTATTCGTAGGTTCCAGCATCGTGAACCAGTGCCAGAACCTCGCTAACTCGTCGATCCGCATTTTTCATGGCCTCGAGCTGCGCTTTGATTGCGACTCCGTTCCGGCCAGGAAAGTAAACCTTCACTACTTGCTGCGTGTTGAGAATGCGGTGACGAACTCGAAATGTCACCCCGTTTCCACCTTCGCCCAGGGGCGCCCTCTCGAAGAAGAACCGACTGAAACCAGCTTGTAACTCGCTGTGCCCTATGCGCTTTCCGTTGTAGTACAGCGCTTCTTCCTGCACTGTGAATCCGTGATTCGACACGTCGCCCCCCTAGGTTCTCGACCAGCAGTAGTCACCCCAAACGACTGAGGCCACTGGAATTCTGGCCGAGCTTAACGCAGGCACGCCGGGCTGACAACTGGTAACGGGAGATCGGGGCGGTTGCATTCCAAATGCTCATATGGATCTCGTATATTATTGACGCATATCGTTTTTCCCCTCCAGGTGAAGAGCGGGAAGTGCGAAGTAGTCGGACGTGACACGCGTTTTCATTCGGATACATCGATGCACGGGGCTCATCAGTCGACGGCTTCGCCCGGCGTGATGAGCCCGGACTCGTAGCCGAGCACGACGGCGTGGACGCGGTCGCGGAGGTGTAACTTCGCCATGATGCGGCTGACGTGGGACTTCGTGGTCTGCTCGGCGATGAAGAGCGTCTTCGAGATCTCCGAGTTGGAGTGTCCCTTGGCGACGAGCTCGAACACCTCGCGTTCGCGTTCGGTGAGCTCGTTGAAGCGGGTGGGGGAGACGCTGCGTTTGGCTGGCGCCTGGGCGAAGGCTTCGATGAGGGTGCGGGTGACCTTCGGGGCGAGGAGCGCGTCGCCGCCCGCGACCGTGCGCACCGCATCCACGAGTTCCTGGGGCGTCGCGTCCTTGAGCAGGAATCCGCTGGCGCCGGCACGGAGCGCGTCGAAGACGTAGTCGTCGATGTCGAACGTGGTGAGCATCACGACGCGGGTGGGGTGGCCACCTTCGTTGGCGGCGTCCGCGATGGCGCGGGTTGCTTCGATGCCGTTGAGGTTCGGCATGCGCACGTCCATGAGCACCACGTCGGGTTGGAGGCTGCGGGCCCGGGCGATGGCTTCGCGCCCGTCGCTGGCTTCTCCGACGATGGTGAGGTCGTCTTGAGCGCCGAGGATCGCGGCGAGCCCGATGCGGTACATGGGCTGGTCGTCGACGATCAGGATGCGGGTCATGCGTGCTCCGGTTCGGGCGCTGAGTGGGCGGAGTCGGTAACGGGGAGGCGCGCTTCGACGACGTAGCCGCCAAACGATTGGGGCCGCGCGGTGAGGTGCCCGCCGAGGGTGGTGACGCGTTCGCGCATCCCGAGTATGCCCACACCGCCGGATGCGAGGTCGGTGCCCGAGCCGGTGGAGTCTGATTCCTCCCCGTCGCGGGGGTCGGTGGATGCGGGTGGTGCTGTGTTCGTGATCCGAACGGTGAGCTCGGGGCCGAGGAGCATGACGGAGACTTCGGCGCTGGTGCCTGGGGCGTGGCGGATGACGTTGCTGAGGGCTTCTTGGACGACGCGGTAGGCGGTGAGTTGCACGGTGTCTGGCAACTCGCGGGGGTCGCGGTCGGTGTCGAGGTGGAGGGCGGCTTCGATGCCGCCGTTTCTGCTGCCTTCGACGAGGGCTTGGAGGTCGGTGAGCTGGGGCTGTGGGGTGAGTGCCGAGTATTCGTCGAGTCGGAGAACTCCGAGAAGGGTGCGCATCTCCTTGAGGGCGTCGCGGGCGGATTCGGCGATGGACTCGAACTCAGCCTTGGCTTCGTCGTTGAGGTCCGCGACGCGGAAGGGTGCCGAGCTGGCCTGCATGTGCACGATGCTCATGCTGTGGGCGACGACGTCGTGCATTTCGCGGGCGATGCGCGAGCGTTCCTCAGCGCCCATGCGGCGTTCCTGCTCGATCTCGGCGGTGCGTTTTGCCTGCACGAGTTCGTGCTTTGACCAGTTGCGACGGCTGAGGTTGTAGCCGGCGGCGACGATCAGGCCTGTGTAGATGGAGATGGCGATGAGGCTCGAGGACTCTTGGATGATGTTCCCGCCGACCTGCATGGCCGCGAACCCTAGGAGGATGAGGGCGACTGCCGGCGCGACGAGGTTGAGGAGCCAGGTGACGATCGCGAGGGTCAGCGTCTCGCGCAACACGATGATGGCAAGGAGCAGGCTGAGTGAGATGAGCTGGGGCACCGGGAGTGGCCAAGCCTCGGCGTAGATCGCGTAGGGGAACGGGAAGAGCGCTGTTCCGGCGAAATGCAGGAGGATCGCGAGGCGCGGTCGTACTGGCGCGAGGAGCAGGCCCGCAGAGCTGAGAGCGGAGATTCCGAACGCGAATCCGACGTGCACGTGGTAGACGGCGCCGAGTATCGACACGGACACGGCGAAGAGTGCGGCGGTCGTGACGGCGAGCAAGATCCACTCGAGCCGCGTCAGTGGCCTGGGCGTGGGGTTTCGTGCTTCCCGTAGCTGTCGAACCATCTGGTCGATCGTGATGTCCATGAGCGTCACGCCTTTCGTCGAGGACGACGCTAGTAGGCGAGTGGGTGTGAGAGCGTCACTCAGTGGATGGTCACGGACGGTACCCGGGTATGGGCATGTGTGACGTGACACTTTCAGTCCGCGTGTGTGCCTGACAGGTACTCGTAGAGGCTGGTAGCTACAGGGGTTTCCAGTTGTAGGTGCATCGTGACCACCGGAATTCCGTTGCCGTCACCGTCAACCATTTGCGAGTCCTTGGCGTCTTTCGCGGTTGCCGGACCCAAGTAGTAAAAGTCACCGCCGTCAGTTTCATCTCGCTTGACGAAAAGCTCCGGCCGTACCTGGTTCGTTGCTATGGCATTCTCTTCACGTCGGGTGAGAGTGCGATTGCTGCGGGTGTACCAAAGCATTGTTGATTGATCCATGAACCGGTCCCCGTAGGCCGTGCTGGCGGAGACTTCTTCAGATTTGTGGTAAGTCACAAAGATCGGACACACCCCCTGAGCGTAGTTCGCTCTGTACCCGTAGAGCGTTGATGAGGCATTCTTTGTCCAGCCGAAGATTCGACATGCGTCTTTGCGTGTGTACTGCCTGCCGGGTACCATCGGAGTACCCGCCGCATAGCGATCGAGGTTCACCGTGATCCCGGCCTGGAGCAGGTCGTCTACGTCCAGGCGAAATGATTCGTCCGTTGTGTAGAGTTCACGGAACGCGGGGTTGAGGTCGACAATTCCGCTGGCGTCCGCGACCAGTATTGCCTGTTTGTATTTCTCTCGATCCGGTTCCGTGTGAAAGCTCAAATCTAGGTTTCGGATGACACTTATGATGTCGTTTGCCCTGGTCGAAACGATCTCATCGATGCGCCGCGTCAGCTGCTCGCTCGACGCGGCTCCTTGTCGCAGTAACGAATCCAAGACCAGAACATCGTGGGGTCGTCGACTTGAGAAGACCTCGATCGAGGCGTACGTCAGGAAGTCAAGGCCCGCCTGGCTCATCGGGCTTCGCTGACGGAGCATCTTGCTCACGAAACTTTCGTAGTTCTGGTAGTTCGAGATGATCTCGTAGGGATCGGTGGACTCGAAGCGCAGGAAATCAGTGAGTCGAGGTGGGTGGCCAAGACGAGCCTTGAGGTCCTCGAATGCGCGTCGAATGAGACGGGCCCCGTTGAGCTTGGTTTCCGAGATAGATCGGAGTACCCGCTCCAGTGCGATGCGATCGAAACTCACACTGGAAAGACCAGGAAGCGTGTCGGCTTCGGTTGCCCGCGAAAGATTGAGCCTCAGTGACTCTTTATTTAGGCTTTCATCTCCGAGGAGTGCTATCGGGATCATGAAGTTGTTCTGGTAGTTCCCGATGAAGTCCAGGACGACGACGTATTCCTTGCCGGGTGCCTTCCGTAAGCCGCGACCCAGCTGTTGAATGAACACGATGCTTGACTGGGTTTGACGGAGCATCACGACCTGGTTGATCGTGGGGATGTCGATACCCTCGTTAAAGATGTCTACGGTGAGTAGGTAATTGAGCTCACCGCGTTCTAGAGCTGAGACTGCAAGTTCGCGCGTTGCCACCGAGTCCTCTCCCGTAAGCGCACGCGTGCGCAGCAGCTCTCCGTGCACCTTGCGGGAGTTGAGTCGCTCAGATAAGTCGTGCGCTTCGTCCTTGCTGCTGCAGAAGATCAGGCCGCGCGGTGGTTCGGCCTTCTGGCCGTAGGTTTCGATAGTTGTGACGATGTGCTCGACCCGGAGTGAAGACACGAGGTTCTTGACATCGGTCTGATCGCTGACGATCGTGCCGTCTTCGAGCGTGACGTCCGCAATTCCGTAGTAGTGGAACGGGGTCAAAATGTCAGCATCGAGCGCTTGCTTGAGCCGAATTTCGTACGGAACATTGTAGTCGAAGTGCTTGAAAATGTCGTAACCGTCAGTCCGTTCGGGAGTGGCCGACATTCCCAAGAGGAACTTGGGATAGAACTGATCTAGAACTCTCTCGAACGACCGAGCGCCGCTGCGATGCGCTTCGTCCAGGATTATGTAGTCGAAAGCCTCAGGAGTGAACCAGCTCAGCATATCGGGCCGCGACAGCGTTTGGACCGTGGCGAAAAGGTACTTCGTTGAGCGATCTTTGCTCGTCCCGGAGAGTTTGCCGAACTCGTGACTTGGCTCATTGAGGACGCGCTGGAACTCGGTCATCGCTTTGTCGATGATCTGCTCTCGGTGTGCGACGAAGAGCATCGTCTGTGGTTTCACGGCACGCACGTCAAGGGCCGCAAGAATGGTCTTCCCAGTGCCCGTGGCGGAGACGATGAGCCCCTTGGTCTGCCCGCTCACCCGCAAATCCCGAAGCGCCTCAAGTGCCTCGAGTTGCATTGAGTTGGGTGTGACCGTGGCGGCGGGCGAATCGTGGCTCGTGCCTGCAGTGGTGTTGCGCAGATCGGCAGCCGCGAGCTTTCGAGCCAAAACTTCGAACGACTTTCGCCTCTGGTAGCCGACCGTGTACTCGTCTATCCAAGCCTGTGTTAGGGGCGCCGATCGCTGGACCTCTTCCGCGACCAGGGTGTCGAGCTGCTCAGCAAGGTTGCTGCCGCGATTGGCGGAAACCTGCAGGTTCCATTCGTGGTTCGAGACCAGAGCCTTCTCGGTCAGGTTGGAGCTACCGAAAATCGATGTGACATGGTCGTCTCGCTGAAAAATGTACCCCTTGGGGTGGAATGCTGATGCGCCGTGGATGCGAGTTTCCACGCCAAATTCCGCCAGACCCAACAGTTCATGAAACGCGTCAGGAGCATTGAAAGTGAGATAGTCGGAAGTGACAATCAGGCCTCGGCCACGGAAGTCCACGAAGGCTTGCTTCAACATGGCGATCGCTCGAGCCGTAACGAACGCGACGCTGAACGTGAACTCATCGCTCTCGGAGAGCTGATGTTTAAGGACTCTCAGCATTGTGTTTTCGTGCGCGTTCCAGACAACGCGAGGTGAACGGACTCGCGGAGAAGTCAGATGCTTGTCGAGGTAGCCGAAGCGGAGATCAAGTTCGAAAGGTCCAGGCGGGTCGATGTAGTCAACCACGAGGGCCTAGCTGTTCTACAATTTTCTCAACGGCTGGAATGTCGGCAGGTGCCCAATCCAATTCCTGGAGTTCCTTGGGGAACAGCCATCTGCTGTCTGCGTGCTCGAGAAGTCGTGGCTCGCTGCCCAACAGATCACAGTAGTACGTGGTCAGGGTAATCTCGGCAAAATCGTATGCGTGAACGGTTGTGACTATCAGCTCGCCCACCTTCACATCGCAGTCAAGTTCCTCGACGATTTCTCGGACGAGCGCGGCTTCACGCGTCTCACCGGTGTCGACTTTGCCTCCCGGGAACTCCCACATGCCGCCCAGGGTGCCCTTGTGAGCCCGTTGAGCGCAGAGCACTCGTCCATCCTTGACTATGACAGCGCCGACGACATCGATTCTCTTCACTTTGGGATTCTCTCCTACAGCTCGTGCGTATCGACGAGTCTATGGTGCGAGCAAGATTCGAGTTCCCGGGCTAGTGCGTAGACGTTTCCGCCTCAGTTCTCGCAGCCGACGCCGTCGCCATCGCGGTCAAGATGTGAGGCGTACCCTGGATCGCCGATGTGAACAGGGGCAGCTCCCGCGGCTCTGGCCTCGGTGCAGTTCGCGAAGGAAACGTTCTGCTGGGGAGCCGGTGCAGGAGCGGCGGGCGCAGGTTCTGGTGCCGCATAAAGCGGAGCGGGGGCTTGCTGCGCCGCATCCAATTCCGGGTCTGCCACAGAAACAGGGTCGGGAGCAGGGACTGCTTCGGCGACGGGAGCAACAACCGGCTCGGCGGTGACAGTGACGAACACGGTCTCTGTGGGGGCTTGAACGGTGGAAGTCACCGTAACGGTCGGAGCAGGTGCGGCAACTGGAGTTTCACGAGTAGCTTGAGCTCCACCGATGGAGCTGCCAACAATGCCGACTACGAGGCCCGCCCCGAGCACAATGGCACCCAGCTTGCGCGATCGCGGTAGACCCGCCCAGCTGCTTCTACGCGTAATCAGAACGTAGAGCCCGGTCAAAAACCCCATCAGTCCTGCAAGCGCGAGAAATGTCCCTATGCCTCCATTTATTGCCGCGATGAGGAGGAGTACCACCATGACGCCCGCCACGATCCAGGAAAACGTAGTCATACGAGAGCGCCAGGTTGATTGCGGGGGCTGTGCGGGGGCAGGGTAGAACGACATTCTGTCTCCTGAGTTTTTGGGGATGCTTTGAGCCTAGAACCGCTAGACAACGCCGATAAACCTCCCCGGGGACGTGGGGAATGCCGTGGGGTGCCCCAGGGGAAGAACGGGTCGACACCATCGCGCCTTCCGCGACGAAGGAGCACGAGGTGACGGCAGGCTGCGCGACCGGAACCTCGAGCACCTGAGCCGGAAGGCCAGCACTCGGGGCTGAGGAACCGGGCCCTCTCGGAGCCACTGGATCATGCCCGGTGAAAACTGTGCAGCGGTTTCGAGAGAAAGGTCCCGGCCCAGTCGGGCGCGACCGCGCGGCAGCGCGCAGACGGCACCCGACCTGGACGTCAGCGAAGAGCCAGCCCGAGCCCGGTGAATAGGGTGGTCGCGTGAGCTACGCGATCTCTATGACCATCCAGACCCAACTCCGCAAAGACCGGCCCCTCTGGGTGACCGAGTATCTACAAGCGGTCGTCTCGAAGGACCCGGCTGCAAGCCGTGGCCCCAACCTGGTGGACGGCACCCCGCACTACCAGTGGGCCGAGTACCTCCCCGAGCGTGACTGGTTCACTGGCGTGCCGTGCGGCCTGGCCGCCGGCCTGACCTCAGACACCGAACGATTCTGGCTCGCCTCCGACTTCCACGACGACTTCATCCAGCACGACACGTTCTTCATGGAGCTCATCGCCAACTACACCGCAGGAGACCGCATCATTGGGTCCATCTGGAACGACATGTCGGCGACCAAGTTCACGCAGTACGCCTCCATCGGCGGAGAGCTGCACCTGCTCTCCGCCGACGGCGGGTGGCGGCCGGCGAACAGCGAGTCGTAACGCGCGCGAACGCTAGGCGTTACTCCGCGAGCAGAAAGCGCCCGGCCGCTTCGCCCGACCGCAATCGCTCCGCAAAAGTCCGGATCTGCGCGGCCAGGTGCGGGTACGAGCCCACGAGCGGCTGCTCAGTAGCGACCGCGGCGAGAACCTCGTCGAGCGTCTCGTTGACAAGCCGCTCTGCGCCGCGCAGCCCCCACGACGCGACCTCCGACACGACATCCGAACGCTCGACCAGGTGATGCTCGTAGCGACCGTTCACGGCCAACCCGAGTCGACCATCCACCCCAGCCTGATGCGCTTGCGGCACCACGTCATACGCGGGAGCCAATCGAGTGCGACCGTCAACAGGGTGCAATAACCCAAGGTTCTTGGTGTGCATGTCCAGGTTGCCGACGGCGATACCGAGCACGAGCATCCGTGCCAGCACGATCAGATCTGTCGAACGCGACTGACCGCGCAACGCCTGAGCGACACGCTTCAAGCTCGTGACGCCACCCAGCTCCTGGTACTTCTGACTGCCCGACGCCCCGAGCACCTGGCTGAAATCCTCCTGGTGGATCCGATGGCCATCGATCCGGTCGAACCTCTCGACAACGAGCGCCGGCAGGCCATCGAACTCGGCGACAGTCGTTGAGAACGACGCCAGACCAAGCCGCCGGGCCAGCCGCGCGCCGTACTCCTCGTCGAAGATCACCGTCGGGTTCGCCGACAGCCTCGGCTTCAGGATGTGCGTCGACGGGAAGCCACCAAATGCCTGGCTCCAGAGCGTCCGACCCGTCGCGGACTCCGTCGCTGCAAGTACGATCTTGGGCTGCACGCCCGCCAGCGACGACTTGCCCACGTCAGCGAGATTCCCGAGCGAAGCCGACAGCGGGTTCTCGAGGAGTGCCCGAATCTGACTGTCGTCGACGGCTTTCGTGCCGGGCGTCCGTGGCTCCGTCGGATCGTCGACATCCCAGAGCTGCACCGCACCCGCCACGTCACGGCCGTAGCGAGCAAGAAACCCCAGGATGTCTCCGGGTCGGAGCCCTGCCTGAGTGCGCAGGTACTCGTACTGATCGCCCTCCGGCAGAAGCTCCGCGAACCAGTTGCGACGCCTGCCCGCCTTCGCCCGAGTCTGGCGAGCGACGAGCGGGAGCTCGACCGCCAAAATGCTGCTGTTCGTTCCGAACTCGGCGATGCCGGCCGTGGATGCCACAAAGTCGAAGGATCGGGAATCGTCACCCTCGAGCAGTCCGACCTCGACGCCGTAGAGCTCCACCGCCAATCGCATCAGCGCGGCCCCGCCGACTCATCGGCCCGCTGCTCCCAGCTTGCAGACAACTCGATATCCAACTCGTGCATCAGATCGAAGAGGCGCCGCAGATAGATTGTCGTCTTCCCGCTCTCGATCTCGCTCACCGCGCTCTGCGACAACTGCAGGCGCTCGGCGAGCTCAGCCTGGCTGAGGCCGGCCTCGAGGCGCGCCTGCTGCACGGCCAGGCCGAAGTCGGCGGGTGCATTGAGCCGTGCGCGTGCAGTCATGACGAACTCCCATCTGAATATTCAGATACTACTCGAGTATCTGAATATTCAGATAGGAGTTGCCCATCTGAAAAACCAGATATACCTACGCGTCGACGACACCCGTGAAGCGAGTCCCGATGCCGTACGAGAACTCCCGAGTTGTCCCGGCGGCAGGCTCCGGCAGTTCGTCAAGATCGTGGTTGTCGCACGACACATACGTGAACTCGGGCCACCACTTCTTCGGCCGAACCTTCTCGACCGTCCCGCACACCTCGCACGTCAGCGTCGCCCACACCGGCCGCTTCCCCGTCCGGTTGGCCCGCGACTGGGCCAGCCAAGCCGGCGGGTTCGCATCCAGCTCCGCCAACGCATCCTCGGCGATGTACGGGGGAAGGCCGTTCCGCTTCGCCATCTCGAGCGGAATATCGAGACGGATCGCGGCGTCGTGTCGGCTGAGCTTCATCCCGACAGCCTAGAGCCAGCTCAAAGCGCAGGTGCGCCAGCAGCGTCTGCGGCAGGATCTGCTGCGGGGTCGGCGGCCGGAAGCGGCGCCAAGTACCGGGCGAGGCTGTCGTCGAGCTCGTCGATCCACTTCGTGTGGTGCGTGGATGCGATCGTGCCCGTCATCACGGACCGGTATGCGCGGTCGCGGTACCCCATGATGTCCTCCGCCTTGTCGTGCTTCCACGCGAGGAAGATCTCCACGACCTCATCGAGATCGAACATCGGGTAATCGGTCGCCTCGATGAGGTCGCGCGTGTAGTCGGCCTGGAAGCGGATCTCGTCCGCTGCCCCGCCGATCGCGTGGAAGCGCTCGAGCCACGCGTCGATGTCGGCCTGGCGCGCATCCACCCCGGGCAGCACAACGTCGCCCAGGATGACGTCGCGCACGAACCACGCCTGCGCGTCGAACATGTTGAACGTGAACCACTGGTCCTGCGCGCCCAGGTAGAAGAGGTGCGGGTTCTGCTCCCACACGACCCCCTTGTAGAGGCCCTCCGGGTACACGTTGTTTGGCGAGTCGAGCGCCAGCTCGCTGGGCAGGAACGGGTACTTGTGCAGGTACCCCGTGCACAGGACCACCGCGTCGAAGTCCTTCTGCGTGCCATCAGCGAAGTGCGCCGTCGAGCCGTCGAACTTCGTCACGAGCGGGCGCTCCTCGAAGCCGAGCGGCCAGTCGTACCCCATCGGGGCCGTCCGGTAGCTCGCCGTCACCGAACGCGCGCCCATCTTGTGCGCCTGGCTGCCGATGTCCTCCGCCGAGTAGCTCGACCCGATGACCAGCACATCCTTGCCGCGCAGGTTCTCCGCACCACGGAACTCGTGCGCGTGGCTCACCTGGCCAGGGAACGTCTCGAGGCCCTCGAACGACGGCATCTTCGGGAACGAGAAGTGCCCCGACCCGACGATGATGCGATCGAACACCTCACGGCTTGTCTTCTTCGACTCGAGGTCCTCGCTCACGAGCGTGAACTGCTGCGTCGCCTCGTCGAAGTCGACCCAGCGCACCACCGTGCTGAAGCGCACGTGCTTGCGCACACCGGCGCGCTCGACGCGGCCAGAAATGTAGTCCCACAGCGCGGGGCGCGGGGGATACGACGAGATGGGGCGGCCGAAGTGCTCATCGAAGCTGTAATCAGCGAACTCGAGAGCCTCCTTCGGCCCGTTCGACCAGAGGTTGCGATACATGCTCGAGTGGACCGGCTCGCCGTGCTCGTCGAGGCCCGTCATCCACGAGTAGTTCCACTGCCCGCCCCAGTCGGCCTGCTTCTCGAAGCAGACGATCTCAGGGATCTCCCGCCCCTGCTCGGCCGCCGACTCGAACGCTCGAAGCTGTGCCATGCCGCTCGGGCCCGCACCGATGATCGCAATTCTCATGTTCTGTTTTCCCTGGTTCTGTATGTCTGGTCGAGTTACGTATGACGCTCTACTGACCACCAGGTTAACAAGTCGCGGATTCTGCCGCCGAGAAGGGGCAGCGGATGCACCACTCAGGGCATGCAGACAGCCGGGTCTGGCCCGAAGTCGCGCTTCGACGACTCGTACCCACCCGTCTGCACCGATGCCTCCAACACAGGGGTGCCCATCGTCGAGAACGTGTACGTCGTCGTGACCAGCGGCGTCGGCTTCGCGGGCGCCTCCGTGTCGAGTCCGTAGATGGAGCCGTAGTCGGGCAGCTCCGGCAGATCGACCTTCGAGGTGTCCGTCTTCAGGGTCAGCTCGTGCTCGTCCGCGAACGACTGCATGGCCGAGCCGGACCAGCCCTCGGCGCTGCGGTTCGCATCCAGTGCAGGCTTGAGCTCCAGCTCGCACCGCTCGGCGAGCGTCGCCCGGTACGTGAACGAGACGGCCATAACGGTCGCCCCGATCGCCAGCAGGCACCAGACGACGCCGCCGAACCTGAAGTAGCCGAGGTAGGCGTCACTCCAGTTGGGTTCGCGGTCGCGGAACATCCACCGTTGACCCGTCGACGCCGCGGATGCGGGCCAGCCGGCCTGCCAGACGCCGAGGACGGCGAAGACCAGTGCCATCGCGAAGATCGGGAGGAAGTCCATGAGGGCTGATGCTAGGTCAGGCGCGGAGGAGATCCGGGCGCCGTGAACGGGAAGTCACCGGATGCTCGCGCCGCGATCAGCACGCGCAGGTCATGCTCGCGAACTCGTTGAGTCCAACGATCGCGAAGATAACGCCCGTGACGAGGAACACCGGAGCGCCGAGGATTCCGCACCAGAAGCTCGGCGCCTGCTTCTCACTGGGAAGGAAGAACGTGACGATCGCGACGGCGATCGCCCAGATCGAGACCGGGGCGAGGAACGGCTGCTCGAACACCCAGATCATGGGCACCCAGTGCAACCCCACAATGAGGAGCATGACCGGCGCCATGAGCTCGCCCTTCTTGCGGCGCAGGAGGACGATCGCCGCGATGATGCCGCCGACGACCTCGACCGCGACCATGGCGATGTAGATCGTGAACGGCACCGAATCGACCCGCAGGGCCGTCGCGCTTGACCAGTTCTTGATCGCGGTCGGCAAGGTGATGCCGACGAGGGCGACCCCCGCGAGGCCCAGCACGCCAAAGACGATGCGCCACGCCCAGTGCCTGGGGCGCTCCTGCGCCCACCCCGCCCAGACGAACGTCGCGAAGCCGAACAAGGACGCAGTGAAGATGACATCTCTCGGATATTCGACGGACAGCATGCGCACTCCTCGATCGATTTGCCGCCCAGCCTAGGGGAGCGGCGCGTGACGGCGCGGGGGAGAACTGCCCGCGTGCATCCGCGCTTCTCCTGCTCAGAGCACGTCGCAGATCGCCCCGAACGTCGCATCGGCGTCGTGCAGCCAGAACGGATGCCCGACTTCCGGCAGATGCCGCACATCCCAGCCCAGCGCCTCGAGCTCGGCGGGGATCGGTGCCGGGGCGACGGCCTCGCCCTCCGACGAGAGGACCAGCGTCGACTGGACGACCGGAGCAGTCGGCGCGTAGGGCGCATGCGCGATCTGGTCGAAGATGCCGACGGTCATCTTCTTGTCGAAGCGCTGCTTCGCCCGCTTGTCGAGGATGCGCGTCTCGGCCGAGTAGCGCTTCGTGTCGCCCGTGCCCGTCGCGGCGCTCGCCAACATGACAAGCGGGAGCGTGACACCGGAGAGGGCCCAGAAGACGCGCGCCCCGGCACCCTCGCTTGGCAGCCCGAGCTTGAAACCAGGATCGAGGTAGACCGCGCGTTCGGGCAGGAGGCGCGGCACAGCCCGAACGAGCAGCGCCCCGCCAAGCGAGTGCCCGACCGCGCTGTGCAGGTCGCCCGGTAGCGTCTCGCACAGGTCGTCCACGAACTCGTCGAGGCGGTAGCTCTGCGCCCGCGGACTCTCGCCGTGCCCCCGCAGATCGACGGCGATCGCCGTGTACTCGCCGGACTCCGCGATGCGCTCCGCGAGCGACCCCCAGAGCTCGGCGCTCGCCCCGATGCCATGCACCAGCGCGACCTTCTTCGGACCGTCACCCATCGTGATCGTGTGCAGCTTCATGCATCCGCTCCAGTTCTCGTGGCCAAGCTCTCAACTCGGACAGACTCGCTCACGCTACGCGCACCCGCTGTTACTCTGAGCGCGTGTCCGAACCCGGGATCTTCCTCATCCCGGCCCTCGCAGTGCTGGCTCCCCTCTTCGCGCGCAGCATCTCGCTCTGGGTCAAGGTGCCCATCGTCGTGTTCGAGCTCCTGCTCGGCATCGCCATCGGGCCCAGCCTGCTCGGCTGGGTCGACAAGTCCGAGCTGCTCGACTGGCTCTCCGAGTTCGGCCTCGCGGCCCTCTTCTTCGTGGCAGGCAACGAGATCCGCTTCCGCAGCCTCGGCGGCACAGTGCTCGGCCGGGCGTCGATGGCGTGGGTCGTGAGCCTCGCCATGGGGCTCGCCGCCGGGTTCCTCATCGCGCCAGGCGAGGCGGCAGTTATCATCGCGATCGCCCTCAGCTCGACGGCCCTCGGCACGCTCATCCCCATCCTCCGCGACGCCGGCGAGCTCGGCTCCCCGTTCGGCAGGGCGACCACGGCGATGGGGGCCGTCGGAGAGTTCGGACCGCTGGTCGCTATCTCCGTCTTCCTCGGCACGCGCTCGCCCGGCGTCTCAGCGCTTGTGCTCGCGCTGTTCGTTGTCATCACTGGGGTCGCGATCCTCGTCGCCGTGCGCATGCAGCACGGGCACCTGCACCGGCTGGTCAGCGCGAGCCTCCACACGTCCGGGCAGTTCGCGGTGCGGGTGGTCATCTTCACGCTCGCCTGCCTCGTCGCGCTCAGCGCGGTCCTCGACCTCGACATCCTGCTCGGCGCCTTCGCGGCCGGCGTCATGTGGCAGATCATCATGCGCAGCGCCCCGGAATCAGACCGGGAGCAGGTCGAGAGCAAGATCGAGGCGATCGCGTTCGGGTTCCTCGTGCCGCTCTTCTTCATCTACACCGGGGTCACGTTCAACCTCGACGCGCTCCTCGGGAGCACCCAGGCGCTCATCCTGCTGCCCGTGTTCCTCGCGCTGCTGCTGCTCATCAGGGGAGTACCCGCGCAGCTCGTCGCGCCCAAGGGGGCCGCGGTGCGAGAGCGGGCGAGCCTCGGACTGCTCAGCTCGACGGCGCTGCCCATCATCGTCGCCGTCACGGCCATCGGCGTCGACGAGAAAGTGCTCGAGCCGGCCCTCGCCTCGTCGCTGGTCGGGGCCGGGATGCTCTCCGTGCTGCTCTTCCCGATCATCGGCATGGCACTTCGGCCAGCGGATGCACGGCGGGACCTGGCCGCGGAGTTCTAGCGGGCTGCCCAAAGTGGATGCGCATCCTGAGCTCTGAGTCGCATCCACGCGGCGGACGCATCTTCATTGACGAACGAGGGTGCGTATCTCGTGTGGATGCGAGCGCGCGCCGTCAGCGAGTTCCTAGCGGGGAGCGTGGAACGCCGTGATGTTCGCGGAGTTCCAGCGCAGCGCATCCCACTCGCCGTGGAATGTCAGCACCGTGATGCCTGAAGTCGGGTAGCCGTGGCGGATCTCGAGAGCCAGCTCGGAGTCCTTATCCGAGGCCAGTGCGATCGCCGTGCCGGACACGGTCGGCTCGTGGCCGATGACCAGCAGCGTCTGCACCTCGGCGTCGGTCTCTTTGACCTGCTCGAGGTAGTCGTCCTCGCCGCCCATGTAGAGGACGCTCGGGAACTCGGCCGGGGCCAGGATCTCGGCGGTCTCCAGCGTCTGCCGCGTGCGCGCAGCGGGGGAGCAGAGCACTTTGTCGACCTTCGGGGCGTGCTCGCGCAGCCAGTCTCCGGCCTCAGCAGCCTCGCGAACGCCGCGATCGGCGAGCGAACGCTGGCGGTCATCGATCGTCATCGGATGCTCGGCTTTTGCGTGGCGGAGCAGGATCAGAGTGCGGGGCATGAGGCCAGCCTAGAGAACGCGGAGGGCAACGCGGAGCAGGCTGACCGCGTCCGCTACTATCGCGGGCGCCTCCCTCTCATTCGCCGGCGCGCTGCTGGGGCTCGAGGTCGAGGTGTGGCAGGTGCGCGCCTCCTACGACTCCAAGCCGTACCGCAAGGCGCAGATGGAGGTGTACGGCGGCGTCTGCCATCCGTCGCCCTCCGACCTCACGGAAGCTGGACGAGCGATGCTCGCGAAGGACCCGAACACAACGGGGTCACTTGGCATGGCCATCAGCGAAGCCGTCGAGGTCGCCGCCCAGGACCCGAACGCGCACTACGCGCTCGGCAGCGTGCTCAACCACGTCATGCTGCACCAGTCAGTCATCGGCCAGGAAGCGATGCAGCAACTCGCGGAAGCCGGCGACGCCGTGCCCGACGTGATCTTCGGCTGCGCCGGCGGCGGATCGAACCTCGCCGGCCTCACCTTCCCATTCCTCGGACGCCTACGCGAGGGCACCAAGACCCGCCTCGTCGCCTGCGAGCCCGCGGCCTGCCCGTCGTCGCTCACGCAGGGCGAGTACCGCTACGACTTCGGAGACGTCGCAGGGCTCACGCCCCTGCTCAAGATGCACACCCTCGGCAAGGACTTCGTGCCGCCGTCCATCCACGCCGGAGGCCTCCGCTACCACGGCACGTCTCCCATGGTGTCGCACGCCGTGAACCTCGGCCTCATGGACGCCATCGCGATCGAGCAGGACGACGCATTCGAAGCCGGCCTGCTCTTCGCGCGCAGCGGAGGCATTATTCCGGCACCCGAGTCGACGCACGCGGTCGACGCACGCGGTCGCCGGCGCGATCGCGCACGCGCGCCAGGCGGCCGACGGAGAAGTCATCGTCCTCGGGCTCTCCGGCAACGGCGTGCTCGACCTGCCGGCGTACGCGCAGTACGTGTAAGGGGTGGGGCGGCCGCTGGCTGCTGACTGGCGGTTGGCCGTCGACCGCTGATTGGCGGCCGGCTGTCTGATTGGCTCCGAAGTCGATTCAGTCCCTTTAGATCTTTGATATGTGACTGGTGTGCGGGCCTGGGTGTGGCGGAGCGGATTTACTCTGCCCATCTGGGGTTTCACGCGTATCGCAGCTGGGTCGAATTTAAATACTAAATGCGCGGAAAAAGCCTGGTCTAGGACTAGTTGTTGACCCGGTCGAGTGCTAGGCTGGTGGTGATCTTGGGGGAGGTTACCGTGGCATCGGAGTCATTCAGAAGTTCGTCTCGTGAGACGGCTGTTGTGGATGCGCTCCTCGAGGCTCGAACCCAACTTTCCGGAGTTCCTGACGCGGAGATCGTGGTCGTGCTGCACGAGTTGGCGGCTCGTCGGCGGGTGTTGGATGCGGCGTTGGTGGAAGTGGCTGCCGAGATGCTCCGGCGGGAGGATGAGTCGCCGCGGTCGGAGACGGTCGCACGCAAGGCGGGGTTTCGGGATTTGGCCGGCATGGTTGAGCAGGTGCTCGGCGTGAAGCTGTTCGAGGCGAACACGCTCGTCAAGGTGGCTTCCGTGACGCGGGAGCGGATGGGGATGACGGGGGAGCCGATCCCCGCGAAGTTCGCAGCGGTGTCCCGGGCGGTTTCGTCGGGGGTGATGTCGGTGGCGCAGGCGGCCGCGATCACGAAGGGTCTTGAGCACACGCGTGACCGCGTCGACGTCGATGATCTCGCGCTGGCCGAGGCGGAGCTGGTGGCGTCGGCGTGTGGGGTGAACCCGGAGGATGAGCAGCCGGCGGTGCCGAAGGTGCTGGAGGTGCAGGCCGCGATGTGGGTGTCGTACCTGGATCCGGATGGTGACGAGCCGCGGTCGGAGAAGATCGCGGCGGAGCGGGGTTTGTGGTGGTCGCGGCGCGCTGATGGGGCGATCACGGGCAAGTTCGTCGCGACGCCGGAGCAGGGTGAGCAGCTGATCTTGGATATTGACGCGCTCCTCTCGCCTCGCCGGGCGGTGGAGTTCCCCGCGGCGACGAGTTGCGGGGAGCCGCACGCCGCGGCCCTCGGCACGGACGGCGCGCCCCTCGACAGCGACGACGCCGGCGCTGACGCGGGCGCTGACTCCGCCGCCGCCAACGACGGCGACGGCGACGACCCTCGCAGCGACGACGACAACCACGAGCACGGTGACGCCGAGGCCCCATTGGAGGATCTGCGCACGCAGCCGCAGCGGCGCATGGACGCGCTCGCCTCGATTCTGACGTCCTACGCCGAATCGACCGACGCGCCCCGCATCGGCGGGGAAGCGCCCACGCTCGTCGTCGTGACCACCGAGGCTGGGCTCGAGGGAAACCCTGCGCGTCCCGAGGACGTGTCCCACTTCGAGCACACCGGCGAACCCGTCCCGGCGTCATTCGCCGCGAAAGTCATGTGCGACGGGTTCATCCGCGTCGCAGTCCGGGGCTCGAATGGGGAGATCCTCGACCTCGGCAGGCGCCGACGACTCTTCACGACGGGCCAGCGGCGGGCGATCTTCGTCAGAGACCGACACTGCCGAGCTCCCGGCTGCCGAGCGCCAGCACGCTGGTGCGAAACACACCACGCCGTGCCCTGGAGCGAAGGCGGACCAACCGACGTGAAAGACGGCATCCTGCTGTGCTCCTTCCACCACCACGAAGTCCACCGCGGCAGACTCACCCTCATCCTCCGTCCCGATGGCAGGTGGAGAGTCGTGGCGAGCGTCGCCCACCACGTCCGACGCCGGACCCCGCGCCGCCGCATGCCTGAGCGCATCGATGCCCCTCGCCCAGAGTGGAACCGCAGAACCTGAAACCGCAGAACGCGAGTAAAGCCACCGGACTCGGTACCGCGGAACGCGAGTGGGCTGACGAACTCAGAACCGCGGAACGCGAGTGGAGCCGCCGGACTCGGAACCGCGGAAGTCGAGCAGAGCCGACGAACTCAGAACCTGCACCGTTGAGTTGGGCCGGTCACTGGAGACGCCACCCAATACGGCAACGGCACAGTGCGCTCGCCGTTCGCCCCTTCAGGGCGACAGGCGGGCTCGGCAGAACCGACGGAGGGTCGGGAGCGCAACTCGCAACTGAACTGCGCACCCGGCCCGGAACGACCCGCCCTCTAAGCCTTGACGAACTTCAGGAGTGCCTCGTTGACCTCGTCGGCGTGCGTCCAGAGCAGCCCGTGCGGGGCGCCCTCGACCTCGACGTACTCGGCCTCCGGGAACGCCGCATGGAACGGACGCCCCGTCGAATCGATCGGCAGAATGTTGTCGCTCGTACCGTGCAGAATCAGCGCAGGCTTGCCGCTCGCCCGAACCGCGGCGACGTCCTCTCGGAAGTCCTCGATCCACGTCGGCACGACGGCGTAAGCGGCGACCGGCGCCGACTGGGTGGCGGTCGTCCAGTTCGCATCCACAACCTCCCGGCTGATGCGTGACCCCAGGTTCTCGTCGAGGTTGTAGAAGTCCTTGTAGAAGTTCGTGAACCACGCGAACCTGTCAGCCTGCGCGTTCTCGGAGATCCCATCGAACACCTCCTGCGGAACACCTGTGGGGTTGTCGTCGCGCTGCACCAGGAACGGCTCAAGCGACGCCAAGAACGCAAGCTTCGCGATCCGCTCGTGACCGTGCCGCCCGACGTAGCGGGCGAGTTCGCCGGTTCCCATCGAGAAACCAACCAAGATCACATTCCGCAGATCCAGCGTCTCGAGCACCACGCTCAGGTCGCTCGCGAACGTGTCGTAGTCGTAGCCCTCCGTGACCTTGCTCGACTGGCCGAAGCCTCGACGGTCGTACGTGATCACCCTGTAGCCAGCCGAAAGCAGTTCGCGCGTCTGCCGCTCCCAGCTCGCCCCGTTCAACGGGTAGCCGTGAATGAGCACCACTGGCTGTCCAGCGCCGTGATCCTCGTAGTACAGCTCGATGTCCGTGCTGTTCTGCGTCCCGACCTTGATGTAGCCCATAGACGTGCTCCCTTCATCGTGGCGAAAGCGACGGAGCGCACAAGCCGCCCGTCTCAAACGGGCGCCGCAGCGTCGCGACCACAATCCAATGACACGACCCTGACCGCGAACCGAGACTGTGACGCCGGAAGGCCCCCGGCCGCATCGGAGTGCACCACACCGCTCGGCACTGCACTGCACCGCTCGGCACTGCACCGCTTGGCTCGGATCCGCACCGCTCGGCTCGGCACGGCACCGCTCGGCTCCGCACCGCTTGCTCCGCACCGCTTGCTCCGCACTGCACCGCTTGCAGCACGCCGCTAAAGCCGCGGGGCCTCTGCCGCGCACGACTCAGCTCGGCGGAGCGTCAGCTGCCCTCGAAGAGCCGAAGGTCACCCATCGGTGGGAACGGGAGGATGTATTCGCGAGTCGGCGCCTTCATGTCGCCCCAGTCCTCGAGCTTCACACGAACGCGGCTCGCCGACACCTCCGTGATTCGCACGCGAGTCCACTCGCCATCCTCGAGGCGCAGCTCATAGGCGTCAGCGAGGTAACTCATGCCCGTCGCCTCCAGAAGGGACTCCGCGTCGAACCAATCAAGCGGCTCGGAAATTGCACGCCCGAGCAGGTCGATCACGACGAAAGCCTCGCCGGCCGGGCGCATCCAACCGAGAAGCTCGCCGTCGCCGCGGCGGTGCTCGATCCATTCGCTGCGAGTAGTCACGCCCCGATGCTAGCCAGAACAAACCCACTGAGGTTGAGCTGTGGATAACTTCTGCGCCGACTTCACGAAGACGCTAGCTTGACGCCCATGCACTCAGGGGAGAAGCGCAGACGGTCGATATGTACCGTGCTGCTAGCCATGCTCAGCTTCGGCGCGGCCATAGGGGCAAGCGGATGCACGCCCCAAGAGACCCCGTCGCCCCCGACCCCCAGCACTGCCGCCGCAGCAAGCGCCGCGCCAGTGCTCCCGAGCAACGAAGAAGCCCTCGCGATCGTGGAAGAGCTGGTGCGGAAAGCCTCAACGGCGGAATCAGATGCGCGGACCTCGGGTAGTTACGCAGAGCTGGAAGCGATTGCCAGCAGTCAGTATGTTTCGCAGGTCCGAACGAGCAACGAAGAACTCGCTGCTGAGGGACTCGTGGTGACCGGCAACAAGGAGGTTGATTCTCTGCAGATCCAGAGTGTCGTGGCGGCCGATGGGCTAGCTAGCATCCAGTCATATGGGTGCTACGACATCTCCGGGACTCAGCTCACGAACTCTGCTGGTGAGAATGCTCGGAGCCCGGATGTGCCCATGCGGGTTCCAGTTGTTTTTAGAGTGGAGGGCATCAGCCCGAACTTTCGCCTCATGGAGACCCTGCCGTGGTCTGGCCCGAGTTCCTGCTAGCGCTGGCGCTGGCGACCGGTGGTCTCGCTCCAGCTTCCCCGACAGCCATCGTGTTGACATGCGCAGACTTTGAGATTCAGACAGGTGCCTGCGGTGGCGCGTCTACCGACGGTGACAGCGTCAGCGTGAACGTGGAAGAGACCTACGTGGGTGACCCCGGTCCCTCGGACTCGTATGACGGTGGGGGATCCGGCGACGGCTACTCGTCCGACGACACCTGGGCTTATGACGGCGGTGGCGGAGACAGCGGCGGATCGGGCGGTGGCGCGAGCGGCGGCCCGCCGCCGTTCACGCCGAGCGCCAGCGCCCTCGCCTCTCCCATGAGCTCACTCCTCACTCCCGTTCTCTGTCGCGCCTGCGACGCTGGCGGGGGAGGCGGGGGAGGCCCCACGACAACACCTCCGCGCCCACCGACGAGCTTCACGATCAGCGACGTCCTCACGCTCGCGCCGGCATCAGTGACCCTCACCGCGGAACCCTCGACGTGGAGCATCGTCGGCTCCCACACGAACTTCTACACGGCCGCCACCAAGCACAGCGCCGCCGGAAGCGTCCTCGGGCACCCCGTCACCGTGACCTTCACCCCGGTCACCTACCGGTGGGACTACGGCGACGGAACCACGCAGGAGACAACAACGCCCGGCGCATCCTGGGCCACCCTCGGCCAGGACGACTTCAGCGCCACCGCAACAAGCCACGTCTACGCCGAGAAAGCCACAGTCGAGGCATCCGTCACCGTCGTCTACACGGCCGTCGTGACCCTCGCGAGCGGCTCGAGCATCCCGGTGACCGGCACACTCAACCGCGCATCCACCACCGTTGCCCTTGAGCTCTTCAACGCCGACACCGTCATCACCGTCGGCGACTGCAACGAGCACCCCGAGCAGCCACGCTGCTGAAGCTGCCCCGTCCTGACGCCTAGGAGTTGCTTCGCTACTCGTCCTGACCGAACACGACGGTGCCGTCGGCGAGCACACCCCACCCCGGGTTGTGCGCGACCTCCCAAACCACTCCGTTCGGGTCCTCGACCAGACCATGGAAGACCCCGCCGAAGTCGCCCTCCTGCGGCACCTTCAGCGTCACGCCGCCACCCGCCGCCATCGCCGAGACCACGGACACAACCTCCTCGCGGCTGCCCACGTTGTGCGCCAACGTCACCCCGGAAACCTGCGAGCGGTCCTCCCCAGTTCCAAGGTCACGGTTGAACTTGTCCGCGTCGAAGAATCCGAGCACCTGCCCGGCCCCGAGCTGGAAGAACACGATCTCACCCGCCACATCCAGCAGCGGCTCCCAGCCGAGCGCCTCCACGTAGAAGCGCCGCGCCGCGTCAAGATCCCGCGTCGCGAACGTCACGAAATTCACCTGCTGCTTCACGAGCGCCCCACAAACGTCGACAGGTTCTCGAGCGACGAGGAGATCCCGTCGACATGATCCGACTGGCTGATTCCGCTCGGCACGTCGTACGCCGACACCGTCACCAGCGTCCCGCCCGGGAACTCCGCCAGCTCCCAAACCATCGTCATCGTGCCCGAGAATCGCGGATCATCCGACTCGAACACCACCTGCTGGGCAATGCGTTCGCCATCCACCAACTCCACGAGCACGGATTCCGACACATCCAGCGACTCGGACGTCTTCCCGCCGCCCGCCGGAGCCTCCGAATACGTGAGCTCGAGCACGCTGCGCCCGCCAACCCAGGGCTCGAAGCGCCGATACGAGCCGGTCATCCCAGCCGGCGGCAACCACGACTCGAGCGCAGCCTGATCGAGCAGAGCCCCAAAGATCCTGGATGCGCTCGCCGGCAGCACCCTCGAGACCCGGTCGACGCGTGGTTCGAAATCGCTCGTCATGCCCGGAAGCTATCAAGCCGACTTGGGGATGCGCCCACCGTCGCCCAGAAGAGCCTCCAGAAAAGATTCTCAAGAAAATTCACGGCGCGTGTCGATTTCGCGACCCGCCGTTCGACGCCATAGTAGACGGGTGCTGATCGGCACCCGGGAATCGGCCCCGAGGGTCGCTAACAAGGAGAATCACCATGAAGTTCATGCTCATCATGCGCGCCACCGACGAAGCCAAGGCCGCCTACGAAAACGTCGACTTCACCGAGATCATCAACGCCATGGGCAAGTACAACGAGTCGATGATGGAAGCCGGCGTCCTGCTCGCGGGCGAAGGCCTCGCGGACGACCTCAGCACCGCGTTCGTCGTGGACTTCACGGGCGAGCAGCCCGTCGTCACCGACGGGCCGTACGGCGAGACCCACGAGCTCTTCAACGGCTTCTGGATCATCGAGACCGCCACCCGCGACGAAGCCATCCAGTGGGCATCACGAGCCCCGCTGCAGGGACCGGGCTCCAAGCTCGAAGTGCGCCGCGTCACCGATATGAGCGACTTCGCGGGCCACGAAGACAACGAGTTCCTCCGCAAGGAAGAAGGCTGGCGCGAGGAGCAGGCAGGCGCCTGAGCCCCGAGCCCAAACCTAGAGCGGTGGCCACGGCCATGAACGCCTCAGAAGGCGGCGGTGAAGCGGACGACCACGTGGCCGTCCGCTCATCCGCCGCAACAGGCTCGCTCGGTTCGCGCAATGCGCCCGTCCAGAAGGGTCAGCATGGTCAGCAGCGTCAGCAGGGACAGCCGAACTCGCCGAGCCAGCAGGACCAGCCGGGCCAGCAGAACGCGCCAGGTCAGCCGGGCGGGCCGAATTCGCCAGGTCAGCCCGCGTCCGCGGCGGCCATCGAGGCCGTCTGGCGCATCGAGAGCGCCCGCATCGTTGCAACTCTCACTCGGGTCGTGGGGGACGTCGGCCTGGCCGAGGACCTCGCGCAGGAGGCCGTCGCCGACGCCCTGACGCAGTGGCCACTCTCGGGAGTCCCGGTCAACCCGGGCGCCTGGCTCACGGCCGTCGCGAAGCGCAAGGCGATCGACGGTTGGCGCCGCCGCGAGCGGCTCGACGACCGATACAGCGCCATCGCCCGCGACCTCAGCGAAATGGATGCGGCTGCCGGCGACGCTTGGGAGCCGATCAGCGACGACGTGCTCCGCCTGGTCTTTGTCGCCTGCCACCCTGCCCTCTCGCGCGAGGCGCAAGTGGCCCTTACGCTGCGGATCGTCGCCGGCCTCACCACCGACGAGATTGCGCGCCTCTTCCTGATCCCCGTCGCGACCGTGCAACAGCGCATCGTGCGCGCCAAGAAGAGCCTCGCCGCGGCAAGAGTGCCCTTCGAGACGCCCGACCCGAGCGAGTGGTCGGCGCGCCTCAGCGGCGTGCTCGCCGTCATCTACTTGATCTTTACAGAGGGCTACGCCGCCAGCTCGGGTGACCGCTGGCTGAGGTCCGATCTCGCCGCGGAGGCCCTGCGCCTCGGCCGAACCCTCAGCAGCATGATCCCGCGCGAGCCGGAGGTGCTCGGACTCGTCGCGCTCATGGAACTCCAGAGCTCGCGCTTCGCGGCCCGGGAAGCCCCGGACGGCACTCCGATCCTCCTCGCGGACCAAGACAGGCGTCGCTGGGACCGCTCCGCGATCCTCCGCGGCAGAGCCCTGCTGGCCAAGGCGGATGCGCTCGGCAAAGGCCGAGGCAGCTACTGTCTGCAAGCCGCCATCGCCGAACGCCACGCGGTGGCCGTATCCGTACAGGACACCGACTGGCCTCAGATCGTCCTGCTCTACGAGGTTCTTGGGCGGCTGGCCCCCAGTCCCATCGTCGAACTCAACCGCGCCGTCGCCGTCTCCATGGCGACCGGACCCGCGACGGCCCTCTCGATCGTCGACCGGCCGGGCGCATCCGGTGCCCTCGGTCGCGGCCCGCTGCTGGCGAGCATCCGCGGCGAACTGCTTCTGCAGTTGGGAAGGACCGACGAGGCACGCTCGGAGCTGCGCGTCGCCGTCGAGCTCACGGGCAACGAGCAGCAGCGCCGCGTGCTCCAAGGGAAGATCGACGCGCTCGATTCCTCAACCTGAGCCCCGCAGACAGGTCGACGGGCTCCCTCACCGAAGCGCCGCTGACCAACTTGCGTGACGGGCGGATGATCTTCACCGAGTTTTCGGCTGGACCAGCCGGTTGCGTCACGCAAGTTGGTCAGGCGCGCGGGGAGGATGCAGCGGGGAGGATGCAGCCGGGCGGACTGAAGAGGGGTGGCTGAGCCGCGGAGACTAGCTCCTAGGCGCGCTCGAGCACCAGGAGGAACTCGACATCGCCGGTTGGCTCCACCGAGACGAAGCCAAGGTTCGGGGCTTCGACGCCGTAGTCGGCGAAGGTCACGGGGATACTGCCGGCGACCTGCACGTTGTCGCCGTCGATGCCGGCCGTGATGTCGATGGTCACCTCTTGGCTGACGCCGTTGAGGGTCAGCGTTCCGGTGGCGGGGATCGTCTCCTGTGCGCCCTCGGCGAGCCCTTCGAGCGCGGCGACCGGCTCGTCGAGCGTGAAGGTGGCCTCGGGGTTCGTGGCGGTGTCGAGCGCTGAGCTGCGGAAGTACTCGTCGCGGCGCTCCTCGTCGGTTGCGATGGATGCGACGTCGACCGTGATGTCCGCCGCCGTCAGCTCGGTCTCGGTGGTCGTGAGGGCGCCAGAGACCGTCTCGGTGCGGCCCGTCACGGTCACGTCGGTGCCGTTGAGGACTTCGTCGACGCGGTAGCCGGCGTAGGAGCCCGCGGCGACGGTCCACGAACCGGCGAGGGTGCTGGCGTCAGCCGAGCTTGGTGTCGTCGACTCGATTTCGAGGGCGGGGGCCTCGGCAGCGGGCTCGGCGATGACATCGCGGTAGATCATGGGGCCGAACACTGCGGCGGCGATGCCGATCACCACGACGACAGCCGCGATGACGATGCCGATGGTGGCTTTCTTCGATGGCTTCTTCATAGTTGTAGCTTGAAGCACTTTTCTATGGAGAGGCTATGCGTTTGGCCTCGACCTCGTTTGGGAGCGGATGCGCACCCGGGCCCGTGCAGTGCCGCGGCGACACGCACGGCTCCAGCACAAGTGGCTCGTCTTAGGCTTCGAGCGCACCGCTGTGCGCGCAGCCGTGATCTTCGAAGGGACCCTGGTGAACGACGCCAACGAGACCAGCAACAGCTCCGCCCTCGCGGCCCGGCCCTGGCTAGCCGCGTACGCGGACGACGTGCCGCACGACATCCCGGAGGTCAAGGAGTCGCTTGTCGACCTGCTCGACAACGCCGTGAAGCGCTTCGGCTCGCGCCCGGCCCTCGAATTCTTCGGTGCCGAGACGAGCTACGGCGAGCTCGGGGAGCAGGTCGCCAGGGCTGCTGAGGGGCTCCGAAAGCTGGGCGTCGGCGCGGGGGACCGCGTGGCACTTGTGCTCCCCAACTGCCCCCAGCACGTCATCGCCTTCTATGCTTCCCTCCGACTCGGCGCCATCGTGATCGAGCACAACCCGCTCTACACGGCCCGCGAGCTGCGGCACCAGTTCGAAGACCACGGCGCGAAGATCGCAATCGTGTGGGACAAAGTCGCCGACCTCATCTCCGAGCTGCCAAGCGACGTCGTCCCCGAGACGGTCATCGCCGTCGACATGACCACGGCGCTTCCCTTCGGCAAGCGGCTCGCACTGCGTTTGCCCATCGCCAAAGCGAGGGAGTCCCGCGACGCCCTGACGGCGAGCCCGTCGGACCGCCGCGTGCTGAAGTGGGAGCGCATCTCGAACGCCAAGCGCATCTCGAAGCGGGTGCCAAGCCCCGCCCTCGACGACGTCGCGCTCCTGCAGTACACGAGCGGGACGACGGGCAGCCCCAAGGGCGCAATTCTCACCCACCGCAACCTGCGCGCCAATGCTGCGCAGGGCCGGGCCTGGGTCCCCGGCCTCACCGAGGGGCGTGAGATCTTCTACGGCGTTCTCCCGCTCTTCCACGCTTACGGGATGACGCTCTGCCTGACCTTCGCGATGAGCATCGGTGCGAGGCTCGTGCTCTTCCCGAAGTTCGACGTCGAACTCGTGGTCGCGGCAGCCAAGACGTCACCTCCCACGTTCCTGCCCGCCGTGCCGCCCATCTACGACGCCCTGTCGCGGGCCGCCTCCCGCAAGGGCGTCAGCTTCACGAGCATCCGCTTCGCCATCTCCGGCGCCATGAGCCTTCCCGTGAAAACCGTGGAGCGCTGGGAAGAGGTCACCGGTGGGCTGCTCGTCGAGGGATACGGCATGACCGAGACGTCGCCCGTCGCGCTCGGCAACCCCGTCGGCCCGACCCGCCGCCCCGGCACTGTTGGTGTGCCGTTCCCGAGCACGCACATCCGCGTCGTCGACCCGGACGATCCGAGCGTCGACCGTGCCGCCGGAGAATCGGGCGAGCTGCTCATCCGCGGACCCCAGGTCTTCCAGGGCTACTGGAAGCGGCCCGACGAGACACGCGAGGTGCTGCTCGCCGGAGGGTGGCTCCGCACCGGCGACATCGTCACCGTCTCGGAAGACGGCTTCGTCACGGTCGTCGACCGCAAGAAGGAGCTCATCATCACGGGAGGGTTCAACGTTTCGCCCTCCGAGGTCGAGGAAGCGCTCACGGCTCACCCTGACGTCGAGGGAGCCGCCGTCGTCGGCCTCCCTCGCTCTTCCGGCGGCGAGGACGTGACCGCCGCCGTCGTCCTGCGCGACGGCGCGACCTTCGACGCCGACGCCCTCCGAGACTTCTGTCGGTCGCGCCTCGCTTCCTACAAGGTGCCGAAGCGAGTCGTGCGGGTCGACGAGCTACCGAAGTCGCTCATCGGCAAGGTGCTGCGCCGACAGGTTCGCGAAGCGCTCGTGGCGAAGCGCAGCGAGTAGCCGTCAGGTGAGTAGGCGGCGGCCGGGCAGCCCGCCGCCGCCCGCCGCTGACGTCTAGGCAGTCGCCGCAACGGCTAGCGTCGGAGCTTCCGCGCGCGAGAGGCGTGCATCGAGCCAATCGAGCAACACCTCGTTGACCGCGGTGCGGGCGAGCGGCTCGCAGTGCGAGTCGGCGCCGTTGACGGCCGTGAACTGGACAAGCTCGGAGTCGGAAACCCACGCCGCGAGCTGCTCCGACTGGCCGGGCCAGAACTGCTCGTTCTCCGGCGCTGTGACGAGCAGCGGAGTCGTGATCGACCCCACCAGATCCGGTGTCAGACGGTACTTCTCGACCTCGCGGTAGACCGCAAAGTAGCCGGTGCTCGAGTAGGGCTTCGCGCGGAAGCTCCACACGGCACGCTCTGCTGCGCTGTGGCCCAGGCCAAGCTTCATGTACTGGTCGAAGTGCTTCGAATCGCCCTTCTCGAGCTCGTGGCGCAACGTCGACGGCAGGTGCTTGACCCAGGAGGTCGACACGTCCGTCACGCCGGGGTCGACGATCGCCGCGGCCACGCGGTGCTCGAAGGCCAGCGCCCGCGGCACCCAGTACCCGGCCTGGCTCACGCCGTAGACAGCGATGCGCGATGCGTCGATGCCGGGCAGGGACATGGCGTGATCGAGAACCGGCGTCAGCACGGCCTCGAAGTCAGGCCTGAAGTGCGAACCCGCAATCAGCTGACTCTGCTGGCCCGGCCCGTCGAAGGAGAGGACCGCGTAGCCGCGGGCCGCGGCTGAAGCGCCAATGGTCGCGTACAGATCAGTGAGCGTCCCGTCGCTGCCGTTGACGAGCACCAGCAGAGGGGCGTCACGGCTACCGTCATCCGCAGCGGCCGGCGCATCCGGCCGCTGCAGGTAGCCGGGCAGACTGCCCTTGCCGTACCTGATCGAGAGGCGCTCGAGCGGTACACGCCGAAGCCCCGCGAAGCGATCCCAGGCCGCGCGGTGCATGGCGAACGCGTTGGCATACCCGTCGGCATCGCCGATCGACGCGATCGAGTTGAGGGCATGGCCGTAGTAGGCGGATGCGCGCAGCCACTGAGCGGACGCGGTCGCGTTGCGCCCACTGCTCGTCGAGACCTCCGCGAGCCGCTGCGTGGCCTGGGCCCTCGCGAACCAGGCCCTAATCCACGACTCCCGCTTGCCATCCTCGATGGCGGCGAGCGTCGCGAAGATCTCCCCAAGGTCGCCGGCACCCGCGCCGACAGAGCCGAGGACGATCTTGGCTTCGAAATTCTGGTCTGCGTCGTGGAACAGCGGCCGCGACAATGCTGGATGGTGCGACATAGCCACATCTTCCTCCCGTTGTCGTGCCCGGTGCCCGATCCGCAGGGAGTTGGGAGGTAGAGCGCTCGCTAGGATGCCAGCACGGTCGCCGATCGGCGGCGAACCGAGGGAGGGAACATCCATGTCATTCCAGTCGTATCTCGACAACATCGAGGGCAAGACGGGCCTCACTCCGCGGCAGTTCATCGCCATCGCGCAGGAGAAGGGCTTCGACGCACCCGACACCAAAGCCGGTGTCATCCTCGCCTGGCTGAAGGAGGACTACGACCTGGGCCGCGGGCACGGTATGGCGCTTGTGCACGTCATCAAGAACGGACCGCAGATCAGCGACAGACACGTCGGCAAGCCCGGAGCCCACGGCGACGAATCCGACACACTCTGGCTCGACGGGGTGGCCACGAAACCAGCGACGGCCGGGGAGTGACCGCGACGGCAGGGGCAGAAGGGGCGGCCGAAGCCGGTGCGGTCGAAGCCGGTGCGGCCGCCGGGCCGGACGCCGCCACGCCGCCAACTAGGCCCTGCCCGTGCGGCAGCCGGAGTGAGTACTCCGAGTGCTGCGGAGCCTTCCACGACGGCCTCCCTGCCCCGACGGCTGAGGCCCTCATGCGCTCCCGCTATTCGGCGTTTGCGCTCGGTCTGCCCGGCTACCTGGCCGAGACGTGGGCAGACGAGACGCGGCCCGACGAGATCGACCTCAACGACGGCACGGTCTGGCGGCGCCTGCAGATCGTCGACACTCTTGACGGCGGTGCGGGGGCGAAGACTGGCATCGTCGAGTTCCGCGCGTCCTATCGCGACTCCGACGGTACCGGTCTGCTCCACGAGCGCAGCCGCTTCGTTCGTGAGGGTGGCCGCTGGGTTTATGTCGACGGCGAGATCCTCGGCTAAGGAATCTCTCAGTGGCAGTGGCTGGTCTAGAGCCCTGGACCCCTCGGTGCGAGAACGAGGATCTGGTCGCCACGCGGGCGGGGTGGAGACCAGATCCTCGTTCTCGCGCAGCCTAGGCGCGAGCCTGCAGCTGCGCTATCTCGGCGCGAGCGGCAGTCACGAGCTCGTCATTCGTGTGCGCGACGCCGTGGAGGCCCCATCCGCCTGCCACGGCCTCCGTGAGCATGACCCACGTGCGGTCGATGAGGGCGGGGTCGCCCGCTGCGTCGGCGACGATTGCAGTGAGCTCGCTCACGACGGCGAGCTGCTTCTCACGGTCGAGGGCGCCGGCGTTGGTCAGCACCTGGACGCGCACGTAGTTGCTGTCGCCGTCGACGTTGGAGATCGACCCCTCGGGTAGGTCGTGCACAAACGCTGCGGTGTTCTTGCGGAACATCGGGATGTTCGGGACCTGTTCGATCGTCATGACGGCCGTCGCGAGACGAGTGGCAAGCGCGTGCGGGTCGGTGAACGTTCCCTGGGTGGCGTAGACGTCGATCATCGGCATGGTGGTGCTCCTTCAGTGCGCGGCGTCTCTCGCCGTGTAAAGAAGACTCTGAACTATGATGGTCGTCATAGTCAATGCGAATTCACAAATCAGGCGGCTGGCGCGACAATGAGACCATAGAAAACGGGAGGTCCAGATGACCGCAGTTGTGCGTGACCGAATGGTCGAGGGCGCGATCCAGCTCCTCGCGCAGAGGGGGATTCAAGCGACGTCGTTCAGCGAGGTCATCGCACTGACGAAGGCTCCGCGGGGCTCGATCTACCACCACTTCCCGCGGGGCAAAGACCAGTTGGTCGGCGAAGCAGTCGAACTCGCCGGCCATCGCACGCTGATGCGGATGAAGGAGCTCGATGGGGAGCCGGCCGCCGGCGTCACCGCCGCGTTCCTCGACCTCTGGCGCTCACTCCTGGTGCAGCTCGACTTCTCCACCGGGTGCTCGGTGGTGGCAGTGACAGTTGCAACCGACAACGCAGACCTCGTTGACGCCGCGGGTCGTGTCTTCCGTGGGTGGACTCATGAGCTCGCAGGCCTATTGGTTACGGGTGGAGTCCCGCACGAGGCGGCCAAGGCCCTGGCAACAACGCTCATCGCCGGCGCAGAGGGCGCCGTGCTTGTCAGCCGCGCGACTCGCGATATCGACGACTTCGATGCCGTCGCGCAGCAACTCCTCAGCCTCGTCGCCTTCGCCAGCTCGCCAGCATCCTAAAACCGAGCGGGCATCCGCACGTGTGTGCGAATGCCCGCTTCGTCGTGGATTGTTCGCGTCAGCCCGTGTTCTGCAAACCAGCAGCGACGCCGTTGACGGAAAGCAGCAGGAGCCTCTGGAGCTCGGCCGCCTCAGCGGCGTCGGGCTTCCTATCGTCGTCGCGAAGCCGACGCAGTGCACGAAGCTGCAGCAGTGAGAGCGCGTCCACGTAGGGGCTGCGCATCTTGACGGCCCTCTGGAGCACGGGCTTGCGCTCGAGCAGCTCCGCACCGCCCGTGATGCGGGTGACCCAGCTTGCCGTGAGGTCCAGCTCGCCGGTCACCAGCTCTGCGAGCTCGGGCCGGTCGCCCAGTTCGAGGTAGCGGCGCGCGATGCGCGCATCCGTCTTGGCGAGGCTCATCGCGACGTTGTCGATCATCGAACGGAACAGCGGCCACTCCGCGTAGGCGGCCTGCAGCTGGTCGAGGTCGCCGACGGCCTCCAGGGCGGTTCCCAGCCCGAACCAGCCGGTGAGGTTGATGCGCGCCTGCGTCCACGCGAACACCCACGGGATGGCGCGCAGGTCCTCGAGCGACTCGACCGACAGGCCGCGGCGTGCCGGCCTCGAGCCGAGCGCGAGCATCCCGACCTCTTCCATCGGGGTGACTCGAGCGAACCAGGGGGCGAACCCTGGCGCCTTCACCAGCGCGAAGAATCGCTCACGTGAGGCCGAATCCATCGTGGCAGCGACGCCGGAGTACTTCTCGGCGGCATCCGCGTTGCGCGCCTCCGTCGAGGGAGCTGAGGCCAGAAGCGTCGCCGAGATGACCTGATCGATGTGGCGCGCTGCGATGTCGGGGTCGCCGTACCTGGCGAAGATGACCTCGCCCTGCTCGGTCAACTTGAAGCGGCCGTCGACCGAGTGCGGCGGCTGAGCGAGAATCGCCACATTCGCTGGACCGCCACCGCGGCCCAGGGCTCCTCCGCGCCCATGGAAGAGCGTCAGCTCGATGTCGTTCTCACGTGCCCAGGCAGCGATCTGACTCTGCGCCTCGTAGAGCGCGAGCGTCGCGGCGACCGGGCCGACGTCCTTCGACGAGTCGGAGTAGCCGAGCATGACCTCGAGCTTGCGTCCATTGGCGGCAAGGAGTTCTCCGACTTCGGGTTGCTCGAGCATCTCGGCGAGGATGCGCGGCGCGGCTTGCAAGTCGGCGAACGTCTCAAAGAGGGGGATCACGTTGAGGGATGGTGGCGTCGCGCCCGGCCCCGTCGCTGCCACAGCGAGCTTGTACACGTTCGCGATGTCCTCGGAGGACTGCGTGAAGGACACGATGTAGCGTCCGGCGGCGCGCGGCCCGTGGCGCTCCTGGATGAACGCGATGGAACGGAACACGTCGAGCACCTCGGCGGCCAGCTCGCTCGGCTCCCCGCCAGTGGCTTGGTCTGCGAGCTCGGCAAGCACCTTGCGGTGCACCTGGGAGTGCTGGCGCACCTCGAGCTCCGTGAGATGGAAGCCGAACGTCTCCACCTGCCAGATGAGGTGCTGGAGCTCGCCGTAAGCGTGGCGACCCGCGCCGGCCGACACGAGGGACGCCTGCAGGATGCGCAGCTCGCGCAGCAGCTCGTCCGGCACCTTGTACGCGAGGTCCGCGTTGCGGCGTCGGGTGGCCTCGATGCGTCGCGCGATGAGCAGCAGCACGCGGCGGTGCGGCTCCCCGGGAGAGCGCTGCGCGATCTCGGCTGCGGCGGCCTCATCGGCGCTGCCGAGGCGGGCGAGCAGAGTTGCCGCCGCTGCGTCGAGGGGAGTCGTGTCCGAGCCGAGCGTGAGCGTGCGGCCGATGCGGGCAGAGGCGCGCTCGAGGCCCAGCAGGACGTGCTCGGAAGCGATGACCGCCGCCTGCCTGCTGACCTTCGCCGTCACGAACGGGTTGCCATCGCGGTCTCCGCCGATCCAGGAGCCGACTCGCACGAAGGGTTCCGCGACGGGCGCAGTGGTGCCCGAGAGGGCTCCCTGCAGTGCCTCGTCGACGCGGCGGTACACGCGAGGCACGGTCGTGAAGAGCGTTTCGTCGAAGACGGCCATGACGGTGCGAACCTCGTCGACGGGAGTGGGCTTGTCGCTCCGCAACGGGGAGGTGCGCCAGAGCAGATCGATCTCCTCGAGCAGGCGGCGCGTGAGCTCCTGGGCGGCCGGGCTGCCCTCGGATGCGCCCCCGAGGAGACGCTGCTCATCCCGTTCCTCGAGCAGGTCGCTGATGCGCCTGATCGCCGACGACACCGCGCGACGGCGGGCCTCCGTCGGGTGTGCCGTGAACACCGGGTGGAAGCGGAGCGCGCGCACGCGCTCGGCCGCGCTGTCTGCGCCGATCTCCGAGCTGAGCCGAGCGAAGGCTTGCGAGATCGTGTCCTCCTGCTCCTTCGCAGGCGATGCCCCGCGGGTGCGAAGCACGCGGACCCGGTGGTGCTCCTCGGCGAGGTTCACGAGGTGGAAGTAGCAGGTGAACGCCCTCGCGACCTCGTCGGCCCGAGCCGGCGACAGCGTTTCGACGAGGTCCTCGGCGGACGCGAAGTCGTCGTCCGCGGATATGCCGCCATGCTCGTAGGCTGAGATCGTGAGGCGACGGAGTCGCTCGACGTCATCGAGGAGGTCTGCGCCTCCTGTCTCAGTCAGGACCTGGCCGAGCAGGGTGCCGAGGAGGTGTACGTCAGAGCGCAGCTCATCCGGCAGTTCAGCGCCAGCTTCTGTGCGGCTGGCGGGGGAGTTCGTGGGGGCTTCGAGCATGAACACAGGCTACCGACGCTGTGTATCGACAATGTGACACTCCATCGATCATGACCGGGAATGACATCTGCGCGAGTGAAGTTTCCCTCCGCATGAGTTCCGCAGCATCGGCACCAGCAGACCCGGCACCACGAGGTGCCCGCAGAATCCTCGCCGCCCAGGCCGCTCGGTACGGGAGCCCGGAGGAACTCAGGGTCGTCGAAGGCTCCCTTGCGGCACCGGCCGCCAACGAAGTGACGATCGAGACGCGGGCGATCGGCGTCAACGGCTTCGACGCAAAAATGCTCTCCGGGGTATTCGGGCGGGACGAATCCGCCCTCCCGCTCGTGCCGGGACTTGAACTCGCCGGCGTCATCACCGCGGTCGGCGACCGTATCGCCGCCGACGGAAGCTACAAGATCGGCGACGAAGTCGTGTCCGCCACGTCAAGCGGTGCCTACGCAACGTCAGTGAACCGTGACACGACTGGGCTCCTCCGTAAACCGGGCGACTTGACCTTCGAGCAGGCCGCTGGGCTTGTTGTCGTCGGTGGAACGGCGGCCCAGCTCGTCGCAGCAGCTGCGCCGACCGAGGGGCAGACGATCCTCATCCACGGAGCATCCGGTGCGGTTGGTCGCCTCGCTGCGCAGCTCGCGATCGCCGAGGGAGCGCGAGTCATCGGCACCGCCTCGGCCAAGCATCACGAAAGACTGCGCGAACTCGGAGTCGAGCCCGTTGCCTACGGTGAGGGCCTCGAGCAGCGTGTGCGCGACGTGACGCCAGATGGCGTCGCCGCCGCCCTCGACACCGTGGGCAACGACGAGGCCATCGACGTGTCGCTCGCCATCGTCGGCGACCCCCAACGGGTCTTCACGATCGCCGGCTTCTCGCGCCTCGACACCGGCATCGTTCCCCTCGACGGCAGGCCAGATCAGCCCGCCGCCGAGGTACGAGTCGCCTCACGGCCAGGGCTCCTGCGGGCACTCGCGACAGGCGAGCTCTCCTTCCCGATCGCTGCGACGTTCCCCTTCGAGCAAGCGGCCGAAGCGCTCACTCTCGTGGCGAGCGGCCGCGCCGGCGGCAAAGTTGTCCTGGTCGTCGGGTAGACGGATGCGCCCCTCCCCGGTCGCCGCGAATCAGGCTTCCGGCATCGGGGACTCGAGGTAGTCCTCGAACCTTGGCTTCTCGAGGCCGTCCTTCGCGGCGAGCATCAGGTCGAGGTAGAAGTTCCAGCCCGCACGGATGTCGGTCAGCATCGCCTTGGGAACGTCGAAGTGCTCGAACACCAGCAGGGTGGAATCGCGCGTCGTCCCCGTTCCCGCTTCCGTGCCCGGTTCCGTGCCTGCCACCGCGCTCTCCAGCGAGATGCGCAGGTGCCATGAGCCCGCAGAGTCCTCGGTCAGGACCTCAAGCAAGCCTGGTGCTTCGCATCGTCGGATCGTCGCGCCGCTTGCCGGGGCCCCCTCTTCGGCGACGAGTTGCAGGCCAATCTGTCCCGCGCTCTCGTCGACGTAGTGCCAGGGGCCGATCCACTGGGCGGTCTTGGCACTCTCGGTCAGCCACAGCCACAGCTCCTCCCTGGCAACAGCTACGGTGCGCTCGATGCGAATCGACTCGGTGTCAGTAGCGGCGGTGTCGGCAGCGGTGTCGGTGCCGGCAGCGGTGCCGGCAACAGTGTCGGTGTCGGTGGCGGCGGCGGCTTCTTCAGGCATGGGGGTATCTCAGCACACGTCTCAGGGAAGCAGCTCGAACTCCGCGAAACCGTGGCGGGCGCCGTTGACCTGCAGCTCGACCGCGTGCATGCCGGGATGGTAGCGACGCGTTGTGATCGGTCGGATCGAGTGCCGCTTCGCGATGGTCAGGGAAGCCCCGGCATCGAGCGTTGTCGTCGAGATCTTGAAGGTCTTCGGGGTCCGGCTCCCGTCGGCCTTCACGTGGTGCACCACGTAGTCGACAACCAGTTTCACGGGCACCTCCCCGTGGTTGCGGATGAGCGCGGAGATGAGCAGTTCCTCGCCGAGCGCGATGCTCGTGCGGTCGAGCGTCGGGCCGTCCACAGCAACGTCGGCGGAGCCGAAACCGAGGAGGCCAAGCGCCGCAGGGTCGCCGCGCTTCACGAGCGTCCTGAGCGCGTGGCGCACGAGCTTCGGCGTGTTCTCGTCGCCGTCCGCAAGCCAAGCGCCTGCCAGCTCGCACACAAGCGCCGAGTCGTGCCTGCTGATGTCGTTGAGGTGGTTGGCGACGGACCGTCGGACGTACTCGCTCTCGTCGCGGTACAGCGCATCCAGGATCGGTGCCGCCAGTCGAGCGTCGCTGGTGATCCCCGCCACACGAACACCCCACGGCAGGTAGGGGCGGCTGCCCTCCGACGCAAGGCGGCGCACGTGCTCATCGTGGCACTTGGTCCACGCGAGCATGATCTCCAGCGATCGCTCGAGGCGCGACCGGAGCATTGCCCGCACCGCCCACTCGCAGGTGAGCCGAGGGGTCAGCTCGGCGAGCAGCTGCATGCCGTCGTCGAACGCGCTGTCACTGCCATCTGCAATGGATGCGGCCGAGACCGCATTCGAGACCGGCCAGACCATCCACCCGGTGAGAGCGGGAGATTCCAGCCCCCTCCGAATGATCGCTGCGAACTCTCCATACGGCACCGGCAGATCGGCCAGGAGAGAAGCCGCGAGATGTGAACTCCGAGCTCCGAGGGCCAGGTCGGTGAGCTCATCGGTCGCCTCGCGCGTCGCCGCAAGCACGCGCCCGCCGGCCGCGGACTCGAGCAGGTCGGTCATTTGCGTTGCCTGTGGGCGTCCCAGCAGTTCGTCTGCGAAAGGCATGTGCCGTCTCTTCCTGGCGCGAGAATACCCGTGCGTCCGGCTCGCCCCGGCACCGTTGCCACGGCGGCGGCCTGGAGCGGCAATAACTAGTTGTTCACCACATACTCGCTGAAGACGGTGTCGAGCAGGGCCTCGACGCGCTCAGCGTTCTCGGGTGGAGCGAGGCTAGGCAGGATGATCCGCCAGTGCAAGGCGATCCGGTCAACGATGTCCTGGCGCTTGCTCACCGCTCCCGAGAGGAGCTGCGTGCCCGTAAACGTCGACACGAGGAGTGAGCTGAGGTCGGCTGCCTTGAAGTCCCGGCGCAGGTTTCCCTCGCGCTGGCAGATCTCGATCAGCGGCTTGAGGCGGGCTAGCCAGTCCAGGTAGGGCCCGTGGGCGAGGAAGCTCGAGCCGATCTCCGTCGTCACCAACACTCCCGCGAGGACGACAACGTCCGTGCGCAGGAGCTCCGCGAAGGCCACCGACACTCTCAGGAGCGCTTCCATGCCGCTTGTCGCAGTTCCTGTTGCATCCGTCACCGTCTGCGTCGCACGCACCGCGTATTCCGCGAGCACGGCCTCGGCAACCGCTTCACGCGTGGCGAAATGGTGGTAGAACGCGCCGTTCGTCACGCCAGAGTTCGCGCGGATGCGAGCCAGGGTCGAGCCGGCGAAACCGTGCTCCACGAACGTCGTGGCGGCGGCCTGAACCAGACGGCTCCGGGTTGCGACACTGCGCTGCTGTTGCGGCGCGTTGGCCGAACGTGGGAGGGCACTCATAGCCAGTGAGTGTAGTGACGATAAGCTCCGCTCCTCGTGCAGCCGAGCGGCGAGTGGCGGTGCATCCTCACGAAGCGCACTTGACTTCGGCGACACTCTCGTCAGCCTGCGCGGCTGCGGTCGCAACCTGCTTCCCGAAGCGTCTGGCGCTGATCGACACCACCTCGCCGATCTCCGCGAAACGCGGGCACACAAGCGACACGTCATGGGGCGGCTCCCCGGTGAGGTGCTCATGCGCTTCGATGCCAGCCTGGGCGAACAGCATGCCGGGCACGTGGTCGACGTCATGATCGAAGATGAGACGGTTTGCCGACGGCCAGCCGAGATTCGCCTGGAGGTCGGTGCCAATCACGGACACCTCGTTGAGCGCGCCGCCCGTTGTCGCGTCAGCACGTCGAGGGGCCCTCAGCTGCTGTCGACGGAGGGCCTCGTAAGTGCGTCGAGGGATGCACCGGAACGAACCCGAGCCTGTAGCTACGAGTTCGCCGTCGAGCTCGAACACTGCGTTGGCGGTCATCTGATCGCACCGCCCAGCGTGCACGCGTGCATCGCTGATGTGCACGGCAGCGGACATGTCAGCGGCACGTGTGGCGATTCCAAGTGCAAAGGCGTCTGAGCCCTGGAAGCTGATTTCGTTGAGGAGGAAGGCCCAGTCGAGTGGGATTCCTCCTGCGCGGTGACCCATGAGCAGACCGAGCTGGCGCGTGACCTCGAGACCGAGCAGAGTCGGCGAGGTTACCGCTCGAGGCCCGCTTGCCGCGCCGACTCCGACTTCCGGTGCCAGTATCGGCTCGCCAACTGCACGAAGCCGCGCGAGGTAGTTGTCTGGCCGCACCTCTTCCAGGGTTGCGACGAGCATCGTCTCCTCGCTGTCCTTATGCACAAGTTCTCGACCTACACGCATCATTGCCCCTTCGGATTCGCTCTTCGGACACATGCGCGGCGCTCATCGGAGAGGCCGCTCGCCGGCTAGACGACTTGGACGAGGTCGTGCCGGATGTGAAGAGGGCTTCGCTCCCGAATGCCACAAACAGAGCGTCCTGTATGTTAGCTTGCCCGGAGGCGCCAGCTGAACATCAGTGGTCGTGAATCGACGGGGGAGACATGGGAGTGCTCGTTCATCCGGACAAGCCAGTGCATCCCGCTGTGTTGCGTGCACTTGATGACGGTCGACTGCGTATCGTCTCGAACCATCGTTCGGGCAATCCCTGGCTCCTTGCCCGCCACTGGGAGCGCGCACTCACCGAGATTCGCACCAAGTACCTCGACATCGTCATCCTGAGTCACCTCGACGGCGAGACGGCCACAGCGGTTCTGCTGCTGGCGCAGGGGAAGCGAGCGCTCGAAGAGCTGGACGACCTGCCCATGCTGCTCCAGGGGGCCGCCATAGTGATCGCGAAGGACGGAGCGGGCGAGATCCGTGTCGAGGGGCCACTTGCCGGGTCGAAGCGGGCCGTCTGGCTCGAGGAGGAGTCTGCGGTGTTCGTGAGCGACGACCGTGCGCTTCTCGTCGACATCTTCGCGCCGGGTGCAGTCCGCGAGGGAAGCCCCCATCAGGACCGTGGCGCTCCGCGCAGTGACGATGAGGGCCATGACATTCGGTTCCACGACAATCAGTGCCGTGACAGTGAGCGCCGCGACTCCAGGAAGCAGGTCGGCTGCGCGCCTCTTCGAACGGTCCCGACAGGAATGTGGCTGCACACGATCACGGGTGTCATGCCTCGCGTGCGAGCCGTTGTCGCGGTGGGGCCCAGCGGTGACGTCCTTCGTGTCAGGCCTGCAAAGTGGTGGCGTACCAATCCAAGTCCGCCTGCGTCAGTCGGACCCCACCCTGGGCCTGCACGCCCGTCCGCGCGCTGAGTAGCTCGCCGCTGTAACTGTGGTCAACGTAGGCGCGCTGGAGCAGTTGCGGGGGTAGGTGTGCCAGGAGTGGGTCATCGACGGGGATGTCCCGGTCAGAGAGCGCGACTCCGAGCGCGTCACCGACGTGCGTCATGATCTCTCGAAAGGTCGCGGGGGCCGGGTCGGCCGCGTGGAAGACGGACTCCTCGATCTCGTCGAATCTCAGCGCGAGTGCGGCGACCTGTGCCGCGAGCGAGGAGACGTGGATCGTCGACAGCCGTGCCCCGCCGCCGCCCACCCAGCCACGAGATGTCCGCACGCCGGCGAGCGCCAGCGGGACGAACCAGCGATCTCCCGCGCCGTACGTCAGGGCTGCCCTCACCACTTTGCCGCCGGCGCCCAAGGTGCGCGACTCGCCGGCACTCCGCGAAGCACTTGCCACAGACACCGGATGCGCCGCGAGCTCACCCTCCCGGGAGAGGCGGTGCGGTCCTGGCCCGTAGATGGCAGTTGTGCTCACGTCCACGATTCGCGTAGCCGTTCTCTGGCACTCGCCGACAAGGGCCGCCGTGCCGAAATCGTTCACGGCGGTGGCGACTACCTCGTCTGCCCCAACGTAGCTGGCGGCGTGTACAACCACATCCATTCCAGCGGTAATGCCTGCGAGGCTGGGTTCGTCCGTTAAATCCCCGCGGAAGTAGTCGCCTGCGCTGCCCGCCACCGCGGGCCGGTCCTCACGTACCAGCAGGCGGATGCTCGAGACTTCGGGCATCAATCGCAGACGCTCGTGCACCGCCGCGCCGACAAACCCCGTTGCACCAGTCAGAAGTACCCTCATGTCGCCCCCAGCTCTGTACCGTTCCGATCAGCGTACCGGCAGGGATCCCGGCGCATAGGAGCGCGATGTCGCTTGCCCCTGTCATCCTTGACGCATGAAGCTCTCGCGCCGCGCCCAGACCGTCGAGCCGTTCCATGCCATGGCCTTCGGGCAGCGAGCCGCCGAGCTCGAGGCTGCGGGGCACCCAGTCGTGAAGCTCTCCCTGGGGGAGCCCGACTTCGGCGCACCCCCGGCTGTGCGCGCTTCGATGCGCGATGCCATGGACGGGCGGCCCCTCCCGTACACGGTCGCGTTTGGCTTGCCGGCGCTCCGCGAAGCGATCAGCGGGTTCTACCGGCTTCGTCACGGAGTCGATGTCGATCCCGCTCGGATCGTGGTGACCTCGGGCGCATCCGCGGCCCTGCTGCTCGTGGTGGCAGCGACGACCGACACGGGTGACGACGTGATCATGGCCGACCCTTCATACCCCTGCAACCGTCAACTCGTGCAGAGCTTCGGCGGTCGCGTCGTCAGCGTGCCGACAACCGTCGCATCGCGCTACCAGATCGACGCGGGCAGCGTCGCACAGGCGTGGACCGAGCACACCTCGGCGCTCATGGTGGCCACGCCATCGAACCCGACGGGCACGTCAGTTCCGTTCGACGAGTTGACCGCGATGTGCGAGTTCGCCCGAGCTCGTGGCGCCTGGCGCATCGTCGACGAGATTTACCTCAATCTCTCCGATCCTGCGCCGGACGGAAGTCCCGCACGGAGCGTCCTGAGCGTTGACCCTGACGCCATCGTCATCAACAGCTTCTCGAAGTACTTCGCGATGACCGGGTGGCGACTCGGCTGGGCCGTGCTGCCGGAGGCGCTCGTGCCGGCAGCGGAGAAGCTCGCGACCAACTACTTCCTCTCGGCCTCGGCACCAGCTCAGATAGCGGCGCTCGCAGCGTTCACTCCTGAGTCTCTGGCGATCTGCGAAGAACGCCGACTCGAGCTCGCCGCCAGGCGCACGCTCGTGCTGGATCGGCTCGAAGCCATCGGCCTCCCGGTGCCCGTCGTGCCAGACGGTGCCTTCTACGTGTACTTCGACGTGGCGGGCACAGGGCTCTCTGCATGGGAGTTCTGCCGTCGCGCCCTCGAGGAGAAGCTTGTCGCCCTCACGCCAGGGCGCGATTTCGGCTCTCACACCGGCGAGACGCACGTGCGGCTCTCCTACGCGGCGTCCCGGAGCGAACTCATCGATGGGCTGAGCAGACTCGGCGCGTTCGTGCGTGAGCTGGCCGGCTGACCCCCGACGGAGCCGAGCCTCGCCGGAGCCGAGCCTCGCCCAGAGTCGTTGGGCCGAACCAGGGGCGAGCTCTAGGGGTGAGCTTGGGTCGAGCTCTGACCGGCGAGGGCCGCCTGTGGCCTGCCCTTGCAGGTGCGACTTGCTCGTCGCGGCACCGACGGGGAGGATAGCCGCATGTCAGCCGTCCTCGTCGAAGATGCCTCGTTCAGCCGCGGAGGCACGCCGGTGCTGTCGAACGTCGACTTCGTCGTGGCCGGAGGGGCGGTGCTGTGCCTCACGGGCGCAAATGGCTCCGGCAAGACCACCGTGCTGCGGGCCATTGCTGGGGTTGTGAGGCCGACGGCTGGGCGCATCCTCGTCGGCGGGGAGCTCGTGGATGAGCGAAGCCCAGCCTTCCGGCGGAGGCTTGCCGCGGTGGTCGGCTCGGTGCCGTTCTCGCTGACCATGACCGCGCGGGAGCACCTGACTGCAGTCTCCGCATCCTGGGGTGCACGACGGCGTGACGCCGAAAGTGTTGCAGACGCGGTGCTGCGTCGTCTTGGCTTGGAAGAGCTGACGGGACGCTTCCCGCATGAGCTCTCCTCTGGGCAGTTTCAGATGCTCTCGCTGGCCAGTGTCCTCGCGCGTCCCTTCGACGTCCTCGTTCTCGACGAGCCCGAGCAGCGCCTCGACGCCGACCGACGCGAGCTGCTTGCTCGCGTCCTCGGCGAGGAACGCGACCGCGGCGCGGCAGTTGTCATCGCGACGCACAGCCGGGCGCTTCGTGACGCACTGCAGGCGTCGGAGTTCCGACTCGGTGCTCAGGGTGGCGAGGAGCAGGGCGGCGAGGAGCAGGGCGGCGAGGGGCGGGATGGCGAGCGGGAAGACAGCGAGGGGAGTCAGCATGCGGCGTGAAGGCGCGTATCGCGCCTACCTGGTTGCTGCCGTCGGGCTCGTTGCCGTGGCACCATTCGTGCGGATGCTTTTCCTCGCTCTCCTGGAACCCGCCTCGCTTGCGTGGCTCTCGTCGGGGGCCTTCGCGGGGCAGCTGCAGGTGATCGCGGCCGCTGTGGTTCCTTTCAGCCTGCTTGCCGGCGCGGTCCGTGGGCCGGCGCTCCTCACCCCGTTCGCCACCGTGACGCTCGGCTCGAACCATCTCCCCAGGCGGGCGACTCTCCGTCGCCCGTTCGTGCGGAGCCTGCTGACGGCGTCGGCTGGGGCTGCGGGGCTCGCTGCGCTCGTCGGGAGCGCGCTTGTTGTTGGTGCTGGCGCATCGCCGATTGGAGCGCTGAGCTTCGTCACCGCGGCTTCGGCGCTCGCCTGCCTCGGGACTGTCGGGGCTCTCGTTGGGCAACTGATCGGCAGCGCGAGGGCGTGGGGCGCAGCGGTCCTGGTCGTTGCCTTCGCTCTCTCGCCGATCGGCATCGGGGCCTGGATGTCTTCGGCGTGGGCAGGCCTGACGGTGGGCGCTCCCGCGGGCGGCGCCGCGTTGGCTGGTCTCGCTGCAGAGTCAGCTGCTGGTGTGCTCTGCCTCACGGGGGCCGCTGGCCTCGCGCTGGCGTGTGTTCCTGCGCTGCTCGACCGCCTTCGAGGTGACGTTCTGCTGCTCCAGGCGCGGCATCGCGAGGCGGCCCAGATGGCCGTGGCCACGGGCGAGCTCTCCGAAGCGACAACGCCGTATCGTGAGGCGCCGACGGTCGGGCGTCGGTTGTCGGCGGTTGTCGGCGGCCCCCGCGCTGCTGCGATGCTCGTGCGCGACGCCGTCGGGGCGCTGCGGACGCCGCAGCGCACGGTGCTTGGGGTCGCCGGGCTGGCTGGCGCGGCGCTGCTCCTCGGTCTCGTGGTGGGCCCCGGTGGCCTCGGCGCGTTTGCCGCGGTCACGGCCGCCCTCGGATCCGTTGTCATCTATTCCTCCCTTGGGGCCTTCGCCGAAGGGTTCAGGCATGCCGCCGAGGCGGCGGCCGGCCCACCCATCTTCGGCGCGCCTGTCGGGGAGGAGTTCCTGCTGCACGCAGCGTTCCCCGTGGCGGTCGTCCTTGCTGTGATCGGCACCACGATGCTCATCTCGGGCGGAAGCTTCGCGCCGCTCCTCGGTGGCCTCAGTGTGGTCGCTGTGCGCGCGTTCGAGGCTGCACGCGGGCCGCTGCCCCCGCTGCTCCTGACGCCCATGCCGAGTGAGATCGGCGACCTCTCAGCAGTGGCACGCCTCTTCTGGCAGTTCGACTCGGTGCTCATCGCGGCGGCGCTCGGCGCCGGGACCACGTTGCTCTGGACTGCTGGGCTTCCTGTCCTCTCTTTTGCGGCGTTCGTCGCGGGGGCCCTCTCGCTTGCCCTCGCGACGCGGTTCCGCCTCCGTCAGAGTCGCGGGTAGCGAACCTCGTAGTGCGCTTCCACGAACTGTCCCTCAGCGTGCGCCGAGGTCAGGTGGAGTGCATCCGCCTCGATGCGCCTCGGAAGCACCGGAGCCCCTGACTCAAGGGTGACCGGCGCGATCGATAGTCGGATCTCGTTGAGTCGCCCAGCATCGTAGAACTGCCCTGCGAGGTCGCCGCCGCCAACGACCCATACGCTGCCCGTGCCTGCGGCAGCGGCCACATCGCCGAAGTGGTCGTCGACAGGACCCCGAACCAATGTGATGTTGAGACCGTCGGGGACGGGCAGGTCTCTTGTCGTGAAGACGAAGGTGGGGCGGTCGGCGTACGAGGCATGCCACTTCTCCGGATGCTCGCCGAGGCCCTCGTGGGCGTAGACCCACTCGTACGTCGTTGCGCCCATCACGAGGGCGCCGATGCCCTCGAGGAACTCGCCAAAGCTGTTGTCTTCCGGCTGGTCGACAACGAACAGCCAGTCGAGTGAGTTGTCGGCGTCGGCGATGTACCCGGAGAGCGTGGTGGCGGTGTTGTAGATCACGTGAGTCATGCGAGCACGCTAACTCCGACGACCGACAAAGCGGGTGAAGGCGACACGCGATCGGTCTGGGAATGCGAGGCGCATCCCAAACGCTATGCCGAGCATGCGCAAGAAAATCGGCTTCCTCTCGTTTGGTCACTGGCACCCGTCCCCGCAGTCGGGCACACGAACCGGGGGTGATGCGCTTGTGCAGTCGATCGAACTGGCGGTCGCTGCGGAGGAGCTCGGCATCGACGGCGCCTACTACCGGGTCCACCACTTCGCGCGGCAACTCGCCGCCCCGTTCCCGCTGCTGGCCGCTGTCGGGGCTCGGACGAGCCGCATCGAGATCGGCACAGGCGTCATCGACATGCGCTACGAGAACCCGCTGTACATGGCGGAGGAGGCGGCCTCGGCTGACCTCATCAGCGCGCACTCCGGCGGTGAGGGGCGACTGCAGCTCGGCCTGAGCCGGGGGTCGCCCGAGCCAGCCCAGGACGGCGCTCACGCGTTCGGATTCACCCCTCCGGAGGGCAAAACGGACGACGAACTGGCGCGCGCCAAGACGGAACTGTTCCGGGCGGCCATCAATGGTGCAGGACTCGTCGCCGGCAACCCGCAGATGACGGGTTCGACCGCGCCGCTGCCCATCCAGCCGCAGTCTCCGGGTCTCGATGACCGTATCTGGTGGGGTTCCGGGAGTCGGGCCAGCGCGGTCTGGGTGGCCGAGCAGGGTATGAACCTCATGAGCTCCACGCTGCTCACGGAAGATACCGGAGTGCCATTCGATGAGCTGCAGGCTGAACAGATTCAGGGCTTCCGAGACGCCTGGGCTGCGGCCGGACACACGCGCGAGCCGCGTGTGTCAGTGAGTCGAAGCGTCATCCCCATCACGACCGACGAGGACGTCACCTACTTCGGCGGGCGGGGCGGAAGCGAGGGCGACCAGGTCGGGATGCTGGATGGCATGCGCTCCAGGTTCGGGCGCACGTACCAGGGCGCGCCCGACCGCATCGCGGAGGAACTCGCGGCCGACGCGGCCGTCCAGTCTGCCGACACGCTGCTGCTCACCGTCCCCAATCAGCTCGGCGTTGCCTACAACACCCGGATGCTCGCGACCATCGCCGAGCACGTGGCGCCGGCGATCGGGTGGTCGCGGGAGGCATAGCAGTCGCCGCTTGGCTCGGCTACCGGATGACGCCGTAGCGGAGATGCACGACCCCAGACTCGAACGTGCGGGAGTCGAGCAGCTTGAGCTTGGTTCGGCGGCTGTTCCGGGAGAAGAATGGAGTGCCGCCGCCGACGAGCACGGGGCAGATGCGAAGCAGGTACTCGTCGATCAGGTCGAGATCCGCCACCTGATGGGCCAGCTCGGCGCCGCCTATCGCGATCGTGCCGTCGCCGGATTCGTCCTTGAGGAGCGCGATCTCGTCGGCGAGGCTGGCCCCGGCGAGTCGGGTAGTGCCCACGACCTCCGAGATCGTATGTGAGAAGACGACCTTCGGAAGAGCCCGCCAGAGCCCGGCGAACTCCAGCTCGAGCTCACTCCAGTGCTCTTCTTCGGCGCCCGGCTCCCAATACACCATCGTCTCGTAGAGGCGCCGCCCCATGAGGTGCACGTCTGCGCCGCGGACTTCGTCGGTCGCCATTCGGAACACTTCCTCGCTCGGGTCGCCCCAGTCGAAGCTGCCGTCCTCATCCTTGATGTAGCCGTCGAGCGTGAGGGCGAGCGAATAGGTGACCTTGCGCATGAGCGAACCTCCTTGTTCGTGGGTTCGAACGTACCATCGTCGAATGGGCCGGCCAGGGGCCGCGTTGGGTGTGCGAGACACGCCGTTTGATCTGCACTTTTGTTCGCGTGCGGGTGCTGGTGCGTGGTTTGTCGGTGGTCCGGTCCAGGCTGTGGTCATGGACGACTTCTACGACGGTGAGCCGCTGAAGGTGTTGGGGCTTGATCCCAACGACCCGGCG
>NZ_PSTQ01000014.1 GCF_002931075.1 Pseudoclavibacter sp. AY1F1 | reverse complement strand
GACCTTCTCCGGGAAGTGGTACGGGCCGTAGTTGTTCGAGCAGCGCGTGATCGACACGTTCAGGCCATGCGTGCGGTGGTACGACCGCGCGATGAGGTCGGACGAGGCCTTCGAGGCCGAGTACGGCGAGTTCGGCTCGAGCGGGAACGTCTCGCTCCAGCTGCCCTCCTCGATCGAGCCGTACACCTCGTCGGTCGAGACATGCACGAAGCGGGGAAGCTCGTGACGAAGGGCCGCGTCGAGCAGCTTCTGCGTGCCGACGACGTTCGTCTCGATGAACACGGACGCGTCGCGCACGGAACGGTCGACGTGGGACTCGGCCGCGAAGTGGACAACCGCATCCACCTTCGGGATCCACTCGTCGAGCACGACGTCATCCGTGATGTCGCCCTCCACGAACGTGAAGCGCTCGGAGTCAGAGACGGGAGCGAGGTTCTCGAGGTTCCCCGAGTACGTCAGCTTGTCCAGGACAACGACCTCGACGCCCTCCAGACCCTCGTACTGGTCCTGGAGCGCGCGGCGCACGAAGTTCGAGCCGATGAAGCCGGCCCCGCCGGTCACGAGAAGTTTCATACCTGTCCTGTTCAATCGTCGGTACTTGTCAGCCGCCGGCCGACCGCAAGGATGCACCTAGCCTAACGGCCCCCGCGTCCCGCAAATGGCCTGGCAGATGCGTGCCACGGTCTCAGTGGCTCGTAGAGCAAGCGACCGAGATTCTTCGCCGCCAGGTCCTTCATTCCGAGGGAGATCAACACCGCCGCCGCGACCAAGACGACGACTCCCCCTGCGAACACCGCAGGCTCCTGGATGCTCACGCCTGCGAGCGAAAGCAGGATCACCGCAGTCGCAATGATCGGCATGTGTGCGACATAGATCTGGAGTGTGCGGGCACCGAGATATGGCAGTGCCGCAACCCTCGCAAGCATCACGCTGAGCGCGACACCGAAGACGAGCCCGACCACGCGCATACCCAGCATTGTGGCACCGTCAGATTGCGCTCCGGACGAGACCACAAGAAGAGCGACCGGGACGAAGGTGAGGAACACGACGATGGGAAGCCATCGATGACGCTCGAGGGCCGCTGCGAGGACTTCAATCTCCCTGCGACCGAGGAGTCCGAGCACAAAGAACAGATACAGATACGGCGCACTGACGACCCCGACACCGAGCAGTCGAACTGTGGAGTCCCCGAGTGCGGGGAGGACGGCGTGCAACCAGAGCAGCGCACCCGCGGCGGCCAGACCAACGTGAAGCACTCTCGGGAGAGACCTCAACAGCCGGGCTATCAAGAAGAACAGCACCAGCGCCCAGAGAAACCAGAGTTCACCTTGCGGGCGAAGTGGGCTCACGACAGCTCTCAGCAGGTGTGCGGCGAGCGAGGCGTCCCGCTGGTCTGGCAAGACCTGCCCTACCGCGAACTTGAAGGCGAAGAATGCGGGCTGCCAGGCCAGGTAAACCCAAATCAGCAGCCAGAGTTTGCCCCGGAAGAGCTCACGCCAACGGGCGCGCATCCACTTCTGAGCGAAGAGCCCTGCGGCGGCGAAGAACAAGGGCATGCGGAAGAAGCCCGCGACCTCGTTGAACACGACGAGCCAGCGTGGGGGCTCGCTGATGTAACCGAGCCAGAGAGTGGCGTGAAGGACGACGACCAGCAGGATCGAGATTCCGCGCGCCGTATCGACCCAGGAAACACGAGGGGAGGTTCCGGTCGGGCGCTCAACAAGGTTGGGCATGACGACTTTCCAGCGAGTTAGGGGGGAGTCCCACCTGGCATCGGGGCACCTGGCGAGAGTTCGCTGACCGCTGAGTCAGCACTAGCTATCAACCTAGCCAACTAGGTGAACGGAATCAATGTAGGGCGAGAACGGCTGGACGCTCGACACTTACATCGATTGGGGGTGCCAAGAGGTGCTGGTCCCCGCCGAAGAACTGTTGCCTCAGCTCCAGGAAGCCCAATCGCAGTTCCTGGGGCAGAACCGTACGACCTCATCATCACCACCGCGTCACGGCATGTGACCGGCACGTGGTCAGACGACCTGATCGCTTCCGCCGCGTCGACGTGGAATGAGGTCACGGCGTCTGGCACTCGAATAGCTGTGATCGGAGATGCACCGAAACCAAGCGAGTCGGCCCTCGAGCGCGTCAAGCCCTTCGGTTTCGATCCACGCGCCAACGCCTGCGGTACGCCTTCTGCTTGCGCCCTTGAAGTCAAGGATGGGCTGGCCGAGGTCACCCAACGAGTAGAAGGAGCGACCTACATCGACCCTACAGATCTGTAGTGTCGGGACGGCATGTGCCCTGCGGCGATCGGAAGCGTGGCTGCCTACCGTGACGCGGTGGGCCACCTAACGGCGTCCTGGGCACGGTCGATGACAGCTGAGCTCGACACCAGGTTGCAAAGTATTCAGCTTTAGCCGACCCCACGTTTGATCGAACTCAGTGACTCATCACATGCCGCGTGGATCTCAGTTTGAAGCGCTAAGGTCTGGGACGTCTCGGATTCGACCGGGACGGAAATCCTCATCGTTGAGCCGTCCCTCACGCGATGTGGGACGCGCTCTCAAATCTCGGGAGATTGAGTGACGCACGACGATCGAGGAGCCGATGCGGCACCTATTGGCGCTGTGAGTCCGCCAGGTCCACGAAGCTCCAGTCGTCGATCACCACCGCTGTACATACTGCTGCTTGTAGCCGCAGCAATCGCGGCGTGTATCCCCGTCGCCCCGATTTTTGTCCCCCTGCAGGGACAGGCACGTCAAGTTGATGTGATCTTCGTACTGGGGCCACCCGAGCGGACGCGCTTGGAACTGGCTCAGGAACTCATGTCCGCCGGATACAGCGAGAACCTATTGATTTCCACGCCAGAATTCGGGTGGAGGTATCGCGCCGAGGGCATTGGCCTCTGCACGGTCCCGCAGGAGTTCAGCGTGACCTGCCTCCAATCGGATCCGTTCACGACCCAAGGCGAAGTCGGCGCATTGGAGAAGATCTCACTAGAACGCGGTTGGGAAACGGCTATCCTCATCACCTTCAAACCGCACGTCACAAGAACGCAGCTCTACCTCGATCGCTGCTTCAGCGGAGACGCAGAAGTCATCTACGACGACGCCCCGATCACCACTCGCGGGGCCGTCTATCAGTACGGATACCAGACAGGCGCGTTCGCAAAGGCCTTCACACAGACGCGAGGGTGCGTTTAGCCCGCTCCTTTTCGCGTGAGTAGCTAACAACAAGACCAACGAGCGCAAAGAACAGAACGATCGGCCCAGTCCATCTGAGCGCGTCAAAAGTGAAAAACATGATCAGCATAGCGATACAAGCGAGACGCTCTGCAGGCGGCAAGCCAAAGACTGCAAACGCCACCAGAGAAAGCAACACGAGCAAACCAAATAGGCCAATGGTCACCATAGTTGTTAGCAGCTGATTATCGATGATTAGGAAGCCGTCCTGCTGAAGCAATCCGGCGGCGAACAGCCGCGGCTCAGAACCCACGCCCGAGCCGATTAATGCAGGGCGGATCGCATGCTGGGACAAGATCGCGAAGAAAGAACCAAACGACTCCATCCGGTGGGTGAACGAACCAGAGTCAGTAAAAAGATCCAGTTGCTCCACCAGGATGCTGGACGCTCGGGAACTTGTCAACGCTGCGAATAGCCCGATAAGCAGGCCAAGAATGGCAAAGGTGCGAACGATTAGATTCTTGACCGCCCAAAACAGAGCGAGAACACAACATATGGCGAGCGCAAGCCAAGAGCTGCGGGAGCCACATAGGAAAAGCCCTGCCAATAAGACCGCCGAAAGACCCGCGGTCTGCCAAGAGCGCATCCGAGGGGCACGATTGAGCAGCAAAACCAGAGCAAACACTATGAGAAGACCCAAGACGATCGGATGCCCCAACATGGCCTGAACACGCACCACCCCGGGCAGTAGAGGGTTCATGAGCGCAGTGTCATAGACAGTCGCCGTCCCAAAGATGGGAGCAGTGAGGTTCAAAAACTCAAGAACGCCGATCACGCTCTGAAGCACAGCAAGCGAAACAATTGCATCGAGCAAGAAACACCGGGCCGCACTGTCAAGCCGGGCCGCAGCGAACACTGCCAGGACAGCTGGCAGCGTGAAACGCGCCGCCACGACGAAGACGTTGGCAGAGTTCTCGAGCACTGTTGCACTCAGTTGTAACACACCGTAGACGATCACGAGGGCGACTACCGCCACCCCAGCACCACCCAGTCGCCCGTGCGGCGCAGAAGCCCTAACAAGCCCCAACGCGAGAACGAAACAACACGCTACGCTCACAACGAGTTGCACTTCTACCGGGGCATTATTCGGTGCGCAACACAACGCCAGAACGGCGGCAGAGTAGAGCCCCATTGCAGGCCGGATTTGTGCTGATACGCCGAACAGTAGAACTGCTACGGCTATGAAAATCATCACCCAAAACCACGTTGTCGCCACGCCAATGAGCGAGGCCGATACGCATGCAGCCCACAAGAATGCACTGCCGATCCAAAAAATCTTGAGGTCATCCTTCGCAGGCCGCGTTTCGGGTGCGAAGTCCGGACTTTTCCCACTCTCAGTCGATCGAGATTCTGCAGCCCTGTCCAATGTGAGTTTCAAGTTTGCCGCCTTAGCTTCAATCCGATTGCCTGCACTGCCGCGCCGGTTGCCTCGGCGGCGACCACACCGAGCACCGCTCCGTACGCACCCCAGGTGCTCCCGAGGGAGAGCACGAGGGTAAGCCCGACGACTGCTGCGGCGATGCTCGCCGGCATCAGCCAATCCGTTCTAGAGAACGCTACGAGGCTCAGACCGAAACCGCGAGAGGCGCAAACCATGAGCACCACTCCCGCCGACAGCCAGGCGAGCGTTGCATCCACTTCAACTGACCCAGTGAACACGAATGTGGCCACATAGGGAAGCAAAAACGCGTATCCGATAGCGGCGACGACACCCAGGCCAGCATTGATCTGCAGCTGCCGCCGGTTCCTGAGACCACGATTCTCGATCGTGGCTGCCCCCAACCAACTCTGGAGACGATTGGGGACGGCCGCCAGCACCGACAACGCCATCCGCGCGAGCCGATCAACAGCCGTGAACAGCGGCACAGCGGCCGGCGCGACCAACGCGACCAACGTCACGGGAAGCGCCGTGAAGCCCGCGGTAATCGCGCGACTCACCGTGATGCGCCCCTGTCCACGAATCGACCGAACGATCTCAGCGCGGGTCAGCTTTGAGGCGGTTCGATGCACTCCAAAGATGAACCAACCCGCGATCGTGATCACTGCTGTCGCAGCGAGCAGTGCAAGGCCGTAGACAGCGAGGCTCGCACCCATGCGGATCGCAACAGCCGCACCTGCGACAAGCAGAATCTTAGGGATCGAATCGAAAACCAGAATCAGCCCAGGACGGTTGGCGCCCATGAGCGCCCAGGAGGGCGAGAATCCGACCGAAGCGAAGCCCAGAGCGATGACCGCTGCTTCTATGGGGAACGACGGCGAAACAATGTAGGTCAGCACAGCCGCCACCGGCAAAAGCAGGAGGAAAGCCAACGAGCGGGTCGCCACGGACGTCCGCATGAGTTCAGCACGTTCACTCGCGCCAAGCGCCGCGATCTTCTGCGGTCCGACCACGCTCCAGCCGAGCTCCCCCACTACGGCTGCGGCCGCCCCAAGCGACTGGGCGACGCCGACGGCCGCGAGGCCCGCCGCACCATGAACGCTGGTCACAGAGGGGAACACGAGTAAGGGAGTGACCGCACTCAACATCGGGGCAAGTAGATACAGCCCAAGCGTTAGTCCGCGCTTCACCGCACCGTCTCCCAGCTCACAGTGATTCGAACCCGCCCCGCTCTTGAGCAGCTTGCAGTTCCTCAACGGCCGCGTCCAAAACATCGGACAGTTCAGCCCCAAGTCGAGAGAGAACCGCGAGGTCGGGCTCGATGCTGTCGCCGGCTCGCACCCGTTCCAAAGCAGCTACAACCCCGGCGGCCAGCGACGCAGGCCGAGGCTCTGCTGCGGTGAGCAAGTCGCTCAGCTGGCCGCGTGTGCCGCCGAGCTCATTCGTGACCGCCTGCGTGCCGCGAACCAGCGCGTCGAATGGCGGATGAGACGGGTGCGGGCTGTGCTGCAGCGAGAGCACAACGTCTACCTCAGACAGGAGTTCGAAGTACTCATCCCAGGACAGACGTCCGACGCTCTGCAGGCGGGATTTGCTCGTCAACTCAATCGGCGTATGTGCTTCGCCCGCCGAAATGAAACGCACGTCCTCTTGCCATTCGTCGACGACCGACGCAACTTCTTGCAACGCGGCCACTCCGAGCCCGTACAGATTCCTCGGCTTGCTCGGGCGCCCATAGAACAGGATCGTGAGCCCAGCGCTGGACTTGGCAGGTGCAGTCTCCCTGAGATCGATCTGAGGTCGAAACACGAGCTCCGGACTTAGAGAGAGGTTTTCATTCGCCTCGAGATAGGCGGCAAGCGGTGACGAATTGACGACCAGAGTGAAATCCGCGTGATAGGTGGCGCGCGCCAAGGCGAACTCGGTCGACCACGCGACGAACCCTGGCTCGTAATCCTGAACCAGGTAGACAACTCGCGACCGCGAGATCAGTCCGAGTTTGGCCGCCGACGACAGCGCATGGGCCGTCGTCCAGAAGGTCGCGACCCAGTAGTCGTCAGTATTTATTTCGAGTCCGTCAAGCGATTCCCTGCCAACGACCTCCAGTTCAACGTCCTGCACGAGCCTGCCTCGAATATCCGCCAGGAGACCCTCGAGGCTCTTCGCATCGATCTCGTTACCGATGGAAACGAGGCGGAGCGGCAGCCCGAGCCGAGCTGCAAGACCCGCGCTGACTTTGAGAGCCGTATCGATGCCTGCAAAGACCGCCGACGGGCGAAGCTCCGGCAGCAGCATCGTCACGCGCCGCGGCGCGCTGGCAGAGACCTGCACGCGCGAGAGCAGCAGGCTCGACCAGTGCAAGCGGCTCAGAACCTCGCGCTGCAGGCGGCGCCCCGAATCCGATTCAGCGGCGATCGCCCGCGCATCGAACTGCCGTCGCCAGCGGGCGTCGCGAAGCTTCGAGCCCAGCCGCTGTGCGCGCGCGATCTGCGTACTAATGGCCACGGACGTGCCCCCCTATCGCTCGCGCAAACTGAGCGAAACGCTCGCCCACGTACGACTCGAGCGGCATCGTCGGCGCATCGGACGCCTCGAATGCGCGCGTCACCGTGTCGTCAAAAACTTGCGCCAGCCGCTTCGGGTCTTCCGGGTCGACCTCGATGAGGAGGTTCCCCACGATCGACCGGATCTCGTCAAGCGCCTTGGACTGTCGTGTGACAACAACTCTGCCGGCCGAAAGTCCCTGCCACACCTTGTTGGCGATCACGGAGGCCGCCTTGGGCGAGGTTCCGAAAACACCGAGCACCAGGTCGGCTGCAGCGATCTCATCGGCCAGCTGAGCCTCCGGGATCGGGTTCTTGAAGTTGATCAAGCCGGACAACCCGAGCTCACGCGCAGACCGCTCAGCTGCGGCGCGACGCTCGCCCGCGCCGATGAAGACAACATCGAGTCGATCTGACCGCTCGGTTGCGGCAAGAGCCTCCAGGACGTAGTCCACACCGTGCAAGGGAAGATAGCCACCGTAATAGAGAACCCGGATGCGGCCCTCGTCTGAGGCGAAACGGTCGCTACCTTGTGCCCATTTCGGGGCGCCAACAGGCAACGTGAACGTTGACCGGCGACGCGCGCAGTAGTCGCGTACGAGCATCTTGGCCCGCTCGTCACTGTCGGTGACAACCACATCACCGATACGTGCGGCCACGCTGTCAACGGCACGCCAGGCGCGCCCCTTGAGCGAGCCAGGCGTCGTCATACCCCAGTCCTCAACTCGGGTCTCGTAGAGACCCACGAACCAGTCCACGACCAGCAGTGCGCGGTAGCGGACAGCGAGCAGACGAGCGATGGGGGCGTACTTCAACTGGAACTCAGCGAGCACCACCACGTCGAAGCTGTCGCGCGGGAACGCGCTACCTTCCCGCATCAGGATGCGTGCCTTGCGAACCGCGCCCGGGTCCTTGTCGATCCCCACGATCGTGATGTCGGCATCCAGGTGAGACTCGAGGTAGGCGCGTACTCGCGCGTTGCGTGGGTACTGTTCCGACTCGACGCCGAGATAGAGCACACGAAGGCGTCGAACTCTCTCCCCAGCGCGCCGGGAGGCGAAGTTGCGGATCCCAGAGCGTCGAACCATGCTCGTATTCGACACGAATCGACGGATCGACTTCGCCGAGCTGAGCCCCGGCAAGCTCGATCGCTCGATCGTGGAGGTCGCGCCAGCAACCAAGAGGTCGCGTACTTCCGCGAAGCCCTTCGACGAAGGGCGCAGGCTTCCCAACCGGTACTTGAGCACGTAGCGGTTCCTGACCCCGAGGAGGTCCGGGAGCGCGCGACCGCGCGCGTACCCGCGAACTGAGCGCACATGGGCGAACCCCTCGACGTGGACGAGCCTAGACTCGACTCCGAGCGCCTTGGCGCGGAGTCCGAGCTCGGCGTCTTCGCGATAGGCCAGGAAGACGTCATCAAAGAACCAGCCGGACCCTTCCACGATCGACTCGTACGCGCCCCGGGGCACAAATAGGCACGCACCCGTCAGACCGTCCACAGTTTGGACGCGACCCGGCTCGATCGAGAAGGGTTCACCCTGACGGATGTCGAAGTGCCGGCCGTCGCCGCTCCAGCCAACCCCCATGCTGTCGGTCTCAGCTGCGTTGCCTACCGACTCGTCGTCATTTGAGACTCTCGCCAGAGAGGGACCGTAGAGTGCGTCGTCGACGCTTCCGGCTGCGATGCGCGCGAGCTCGACGACCGACCCGACGGCGACCCGCATGTCGGGGTTTAGCACCAGGGCAGCGCCAGCGCCCTCCGAGAACGCATCCGCGAGCAGGACGTTGTGTCCAGTCGAGAAACCGAGGTTGTCGAAACGATGTGTGAGGCGGGTCCGGGCCGCCAGCCCAGCAGCCTCGAACAGACGCTCCACGCTCTCGCGGTCGGCGTTCGAACCGGAGAGGAGCACGTGAAGGACATCGAATTCACTGGAGATCTCCGCCAGCGACGCAATCGTCCGCCCGAGCTCGTCGATCTCAGGGCGGAACAGCACCATCGTGATGTCGACGCGGATCATCGAAGAGCCTCCATCCGCTGGACAACCGCCCTCGCACGTGAGGCCCACGAATTGTCCGCAATGAACGCTTGCCGCCACTCTTCGTCGATAGTCGGGCTATCGATCCACTCAGTGAGAAGACGAGAATAGTCGGCGCCGAAGTCCACGAGGTAGGCGTAGCGGGCGCTCAAATGCGTCGGCCAGAGCAGACGCGGACAGATCACCCGAATGCCGTGACCCTGCAGCTGGTAGACCTTCATGAGGTCCTGACTGAGCGTGTAGTCGCTTACGACGTGCGGCACAAGTGCCACTGTCCGCGGCCCTGCAAATGTCGCGAGATCTGAACTGTCGATCCAGTCGCGGATGACCAGACGCTCGCCGAATTTCTGATGGAGTCTGTCAAGCACGCGGCCCATCGACTCGCTGTCCCCCGGGTGTCCGACCACAATCTCGTCGAAATCAGTTGCAGCCGCAATTCTCAGAATCAGATCCCAGTCAGTACGGCCATCGAAGAACTTGCCAAGCAGGAGAAGTCGCGTCGCATCATCCCCCGCAGGCGAGTGATCTGCGAGAGCATCGTCAACGCCGTTTGGCACGACATGGGCCCCGTCGAGACCAACACGTCCCGCCATGTACGGCGAATTGCAGGTGACGAGCACGCCCTGGTTTGCGCCTCGACGCATCGAAGCGTAGGAGCGCGCCGCGTGCAGTCGGTGAAGTGCGTTGATATCGGGAGCAAGCGCCCAGTCGTCATAGAAGTCGTACCAGAAAGCACCCGGATGCGCTCCCGCGCGGAAGACCGGGGAGAGTACGGCGAGGGCCTTGGCGGAGACAGGTACACCGCGGATCGGATCGAAGCTGCCGGCGCTAACTGAGTGCCCCTCGGCCGCGGCTCGCCCGTGGAAATACCGTGGTGCAGTTTCCGAGATGACGCCAAGCTTCCCTAATTCAACGAGTAACCGAGCAGGACGTGTGTTCAATCCCTTGCCGGGCGGCACAGCCCAAGCGACGGCATCAAGGCGCTGTCCGGATTCGGACGCCCGCCCCCGAAGCGAATCTGCGGGCGTCAAGCGGATTTCCCGAGAGCGACGTACTTCCAACCAGCTGAGGTCCAAGTCTCCGCACGAAGGCAATTTCGCGCGTCGATGACAAGACGTTCTTCTTCCTTGGCAACCTGCGGTGGCTCGAAGTCTTTGAACAGCTTCCACTCCGTGGCCACAACAACTACACGAGCATCCACGACTGCATCAGCGGGCCCAGGGACGAATTCGACACCAGGCAGCAGTCGACGGGAGTTCTCAATCGCCTCAGGGTCCGTAGCCGTGACTGAAGCTCCCAACAGGCTGAGCTTCGAAGCCACGTCCACAGCGGGCGAATCCCGAACGTCGTCTGAGTTCGGCTTGAATGCGAGCCCAAGAACCGCCACCTTCTCGCCTGTTACGTCGCCGCCCTGGCTCTGAACCACGAGGTCAACGACACGCTGACGACGACGGAGGTTGATCTGGTCGACTTCGCGAAGGAACCCAACCGCGTCGCCGACGCCGAGTTCACCGGCTCGGGCAGCAAAGGCACGGATATCTTTCGGCAAGCATCCGCCGCCGAATCCGATACCAGCGTTGAGGAACTTGCGACCAATACGGTCGTCGGCCCCGATCGCATCCGCCAATTGCGTGACGTCGGCCCCAACGACCTCCGAGATCTCTGCCATCGCGTTGATGAACGAGATCTTCGTGGCCAAGAATGCGTTCGCGGACACCTTCACGAGTTCGGCCGTCGGGAGATTCATGACCAGCCGACGCATCCCGCCTGCCAGGACGGGAGCGTAGACGTCGTCGAGCTTCGCAACCTCCGGGGCATTTTCCCGCGCGCTTTCTACGCCGTAGACAACTCGATCCGGACGGAGCGTGTCTTGCACCGCGAATCCCTCACGAAGGAATTCGGGGTTCCAAAGCAGACGCGCGCCCGAAGGGCGAATTTTCACAGCGAGCTCGGCAGCGGTTCCGACCGGGACAGTCGACTTTCCGACGACCAAATCATCCGGCTTGAGAACGGTCAGAAGCGACTCGATTGCGGCATACACGTACCTCAGATCCGCATTGTCCTTCCCAGCGACCTGCGGCGTCCCGACACCGATGAAGTGGACTGTCGCGTCAGCAGCGTCCGACATTTCTGTCGAAAAACGAAGTCGGCCGGTCGCCAGGCCTTCCGAAAGCAGCTCGTCGAGTCCCGGTTCGAAGAACGGTGACTTCCCTGTCGACAGCTTTTCGATCTTCAAAGCGTCGACATCAATTCCGACGACATCGTGTCCGATGGAAGCCATAGCGGAGGCGTGCACGGCACCGAGGTATCCACAGCCGATGACGGAAAGCTTCAAGGTGTTCACTCCTATGGTGAGACGAAAGCGCGGGCTACCGCGAAGAGGGGTTGAGTTTGATCGCTCGCAAAAGAGCGCGCTCGTACTTGCTATTGACTAGGTCCCACGTGTAACTCTCCGCAGCTCGCCCCCGGACGCCATCTGAGAGCACTTCTTGCTGTGCTGGGTCCTGGATCAAGTCTTCGATTGCGGCCGCAATTTCTGTCGGTTCCGGCCGGACAAACACACCGTGTTCACCCAACACCTCGCGGTTGAAGACTGTGTCTCGGGCCACGGTCGGGGCGCCACAAGCCATGGCCTGTACCAACGCCGGGTTAGTACCACCGACGCTGTGACCATGGAAGTACGCGCCTGCGTGTTGCCAGAGCGCATGGAGACGGCGGTCGTCCTTGACGTGACCAAGCCACTGAACGCGCGGATGTTCGTCGTCGAGGCGCTGTGCCCAATCATCGAGCTCACCCTGATAACCGGAGGAACCGACGATGATCACATCTCGAGTCCTGGCGATTTCCGCGACCGCGGAGAAGAACTCCGGAATGGTGTTCTCAGGCACAAAGCGTGCGACGACCATGACGTACTTGCGTCGCTCTAAACCCGGTTCGACTGGACCGATCGCCGGCTCATCTCCGCCGTAGGGAATGAAGAACCCCTCCCGGCCGAAGTCCCGTCGCCAGCGGTCTGCAATGGCCTCAGCGTCATAGACCAACCCGTTCGAGTAGCGAGCTGTGAGCTTGGCCCCCGACTTGAACATGAACTTGGCGGCCGCGCCCCATTTGTCGCGATCCCACTCGATGCCGTCCACGTTCGTCAGCACCGGAATGCCCCTCGCTTTGAGGAGCGGGAGCCAGAATCCGTTCGCCACATTCATCACAAGCGCCACGTCGGGTTTGCGAAGCGTGGCATCGAGGCTGGCCGTCAGACCGTAGGAGAGTGTGCTGAGCGATTTCGATTCGAGCCCATGGGTCTTTCTCGTGCGCACCCGCTCATCGCGATTCGGATCGTCTTCGACGGTCGACCCGTCTCGGCCGTAGACGAGAACGTCCCAGCCCTGCTCAGCCAAATAGGGTGCAAGCTGCCTCACGGCCGTCTCAAACCCCCCGTAGTAGCTCGGGTATCCACGTGTACCGATGATGGCGACTGATGGCATGTTCTGTCTTCCCCTATTTCGCCGACAACTGGATGCGCAGTGCGCGGAGATCAGTCCTTCTGGCGTCGCTTCGCGCTAATGATCGGCATCTGCCCGGTTCCGACCTTTCGGTACTCTGTGGTCGGATTGCCCGCTTCGTCCGTTCCGTAGTAAGCGCCATAGGCACCGTAGGAGCCGTACGCGTAGGAGTCCGGACCCTTAGTGGGCACCTTGGTGACAACGATGCCGGACACTTCCGAACCGATACCTTCAAGCTGAGCCACGGCGCCTGCAAGCGCGGAGCGCGGAGTCTGGCCGCTCGCCACGACGAGCAATGTGCCGTGCGCGAGCTCGCTCAAGACCGCCCCATCGGTGACGAGTAGCAGAGGTGGTGCGTCGATGATGACGTAGTCGTGCTCGGCGAGCAGCTGGTCGTGGACCTGCTGCATCGTGTGGGAACCGAGCAGCTCGCTCGGGTTCGGTGGGATGCGTCCGGCTGGAAGCACATAGAGCCGGCCACGACCCCAGCGCTGCAGCACGTCCTTAGGTTCCGCCCGACCGCTGAGCAGGTCGGTAAGACCGACGGAGCCGTCGACGCCCATGGTCGTCGCGACCTTTGGCTTGCGGAGATCGCCGTCGACGAGAACGACCTTGGCGCCCTGCTCGGCAAGGGCAATCGCGATGTTGGCCGAGGTCGTGCTCTTACCTTCCGAGGGAAGCGAGCTCGTGACGACGAAGCTGTGGCGCGTGTTCTCGATATCCATGAAGCGGAGGTTCGTGCGAAGGGCACGGTAGGACTCGGCCTTGGGGTTCTTGGGCTCTTCGTGCACGATCAGTGGACGTCGACCAGCGTCAGCGTCAAAGGCGATTGTGCCAATGACGGGGCGATCCGTGATTTGAGCGATGTCGTGCGTGCTGCGGACCTTGGTGTCGACCACCTGACGAAGAACAGCGATTCCGATCCCCAAGGCCAGGCCAACAAGCGCCCCCAGGATCACGTTAAGCGGCACCCGCGGCGCGATGGGCGACGAAGGGATCTGCGCAGACTGAACCGGCTCGATCTTTACCAAGCTAGGTGACGCCCCGGCCGGCTTCTCGAGCTCGTTCACGATGACGTCGATGAAGTTCGTCGCGACCGAGTTTGCGATGTTGGCAGCCAGCGTCGGATCTCCGTTGACCACCGAGATTGCAATCACAACCGTATTAAGCTCGTTAGTCGCAGTGACCTGCTCCGCAAGCTGTTCGGGCGTAACGTCGAGCCCGAGCTCTTCGATAACGCGAGTGGTAACGATCTCCTTGTCAACAACGGTCGTGTAGGACTGCACGGCCTGGCGCGCGAAGGTCGTTCCCTGGTTGAGTTCCTGTGCCTGGCCACCGTCGGAGGAGCGCACGGATACGTAGAGTTCCGCCGTTGCCTCGTACTTCGGAGTCATTAACAGCGACACCCCAGCCCCGCCCGCCACTCCCGCCAGCGTGCAGATCAGGATGATGATCCAGTTCTTGTGCAGGATTCGCAGGTAGTCGCGCAGTTCCATAAAGGTCCGTCCGTGTGTCTCTCGCGCTCGTGCCGCTGCCGCTTTCGCGGCAGGCACGAAACGGGTGGCTCGCGGTTCGGAGCGCAGGGGGTATCTCAGGCAAGCTGGGGCAAGCCCGGCCTCATACTACTGGTGTCATGTTATTGGGCTGTAAATTCGTGAAATGTGCCAAATCGGTCGCAGATCGGGCACACCATGGCGCAGAACGCGAATTATCCGCCGATTTCCACGGGCAGGCCCGCGTCCACGGCGTTTGCGATCAGCTGGTGGCCGGCATCGTCCGGGTGCAGACCGTCGAGCTCGAAGTACTGGAACTCGTCCTCGAAGAGGTGACCGATGTCCAGGTACTCACCGCCGACCGCAGCCACATCCGACTTGATGAGGTTCGCCGTGAGGGTCAGCTGAGCGGGGTACGCGGTGCTCACCCAGAACGGCGAGAGCGCCAGGATGCGTGCATCCGGCAGACCCGCACGCAGATCGGTGAAGACCGACTCCACACCAAGCTCCTGATCGAGCTCCGACATGTTCAGACCGCCGGAGACGATGACCACGTCGGGCTGCGCCTCGATGGCCTCTTCAACCTGGAGCGCGTACGAGTTCCACTCGTCCAACCCCTGGCCGTAGCTCGATCCGCTCACACCCAGATTCAGCTCTTCCCAACCGTTCGCGGTCGCCAGCAAGGTCGACCAACGCAGCGACGGGTCGCTTGCGCCGACACCAACCGTGTACGAGTCGCCGATGAAAGCGACCGTCAGCCCGGCACCAGCCGGGGTCGCCGACGGTGCTGAAGCGGCAGGGGCACCAGCGGAATTCGTCGCCGAAGCGGCATCTTCCGAACTGGAAATCGTAAGAACTGGGTCAGCGCCGGTCCCCGCGGGGACCTGTCGGGGCATGAACGCCAGCGCCACCAACGCGACCGCAGCGAGAGCCACGACCACGAGCAGTGTCAGCTGGGGCCAACGACGCGCACTCTGGTTGCGTGTTTTCATTTCCATGTGATCGTACCGGCCCAGCGCGCCGCCTTGTACTCCCCGGGGAACCGAAGGCCCTTCCGACACGCGCGGATCCGCGGGATTTAGCCCTGGACGTCATTTCAGATTCCCACAAATTCGCCATGTCTGAGCCCAAAAAGAGGGCAAGTGTAGCGTCGAGACACGGCGAGACGGGAAACCAATGGCAACACAAGACGCGGCAGCACGCCCGTCGGCGACCCTGCCACGCCAGCGCGAACGCTGGATCGACGTCATCCGCGGCGCCGCGATCCTCCTCGTCATCGCCAACCACGCGATCGACGTTCCGATGCACATCGCGGACATCCAGCCGGGCACCATCGTCGACGACATCACCCTCTACTTCGCGCCGTTCCGCATGTCATCGCTCATGCTGCTCTCCGGACTCCTCCTCCCCCTCGCGCTCGCCAAACCACCAGGCCGCTACTACACCAGCAAGCTCCGCACCCTCGCCTGGCCATACGTCGTCTGGCTCGTCATCTTCTGGATCGCCACCGAGAACCCAACAGAGTGGATGCGCCCAGACGGCTGGGCCACCCGCAGCTGGCTCTGGTTCATCCTCTGCCTGTTCGCCTACTACGTCGCCGCTCCCCTGCTCACGCGCATCCGCGGCCCGTGGTTCGCGCTCGTCCCGATCGCGCTCTGGATGCTGAGTACGACCGCGCCCGTCGGCACGCTCTTCGACCTCAGCTACTACGGCGGCTTCTTCTTCACCGGCTACCTCATCTCGCAGCACCGGCACGCGCTGCGCCGCTTCGACACCGCGCCGACCATGGTGGTCCTCCTCGTCGGCAGCTCCGTGTTCGCGGCGCTCCTGGTGCTGCAGGAGCACGGCTTGGCGCTCGGCAGCGGCGAGGAGCCAGGCACAAACGACACCGGCACCATCGAGCGCTTCGAGCTCCTGTGGGTGCCGATCGTCCTCGCCGGAATCGCGGGAACCATGCTGCTCGCGAGGCGCATCCGAGGCTCGCTGGACGGACGCCAAGAACCCGCCATGTCCCGCTTCCTGCAGTACATCGGCCGCAACTCGATCGTGTTCTACCTCATCCACTACCCGCTGCAAATCATGGTCGTGAAACTGCTCGACGCAGGCGGCGTCACCTCGCAGCCACTCATGATGACCGCGTGCATCATCGCCGCACTTGCCGTATCGTTCGGCGCCGTTGCACTCCGACGCAGAAGCCGCGCCGCAGACGCACTATTCCTCTTCCCGAGATAAGCAAAACCCGATGAGCACACCAGCACCCACAGAGCACCAGGCTCCCCACTTCCACGTGGATGTGAAACCGCGTTCTACCCCAGCGCCCGCGAAACACCGCCAACACTGGATGGATCTCGTGCGCGGCGCGGCGATCCTGCTCGTCGTCACATTCCACGCGAGCGCGATCCCCCTTTTTGTCATCAACGTCGCCCCAACGGGCATCATCAACGACGTCAACACGTTCTTCGCCCCCTACCGGATGAGCACCCTCCTCCTGCTCTCCGGCATGCTGCTCGGCCGCTCACTCGCAAAAACCGGCCCCACCTACTACACGAGCAAACTCCGAACTCTGGCCTGGCCGTACCTGCTCTGGGGAAGCGTCTACTGGCTCGTCACCATGCAAGACGAGTGGACGAACCCCAGCAACTGGTTCCCCCTCAGCTGGCTCTGGTTCATCCTCTACCTCGCGATCTACTACCTCGCAGCCCCACTCCTCACGCGCATCCGCGGACCCTGGTTCGCCGCCGTACCGCTCACCCTCTGGGGCATCAGCGCGCTCCTCTCAGCCCGCGGAATCGGGCCAGTCGAGATGTGGGGTGAACTCGCCTACTACGGCGGCTTCTTCTTCGCCGGACACCTCGTCACCCGCTACCGGAGCGCGCTGGCCCGCATCGAGACGTGGCCGCTGCTCATCGGATGCACCGCCATGGCCGCCGGCTTCGGCGCGTTGCTGATCGGGCAGACACACGGCACCTATTTCGGCCTCGACGGCGCGCTCCGGTGGGTGTCCGGCTCGTCGTCGACGGCCCCCAGCGACGACTCCATCACCGCGGCGACCCGCATCATCGACCGCTACGAACTCGTGTGGATTCCGGTCGTACTCGCTGGAGTCGCCGCAATCATCATGATCACCCGCCGCGCCACCGGCGTCCAAAGAGGCCGCGACGGAGACTCAGCGCGCTGGCTGCAGTACATCGGCCGCAACTCGGTCGTCTTCTACGTCGTGCACTACCCGGCGCAGATCATGATCACCTCGTGGATGGGCGATTGGGGCATCTTCGACCCAACCTGGCTGCTCATCATCAACACCGCCGTCGCCCTGGGACTCAGCTACCTGTTCTGCTGGCTCCGCCGATGGCCGGCAGGGGACGCGCTGTTCGTGTTCCCGAAGGCCCGCCCCCGCCCCAGCGCTACGCCTTGACGGGGGCCCCGTTGCGCTCGAAGCCCGACCAGGCCGACGTCACCATGTCGTCGAGCGAGAACTTCGCCGTCCAGCCGAGCTCATCCTTAATCCGGGATGCGTCCGCCACCAGGAGCGCGGGGTCACCCGGGCGGCGCGGAGCCACCTCCGCCTCGAACTGCTGCCCGCTCGCGCGACGCACCGCATCCACCACATCGAAAACCGAATAGCCCTCGCCGCGGCCGACGTTGTACTCCGACGACACCTGGGTGCCCGCCGCGATCGCATCCAGGACCGCGAGGTGCGCATCCGCCAGATCGACGACGTGCACGTAGTCGCGCACACACGTGCCATCCGGGGTCGCGTAGTCATCGCCGAACACGAGCGGCGACTTCCCCTCGGCCAGCTTCTCGAAGATCATCGGCACGAGGTTCAGGGCGAAGCGGTCAGCCAGCTCATCGCTGCCAGCACCCGCCACGTTGAAGTAGCGCAACGACACCGCAGAAATGCCAGCAGCCTTCGCCGCAGCCTGCACAAGCCACTCCCCCGCCAGCTTCGTCTGGCCATACGGGTTGATGGGGTTCTTGACGTCGTCCTCACGGATCGGCTCGTCCGACCCCGTACCGAGGCCGTAGACCGCAGCCGACGACGAGAACACGAGGCTCTTCACGCTGGCACGCTGCATCGCCTCGAGCACGTTCGCGAGCCCACCCATGTTCTGCTGGTAGTACCAGGCCGGCTTCGCCACCGACTCGCCAACCTGCTTCTTCGCGGCAAAATGGATGACGCTCGTCACCTCGAGCGCCTGCATGATGTCGGCAAGCGCATCCGCCGCACCCGTCGTCGAGATGTCGAAGTTGAAGTGTGGCGTCGCACCGACCTTCTCTGGCGTTCCCGTCGTGAGGTCGTCGACAACAACCGCCTTATCGCCGCGGGCCTCGAGGGCCGCGAGCACGTGAGCGCCGATGTAGCCGGCTCCGCCGGTGATGAGCACAGTCATGGTGAATCTCCTCAGAGGTGCGTCAGCGCCGCGCGTCTGCGCCGGCCTTCGGTGGACGCGACGAGCACGTCCTCCCACATTCTGGCAGTTCCGGGTGTCGTGTGCGCGGCTGCGGGCGTGGCTGCTGGGAGATCACCCCTGACGGGCCTTCATGCGCGGGTTCTTCTTGTTGATGACAAACGTGCGGCCGCGGCGGCGGACGATCTGGGCGCCTGGAACCTTCTTGAGCGCCTTCAGGGAGTTGCGAACTTTCATGGTCATCACTTCCTTGTTGAGAATGTTTCTCATTAGACTAGCTGCATGACCCCGAAACCCCCACCCGGCCAGACCGTCACCAGCTCACTCGGCATGACCATCGTCAGCGGGCTCGAGACCTCCGGGCGACAGCTCGTGACCGCGCTCATGTGCGGAGAGCCGGGCGGGGCAACACCCGTAGCCGACTACGGCGACGAGCAAACCGATGCGCTCGAACTCGGCGTCGAACTCGCCGAAGACCTCATCCGGCAGGCAGCGGACGGGCGACGCGGCAACATCGTCGTCGAGCTCTCCGCAGACGCCGACACACAAGCGGTCGGGCTGGCTCTCGAACACGTCCTGTCGGAGTACCACCACCGAGCGAGCGGCACCGACTGCGTCGTCGGACCGCGCGAATTCGTCACCGTCGCCAGCATCAACGACATCAGACGGCTGCTCTTCCAAGAGGGCCCCGAGCGATCCGACGACGCCGACACCTCCGCCACCCTCGCCGGCCAGCTCGAGTTCGCCAGCGTCATCGTGCTCACCGCGGGCGACACCCACCCCGCCGGCGTCGTCAGCGAGACCTGCACCCTCATCCAGCAGCTCAACCCCACCGCGATCATCACCACCCCAGCCGCAGCCACCGACCTCGGCCAGCGCCTCCGACCGATACGGCCGCGCCTCGCCCACCAGCTCGCGGCCACCGCCGGCTGGATGCTCCGCCTCGACGAACGCACCCGCTTCCCACCCGCCCGCGGACACATCGACTGCCACATCTTCAGCGAACCGAGGCCGTTCCACCCAGCACGCCTCGCCGCCACCCTCCCCACACTCACCCCCGAACACGTCGGACTCATCGCCCGGTCACGCGGACTGTTCTGCCTCGCCAACCGCACCACGCAGGTCGGTGACTGGTCAAGCACCGGAAGCAGCATCCAACTCGGCGCATCCGGACTCGCCAGCGCAGACCCCGACGCACCCGTCGGCACCACAATCGCCTTCTTCGGAAGCAGACTGCGCCCCGAAGCCATCGACGCCGCCCTGCGCGAGAGTGCCCTCACCGACCGCGAACTCATCGCCGGGCCGGCCACGTGGCGCGACTACGCTGACCCGTTCCCCTGCTGGGAGTAGCGGCGATCGGGGCGGATGCGCGCCGAACCTAACGCAGAAAAACGTGCGCGCTATTATGACTTAGACAACTAAGTCATAAAATGGTGGATGCAAATTCTGCGTTAGGAGGCCCAATGCGAGGTGCGGGTGACGAAGGAGGCTCCTGGCCAGAGCTTGCTTACGAGGACCTCCCCTGGGACGGACCCGTTGAGGCCAGTTACGGCCCTGGCGCCTCCGGCGAAGGCTGGCGGACTCTCACGACGTACAGAGCCTCAGTCCCTCCCTATATCGCTGAAGCTGGCGCAGCCCTGTCGGCCGACGTGCTGGCCGCTTCGGAGGCAGCAACTGCCGAACTCGTTCGATTCGACGCCCACCTCGGCGACCGTGTTGCAGCGTTCGCGCCCGTACTTCTCCGATCCGAATCGGCAAGCTCCTCGCAGATCGAGCACCTGACAGCAAGCGCTCGGTCCATCTTCACCGCAGAGCTCGGCGCTACGTCGAACCGGAACGCGATTGAGATCGCCGCGAACACCTCGGCCATGAGCGCCGCTATCGATCTCGCCGACAACCTCACACCCGACGGGATCAGGCGCGTCCACGAAGTGCTCATGCATGGCCAGGATCGCCACACACCCGGACTGTGGCGACAACAGCCGGTCTGGATCGGAACGCGCTCGGACAGCCCGCGTGGCGCAAGCTACGTGGCTCCGCACCACGACCGGGTGCCTGCCCTGATCGACGACTTGGTCACGTACATGCATCGCCGCGATGTTCCCTCGCTCGCTCATGTCGCTCTCGCGCATGCACAATTCGAGACGATTCATCCGTTCACCGATGGCAACGGCCGTACCGGGCGTGCCCTCGCGCAGTCGCTCCTGCGAGCACGAGGCACAACCCGCAACGTCGCCGTGCCAGTCTCTGCCGGTCTCCTCAGCAACATCGAGGGATACCACGGCGCGCTCACCGCGTTCAGAACCGGAGAACCCGCCGCGATCGTCCAAGCCTTCACCGATGCCGCCCAGCACGCGGTCTGGAATGCCCGGATCCTTGTCGATGAGATCGACGAGATCACGGCTGATTGGCGCCGCAAGCTCAAAGCGAGGTCAGATAGCAACGCGTGGCCGCTGCTCGACATCATCAGTCGACGGCCAGTGGTCAATGCCGTAACGGCCGCAGCGGAGCTCGGCATCACGACCCCGAACGCTTACCCGCCGCTCAGGGCGCTCACCGAGCAGGGCATTCTGGTCTCCAAGCGCGAGTACCGCCAGTCGGGCCCCTTCTGGCGATCCCCTGAGATCTTGCAGGCGCTCGACCGCTTCGCGGAGCGGGCAGGGCGGCGGGCGTAAGAGCTACGCGGCGACCGGGTTCTGCGAACTGGAGGTCTCCTCGCCTCCCGGCGGGATACGGCACCACGACTCGGCAACGAGACCGACAGTCAGCAAGACCAGGGAGCCGACGAGCGAGAAGACCGCATGCCAGATGGGCTCTTCCGGCGGAACCGTGCGCGTCAGCGCGAACACGAGGACCCCAAGACCGACGCCGGCCATGAGCGACGACGCCAGACTCGCGGCACGCGCAAACGCCAGCACCCGGAACGCGTACTGCGGGTCGACGCGCTTGCCGCTGCCGTCACGCTCCGCCTGGTGCTCATCGCGACCCTGACGGTCAGCGCCGTTCGCGGACATGCTGCGCTCGAGGCCCGGGGCGCGGCGGCGAGACTCAGCCTCGCGACGCTCGCGCCACAGCCGCCTCGTGTACGCCCGGATCGGCCAGGCCAGCCAGAGCAGCAGCCCAGCTAGCACCACGAGCGTCAACGGCATCGTCAAAGGAGGAGCCATCACGGCTCGGCCGGACGTCACGAGCCACGTCTCCGCGCACCAGGCGAGAACCCCTCCGATGACGGCCAGCCCCACGAGGAGGCCGGGCCGCGTCTTGCTCGCGAGGTTCACCGCGCGACCCGCTCGACCCGATCGGTTGCGGCCGCCCGAAGCTCCGCGACGCTCCCCAACGGAGCGAGTTGAGCGCGCGGGTCGACCTCAAGCCACGGGGCAAGCACAAACGCGCGCTCGTGCGCCCGCGGGTGCGGCAGCTGCAGCGCTCCGCTGCTGACCTCACCCGCCACCTGGATCAGGTCCAGGTCAAGCGTTCGACTCCCCCAGCGCGTCTCACGGGTACGCCCGTGCGCGTCCTCAATGGAGTGCAGCGCCCGCATGAGGCCAGCGGCAGGCAGCTCAGTATCGACGAGCACCACCGCGTTGCGGTAAGCCGGGGCCTCCTCGCTCACACCCTCGACGGTGAGGGCTGGCGTCTCGTAAAGGCTCGACGCGGCAACAAGCTTCGTGCCTGGCAGCTCCGTGATGCTGCGCAGCGCCGAGGAGAGCGTCGCGTCGCGGTCACCGAGGTTGGCGCCAAGTGCGATCACAGCCTGGCGGACGCGGGGCGCCGGCTCGGCCGAGGCCGCATTCGGCGCGCCGCCAGCCCGACTCACGACGGCGGCGTCAGAGGGCGAGCGCGCATCCTGCTCGCGCTGCGCGAGCGGCGAGAACAGGTCACCAGCAGGCTCGACGCGCGGCAGTGGGATGTTCGGCGCTCCCCCGGAGTCGAGCACGATCGACGCGTCAGACGCCGTGTGCGCGGCCGCCGCCGCCTCGCGGGCATGGAAGTCATCCTCGGCGCTCGCCGACTCAGCGAGCGGGGATGCGGACGCGGGCGCAGGCGCAGGCGCAGGCGGAACTGCGGGGGCGTCCGAAACGAGCGCAGAGGGCCCGGTCGAAGTGGGCGCCGCGACCGCGTGCGCGGCCTCCGACTCGAGGTACTCCCCCGGAGCGGCGGGCCTGTGCCGCAGGATACTCACCGCGACATCCTCGAAGTCCAGCGCCACGGGAGCCTGCGGCTTGTGCACCGTGACGCGCACGGCGACGGCATCATCGAACCCGAACGTCGCCGCCGCGAGCCGCTCGGCCAGGGTCTCGATGAGGTCGACCGGTTCGCCCGTGACGATGGCATGGAGGGCGTGCATCCACTCGCCGTAGTGGAGGGTGTCGCCGATGTGGTCGCTTGACGAGGCCGCCGCCGCGTCCACCCACACCTCGGCGTCGATGTAGAAGTCCTGCCCGTCACGGCGCTCATGCTCGAACACCCCGTGGTGGCCGCGTGCGTGCATGCGCGTGATCAGGATGCGGTCGAGCTCAGGCTCGGGAAGCCCGGCCCGGCGAGCAGGCCGCCGAGAGGCCGCAGAAGCCTCCGGCGCCCTCTCAACCGGCATCTGAGCCGGGACACCGTTCGTGGCGCCCGCGACCGGCTCGCGCACAAACGCGTGCTCGTGCGCATGCCCACGCACCTCCTTGCCCGCGGCATGGTGAGCGGCGGCGCGCGCATCCACCGCTCGACGCCCCTCAAGGTTCGGCTCGTGCCCGCTGCTGTGATCAGTCATCCTGTGCTCCTTCGCGCCACGCGTCGACGACGTCCAACGCCACGCGATTCGCCTCAACGTTATGCACGCGCACGCCCCAGATCCCGGCCTTCGCAGCCAGCGCCGTGATGACGGCCGTCGGCATGTCACGTTCGATCACGTCGGCGTCCGGCTGCAGCACCTCGCCCGTGAACCGCTTGCGGGACGCGCCCACCAGCAGCGGATGCCCGAGCGCCACGAACTGCTCCAGCTCGCGCAGCACCGCCCAGTTGTCGTCGCGCCTCTTCGCGAACCCGAGACCCGGGTCGAGAACGATCTGCGACGGGTCGAGTCCCGCGTCCACCGCTCGATCGCGGGCTCCGGCAAGCTCGGCAAGAATCTCGGACGCAGGGTCGCGGTAGTCGGCGAGCTCGTTCATACGGATCGAATGCCCGCGCCAGTGGCTCAGGATGAACGGGTTCCCGCTGTCCGCGACAAGTCCGAGCATCGCCGGGTCGGCCTGACCGCCGGACACGTCGTTCACGTACTCCGCACCGAGGGCAAGCGCCGCCTCCGCCGTCCTCGCATACATCGTGTCGATGCTGACCAGCACGCCAAGCGCCGCCAGTTCCTTGACGACCGGCAGGACGCGCGCCGCCTCCTCCTCCTGCGGCACCCGAACGGCACCCGGACGCGTCGACTCACCACCGACGTCGATGATGTCCGCCCCCTGGGCGACCAGTTCCCTCGCGCGACGCAGAGCGCGCGTGGTCCTGCGGTTCTGGCTGAAGAGATCTTCGAACTTGCCGCCGTCGCTGAACGAGTCCGGGGTGATGTTGAGAATGCCCAGAAGGCGAGGCCGCTTCGGGATCGCGGGCTGCAGCAGGTTCGTGAACCGCTGCGGCAGCTCGAACGGACGCGTGTGTACCGGGCCGGAGTCCTCCGCCCACTGCTCGTCCGTCAGGGCGTCGAGCTGGGCGGCACCTTCGGCGTCCTCTTCGACTTCGCGGTCGTTGACCTGAGTCGGCGTCCTGGCCTCGGCAGCCGCGCTCTGCTCGAGAGAGGCGTCGTCCTCGAGCGGCACCGCCGCGCTCGCGAGCGTGCCGGACATCGGATCGAAGCGCGCGCCGCGAAGGACATGGCCGATGATCGGCGCGATACCGGGGGCCGCGGCGTGGGTCTCATCCGCCACGACGCTCTCCGCGACGACCGGCTGCGCGCCGATGAGGGCGATGATCTCCGACCGAGCGATCGGCTCCGCGAGCTCGCCCCGCGCCGAGACCGTGACGACCACCCCGGCCTGCTGCCGAGACCCACGCAGCCCGGCACACGCGTGACTCGCTTCGATGACCGCCAGCGCACCGCGCGCATCCAGGGCCGTCATCATCGCGTCGACAAGCTCATCGCCGAGGCGCTCCTGAAGCGTCGCACGCGCCGAGAGCGTCTCGAGGAGCGTGTGGAGGCGACCGAACCCAACGATGGAGTCAGAAGGGACGTAGGCGAGGTGCACGCGGCCCGAGAACGGCAGCAGGTGATGCTCGCACATGGAACGGAAGGCGAGGTCTCGCAGCACCACCGGCTGCGACACCGGCGCGGCAGCTCCGGCCGCGGCAGGTGCGGGGGCTCCGGCACCTGCAGATGCCGCCGCGTCGCTGACAGGGAACCGCGCTGCAGACAGCGGCGTGACCGCATCGACGCCGATGCCCCCGAAGAGCTCGAGCGCCGCATCCGCCACCCGCTCTGGGGTGCGCGCAAGGCCAGGCCGATCAGGGTCCTCGCCGATTGCCGCCAAGAACTCGCGAACCGCTGCTCGCGCGCGCTCCAGATCGACCCGATCCGCAGACCCGGAATCGACATCGTTCATCAGCACGTCCTCACTCTGCACAGCCCGCGACGCGGGCATGGGTCCATCCTCCCGCGAAACGAAGCCCCCATGCATCCCCGAACCACTCGCGCGCGTCGGGCTGTGCGCATAACCGGGCCCCTCACGCCTGATCGAGTCCGCTCGCGCACTCGCTCTCCGGCAAGCCGCGTCAATTATCGGGCGAAATGGCACGTACGCGTTTCAGCGCCCCCGGAATTCCGGGCCTCATCATCCTGCGTCACGGCAATTCGCCCGAAAATTGAACTGGACAGGCGGGAGACAGCGCGGAGCTGGGCGCGAGCGGCGCGGTTCGTCCGCGTTTCCTGGGCAGACCCTCCTCAGGTTGACATGCCACGACGAGGCTCGAGAGGCTCGAACGACGGCCAAGCCGCCTGTCTCGTGGTGGCACCGCCCGACGATTCGAGAAGCGAAGGAGTTGTGTTGACATCTGAACGACCCGGGTTTCGGAGTTTCGCATCCACGCCGCTCGCCGTAGCGCTGTGGGTGGTCACCGTCGGTGCGACGGCGCTCTTCCTCGCGCTGGGCTGGAACTCGCTGCAGCTCGGCATGCTGGTCGTGCCCCTCGCGGCCGTCAGCATCGCTGTGACCGTGGCCGCGATCAAGAAGGCCCGCAACACCCCGAGCGGCTGATCGCTCACCGTCGCCGCCGAAGCCCGCATATGCGAAAAATGCAGGCCCCATTGCTGGAGGCCTGCATTCTTCGCATGGAAGCGGAGAGCGTCGGGGGGCTAGAAGCCGAGCTCGGCGCCGCCGTCCTGAGCGTGCTCGATGGGGTCCATCTGATCGACCGGGATGTGCGGCTTCAGCGGCACGGGAGGCAGCGCGCTGACGGGGCGATCCGGGCTCGACAGCCACTGCGGACGCTCCGGGAGCTTGCGGACAGGCTTGAAGATCTCATCCAGGCGGATGTGGTCAAGCGTCTCCTTCTCGAGGAGCTCAGCCGCGAGCTGGTCGAGGATGTCGCGGTTGTCGTTGATGACCTTCCACGCCTCGTCGTGTGCCTGTTCGATCAGCAGACGCACCTCGCGGTCGACGGTCTCCGCGACCGACTCAGAATAGTTGCGGCCCGCGCCCGCCTGCTGGCCGTAGACCGTCTCAGCAGACGACTCCCCGAGCTTCACGGAACCGACGGACGCGGTCATGCCGTACTCGGTGACCATCTTGCGAGCCGTCTTCGTGGCCTTCTCGATGTCGTTGGAGGCGCCGGTCGTCGGGTCGTGGAAGACGATCTCCTCTGCGACTCGGCCGCCCATGGCGTACGACAGCTGGTCGAGGAGCTCGTTGCGGGTGACCGAGTACTTGTCCTCGAGCGGGAGCACCATCGTGTAGCCGAGGGCGCGACCGCGCGGCAGGATCGTGATCTTCGTCACCGGGTCGGTGTGGCGCATCGCGGCGGCGGCGAGGGCGTGGCCACCCTCGTGGTACGCCGTGATGAGGCGCTCCTGGTCGTTCATGACGCGGCTGCGACGCTGAGGGCCGGCGATGACACGGTCGACCGCCTCGTCGAGGGCTTCGTTGTCGATGATCTGCGCGTTCGAGCGGGCTGTGAGCAGGGCGGCCTCGTTGAGCACGTTCGCGAGGTCGGCACCTGTGAAGCCGGGTGTCTTGCGCGCGATGACGCGCAGGTCGACGTCCTGCGACAGCGGCTTGCCCTTGGCGTGCACTGCGAGGATGCGGGCGCGGCCGTCGAGGTCGGGCGCGTCGACACCGATCTGGCGGTCGAAGCGGCCCGGACGCAGCAGGGCAGGGTCGAGCACGTCCGGACGGTTCGTCGCGGCGATGAGGATGACGTTCGTCGAGCCGTCGAAGCCGTCCATCTCGACGAGAAGCTGGTTGAGGGTTTGCTCGCGCTCGTCGTTGCCGCCGCCGATGCCTACACCGCGGTGACGCCCGACGGCGTCGATCTCGTCGACGAAGATGATGGCGGGCGAGTTCTGCTTCGCCTGCTCGAACAGGTCGCGCACGCGGCTCGCGCCGACACCCACGAACATCTCGACGAAGTCGGAGCCGGAGATGGAGTAGAAGGGCACGCCGGCCTCACCCGCGACAGCGCGAGCGAGCAGCGTCTTTCCCGTTCCGGGAGGGCCGTACAGCAGCACTCCCTTCGGGATACGAGCGCCGACTGCCTGGAACTTCGCAGGCTCCTTGAGGAACTCCTTGATCTCCTGCAGCTCCTCGAGCGCCTCATTGGCGCCCGCGACGTCGTCGAACGTGACCTGCGGGCTCTCCTTCGAGACGAGCTTCGCCTTCGACTTGCCGAACTGCATGACGCCACGGCCACCGCCGCCGCCAAGACCGCCGGCGAAGAGGATCCAGATGAAGAAGCCGATGAGCAGCAGCGGGAAGAGGATGCTGACGGCCGAAAGCAGCCAGCTCGGCTGGGGCACGTCGTCGTCGTAGCCACCGGCGGGAGCAGCCGTGTCAACGGCCGAGACGACGTCCGCGGCACGCGCATCCACGAAGTAGAACTGGACGTTCTGACCGTACTCGGGGTCGGCAGCCGTCAGCTCCATATCAACGCGGTTGTCACCGTTGACGATGACGACCTTGTCGGCCTTCTTGTCCTGGAGGAGCTCGAGGCCCTGCTGCGTCGTCACCTCGCGGGTGCCACTGCCGTTGATCAGGCTGAAACCGAGGCCGATGACCAGCACGGCGAGCACCACGATGAAGATCGGGCTCTTGAGGATCTTGGTAACTTGCTTCATAAGTCGAGACTCGAGTGGCGTGCTCGGTGCCTTTCAGCCGGTTCTTCGCCAGCGCACCAGGGCGCGCAATCGAAAGTCATGCTACTCGGCACCACCGACACGGGTGTCCAGTGTTCGCTGAAGGCGCGCGGATGCACCGGGTCTTGAAGCCCGGCCTACTCGCCGCCGTAGACGTGCGGCTGCAGCACGATGATGTCGCGCAGGTGGCGGTACTGCTCGTCGTAGTCGAGGCCGTAGCCCACGACGAACTCGTTGGGCACGTCGAAGCCGACGTAGCGAACCGGGACGTCGGACTTGAGGCGCTCGGGCTTGCGCAGCAGCGTGCAGATCTCAACGGAGGCGGGACCGCGCGACTCGAGGTTCTTCTTGAGCCACGAGAGCGTCAGGCCAGAGTCGATGATGTCCTCGACGATGAGCACGTGCCGGCCCGTGAGATCGGTGTCCAAGTCCTTCAGGATGCGCACAACACCACTCGACTCAGTACCGGAACCGTAAGAGCTCACGGCCATCCAGTCCATCTTGAGCGGGATCGTCAGCTCACGCGACAGGTCGGAGACGACCATGACCGCACCCTTCAGCACACCGATGAGCAGCGGCTCGCACTCAGCGTAATCGACCTCGATCTGGCGGGCGATCTCGGCGAGCTTCGCCTGGATCTCCTCCTCCGTGATGAGGACCTCGCGGACGTCGTTCGGAATATCAGTGGCGCGCATCCTGGCTCCCTGGGGTGGTTCAGCGCTCGAAAAATCGAGCGTGGTGTGTGGAACGGGTGAAGCTAGGCGGATTCGTCGAGGTGGTCGTCGTGCGCTGAGGCCGTCGCACCGAAGAGGATGCGGCCCTTCTCACGCTCGACGCGAATACCTGGCAGGTCGACTGGGCCCTGACCGCGCCACTCCGTCGCGAGGGCCGTGACGGCCATCGTGTGGCGGCGCGTGAGCGAGACACCGAAGCCCTGCTCGGCGACGATGCGGCAGATGCGCTGGCGCAACGCGGGAGGCTGCGCGACGATTCCCCCGACGTCGAGGGAGATGCGGCCGTCCGCATCTGTGTTGACGATCTCGTGCGCCCACTCGAGGGCAAGCGCATCCAATGTTTCGGAGTCTTCGCGCAGGGTTGTCGCCGTGCGGGCGAGCGCCTCCGAGATGCCAGGCCCGAGCTCCTTCTCGAGGAGCGGAAGCACCGTGTCGCGCACGCGGACACGCGTGTACGCGGGGTCGCTGTTGTGCGGGTCGATCCACGGCGTCAGGCCCTGGTCTTCGCACGCCTGGACCGTCACCTGGCGGTGCAGGCCGAGCAGCGGGCGCAGCAGGGTGCCCGTGACAGGAGCCATACCGTGCAGGCTCTTCGCGCCGGAACCGCGCGCGAGGCCAAGCAGCACCGTCTCCGCCTGGTCGTCGAGCGTGTGCCCGAGAAGCACCCAGGATGCTGCCGTCTCGACACGCACAGCCTCGATCGCCTCGTAGCGGGCCACACGGGCGGAAGCCTCCGGGCCAGCACCGAGGTCTTCGACGTTCACACGCACGACGCTCACTGGGGCGAGGCCAAGCTCAGCGGCCTGCTCGGCGGCGTGCTCGGCGATCTTCGCAGAACCCGCCTGCAGGTCGTGATCGATGATGATCGCACCGGCCTCGACCTCGAGGCGCTTCGCCTCGAAAACCGTGGCGGCAGCAAGAGCCAGCGAGTCGGGTCCGCCACTCAGCGCAACAAGAATTCGGTCACCCTTTTGCACACGCCCGAGGAGCGAACCACGGACGGCTCGACGAAGGTCGGCGACTGCTGGAGTGAGGCGAGGGCGATCTGACACAGGTACAGCCTAAACGCGCCCGCGCGAACCGTCACGCTCAGAGCCGGAACATCCCTCGATGACAGCCACGCGCACGGCCCTGCAAGGGCGCAACCTCAACGCTTGCGGCCGAAAAGGAAGTACGAGATCGGGCCGACGAAGTTCACCAGCGAGAAAGCACCCCACGCGAGTCGCGACCCCCGAACCTGGCTCGGCTTGCGGCGCAGCAGGCTCACGAGCGCCGCACCGAGCAACGTGAACTGCACGCCGGCGACCAACGCCGTCCCCAACGTCAACGCGTGCGGGAGCGCCTGACCAGTCCCCTCACGGAGCGGGATGAACGGGTCGACATGCAGCGCTTCCTTGAGATCAGGCATGCAGACCAGCATGCCACGGGAACACCCCGCGAACACAGCACGGAGTCAAACGACGAGTCACGCCGCACGCCCAGGCCCCTGGTGACAGAAACCAGAGCATCCGCACCCCCAGCCGAGGCGCATCCACTACCCTGAACCCGAACGAAACCAACGGTTTCGTGCGGCGAGCAGCGCCAGACCGGGCCCCGCCGACAAGCCACACAGAATGAGCGCCACCAGGCGCAACGAAGGAGCGCCATGGGCAGCTACGACGTCGTCATCGAAATCCCGCGCGGAAGCCACAACAAGTACGAGGTCGACCACGAGACCGGTCGCGTCTTCCTCGACCGCGTGCTCTTCACGCCGTTCGTGTACCCCGTCGACTACGGCTTCTTCGAGCACACCCTCGCAGACGACGGCGACCCCCTCGACGCGCTCGTGCTGCTCGAGTACCCGCTCTTCCCGGGCGTCGGCCTCAAGGTGCGCCCCGTCGGCGTGCTCAACATGGCAGACGAGGCAGGCGGAGACGACAAGATCCTCTGCGTCCCCGCGAAGGACCCCCGCTGGGCGAAGATCCAGGACCTCGGCGACGTCGACGACTCCACCAAGGACCAGCTCAAGCACTTCTTCGAGCACTACAAGGACCTCGAGCCCGGCAAGTGGGTCAAGGTCGAGGCCTGGGGCGACGCAGCCGCCGCCGAGGCGATCATCGAGCGCTCCATCGCGCAGTACAAGCCCGCCGAATAGGCACCGTCCGCCGCCTCGACCGGCGACAGGCTGACGAAGCCCCGCATCCCCTGACGAGTTCAGCGGTGGATGCGGGGCTTCTTCGTGCGCCGGTGCGGCAGCCGCTGTCCAACATGAGTGCAATATCAGGGCCCTGCAGTCCCTAAAGCACAGAATCGCGCGAAATCGCACTGATGTTGGACAGACATCAAGCGCAAGGGGGCGTCGTGCGGGCAACCGCCACCCACGTCGCACGCAGAAGGGCGGCTCCCCGCCGAAGCGAGGAGCCGCCCTTCGTTCGCGCTGACGTCAGCTGACGTGCGCGCGAATCAGAATCAGTAGTAGTAGATGCCTGCTGAGGCGAGCCACGGCTTCGGGTCCATCAGCGTGCCCCAGTACTTCAGCTCGAAGTGAAGGTGGCAGCCGGTGGATGAACCGGTCGTTCCGGCGTAGGCGAGCACATCGCCTGCATTCACGGTCTGGCCGACGTAGACGTTGATGCCGCCGTCCATGATGTGCGAGTAGGAGACCTGGGTGCCGTTGCCGAAGTCGAGCACAACGTGGTTTCCGAAGCCACCGTTGTAGCCGGCGTATGTGATCGTGCCACTGTGCACCGCGTAGAGCGGGGCGCCGCACGTTCCGCCGTTGACGCCGAGGTCAAGGCCGTTGTGCATGCGGTACGTGCCGAAGATCGGGTGGAGGCGCATGCCGTATTCGTCGGTGACGACGCCACTGCTGATCGGTCCGTAGTAGCCGGCGAGCACACCGCTGGGGGTCTCCGGCGTTGTGGGCGCGACAACCTCTGGCACGGGTTCGGGCTCGGGCTCCGGCTCGATCTCGATGTCTGGCTTCTTCGGCTCCTCGGGGAGGATCTCGATGTCAGGCTTCGTGGGATCCGGCTCGGGCGCCACCGTGGGCTCGGTCGTCGGCTGCGGCTCGGGTGCCGTGGTCGGCTCCGGAGCGGTCGTGGGCTCTGGCGCCGTCGTCGGCTCCGGCGTCACCGGGTCCGGGTTCGGGGCCGGCGTCTCAGCAGGTGTGGTCGGCTGCTGAGGCGTTACCGGCGCGGTCGGGTCAGCTGTTGCTGTCGGCGGCGTCGAGGGCTGCCGGGGCGGAGCGACCTGTGCTGGCGGTCGGAGCGACTCTGGTGCCACCGAGGGGTCCGTGGGGTCGGTCGGAGCAAGCGGTGCTGCGGCTTCGGGCACGACCGTCGAGATGTCGGGCTTCGGCGGGGCCTGCACGCCGGCGGCCTCAGCCTCGTCGACAGCCTGCTTGTACGCCTCTTCCTGGTACGCGGCGGCAGCCTCGGCGCGCTCCTTGTTGGTCTGCGCGACCTGGTCCTGACGAAGCTTCTCGCCGGCCGCGTAATCGGTGGCCGTGACGTCGCGCTTCTCCTTGAGAGGCGCGAGCATGGCCTGGAGGTCGGCCTTCTTGTCGTCGGCGAGGTACTTCTCGTTCTGAAGGACAACCTGTTCGGCCTGGGCGGCGTCGAACTTGGTCTTCGCGTCAGCTTCGAGCTTCGCGAGCTCGTCGTGCGCGGTCGTGGCCTGGGTTCCGAGGACGTCTGCGGTGTTCTTCTCCGTGACGGCCTGGTTGTAGATGCCGTCGGTCTGCTCGGAGAGCTTGCTGATCGTGCCGAGCTGGTAGAGGAGCGTGTCGGCGTCGCCCGGGTTGAGGAAGAGCGCGAGCTTAGGGTCGCCGGCTCCACGGGTGCTCATGGCGGCGGCCAGTTGGCCTGCCTTCTCACGAGACGTCGAGGCCTTCTCTTCGGCCGCATCCGCCTGCTCCTGCAGGATCGTGACCTCGGCGAACTTCTCACTCGACGCGGTCTGCGCTTTGCCGTGCTCTTCGCCGGCGGTCTTCGCCTGGGCCGCGGCGGCAGTGACCTTCGAGTCGAGGTCGGCGATCTGCTGCTCGATCTCGGCGATCAGCGATTCCTGGCGGTCGACGTTGCCTTCGGCGGCGACGACGTCCTCCCATGTGGCGTAGTCGTCATCCGCGGCGAATGCGGGACCAGCGGAGAGCGCAAGCGCGGCCAGAACGGCGGCGGATGCTGCACCGACGAGCGGGGTACGCCAGCGGTCGCGGAGTCGCAGGGGCTTTCGGCTCCTGGTGGCGGGCATTCGCTCTCCTCGTGGTGAATCTCGGGTGCGGAACGAGGCGGACGCCTCTGCGGCAACGCGAGACTGCATCTACCACTGCAGTCACTCGTTTCACACCAACAACACGAGAAACAGTAACAAGTTTGTCAACATCTGCCTAGCGCGTCACAGAGACCCGGGTGATGAAACCTGTACCGGGTCGTCGTGTGGGCCGGAATCTCGCGCCTCGCGGGGTGCATCCGGATACGAGGAAGCCTGCGCTCGCACCACATCCGTCGAGGCGCGACACGCCGAAGCCGCACGGATGCCGCGCCGGATTTGCCGTGATCGGAAAACGCCCCTATGCTCTTCTCTCGGTAGTCAAGTCAGCTACAAGCACTCGGCCCCATCGTTTAGCGGCCTAGGACGGCGCCCTTTCACGGCGTTAACACGGGTTCGAATCCCGTTGGGGTCACGGTCGTGACAACACCAGGTGCTGGGATGCTGTACATTGAACTGTCGCAATCGAATACGGATGAATCAGCCCAGGCTGAAACACCAAAGTTAGGCCCTGTAGCGCAGTTGGTTAGCGCGCCGCCCTGTCACGGCGGAGGTCGCGGGTTCAAGTCCCGTCAGGGTCGCCAAGCATCTTGCCCTCTTCTCGAAGAGGGCAATTTGCAAGGGCGACGAACATCAGTGAGTCGCCAAGAGGCACCAGCCTCCGGCTCTGTAGCTCAGTTGGTAGAGCGCACGACTGAAAATCGTGAGGTCACGGGATCGACGCCCGTCGGAGCCACTGAAACCCTTGTGCGGCTTCTACGCACAGGGGTTTCTTTACGTCTGCGGTCCTTCTGCCCCGCATCTCCGACCGCTGGTGCTCTGTTGCGCTGCTCAGCTCAGGCCACGCCCGGCAGCACGCGGTAGACGCGTCGAGCCCGGCCCTTCGTGAAGCCCGCCCGCACGTACCGCTCGAGCAGCGCATCCGTTGCAGCGGCCGCGACGATGATCGAGCCGGGCGGCGCGTCCTCGATCAGGCGCCTCGCGAGCATGACCGCCGTCAGCCGCGTGCCGGGGAGCTGCGCGAGAGCCGCGACCATCCACCTGTCCCCCTTCGGGGTCTCCGGCCCGGACGCCGAAAGTGTCGTCCCGCCCGGCTGCACCAGGGCGATGACGGCGCCGACGAGGAAGGCCGCGTAGACGAGCATCCCGAGCAACAGCATGAGCAGCGCATCCAAGATCAGGATGCTCGCGACCCACAGCGCAAACGCCGCGGCAGTCACGAGACCGACGACCAGGCCGTCGCGGATCGGCCGGCGCCGCGCGAACAGCACTGTTCCCGTGCGCGACTCATCGAGGTAGAGCCCACCTCGAAGCGTCATCGGCAGGATCGAGAACGCGTAGAGCGACACCGAGAGCACCGCCAGCGGCTTGTTCGGCGTGGATGCGCGCGCCGAGATCCACGCGGCGCGCGGCAGATCGCGCAAAGTCGACGGATGGGGACGCGCTTCGGGGGAACGTGGGGGCATCCCGACCAGCGTATCCGGACCGGATCATGGGACGCGGCGGCGCATCCGTATGCAAGATGCAGGTTCGTCGCGAAACGAGGATGCGTCTCACTCACTTTTCCCAAGAGGTTGGGGGGCTGGGGCTGGGATACGGGGGCACGTCCGGGAGGCGGGGCACGTCCAGGAGGCGGGGCACGGGCGCGGCGTCAAGAGAGCGGCGGCGAGCGGCGGGCCGGCCTACGCCGTGACGTTGACCTGGATCTCGTGGTGGCCGGTAGCGCCGTCGGGGACGACGTTTGCGCGCGCATCTGTCTGCACTTCGCCGTCGCTCGAGGTGGCCCGCACGCGCACGGAGTGCTCGCCGGTGGGGGCGTCCCAGTCGAGCTTCCACTGCAGCCACGTGTCGTCGGAAATGGGCGCTGCGAGCTCGGTCGGTTGCCATTCGCCGTCGTCGATCTGCACCTCGACGGCCTCGATGCCCGTGTGCTGCTGCCATGCGAACCCGGCGATCGTCGTCGGCCCGGCGTTGAGGCTGCCGCCGCTCGGCACATCGATGCGCGAACCGATCTTGATCGGCCCCTTGGCGCTCCAGCCACGGTCGGTCCAGTACGCGTTCACGCGGTCGAAGCGCGTCACCTCGAGGTCGACAACCCATTTCGTCGCCGACACGTACCCGTAGAGGCCAGGCACGACCATCCGCACGGGGAAGCCGTGCTCGGCGGGCAGTGGCTCGCCGTTCATGCCGACCGCGAGGATCGCGTTGCGGTCGTCGGTGAGCGCGCCGATCGGGGTGCTGGCGGTCCAGCCGTCGGCCGACTTCGACAGCACCATGTCGGCGTCCGCCTGCGGGCCGGCACGTTTGAGGAGCTCGCGCAGCGGGTAGCCGAGCCAGAGCGCGTTGCCGATGAGACCGCCGCCGACCTCGTTCGACACGCACATGAGGGTCGTGATGCTCTCCTCGAGCGGCAGGGCGAGCAGCTCGTCCCAAGTGATGGTCACCTCGTTGTCGACAAGGCCGTGGATGCGCAGCGACCAGCCCTCCGGGTTCACGAGCGGCACGCTCAGGGCGGTGTCGATGCGGTAGAACTCCGCGTTCGGCGTCACGACGGGCGCAAGGCCCGGGATCTCGAACTGGGCGCCCGCGGGGACAGCGGCGGCCTTGAGCGCGGCCGCGGGCAGGGCGATGGCCTCGCGGACGGCCGTGACGGCGCGAGTTCCGGCGGAAAGGGCTGCGCCGGACGCGGCCGCGATCACGCCGACGACAAGGGATGCTCCCGAGTAGATCAGGAAGCGGCGGCGGTCGACGCCGACGGGCGGGGTGGCTTCGCGGTCAGCCACGGCCTCCTTGATTTCGGGGGTTTCAGCGACTTCAGTGGGCTGCAGCGAGCCGGCCGCAGCGGCCCGGCTCGTCGCGCCGATCGCCGAACTCCGGGATGCGGCGAGCTCAGACTCGCTCACCCGCTGCCGCGCACGCTGCTCGGCCTCCGCGAGCGTCTTCGCGAGGAACTGCAGCGTCAGCACGGCAACGACCATCGCGAGGAGCGGCGGCACGGTGTCGAGCGGAGAGAAAGGGGTACGTGTGGCGACGGCGACCGCGCCGATCGCGGCGATGAGCCCGATGAGCACCCGCCCCCACGGCGGACGACGGCGCTCGAGCACTCCGGCGACCGCGGCGACCACAAGCAGCACAACGGCGACAAGCGCGATCAGGGCGATCTTGTCCGCCGTCCCGAAGAGGGCGATCGCCGCATCCTTCGCCCACGGTGGAGCGAGGTCGATGAGGAGGGCTCCGACGGCGACGATCGGGCTCGCCGTCGTCTGCAGGAACGCGGCGGCGAGCTCGCCGAGACCGACGCCAAGCGCCGCCGCACCGAGGCCGGCGAGGCCAGCGGGAGCTGCGCCGCGGAGACTGCGGCGTCGCGGTTCTGCCGCTACGGTGCTGGGTTCGGGTGACATGGCGGATACGGTACGCGCGCGAAACCCAGCCGGGCTGAGTGCGGGTGGATTGCGTGAATCCACTGTGAAAACGGGGAGTGGCTCGCCCGCGTGCGGGCGGCCAAACACCCACGCCAACGTGCGTCAGCTGTCCCCGCCTGGCAGACTGGGGGCTTTGTGCCGCCTCCCCCGGGCGCACGCGCATCCGGCGCCGTCACGACCCCGGCGCCCGAGAAGGGCCGGCTTGTCAGCGCTCAACGTCCTCGTCAATCTCCTCCGGGGCGCACTCATCGGCGTGTCGGAGATCATCCCGGGCGTCAGCGGCGGCACGATCGCGCTGCTGATCGGCGTCTACGAAACCCTCATCGACTCCGCGGGGCACCTCGTGCGGGGTGTGGTGCGCGCAGCCGTCGACACGGTGCGACGCCGCGGCCTCGCCCGGGCGCGCGAGCACTTCGGGCAGGTCAAGTGGGGCGTCGTACTCCCCATCGGCGTCGGGATGCTCGCGGCGATCGTCGTCGCCGCCCGCCTCGTCGCGCCCCTCATCGAGGCACACCCCATGCCATCGCGGGCCCTCTTCGCTGGGCTCATCGCCGTGTCGCTCATCGTTCCCGCGCGGATGCTCGGGGCACGCTGGCAGCTGCGCGACTACGCGATCGCCGTGCCGGCCGCGGTCCTGAGCTTCGTGCTCACGGGCCTCCCATCGGCGAACGACGCCGACCCATCCCCCATCGCCATCTTCGTGTCGGCCGCCGTCGCGATCTGCGCGCTGGTGCTGCCCGGGGTCTCCGGCTCGTTTGTGCTCGTCACGACGGGCATGTACGAGCCGACGCTGCGCGCCCTCAACTCCCTCGACTTCGGCTACATCGCGCTGTTCGCGGTCGGTGCCGTCACGGGCCTCGCCCTCTTCGTGCAGGTGCTGCTGTGGCTCCTCTCGAAGCACCGCCGTGTGACGCTCGCACTCATGACGGGCCTCATGGCCGGATCGCTGCGTGCCCTGTGGCCGTGGCAGACCGACGACCGCGAACTGCTCTGGGCGTCGGGTGACGTTCTCGGCCCGGTCCTGTGGTTCCTGCTCGGCGCTGCGATCGTCGCAGCGCTCCTCATCTCCGAGTGGATGCTCGTGCGCCGCGCACTCCGGAAGGCCCAGGACGCGCATCCGCACCACTAGCCCCGGGGGAACCCCACAGTCCCGAGAATCCCCACAGGCCCGTCGAATGTCGGTCGTGCTCGCTAGCATGAGTTCCGCATCCACTCGACAGCAGGGAAGTGCCCGATGAGCCTCGTTCCAACGGATCCATACGCGTCACAACCGGACGACGGCCCCTACGGCTCGTCGCACGCGACCAACGCGCCCTCATCGCCCGCAGCTGGCTGGTACCCAGACCCGACAGGAAGACAGCGCTACTGGGACGGAGCGCAGTGGGGCCACTACGCCCCGAACCAGGCGCCCGCCGCCAATGCGCCCGTGCTGTACCAGCAGACGGTTGTCGTCAGCGGCGGCAAGGAAGTCGGCATCACGTATGTGCTCGCGATCTTCCTCGGCGGGCTCGGCATCCACAACTTCTACCTCGGCCGCACCGGCATCGCAGTGACGCAGCTTGTGCTCTACCTGGTCGGCTTCGCGACGTCGTGGCTCGGCATCGGGCTGCTGCTCGTCTTCGGCGTCGCCATGTGGGTCATCGTCGAGCTCTTCCTCATCCCACAGTTCGTGCGCGAGGCCAACGCTCGCCTCGCCGGGGCCGGGGCCTACGCAGCGAACCCGGGATACGGGCCGGCGGGCGGCGGCGGGCCGTACCCGGGCCAGTACTAGACGCGTTCGGAACACGGCGGAACAGCAGTACGGCCGGGCCGGTCTGGGCTGGCTGAGCTGAGCTGGGCCGGGCCGGGCCGGCCGGGCCGCTAACGGGTCTGGGTCGTGCCTGCCGCGCTGGGCTCCTCAGCTCAGCTCAGCTGAGCGAGAAGGCCCGATTGCCCCAGGCTGTGCGCAGGTCCGCGTCGAGGTCATCGACCACACGATCGGTGTGGTCAATGACCAGCGTCGAACGGGCCTCACCGAACGCAGGCCACAGCACCGCCCCCGGTAGGCCTGCGTCGGTGGGCTGTCCTTCGCGGGCGAACGACGTCCAGAGGGCGAGCATCCGGTCGGAGACCTCCCCGGCCTGTCGGCGTCCGCCGAGCTTGTAGGCAAGACCGCGAGGGTCGGTGTCGAGGTTGCCCCACACAGACGCAACCTCTGTTCCGTGCGTGGCACCGAGTCGCAGCACCTTGAGCAGGGGCGTCGCGAAGTCGAACCGGTAAAGGTAGGTCGGTGCGATCCGCGCGTGGCCTTCCGCGATCCAGACTGTCGGCATGCGGAAGCCGACGTCGCGCGCGATGCCGAGCCCGACCATCCGCTGCCTGACCCCCTCGTAGGCGTCGAGGATATGCTCCCTGTCCGGCATGTCGATCGACGGGTTCTCGGCGGCGATCTCGGTGATCATCGTCGTCAGCGCTTTCTCACCGACCGGCAGCAAAGGTGACTTGGCGAGCTTGAAGAACGTCGCCTCATCGCGGTTGGTGCCGATGATGAGCGGCACGGGCAGCCCGCGGCCCTCGCTGAGGACAGTAACCGGATGCTCTGGCACCAGCTCGCCGTCGACGACGGGCGCGAAGGCGAGCGTGCCGGGGAACTCGGTCGGGATCTCCGCGAACAGCTCACCGGACGTCTCCACAATGCTCGAGACGGGGAGGGTGCGCAGCGCCGCCAAGCCGTCCGGCGTGATCCCCAGCTTTTCGACGAACCGCTCCGCGACGATCTTCGCCCGCCCGAGCCCGTACACGCTGGTCGCTGGTGAGCTCTCGACGATCGCGGCCGAGAACAGGCCGCTCGCCGATGGCGTCGCGAGCAGCGTCGACACGATGCCAGCGCCCGCCGACTCCCCGAAGATGGTCACCCGCGCCGGGTCGCCGCCAAACGCGCCGATGTTGGACTGCACCCATTCGAGGGCACACAGCACGTCTCGGAGCGCGAGGTTCGAGTCGAAGTGCCCGTCCGCACCGTCGAGCGTCGAGAGCTCCAGGAACCCGAGGCCGCCCAGCCGGTAACCGAGCGTGACGACGATGATGTCGCCGCGGTCGGCGAGCGCCGCCCCGTCGAACACCGGTTGCGTCGTGCCGCCGAGCACGTAGGCGCCGCCGTGCACCCACACCATCACGGCGCGCGGCGGGGCCTCGGGGGCCCCGGTCGCGGTCGGTCTCCACACGTTCAGGAACAGGCAGTCTTCGTCGGTGAGGGCGTTCTCCCCGACGTCCATCGCCTTGACGCGAGCCTGCGGGGCGATTGGACCGGAGATGCGCGCATCAACGACCCCGCTCCACGGCGAGACCGGGACGGGGGCCCGCCAGCGCAGCTCAGCGGTCGGCCGCTCCGCGTAGCGGATGCCCAGCCAACGCTCGGTCTGCCCGGCCACGTCGCCGCGGAGCGTGCCGTTCGGAGTCTCGACCAGCGGATGCGCAGGGGCCGGCGCATGCTGCTTCTGCGCAGGCGCGGGCGGCTGGGTCGGCGCAGGAGGCTCAGCAGAGGGCATGGGACGCTCCGAGGTCAGCGGCGGGAGATTCGAGTCACCAGCTTCCCATCGCGGCCCCATCTCATCGGCGTGCCGCCGTCTACGCGAACATGCCCTCGATGGGGCCGCGGGCGAAGTAGATGAGGAAGCCGACGGCGACGATCCACAGGAGCGGCGAGACCTTGCGCGCTTTGCCGGTCAGGGTCTGCACGAGCACCCACGAGATGAAGCCGGCGCCGATGCCGTTCGCGATCGAGTAAGTGAGCGGCATGATCACGATCGTCAGGAAGACCGGGAGGGCGACCGAGAAGTCGTCCCACTTCAGCTCGCGCACCTGCGACACCATCAGCACACCGACAACCACAAGCGCGGCGGCCGCAACCTCGAGCGGGACGATCTGCGTCAGCGGCGTGAAGAACATCGCCAGCAGGAACATCACGCCGGTGACGACGCTCGCGAGACCCGTGCGGGCGCCTTCGCCGACGCCCGCCGCAGAGTCGACGAAGATCGTGTTCGACGAGCTCGACGTCGCCCCACCCGCGACGGCTCCGATGCCCTCGACGACCAGCGACGACTTGAGGCGAGGGAAGTTGCCTTCCTTGTCCTGCAGACCAGCCTCACGCGTCAGGCCCGTGAGCGAGCCGACCGCGTCGAAGAAGTTCGTGAAGACCAGCGTGAAGACGAGCATCACGCCGGCCAGAATGCCGATGCGCTCGAACGCCCCGAAGTTAAACGCGCCGATGAGGCCGAGGTCTGGCACCGAGACGATCTGCGTCGGCAGCATCGGGACGTTGAGCGACCATCCGCCCTCGTTCTCGAACGCCGGTCCGAGCTTCATGATCGCCTCGACGACCACCGCGACGATCGTGGTGCCGACGATGCCGATGAGCAGCGCACCCTTCACGCGGCGCGCCATGAGCACACCCATCACGATGAGGCCGATCACGAAGATGAGCGTCGGAACGGTCGTCACCGAACCGCCGACCCCCAGCTGGACGGGCGGCGACGCGTTCCCCGAGGACGTGACGAAGCCCGCATCCACGAGCCCGATGAAGGCCAGGAACAGGCCGATGCCTACCGTGATCGCCGTCTTCAGCTGCGGCGGCACGGCGTGGAAGATCATCTCGCGAAGGCGGGTCGCCGACAGGACGACGATGACCAGGCCGTTGATGACCACGAGCCCCATCGCCTCAGCCCACGTCACCTGCTGCACGACGTTGACCGCGAGGAACGAGTTGATGCCGAGGCCCGCCGCGAGACCGAACGGGAGGTTCACGATGACGCCGAACAGGATCGTCATGACCCCGGCGGTGAGGCCCGTGACCGCGGCCACCTGCGACGCCTGCAGCCAGCCGCCCTCGACGTCGAGCGTCGCCTGGTCCTGCGAGAATCCGCCGAGGATCAGGGGGTTCAGGATGACGATGTACGCCATCGTCATGAACGTGACGAGCCCGCCCCGGATCTCGCGCGGCACGTTCGAGCCACGGTGCGTGATCTCGAAGAACGTGTCGAGGCGCTCCTTGAACGTCGAGCCGCTGCCGCGCTTCGTCGGCGCCACCTGGGTCGCACGCGTTGGAGTGGCGACGTGCCCGCCGTCGCCGCCTTCCGCCTGTTCGTGATCCACTGCTGACTCGTGGCTGTCGCTCATGCGGCTCCCCTGATCGTGCTGCTCGCGGTACAGGGACAAGCGTAGCCAGCGCGCGCAGTGCCCGTTGCCGCTCTGCGACGACCTCGAGGCCGACCTCGACGCGGGCCCGGCGCCACCTCCACACGGATGCGCGCGTGCTCTCGCGGTCGGCCCGCAAACTTCGGTGACAAATGACGTCTCTCGCCCGATTCGGCGACCGATTTGGCCGGGTTGTCACCGAAATTCTCCAGCAGCGGCTGACGCGCGGCCACGGCCATCCGATCCCCTAATCTCGTAGAGGTCACGCGCCGCTCCCCAGCGCAGGCCGATCCCCGCCGAACGACCTGGAAGCGAGACCGCCGTGGCACTGCCCTGGAAACTGCACGGAGACGGAAAGAACGTCCCCGCGAGCGAGATCGTGCTCCCCGAGGAGCGGCTCACCTGGCCCCGGACGATCGGCCTCGGAGCGCAGCACGTCGTCGCGATGTTCGGCGCGACGTTCCTCGTGCCCCTGCTGACGGGCTTCCCGCCGTCAACGACGCTGCTGTTCTCGGGCATCGGCACGATGCTGTTCCTCCTCATCACCCGCAACCGAGTGCCCAGCTACCTCGGCTCGTCGTTCGCGTTCATCGCTCCGATCCTCGCGGCCGTCGCCTCTGACGGCCAGGGCGTGGCGCTCGCCGGCATCATCGTCGTCGGCGCACTGCTCGCGATCGTCGGCCTCATCGTGAACCTTGCGGGAACGCGCTGGATCAACCTCCTCATGCCGCCCGTCGTCGCCGGCACGATCGTCGCGCTCATCGGCTTCAACCTCGCCCCTGCCGCGAAAAACAACTTCGAGGCGTCGCCGATCGTGGCGTCGATCACGCTGCTGACCGTCATCGTCGTCGCGGTGGCGTTCAAGGGCATGGTCGGCCGCTTGTCGATCCTCATCGGCGTGGTCGTCGGCTACATCGTCGCCGCGTTCATGGGCCAGGTCGATCTCGCAGGATTCGACGATGCCGCGTGGATCGGCCTGCCGACCTTCACAGCCCCCGTCTTCGCCGCTGAGCACCTGCTCGTGTACCTCATGTTCGTGCCGGTTGTGCTCGCGCTCATCGCCGAGAACGTGGGCCACGTCAAGGGCGTCGGGCAGCTCACGAACCGCAACCTCGACCCGATGGCCGGCCGCGCGCTGCTCGCTGACGGCCTCGCGACGGTGCTCTCCGGCTTCGGCGGCGGCTCCCCCACCACCACGTACGGCGAGAACATCGGCGTCATGTCGGCGACGCGCGTCTACTCGACGGCCGCCTACTGGGTGGCAGCGATCGCCGCGATCCTCCTCGCGCTCTCACCGAAGGTCGGCGTGCTCATCGCGAGCGTGCCGGGCGGCGTGCTCGGCGGCATCACGACCGCCCTCTACGGGCTCATCGGCATCATCGGTGTGCGCATCTGGCTCGAGAACAAGGTCGACTTCTCGTCGCCCACGAACCAGTTCACGGCGGGCGTCGGCCTCATCGTCGCGATCGGCGACTTCACGATCAACAGCGGCCAGGTCACATTCGGCGGCATCGTCCTCGGCACCGTGGCGACGCTTGTCGTCTACCACCTCATGAGCGGCATCGCGAAGCTCCGCGGATCCGACGCGGAGGACGCGGGCGAAGACCTCGTCGCGGGTGCCGACGGGGCAGTGGATGCGGAGCGCGGCACGCGCTAACCCGCTCGGTCAACTCCGCCCGCGCCGCAGACTCCAAAGTGGACTTGTGGTCGTCACACGCGAAGTTTGACGATCGCGAGTCCACTTTCGACTTTCGGGGTGGGGGCGCGGCGAAGTCGAAGCATTCGGGACTGGCGCCGGGCGCATCCGCCTGTCACTATCCAGCCATGAGCACCATCGACCCGGTCCAGGCACGGCGAGCGCGAGCTGAGCGCCGCATCGGCAGCCCGCGCACGCGCGCCTCGCTCTGGGGCGTCGGCTTCCTGCTCTTCGTCCTCGGCACCGCCCTGGGCTTCGGGCTGATCGCGGAGCGGAACTCGGGTCGCCAGATGGCCCTCGGCATCCGCGACTTCGACGCCGAGCCGTGGATCAACGACGCCTGGTACGCACTCCCGGCTGCGTTTGTTCTGCTGTTCGGCGCACTCCCGCTCTACTTCCTCGTCTACGCGAGACTCATCGGCACCCCGCAGCCGCTCCCGCCGGTCGACCCGTTCACGATCACTCTCGCGGGCACCACAACCGGGCTGCTCGCCTTCACTGGTCTGTGGTCGCAGCCGCAGCTCGTCGGGTTCACGCGCAACGAGCAGTTCGCGACCGTCGAGTCCTGGTCGTCCAGCGCATGGGTGTCCTACTGGCTCCCCGTCTGGCTGCCCGCGCTTGCAGCGCTCCTCACCGTGGCCGCGTTCGTCACGTGCACGTTGCTCCGACTCCGATACTCGCGGCGAGGTGATGCAGTGCGGCGGATGCTCGCGGCAGGCCACCCGACGCCTGGCACCGTCACCGAGGGGGTCGCGATCTCCCCCGGCACGCGCACGATCGCGTCGTGGCGCTTCACGTTCACCGACGCGCAGGGCGTGCAACGCTGGGTGAAGCGCACCAGCACCATGGACTGGCAGACCGCCCCGAAGCCGGGGCAGCGCGTGTGGGTGCTGTTCAACGCCGCGAACCCGGGCGACGCGTCGCGAATCTTCGTGTCGCGGTCGACGCGAGACCGAGCGGACGACTACGCATGAGCACCTTCAACCCCAGAGACGTGGCGGCGCAGCGAGACGCCGCGAAGCGACGGCGCGTCGGCGGCGGGCCGGCGCTCGCCGTGCTCCTGCTGATGGACTTCGGCCTGGCTGCAGGGGGTTTCCTCGGCGCCGTGGGATTGAGCTCCCTGTTCTTCATCACGAAGCTCGAGGAGACCAACACCTTCCCCCTCGTCGCGCTGCTGCCGCTGCTCATCCCGGCCGGAATCTTCATGTCGGTCGGCTTCCTGATCGCGCAGGCGGTCGCGAGGCGCGCCTACACGGGCGCACCTGACTTCACTCGCGCGCTCACCGACGGGCAGCCAGTCTGGTTCGGCGGAGCCGCCGTGGGCGCGTGGGGGTCGCTCGCGGCGCTGCTGTTGCTCACCACAATCAGCGGGGGCCCAATCATGTCGAACGGCGACGGACCTCCGGTCGTCGATGAGACTCCTTGGGCGATCGAGGTGCTGCCATGGGTGCTGCCCTCGCTGCTCACGCTTGGGCTCGCGCTGTCGGTGTGGCGGCGTATCGCTCGCGCAAGGCGCACGCGACGCACCACGTCGACGTTCGAAGCTGTCTTCGCGACAGGCACCCGAACCAGTGGCATCGTCACTCAGGGCGTCGAGCGTCCGCGCGAGAGCACACGGGTCGTGAGCCGCTGGACGATCCAGTTCACTGACGTCAACGGGCAGACCCGCTGGACCACACCGTGGGGATTGTTCCACGAGGAATCCCTGCCCGCGGCTGGTGACGCCGTCACCGTCATCTACGACCCCACGATCCCCGGAGACGAGAGCCGCATCCTCATCGCCCGCGAGCATCCAGACCGGATCGAGTCGTACCGAGCCCACAAGCCGCCGTTCCCGTTCGGGCCGTGAGCTGCGGGCGGCGCGGGTGTTCTCAGCTGGCGCGCGCCGCCCGCGCCAGCTGAGCGCGTGCATCCGCACGGCGAATGCACCTTCCCGGCGTCACTAAGATGCGTCTGCCGCATGTTTGCGTTCGGATGGCGCGCGTGCGGGGCGGTTCCTAGGACGGCGGCGTCAAACCAAGGACGCCTCCAGCGCGTCGAGCCAGTCGCCCCAGTACGCCTTCCACAGCTCGATCTCGTCAAACACCTGCAGCTTCTCGTGCGAGATCGCGAGCTTCGTCCGCCCGTTGCTGGCAGCATCGAAGGTGAAGAGCAGCCCGCCCATCGGCTCGTCGCCGCGCGCGATCAGCACCTTGTAGGTCTTGGACGCGACCTTCGACCGGAACTCCGTTTCGAAGCCGAGCAGCGCATCTCGAGTCTCGTTGTCGGCGACCAGCTCGCGCAGCACCTCCCGGTCGACCGTGAGCGTGCGCGAGCGGTTCGCCGTGAACGTGCCGTCGGGCATCTGACCGGCGAGACGCCGTCCCGTCATGCGCTCGAAGCTGACGGCGATGCCCTGACTCCACCATCCGTTCTGCTCCGAGTTCGCCATGACCCACTCGACGATCCGCGGATGTGCGGCGTCACGCCCCACACCGGCGTCGATCGCGTCGATCCAGTCGTCCCATCCCCGCCCGGTCTGCGCGCGGATCGCCGCGTCAGAGTGCATGGGCTGCGCGACCCAGGCACGACCCGCGCCATCGCGGTCGGTCGCGGCGGCGGGTAGTTCTGCGGCGGATGCAGCTGATGCGGCCGTGCCCGCTGGCCCGCTCGACTCGGCAGTCGCGTCCGCCCCAGCACGCGCTTCGCCGTCGCCGCCCCCGTCGCCTTCGCCGTCGCCGCCGCCGTGAAGCTCAGCACGGCGAGCAAGCGCATCCTCGAGCCGGCCTCGCATCTTCGCCCCGACGGCCTCTGAAATTTCAGCAAGTGATCCCACGTCGCATCCCCTCGTCATGGATCACCCTACCCAGCACTCCGCGGCGGGTACGGGTAACTGTCCATGCTCGATTTGGCAGCGCTACTGGTAGCGCTGCCATTTTTGGGCTAGTGTCACGAAGCAAGCCGGCGATGAGCCCCTGACCTCCCTCAGCGGGCCAACCTCCCACCTCCACTCGCCAGCAGCATCCGCCAGATTTCAAAGGAGAAATCATGCACTCTCGTCGACCCAAATCGCGCCTCAAGATGAGTTCAGCTCTCGTCGCCGCGGCCTCGGCCGTGGTCCTCCTCGCCGGATGCACCAGCGCACCCGCAGAAGGCGGCGGCGGTTCCGCGGGAAGCGAGGACGGCAAGTTCGTCATCGGCTTCCAACAGCCCCTCGGCGGCCAAGCCTGGCGCGAGATGGGCCTCGCCTCCCTGCAGGCCCTCGCCAACTCGCCAGAGTACGTCGACAAGGTCGAACTCAAGATCGTACGCACCGACGACAACGACGCAGCCCAGCAGAACGCCGCCATGCAGAACCTCATCGCGGACGGCGTCGACCTCATCCTCTTCGACCCCGCCTCCTCGAGCGGTGCCGACCCGGCCATCGCGCAGGCAACCGCCCAGGGCATCCCCGTCATCGCCAACGGCGGTCCGTACGAAAGCGACGACGTCTACACGGTCTCGACCGACTGGGCGAGCGCCGGCACGATCGGCGCCGAGTGGCTGCTCGAGAACCTCACCACGAACAAAGACGTCGCGGTGCTCGAAGGCCTCGCCGGCGTGCCCCTCAACGAGGGCTCCATGCCAGGCGTCATCGACGCGCTCGAAGCGGGCGGCGCATCCGTCGTCGCCCAGGACACCAACGGCTGGAACGAGGCGACCGCGCAGGAATCGATGGCGAACATCCTCCGCTCCAACCCCGACATCGGCGGCGTCTACTCGTTCCTCACCGGCGGCCAGGGCGTCGCGGAGGCCTACAAGGCGGCCGGCATCCCGTTCGTCCCGACCGTCGGAGGCTCCGGCTACAACGGTGAGGCGTGCGCGCTCGTCGAGTACGGGCCAGAGGGCTACACGGGCAACATGATCTTCGGCCAGCCGTCGATCTACGCCAAGGGCCTCGAGCAGGCCGTGAAGCTCCTCGAGGGTGAGGACATCGAGCGCGAGCAGCTCTTCCCGCCGCTCGAGATCACGACGGAGAACGCTGCCGACTACTGCCTCGAAGATCGCCCCGCGAACTTCCAGCTCGGCTACGACTTCCCCGGCCTCGACCTGAAGCTCGAGGACGTCATGGAGTACTACTCCGGCTCCTAAGCGAGCCCGACGCCAGCGGCAGCGACCGCGGCGGCCCTCCAGACGAGGGCCGCCGCCAGCCCCAACTCGAACCGATCAGCGAGGACACATCGAGTCATGAATGCAAGTGAAGTGGGCGCCGTAGCCCCAGGGCCGACCCTGCCCGCCGCGGCGCCCGGGGGTGCATCCCCCCAGCAGACACGGTCGGGCGAGGCGCTCCTCGTCGCGACCGACCTGGTCAAGAGCTACGGCCCCGTCAAGGCCGTGCAGGGGGTGAGCTTCGTCTGCCACCCCGGCGAGGTACTCGCCCTCGTTGGTGAGAACGGCGCCGGCAAGAGCACCGTCGCGAAGATGCTGGCGGGTGCGGTCACGCCGACCTCCGGCACGATCACAGTCGAGGATGCGCCACTCGCATCCGGAAGCGTGCGGCTGTCGCGCCGCTCGGGCGTGCGCTGCGCGTTCCAGGAGCTCGCGCTGGTGCCGGAGTGGACCGTCGCCGAGAACCTCAGCCTCCCCGACGGGGCGCCGCTGCGCGGCTTCTCCCAGAAGAAGGCCATCACCGCGGCCACCACGCTGCTCGAGTCGCTCGACCTCCCCCAGATCGACCCGCGAGCGCTCGTCTCCGACCTGTCGCTCGCCAACCGGCAGCTCGTCGAGATCGCGCGCGCCTTCGCGGGCGAGCCGAAGCTGCTCATCCTCGACGAAGCCTCGTCAGCGCTCACACCACCCGGTGTCGAGTGGCTGTTCTCGCGCATCCGCGAGCTCACCGCGCGCGGCGGCAGTGTCATCTACGTCTCGCACCGCCTCGGTGAGATCGCCGAGATCGCCGACCGCGGCATCGTGCTGCGCGACGGCGGGCTCGCCGGCGAGTTCTCGCGGGGCTCGTGGACCGACGACGAGCTCATCTCCCTCATGGCCGGCCGCAAAGCCGAACGGTTCTTCCCAGACCCTCCCGCGCGCACCGACGACAGCGACGTCCTCGAGGTCGAGGGGTTGCGCGCCGAGGGCGTGCACGGCATTTCCCTCACGATCGGCGCCGGCGAGATCGTCGGCATCGGCGGACTCGCGGGGCACGGCCAAGCCGAGCTGCTCCGGGCACTGTTCGGTGCATCCGCCGCCACGGCCGACTCGTGGACCATCAACGGCCAGCCCGTCACCCGCCTCACCCCCGTGCGCGGCGTGCGGCGTGGCCTCGGCTACGTGCCAGAAGACCGCAAGAAAGAAGGACTCGCGCTCGAGCTCGGCGTCGGCGAGAATCTCCTCGCGCCCTGGTTCAAAGCCTGGCAGCTCGGCGGGAAGCCACGCCTGTCCCGCGAGCGCGGCTGGCTCGACGGGGTCCTGGCCGCACTCTCCGTGCGCACGCGTGGCCCGCTCGAAGCGGCCGGCTCACTGTCGGGCGGCAACCAGCAGAAACTCGTGTTCGGCAGGTGGATGAACCGCTCGCGGTCCGTCATCCTGCTCCACGACCCCACACGCGGCATCGACGTGCGCGCGAAACAGGAGCTGTACGGCGCGATCGTCGACCTCGCGAAACAGGGCGTCGGCGTGCTCTGGTTTTCGACCGAAGTCGAGGAGCTCGTGCACGTCTGCCACCGCGTGCTTGTGCTCTACAACGGGCAGGTCACCGACGAGCTCGCCGGCGAACGACTGACGGCTGATGCGATCGTCGGCGCCGCAGTCGGCGTGACGGGCAGCATCCAGACCGTCTCAGCAGCCGAGCTCGAAGAAGCCGCTCACCACAAGACTGCGAGGAGCAGCAGATGACCGCCACCGTCACCCCTCCCCCAGCGGCCCCCGTCACCCGGGCCGTCGCGAAGCGGCAGGGACTCGTGAGGCTGCGACGCGAAGGCGCGTTCGCGCCCGCGGCGGCGTTTGTCGTGTTCCTGATCGTCTACATCATCATCAACCCGGAGTTGCTCACGCGGTTCCAGCTGCAGACGGCGGCGAACCTCGTCGTGCCGCTCGCGTTCGTCGCCCTCGGGCAGCTGCTCATCGTGCTCGTCGGCGGCATCGACATCTCCATCGGCGCCATCATGAGCCTCTCCAACGTGGTCTTCGCGGCGCAGACCGAGCTTGTACCCGTACCGATCGCGGTGCTCATGGGGCTCGCAACCGGACTCGCGTGCGGCCTCTTCAACGGCTTCCTCGTCTCCTACGGCGGACTACCCGCGATCGCCGTCACCCTGGCGAGCGCATTCATCTTCGGCTCCCTCGCCCGCGAAGTCATGGACCGACCAGGTGGCGACATCACCACCGAATTCCACCTCGCGACGAGCGGCGAAGCCATCCCGTTCGTGCCCGTCGCCCTCGTCTGGCTCACCCTCATCGCCGTGCTGCTCTGGTTCATCCTGCAGCGCACCGCCCTCGGCAGGCACATCTACGGCGTCGGCTCCAACATGGACAGCATCCGCGCGGCAGGCCTCAACGCCCGCCTCACGAAGCTCGCCGCGTTCGGCATCGCCGGCGTCCTGACCGCGACCGGCGCCATCATGCTCGCCGGCTCCACCATGACCGGCGACCCGCGCAGCGGCGACCCCTACCTGCTGTCCTCCATCGCGGCCGTCGCCCTCGCCGGCGCCAGCTTCACCGGCGGCCGAGGCAGCATCATCGGCACGATCCTCGCCGGCATCACCCTCGGCCTCATCGGCAACCTGCTCTTCTTCGCAGGCATCAACTCGTACTGGCAGTACGTCATCTCGGCGCTCATCATCGTCTCCGTCGTGGGCATCCCCGTCGTGTGGCGCAAGGTGTCGTTCGCTCGGAAGGGAGCACGGTCATGACCACAACAGTTCCGGCCGCAATCGGCGGCGCCGGAGCCGGTGCATCCGGGGCAGGAAGTTCCGGCACCGGCCCGGGCTCCCCTGGCGGCGGTGAGCACGAGGTCGAATACACGCCCGCGAAGTCGCTGCTCGCACGCGTGCCACGCAGCGTGTGGCCGCTCCTCGCGTTCCTCGTGCTGTTCCTCATCGGCGGCATCATCCGACCGAACCTCATCACCATCGAATCGCTCATCGGCACCGCGACGTTCGCGATCATCCTCTCGATCGCCTCCTTCGGGCAGACGTTCGCCGTCATCCAGGCGGGCATCGACCTGTCCGTACCCAACACGATCGCGTTCTCGGCGCTGTCGTTCCTCGCGATGGTCGGGCCCCTCGGCCCCTTCGGCGCGTTCGTCGGCGCGCTCCTCGCCGGCGCCGTCATCGGCCTCCTCAACGGGCTCGTCATCGCGAAGCTCGGACTCACCCCCATCGTCACGACGATCGCCATGAACGGGCTGCTGTTCGGCGTGATCCTGCTGCAGTTCAACTTCTCCGAGCTCACGCAGATCCCCGACTTCATCACCGCCATCACATCAGCGCAGATCAGCGTCTTCGGACTCACCATGGCCGCCGTGCTGCCGCTCGGGCTCGTCCTCATGATCATGCTGCAACTGGTCCTCAGCTACACCGGATGGGGGCGCTCGCTGTTCCTCGTCGGCGCGGCCCCCGAGACCGCGAGGCTCGCCGGCCTGCCCGTCGACCGCATCCGCATCACCGGCTACGTCATCTCCGGCATGCTCGCAGCCTTCGCCGGCATGGTCATCGTCGGGTACTTCCAGCAAGCCTCCGCGACCATGGGCGACAGCTACCTGCTCTCGTCCGTCGCCGCGGTCGTAGTGGGCGGTGCATCCATCTTCGGCGGGCGAGGCTCAGTGGTCGGCACCGTCGGCGGCGCACTGGTCCTCGGCCAGGTCGCGACGCTCGTGACTGTGCTGAACCTCGGCTCGAACGTGCAGCAGCTCATCTACGGCGCCATCATCCTCGTCGTCATCTCGCTGTACGGGCGCAAGCGCGGGTAACGGCCTCGCACCTCGAAACGGCCCGCCGCCGCTCCCAACCGGGGCGGCAGCGGGCCACTTGCGTGACGGTCGCGCGCCCACCCCGCCAATTCGAGGGCGAAGTGCCGAGCGCGGTCTCGCATCTCCCTGACGTGCCGCAGAGTTCCGCGCCCCAGATTCGTGTGCTGGCCGGGTTCGCCCCTAAATTGGCAGGACCCCGAAGACGCCCCGCATCACCATCAGGAGGACTTCATGTCTGGCTACGTCTCCCTCATCCGCGCGCACACGCTCAGCGACACCGCCGAGTACGCCTACGCGTCCACCGTCGAGGCCGGCGCGCGCCTCGTCTTCCCCGCCGGCGCCTGCCCGATCAACGACGACGGCACAACGGCAGCAGTCGGCGACTACGCAGGGCAGGCTGCGAAGTGCGTGGAGAACCTGCGCGTCGCCCTCACCGAAGCCGGGGCTCGTCTCGAAGACGTCGCCAGCACTCGCGTGCTCGTCGCGTCCACCTCCCAGGCCGACCTCGTCACCGCGTGGGTAGTCATCCGCGACGCCTTCGGCGACCACGACGTACCGAGCACCCTCCTCGGTGTCACCGTGCTCGGCTACGACAACCAGCTTGTCGAGATCGAGGCGGTCGCGGCCGTCGCGGCCGTCGCGGCCGTCGCAGCGCCGGCGTAACCGGCCTCGTTTCACCGAGGCGCGGCACCCGTCGCTGGGGTCGTTCCCATCTGGGGTGCGCAGTATGGGCAGCGGATGCGACACGTGCATCCGCCAGACAAGGCCAGACCGGGCACAACCCGACAATCGCGCCGCCTGCATTTCGATCAAAGGAGATCGCCGTGTTCAAGAGCCCCTTCCCAGACGAGCACATCCCGAACGTCTCGGTCTTCGATTTCCTCTTCGCCGAGCTGAGCGAAGCCGATGCGGCCCGCACAGTCATCGTCGACGGCACAAGCGGAGCCGAGATGACCTTCGGGGCGCTCAAGCAGCACATCGAACTCATCGCGGGAGCGCTGGCTGGCGGAGGCGTCGGAGTCGGCGACGTCGTCGCGCTGCACTGCCCGAACGTGCCCGCGTTCGCGTCCGTGTTCCACGGCATCCTCCGCTCCGGCGCAACCGCCACAACCATCAACGGTCTCTACACGGCCGAGGAGATCGAAACCCAGCTCCGCGACTCCGGCGCGAAGCTGCTCTTCACGGTGAGCCCGCTCCTCACGCAGGCCCACGAGGGTGCGATCGCGGCCGGCCTCGAGCAGGACGCGATCATCGTCCTCGACGGAGCCGACGGCTACCACAACCTCCGCGAGCTCCTCGGTGCGGGCCTCCCGGCGCCGGACGTGAGCTTCGAGCCGGCGACCCACGTCGCGGTCCTCCCCTACTCCTCCGGCACGACAGGCAAGCCCAAGGGCGTCAAGCTCAGCCACACCAACCTCGTCGCGAACGTCGTCCAGACCTACCCCGTGCTCGACGTCGAGGAAGACGACGTGGTGCTGGCGCTCCTCCCCTTCTTCCACATTTACGGCATGACCGTGCTGCTCAACATCGCCATCAAGAAACGCGCTCGCCTCGTCACGATGCCGAAGTTCGACCTCGCCGAGTTCCTCCGCATCATCGAAGCGCATCGATGCACGTACCTGTTCATCGCGCCGCCCATCGCCGTCGCGCTTGCGAAGCATCCGCTCATCGACAACTTCGACCTGACGAGCGTGCGAACCGTCTTCTCGGGCGCGGCCCCCATCGACTCGGCGCTCATGAAGGCCGTCGCCGACCGGCTCGGCACCCGCACGCGGCAGGGCTACGGCATGAGCGAGGCGAGCCCCGTCACCCACGTGCTCCCGCTCGAAGAGAACGGCATGCCGCTCGGCTCCGTCGGCGTGCCGATCGCCAACACAGAGGTGAAGCTCGTCTCGACCGAGACGGGCGCCGAGATCGACGCCGTCGAGGGCGGGCAGAGCGAGCCAGGCGAGATCTGGGTGCGTGGGCCACAGATCATGCTCGGCTACCTCGGGCGCGACGACGCGACCCACGAAGCCATCGACGACGACGGCTTCCTGCACACCGGCGACATCGCCACCGTCGGCCCACTCGGGGAGTTCACCATCGTCGACCGCCTCAAGGAGCTCATCAAGTACAAGGGCTACCAGGTCGCGCCGGCTGAACTCGAAGCCCTGCTGCTCACGCATCCCGACATCACCGACTCGGCCGTGGTCGGGGCGCTGGATGCGGACGGGCAGGAAATCCCGAAGGCGTTCGTCGTGCGCCGCGAAGGGGCCTCGCTCGACGAGGCCGGCGTCGAAGCGTTCGTCGCAAGCCACGTCGCGCCGCACAAGAAAGTGCGAGCCGTCGCGTTCATCGACGTCATCCCGAAGTCGACGTCAGGCAAGATCCTGCGGAAAGACCTCCGCGGCCGCTGAGGCGAGGCGCCGCACGGGCGGTGCACCCGCCCGCGCGGCTCAGCCACGCCGCCCCGCGCCTCCCGCCCACGCAGCCGGCCTGCGCCTCCCGCCCGCGCCTCCGGCCCGTGCCTCCCGCCCACGCCTCCCGCCGCAGAGTTGTGGCTGGAAGCGGTTCCCGCTCGCACCAAGCGCAACGACCCACAACCCTGTGCGACCATCTGCGCAACTCCCGCATCCACCAAGCACCAAGCGCAAGTCCGAGGCGCAAATACAAGGTTGTGGCCTAAGGCGGCTGCGGGGCGCACCAAGCGCAACAATCCACAATCCTGTGCGACCATCTGCGCAACCCCCGCATCCACCAATCACCAGGCGCAAGCCCGAGGCGCAAATACAAGGTTGTGGCCTAAGGCGGCTGCGGGGCGCACCAAGCGCAACAAGCCACAATCCTCCCCGCGGATGAGTCAGGTGCACGGCGGAGGCGGAAGCGGAGACGAGCAGAGACGAAGCGGAGATGAGCAGAGACGAAGCGGAGACGAGCAGAGCCGGAGCGGAGACGGAAGCAGCCGCCCGTGACGAAGTTGTGGACAGACGCTGTCCCTGACGTCACGAACGACACGGGGCCACAACTCTGGCAGTCCGGCTCCCGCGCGACCTCCGCCCAACACTCAAGGCACCGACGCGTCGGACGCCGTGGATGCGGGCCGCTACGCGCTCTCGCGGGCGACGACCGCGAAGCCGAGGTCGACGGTCTCACCCTGGGGCGCATCCGTGCCACCACGGCTCATCCGAGCCAGCAGCAAGTCACCCGCCTTCGTGCCGATCTCGCGGTTGGGCACCGCCACGGTCGTGAGCGTCGGGGTGAGGTGCGATGACAGCTCGAAGTCGCCGAAGCCAGTCACCGCGAGCTCGCCTGGCACGGAAACGCCGCGTCGCGCACACTCCAGCACGGCGCCTGCGGCGAAGACATCGCTCGCGAACATGAGCGCATCAGTCTCCGGATGCTCGCGAAGCGCCGCGTCGAGCAGGTCGCGCCCTGTCTCGAGGTCGACGGCGGCAACTCCCGAGTCGACGACACGCACCGGCTCGCCCGGATACAACTCGGCGACCGACGCCTCGAAACTCGCGCGCCTCGCAGCGGCGCGGAAGTCGCCCGATTGGAAGGAACCGGCGAACGTCGGATGCGCGTACCCCTTGCCCTGCACGTACTCGACGAGGGCTCGGATCGCGTCCTCGTTGGAGAAGCCGATGAGGCTGTCGACGGGGTTCTCGCTCGAATCCCACGCCTCAACGACCGGGATGCCGGACGCGCGCAGCAACGTCGCAGCCGCATCCGTGTGCTGGGCGCCGACGATGAACATGCCATCCGGCCGGCGCCCGAGGAACGCGCGGACCAGCTCCTCCTCGTGCTCCGGGCTGTACCCGGTCGTGCCGATGAAGAGCTGGTAGCCCGACGGGGAGAGCGTCGCCTCGAGTCCGTGCAGCGCATCGGCGAACACCGATGCAGAGATCGACGGCACGATCGCCGCGACCGTCATCGACCGGTTCGACGCGAGGTTCGAGGCCGCCAGGTTCGGGACGTAGCCAAGCGCCGCGATCGCCGACTGCACGCGCTCGAGAGTGTCGGCCGACACAAGCTCAGGCGTCCGCAGCACCCGAGAGACGGTCTGCGGAGAGACCCTGGCAGACGCCGCGACGTCAGTGAGCGTCACCTTCTGCGTCGAGCGCCTGGTCACAGGAGCTTTCTGGCCGCCAGATTGCGCATGAGCGCTGCGATCCCGAATGTCCACGGCGCACACCCCTCACTGCTCTGTACCTGTCCCACCAGACTACCGAGGGCTGGCGAGGAGATGCGCACGACGTCACCGGCGTGGTGCGTGAAACCGTGATCGGGCTGGTCGCGGTCGACGATGGGCGCGAACATCGTGCCGAGCATGAGCACCGCGCCGTCCGGGTACTGGTGGTGCGGGCCGAGTAACTGCGCGGCGAGGTCCGCGGGGTCGCGGGAGATCTGCGCCAGGTCGGACGAGCCGTGCAGGGTGAAGCCGTCGAGTCCCACGATGTCGAGCTCGACCGTCATCCCCCGCACCGAGTCGAGGTCGAAGTCGCCGTCGAAGAGGCGGATGAACGGGCCGAGCCCGCACGACGCGTTGTTGTCCTTCGCCTTCGGCAACAGCAGCGCCGAACGGCCCTCGATGTCCCGCAGGTTCACGTCGTTCGCGAGCGTCGCACCGACGATCGCGCCAGTGGATGCGATGAGCAGCGCCACCTCCGGCTCCGGGTTGTTCCACTCGGACGAGGAATGCACGCCCACCTGCTCGGCAGTGCCCATCGCCGAGAGCGTCGGCCCCTTCGTGAAGATCTCCGCGTCCGGGCCGATGCCGACCTCAAGGTACTGACTCCAGAGCCCCTCGCCCACGAGGTACGCCTTGAGCGCGGTCGCCTCTTCGGACCCAGGTTTGAGGCTCGCGAGGTCAGTGCCGATCTCCGCGAGAATCTGCTCACGCATCCGCGCCGCCGCCTCGATGTCACCGCGCACCCGCTCCTCGATGACCCGCTCGATCATCGAGACCGCGAACGTCACGCCGGCCGCCTTGAGCACGTGCAGGTCGACCGGCGCGAGGAGCCACGGCTTCGATTCGTCGCGAGTATCCGGCTCGGTGTTCGCGAAGATCTCCTCGAGCGAGCCGAGCCTCGGCGCATCCGCTGCTGCTTTCGGCACCGCCGCCGCTGGGTCGGGCGACTCGGTGATGTCGCTCACCGTCGCGAACGTGCGGCTCAGATCGAGGACCCCCTCAGCCGTCACGAGCACGGGTGAAGGTCCGCCGACCGCCGGGTCCCAGACGCGGCCCACCAGCGTGCCTGAAGTTCCGTCGGCAGGGAGCGCCTGGGCGGCGTTGCCCGACCATCCGGCTGCCGGCTGCCGGCCTGAGGCCATCTGCTGCGATGTCATGTGAGCTCCTGAGGTTGTTATGAGGTGTCGGTCGTGCGGTGCCGGTCGTGCGGTGCCGGTCCCGAAGTTCGCGCCGACTCGTTTCGGGATGGGTTCCACACCTCGGGATGGCTTGCAACCCATCCGGAAGCGTGAACCCCATCCCGAGTCGACGGCGCGGGCCGCGACGGGCCGAATTCGGGTCCGGTCGCCTCAGCGCCTAGCGGCGATGGAAGACGCCCTGGCGCTTCTCCGCGAATGCGGCGCGGCCCTCGTCGGCGTCCGCGGTGGCGAAGGTGATGGTCTGGAGGTCGCGTTCGTAGGCGACGGCCGCATCCTGGGGCATGTTGTAGGAGGCGCGGAGGTTGGCCTTCGCCGTCTCCGCGGCGATGGGCGGTCGGGATGCGATGATCGCGGCGAGTTCGCGAGCCCGGTCCAGCAGCCGCTCGCCTGGCAGCACCTCCGAGACGATGCCCCATGCGAGCGCCTGCTGCGCCGAGATGGGGTCGCCCGTGAGGAGCATGACGGCTGCGTTGCTGGCACCTGCCGAGTGGGCGAGGAACGACGCCATGCCTCCGCCGCCGATCCAGCCGAGCTTGATCTCGGGGGCGGCAAGCGATGCGGTCTCCGCGGCGAGGCGGATGTCGCAGGTCATCGCCGTCTCGAGCCCGCCCCCGAACGCGTAGCCGTTAATGGCGGCGATGATGGGCTTGCGGAGGGCGCGCAGCGCGTCGCAATAGTCCTCGCGGTTGCGGAAATCCCACGGCGTCGCGTACTTGTCGAGCGAGCGGATGTCGCTGCCCGCGCAGAACGATCGCTCGCCCGCACCGGTCAGGATGACGACGCGAACGTCGTCGCTCTCGTTGGCCCAGGTGGCAACGGTCACCAGGGCGTCTGACATCTCCTGGGTCACCGAGTTGAGCTTCGCGGGGCGGTTGATCGTGACGGTCGCGGTGAACCCGTCGAGCTCGACGCGGATCTCGTCGGTATCGAGCGTGGGAATGCTGCCGGTCATGAGCTGACTCCTGAGGTGGTGGGTGTGGCTGAGGGGATTCGCGCGTCGCCTGCATCGATGCGCATCGATACTGCGAAGGCCGAGTCGATAGCATCGAGGCACTGCTCGGCAAGCTCGGCCTGCTGCCCAGGGGCGGCGGAGGATGCATTCAGCAGGGCAGACCGGAGGAGGTCGGATGCGCGCGCCTGGAAGCCGATGTACCCGTCGTAGCGGGGGCGCACCCACGAGTCCTCGATGGTCGCGGCGGTGTTCGAGTAGAAGCCGTGGGCCCCTTCGTTGATCCGACCGTCGTGCCACGCGGAGCGCAGGCCGGGCTGCCCGTCGTGCTCCGGGATGAACGTGCGCTGCGTCTCGCGGTCAAGCAGCCAGGCCAGGTGGGCGACGAGTTCCGGCGTGATGGGGCAGCGCTTCGAGATCGCGATGCCGGTGCCACCGATCGTGGAGCCGAGGCGAGCGGATGCGCCCCAACGTGGTGCATCCAGGAACTGCAGGGACCCAGACGAGTAGTTCACGTAGCCGTAGACAAGCGGCACGTAGGCGAGCGAATCGGTACTCGCCATGCGCTCGAGGAGCGCGATGGGGTTCTCACCGTGCGTCTCCGCCGGCGAACGGCGAGCGATGTCGGCCAGCACGTTGAAGACCTCGCGCGCGACGGCTCTCGACGAGAACACCGAGCCCACCGCCGGGCTGTCGGCGATCGGCGCACGGGCCCCTGCCAGCACGGATGCGAACGTGAGGAACGCATGCGGTCCGGCGAGCGACAGTGCTACTGGGGCGTGCTGCGAGAGGGCGACGACGTCACTCCAGGTCCTCGGCGCCGCGCCTGCGATCAGGTCTACGCGCGCCGCGGCGACCTGCGTGGCCGCGTCGAGCGGCAGAGCCCACTGGGAGCCGCCCAGCGAATAGGAGGTGAAGCTCGGGCCGATCGCGTCGGCCTCGAGGCGGTCGAGGAGTGCGTCGTCGAAGACCTCCTCGAGCGGCATGAACGAGCCGCTCGAGAGCGCCTCACCGAGGTGCGGGTGGTCGAGCACGATGAGGTCGTAGCGATCAGCGAGTTCGGCGATGGGCGCCGACTCGAACCCTTCGAGCGGATGCACGTCCCACTCGATCAGGACACCCTGTTCGCCCGCGGCGACAGCAGCAGCGGCCTCGAGCGCGTGCCGGCCTCGCGGGTGATCCCAGGTCAGTCCGCGGTAGCGCGGCAGGCCCCTCGCAGGCTCCGGCGCCGGCTTCTCCGGCGCCGCTTTCCCGGTCACCGGCTCCGCTTCCGACGGCGAGGGGTCGCTCATGATCGTTCGCCGGATCCTGGAGTGCCTGATCCGACTGTCGCCGCACTCGTCTCAGGCGCACCTTCTCCGGGAAGAACTGCATCCGAACCGCCAGGTAGGGCGGTGCCGTCGGCGGATATCGAGCCCCCGAGCTGCTCCTTGGCGTGCTCGAGCGTCTTGCGCACGGCGATGGCGCCGCGCTCGGCGAGCTCCTCGATGTGTGAGGCCGCGTGGCCGAGCTCGCTCAGGATCTCGCGAGTGTGCTCGCCCGTAAGCGGTGCGCCGCGGTCGATTCGAGCGGGAGTCTTCGAGAACTTGTAGGGGAACCCCGGCGTCTTCACGAGCCCCTCCGTGGGGTGCTCGTATTCGATGAACGTGCCGTTGTGCGCGATCTGCGGGTCGTCGACGAGGTCGGCGTAGCCGTAGACGGGTCCGGCCCAGATCGAAGTCTTCGAGAACGCGTCGAGCCAGTGGGCGCTGGTGTTCGTCGCGAGCCGGGCCGCGGTCTTGGCGAAGACCTCGTCGCGCAGGCGCCACGAGTCGTCGAGGGTGTGGAGGCCGATGAAGCTGTCCTCGCCGATCGTGCGGCCGAGCTCTTCCAGGTCGGGCATGGCGAGCACGATGAAGCCGTCTGAGGTCGCGAACGAGCCGTACGGCGAGCGGATGTAGACGTGCGCGTGCGGCTCTGCGCTGCGCTGCTGCGGCACTCCCCCGGCGGTGAACACGGACAGCTCCTGCATCTGCAGGGTCGTGATCGCGTCGAGCATGTTGACGGTCACGAGCTGCCCCTCGCCCGTGCGCTCACGGTGGAAGAGCGCGGCGAGCACTCCTTCGAAGGCGGTGGATGCGGTGACTGCGTCGACGAGGTACTGGCCGGCGGCTTGCGGCGGCTCGCCGTCGCGGCCGGTGGAGAGCATGGCGCCGCTCATGGCCTGCAGGAGCAGGTCCTGCCCGGGCCGCATCCGGTACGGGCCGTCTTCGCCGTAACCGGACACTGACACGTAGACGATGCTCGGGTTGATGGCGCGCAGCGTCTCGTAGTCGACGCCGAGGCGGGCGGCGACGCCGGGCCGGTAGTTCTGGAGGAAGACGTCGCTGGTCGCGACGAGCTCGCGCAGCACCTGGCGGCCGTCTTCCGACTTGAGGTCGAGGGCGATGGAGCGCTTGTTCCTGTTGAGCGAGAGGAACGACACGTTGATCTCGTTGCCGGCGGCACCGCCTGCTGGGGCGTGGCGCTGCCACTCGCCGGCTGGCGGTTCGACCTTGATGACGTCGGCGCCGAGGTCGCCGAGGCGCTGAGCCGCGAAGGGGCCCGCCATGGCGATCGAGCAGTCGAGCACGCGAATGCCGGAGAGGATTCCGCCGCCAGCACCGGCCTCTGATTGGTGCGTCTCGCTGGTGTCTTCTGCGCCGCTCATGGTGTTCCTCGTTTCGGTGGATGCGCTGCTGGCAGCGCTAACATATCAAGTGTAGAGCGCCCGGGGCCAACATCGTTGTCAGCCCCGAGCGTGGGGAGCTATTCCGGCTGGTCGCCGATGGCACGAATCGCAGCCTCGACCGCGCTGGTCTCCGCGACGCCGTCCAGCACCCGGATCGTCGTCGAGTAGCTGCGCGATTCCCCGTGCTCGAGGAACAGCGCCGTGCCGTCCTGGCGCGAAGCCGCATCGCCCGACACGTGGTGGGTGCTCGGCTCGAGGCCGATGCCGTATTGGCCGCTGCGCAGGTTCTGCCACTCGAAGAAGTGCGGCATACCCTCGGCCTCCCAGCTCAGCTCGATACCCCGCTCGCCACCCGCGGTGATGAGCGCGACGCGGTGCCTGCCGTCGGCGCCGACCACCAGCTCGTGCTCGGTGACCTGCTCGACGAAGCCGTCAATCGGGGCCGGCATGACGCGGTAGCTCGCACCCTGCTCGGCGACCGAGTCCGACTGCCAGAGGTGCTTCGTGATGGGCGCGACAAATCTTGCACCCTCATCTAGGAAGGGCCAGCCGACGTTGATGTGGTAGAGAAACATGTGCGGCGTCGGGTCGAAACCGAGGTTGTCGACGACGTCGTCGAAGCGCACCTCGCGGCCGTCGAAGTCGAGCTCGATCGTGCGCGTCAGGCGCAGGTGCTCACCGAACGCCGTCGCCTGGATCACCTCGCCGACCACCCGCAGCACAACACGGCCGTCGCGCTCGACCTCGCGGGCCTCGAGCAGCCGCGCGGGAATCGCCGTGAGCCGCCCGTGCAGCCCGTGGGTGACGGTCTGCTTCGGCGGGTAGTTGTAGCGAGTCGCATCCACCTCACCACCGAAGAGCGTGTGGTCGAGGCCGCCAGAGACGAGCAGGCCGTCGAGCGCCCGCAGCCACGAGAGCCCGCCCTCGTCGTTGTGCTCGTGCAGGCCAGGGTGACGGAAGCCGTTGCCGCTGCGCCACCCGATGGGGGCCCCGCGGAAGCGCATCGACCCGAGGTCGAACGCGCGGTCGACCAGCACCTCGAGTTCGAGACCCGCGGAGGTGCGCAGGTCGATCGCCCGCACGCCGCGCTCCACGCCGTTGTCGAGCACCACCTGGCGGATGCCCGCCACGGCGGAGAGGTCACCCGTGCGCCTGCGAAGCTCGGCGACCGAGAGGGTCGAGCCGAACACGTCGACGCCCGGTGCGGCCGCCGCTCCTCCTGCGCCCGCTGCCGCTGTCTGCTCGCTCACATCATCACCCATCCGCCGTCGACGTTGATCGTCTGCCCGGTCACGAAACTGGAGTCCTTGCCCACGAGGAACGAGATGACGCTCGCCACCTCGTCGGGGTCGCCGCGCCGCTTGAGCGACTGGTGGTCGAGCACGAATTGCGTGTACTGCTCGGGGTTCTCATGGATCTCTTCGGCCTTGGTGGGGAACGCGCCAGGTGAGAGCAGGTTCACGCGAATGCCGAACTCGCCGAGCTCGCGCGCAAGGGCACGCGTCATGGCGACGGCCGCGCCCTTCGTCGTCACGTAGCTTGCGAGCTTGTCCCAGCCGCCGCTCCAGGTGATGGAGCCGATATTGACGATCGCGCCCGTGCCACGCTCGCGCATGAGCTCGGCCGCAGCCTGCGCTGCGACGAAGTAGCCGCGCTGGTTGACGGCGACGACGTCGTCGAACTCCTCGACGGTGATGTCGAAGAACGGCGTCGGCGGGTAGATCGCGGCGTTGTTGATGAGCGCGTGCACCGGGCCGAACTCGGCCTCGGCCTCTCGGACCGCCGCCTTGATGGCCGCTGCGTCGCGCAGGTCGACCTCGAGCACGTACGTGGGCACACCCGCCGCGCGCAGTTCGTCGGCCGTTTCCGCGAGAGTCGCCCCGCCGCGGCCGAGCACTGCAACCGCGTAGCCGTCGCGTCCGAGCCGCAGCGCGGTCGCCCGACCGAGCGATCCGCCAGCGCCGGTCACGATCGCGACCGGCTTCTCACCTATTTCCGTCATGGTTCCTCCGGCCGAAGCCTGTTCGTTGGATTGCTCATCTGCCTTCGCGTCAAACTTCGGTGACAACTCGGCCAGAATGCACCCTTTTCGGGCATCTCTGCTCGGATAGTCGCCGAAGTTTGACCGGGCGCGCCGCGACCAGGGCCCGAAGGCCGAGATGCGCGCGCCCGAGCGACTAGATCGAGTACTTGCGCAGGATGTCGTCGATGAACTTCTTGGCGCGCGGGATGTCCGACTCGTCGAGGTGCTCGATGATGAGCGGCGCGTTGGGGCTGCGCTCCGCGAGGCGCTGCAGGTACAGCTCGTAGTCGAGCGAGCCGAGGCCAGCGGCCGGCAGCTCGATCTCGCCGACGCCGCGGAACGTGTGCGATGCCAGCGCGTCGTCGTCGCCGATGTCGGCGTGCTTCTCGCTCTTGTCGTCACCCGCCCGCTTGACATCCTTCGCGTGGGCGACGCGGACCTTGTCGGCGAGCGTGTCGAAGACCTCGTTGAGCACGCCGGCTTGGTCGTCGATGTTGGAGGCGTCGAAGTAGTTCGTCGGGTCCATGAGCAGTTCGATGCCAGGCGAGCGGATGTCGTTGAACACGCGAACGGTCTCGCGGACGGAGCCGATGACGTTGTTGACGTACGTCTCGAGCAGGAAGATCGAGCCGTGGTCGTAGGCTTCCTGGGCGAGCTCGGCGAGCACGTCGCGCACCTGCTCGTAGGCGTCCTCTGTCTTGTTGTGCGGGTCGCTGTCCCACTCGCTGTCGGGGTTGAAGGTGCCCGACTCGGAGATGACGTACGGCGTGCCGAAGGAGCGCGCGTTGCGGATGATCTCCTTCAGGTAGTCGACGTTGGCGCGCCGGTGGTCCGGGTCCGGGTGAACGATGTTCGTGTAGCCGGAGATCGCGGAGATGGGCAGGTTGTTGTCGCGGAAGGTGTCGGCGACAAGCTTCGCCTTCTCCTTCGTGATCTGCCCGGCAGTGAGGTCGAGGTCCTTGAAGTGCAGGTCGAGCTGGACGGTGTTGAAGCCGAGCTCGCGCGCCTTCTCGGCGGTGGTCTTGAGGTCGTAGGGGAAGTATCCGCTGAAGATGCCGACTTGGATCATGAGCTTCTTTGCTCCTTCTGTGGGGGGCCGTTGGCCGGGTGAGGTGTTGGTGAAGTGGATGCTGGTGGTTGGTTCAGAGCGGGAACTCGTCGAGGCGCACGGGGCGGCGCTCGGCGATGGACCGGTAGCCGGCCTCGATGAGCGCGACGGTCTTGACGTTGTCTGCGACGGTGAGCGCTGGCTCGTTGCCGGTCTCGACCGCGTATTGCAGCTGTTCCATGACGCCGATGAAGGCGTGCGGGAACCAGTGGGTGTCCCAGGTGGGCGTCACCCACTTGCCATTGGTCGACGGGCCGCCGTCATCGCGAGCCGCTGACGCGTACGTGAGCGTCGAAGGCGTGCCACTCGGCCAGCCGATCGTGCCTTTCGCGACGCCGCGCGTCCCCTCCACCCGCCAGGTGATGGAGAAGTCGTCGTCGAAGCCTTCTTCGCGCGGGCCACCCCACACGTCTTCAGTCGAGAGGGCGAGGAGTCCACCAGGGAAGCGAAGCGTGGAGACGACGATGCCGTCGGTGTGCGGGAACTGGGTGCGCGGGTCAGAGCGGGTGACCGTCATGATCTCGTCCGGGTCGCCGAAGAGGAAGCGGAGGACATCGAAGTGGTGCACGCTCATATTGGCGAGGGTGAGGCGGTCGTAGCCCTCAAGGAAGCCCTGCCAGTGGGGCACGGCCTTCATATCGATCTCGACGAAGACGGGGTCGCCGAGCTCGCCGCCGTCGAGGAGCTGCTTGAGCACGCGGATCGACTGGTCGTAGCGCATGTTCTGGTTGACGGAGAGGATCTTGCCTGCGGCCGCCGCCTCGTCGCGCAGCGCGATGGCTTCGTCGAGGGTCAGCGCGAGGGGTTTCTGAGCAAGCACCGCTGTGATGTGGGGCTGCGCGAGGGCCTTGCGGATGAGAGCCGGCTGCAGGTCGGGCGGGTACGCGATGTCGACGATCTCGACGTCCGGGTCCTCGATGAGCAGCTCCGGGGTGTCGTGCACGGTCGGGATGCCCCACTGCTCGGCGACACGTTCGGCGTTGGCCTTGGTGCGCGACGCGATGGCGACAACCGGGAACCCGGCTTCCTTGTAGGCGGCGAGGTGCTGGTCTGCCATGATGGCGCCAGCGCCGATCGCGCCGATCTTCGCGGAGCGGGCCCGGATGGGTCCGTCCGGGAGAAGGGCGGCGTTGCCGGACCTGGCCTCGTCGACCTGCGTTTCAAGAGAACTCGTGGACACTGCGACTCCTTCGCGCCGTTGCGTGAGCGTCTGCTTCAGGACCGGGGAAGTCCGAGCCATGTGAGCGCTACTGGTAGCGCTGCCATTGCACCTAATGTACCGATGCGGCGACCCAGCCGCAAGTCCTTTCGGCGGGTTCTTCTCGGCGTGCGCATCGCGCGCCCCGCCGACCCGCGGCCCCGTCGACCTGGCCCCGTTGGCCCGGCCCCGTTGGCCCGGGCGCCGCTGGCGCCACAGGGTTGTGGACAAGCGCACCACCGTCGACCGGGAACGACACCATGCCACAACTCTCCGGCGCCACAACTCTCCGGCGCCGCAGCCCAGCCCAGCCCTGCCCGACTCGGCTCGGCTCGGCTCGGCTCGCGATCGGCGCCGGCTCGCGACCGGCGCCGGCTCGGCTCGGCTCGCGCTCAGCGCTCAGCGCTCGATGCCGTCGAGCACAACCCGCAAGCCGGCGCGCGACGGGCGCATGTGCGGACCCGCCGGGTCCGCCCAGCCGCGCCCTGCATCCATGATCGCGGTCTCATCGATGGTTATGCCGGCGCCGACTGAGTCGCCCAGCACGATGCCACCGTCGGCGAACTCCTGGTCGACGCTCATGCCGTGCGCCCAGTGCAGCGCCTGCACCTCGGTCGTGAGGTGATTGGGCACGGCCGTCATAGCCGCCGCGACGGCCGGGTTCGTGTTGTAGCCGACGGGACTCACCGGCAGGTTTCGGGCATTCGCGGCGAATGCGAGGCGCAGCACGTGTGTGACCCCCCAGATCGCGCCGGCCTGCACGACGTCCGGTGCGCCAGCGTCGAACAGCGGCCGGAACTGGTCGACCCCCGTCAGGTTCTCGCCTGTCGCGACGGCCGCGCGCACCGCGGCCGACAGGCGGGCATGACCGAGCGCGTCCCACCTCCGCAGGGGCTCCTCGACCCACAGCAGGTCGATCTCGCCCTCGATCGATGCCACGTAGCGCACCGCTTGCTTCACCTGCCACGACTCGTTCGCGTCGAGCATGAGTCCGGGGCTCGGGGTGTTGCGAGCCAGCACGCCGCGCAGGAGGCGGAGCCTGCGCAGGTCGGCGACGGGGTCGACGCCGCCCTTGAGCTTGCCGGCCACGTAGCCGCGTTCGGCGAAGTCCTCATAGAAGGCGACGAGCTCTCCGTCGTCGAGCGCGATATCGAGACCGGATGCGTACCCTGGCACGAACCTGTCACGCCCGCCCAGCAGACGCCAGAGCGGCTCGCCCGCGAGCTTCGCCTTGAGGTCCCAGAGCGCGGCGTCGAGGGTCGCGATGCCACCGTAGGTGGCACCCGCGTGGCCGGACTTGAAGACCTGGGCGAGCATCCGATCGAAGAGGGCGGAGACCCCACGCGGGTCTTCCCCCTCGAGCGCAGGGAAGAGCCTTGCGACGTCGGCGTGCGAGCCGATGCCGATACCCTCTACCCCCTCGTCCGTCTCGAGGATCACGATGGGGACATCGGTGACCGCGGCGCGGATGTGGCCGTTGACGTCGCCGATGGACCGCCCCCAGTCGTGCCTGGTCGTGAGCAAACGGAAGCCGGTGATCTTCATATCGTCCTTGATCTTCAGATGGGACATTCAGCATACATCACATGATTTATTCGTCATATGTTTTTCGTCACTTTGCCCGTGTTCGCCTCTGCAGGAGCGGGTTCGTGACTAAGATCGCCGCATGTCAAGCACCACGACGCCCCGGCTCGGCGCCCACCGCACGCCCGCCGCGAGGCTCGGCGTGCAGGTTGTGCACGACCTCGTCTCCGCCATCGTCACCGGAGAAGTCGCCCCAGGCGACCTCCTCCCGACCGAGACGGAGCTGTGCGAGAACTTCGGCGTGAGCCGCACCGTCATCCGCGAATCCATGAAGCGCCTCGAGGAGAAGGGGATGGTCTCTGTCGTGCAAGGGCGCGGCACGCAGATCGCGCCGCAATCGGAGTGGAACATCCTCGACAAGGTTGTCCTCGGCACAATGATCGAGAACGACGAGACGCTCGGCATCCTCGACGAGCTCGCCGTCGTGCGCGGCCAACTCGAGTCGAGCATCGCCGCCGCCGCTGCCAGTGCACGGAGCGGCGACGAGCTGCGCGTCATCCACGACCACCTCGACACGATGCACACCACCGCCGAGCAACGCGACGCGTTCGCGGCCGCTGACGTCGCCTTCCACTTCGCCGTCATGGACATCGCCGGCGACCGCCTCGCCTCCGGCATCGCCCGCAGCCTCTCGAAGCGCGCCGGCGAGAGCAGCCGCTACTACGGCGCCCCTGGCGCGGATGCTGTGCGACTCACCCTCGAAGAGCACCAGCGCGTGTACGACGCCATCGAGGCTGGAGACAGCGACGCCGCCGCCCGAGAGATGCGGGACCACATCGCGCTCGCCTGGGAACGCCGCCGCATCCGCGACTGAATCGCAGCACCGTGGCGTGAACTTCAGCGACGAATCCTCGTGACGCTCGTGACGCTAGTGACGGATGCGGAGGCGGTCAGCCACGGGCCTGAGCCAGCGAGGGGACCACCACATGATGCTCTCCCCCCAGGTCATTGCGGCGGGCACCAGCACACAGCGGACGAGCGTCGCATCAAGCGCCACGAGCACGGCAAGGGCGGTGCCCATCTGCTTGATGATGAGCAGGTCCCCGAGCGTGAACCCCAGGAACACAACAACCATGATCAGGGCAGCAGAGGTGATGATCCGACCGGTTCCCTGGAGTCCCTTCCACACCGCTTCCCGACCGGCGACGCCGCGGTCTCGCAACTCAGCAACGCGCCCAAGCAGGAACACCTCGTAGTCCATCGACAAACCGAACCCAAGCACGAGGGTTATCGTCAACACCAGCACGTCGACGCCGTTGATGTCGTCCGGTTCGAAGTTCAGAACTCCTGCCAGGTGTCCGTCTTGGAACCCCCAGACGAGGACGCCGACCGCCGAGCCGAGCGAGAGGAGCGCGATGGCAAGGCTCTTGATCGGCATGATGACGGAACCGGTCATCAAGAACAGCAGCACGAAGGTGAGCCCGCAGATGATCAGCGCAGCCCAGGGCGCGGTCGCCTGCACGGAGCTGATGAGGTCGAGGTCGTGCGCTGCCGTGCCGGTGACCCAGGCCTCCGCGTCAGCAGGAGCCGCCTCGCGAGCGCGCTCGACGAGGTCCATCGCGTTCGCTCCTTCTTCGGGATGCACGCGGACCGTGGCGTAGGACTCCGTCTGCTCCGGGACGCCCACGGAAGCGACGCGCGGGTCACCTGCCATGTCTTGAGCCCACGCAGCAACCCGGGAGTCCGCCGAGGCACCTGTTTCGGCCCGGATGACGAGCTCCACCTTGGCGGGTGCCGCATCCGGGAACTCGTCGGCGATCGTCTCGATGAACGAGTACTCGGTCGCGGCACGAGGCACGGCCCCGCTGACGTCGTTCACGGGAATCAGCGAGAGTGCTGGACTTGCGAGCACGCCGAGGAGAAGCACGCAGGCGGCGGTCACGAGCGCCGGTCGGCGTTGCGACCAGCGCGCGAGCTTCCCGAAGTTGCCATCGTCAGGCGTGACTGTTCCCAGCCTGCCGAAGATCGGGCGAAGCGGCTTCACTCTCGCAAGCAGGCCTGGCTTCGTGAGCTTGTGGCCGGCAGTCGCCAGAATCGCGGGGACGAGGGAGATGGACACGGCAATCGCGATCGCGACGACGGCGATCGTTCCGACGCCGATCGCCCGCATGATGGTCGGCTCGAAGAGCAGCAGACCCAGTGAAGCCGCCGCGAAGATCGTGCCGGAGAAGACGACGGTGCGCCCGGCGTGCTCGACGGTCGACGCAGTGGCGCCGACGATGCCGCTCCGGTCCCCCTCGCCGACATCCCGCATCTCCTCCCGGAACCTGCTGATGACAAGCAGTCCGTAGTCGATGGCGAGGCCGAGCCCCAGGAGCGTCACGACGTTCAGGACGATACTGTCGAAGCCGAATGCGAAGCTCAGCGCGAACAGACTTCCGTAGCCGAGGAGGATCGAGGCTATTGCGCCGAGGATCGGCACCCCGGCGGCGAGGATGCCTCCGAAGACGACGATCATGACCAGCAGGGCGATGGGCAGGGCGATGCCCTCTCCGCGCTCCAGGTCCGCGGCCGCCACTGCGCGATAGGAGGTCGCGATGCGCGCCTCCGAACTGACGTGCACGGTCGCGTCCGGATGGACGGTCTTCAATTCTTCAGCGATGCCGTCGAGCAGCTCAAGAGCCTGCACCTGGGCGGCCCTCCGCGCGGGAGTCTGCTCTTCGGAGCCAACCTGCTCCGTGCCTGCGCGGACAACGACGAGGATGCCGTTGCCGTCCGCTGCGGCGAGCGCCTGCACGCGCGCGGCATCGGAGGCGCTCAAAGCGACTCCGGACTCGAGCGCCGCGAGACCCTGACGCGGGTCGCTGATCGTGAGCACCGAGCCAGGATTCTCGTCCTGGATCTGCTGCAATTTGTCCGGCAGCGGGTCGAGGTGAGCGGCGAGCGTCCTGTCATCGGGCGCGACCCCGTAGACGAGAAGATTCAGCGCCCTGCTGTCGTCGTTCTCTGCGGCCTCGAGGAGGTCATCAACCTGACCCGCTTCGCCGTCAACCTGTGGCGTGCCGTTCTCCAGGCGTTCGTAGATGTTCTGTCCACCGACCCCGACAAGCGCAAAGAGCACGGACAGGATGATGAGCGCGGCCCACCCTCCGAAGGTCTTGCGCGGATGCTCGGCGCTCCACGCGCCGACGCGCCGGAGCAAGGACGCCCTCTCGGGCTCGGCTGCGTGCTTTCCAGGTGCCGTCACTGCGTGCTCCTCGGTTGGTGTGCCCGATCGGGCTGATGTGGATTCTGGTCCTGGTGGTGCTCCGCGGCGGACGCGGCGGACTCGACCGACTCGACGATGCGGTACAGCAGGCGCTCGGCCGTCTCAGCTTCGATCCGCCCGGTGTCGGCGATGAGTTCGAGCACGATGGCATCCCCGGAATCGTGCACGTGCAGATACAGGGCTCGCCCGTCGGGCTGGAGTGAGGGCGAAGGGCTCCATGCCACGACACCGTCGCTTGCGTCAGGCCACCTGTCCCAACTGTCGGCGCCGACGCCGAGGTGGTCGTTGTACCGGAGCGCTTCATCGAAGACGATTGAGTCGGCGTTGGAGAGCTGTTCGTGCAGCAGCGTCGGGTTGTAGTACGCGCTCCTGTACGCAATCATGGCGGCTTTCCACGCGCGCTTGGCGGTCGTGAGGAAGTCGCTTTCAGGGCGGATTTCGCCCAGTGCGAAAAGCGTGTCCATCGCCACCGGTGACATGAGTTGAGCCAGCTCTGGGCGAAACCGGTTGCTGACGAGGATGCGCATCGCCACGGAGTCACGGCCAGTGGCCGCTGCGAAGGACGTCGCGGCCGCCGCGAGCAGGGTCGTTGCCGGCGTCATGCCGTGAGCGACGGAAATCGCAGCCGCGGCAAGCTTCAGTCTGCTGCTGCGGAGGACTAGGCGCTCGAAACGGCCGTTTCTCGGCCTACGTCGGGCTCTGAGGATCGGGCTTCCCGCCGCGGTGATGCGCGTGATCAGCCGCTCACGGACCCGTTCGTCCTGACGGGCGCCTTCGGGACTGCACTGGTACTCGGCCTCATCGATCGGTTGCCACCGCACACTCGGACCGTCGATTGATCCGCGCCTCCCGAGCCGCTCGACGTCGTGACTCTGGTCGCCCTCCTTGAGCCGGCCAAGGCCCTGGATCTCGGTGGTCAGCAGCTGGGCGCTGACGCCATCGAGCGCGAGGTGAGACACGACGACGATCGTGTGCAGCACTCGCTCGCCGTGAGTCACAAATGCGCAGCGGATGGGAAGCTCGCGCTCACTGTCGAAGAGTCTGGTGCGTAGGCTTCCGCGCAGCGACTCGGTGACCTGCTCGGCGTCCTCAGGGTTCTCGACGCCGCAGTCGAGCACCTTCACCCGGCCCTCGGCCTGGACCACCTGCTGAAGCCCGCCCGCACCTTCGTGCCAGGTGGTGCGCAGCACCTCATGGGCGAGAAGCAGCTCGTGGAGCATCTTCAGGGCGCTGCGGACGGGTGGTGGCTCAAGCGCGGGGCCACCGAGAACGATGTTGTATCGGTGACCTTCAGCGCCGAGCGCCTCGATTCGGGTCCGGTTGAATTGCTGGCCCCACGTTGCGGGTCCCCTTCTCGAGGGTGCGCCCGTGAACGTCACGACGTGGGTTTCGTGTCTCATTCCCGGCCCACCTCGGAACTCATGGGCTGAGACGTTCTCCGAAGCTCCATTCATACGACGCGCTCTCCTCCCCCAGCCAGCAGCCAGTCACGTGTTGTCGTCGTGAACTGGTTGGCTGGGTTCGCTGCACGGCTAGCCACAGCAACAGCCACAGCGACAGCCCCACCTCGTTGAGACTCAAGCGCCTTGATGCGGACCTGCCGCGCGGCGTTCTCCTCCGTGCCGGGCATCACCACAGTGCTGCTTGAGGACGTGTCGGTATCGAGCGCATCGAGGAGGCGCAAGCCCACGGCCTTCACGGCGGCTTCCTTGCGCGCGATGGCCATGGCGAGCGCACCGCGACTTGGCCGCTCACCCAGCATCCGCTGCTCGCCCGGCGAGAGGTAGCGCCTCGCAAATCTGGACGCGTCGAAGCGGAGGGCCGTTGTCTGCACGTCGATGCCGACGCCTGCGGCGCCGGTTCCGGCAGGCACGACGGCGAGCTGCGCCATCCCCTCGCTGTGGCTCAGATTCCACTCCACTCCGAGCACACGCGACGGTTTGCCGTTCGCTGATCGATCCCATCGCAGCTTGGCGGCGTGTCCTCCCGTCGCATGCGCGAGCAGGAGTCGGGTCGCCGCGTGGGCACGGACGAACCTGATGGCGTCCACCTGCCTCGTGAAGCGAGCCGCTCGCGTCGTCTCCGCGCTGTCGAGCACGGCAAGACACTCGGCGAGGACCGGTCCCTGCCAGTTGTCGAGGTCGATGCTCCAGACGTCGACGTGGACGCATGATGCGGAGCGCACATCCGGCCGTTCTCGCACGAGAGACATCACGGTTCTGCCCGCCGGGGGTCTCCTGCGAATCCGCGCCGTCGGGAGCGTCGGCGTACGAGGATGCTCGTGAGCGGGAGCAGCAGGCCGAGTCCGGTCAGATTCGAGATGGCGAGGACGCGGAACAGCGTCGATGCATCGCCCGTCGAGTGAGCCATCAATGCTCCGAGGCCGATGGACGCGGCGTAGTAGGCGAGGTTGAGGGTCACGGCCAGCGCTCCGAAGCGAAGCTGCTCCAGCACGGTCAGCAGGAACAGCACGATGCCGAGCCCGAAATAGGACGGGCCGACGATTGCAAGGAACTCCGCCAGGGCAGCTTGGATGCGCGAGTCGGCCACGAGCAGGCCAGCCAGGAGGTTCGGAGTGAGCACCATCAGGGCGGAGAGCACCGCGTAGCTGCCGACGACGATCGCCACTGCGGCTCGGAAGAGCGAAGGGAGAGCACGATCCGCTCCCGCGGCGGAATGCTGATGCATGAGCACGCCCGCCGCGGAGCCAACAGCGATCGCGGGCACGATGATCACACCCTGCACAGTTGAGCCGATGCCGAAAGCGGTCTGCGCGTACCCGTCGAAGGGCGCGAGCACCCACATCGTCGCGAGGTTGGCAGCGGTGAGGAGCATATAGGAGAGGGCCACGGGCACCCCGACGGCGAGCAGTGTCCGCGTTGCCAACGAGGCGATCGCTGCGGCTTCGTCGTCCCATTCGCTGGCCGGCGTTCGCTGCTCACCGCGCTGGAGCGTCGCGTCGACAGATAGCCAGCGCTTGGTGAGCGGCAGGCGTGCCACCTTCGCGAGCGAGGGGGCGACGGCGAGCGCCGCGAGTCCTGCGGTTGCAACGAAGATGGGGACCGCGGTGATTCCGAGACCGGCCAGGTCGCCGACGATCCAGACGCCGAGCACCTGCGTCACCGCCAGGACGAGGGCCATCACGATCGACAAGCCCGGGCGCCCCCAACCCCGCAGCGCGCCCACGGCGACCGTGCCTGGAACGGTGAAGACGGTGGCGATACCCATGAGCTGCGCAAACGACGTGAAGGCCGCTGCCCTCGCACCCTCTGCGCCGAGTGCGCTCCCCACGAGCGGTGCCGCGGTGGCCACGACGAGAGCGAGCACGACGGTCGCTGCCAGCCCGGTCGTGACCAGGCGGCGGAAGGCCGCGGGCGCGCGTTCGGAGCGTTCAGCGCCGCGGAGGCGCGCGAACACCACCTGCGAGCTGATGCTGAGCCCCTCCTGCACAGCGAGGATGCAGAAGGAGATGGGCACGTAAAGACTGCGAACGTGCACGGCGTCAGCTCCCAGGTGCCCGAGCAGACCGACGACGGCGAACTGTGCGACTGCCGCGACCAGCAGGGCGACGCTGAGCGGGGCGGCCAGCGACGCGACTCGTCTGACCGCCTCGCGGAATCGCAGCGGTTCCGCGTCGCTGAAGTCGGCGGTGACTCCCCTTGCGCTACTTTGCGACACGCGCTGCGCCAAGGCCACGTTGCAGATATCCGGTCGCGACGTTCTGCCGTTGGATCAGCGAAGTGCCCTCCATGAGTTCCAGCGCGCCCACGTCGCGACGAAGCTTGTCGAGGTACGGATGCTCCCAACGGATTGCTCCCCCGACAAGCCGCGGCATCTGCTGCGTGACCGCGCTGGCGAGCTCCACCGAAAGCACCTTGGCGGCGGAGGACATCGCGCCGTCCGCTTGCCCGTTGTCGACGAGCGCGGCCGCTCGCCGCACAAGTGCGCGCACAGTCTGCAGTCGGGCGTCGAAGTTCTCCATCGTCGCTGCCTCGTCCTGACGGAGCGAGCGCCGCTCGCGCCGCACGTAGTCGAGGCCGGCCGATGCGATGCCGAGACCGAGGGCTCCGACCACCGGACGCAAGGCGTTGAAGACCTGCACGGCTCCCAGGATGCCGCGCCTGGACGGCGTGAGGTGCTCACCGAGCAGGTCGGCTCCCACCACAGGAACAGCATCGAGTTGGATCTCGCTGAGCTGCACGCCCCGGAAACCGAGCGTCTTCAATGGGGTGGCCTCGAATCCGCGCCGATCGGTCTCGACCAGCACTGCTCCGATGCCGAGCGGGCCCGGCCTGAAGCGCGCGAAGACCACGCCGATCTCGGCCCTGGCTGCGTTACCCACAAACTTCTTGTGCCCGATGAGCCTCCCTTCACCACTGCCGTCGCCGTCAACGAGGGTTTCGAGGGACGCGGCATCCGAGCCTCGGTTCGGCTCCGTGAGCCCGAAGAACGTCCAGATAGGACGTTCTGCGACGCGCGAGTAGAAGCGCTCCCGTTGCCGGTTGCTGCCGAGCGCGTCGATGAGCACGCCGGACATCGACGCTCCGGGAGCTCCGACGACCATCGAAGCGTCGCCGGTCGCGAGAATCTCGGTCGCGATTACTCGCTCCTCGCAGCTCGTGAGATAGAGCGCTTCCCCATCAACCCGCAACGGGTCGCTCGCGAACTCCCTTGGGAGGCCTGCGAACTGGTGGAATGGCACGCCGCTGTCGAGGACACGCGAGATGCTCCGCGGGTCGCTGTCGATGGCGAGCGCGTGCTCTCGGAGCGTGTGCTGGAACGGCAGGAGGGCGTCCTGGAGACGCTCCGCGATCATGCGTTGCATCTCTCTGGGCTCTTCTCATTGACCGTTGCGACGCTCTGCCCGAGGAGGTCCACGATGCGAGCGAGACGCCCCGGTGCGGCGTCGACGTAGCCCGTGGCACCGAGCATCGACATTGCCGCGAGCACTGCATCGTCGATCTCGGCTGCCGCTGTCCGGAGAGAGGCCTCGTCAGCGTCGCGCACGTGGCGTTCCAGGGATATCGCTGCGGTCTGGTGGAGCAGATCGGCGTCCGCGACGATGAGTCGCACGGCCGGCAGGTTAATGGTGGGCACCTTGCCGATCCGACGCCCCTTGAGGTGATCCACCGCGACCGCCAGGAGCCTCTGCGAGAGCCCAAGGCGGACGGCGTGCACACGCCACCGCCATTCACGCCGCGACCGGACCTCCCCGGACTCTGCCCCTGCCTCTGCCTCCGACCCCGACCCCGACTGCGTCGGAGCGAGAGCCCAGACAACGATTTGGCCGTCCTCCGCGTCGAGGGCCTCCACCTGGTGCCCTCCCGCGGGGGCCGCCTCGCTGTGCGGCAGCAGCACGTAGCGCTGCCCACGCGGAGGTGCGACCTGCCGAGAGAGTTCGGCGAGTGCCGCGATGCTCCCCTTCTGGCGGGCCGTGTGGCTCAGTTGGACCGCAGCCGATTCGTCTGGCGACTCGCTGTGCCGGATCATACTGACGCCGCCTCCTGCGGCTGAGCCAGCGCGAGGCCCGCGGTCAGGGTTTGATCGAGCGTCAACCTGCAGGCATACCCGAGGACCTGGTCATGCTCCACCACTTCGATCGGCTCCCGCGACGCTGCCTCTTCCCAGACGGAGGCGAGCCGCGCGAAGACGCCCGTGGCGACAGAATCGTGCGCAGGGCGAAGTCCACCGACCCCGGGCACGGAACACCCGGAGATGGTTGTCGCCGCCGACGCCCGCTCGACAGGACGCTCTCCCCCGCCACCCGATGTGGTCGGAGCGCTCGTGTCACTCGCCGAGCGCCGTTCGACGGAGAGGGAGCCAATGATGCAACCGGGACCGCTTCGTCGAAGCACCACAGCCACCGCGCTGTCGCGAGACGGCCGAGGTGTCCGGCCCGGTGGGAGCGCGGTCTGCTCGAGCACCAGGACCACGGCCCGATCCTGCGTCGACTCGAGGCGTACGCCCGCCAACGCGATCGCCGTGAACGGGCCAGCCGCGCCCTGCTCAGCAACCGCGAAGACATCCGGGCGCGATGGAAAACGCTGGTTCGCGTACCCCCCGAGCAGCCGCTGATGTTGCGAATCCGGCGTCGCGATCGCGAGGACCACGAAGCGGACCTGCTCAAGGAGGCCATCGCGCTGCAGCGCGTCCGCCGCAGCGCTCACCATCTGCGGGTAGCTGAGGCTGTCGGAGGAGAGGAGCGAATCGTCTCCGACGTCGCCGTAGATGTGCTGCAGGTCTCTGGCCAACGAGCGGTCGACCAGTTTCTGGATGTGCGGGAGTCCGACCAGTGGAATGTCGATGACGGCCTCGATGCGAAGGGCGTCACGGCTCGGAGCAGAGATCCTCATCGTCAGGGCCGGGTGACCTGGGAGGCGATGAAGTCGGTGAGCGCGCCGACCGTCTCGAGGTGCTCGGGCTCGAGCTCATCGGCGTCAACCTCCATCCCTACCTTGTCCTCGAGTTCCATGAGCATCCCGAGGACACTCGTGGAGTCGAGGTTGAGATCGTCGAAGAGGCGAGTGCTGTCGTCGACATCGACGAGCTCTCGTCCGAGCACGCTCGCGAGCGCCTCGACAACGCGTTCCCGGATAGCTGCCCGGTCGATTTCTGGGGTTGTCATGATGCTCCTTCTGGGGCTACAGGGACGGTGATTGGTGTCGCGTCGGACGACGCGTGAGCGAAGCGGTGCAGGATCTGCCTCGACATGAGGTCCTCTGGCGCGTCCCGGTGACGCACGAGCACGGCGGCGCCGCCCTCAAGGAGCACTTCGGCGGGATAACCGTGGCTGAGGAAGTGCACGGGCGACGCGGTGACGCCATAGGCACCTGAACGCTCGACAGCGATCAGATCGCCCGGTGCAAGATCGGCGGGGAGCTGCACGGCTTTCCCGATCGTGTCGTTCGGTGTGCAGAGCGGGCCGGTGACGTTCCAGGGCACAAGCTCCGTGTCCCCGTCCGTTCGCAGGGCGGCAATAGGGAAGTTTCGCTTCCCGATTGAGCCGATGCCGATAGCAGCCATGTGATGGTTGGTGCCGCCGTCTGTGACGGCGAACCGCTCGCCGAGCGACTCTTTGACGTAGCGCACACGCGTGACGTAGGTCCCGCAGGTCGCGACGAGGTAGCGTCCCAGTTCCATGACGATCTCGGTTCCGGGCCGGCGGGAGGCGAACGCCGCGATCTGCTCGTTGAGATCGGCCGCGAGCAGCTCGATGTCAAGATCGTGCTCCCCCTTGAAATAGGCCACGCCCAGGCCTCCGCCCACGTCGACGAGCTCAAGGTGGAAGTCGAGGTGAGCGGCAATCTGCTCCGCGAGCTCGAAGATACGACGGGTGTTCTCCACGATGGTGGCCTCGAGCAGAATGCGCGTGCCCATGTATGCCTGCACGCCCATGAGCCGAACATGCGGCCGCTCACGACGGAAAGCGTCGTCCGAGAAGAGCTGCTGCTCGTCGATGCCGAATTGGCGCGGTTTGCCGCCCATCGTGAGGCCGCTTCCCTTGACCTCGAAGCTCGCGTTCACTCGCAGCACTACGTCGGCCGTGACGCCAAGCCCGCGCGCGATCTGGTCGATGAGATCAAGTTCACCCGCGGACTCGCAGATGATCGCTCGCACGTCGTGCTCGAGACAGGCCTCGATCTCTGCGCGACTCTTGCCGGGCCCGAGGAACAGGATGCGATGCCCAGGCACGCCAGCGCGAAGCGCCGTGTGCAACTCGACCAGTGATGACACCTCGGCGCTGGCACCGAGATCGAACAGCTTCGCGATGATGCTCACGTTGGGGTTCGCCTTCAGTGAGAAGTAGATCTGCATCCTGTCGTCGAGTCTGCTGCGCAGTCCGGAGTACTGCCGCTCGATCTCGCCGGCGTCATACAGGTAGCACGGCGTCCCGAATCTCTCGGCAGCTGCGACCTTCTCGTGAGCGGAGGCGATTGCGGTGAACTGGTCAGGCACGGGCGATTCCCTCTGCTTCGAGTGATGCGGCGATACGGCGATCCAGCTGGCGGAGCTCCGCTGCGTCTGCCGCGACGAGCACGCACCCGAACCGCCCCCGGAACATGGCGCCGTCAGCCTCGGGAGCCGCAGCGTTGACGGTTGCGAAGTTGGTGACGATGGCACCAGCTCCACGAGAAGGACTGAGGAGCGCATCACCCAGGTGATGGTCGACCTGCTCGAACGACAGGCGCCTGTCGAGGCTGAGCTCGTAGGTTCGCGCGATCGCGACCGACCCGTCGAGCAGGAATCGCTCGTGGATCCGAGTCTGGTACGTCGACATGTTGTTGCGAGCGTTGATGTCCAGCACTGGAAGCAGAGACCCGTCAGCGGTCGTGATCGCGTCGAGGCCGACCGGGCCGAAGTAGCCGTCGCTCGCGAGCTTCTCTCCGACGAGCTCGCCGATGCTCCGAAGCTCCTCCCTCGTCGCCTCTGAGATCCCCGCGGGGATGCGGTGCCCCTTGTGCACCCCGTTCTCGGTGATCGCCTCCTGGACGAAATCGAAGACGACGTCTCCGTCGCGTGCGATCGTGACGTGATAATTGAGGTCGAGCACCTTGTCAGCCCAGACTTCCGCGACGACGTTCAGCCGATCTTCGCCTGACTTCGTCGCGCGGCGCTCCACCATCCTGGCGAGCTGGTAGAGCCGACGCGGTTCGGAAATCACCACGATGCCCTTGCCGGAGACGCCGTAGGAGTCCTTGACGCCGACAGAAGCACCCGTGAGGAGCATCTCTTCGATCGCGGGCACAGCGTCAACAAAATCGTGGACTGTGTGCATCGTCCACCCCGGCGACTGCCTGATACCGAGCTCTTCGCACAGGAGGCGGCTGTAGACCTTGCCGTTGACGGCCTTCGCGGTTGCTGCGCTCGGATGCGCGAGCGGAAGTCCGCACGCGACCCCCAGCTGTTCCTCGGCCGCGGAGCAGCCGTGCGCCAGCAGGTGGGCTCCTGCCGGTGCGACGGCCGTGATGGCCCGAATCGTGCCAGGAGACGCGAGCGCGTCCTCCGTGACCGTGTTCTCGGCGTGCCCTTCATCAACGACAACCACTTCAGGCAGGGTGAACCCGAGCGAACTGAGGTGGGCGAGGTGGCCATCGTCCGGGGCCGATTTCAGGACCACGATGTCGCCGCCGGCCCCGAGCAGAAGCGCGTACTCATCCATCCGATTGACAAGAGCTGACGATGCAGATGCCCCGGCGACCGAGGGAAGTCCCACTTCCGACCGTGCCCAGGCGTTCTCGACCTCGAAGTTGCCGAGAAGGACAAGCGGGGTGTTCGAGTCGCCCGTCGTCGCCGATTTGAGACGAGAGAGAAAAGCAGCCCCATGCCGTTCGTGTGGAACCGTCGCGGGTGCCCTCATGCCGGAACTCCCCCGTACTCGAAGACCATGGCCGAGAACGTCGACCCCAGACCAACGGACGCCATCAAGTAGTGGTCGCCAGGACGGAGCAATCCGTCCCGGTGCACATCTACGTAGTTGATGAACGTGTCGGCGCCGAAGCAGTGTCCGAGCTCCGGCACGTTCTCGAGATGCACCTGCGTCAACGGGTAGCCGAGCATCCTGCAGGCGCGCTTCCAGGAGATCCGGTTCACGTTGTGGGGCAGGATCCGTGCCAGATCTAGCACCTCGAGCCCCGCCGAATCGAGCGCTTCCCGGATGACCTCCACCAGCACAGGCACGTACTGGTTCCCATACCCGGCGGCCAACTCGTGCGGAAGCGGGAGCTGGTGGAACTCGCCGAGTGTGCGGGTCGCGTAGCTGAGAACACGATCGGCGCTTCGCGGCTCATCACGCAGGTCTGCCGCTACGAGACACGCCGCAGTCGCCTCGCCCATGACCGTGATGCCCGCGATGGTCCTCGATTCTGGGCTCACCGCCTTCTCGCCCGTGAGGACCAGCGCAAGCGCGTCCGGGGAAGCGTCGGCAGCAAGCAGACGTCCCGCGAGATCGACGGCGAGGAGTGCCGAAGCACACGCGTGCTGAGTGAGGGTGAAGACGAGCGCATGCCCGAGTCCGAGTCTCTCGGCGACCTCGTGCAGCGGGTTCTCATCCGGATGAGCGACCGTCGCGAGTGTGCGGGCGCCGATCACGTATCGCACTCGGTGCTTGTTGCCGCGGAGCAGCTCGAGAGCATCGCCTGCCTGCGTGAGCATGTCGACGTAAGAGTTCTCCTGCGCCACGCAGACGCGCTTCAGGCCGAAGTAGCGATGGAATACGCCGAGCTGCAGGTCATCGATGCCAAGCTCTGGCGCAAGATCGGCGATCTCAGCACGACCGTCCGGGATCGCGCGTGCAACTTCGAGAACTGCTGTCATGCGTGCGCTCCGGATTGGACCAGCGCCGCAATTTCTGGCGCAAGGCTCGACGGCGTGGGGAAGTCGAGCACAACCTCCGGGTCGACCACGATGCCGAAGCGGTCTTCAGCATCGCCGCACAGGGCAAGCATCTGCACTGATCCGAGCCCGAGCTCGGCGAGGGAGCTGTCCATGTCGATCTCGTGGGCGTCTCGGCCCAGGTACTCCGCGATCTGAGCTTGCAACCAGGTGCGAACCTGGGCGAGTTGCTCGCTGGCGCTGATGTCGGTCATGTGCTTCTTTCCGATGCATGGGATGTCGTGGCTGGTCGTGATGCTGCGCCGGCCGACGCGACCATGGACGCTCGCGCCTGGCGCGGAGAGCCACGGAACGTCGCGAGCGGAGTCAAGCTGCCGTCTGCGAGCCGTGATCTGGTTCGAGAACGCTGCACTTTGCCGCTTGTCGTCCGGCTGACGCTCCCGGGAGCCGTCAGAACGATGTCTCCTACCGAGGCGCCGGTGGTCTCGGCGAGCGTCTGCGCCAGCGCGCTGAGGAGCTGAGCGGCGGACCCGGGCGCGGTGACCAGGCTCGGCGAGCATTCGAGCACGGCGACGACATCGCTGCCGACAGCGAACACAGCGGCGGGGCGGCCATCGAGCCCCGGATGCTGCTGCTGCAGAGCGCGCTCGAGGTCTACTGGGTACAGGTTGCGACCGTTCACGATGAGCAGCTCTTTGATGCGGCCCGTGAGATAGAGCTGATCGTCGATCATCGCTCCGAGATCGCCGGTGCGAAGCCAGGGACCGGAACCATCCGCGAGGCGTGCCAGGAACGTGGCGTTCGTCTGGGTCTCCTGGTTCCAGTACCCCGCCGCGACGGTCTCGCCACGCAGCCACACCTCACCGACCACGCCGTCGGTGGCTGAATCGCCGCGATCATCCACGATACGAACCTCGACGCCATGCGGAACCCCGCAGCCGACGAGTCTCCGGGTGGCACCGGTCGCTTGGGTTGCACGGACAACGCGGCCGCGCGCGAGTTCCTCGAGGTCGACCAAGGGCGTGGACGCAGGGCCGTGCCCCGCCCCGCCCGGATACGTGACGCCGAGCGTGGCCTCCGCTAGCCCGTAGGCCGGTGCTGCTGCCCCCTCACGGAGTCCATACGGGGCGAAGCGGTCGGCAAACGCATCCAGCGTGTCCGCCTCCACCGGCTCAGACGCGTTCAGCGCATAGCGGAGGGCGGAGAGATCGACCCCGTCGAGCTGCTCGGAGCGCACGCGATCGCAGCAGTGCCTGTAGCCGAAGTTTGGGCCAGCCGTGAGCGTCGCACGCACGCGACTGAGCAGTTGCAGCCATCTCGCCGGCCGCTTCACGAAGTCGGTGGGAGACATGAGGTAGGCGGTCGCTCCCAGATGCAGCGGAACCAGGAGCATCCCGATGAGTCCGAAGTCATGATGGATGGGCAGCCAGCTGCAGAAGACATCATCGCCGTCGAGCCCGAGGGCTCGGGATGAAGCCCGCGCATGAGCGGTCAGGTTGGCGTGCGTGACGACAACCCCCTTCGGCGCGCTCGTAGACCCCGAGGTGTACTGGAGGAATGCGACGTCCGTCGGGCGCGGCGGCGCCGACTCGGCGCAGGCGACCGCGGCAGGTTCGCAGCCGTCGATTCTGAAAAGCTCAACCGCAGGGTCGCATTCCCTGCCGGCCCAGTTCGCGACCTCGTCATGGTGCGCGGCTGCCGTGACGATGGCTGTGGCGGCAGCATCCCGAGCGACGACCGAGCTTCGCTCCCACTGTCGAGCGAATCGGCCTGGAAGCGGCATCGGCACCGCGATGAAGCCACCCCGGAAGCACGCGACGAGCGCAATCACGAAGTCCAGACCGTTGGGCAGCATGACGAGCACCCTGGAGCCGCACTCGAAGCGGGCCGTGAGCCCCTCCGCGATCTTCCGCGACTGCGTCTCGAGCTCGCCGTACGTGAGAGTCGACTGCGTGCCGTCGTCGCCCACGAATGTCACAGCCCGACGATGCGGGTCGAGGCCAGCGTGCTCGCGCAACCGATCGATCAGCGTCGCAGAATCGCGCACGATAGTCCCCCTCCCCAAGTGGCCTTCGCTGACCCTGCCCCCGGGGTCCAGCGATTCGGACAGTACCACCGGCGTGCGGCATCGTCTCGGGCAGTTCTCCCCTCCGCTCAATTGAGCGCTCGTTCATGGCCTGATTTCGCGCGATATCTTGTCCCGCATAGCCTGAAACACCAAATTGTGTTGGAGGATTCACCTCACATCGACGCGCTACACTCGCGTCACCTCCGCGAGCCGACCCACGAATGGGGATCCATGCGCCACTCTCGTCCACGTGCTCTACTCGCCTCGATCAGGGTCACGCTCGCGTTCATCGCCACCCTCTGGAATTCACTCCTGCTGCTCGCGATTTCACTCGCATCGCTCGCACGCACACGCACACGCACCGGTGACGCAAGCGCCTACCTCGAGAAGATCGTCCGGAACGCGAAGGTCATCGACAGTGAGCTCTCGCCGACGGCGAGTCCAGCTGCAATCGGGACGTCGCGCCGAATCGTGCTGTGGGGACTCTCCGCACCCTGCCTCGCCGGACCACTAGCCTTCGCCCCGATCGGTCTCGTCGGGTGGGGACTCGAAGGGCTCCTTGTCAGACCGGCGCTGACACTCATCTTCGGTATCGACCCCACGGGGTGGCAGGGGCTGCTCCCAATGCCAGAGGCTCTCAACCTCCTCCTCGGAGCCGCGCTGGGCACCGCCCTCATCGCTCTCGGCTATGCCGTTGCTCCGGCCTGGCTTGACGCGAGCCACCGAGTCTCGCGCTGGCTGCTCGCGGAAGCCGCGCCAGCGAGCCGGAGCGACAATTAGCCGAGCGAACGAGCGCGACCTGAAACCGACACCCGATCGAGGTGCCGGCCGCGCTGGGCCGCCTCAGCAGCTGTGACCGGTGCGGCCGCGCGCAGCGTGGTGAGCGTGCGGCGCGGGATCGCTGGCGTGCGCCGCAGCGAGGAACTCAGGGAGGTCGACGCGCGCCCCACCGACCCACGTGCCAAGCGCCTGCACGCGCTCCGCGAGGTAGCGCGGCGGCACCTCATACGGGTCCGCGGTCAGTTCAACGAAGTCGGCGAGCTTGCCAACCGCGATCGAGCCGACGAGGTGCTCCCGGTGCAGGGTACGGGCCGCGTCGATCGTGTGGGCCCTGAGCGCAGCATCCACTGGAATCGCCTGCTCTGGGGCGTGGATGCGGCCGCTGCTCGTGCGGCGGGTAGCGGCGGTCTGCACGTTCAGGATGGGCGTCGGCGGCGACACGGAGCCGTCGTTGTGCAGGGAGACGACAACCCCGGCATCGACCGCGTCCCTGAACGCCTGCCAGCGCGCGCCGTGCTCCGGCGCGAACATCTCACCGTCGAGCAGGTCGCCCCAGAAGTAATACTGGAACGGCGCGAGCGACACGTGCACGCCGAGGTGAGCCGCCCGCTCGAACTGGTCGCGGCGACCAGCGCCTGCATGTTCGATGCGCCAGCGGTGATCGGAGCCGAGCAGGCCGTGCTCGGACAGGGCCCGCTCGTAGGCATCGAGCGCGAAGTCGAGGGCCAGGTCACCGTTCGCGTGGAACGACATCTGCCAGCCGAGCGGCGCGCACGCGTCGAGGGTCGCATCCACCTGCTCTCGCGAGTAGTTCATGGCGGATGGTCCGCCCGCTGTCGCGGGGTCGATTCCGGCGCGCCTCGTCGCGTCGCTCGCGAGGTAGGGGAACGAGGTGGCGATGTTACCGATCCATGGGGAGCCGTCTGTCCACAGCTTCACGCCCTGCTTCACGAGGCGCTCCTCCCCCGCCGCGAAGGTCGCAACCGCCCCGGGGTCGGTGGCCGTCGACACCTCCCACAGGCTCACGCGCAGAGGCGAGGATGGCATGGCTGCGAGCGCCTCGTAGGCAGGGGCGAGGTCGCCCGAGAACGTCATGTCAGAAGTCGAGGTGATGCCTGCGCGGGCCATGAGCGCGTAGTACTCGGCGGCGCTGCCGAGCGGGTTTCCGCCAAGCTGCTGCAGGACGGGCCCGAGCACAGCAGTGTTCGCGGGGATCTCGAACGAGACCCCCGTGAGGGCGCCGGCCGCGTCCCGCGCGAAGGACCCGCCGACCGGGTCTTGTGGCGGCGTGGCGTCCCACCCGCGGCTGCGGATGAGCGCCGACGTGAAGGAGCAGGCGTGCCCGGAGTTGTCGACGACAACCGCCACCCGGTCGCCGAAGATCGCGTCGAGGTCGGCTGCCGTCGGGGCCGGGCGCCCGTGCAGGAGCGCGTCGAAGCCGTTGAAGAGCAGGGGAACATCCGCGTCATGCTCGGCCATCGCCTGCGAGAAGATGCTCAGCACCTCACTCCAGGTCGGTGCGTTCCACGGCGCGATCGACTGAGCAGGCAGCTGCGTCGCGAGGCCGCTCAGGAACGGGTGGCTGTGCGGGTCGATGAACCCTGGCATGAGGACGGGTGCCTCGCTGTCGATGACGGGGGCGCCTGGCAGCACCTCCGCGCACTCCGCCAGTGTTCCGACGGCGACGATCTTCCCGTCCGCGACGGCGACGGCGGATGCGCGCGGCAGTTGCGCATCCATCGTCACGATCGTGCCCGCGGTCAGAATGAAGGCCTCCGGGGCAGGCTGCACCTCAGGGATCGGCTGCGTGTCGGCGGGGGTGGTGGTTGGCTCTGACATGCGACTCCTTCAGGGCGCCGCGGGGACGCGACGGGCGACGATCTCGGGTGGAGCTGGTGTGGAGCTTGCGGCCTCGCGGCGACGCCCCCAGTATGGACGCCCAGGGCAGTGTGATGGTCGTCAAAATCGCTGGAGAGCAACCACAACTCCGCTGCGGAACGCGGACGAGGGGGCGGCGGGCGGAGCGGGGCAGCGTCAGCTCGCGCGGAGGCGCACCATCTCGGCGTAGCCCTCACGGTAGCTGGGGTAGTCGAGCGAGCCGAGGAAATCGAGCATCCGCTGGCCGCTCAACACGGTGCCCCCTGCCTCGTCCGGAAGGACGCGCGGGGGCACGCTGACCCCCAGCTCGCCCGCCACAACCGTGGCGACGTCGCCGAGGGACGCGGGGCTGGCATCGGTGGCATGGAGGAGCCCTGGCGCATCGTCCCGCTCGAGCATCGCCTCGATGGCGCGGACGAGATCGCTCTCGTGGACGCGGTTGGTCCGGCGTGCGTACTGGATCGGGTCCCCCGCGAGGACGCGGCGGATGAGGCTGTCGCGTCCGGGGCCGTAGATGCCAGACGGCCTGATGACGGATGCACCGAACAGCTCGGCCGCGCGTCGCTCGCCGTCAACCAGCGCACGCGCACGGTCGGAGGTCGGTGACGGCGCATCCGCTTCGGTGATCACGGACCCGTCACCCCTGCCCTCGAAGACGCGCGTCGACGACACGAAGACAACCCTCGCCGGGACGCTCGGCAGGCTCGCCGCGAGCGTCTCGAGGGAGCGCCGGTAAGCGTCGGGCTCCACGACGCCGTCCACGGTGGGCGGCGGCAGCGTGATGACCATGGCGTCAACGTGCGGGAGAGCGAGAGGCGGTGCGGCAGGATCGGCGAGGTCTGCGCGGATGAGCTCGACACCGGCCCCCGCCGTGCCGCCGCTGCGGCGCACCCCGGAGACCTCAGTGCCGCGCGCGGCGTACCTCTCCCCCAGGCGCGCGCCGAGCTTGCCGAAGCCCGCGATCAGGAGGCGTGCGGGCGCGGGCGACGGAGGGGCGGGTGTGCTCATGTCCCGAGCGTAGGTCTCGTTCCCGGCGAGTTGCCCCGAAGCGTCACGTGTCGTTGAGCCGCTGGGCACGGTGCCGCGTCGGGCGTATCCTCGGGACGTGACTTCGGAGATCAAGACCCCGTACGAAGACCTGCTGCGCGACGTGCTCGAGAACGGCGCCCAGAAATCCGACCGCACCGGCACGGGGACGCGAAGCGTGTTCGGCCGCCAGCTGCGGTTCGACCTGTCGGAGAGCTTCCCGCTCATCACCACGAAGCGCGTGCACTTCAAGTCGATCGCCTACGAGCTGCTGTGGTTCCTGCGCGGAGACTCGAACGTGCGCTGGCTGCAGGAGCGCGGCGTGAAGATCTGGGACGAGTGGGCCGACGAGAACGGCGACCTCGGCCCCGTCTACGGCGTGCAGTGGCGTTCCTGGCCGACGCCGGAGGGCGGACACATCGATCAGATCGAGCAGGTCGTCGCGCAGATCCGCGCCAACCCGGACTCGCGCCGCCACGTCGTCACGGCCTGGAACCCGGCCGAGATCTCGACGATGGCGCTGCCCCCGTGCCACGCCCTGTTCCAGTTCTACGTCGCCGACGGCAAGCTCTCCTGCCAGTTGTACCAGCGCTCCGCAGACCTGTTCCTCGGCGTGCCCTTCAACATCGCGTCCTACGCCATGCTGACCCTCATGGTCGCGCAGCAGACGGGCCTCGAACCAGGCGAATTCGTGTGGACGGGCGGCGATGTCCACATCTACGACAACCACGAGGAGCAGGTGCGGGAGCAGCTCACGCGCGACCCGTACCCCTACCCGCAGCTGCGCATCCACCGCACCCCCGACACGATCTTCGACTACGAGTTCGAGGACTTCGAGGTCGCGAACTACCAGCACCACCCCACGATCCGCGCGGCGATCGCGGTATGAGCGACGCGGCGGGAGCGACTTGGGCCGCGGATGCTGTCCGCGCGCGGACAGCGGCATTCGGCAGCCTGACGGTCGGGCTGGTGTGGGCGCAGGCTCGCGGCGGAGTGATCGGGGCTGAGGGCGGCATCCCGTGGCACGTGCCCGAGGACCTGGCCCACTTCAAGGCCGTCACCCTGAAGCACCCCGTCATCATGGGGCGCAAGACCTGGGACTCCCTGCCCGAGCGTTTCCGCCCGCTGCCCGGGCGGCGCAACATCGTCGTCACCAGGCAGCCCGACTGGGCTGCCGAGGGCGCGGAGCGCGCGGGGTCGCTCGAGGATGCGATGGCCCTGGCCGGCAGCTCCGCCGACTCCAGTTCCGACCACGCTGGGGCTGACTCTGCCTCAGCCTCTTTCGCTGACGGCAGCAGCGTGGGCGCACCCGGCGAAGCCTGGGTCATGGGCGGCGGCGAGCTCTACCGCGAGGCCATCGCAAGCGCCGACCGCCTCGAGGTGACCGAGATCGACCTCGAGGTCGACGGCGACGCTCACGCCCCCGACTGGTCCGGCGACGCGTGGCGCGTGGATGCACGTGAGCCGTCCGAGGGGTGGCTCGAGTCGCGCACGGGCATCCGCTACCGCTTCCTGACCCTTACCCGCAACGCCTGACCGGCTCGGCTCACCCCACCACACCGCTAATGAGGCGAGGTGGACCCCACTCGCCGCGAATCGCTGCCAGTCGAATCGCCCTTGAGCGGACCTCGTGGAGGGCGATTCGACTGGCAGTGATCGACGAGGCAGTGACCTCGCGGAGCTACGCCTGGACGGGGCGCACGCGCAGGCCGCCGAAGCCGCCGTCGACGGCGAGCACGCTGCCCGTCGTGGATGCGGAGAGTGGCGACGCGAGGTAGGCCACGGCGCCCGCGACCTCGGCGGGCGTGACGAGTCGCCCCGTGGGCTGGCGCGCGTTCATGGCGGCGCGCTCGGCTTCCGGGTCGGCGACGTTCGCGACCATGCGCTGCACCCAGGGCGTATCGGTGGTGCCGGGCGAGACCGCGTTGACGCGCACGCCATCGTGGACGTGGTCGGCGGCCATCGCGAGCGTCAGCGCGTGCACCGCACCCTTGGTCGCGGAGTAGAGGGCGCGCTGCTGGATGCCGGTCGTGGCGGCGATCGACGTCAGGTTCACGATTGCGGCTGCGTCAGATTCGCGCAGCGCGGGCATTGCCGCAGCGCACACGCGGGCGACGCCCTGCACGTTGACGTTGAGCACGCGCGCCCAGTCGTCGTCGCTCGAGTCCTCGACGGTGCCGAACGCACCGATGCCCGCGCAATTCACGACGACATCGAGGCGTCCGAAGCGATCGAGCACGGCCGCGACTCCAGCATCCACCGATGCCCTGTCGGCCACGTCGACGCTCACGCCGAGGGCCGAGCCTTCGACTGAGCCGCCGTTCAGGTCAAAGACCGCGACCTGCGCGCCGCGCGCGAGCAGTTCCTCGGCGACGGCCGCCCCGATTCCGGATGCGCCGCCCGTGACGATCGCGGCGCGCCCGCCGAACTCACCCGTCGCACCGCTGGCGCTGGCATCGACGACGCCGCTCACGCCGCCAGCTCCGATCCCGCTCACGCTGCCAGCTCCGTGCATCCAGCAGTCTCGGGATGGGTTACGCACTTCGGGATGCCTTGCAACCCATCCCGAGGTGAGGAACCCATCCCGAAACTTGAAGTAGGCGAAACCGAGGCCGAACCCGAAACGGCGCCCGCGAGTCGGCCAACGGCGTCCGCGACGCGAGCGGCGGACGCGGCGACCACGCCGCGAGGCGTCGCATTCACGAGGCGTCCTCGAAGCGCTGACGGGCGGTGCCGAGGCCGTCGATGGAGAGCTCGACGACGTCGCCGTCGCGAAGGTACGGGTTGCCGTCGATGCCGAGCGCGACACCTGCTGGCGTGCCCGTGTTGATGAGGTCGCCCGGCTGCAGCACCATGAACTGGCTCAGGTACCAGACGACGTGGTTGACGTCGAACACCTGGTCGGCGGTCGTGCCGTTCTGCCGTTGCACGCCGTTGACGCTGAGGCGCAGGCCGAGCGCTTGCACGTCGTCGATCTCGTCGGGAGTCGCGACCCAGGGGCCGAGGGGGTTGAACGTCTCGCAGCTCTTGCCCTTATCCCATTGGCCGCCGCGTTCGAGCTGGAACTCGCGCTCGCTCACGTCGTGCGAGAGCACGTAGCCGCCGATGACGCCCGCAGCATCCGCGGGCGAGTCCAGGTAGCGGGCTTCCCGTGCGATGACGATGCCGAGCTCGACTTCCCAGTCGGTCTTGGCGGAGTTGCGCGGGATGCGCACGGCGTCGAAGGGCCCGACGATCGTCGAGGGGTCCTTCATGAAGATGACGGGTTCCTCGGGGATCGCGGCGCCCGTCTCGGCGGCGTGGTCGCGGTAGTTGAGGCCGATGCAGACGATCTTCACGGGCCGCGCGATGGGGGCCGCGAGGTCGAGACTTTCCAGGTCGCGCCCCTCGGTCGCGAGGGCCGCGGCTTCGAGCTCGCCGAGCTGCACCTCCGAGCGGGCGAGCAGCTCGCCGTCCACCTGTTCGACGCCGGCGAGGTCGTAGACCCGGTCGCCGTCGACGATGCCTGGCACAACTCGGTCGCCGTCGCGGCGTTGAACGAATCTCACGGTGTTTCCTCCTGCTGGTCTGGGGTGGTGCCTGCGGTAGTGAAGCTTCTGGGGTCGATGAGGCCTTGGGCGGCGAGGGCGCGCCACAGCCCGTCGGGCACGGCGACGGATACGCGCCGCAGGTTGTCGCGCACCTGGTCGGCGGTGCGCATGCCGAGGGCGATCCCTGCGACGGCCGGGTGCTGCAGGGGGAAGGCGAGGGCCGCATCCGGCAGCGTCACGCCGTGCTGTTCGCAGGTGTCGGCGATGCGGTGCACCCGCTTGAGCACCTCGGGCGGGGCGGGCAGGTAGTTGTAGACGGCGTCCGGGCCGGGCCGCGGGGCCGAGAGGAGGCCGGAGTTGTAGACGCCGACGGCGATGACGGATGCGCCCGCTCGCTGGGCGGGTTCGAGGACGGTGTCAAGGCCCGGCTGCTCGAGCAGCGTGTAGCGGCCGGCGAGCATGGCGACGTCGATGAGGCGCTCGTCGAAGAGCGCGCCGAGCTGATGGGTCTCGTTGGTGCCGACGCCGATGGCTCCGACGACTCCCTGGTCTCGCAGCTCTCGCAGCGTCACGAGCGCCTCGCGGGCGGCGCCTTCACCGAACGCGTCAGGGTCGTGGACGAACACGATGTCAACGCGGTCGGTGCCCAGCCGCTCGAGGCTGCCCTCGAGGCTGCGGAGCACGCCGTCACGGCTGAAGTCCCACTGCCGCATGAGGTCGTCCGGAACGACAAAGCCGTCGTCGACCCCCGTCGGGTGCGGGTTGGGCACCAGCAGGCGCCCAACCTTCGTGGAGATGACGGCCTCGTGCCGTGGGCGGGCCGCGAGCGCCTCGCCGAGGCGCCGCTCTGACAACCCGAGCCCGTAGTGCGGCGCGGTGTCGAAGTAGCGGATGCCCGCGTCCCATGCCGCGGAGACGGCACCGCTGGCCTCCTCGTCACTCGTCTCGCGGTAGAGGTTGCCGAGCGACGCGGCGCCGAAGCCGATGCGGCTCACGCGCACATCGGACTCGCCGAGCCTTCGCCGCCCGACATTGGGGACTCGCGCGCGCGGTTCGGCACCAGCGGGTGCACCAGTCACAGGTGCGGTCCCGGGATCGCCGACCGCGCTCATTCGCCACCCCCGTCGGGGCCGACGCGCAGGCCCATGCCCGCATCCGCACCCACATCGAGGCCGTACACCCGCTCGGCAGTGCCCACGTCGATCTGCCGCTGCTCGTCGGCGCTGAGCGGGGCCGTGGCGGATCGATACGCATCGATCCAGGCCCGGTAGCCGCCTCGCGTCAAGCGGACAAGCGGCCAGTCGGAGCCGAACATGAGGCGCTTGGGACCGAACAGCTCGAGCGCCGGGTCGATGGCCCGCGTCACGGCCTCCTGCGACCAGTCGCCCCAATCGTCCTCGATCGTGAGCCCGGAGATCTTGGCGGCGACGTTGGGCAGCGCGGCCAGCCGCAGCAGGCCTGCACTCCAGGCGTCGAGCTGCCCCGTTGAGAGTGGCGGCTTGCCGAGGTGGTCCAGCACGAACTGGGTGCCAGACACCCGCTCGGCGAGCCGCGCGGCCTGGCCGAGCTGCCACGGTCTGACCACCAGGTCGAAGCTCAGTCCACGAGCGCCGAGCTCGGCGAGGCCGTCGGCGACGTCGTCACGCGACAGCCACCGGTCGTCCTCGTCGATGTGCACGGGGTGCCGGATGCCGACGAGCTTCGACGCACCCTCGTGCCCGCCGAGCGCATCCAGCTGCAACCGCACGCCGTCGGCGCCGCCACGCAGGTCGACCCAGCCGACGACACCGACCAGTTCGGGCGCCTGCGAGGCCTCGCCGAAGAGGTGGTCGTTCTCGATGAGCACGCGGTCGGACTGCACGACGATGGCGCGCGTGACGCCGACCTCGCGCAGCTGAGCTGCGAGGTCGAGGCCGGAGAACTCGCGGTTGATCGCCGCCATGGAATCCGGGTCGATCCAGGTCTGCGGCACCACCGATCGGTCCCACAGGTGCACATGCGTGTCGATCGGGATGCGCAGGGACGTGTCGTCGCTCATCCCTTCGTGCCGCCCGCGGTCATCCCGTCGACGAGGAACCGCTGCGAGAACAGGAAGATGATGACGATCGGCGCGACCGAGAGCAGCGTCGCGAGGGCCAGCGTCGGCAGCTCGATGACGATGCTCGTCGCGGTCGTCGGGTTGAACTGCGGCACGTTCGAGAGCAGGTTCGCAAGACCGACCTGCACTGGCACGTTCTTGCCGCCCACCATGAGGAACGGCAGGAAGTAGTTGTTCCAGTTGCCGGTGAAGCTGAAGAATCCGACCAGCGCGATGACGGGCGCCGCGAGGGGCATCGCGACCTGCGCGAAGACGCGGAGCTCGCTCGCGCCGTCGATGCGCGCGGCATCCAGCAGGTCGCGAGACACCGCCGTCGAGAAGTAGATGTAGGTGAGGTACACGCCGAACGGGAAGAACGAGAACGGCAGGATCACGGCCAACGGCGACCCGATGAGCTTCACGGCGCTCAGCTCGAGGAAGATCGGCAGCACGAGCGCCGTGTTCGGGATGAGCATGACGATGAGCGTCACGAGCAGCAGCGCCTTGCGGCCCTTGAAGTTGCCGAGCGCCAGAGCGTAGCCGGCAGGCACGCTCACGATGAGCGTGATGACGAGCGCCCCGAAGGAGTACAGCGCCGAGTTGCCGATCCAGGTGAGGAAGATGCCGTTCTGGAAGCTGAACAGCTGCTCCCAGTTGGTGGCCAGCTGCTCGAACGAGCCGAACGACATTGGGTTTTCGAGCAGCAGCGAGCGCGCATCCTTCGTGCCCGCGAGCAGGAGCCACACGATGGGCAGCAGGAAGAACACGATGAAGGAAGCAATGACCGCGCCGAGCACGATGCGCATGATCCACTCGCCAGGCGTGAGCTTGCGGGCGAGCGCCTTGGTCGACGGATGCGCGGTGTCCTGGTGCTGGACGTTCATGGATTGCACGGTGTCAGTCACGTTCGAACAGCTTTCCCTTGAGGATGAAGACCGTCGAGAGCGCGAGGGCGACGACGAGGAGCGTGATGGAGATCGCTGCGGAGCCGGAGAAGTCGCCCTGCTTGAACGCGTACAGGTAGGCGAGCTGGTTCAGCGAGTAGTCCTCTGGCACGACGCCGCGGCTGGCCTGCGAGAGCACGCGCGGCTCGACGAAGAGCTGCGTTCCTGCGGCGAGCGACATGATGCCCATGTACGAGATCCACTTGGTCATCATGGGCAGCTGGATGTAGAGGGCGACCTGCAGGGGATTCGCGCCGTCGACCTTCGCCGCCTCGATGACCTCGTTGCTGATGTTGTTGAGCGCGCCGTACATGATGACGATCCAGCTGCCGGCGCCGGTCCAGAACGCGATGACGGTGAAGACGATCGGCAGGTTGTCGATGGAGACGGTGCGGATGAGCGAGTCGTAGCCCATGGCCCGCAGGAGGCCGGCGACGGGGCTGACGGTCGGGTCGAGCAGGAACAGCCAGAGCATGACGCTCGAGGCACCCGCGATGGCCCCGGGAATGTAGTAGAGGAAGCGGATGCTGACGCTGAGCCACTTCGCGCGGATCGAGTGCACGATGATCGCCAGGAAGACGACCAGCACGATGAGGCTGATCAGCCAGAAGACGATGTAGAGCGTGACGTGGCCAACCGCAGGCAGGAAGCGGTAGTCGCCGAAGACACGGACGAAGTTGTCGATGCCGACGAAGACGCCGTTCTTCGTGATGGAGAGGAAGACCGCGTAGAGCGTCGGCACGATTCCGAAGGCGAGGAGCAGCAGCACGTAGCCGCTGACGAAGATGTACCCGAAGCGGGTCTCGTTCGCGAGCGGGTTGGCGGTGCGCTGCCGCTTCGCCTTGCGGGGGTTCTTCGGCCCCGCCGGGTCGGCGTCGCTCAGGAGAGCGGCGCCGACCGCGGGTGCAGACCGCGTCTCAGATTCGAGCGGGGTGGAGGTCATTCGGCGACCGTGTACCCGTTCACCTGTGCTTCGTTGAGCACCTCGGTCTGCCAGGTCGGCAGGACCGACTCGATGGTCTTGCCCTCGGCGATTGCCGGCATGACGGTGGTTGCCCATCCGGTCTCCGGGCTGAAGCGAGCAGATGCCCAGCCGCTCCAGATGCTGCCGCCGGCGTCGATCATCTGCTGCTCGAAGCCGTCGATGAAGTAGCCGGTGTCGGCGAGCTTGCCGAGCCATCCCTCAGCCGCCGACGAGTATGCCGGGTAGCCGCTCGAAAGCTCGACCTGGAACTCGGGGGAGCTCACCGCGAACTCGAGGAACGTCTTGACCGCTTCGAGGTTCTTGGTGTGGCTGGAGGCGTACCAGATGCCACCGCCGACGTTGCCCGTGGCGATCTCCTCGCCTTCCCAGGCGAGCGGGGCTGCGACGCCGAGCTGTCCTTCTGGAACCTGGAGAGCGCTCTGGAACACGGCGCCCGTGTACCAGACCGGCCCTGGCATGACGACGACCTTGTCGGCGTACTTCGACGTGAACTCGGCGCTGAAGACGCTGTCTTGCACGATCGTGCCGTTGGCGATCATCTTGTCGAGGATTTTGGAGATCTCCACGGAGTTCTCCGACTCCATGTCAGCGACGAAGTTGTCACCCTCGGTCTGGAACACCGGCGACTGCGAGCCCTGGTAGTAGACGTACGGCATGAAGGCGTCACCGACGCTGCCCAGGATGTAGCCGGGGTGCTCGGCCGCGAGCTTGTCGCCGAGCGCTCCGTACTCTTCCCAGGTGGTCGGTACTTCATAGCCGAACTGGTCGAGCAGCGGCTGGTTGTAGTAGGTGACGACCTGCGCGAGGTCGTTGCGGAGGCCGTAGACGGTGTCGTCGATCGTCGACGGGTCGAGGGCGCCAGCGGCGAACCCGTCGAGGAACTCCTGGTCGAAGAAGCCCTTGTTCAGGGGAGCCGCGAAGCCCTGCCCGCCACCCGGTGCGGGCTGCGATGCCCAGGATGCGTCGTTCTGCTGCGTCGAGAAGACGACGTCGGGCCAGCCCTCGCCCGCCTGGTCCATGAGCGCGATGCGCGTCTGGAACGTGCCACTTCCGCCGGCGTTGCCGTCGTAGACCTCGTACTCGAGCGGGATGTCCGGGTTGGCTTCCTGGAAGGCCGCGATGGCGGGCTCGCGGGCCGCGTCGACCCAGACCATGATGGGGCTGCCGGCTTCCTGCTCTGCCGTTGCGAAGCCGTACTCGCTGTTGACTTCTCCGCCGGCACCACCGGCGCATCCGGCGAGAAGCAATGCTGAGGCAGCAGCTGCCGCGATGGTGGCGATGCGCCTGCTGCGGCGCTTCTGGGACGAATCTTGCAACATTGTGCGTCCTTTTCTGGTCGACGTCGTTGACGACTGCTGCCCGCATCTCGGGGCTGATGCGATTACATCATACGTCTGACGTTAGAGCAAGGACTTTTGGCAGCGCTGCCAGAAGGATACGCCGCCTGCGAATCACACCAATAGGTCAGCGCGTCGCCGCAGAATGGGCTGACCGAGCAGGATGCCGAACAGCACAAGACCCATGCCGGCCCCCTGCTGCCACCCCAGCGTTTCGCCAGCGAGCAGCGTGCCGAGCACAACACCCGTGACCGGGTTGAGGAGCCCGATCAGGCCAGTTGTGCCCGCCGTGAGGTGCTTCAGCCCACTGAACCAAGCCAGATAGGCAAGCGCCGTCGAGACGAGGCCGACGTACGCGAGCGCGGCGATCGCCGGCACGTCGTAGCTCGGCATCGGCCCCTCGATGACAAGCGCGACCGGCAGCAGCACCAGCCCGCCACCGGCGAGCTGCCATGCGGTCAACGGCAGGATCTCGACAGTGCTCCCCCAGCGCTTCACGAGCACGAAGCCGAACGAGGCGAGCGCCATGGCGGCGACGGATGCGAGGACGCCGCGCCAGTCGATGGTGCTCGTCCCGCTTGCCAGCATGAGCACAACCCCGAGCAGGCCGGTTGCAGCGCCGATCACGGGCAGCAGGCGCAGCCGCTCCCCGAGCATGGAGACCGCGAAGACCATCATCACGATGGGCGACGCGGCCATGATCATCGAGGCGATACTCGAGGGCAACAGCTGCGATGCGACATAGACGAGCGCGAAGAACGCGCTCATGTTGATCGTGCCGAGCACGAGGGCGCGCCACCACCACGCACCCTTCGGGAGTTTGCGCGCGACCAGGAGGAGCACGAGCCCCGCGGGGAGCGCACGCAGCACGGCGCCCCAAAGTGGCGCATCCGCCGGGAGGAACGACCCCATGACGTAGTAGTTGCTGCCCCAGGCGATCGGGGCGATCGCGGTGATGAGCATCCAGCACACCCTGGATCCCGCGGCCGACACAGTAGCTTCCATGGAAGCCAGTCTAGCTTCCAAGGAAGCTATGATGGCCACATGCGAGCACCGGATGACCGCGTCACCCAGATCCTGGCCGAGTGGGAGCGAGAGCGCCCCGACCTCGATGCCTCCCCCATGGGAGTCATCGGGCGCATCCACCGAATAGGCCAACACCTCACCGAAGAGATCACCCGCGTCTACCGCGACTTCGGGCTCGGCGAGGGCGACTTCGACGTGCTCGCCACCCTGCGGCGGGCGGGCGCACCCTACGAGCGCATCCCGAGCGCGCTCGCGGCTTCGACCATGGTCACGACCGGGGCCATGACCAAGCGCATCGACCGACTCGAGGGCGCGGGCCTCGTGTCACGGCGAGTGAGCGAGACGGATGGGCGCGGCCGGGTTGTGCAGCTCACACCTCGCGGCCTCGAGCTCATCGACGAGGCCTACGGCCGCCACCTAGCAAACGAGGAGCGCCTGCTCGCCGGGGTGAGCGGCGAAGACCGGGCGGCACTGGCGCGCATTCTCGGCCGCTGGCTCGCCGACATCGAAGGCGGCAGCGCGGGGGAGGCCGGTAGCACGGGGGAGGCCGGCAGCGCGGGGCGTCCCTAGACTGACGCCATGGCTGCTCCCCACGCGTCGAACCCCGGACCAGGCTCCCCCGCCGAGCCGAGCGGCATCGCCGAGCGCCTCTCGCGCATGGTGCGCGTCACGACGGTCTCGGCTGATTTCGATGTGAGTGGGCCGGCGCCGTTCCAGGAGTTCCTCGCGCTCATCGATGAGCTCTATCCGCTTGTCCAGGAACGACTCGAACGGGAATCCGTCACCGAGTTCGGGGTCCTCTACCGCTGGCCGGGAGCACCGCGCCCGCATTCTCCGAACTCCGACGAGGCCGCCGGTCCCGTAGTCCTCATGGCGCACTTCGACGTCGTCCCGGCCTTCGAGGGCGAGGGGTGGACACATCCGCCGTTCGACGGCGTCATCGCCGACGGCTCCGTCTGGGGGCGCGGCACGCTCGACGACAAGGGCGCGCTCTGCGTGATCCTCGAGGCCGCGGAATCGCTGCTCGCGGAAGGCTTCACCCCCAGACGCGACGTGTACCTGTGGTTCGGCGGAGACGAGGAGACGGGGTCTGTGGCGGCAACCGCAGCTGCCGCACTCTTCCGCGAGCGCGAGCTCACCCCGTGGCTGGTGCTCGACGAAGGCGGCGCCGTCGTGGATGCGCCCCTGCCGTTCATCGACGTGCGGGCCGCCATGATCGGCGTCGGCGAGAAGGGGTCGGTCAACATCGTCCTCGAGGCGAGTGGCAACGCCGGGCATGCGTCCGCTCCGTCCGGCCTGACGCCGACCGCGCGCATCGCGCGGGCCGTGACGCGGGTTGAGCGCAGCCCCTTCCCCGCCAGAGTCGCACCCGCGACGCGGGAGATGTTCGCGACGTTCCTCCCCCACTCACAAGGGCGCGGCCGCATGATCCTCGAGACACTGACGCGCGCGCCGCTGGTCTCAGCGCAAGCCCTGGCCAGGCTCGGCGGCGACGCGGCGGCCCTCGTCCGAACGACGCTCGCGACGACGCGACTGAGCGGAGGGACCGCTGACAACGTCCTCCCCGCGAGCGCAAGCGCCACCCTCAACTGCCGCATCGCGCCCGGCGAGAGCGTCGCTTCCACGCTGCGGCACGTGCGGCGAGCGATCCGCGACCGGCAGGTGCGCATCCGTTGCACCGACCCGAACGAGCCGACGGCTCTCGCGCCAACGGATAACCGGCAATTCAGACTGCTGAGCGACGCCGCTCGGTCGGCCTACCCGGAAGCGATAGCCTCCCCGTACATCACGCTCGCAGCGACCGACGCGAAGCACTTCCAGCGGTTCGCTCCCGCGACGTACCGCTTCGCGCCGCTCGCGATGGACGCCACACAACGCGCCTCGATCCACGGCGTTGACGAGCGCGTCTCGATCGCAAGCCTCGAGGCAGGTCGGCGCTTCCACGAGACCCTGCTGCGCTCCATCTAACCCACAGACCACCACTCTGTCCGCCGCCCTGCGCCTCACCTCCCCGCGCCAACCCCGATCACCTCCCCCACCATCCCGCGCCATCTCCCCACC
>NZ_PSTQ01000013.1 GCF_002931075.1 Pseudoclavibacter sp. AY1F1 | reverse complement strand
CAACTCCGCACCCCCAGCGGCAAAACCCTCACCGACCAACCCGAACACCACGACGTCTACTCCACACCCAACAACGTCTCTTCCACACCCAACAACGTCCACTTCACACCCAGCGACGACCGCATCAGGCCGGGGGAGACGTCGTCCTTGAGCGGTGGGACGACTCCGCCCGCTGCCGGGACTCCGAGGACGTCAGCAGCAGATGAACCACCGTTCTGACCGAAGCCACAAAGGCGCGGAACGCCGGCGGCGCCGCTTGGCGAGGCCTCACGACAGAGGTGGACAGCTCAGTCCCCGCCGGGGAGGAGTTCGGCGACGCAGCACGGAAAGGCGGCGCGTCGCGCGGGATCTCATCGCACGAAGTCTCATCGAACGAGATCTCGACGTACGGGACCTCATCGAACCGGACCAATTTTCGGAGACCGAATTGCAGCAGGCCGAGTCGAAGCAGTCGGAGTCGAAGTACACAGGGTTGACGTAGGCAGAGTCGACCTAGGCCGAGTCGAAGTACACAGGGTTGACGTAGGCAGAGTCGACCTAGGCCGAGTCGAAGTACACAGGGTTGACGTAGGCAGAGTCGACATAGACACGGTTGACGTAGACAGGGTTGTAGACAGGGTTGACGTAGACAGGGTTGACGTAGGCAGAGTCGAAGTAGACAGGGTTGACGTAGACCGAGCGACGCAGACCGAGTCGACGTAGGCCGAGTTCAAGTAGACAGAGTCAAACGGGGATCTTGTCGGACGGGGACCCAGCGCCCCGATGCGGCGGGAGAGCGGCGGGAGAGCGGCGTCCATCGAGGCGTGTGGGCCTAGCGGCGCTTGCGCTTCCCGCCCGAACCGCCCGCCTTCGCGCGCTTCGCGGCGAGCTGGGCGCCGCGGCTCGTGCCGGACGACGTGCCGATCCGTTTCGCGGTTGCCTTCTTCTTCTGCTGTTCCTTCACACGGCGCTCCGCCTCGGCCAGCGCCTGCTGCTCCTCGCGCTGCAGCGCCGCCGACTTCGCGCCCGTGCGGCCTCGCGAGCTCCCAGCCGTGCGCCCACGCACGATGCCGACGAACTCCTCGGTGTCGAGGCGATCATCCTCGGCAGCCCAGACAATGGAGACGGGCACGCGGGGGAGATCGCTGATAACCCGGTACGTGACGTCCTTGCGCGCATGCTGCCTCGCCACCGACTGCGGCACGATCGCAACCCCCGCGCCTCCCGCGACGAGCTCCATCGCATCCGCCGGATCAGTTGTCATAGCCGACGCACCGGAGTCGAGCCCCAGCCGTTCGGCGGCTTCCGCCCAGTCCGGAGTCCAAGGCGCGAGGACCAGCTGCCAGTCGTCAAGCTCTTCGAGCCGCAACGGCTCGTCGATGTCGAGATCCGACTCGACCGCGACCACCGCGACAACGTCCTCAGCAAACAGGTCGATGGCGTTCAGCCCTTCACGCTCGAAGGGATGCCGCACGAACGCGACCTGCGCGCCGTCGCCAAGCACAAGCTGCCGGGCCTCAGCCGCATGCAAGGTCATGAACTCAAGCGGCGTCTCTGCTCGTCGCTCCTCCCACACTCGAGACCACTTTCGCGGGTTGATGCCGGGGGCGAGAGCGACCGTGAGGTGCGTCGGAGTCTCCATGCCCGCAAGGCTACTGGGTACGATGCTCAAATGAGTGAATCAGAGGGCCAGACCGCCGCGGACCGCGGGTCGGAACAGACGATGAAGCCGGCAACCGCCGCAAAGAAGCTCGGCATCTACCTGCCGGCCACCCCCGAAGCGTTCCAGGAGACCCCGCTGAGTCGCAGCGCCTTCCTCGAACTGCAGGAGACCCCACCAGAATGGCTGCAGGAACTGCGCCGCACCGGCCCCCACCCGCGCGACGTCGTCGCCCGCAAGCTCGGCATCACCAATTCCGGCCTTGCGAGGGGCGGCGTCACCGAAGCGCTCACGACCGCCGAGATTCAGGCCCTCCTCGAGGGAGCTCCCTCGTGGCTCTCCCACGAACGCGGGGTCCAGGCCAAGGTCCGCGCCGAGAACGCCCGCGTCGCCGAACTTCACGCCAAAAACGCCAAGCGCTCCGACTGAGCCAGCCTTGGCCCAACTGCTCGCCATCTGCGCAGTCGCGCAGCTCCGCCATGACCCCGGCAGCGTCGGCGTCACCGCCATCGACAAGCGCCCCATCGAGGGCGCCATCAAAGTGGGGCGCTACGGGGTCTACGGCGATGTGCAAGCCGACCGGAAGCATCACGGCGGCCTCGACCAAGCCGTCTACGCCTACTCACAGTCCGACGCCGAGTATTGGGCCGGCGAACTCGGGCGACCACTCCAGCTCGGATTCTTCGGTGAGAACCTCCGCATCGACGGCCTCGACGTCAACGAGCTCCACATCGGCGACACCCTCCGCATAGGCGACCCGAACGCCGCGGGTTCTTCCCGTGTCGTGGAACTCGTCGTGACCGCCCCGCGCGTCCCCTGCCAGACCTTCGCCAGATGGGTCGGGGGACCGGACGAGCGCGGCTGGGTCAAGCGTTTCAGCACGGCAGGTCGCGTCGGCGCCTACCTGCGCGTCACGAAGACCGGCAAGATCGCGGCCGGCGACCTCGTCGAGGTCCTCACGCAGGATCCGAACAGCCCCACCGTGCGCGACATGTTCACCGGCGCCGACGCCTGATGTTCACCGGCGCCCACGCCTGACGTTCACCGGCGCCGACGCCTGACGTTCACCGGCGCCCACGCCTCAGCCCGACCGTCGAGCGCGACGTGTTCGCCGACGCGTGAGCGCCGGCACTTGGGCGCGGGCGCCAGCAGGCCATCATGCGTAAGGGGCCGGCGATCGCTTCTCGCGCGCCGGCCCCGAAACTTCACTGCTACTCGGGCCGCCCGTAGCCCTCGAGCAGACGCAACCACAACTCGCTCATGGTCGGGAACGACGGCACCGCGTGCCAGAGCCTGGACACCTGGACTTCGCCGACCACCGCGATCGTCGCCGCGTGCAGCAGCTCGCCCACATCGGGGCCGACCATCGTGAACCCGACCACGACACCGCGGTCCTCGTCCACGAGCATCCTCGCGGTGCCCTCGTAGCCTTCCGCGTGCAAGGAAGCGCCGGACACATTGCCGATCGGCACATCGACCGAACGCACCCGCACCCCCTGCTTCTCCGCCGCAGTGCTCGTCAGCCCGACCGCCGCCACCTCGGGGTCCGAGTAGACAAGCTGCGGCACCGCCGCATGGTCGGCCGTCGCCACGTGCGTGCCCCACGGCGCGTCGTCGAGCTGGCGCCCCGCGGCCCGAGCCGCGATCGCGTCGCCTGCCGCCCGAGCCTGGTACTTGCCCTGGTGGGTCAGCAACGCGCGGTGGTTGACGTCGCCTGCCGCGTAAAGCCAGTCACTGCCGCGCACGAGCATCGTGTCGTCCACGTCGATCCAGCCGCCTGGCTCCAGCCCGGCAACCTCGAGCCCGAGATCCTCCGTGCGCGGGACGCGCCCCGTCGCGACGAGCAGCTCCTCGCTCTCCAGCGTCCGCCCGTCCTCGAGCGTCACCGTGACCCGTCCCGCCTCGTCCCTGGCGACGCCAGAAGGGGAGGCACCCGTGATGATCGTCGCCCCGCGCGAACGCAGCGCTTCGGCGACCGCCTCCCCGGCGAACTCCTCGAAACCGCCGAGCACACGGCTCCGGACAACAAGCGTCACCTGGGCACCGAGGTCCGTGTACGCGGTCGCGATCTCGACCGCGACGACCCCGCCCCCGATGATCGTGATCGACTCAGGGATGCTCGCGACCGCGGTCGCCTCCCGGCTCGTCCACGGCGAGGCCCCGGCGAGCCCGGGGATGTCCGGGAGCAGCGCCGCGGACCCCGTCGCCACGACGACCGCAACCCGCGCCGAATACCGGGTGCCGTTCACCGTCACCTCACGTTCGCCGGTGATGCGCGCGTGCCCACGAACCAGGTCGATGCCCGCCCCCGAGAGCCACTTCACCTGTCCCTCGTCGCTCCAGTTGGACACGTACGAGTCGCGCCGAGCGAGCACCGCCCCCACGTCGAGGTCGCCGACGGCGGCCTCACGAGCGCCGGGCACCGCACGAGCCGCCCGGAGTGCCGCGCCGCTCCGGAGGAGCGCCTTCGACGGGATGCACGCCCAGTACGAGCACTCGCCGCCCACCAGCTCCTTCTCGACGATCAGCGTGCTCAGACCGCCCTGCACCGTCCGGTCGGCGACGTTCTCCCCGACGGGGCCCGCGCCGATCACGATCACATCGAACGTTGTCGCCGCCCCGGAGCCGTTCTGGTCGTCAGTGGCCACGCGTGATCCACTCCTCGAGGTGGGGCGCTTCCGCGCCGATCGTCGTCGCGTCGCCGTGACCCGTGAGCACCGCCGTCTCGGCGGGGAGGGTCAGCAACCGCCCCGAGATCGACTCGATGATCGTCCCGAAGTCGCTGTAGCTGCGCCCGGTGGCACCGGGGCCTCCGCTGAACAGCGTGTCGCCACTGAAGAGCGTTCCGAGAGCCGGCGCGTAGAAGCAGACCGAGCCGGGGGAGTGCCCAGGCGTGTGAAGCACCTGAAGGTCGACCTCGTCGATCAGGATGCGGTCGTCGTCCGCGAGCTCGACATCGGGCGCCGAGTCCGGATAGACCGCGTCCCACAGCATCCGGTCTCCGCCGTGCAGCGCGATGGGCGCGTCCACGAGCGTCGCGAACTCCTGCGCCGCCGCGATGTGGTCGTCGTGCCCGTGCGTCAGCAGGACTCGCCGCACCCGGCGAGTGCCCACGGCGTCCCTGACAGCCTGCGCGTCGTGCGCCGGGTCGATGACCACGACGTCGGCATCGTCACCCACGAGGTACACGTTGTTGTCGACGTCCCACGTTCCACCGTCTAGGGAGAACGTGCCGCTCGTCACGATGCGATCAATTCGCACCTTGCCGTGGTCGCTCACAGCTCCACCACCGACCGGAGAACCGTGCCGTCCTTCATGCGCGCGAACGAGGCCTCGATGTCCTCGATGCCGATGCGCTCCGAGACGAAAGCATCGAGGTCCAGCCGACCGAGCCGATACTGCTCGACGAGCATCGGGAAGTCGCGGCTCGGCAGGCAGTCGCCGTACCAGGAGGACTTGAGGGATCCGCCTCGGCCGAAGACGTCGAGCAGCGGCAGCTCGAGCGTCATCTCGGGCGTCGGCACCCCGACGAGCACGACGCGACCCGCGAGGTCCCGAGCGTAGAACGCCTGCTTGTAGGTCTCCGGGCGCCCGACCGCCTCGATGACGACGTCAGCCCCGAAGCCGCCCGTCAAGGCGCGAACACCCTCGACGACGTCCTCTTCGCGGGAGTTGATGGTGTGCGTCGCGCCGAAATGCGCCGCCCGCTCGAGCTTCGCAGCATCGATGTCGACGGCGATGATCGTGGTGGCTCCCGCGAGGGCGGCACCGGCGATGGCCGCCATCCCGACCCCACCGCAGCCGATGACCGCAACCGACTCGCCGCGCTTCACCTCACCGGTGTTGATGGCTGCCCCGATACCGGCCATGACCCCGCAGCCGAGGAGGCCGACCGCAGCCGCATCCGACTCCTCGTCGACCTTCGTGCACTGACCAGCCGCGACCAGCGTCTTCTCGATGAACGCGCCGATACCAAGAGCGGGGGAGAGCTCCGTGCCGTCCTCCAGCGTCATCTTCTGCGTCGCATTGTGCGTGTTGAAGCAGTACTGCGGCTGCCCCTTCGCGCAGGCGCGGCACTCGCCGCACACCGCGCGCCAGTTGAGGATGACCCGGTCGCGGACCTCGATCTCGGTCACGCCCTCGCCGATCGCCGACACCCGGCCCGTGGCCTCATGCCCGAGCAGGAACGGGAAGTCGTCGCTGATCCCACCCTGCTGATAGTGGAGATCGGTGTGACAGACACCGCTCGTTATGATGTCGACCACGGCTTCGCCTGGCCCCGGATCGGGGACCAGCACCGTCTCAATCGACACCGGTTCGTTCTTGCCACGGACAACTGCACCTTTGACACGGGAGACCATGTGGCAAGGGTAGTCGCAGTCTCCCTCAACGTATTCTTCAGCAATGGTCATCCTGATCGATCCACCCGTCTGGCCCGCGCACGGCACGACCTTCTCGCACCTCGTCTCCGACTCCGCCGTCGACGAGCTGCACGAGTTCGCCGCCCGGGCGGGCATCCGCAGCCGGGCGTTCGACGTCGACCACTACGACGTACCGGCCGAGCAGTACGAAGCGCTCGTCGCCCTCGGGGCCGAGCCGGTCTCGGGCTCCGCGCTCGTGCGACGCCTCGTCGCCGGCGGCGTGCGAGTGCCCGCCAGGGACCGCCCAAAGCGCGCCCGTCTCACGCTGCAGCGCCGCTGGGACGAGCTCGGATTGGGCAACGATCGACAGTCGGCGGCGGATGCTCTCCGGGACGACCTGCTCGACGCCTGGTCTGCCCCCTCCCGCCACTATCACGACGCCACCCACCTGCTCTCAGTGCTCGACGCCATCGACACCATGCGCCTGCGTGCCGCCGAGCTCAGCGCCCCGCTGAGCGAGCGGGAGCTGCTCACGGCACGGCTGGCCGCCTGGTTCCACGACGCCGTCTACGAGGGTGCCGCTGGCGACGACGAGCGAGCGAGCGCCGCCCTCGCCGTCAAGCGGCTCGGCGCCCTGGGCTGCGACGCGGACCTCGTCGGCGACGTCGAGCGCCTCGTGCTGGCGACGATCAACCACGAAGTCCAGCAAGGCGATGCGGCGGGGGAGATCCTCATGGACGCGGACCTCGCCGTGCTCGCCAGGGCTGAAGACGGCTACGCGCGCTACGTCGCCCTTGTCCGCCGCGACTACGCACACGTGCCGGACGAGCACTGGCGTGTCGGCCGAGCCTCCGTGCTCAGGGCCCTGCTGAGGTCCCCGCGCCTCTTCGTCTCGCCCGCGGCACCCGAGGAATGGGAGCCGCGGGCGAGGCGCAACCTCGAGCGCGAGCTGACGGGTCTCGAGGCGAGCACGAGCTGACCAGCCGCCGTGAGCTACGCCCCCACGTAGCTCGCCAGGTGCTGACCCGTAAGGGTCGAGGCATCGGCGACCAGCTGCGCCGGAGTGCCTTCGAACACGACGGAACCCCCGTCGTGGCCCGCCCCGGGGCCGATATCGATGATCCAGTCGGCGTGAGCCATGACGGCCTGGTGGTGCTCGATGACGATGACCGACTTACCGGACTCGACAAGCCTGTCCAGCAGCGAGAGGAGTTGCCGCACGTCCGCGAGGTGCAGACCCGTCGTCGGCTCGTCGAGCACGTACACGCCGCCCTTCTCAGCCATGTGGATCGCGAGCTTGAGGCGCTGCCGCTCTCCACCGGACAGGGTCGTCAGGGGCTGGCCGAGGCCAAGGTAGCCGAGCCCGACGTCGACGAGGCGAGCGAGCACCTTGTTGGCAGGGCCCGTGGAGAAGAACTCGTGGGCCTCCGCGATCGACATCGAGAGCACCTCACTGATGTTCTTCCCGTCAAGTGTGTAGGCGAGCACCTCGGCCTGGAAGCGCTTGCCCTCGCACTCTTCGCAGACCGTGGAGACCGCGGCCATCATCGCGAGGTCGGTGAAGATCACGCCGAGGCCGTTGCACTTCGGGCAGGCGCCTGACGAGTTCGCGCTGAACAGGCCGGGCTTGACCCCGTTCGCCTTCGCGAAGGCGGCGCGGATCGCATCCAGCACCCCCGTGTAGGTGGCCGGCGTGCTCCGGCGGGAGCCGCGGATCGCCGTCTGGTCCACAACAACCACGTTCGCCGACTTCGGGACCGACCCGTGGATGAGGGAGCTCTTGCCGGAACCAGCGACGCCGGTCACGACCGTGAGCACCCCGAGCGGGATGTCGACGTCGACGTTCTTGAGGTTGTGACGCGTCGCACCGCGCACCTCGAGGCTCGACTTCGACGCGCGAGTCTCGGTCTTCAGAGAGACCCGGTCGTCCAGGTGCTTGCCGGTCAGCGTTCCCGAGGCCCGCAGGCCCTCCACGGTGCCCTCGAACATCAGCTCGCCGCCTCCCGAGCCCGCGCGAGGCCCGAGGTCGACGACGTGGTCGGCGATCGCGATCGTCTCCGGCTTGTGCTCCACGACCAGGACAGTGTTGCCCTTGTCACGCAGCCGCAGCAGGAGCTCGTTCATGCGCTGGATATCGTGCGGGTGGAGGCCGACTGTCGGCTCGTCGAACACGTACGTGATGTCCGTGAGGCTCGAACCGAGGTGGCGCACCATCTTCACGCGCTGCGCCTCACCGCCGGAGAGGCTGCCCGACTCGCGGTCGAGGCTGAGGTAGCCGAGGCCGATGTTCACGAGCGAGTCGAGCGTCTCCTGCAGCGTCGCAATCGCGGGCGCGACCTGCGGGTCCTGCACGCTCGACATGAAGACCGCGAGATCGCTGATCTGCATCGACGAGCAGTCGGCGATGTTCTTCCCGTCGATGCGGCAGGCGAGCGCCGCCTGGTTGAGCCGCGTTCCGAGGCAGTCAGGGCAGGCAGTGAAGGTGACGGCGCGGTCCATGAAGCCCCGGATCGCTGGCTGCACAGCCTCCGGGTCCTTCGACAGGATCGACTTCTGGATGCGAGGGACGAGACCCTCGTACGTCATGTTCATGTTGAGGGCCGGCACGTGGACCTTCGTGGCTTCCTTGTAGAGGAAGTCGTGCAGCTCCTCGTCGGAGTAGTCCCCGATCTTCTTGTCGCCGTCGAGGAACGGCGCCTCCGAGTAGCCGCGCACCATCCAGCCGTCGACCTTGTATCCCGGAATCGTGATCGCGCCCTCGTTGAGCGATTTCGAGCGGTCGAAGACCTCGTCGAGGTCCAGATCTGTGACTCGTCCGATCCCCTCGCAACGCGGGCACATGCCTTCGGCGAGGTTGAAGCTGAAGTGGCCAGCGGGCCCGGCGGACGGAGCCCCGAGCCGCGAAAAGATGATGCGCAGCATCGTGTGCGCGTCCGTGGCCGTCCCGACCGTGGAGCGCGCGTTCGAGCCCATGCGCTCCTGGTCGACGACGATGGACGCGCTCAGCCCTTCGAGCACCTCGACGTCTGGCCTCGCGAGGCTCGGCATGAACGACTGCACGAACGCCGTGTAGGTCTCGTTGATGAGGCGCTGGGACTCTGCCGCGATCGTGCCGAACACGAGGGAACTCTTCCCGGACCCGGACACACCGGTGAAGACGGTCAGCTTGCGCTTCGGGATGTCGACGTCGACGCCCTTGAGATTGTTTTCACGGGCACCGCGCACGCGGATGGTTTCATACATGCAGTGATCGTAGCGAGCAGGCGGGGCTTCGGGGCCAACGGGTGCGGCTCCACGTCGAGCGGGAGGAATTCGGCGTGAGCAGGCAGCGCTGGGGAGGGAGCCGATGCGGCGCGGGCCACGGGCCCGACGCCTGAATGTGCTTGCATTCCCTCATGCCCCATCTCCATTCCCTCGACGATCTCGTCGAGATCGTCAGCAGCGACCTCTCACGCGGTGACCTGAGCGGGGCCGCGACAGCCCTGTCTCGCGCCCCGGTGCCGGACGTCGCCGTCCTCCTGGAGAGGCTCCCGGCGCGCGACGCCGGGGTCGCCTTCCGGTTGCTGCCGAAAGACGAAGCCATGACGGTCTTCGAGCGGATGGACGCGCCCGCACAGCGTGAGGTCGTCACGCAGCTCTCCGATGCCGACGTCGCGAGCGTCTTCGCCGAGCTCGACCCCGACGACAGGGTCGCCCTCATGGACGAGCTGCCCGCGAAAATCGCGAAACGACTTGTTCAGGACCTGCCTGCGGACGAGCGCGGCGAGACCGCCGTGATCCTCGGCTACCCGGTCGGCTCCGTAGGCAGGCGCATGAGCCCTGACTACGTTCACGTCTACCCGCAGGAGCTTGTCAGGGTCGCGCTCGAGCGCATTCAGGAGCGGGGCGGTGACGCTGAGACGATTTACACCATCCCCGTCATCGATGACGGTCGGCACCTGCTGGGCGTCGTGAGCCTCCGGGAGCTCTTCTTCGCGTCCCCGGACGAGACAGTCCAAGACCACATGGCAACCGCCCTCTACGCACACGCTGATGACGACGCCGAGGTGACGGCGCGCACCCTCGTCGACCGAGGCGTGCTCGCGATGCCCATCGTGGACAGCGAGGACCGGCTCCTCGGTCTGCTTACCGGAGACGACGCCCAACGCGTGGTCGAGGCAGCACGCGACGAGGACGAGGCGCACGCGGGAGCCTCCGAGCCGTTGAGGCGCCCGTACTTGACGACTCCGGTTTTCGCGGTCGTGCGCTCCCGGATCGTCTGGCTCTTCGTGCTCGCCGTCTCCGCCATCCTGACGGTGAGCGTCCTCGAGCTGTTCGAGGCCACGCTTGAGCAGCAGGTGGCACTCGCGCTCTTCATCCCGCTCCTCACGGGCATCGGTGGCAACACCGGCTCCCAGGCCGCGACCACCGTCACGAGGGCCCTCGCCATGGGAGAGGTGCGACCCAGGAATGCGTGGCCGGTAGCGCTCAAGGAGCTTCGGACCGGGGTTGTGCTCGGCGTCACGCTCGGAGCCGTCGCCTTCGCCATCGCGACGACCTTCTACGGCGTCGGCATCGGCACGGTCATCGGCCTCACCTTGCTGTCGGTCTGCACGATCTCCGCGACCGTCGGCGGAGTCATGCCGCTTGTCGCGAAATCGATCCGCGTGGATCCCGCCGTGTTCTCGACACCCTTCATCTCGACGTTCTGCGACGCCACTGGACTCATCGTCTACTTCTCCATCGCGAAGTCGGTCCTCGGCATCTGACATGGATGCCATGTGGGGACACGTTCCAGGTTTCGGCGGAGACACGCCCGAGCGGCAGATTCCCTCAGCGGGGCCCTTCGCCCCAAATCCCCGGTGAATTTATGGTGTTTCCCGTGTCTCCTGGTCGGAAATAGGAGAAATCGGGCAGGAAAAGGCCCACCAAATCACTGGATCCGGTGAAGCGACCCGAATGTCGATGTGAACGTATACAACGCATTTGTCCCCAAAACCGTATCGTGGACTGCGGCGCGAGACTGCAGAGCGACTTTCGGTCTCGCGCAGGACTCTGGGGGGAGTCCGCAGCGCCTGGCGCTGAGAATCAGCAGGAGAGAGAACGATGTCCACCAGCACGCTCAACGGCGACCAACGTGCGGGAGAGCCGTGGCAACTCGTCGAGCGCGACCGGCTATCCAGCCTCGCGTTGGATGGGCACGCCTTCACATTCATCGTCGGCATGCCCGGCAGCGGACGGACCACGCTCCTGAGGCAGATTCAGGGCAAACTCGAGGCCGCGCGGGAGGCCTTCGTCTGGTGCGCCTCGCGATCAGAGCTCCAACGGGTCCTCACCGAACTCGCGGATGGCCGCCACCAACGTCTTTCGGTTCTGTTCGACGACGTCATCGTCGCCCAGGATGACCAACTCTGGGCGCAGGTCAGGCAGTCTGGCTTGTCGCCGAGCGGCCGCACCGATCCGAGCCACCAGAGCGTTGGCGTGCGTTTCTTCATCTCCTCGCTGTCCATGCCGGACTGGGCGTACACGCTCGGGCGCGACGGGGTCGTCATCCAGCCGAGAGAGCTCGCCTTCGACGCCTCCGAGATCGGAGAAGTCCTCGAGCGCAACGAGCCGGGCGCGCCGGCGGAGCTGCGCACCCAGCTCCTCGACGTGCTTGCCGGCCACCCGCTGACGACCCGTCTCGCCCTCGAGCGCTTCCGTTCCGGCGCCAACGCGGAAGGGTGGTCCATCGTGAGCGGCACCTCGAGCGCCGCGATGACCCTGCAGGAGCTTCGGCGTTTCGATCCAGCAGAGCTGGAACGGGTTGATGGCGTGCGGATGGTGCGTGCCATGAGCGTGTTGCGTCGCTTCTCGAGAGAGGACCTGCACCTGCTTGCCCCGGAGCTCACCGGCGACCACTGGTTCGACCAGCTCGCGTCGTCCCCGTACGGGACGACCGAGGTCAACCCGATCTCGCTCGATATCGAGTTTGTGTGGCACGCCGACACCTTCGGGCGCCTCAGCGCCGAGCGCTCGCCGCAGGAGGTCAGAGCCCTCGCCGCGCGTGCGGTCGCCGCGTTCCCCGGTGAGGGAAACGTCATGCAGAGGCTCTTCCTCGCCCTCCGCGCCCGGGCCTGGGGTGAAGTCGAGTCGATTGCCCAGCGTCACTTCAGGACCCTCTACGAGTACGCCCCGCGAGAGACCGTCGAAGAGATGCTGCAGGCACCGGCCAGCGTTCTCCCACGCCTCGTGAGCACGCACCTGCTCATCGCCCTCTTCCGCTGGCGCAGTTTCGGCGCGACGAGGGGTGTCCTCCACAGCCTGCGCGAGTCCAGCATCGCGACGACGCGGATCGCCGCGAGCGACCCCGTCGGGCTCTTCTCTCAGGTCACCAGGCACTCCCTGGCGACGTCCTTCGGCGGCGACCGGGCGGCTGCCGAGCGATGCCTGCGCGACGCGAAGGCCCTCATCCGCGACTCAGACGGCAAGCTCCTCGGGGCCCTCCACAGCTCGCCCATCGCCCGGGGAAGGTTCGCGGCCGACTGCCTCGTGCTGATCTGGTCGGCGACCCTCGCCGACGACCTGCCCTTCGCACTCGAACTCGCAGAAATAGCGGCGGAGCACGGCGAGAGCTACAACCGCACCGATCTCGACGCGCTGAGGCACATCGAGATCATCGGGGTCATCTGCGGCGTGCAGCAGACCGACGCGGAGAAGCTCACGGGGCGGAGCCTGCCGGGATTCGCGGACTGCTTCGACCTGCTCGACAATGGCGAGGAGGCGACCGCCCGAGACCTCGCGAGGCAACTGCGCGACCTTCCCCGCACCGTCCTCCCACACGACACCGGTGCGAGCGTTCGCATCCTGCTGGAGGCTCTCGTCGGCGATGAAGACCCCATCGCGGAGGTCGACGAGCTGCTCGAGCTGAGCGCGACGTCCTGGCGGGACGGCTTGCCTTCGACGCTGCTCACCCTGGCTGCGACGACCTTCTACCTCACGCGCGGCCAGAGCGTCCGAGCTCAGAAGGCAGCCGACTACTCCGGCGCGGAAGGTGACTGCTACGTCAGTCTCTCGCGCGCCCTCGTCGAGCTCGCCAACGGTCGCCCCGGCGAGGCACTCGTGCACGCCGAGGCCTCCCTCGCCGACGACAAGATCGCCCCGAGGTTCGCCTCCATCGGCCGCACGCTCGCGGCGCTCTCGATGCTCCGGCTCGGCAACCTCGACGCGGCTGCCAACCGCATCGCGACGATGGCGACGCAATGCCTCGACGATCGCAACGCGAGGTTCGCGCTTCGATTCGCGACCACAAGCGACGCCGTCCTCATGACCTCGATCAGCGACAAGCTCCCGAAGCGCATCGCGGATCTGCTTATCGTCTCGGCGCTCGATTCCCGACCGCTCTCGGACTCCACCGTCGGTGAGGAGCTCTCGAGCGCCGAGATCGAGGTGCTGCGCCTCGTGGGGAGGAACTGGACGAACGCCCAGATCGCGGCGCAGCGTTTCGTGTCAGTGCACACCGTGCGCGCGCAGCTGCGCAGCGTCTTCCGCAAACTCGGGGCGAGCGACCGTCGCTCCGCGGTGGTCGCAGCAGAGCGGCGCGGACTCCTCGACTAGCGGGAGCGCGAGCTGCTCGGTGCGCGAGTCCCTCGCGCGTCCGAGGCCGCCGCCGTGTGGTCGGCGAGCCGCTGCAGGCCCTCCTCGAGCGACACGGCCGGCACCCAGTCGAGGTCCTCGCGGGTCCGGCGTTGATCAAACCAGTGCGCCGTCGAGAGCTGCTCGGCGAGGAACCTCGTCATGGGTGGCTCGTCCCGGCCGGGGCGGATACGCCACACGGCCTCGATAAGGGATCCGGCCGCGCGCGCGAGGCCCGCGGGCACGCGAAAGCGGGGCGGCGGGGCGCCGCCGGCGCGGCAGATGCCCTCCATCAGTTCAGCCACCGTCCGTGGCTCGCCGTTCGTGACGACGTAGCTGTTGCCGTGAGCTACTGGCACCCGTCGAAGCGCCGCCGCTATTGCCGAGGCTGCGTTGTCCACGTAGCAGGAGTCGATGAGGGCCGCCCCGCGGCCGAGCAGCGGCAGGGTTCCCCTCGTGGCGCGGTCGAGGATGCGGGCGATGAGCTGCGTGTCGCCCGGTCCCCAGACGAGGTGGGGGCGCACCGCGACGACACCGAAGCCCGCGACGTCGGCCGCTAGCGCCAGGAGCTCCGCCTCTGCCTTCGTGCGCGCGTAGTTTCCGTGCGCGAGCTCGGGGCTCGCCGTGTCCGCGCCTGCCCCGTGGATGGCCGCACCGAAGTGAGCGACCGAGGGGGAGGAGACCATCACGAAGCGCGTGGCGCCAGCATCTCGAGCCGCAGCGAGCAGTCGCCTCGTGCCGGCGACGTTGACCGCCTCGAACTCGGACTCCTGGCCGCTCAGGGAAACCTTGGCCGCGAGGTGGACAACACCCTCTGCCCCCATGACGGCACGTGCGACGGCGCCCTCGTCGGTGATCGATCCGAGCGCGTCCGTGACGCCCTGGATTCCGCTCGCGCCGCGCTGCATCGTCGTGACCTCGTGGCCTTCGTCACGCAGCTGAATGGCGACGGCTCGTCCGAGCATGCCGCTCGCACCCGTGACGAGCACCCTCATGGGGCCGAGACCCGCTCCCCGGACAGCGCACGCTCAGCCCAGCTGGCGAGCGCGGACCGGTCGATCTTCGAGTTGTGCCTGATGTCGGTGGGGAGCTCCGGCACGATGAGGGCGGCCGCGAGCGGCTGGGTCGTGGAGGCGCGCAGAGCGTCGGCAAGCGCAGCCTCGGCGACGCGCACGCCGCGGGAGCGCTCGCGCGTCTCGAGCACGGCGACTGCTTGCGCCGTGCCAGCCGGGCCGACGCCGACGACGGCGGCGCGACGCACCCAGGGCAGCGTCTCGAGGTCCTGCTCGGTGCCGACGGGGGCGAGCGGGCCATCCACCGTCACGAAGACGTGGGGGAGCCGCCCCTCGACCCAGAGCCGGCCTTCGGCGTCGAGGTGTCCGACGTCGCCCGTGCGGTGCCAGCGGACCGGCACCTGTCCGTCCTCAGCCTGCAGCTCGCGCAGAGCGGCACGGTCCGTCATCGCGAGCCGGTCGTAGCGCTCCTTGAGGTGCGGGGCGCTGATGATGATCTCGCCGAGCACCCCGGGTTCGTCGGAGGGCGCCCCGGTCGCCGCGCCGGAGGTGTCGAGCGCGCTGACGCGGACGATGTTGCTGCCGATCGGGGTGCCGACGCACACGCCGTCGTCTGGCGCGAGCGCCGCGGACGAGATGCCGTCTCGGTCGATGTCCGTCACGAGCAGGCACTCGGTCATGCCGTATGGGGTGTGCGCTTCGGCGTTCGGCATGAGCGCGCACGCATCGTCGAGCAGCCTCGCACCGATCGGTGCGCCGGTCGAGAGGAACGTGTCGACCCGACCGAGCGCCTCGCGTTGCGAAGAATCGAGGGCGTCGCGCGTCGCGACGACGTTGAGGATCGCGGCGGGCGAGAGGAACACGATGCGCGCATCCGCTGCCACGACCGCCTCGGCGACGGCGGTCGCCGTGAGCGTGCGAGGGGAGGTCACGTCCATGTCCGGCGTCACGGAGCGCGTCCCGAGGGCGGGCCCGAGGAGGGCGAACGGGGCGAACCCCGTCACGAGGCCGGACTCTGCCGTCACACTGTACGTGTCACGGAGGGTGTCCCTGACCGCCTGGAGCTGGCGGTGCGTGTAGACGACGCCCTTGGCAGGCCCCGTCGAGCCAGACGTGAAGAGCACGGCCGCGAGGTCCTCTGGGCCCGGTGCCTCAGGCAGCACGGCCCCGCGGCCGAGGTTGGCGATCTCGGCAAGCGAGTGCGCAACGCCGAGCGCCGCACGGCTGCTCGCCGGGATGCTTGTCGCGCTGATGCGAAGTCCGGGCCAACCGAGCGCCTTCGCCGCCGTCAGGCCAGGAACCTGGCCGATGATGACATCCGGCCACGCGCCGCGGACGGCGCGCGAGAGTCCCTTGACGCCGAGGCCCGCATCCGCCACGACGACGACCGCCCCGATGCGAAGGCACGCGTAGACGATGGCGGTCAGCGTGACGCCGGGCGTGACGAGCAGAGAGACGCGGTCCCCTCGGCGCACGCCGACGGCACTCAGGCCAGCGGCGATCTCATCGACCCGCCCCGCGAGTTGTCGCCAGGAGACCTTGAGCGGCTGGCCGCCCGGCCCCCGACCCATCTCCAGCGCGGCCACGGCTTCATCGTCCCGGTGTTCGTCGAGCGCGGCCCACATCGGCGCGGACTTTCTTGTGCTGTCCTCCGCGCCGCGGAGCGCCGGCTGCTCGCGGCGGCGGGCGCTGCCAGCCGCCACGTCGTCGAGCCAGGCCAGAAGGTGCCCCGCGTACGGAACATCCTCTGCGATGAGGTGACCGGCGCCCTCGAAGCGGTGCACCTCCGCGTGGGGGAGCCGTCGCATGAGGTCGCCGAGGTAAAGGTCAGTGAAGATCGGGTCGCGCGGGCCCCAGAGGAGCAAGGCGGGGACGTCGAGCCCGGCCACACCCGAGGAGACGGCCTGGAGGGCGTCGTAGCTCTGCGTGTTCTCGTCGACAGGGATGTCGGCCACGAACTGCTCGATGCCCAGGCGCGAGGCGCGGTCGAGGTACGGAGACGAGTAGGCGGCCTTCACGTCAGCTGAGAGAGGCGGGTTCGCGAGGGCAAGCGTTGTCTTGAGGAACGCCGGGCTCGTCGACGTCGAGGCGCGCAGCACCGGACCGAAGCGCGCGAGGCGCAGCGCCGCCGGGATGGGCAGGTCGCTCGGCTGGTCGACGGCCGTGTTGAGGGAGGCGACCGCGGTGAGCAGCTCGGGGTGACGCACCGCCCAGCCGAAGGCGACGACGCCGCCCCAGTCGTGGCCAAGCGAGATCACGCTGCCACTGAGGGCAAGTTCATCGGTGAGCGCGCCGAGATCGAGGATGCGCTGCTCGAGCGTCCGGCGGAGATCTGATCGCTCCGAGAAGCCCATGTCGAGCTGGTCGACCGCGATGACCCGCCAGGCGGTGCCGCCGGCCTCGGCGGCCGCGAGCGACTCATTGACCAGCGAACGCCACAGGTAGGACCACGTCGGATTGCCATGGACCGCGAGGATCGTCCCGGTCGGTTCCACTCCGAGCTCGGCGAGGGCTGCCCCTGTATCGAGGATGTGCCAGCCGCGGCGCGAGCCGGCGTCATCGCCGACGCCCGGCGTCTCGACGATGCGGCTGAGCCGCTCCTGGAGGCCGGGCAATCCGGCGGGTGGGCGCTTGGCCGACCTCACCACTTGAGCTCCATCATGGCCGTGTTGAGGCCGGAGCCAACGCCCATGAGCAGCACGCGGTCATCGCGTTTCAGTGTCTTCGACTGCAGGTCGAGGGTGATCGGGATGGAGGCCGGCCCCACGTTCCCGAGCGTCGGGTACGTCGTCGGCACCCGCTTCGCGTCGAGCCCGACCGCTTTCACGATCGCGTTTGTATGCACACGCGAGACCTGGTGGGTGATGTAGTGGTCCATCGACGACCAGTTCCAGTCGGTCTGCGCCTCCTTCCAGGCGGAGACGACGAGGTCGAGGCCACCGCGCAGCAGGGCCTTGGCGTCGGTGAACATTCCCTGGACGCTGCCCACGCACAGCTCGTGGAACTGGGTTGCCGCCCGCGTCACGCCGCCGAGGATCTGGTGGCCCTCCGGATGCTCGTCGGTGCGGCCGAGCACCGCCGCCGCGGCACCTGAGCCGAGCGTGAGGCTCGCGAACTCGCTCATGAAGTCCTCGCGGCCGATGTCGTCGCGCAGCAGGCGGTTGATGGTGTTGACCTGGATCTCGTCGGCGTCCTCGCCGTTGACGATGATGGCGTAGCGGATCTGACCGGCCTCGATCATCTGCGCGGCGAGCGTCATGCCGTTCACGAAGCCGAGGCACGCGTTCGCGATGTCGAAGTTGACCGCAGAGCTCGGCATGCCGAGTCCGTGGTGCATACGCACGGCGACGGAGGGCTCGAGGTGCGTGCGGGTGACGGAGGTGTTGATGAGCAGACCGATGTCGCTTGCGTCGACTCCCGCTCGTCGCAGCGCTTCCTGGCCTGCGGCGACGGTCGCCTCAGTGAACGACTCGCCCTCCGCCCAGTTCCTTCGCTCCGTGACGCCTGCCACGCGCTCGAGAAGGTTGCCAGGGAGCTTCAGCCGCTTCAAGCCGGCGGCGAGCTTGCCTTCGATGTCCGACGAGGCCGTGGCCTTCGACGGGAGGTGGCTCGCGACCGACAGCAGCGAGACGTTGTGGAAGCGAGTAGTCGCGTTACCTGTCATAGATGTAATTTGCGTCCTGAGCCGTGCAAAGAGTGTGGAGGGGCGTAACCAGGTCAGTCTAGGCGCACCACGATGACCGAACTCTCAGGCCGGATCAATAGCGTGCAGAGATGTTGCCAAGTGATATTCCTACCCATGAAGATCTGCTTGAACTCACCGAGTACCGGGGCGAGGGCAGCGTCAGCATCGCCATCCCCGCCTCGAGCGCTCCGAGTGAGTCGGAGGCCCTGCGGCTGGAGCTGAGGGCGGCTGTGAGTCAGGCCGCCAAGGAGCTCGAGCAGCTCGGTCTCGACAAGTCTCGGATCGCGAAGACCCTCGATCCCGCGAAGCAGCTCGAATCCGATCCGGAGTTCTGGCGGGCCCAGTCCCGCTCCCTCGTCATCCTCGCCTCACCCGACCGCTTCCGCACCTTCCGCCTCGCCAATCGCCTCGGGCAGCACGTCGCCGTCGGCGATCGGTTCGATGTCGGCGCCCTCCTGCGCGCCACGACGTTCCCGAACTGCGGGTTCGTGCTCGGGCTCTCGCGCGGCGAGGTGACGCTCTTCGAGGTGCTCGCCGACGCCAAGCCGCGCCAGCTTCCCATCGAGGGTCTCCCGGATGACCTCCCGACGGTGCTCGAGCACACGACCACTGGAGGGCGATTTGATCGGCAGCGTGCGCAGGGGACAACCGGCGACCGCATCGGCCACGAGCGCTTCGCGCGCATCGTGCAGGAGCAGGTCATCCCGATCCTTCGCGAGTCCGGCGCCCCGCTCATCCTCGCGGCGACCGGCGACTTCGATACCGCCTACCGTGCCGTGAACGAGTACCCGGGGCTCCTCGAGCAGCGCATCGGCGCGCATCCAGGGTCGCTTGCAGCCGGCGAGCTCGACGCCAAGGCCAGGGGAATCCTCGACGACCACTACCGAGGTGAGATCAACACGTGGCGGGAGGAGTTCGGGACGAAGCGCAGCAACGGGCACGCGACGACATCGATCAACGACGTCGCGAAGGCCGCCTCGCAGGGCGCGATCGCCGAGCTCTATTTCGACATGGACTCGACGCTCGAGGGCGAGCTCGACGAGCACGGCAAGCTCACGCGCGCCGACGTTCCCGGGCCGCACACCTACGCGATCGTCGACGAGATCGCCGCGCGCGCCCTCAAGCACGGCGCCAAGGTGAGGGCCGTGAGGCGAGGAGACCTCGTCGACGGGGCCGAGGTCGCCGCAACGTTGCGCTACCCGCTCGAGGCGACGGCGTAGCAGGGCAGACACCGAGGAAGCGGGGGCGCGGGCTTAGAGGGAGCCTGAGCCCCGCTTCCGCGTGAGCGGGCTTCTTCCACCCGAGCGGGCTTCCTCGACGTGAGCGGCCTCGCGTCACGCGCCGCCGAAGCGCAGGGCCTCGGCGTCGAGACGGTGCTGCGCCTGCTCGATCGTCCGCGACGAGTAGGTGCCGGACGATCGCGCGTCGAGCAACGCGAGCTGCGCGTTGTCGAGCAGGATGCGCGTGAGTTCCCGCCGCTGGACGTGCGTGTCCTCGGCATGCTCGGCGAGGTCGACGGTGTTCGAGAGCACGCGTCCCATGCGTGAGGCGACGGCCTGCACGTGCTCGAGCACCTCCGAGTCGTACTCACCGCCGTCCGCCCGCCGCAGGTCTGGGTTCGCGAGGGACTCCTGCGCGACCTCGAACACCTCGTCGGCGAGGCTCGCGAGCTCCCGCGCGTCGGCGTCGGCGTCGGTGCCCGTCACTCCGAGCTTCCTGATGAGCAGCGGCAGAGTGCCGCCCTGCACGACAAGCGTCACGATGGCGACCGTGAAGGCGATCAGGACGAGCTGCGGCCTGTAGGGGAAGTCGGCCGGCAGCGACTGCGCCGCGGCGAGCGTGACGACGCCGCGCATCCCGGACCAGGCGAGCACTGCGCCGCCGCGCCAGCCGAGCCCTTCGTCACGATAGAAGGCGATGTCGGCGCTCGCTCGTTTCGCGCGGTCGACGAGCCGCGGCTTGGCGCCCTCGTGGCCAGGAGCCGTGACCCGCTTGAGGAACTGCTCGACCCTGGGCGCCACGAGCTCGGCTCGGCGCTGCTCGCTCCGGAGCGAGAGCACGAGCGGGATCATGAAGAGCACCCTGATGACAACAAGCGCGAGCGTCGCCAGCAGCCCGATACCAACCGCGTGCAGCAGCCCGATGCCGTCCGCGTCGCCGTCGACCGACTCGATGAGCGACGAGAGCTCGAAGCCCATGAGCAGGAACACGCCGTTCTCGAGCAGGAGCTGGGCCGTGCGCCAGTTCGTTCGTTCGCTCATGCGGTCCTGCGGACTGAAGCGGCTCGCGCTTGCATGGCCGGTGATGAGGCCGGCCACGACGACCGCGAGCACACCGGAGCCACCAACCTCCTCGGTCGGCACGTAGGCCAGGAACGGCACGGTGAAGGAGATCGCCGTCGTGAGCACGGCGCTGTCGAGCTTCGAACGGACGTAGACGGTAACCGCCCCCACGGCCGCCCCGAGCACAACCGCAAGCGTCACGGCGAGCACGAAGTCGCCGACCGCACCCCAGAACGACAGCGCGCCAGCCGTCGCCGCGATGGCGCTGCGCAGCATGACGAGGGCCGTCGCATCGTTGACGAGGCCCTCGCCCTCGAGCACCGTCACGAGGCGGGGCGGGAGCCCGAGGCGCTTACCGACGGCCGTCGCGGCCACCGCGTCAGGCGGGCTGATGACCGCGCCGAGGGCGATAGCCGCGGCGAGGTTCAGGTCGGGCAGGAGCGCGTACAGCAGCAAACCGCTACCGAATGCCGAGATGATGACCAGCAGCACGGAAAGGCCCGTGATGGAGCGCAGGTTGCGCCTGAAGTCGGTCAGCGGCACGTTCACGGCGGCCGAATAGAGGATCGGCGGGAGCACGATCGCGAGGATCAGCTCCGGCGGGAACTGGAAGTCGGGGACGCCAGGCAAGTAGCCGACGCCGATCCCCACGAGCACAAGCAGGATGGGCGCTGCCACCCCGAGCTTCGGGGCGATGGCGGCGACCGCAACGATGATGAGGATCGCTGCGACGCCGAAGACTGCGAGTTCGAGCTCCATGGAACAGCAGACTAATCGGCCAGCATCGTGAGGCGAACGCCCCCCGCGCGTCGCAATGTTGCACTCCATTTCGGCGGGTGACGTCGACGGGCCTCCCGCGCCGACGCTGCGCCATACGATCGGGCAACCCCCGAACGCTGCAGGCCTCTGCGCTCAGCAGAGTCCGGGCCCGATCCCGTGAGAGAGGCACCATGTCGAGACGCCAAAGCCCCGGACGGTTCACGATCGGACTCGCGCTCCAAGGCGCGGGCTGGCACCCAGCGGCCTGGACGGTCCTGCCGAGAGGCGACGGCGCCAGGCTCTCCGAGCTCGGCTACTGGCGAGACCTGGTCCAGCACGCCGAGCGAGCCGGCATCGATTACGTCACGTTCGAGGACGCCTTCCAGATCGAGGGGAGCGCCCCAGACTGGGAGGCCGCCCGCGAGCTGGCCGAGGTCTCGCTCGACGCGACCCTCCTCGCCGCGGCGCTCGCGCCGCAGACGAAGCGCATCGGACTCGTCCCCACGATCGGGCTCACCCACGCCGAGCCCTTCCACGCGGCCACGAGCATCCAGACTCTTGACCATGTCTCGCTCGGACGAGCCGGCCTGCGGGCGAAGCTCAGCGCGAGCGCGGCCGAAGCGGCGAGCTTCGGACGCAAGAGCTCCCTGGGCCTCGACGCGATCTTCGCGGAGGGGGCCGACTCGGTCGAGGTCATCCGCCGGCTCTGGGACAGCTGGGAGGATGACGCCGTCATCCGTGACGCCGACACCGGGCGGTTCATCGACGCCGACCGCCTGCACTACGCCGACTTCGAGGGTGAGCACTTCAGCGTCAAGGGCCCGTCGATCGTGCCGCGCTCGCCACAGGGGCAGTCTCCGGTCTTCGCCCTCGCGCAAACTGAGGAGTCCTTCGATTTCGCGGCACGGCAGGCCGACGTCGTCTTCGTCACCCCTGGCCGTTCGACGGTCGCCGAGCTGGTCGCAGCGATCAGGGAAGCAGAGCTGCGCGTCGGGCGCACGGGAGAGCCGCTGCGCATCGTCGCCGACCTCGAGATCTTCCTCGGCGACGAGGACGGCTCCACCGAAGAGCACTTCAGGGCCCTCGACGAGCGCGTCCGCGCGGATTCCGGGTACCGCAGCGACACGCGGGTCGTCGTTCGCTCGAACGTCACGACGGCCGAGCTCATCGCCAAGTACGCGGAAGCCGGCCTCGATGGTGTTCGCGTCCGTCCCCTCACGCACGGCGACGTCGCGGAGTTCGTCGACAGGGTGCGCCCGATGCTCGAGGCGCGCGGCATCGTATCGCCTCCCAACCCGCGCGAGAAGTCGCCGAGTCTGCGCAAGACGCTTGGGCTCGTTCCCCGCCCGGCGAACCGCTTCGCCACAGGAACATCCAACGCAAGAAAGGCGCAGCGCGCATGAGCGGAACCCCCCTCAAGCAGGTCCACCTCGCCGCACACTTCCCCGGCGTGAACAACACGACCATCTGGACGGACCCCGACGCGGGCAGTCAGATCGACCTCGCCTCGTTCCGCGCCTTCGCAGAGACGGCCGAGCGCGGCAGGTTCGACTACCTCTTCCTCGCCGAGGGCCTGCGGCTCCGCGAGCACAAGGGGCGAGTCCACGACCTGGACGTCGTCGGTCGCCCGAACACGCTGGTCATCCTCGCCGCTCTGGCAAGCCTGACTTCGCACATCGGCCTCGTGGGCACGCTCTCCTCCACGTTCAACGAACCCGCCGACCTTGCGCGTCAGCTCGCGACGCTCGACCACCTCTCCGAGGGCAGGGCCGGCTGGAACGTCGTCACCTCAAGCGACGCCTTCCACGGCCAGAACTTCCGCCGCGGCGGCTTCCTCGAGTACGCCGAGCGCTACGAGCGTGCGGAGGAGTTCGTGCGGCTCTCGAAGCGGCTCTGGGACTCGTGGGAGTCCGACGCGATCGCCGCGAACCCTGGCCGGGGCGAGTTCTTGCGCGCCGAGGGCGTGCACCGCGTCAACCACGTCGGCAAGCACTTCGATGTCGAGACCATCTCGAACGTCCCGCGCAGCCCGCAGCGCTACCCCGTGATCGTGCAGGCGGGCGACTCCCCGGCTGGACGCGACTTCGCCTCAGCGAACGCCGAGATCATCTTCTCGCTGCACGCCGCCTTCGAGGACGGCAAGCGCTTCTACGACGACGTCAAGGGGAGGCTGCCTGCCGTTGGCCGATCGCGAGACTCCCTCCTGATCATGCCGGCCGCGACCTTTGTTGTCGGCGACTCCGAGGCGGATGCTCGCGAGCGCTCGCGCGAGGAGGCGCTCGCCCAGGTCAGCCCGCAGACGGCCATCGCGATGCTCGAGCAGGTGTGGGGGAGGGACCTGTCAGGCATCGACCCGGACGGTCCGCTTCCCGACCTCGAGCCCGGCGACGAGCTCATCCGCGCCGGACAGGCCAACGACCTTTCGAAGCAGCGCGCGCAGATCTCGAAGTTCCGGGAGATCGCGGAGCGTGAATCGCTCAGCGTGCGCGAGCTCATGCTCAAGCTCAACACGAGGCACACCTTCGTCGGCACCGGCTCGCACATCGCCGACGAAATCTCCCGCTACGTGCAGGGCGGCGCCTCCGACGGCTTCGTGATCGTGCCGTCGCTCATCCCCAACGGCCTCGACCGCTTCGTGGACGAGGTCATCCCCGAGCTGCAGGAGCGTGGCGTGTACCGCGAGGACTACACGCCTGGCGCCACCCTGCGGGACACGCTCGGCCTGCCGGCAGACCCGCCGTCTGCCGAGGCACCCAGCGGTCAGCTGCTCGGTGCCGGCGGTGCCGGTGGTGCCTCCGGGGCGTGACGCTCGAGGAACTCGTACACCTCGACCTCATCGACTCCGGGGAACGCCCCTGTCGGCATCGCCGCGTGCAGTGAGGTGTGCATGCGCGCGTTCGGGAACGACGCGCCAGCCCACCGCGCCGTGAGCGTCTCGGACGGGCGCCTGCAGCAGTCTCCGTTCGGGCACGTCGACGTGTGCCTGCGCGTCGTCTCTCGTCCCGAGAACCATTTCGAGTGTTCGAACGCGGTGCCGACGCTCACCGAGAAGGTGCCGCGCGGGGTGGTCTGGATGTGGGAGGTGCACCAGTAGGTGCCGACCGGCTTGTCGGTGTACTGGTGATACGGGCTGAAGCGGTCTTCGACGTCGAAGACGCGCCTCGCGCTCCACTGCCTGCACACGAACTGGCCCTCGACGGCCCCGAGCGCGTCGGTGGGGAAGGTGACGCTGTCGTTCTCGTAGGCCTTCGAGATGACGCCGGACTCGCTGACCTTGAGGAAGTGGACCGGGATGCCGAGGTGGTGCGTGCTGAGGTTCGTGAAGCGGTGCGCTGCGGTCTCGTAGCTCACGCCGTAGGCGTCTCGCAGGTCCTCGACCGAGAGCGCGCGGCGCTCCTTCGCTCCAGCCATGAGCTTGGCCGCACCCTGTTCCGGGATGAGCATGGCACCCGTGAAGTAGTTCGTCTCGACCCGCTGGAGCAGGAACTCCGCGTAGTCGCGGGGCGCCTCGTGGCCGAGCACGTAGCTCGAGATGGTCTGCAGGATGATCGAACGCGGGTCCGCGTCCGGCGACTGTGCGAGGGGCACGTAGATCCGGCCGTGCCTCCGGTCGACCACGGAGCGCGTGGAGACGGGGAGGTCTCGCACGTAGTGCAGCGTGAGCCCCAGGTGTGCGGCGATGTCGGCTGCCGTGCGCTGCGACAGCGGGCCGTCCTCGTGGCCGACGCTCGCGAGCAGCGCTCCCGCTCGCTCCTCGAGCTCCGCGTAGTAGTTGTCACGTTCTCGCATGGCGAGGCGGAGCTCCGTGTTCGCCCGCCTTGCTTCTTCCGGCGTCGCCGCCCGCTCCGAGTCGATCCTCGCGAGCTCGCGGTAGAGCGACAGGATCGTCTCGATCGCCTCGTCGCTGAGTGCGCGTCGGATGGGAAGCGGTTCGAGGCCGAGGGCAAGCGCGATCCTCCCCGCCTGCACGCGCTCGAGCTCCACCTCGAGGGTCGCCCGTTTCGAGAGCGGCGCGTCGGAGAGCAGTTCGTCGACCGTCACACCGAACAGTCGTGCGAACGCCTGGAGCTCTGAGAGCCGCACCTCGCGCTTTCCCGTCTCGATCGCGGAGACCTGAGACGGCGCGCGCTCGATGGCGGTGCCGAGTGCCTCGAGGGTGAGGCCCCGCTCCTGTCGGATCGAGCGGATGCGTCGGCCGAGGGTCAGAACGTCGATGTCCATGCTGGCCACCGTGCCACACGCATCCTTCTGCACGCTAGAAGAATTAGCAGATTTCTAGCGACTATCTCCAGATTCGGCGGCTGATTCGGCACAGGATCAACACATCCCCAGTTTTTCGAGCAAAGGAGCTCAGCATGAACACGACGACCCACCAGGCAGCCGAGTCGGCGCAGGCGAAGGCGGCGGCGGCGATCGAGACGGCCTGGAAGACCGAGGCACGCTGGAGCGGCATCACCCGCGACTTCTCCGCAGAGGACGTCGTCGCGCTGCGTGGAAGCGTCGTCGAGGAGCAGACGCTCGCAAGGCGTGGAGCCGAGCGCCTGTGGGACATGGTCACCGAAGACGACGGGAGCTGGGTCGCAGCTCTCGGTGCCCTCACCGGCAACCAGGCCGTGCAGCAGGTGCGGGCCGGCCTGAAGGCCATCTACCTCTCGGGATGGCAGGTCGCGGCAGATGCGAACGTCTCCGGCCAGACCTACCCGGACCAGAGCCTTTACCCGGCGAACTCCGTCCCCGTCGTTGTGCGCCGCATCAACAACGCCCTCCTGCGAGCAGACCAGATCGAGACGGCCGAGGCTGGCGCGCCGAGCCGCGACTGGCTCGCGCCCATCGTCGCCGACGCCGAGGCCGGCTTCGGTGGCCCGCTGAACGCCTACGAGCTCATGACCTCCATGATTCAGGCGGGGGCCGCGGGCGTGCACTGGGAGGACCAGCTCGCCAGCGAGAAGAAGTGCGGGCACATGGGAGGCAAAGTGCTCGTGCCGACCCAGCAGCACATCCGCACCCTCAACGCCGCGCGCCTCGCGGCCGACGTCGCCGGACGTGCCCAGCATTATCATCGCAAGAACCGACTCTCTGGCCGCTAACCTCATCACGAGCGACGTCGACGAGCGCGACCGGGCGTTCCTGACGGGGGAGCGCACCGCCGAGGGCTTCTACGAGACGAAGCCGGGCATCGAGACCGTCCTCGCACGCGGCCACGCCTACGCGCCGTTCGCCGACCTGCTCTGGGTCGAGAGCGGCGAGCCCGATCTCGAGCTGGCCCGGACCTTCGCCGAGAGCATCCACGCGGAGTTCCCTGGCAAGAAGCTGGCCTACAACTGCTCGCCATCGTTCAACTGGAAGCGCCACCTCGACGACGCGCAGATCGCGGCGTTCCAACGCGAGCTCGCGGCGATGGGGTACACGTTCCAGTTCATCACCCTCGCCGGGTTCCACGCCCTCAACCACTCCATGTACACGCTCGCCCGCGACTACAGCGCCCGCCACATGAGCGCCTACGTCGACCTGCAGGAGGCCGAGTTCGCGAGCGAGGCCGACGGCTACACCGCCACCAGGCACCAGCGCGAGGTCGGGACCGGCTACTTCGATCGCCTCTCCTCGAGCCTCAACCCGAGCAGCTCGACCCTCGCGCTCGTGGGCTCCACCGAGTCCGAGCAGTTCTCCTGACACCGTGACCGAACAGACCGTGACCGAACAGACCGTGACCGAACAGACCTTGACTGAGCAGACAGGAATCACCACCATGAACAGCACGCCAGAGCCACGACTCAAGGTCACGGGACCCACCGGCGACCGCTTCGACGAGATCCTCACGCGGGAAGCCCTCGATTTCGTCCTCCGACTCCACGACCAGTTCGCCGGGAGGCGACACGAGCGCCTGCTCGCCAGGATGGACGGCCGGAAAGCCGTCGAGAACGGTCGCGACTTCCGCTTCCTGAGCGAGACGGCCGCCATCAGGGAGGACCGCAACTGGCGCGTCGCGGGGGCAGGCCCCGGCCTCGAGGATCGACGCATCGAGATCACGGGCCCCACCGACCGCAAGATGACGATCAACGCACTCAACTCGGGCGCCAACGCCTGGCTGGCCGACCTCGAGGACGCCACGAGCCCCACCTGGCAGAACATCGTCGGTGGCCAGGTCTCCCTGCTCGACGCTGTCAGGGAGCGCATCGAATACACGAGCCCAGAAGGAAAGGAGTACACGGTCACGGCAGAGGCGACCCCGACGATCATCGTGCGGCCGCGGGGCTGGCACCTCGTCGAGAAGCACCTGAGCTACACCGACCGTTCCGGCCAGCAGAGGCCAGCCTCAGGCTCCCTTGTTGATTTTGGGCTCTACTTCTTCCACAACGCGAGTGAGCTCATCACCCGGGGCCGCGGTCCGTACTTCTACCTGCCCAAGCTGGAGAATCACCTCGAAGCGCGCCTCTGGGACGACGTCTTCACCTTCTCGGAGCGGGCGCTCGGTATCGACCACGGCACGATCAGGGCAACCGTGCTCATCGAGACGCTGCCGGCCGCCTTCGAGATGGACGAGATCCTGTACGAGCTGCGCGAGCACTGCGCCGGTCTCAACGCAGGGAGATGGGACTACATCTTCAGCTTCATCAAGCACTACCGCTCGCGTGGCCCTCAGTACGTCTTCCCCAACCGGGACAGGATCACCATGACGGTCCCGTTCATGCGTGCCTACACGGAGCTGCTTGTGCGGACCTGCCACGCACGCGGCGCGCACGCCATCGGCGGCATGAGCGCCTTCATCCCCAATTCGCGCGAGCCGGAGGTCACGGCTCGCGCGCTCGAGAAGGTGCGGGCCGATAAGTCGAGGGAAGCTGCCGACGGCTTCGACGGCTCGTGGGTTGCGCATCCCGGTCTCATCGACGTCGCCCGCGCCGAGTTCGACGCCGTGCTCGGCGGCCGGGCGAACCAGCTCGATCGTGACCGCTCGGACGTCGAGGTGACGGCGGCTCAACTACTTGACGTCCGCTCGCTCGAGAAGCACGTGACCGACGAGGGGGTGCGCGCCAACGTGTCGGTCGCGCTGCGCTACATCGAGAGCTGGCTTCGGGGCGTCGGCGCGGTCGCGATCGACAACCTCATGGAGGATGCGGCGACGGCGGAGATCTCGCGATCGCAGCTCTGGCAGTGGATCGCTCAGGAGACCGTCACGGACTCGGGCACCAAGGTGACGCGAGGTCTCGTCGCCTCACTGCTCGAGGGTGTGCTCAGCGACGCGCCGAGGTTCGAGGGGAACCGCCTCGACGCCGCGGCGGAGATCTTGCGACGCGTGTCGCTCGAGGACGAGTTCCCGACCTTCCTGACGATCCCCGCCTACGCGCATCACCTCTGCGAGCGGCCCGTGGCACGCAGCGTGGCGCGCGAGGCCCACCTCGCAGCCGCCTAGGAGTGTCAGACACGCCCTCGTCGTCCGAGCTGCTGACGGTCGGGTCCCGTACCTGGCCGTCAGCGCTCGAGCGGCGAGAGTCCGCGTGCGTCGAGGGCGGCCTCGAGGATGCCGACGGCGCGAGGTCCGACGCCGTGGAGAGCAAGCAGGTGCTCCCGGCTGGCCCCCGCGACGTCGGCGAGATTCAGCTGCCCTGCCTCGGCAAGCGCGCGCGTCGCGGGGGCTCCGATGCCGAGGCGTGCCAGCGGCTCGGCGTCGCCAGGCGAGGCCGCGGAGGCGACTCGGTGCACGCCGAAGCGGTCCTCGGGGTCGATCCTGCCGAGCAGCTTCTGCGAGATCCGGCCGAGCGTGCTGAACTCCTCGGGCGTGAGCGCGTCGACGATGAGCTCACGCACCTTCGCGACATGGCCCGGCGCCGTCTCCTCGAGGAAGGACATGCCGGCGTCGCTGAGCTTCGCGATCTTTGCTCTTCGGTCGCCAGGGTGGCTCATTCGCTCGACGTACCCGCGCTGCTCGAGGCCGAGGACAACTCTCGAGAGTCGAGGCAGCGTGGCGTTGGTGCGCGTCGCGAGGTCGGTCATGCGCAGGCTCCGACCGGGCGACTCCGAGAGCACCGCCATCACGAGATACTCGTAGTGCGTGATGCCGGCGTCGTTGCCGAGTTGCGTGTCGAGCGCGCCGGGGAGGAGCTCGACGACCCCGATGAAGTGCAGCCAGGAGTGCTGCTCGTCTGCGGACAGCCATCTCGGTTCGGTCATGACTCCATTCTCACGACTTTTACTTGTAGATGCAAGTTTTTGAGTGCTACGGTTCCAGCCATGACGACATCAGATGGCGACAAGCTCGACGCAGGCACCGGCATGGGCCTCGTCTCCCTCCACGTCGGCGACCTCGCCGCCCAATCCGAGTACTACCGCAGCGCTCTTGCCCTTGAGCCCATCTCGGAGTCCAACGGAGAGATCACCCTCGGCCGCGGTTCAGTGCCGCTCGTGCGCCTCCGCCACACTCCAGGCCTCCCGTCCCGTCGCGCCGCGCCGCCGGACTGTTCCACACAGCCCTCCTCTTCGAGACTCCGAGCGACCTCGCCGCAACCGTGTACCGGGCGGCGCAGCACAAGCGCTCGCAGTTCGTCGGCTCCTCCGACCATCACGTGAGCGAGGCGTTCTACTTCACCGATCCCGAGGGCAACGGCATCGAGCTCTACACCGACCGTCCGCGGAACACGTGGCTCGACGCATCTGGGCGCATCGCCATGTCGACCGAGTTCCTCGACCCGAACGCATACTTGCGCGCCAACCTCGTCGAGGCGACGGCGGATGCGCCCGAGAGCGCCGGAGCTGACGTCGGTCACGTGCACCTGCAGGTCGGCGACGTCGACACCGCGAAGGGGTTCTACGTCGACACGCTCGGTTTCGAGACCACGACGACCTACCCTGGCGCACTCTTCGTGAGCGCAGGCGGCTACCACCACCACGTTGCCCTCAACGTCTGGAACAGCGCCGGTGCGGGCCCGAGGGCCGCGACCCTCGGCCTCGGCCAACTCACCATCGAGGTGCCGGAGCGCTCGGAGCTCGACGCGGTCGCCGATCGGCTGCGCGGCGCTGGCCTGCAGTTCGCCGACGATGGCGCGGCCATCACGGTCCTCGACCCCTGGAGCTCAGAGGTTGTGCTTCGCACTCGTGAGCAGGCGGTGGCCGCGTGAGCGACCTCAGCATCACGACGGCCCTGTCCTCCTTCGCCGGAAGCAAGAGCGGTGCGGTGGGCAAGCGGCCGATCCTGCTGCTCATGCACGGCTACGGCTCCCACGAGGACGACCTCACGAGCCTGCTGCCGGCGATCAGCACGGGCTTCGACTGGGCCTCGCTGCGCGCCCCCATTGTGCTGCGCGAGCAGACGCCGGACGAGGTGGGCTCCTACGCGTGGGTTCCCATCGATCGCCCTGGCCTCCCGGACCCGGCCAGCGCCTCGGCCGCGACCGACGCGGTGCTCGCCTGGCTCGACGCGAACACGCCACCGGGGGCGAACGTCATCCCCATCGGCTTCTCGCAGGGCGGACTCATGGTGACCCAGCTCCTGCGCCGAGACCCGCAGCGCTTCGAATGGGGCGCAGTGCTCTCCGGCTTCTCCCTGCAGGGAGAGCAGCCCGGCGACGAAGCGCTCGCCCGCATCCGCCCAGCCGTGTTCTTCGGTCGGGGCGACCGGGACCAGATCGTCAGCGACGCGACCTTCGAGCGGACCACCGGCTGGCTCGCAGGGCACACCACCGCGACCGAGCGGCTCTACCAGGGCCTCGCCCACGGCATCTCGCCCCAGGAGCTCCAGGACCTCACGGCGTTCCTCTCCTGAAGGCTCACCGGAACTATGTGACCCCGCATGTCCTCCTGGTACCCGAGGTTTCGGCCGCCCGCTTCCGCGGGCGGCCGTCTTCTTAGTCTCGGGACATTCCCCACCACGAAGGAGTCCAGATGACCCGCTCGACCAGATCCCTCTCCGCTGCCGCCCTCGCTGCGGTCGGGATGATGGCCCTGGCGTCGTGCGCCGGGCAGTCTGGGGCGACTCCGGCGGCGGATGCGGACCCCGTGCAAGGCGGAAACCTCCGCGTCGGCATCCTCAGCGACATCGGATGCATCGACCCCGCGCAGGTCGGGAACAACAACAACGTCAACATCGCCCGTCAGACCGTCGCGTCGCTCACGACGCAGGACGTGGAGACGGGGGAGGTGCTGCCGTGGCTCGCCGAGTCGTGGCAGATCTCCGACGACGCCAAGGAATTCACCTTCAAGCTCGCCGAAGGTCCGACCTTCGCGGACGGAACCCCGATCGACGCGGAGGCCGTCAAGGCGAACGCCGAGGGGGTCCAGGCGCTCGGCGCGAAGTCCGCGCTCGGCAACCTCTACCTCGCCGGACTCGAGTCGGTCACTGTCGTCGACCCGCAGACCGTCACCTACACGTTCGCCGAGCCCTCCGCGCAGTTCCTGCAGGCCACCTCGACCTTCACGCTCGGGCTCGTCTCCACGGAGAGCACGAAGCTCAGCCAGGAGCAGCGCTGCGCAGGCGACTTCATCGGCTCCGGCCCGTTCTCCGTCGAGTCCTATACGCCGAACGCCGAGACGGTGCTCTCCGCGCGTGAGGACTACGCGTGGGGAGCATCCACGACGGGCAACACCGAGCGCCCGTACCTCGACACCATCACGTACTCCGTCATTCCAGAGGCATCGACGCTCACCGGTTCGCTCCAGTCCGGCCAGCTCGACGTGTCGACCGACGTGTCCTTCGTCGACCTCGACCCGCTCAAGAGCGCAGGAGCAAGCGTCGAGAACCGCGCGAACCCCGGCGTCGTGTACAACCTCATCCCGAACGCATCTCACCCGATCCTGTCGGACGAGAAGGTGCGCCTCGCAGTGCAGAAGAGCATCAACCGCGAGGAGCTCCTCGCGCTCCTGACGCCGGAGGACAGCCCCGCGACGAGCGTGCTCGCCACGTCGACGCCCTACTACAGCGACAAGAGCGACATCCTCGAGTTCAACCCGGAAGAAGCGGCCAAGCTGCTCGACGAGGCGGGCTGGACCGAAGGAGCGGACGGCGTCCGCGAGAAGGACGGGCAGAAGCTGAGCTTTGAGCTCAACTACTGGCAGCCGACCACGAACGTGCTCGAGCAGGTGCAGGTGCAGCTGGCGGCCGTCGGCATCGACCTGCAGCTCCGCGAAGGCGCCATCGCCGACGTCACCGCCATCAATGACGGTACGCAGCCGTTCACTTGGGCCAACATCACGCGCGCCGACCCCGACGCGCTTCGCGTCTTCTTCTCGGCCGAGGGCGGCAACAAGTACAACTACCGCGAGGTCGGCCCGATCGACGAGGTCCTGGGCTCGCAGGCAGCCGTGATCGACGCGGATGCACGCCAGACCGAGGTCGACGCCGCCGTCACGCAGCTGCTCGAGGAGGGCTACGCCGTGCCCGTCATCCAGCTCTCCACGAACCTCGTCCAGGCGCCTGGCGTCCAGGGTGCACAGTTCGAGGCATCAAGCCGACTTGACTTCTCGGCAGCCTGGAAGGCCGCGGAGTAACTCGATGGTCCGCTACTTCGCTGCCAGGTTCGCCCTGGGGATCCTGGTCCTCTGGGCGGCCTTCACGCTCTCGTTCCTCCTGCTCTATCTGCTCCCCGGTGACGCGGCGGCTGTGGCCGCCGCCGGTGGAGGTGAGGGTGCTGCCGACCCCGCCGCCATCGAGGCGCTGCGCGCCGAGCTCGGACTCGACGCCCCGTTCCACGAGCAGTACCTCGCGGCCCTCGGCGGCGCGCTTGTCCTCGATTTCGGAAGCTCCGTGCAGAACGGAATCCCCGCGACCGAAGTGCTTGCCCGTGCCCTCCCGTCCACGGCGACGCTCGCCGGGGCGGCGCTTGTCCTCTCCATCGTCGGCGGCGTCGGCCTCGCGCTCGTCAGCAACCTCGTCCGATCATCCTGGCTGCGCGGCATCCTCCAGTCGCTGCCGTCGCTCGCCATCGCCGTCCCGACGTTCTGGTTGGGCCTGCTCCTCCTGCAGGTCTTCTCGTTCCAGCTCGGCTGGGTGCCGGCCTTCGGAAGCACCGGGTTCGTCGGGCTCATCCTGCCCGCGCTCACGCTGTCCATTCCAACGGGGGCCTACCTCGCGCAGGTGCTGACGCGCAGCCTCCACGAGACGCTCGCGCGTCCGTTCGTCGAGCAGGCCAGGGCGAAGGGCGCGGGAGACACGCGCATCCTTGTCCGCCACGCTCTTCGCAACGCAGCCCTTCCGACGCTCACGATCGGCGGTGTGCTCGTGGGCCAGCTCCTCGCCGGCACCGTCGTCACCGAGACCGTCTTCTCCCGTGACGGCGTCGGCCGCATGATCGTGACAGCCGTCGCGAACCGCGACATCCCGCTTGTCATGATCGCTGTCGTCTTCGCCGCGGTCGTGTTCGTCGTGACCAACCTCATCGTCGACGCGCTCTACCCGCTCATCGACCCGCGCCTGACGCATTCCACGAAACAGCAGCGTCCCTCGTCCAAGGGCCGCTCAGCGTCGACGCTGACCCCCGGGCTCGCGCCGAGCGAGCCAGCCAAAGCGAGCAAGAACGAGGTCCCAGCATGAGCCAGCCTCTTCTCGAGACCGTGCCGGGGCTCGCCCCGCTCAGCCGCACGGAACGCTACATCGCGCCCAGCGCCCCGGAAAACCGCGACAACCCGGAGAACCGCGACAACCCGGAGAACCGCGACAACCCGGCCGGGCAAGGTCACGGGACAGCTGAGCGGGCGCCGCAACCGGTGCCAGAAGGGGTCAAGTCGTCGTCGTTTGCACGCTTCAGCGGCCTCCTGCGCCTGCCGTCCCTCATCCTCGCGCTCGCCGTGCTCGCCACGGTCATCGCCTGGGCGATCATCCCGTCCGTCTTCACGCCGTACGACGCGATCAACGGAACGCTCCTCGACCGCCTGCAGCCGCCGAGCGCCGCGCACCCGTTCGGTACGGACAACCTCGGCCGGGACACCCTCGCTCGCTTCATCTACGGATCGCAGACCACCCTCCTGGCCTCCGGCCTCGCCGTCGTCATCGCCCTCGGCACCGGCGCGCTTCTCGGCCTCCTCGCCGGCTACCTGCGCGGGATCGTCGACGAGGCGATCATGCGGTTCATGGATGTCATCCTCGCGATCCCGGCGCTCCTGCTCTCGCTCACCATCATCACGGGCCTCGGCTTCGGGACGCTCAACATCGCCATCGCGGTTGGCCTCGCGTCCACCGCAGCCTTCGCACGCATCATGCGCTCGCAGGTGCTCTCGGTCGCGACGGCCGGGTACATCGAAGCAGCGAAGCTGTCCGGCGCCCGCTGGCCCAGCATCATCTTCCGACAGGTGCTGCCCGCCGCGATCACCCCGGTGCTCGCGCTTGCCGCCATCGAGTTCGGTGCAGCAGTGCTCGCCATCTCCGCGCTCAGCTTCCTCGGTTTCGGCGCCCCGCCGCCCCAGCCCGAGTGGGGCGCGCTCATCTCAGAGGGACGCGACTACCTGCAGGCCGCCTGGTGGCTCACGACGCTGCCCGGCCTCGTGATCGTCGCCGTGGTGCTCTCCACAGCCCGCCTCTCCCGCTGGCTCCAAGACCGAGGAGACCGCTCATGACCTTAACGCACTCGCCCATCTCCGGCGGGGATCCCGCCGAGCCCCTGCTCTCCGTGCGCGGCCTACAGCTCGCCTACAAGGGCGCTACGACGCTCGCCGTCGCCGGCGTCTCCTTCGACGTCTACCCGGGCGAGCAGGTCGCGATCGTCGGCGAGTCCGGCTCGGGCAAGACGAGCGTCGCGAAGTCGATCGTCGACCTCCTGCCGTCGAGCACCGACGTCAGCGCGGAGGCGCTCCGCTACGACGGACTCGACCTCACTGCCCTCACCCCACTCGAGTGGCGCGCCGTGCGCGGCGCGCGCATCGGCCTCATCCCGCAGGACCCCTCCGCCTCGCTCAACCCGCTGCAGACGGTCGGCTCGCAGGTTGCCGAAGTGCTCCTCATCCACGGACTTGCCACGAAGAGGGATGCACGTGCGCGAGCCGTCGAGCTGCTGGCCGATGCGGGCATCCCGGACGCCGCCAAGCGAGCAGCCCAGTACCCGCACCAGTTCTCCGGCGGCATGCGGCAGCGCGTCCTCATCGCGGCGGCGCTCGCAGCCTCGCCGGGCCTCATCATCGCCGACGAGCCGACAAGCGCCCTTGATGTGACGGTGCAGCGCCAGATTCTCGACCTCATCGCGGAGCGCGCCGCCGTCGCCTCCACGGCGGTGCTCTTCATCACCCACGACCTCGGCGTCGCCGCCGACCGCGCGGACCGCATCCTGGTCATGCAGCACGGCGTCATCGTCGAAGCCGGCCCGGCCGCCCAGGTGCTCGAGGACCCGCAGCACCCGTACACGAGGAGACTCGTCGCGGCGGCGCCGACGAGGAGCTCGACCCGGCTCGTGCCGGCGCAGGGCTCCCTCGCGAGAGACCGGAGCCGGCCAGTGCTCGAGGTCTCCGGCCTCAGCAAGACCTTCCGGCTCCCCGGCGGAGCACGCGTGGACGCGACGAAGGACGTCTCGTTCTCGATCGCGCGCGGCGAGAGCTACGCGCTCGTCGGAGAATCGGGCTCAGGCAAGAGCACCACGGTGCGACTCGCGCTGCTCCTCGAACGGCCGGACCAGGGCGGCATCCGCCTCGACGGTGTCGAGGTCGCGGGAGCACGAGGCGCCGCGCTCAGGGCATTTCGGCGCAGGACGGGGCTTGTGCATCAGGACCCGTACTCCTCGCTCGACCCGCGCTTCACCGTTGCCGAGTCCATCGAGCAACCCCTGCGCGCGTTCGGCGTCGGCGACAAGGCATCACGGCGAGCGCGCGTGCTCGAGCTGCTCGAGGACGTCGCGCTCCCCGAGAGCTTCGCCGAGCGGCGCTCCACGCAGCTCTCCGGTGGGCAGCGCCAGCGCGTCGCCATCGCCAGGGCGCTCGCGCTCAAGCCCGAGTTGATCGTGCTCGACGAGGCAGTGTCGGCGCTCGACGTCTCCGTGCAGGCCCAGATCCTGCAGCTGCTGGTCGACCTCCAGGCCGAGCACTCACTGAGCTACCTCTTTATCACGCACGACCTCGGCGTCGTCCGGCAGATCGCCGACCGGGTCGGCGTGCTCCGCGGGGGAGAGCTGCTCGAGGAGGGCACGGTTGACGAGGTCTTCGAGCGCAGCACCAACACCTACACGCGGGCGCTCGTCGACGCGATCCCCGGTGGTCGGCCCACCGAGCGAGTCCTCGAGGCCATCGCATGACATCCGCCGCCAGGCTCATCGACGCCGACAGCAGCAAGGGGGCCCGGTGCATCGCGGTGCTCGGCGCAGGACCTCGTGGCGCCGGTCTCCTCGAGCGAATCGTCGCGAACTACGACGCCGACACCACCGGCCAGCTCGTCGTGCACCTCATCGACCCCCACCCGCCAGGTGCCGGTCGGATCTGGCGCGACGCCCAATCCGGCCTCCTCAAGCTCAACTCGCTCGCGGCCGACGTCACGATGTTCACCGACGAGACGAGCACCATCGAGGGGCCGGTCCGCGAAGGACCATCACTCGTCGAGTGGGCGCAGCTGGCCACGAACGGTGAGCTGCCTGGCTACGACCTCGACGAGGAGGACCCCTTGGTCGCCGCCGAGGTGCGGACCCTCGGGCCGGCGAGCTTCCCGACGCGTCGACTCCAGAGCCGGTACCTCGGCTGGTTCTTCGAACAGGCCGCAGATGCCGCGCCGCAGGGGTTGACCGTGCTGGTGCACACCGCGCAGGTGACGGGCGTCACGACGCTCGAGAACGGCTCCCAGCGAGTCGAACTCGATACGGGCGACGGGCTGACGGTCGACGTGGTCGTCTACGCGCTCGGGCACTCAGGCACCCTCGTCCACGAGGGAACCAGGGCCGCCGAACTGAGCGACTTCGCCGCTCGCCACGACCTCGCCTACGTGCCTCCCTCGTTCACGGCAGACGCCGACTTCAGCGCAGTCGAGGCCGGTGAACCCGTCATCGTCCGCGGGCTGGGCCTCGCCGCCGTCGACCTGCTTGTGCTCCTCACCGAGGGCAGGGGCGGAACGTTCGTGCAGGGCGCAGAAGAGGGACGCCTGACGTACCTCCCGTCCGGGCGCGAGCCGCGCATCCTCGTCGGTTCCAGGCGAGGAGTGCCGTACCACTCGAAGGTCACGAGCGTGCTGCAGGGCGAGCCGTTCGAGACCCGCTACTTCACCGCAGATATCGCCAGGGAGGTCGTCGCGCAGCACGACATCCTCGACTTCCGCACCCACTTCTGGCCGCTCCTGGCGAAGGAGATGCTCCACGGCTACTACCGCGAGCTCTTCACCGGGCACCCGGAGCGCGTGCGCGTCTCCTGGGTCGAGTTCCGGGCCGACCTCGACCGCTACGGCGCGCAGTCGCCAGAACTCCACGAGGCAGTCGTCGCCGCCCTCGTCGACCCGAGCGACGAGCTCGACATCGAGACCTTCGACCACCCGCTGCGCGGGGCCGCCGCCACCGACGTCGGTTCCGTGTCCGTCGCTCTCCACGACTACATCCGCGAAGACCTGCGGCGAAGGAACAGCCAAGGGAACAGCGAGAGTCAGGGGCTCTTCCTCGCGCTGCTCTTCTCGTTCATGACGTTCGTCGAGTTTCAGGATGCGCCCAACTGGTCCCCGGCATCGCTCGCCGGTGACGTGCGTGTCTGGTGGAAGGGCTTCTTCAGCTACGTCGCGTCCGGCCCGCCGGGGCACCGCCTCGACGAGCTCCTCGCGCTGAGCGAGGCCGGCGTCGTGCACTTCCTCGGCGGCGACCTCCGCGTGTGGGAGGACGAGGAGGCCGGACTGTTCCGCGCGAAGGGCACAACGCTCGAGCGCCAGTTCTCGGCCCGCGCGCTCATCGACGCCTGGCTACCGGACTCGGACGTCGCGCACACCGACAACGAGGCGCTGCGCCAGCTCATCGAGTCCGGCGAGGGTCGCGAGCGGATCGCGGCCACCCCGGAGGGAAGCCTCGCCACCGGCGTCATCGAGGTGCGGCGCGCTGACTCGCGCATCGTGCAGAGTGACGGCACCGTTCATCTGCGCCGGTTCGCGGTCGGCCCCTACACATCGAACCCGTTTGTGGGAGCGTTCTCGCGCCCGCGGACAAACGCCGTGTCGTTCCGCGAGAACGACGCGGTCGCCTTGAGTACCTTGAGACTCATCGGCGAGATCAGCAGAGAGAACGAGGAGAGGGAGCAGCATGAGCACGCAGCAGAGCACCACTACAGGAGACCAGTTCGCCGAGCGCTGGGCGGCCTGGCACGGCAGTCGTGAGGGTGCAGTCCGAGCCCCGTACGGACCGGCAGCCCTTGTCGCCACGAACTGGCTCGCCGACGGCATCGAGCTCGAGCTCGACACCGTAGCGGGAGCCTGGACGATCGAGGACGGGGCTGTCGTCGGCAGTGGCCTCGCCGCGAGCGGGTACACGGACGCCTCCGGCGAAGCCGTCGGGGACCGGGCCACGCTCACCGCCGGCGCGGAACTCCGCGACGGCGAGCGCATCCTCCGCGCCTTCGCACGCGACGACCAGCGCGCACTCCGCGTGCTGGACCCGGCGTCTCCCGGACGCGCAGCACTCCTCGGCATCGACAGCTACGCCCCCGGCGACGACTACGTCGTCTCCGCCACCTTCCGCCCGTCCACCGAGCAGGTCGACGTGCTCCAGGCCGACGGCTACGTCTCCAAGAAAGACCTCGGCGGGAAGCTCGACTTCACGCTCGGCGGATCCCAGTTCTCGATCGACGCCGACCACTCCGAAGCTGGCCTGCAGGTTGTCTTCGCGGATGCGACCAGCGGCGACGAGAGCTACCGGTTCCGGTTCCTCACCGTCCCAGCGGCGGAAGCCGACGGCACGACAACGATCGACTTCAACCGCGCGTACCTGCCGCCGTGCGCCTTCAGCGACCAGTTCGTCTGCCCGACGCCCGCCGCAGACAACCGCCTCACGGTGCCCGTGCGAGCGGGGGAGCGCAACGCCATCAAAGGCTAGGTCGTGTCTGACTGTGTCTCGCCTCCTCCGATCGCCCTGATCGCTCGATCTGCTGTCAGACACTCCCTAGGCGGGATGCCCTCCGACAGGGCACGGGCGGCCGACACGCGTCGGCCGCCCGCTCACTCGTCTGTGTCCCAGGGCTCCGGGTCGATCTCGCGGCCGCGGATCCGGTCGATCTCCCGACGCTCCCGCTTCGTGGGCCGGCCTGCCCCGCGATCGCGGAATCCGATGGGAGCCGTGAACTCGCGCGGGGGAGGCGGTGGGGAGTTGTCGATGAGCGCTTTCGCGGCGACGGGCGCGCCGACCCGTTTCTTGAGCAGCTCCCGTGCGACGAGGATGCGATCGCGGTCGGTGCGCACACGCACCTCGTCGCCGACGTGGATGCGCTGCGCCGGCTTGGCCCGGTCGCCGTCGATCTTCACGTGCCCTGCCTTGCAGGCCGCCGTCGCCGCGCTGCGCGTCTTGTAGATGCGCACGGCCCAGAGCCACACGTCGACGCGCACGGAAGCTGGGCCTGGCTGGTGGTAGCCGTGCTCGTCGGGGTCCATCCGCTGATCGTATCGAGTTCACCGCGCGAGTCTGCTGCGCACCCCTCCCGCCTGGCCCAGCTGCGCACCCCCTCACGCGTGCCCGGTGCTCACCCGTGCCACCTGCTCACCCGTGCCCGCTGCTCACCCGTGTCACCTGCTCACCCGTGCGGGTCGAGCACCCGGCTCTCGCCGTGCGAGTCGACGGCGACCTGGAGCTTGGCAGAGATCTGCTCCTGCATGGCCTCGACGTGGCTGATGACGCCGATCGTCCGCCCTCCGCTGCGGAGGCGGTCGAGCGTGGCCATGGCTGCGCCCAGCGTCTCCGCATCGAGTGAGCCGAATCCCTCGTCGATGAAGAGCGTGTCGAGGCGAACGCCACCGGCGCGGGCCGTGACCGTTTCGGCGAGGCCCAGGGCAAGCGCGAGGGAGGCGAGGAACGTCTCGCCCCCCGAGAGCGACTCGGTGGCCCTGGAGCGTCCCGTGTAGGCGTCCGCGATGCGCAGACCGAGGCCCGACTGGGCCCCTCGGTACTGGAGGCCGTCGTCGTGCTCCAGGCTGTAGCGTCCCGCGGTCATGCGCGCGAGCTGGGCGTTCGCGGCGGCGACGATCTCCTCGAGCTCGGCTGCGAGGACGTAGGCCTCGAGGCTCATGCGCTTCTCGTTGGGCTCCTGGCCGGACAGGGTGCCAGCGAGCACGCGCAGCGTCTCCGCGCGAGCGAGCAGCGCCTCGCTGGTCGTGAGCTCCTCGGCGAGCTGTCTGACCAGCTCGCCGAGCCGGTTGGCCTGCTCGCCGAGACTCGTCTGCCTGGCGATCTGCGCTTCGTGGGCGCGCCCCGCCGACGCCCTCGCCTCCACTGCCGCCGCGACGTCGGAGGGCTCCTCCGGTAGGTCGTGCAGGCTCGGATCGGCCAGGGCGGTGGCTGCCGCAGCTGCCGCCTGCTCGTGCTTCCGGATGCGCGTGTCGAGTTCGTCGGCCTTCGCCCTGGGGAGCGTCGCGTCGCTGGCGGCGAACCGGTCGGCGAACGGCGACTCGGCGAGCGCCGCCTCGAGGTGCGCTTCGGCCTCCTCTGCAGCGTTCCTGGCTGCGTCGCGGTCGCGGGTGACGCCGAGGAGCGACACCGCGAGCTCCCGAGTTCGGCCGACGTGGTGCGCTCGAGCGCTGATCGATGCGAAGCCCTCGAGCCCGGCGTCGACTCGAGCGGTGTCGGCGAGGATGCGCGCATCAAGAGCGCTGATCTCTGCGGCCAGCTCCCCATCGCGCGATCGCGCCCTCTCCTGCTCACCCAGCAGCGACTGCTCGCGCCTTTCGAGGTCAGCGAGATCCTTGCGGTGCTTGTCCAGCGCCAGCGCCGCTTCCCTGGCGGTCGCGACCAGCTGCTTCGCCTCGGCGAGGGCAAGGTCGAGCTGCTCGCTCGACTGCCCATCGAGGCGTGCCTCCAGGGCGCTCGCCCGCCGCACAAGCGCCGAAAGCTCAAGCTGAGCTTCTGCGTGCTCGTCGTTCGCCTTCGCCGCTGCCGTGCGCGCCCGTTCGAGCGCCTCGTCGCTCACGTCGCTCAAGTTGCTCACGTCGTCTGCGTCGTCTGCGTCGTCCGTGCCTCCAGAGGCCGGTGCGGGATGCTCGCGGCTGCCGCAGACCGGGCACGGCGTGTCCTCGAGCAGCTCCTGCGCGAGCACAACCGCGCTGGAGGCGAGGCGCCGTGCGATGAGTGCACGTTCGGCGGCGGCCTGCGTGCTCGCGAGGTCACCGAGTCGCGCGCTGCGCGCCAGCGCCTGGACCTGCTCATCCGCGAGGCGCGCGTGTTCGACGCCGACCGCGATGAGCTGCGTCGTCAGCTCGAGGCGTTCCTCGGCGCTCTTGGCGGTGGCCGCCTGGACCTCACTGCTCGTGATGGAGTCGTGGAGGCGAGATCGGCGCTCGGGGAGCAGAGCGAGCTCGGCGGACACCTTCTCCAGCTTCGCCCCTGCGGTGGTCCGCGCCGAACGCAGCTTGTCGAGTTTCGTCCTGGACCCCGGCAGCGCGTTCTCCAGGCGCAGGAGGTCCTCCATCGACCCGAGGACACGCGTCGACTCATCCACAAGTTCAGACAGGGATGCGACGCTGAGTTCGACTCCGGCGCCATCGTCGGCCGCATCGTCGGCCGGGGCGTCGACCACGACGTCGGCCGGGGCGTCGACTGCGGCGTCGACCGCGGCGTCGAGCAGAGCGTCGAGCACGACGTCGGGCAGGTGCGCGACAAGGGCCCGCGATGCGCGGGAGCGAGCGGCGTTCAGGTCTCCGAGCTTGGCCGTAGTCGAGGCGCACCGCTCGAGGCCAGTCGCCAAGGGCGCCGCGGCGCCGGCAAGCGCGAGGCGACGTCGGGATTCCGCGATCGCGTCCGCCTCGAGGGCGAGCCTCGCGTGGTCCTCCGTGAGGCGCTGCCGCCGGGTCTGCAGCTCCAGGACTCGCCTCGCCTCGCCGAGCTCAGCCTCCGCGCGCTGCTGCCTGGCGGCCGTCTCGGCCGCCTGCACGGAGGCGCGGGCCGCCGCAAGCGCGACGAGGGCGAGTCGGGCCTCTGCGTCTGCGAGGGAGAGCGGTGCCGTCGATTCGGCCCGGTCTTCTGGCTCCAGGGCAAGCTTCGGGGCGGCCTCCGAGCTCAGGTCAGGGCCCGACTCAGGGCCCGACTCAGGGGGCTCACCCGCGAGTGCTTCCGCTGGGGCGAGTGTCTCGATCTCGAGCGCGATGCGCTCCACGTTGGCTGTCGCAAGTGCCGCGGCATCGACGGCTTCCCGCCGAGCGTCGACGACGCTGGCCGTGAGGCGCTTGAAGCGGTCAGTCGCGAAGAGGGCCCTCAGCACAGCCTGCCGGTCCCCGGTCGTCGCGTGCAGGAACTCCTGGAAGCGGTTCTGGGCGAGCAGCACTACCTGCAGGAACTGCGCCCGAGAGAGCGGGAGCACCTCCGAGAGCGCCTTGGCGACATCCACGGGCCTCGCCGCGATGCCGTGCCACTCGCCCTCGACTCGCTTGGAGAACTGCGCAGCTGCGCTGTGCTTGGTCGTTCCGGTGCCGCGCCGCTTCGGACGCTCGTACTCTGGCTCGCGTCGGAGGAGGTACCTGGTGTCTCCGAGCTCGAACTCGAGCTCGACGTAGCTCGGGTCTTCTGGTGCGGCGTGATGGCTGCGGATGCCGTGGCCGCTGAGGCCTTCGTAGCGGGGCACACTGCCGTACAGCGCGAACACGATGGCGTCGAGCACACTCGACTTCCCCGAGCCGGTCTTCCCGCTGATCAGGAACACGCCGTCGCCCGCGAACTGCTCGAAGTCGATGCGCTGCTCGGCGCGGAAGGGGCCGAAGCCCGCGATCCTCAACGCGGTGATCCTCATGACTCTGCCCCCAGTTGCGCGAGCTGCTTCGTGACGAGGTCTCGCTCGTCGTCGCTCAGGCCGTTGCCGCGCCTGACAAAGGCGAGGAACCCGTCGACGAGATCCGTGTCGCTCCTGCCCGCGCTCACCCTCGCGGCGTAGCCGGCGGCGGCGTGCTGCTCCGGGGAGCTCGGCGCGAATTCGATGAGCGCGCAGTAGGGGAAGCGCTGCTGGAGGCGGCGCATTGAGTCGAGGGGACGCACGTCGTCCGTCAGCACCGCACGAACCCAGTGCTGTTCCGCGGGCGCGTGTGCGGGGGAGGCGAGCAGCTCATCGAGCGTGCCGCGGAGCGTCGTCATCTCACGCGGGACGGGAAGGTCGACCCAGGTGACCCGCTCGAGCCCGCCAGCGCCGACATCCACGAGCCAGCCGCCGCGGGGCTTCCCTCCCTCGCCGAACGTGAAGTGCAGCGGAGCGCCGGAGTACCTGATGGAGTCCGTGAGCGTCTGCCTGCCGTGAATGTGGCCGAGCGCCGCGTAGTCGACACCTTCGAACGTGCTCGTCGGCACGATGTCCAGGCCGCCAGCCGTGATGTCGCGCTCGAGCCCCTCCGCTTCCGCGAGGCTGGCCCCAGCGAAGCAGTGAGCGAGCACCAGCGAACGCACGCCGCGCGCAGCCGCGTCGGTGCGCACCGCGTCCATGGCGACCTCGAGGACACCGGCCTGCGTGCTCGGCGTTCCCTCGGGGAGGCTGCCCCTGAGGAGGAGCGGCTCCAGGTACGGAATGCCGTAGACGGCGACCTCACCGTGCTCGTCGGTCAGCAGCACCGGCTCCTGGAGCGTCGCTGCGCCCGCGACGGCGCGCACGTGCACGCCGCCGAACGCCGCCCACTCGGATTGGAAGCCGAGCCTCGCGGCCGAGTCGTGGTTGCCGCTCGAGAGGACCACGACGGCACCTGCCGCGCGGATCGCGCGGATCGCCGCCGTGAGGACCTCGAGGGCCGCCCCGGAAGGTGTGGTCGAATCGAACACGTCACCAGCGACGAGTACTGCGTCGACGTGGTGCTCGCGCACGATCGAAGGGATCGCGTCGAGTACGCCGGAAAGCGCCTCGAGCGTCGAGTAGCCGTGGAAGGTGCGCCCGATGTGCCAGTCGGAAGTGTGCAGGAATCTCATCGAGGACAGCCTACGAACATCCACCGACACGCTGGCCTCCCCAGCACAGGAGACCGACTCGCTGAGACAATGTGCGCATGGGACAGGAGCAGCAGGAGGCCCCGATGCGGTGGGCGACGCTGCCGAACGCCATCTCGGTGGCCAGGCTGCTCGTCTTCGTCCCGCTGACGATCTGGCTCGCCGCCGACGGTCGTGAGCTCGCAGCCACGCTGAGCCTCGCCGCGTTCGGCGCGACCGACTGGATCGACGGCTTCCTCGCTCGCCGCCTCGGGCAGGTCTCGCGTGTCGGCGAGATCCTCGACCCGGTCGCTGATCGCCTCGGCATCATCATCATCGGGCTCGGCCTGGCTCTTCTCGGCTACTTCCCGTGGTTCGTGCTGATCACGATCTTCCTGTGCGACGCGGCGCTGCTTGTCATCGGGCTCACGCGACTCGAGCGGGTCAGGGAGGGACGCGTCAACCTGCTCGGCAAGGTGAGGTCGGCGTTCATCATGGTCGCGATGCCCCTGCACCTGCTGTCGTTCGCGGCTCAGGTGCCAGCGGAGCCGCTTCGCGGGATCACCTGGTGGATGCTCCTGATCGGCACGGTGCTCCACGTCGCGGCCGGTGCCGTGTACGCGGTCAGGTACCTGCGTCGCCAGGCTCCGTGACGAAGTCGATGAGCTCCTCGACCCGCCCGAGGAGCGATGGCTCGAGGTCGCGGTAGTCGCGGACCCGCTCCAGGATGCGCTGCCACGCTCTCGCGGTGTCCGCCTGCTCTTCCGCCGGCCAGCCGAGTGCGCGGCAGATGCCCTTCTTCCAGTCCTGCCCACGGGGGATGACCGGCCACGCCTTGAGCCCGAGCCGCTCCGGCTTGACGGACTGCCAGACGTCGACGTACGGGTGCCCGACGACGCGCACGTGAGACGCGCCGAAGCGTTTCGTGATGTCGTCCGCGATGCGCTGCTCTTTCGAGCCCTTGACGAGGTGGTCAAGCAGCACGCCGACGCGCCGGGTGGGGCTCGGCCCGAAGACCGTGAGCACCTCGGCGAGGTGATCCGCGCCCTGCAGGAACTCGACGACGACCCCGTCGATGCGCAGGTCGTGGCCCCACACCTTCTCGACGAGCTCAGCGTCGTGCTTGCCTTCCACGAAGATGCGTCCAGACCTGGCCGTGCGAGCCTTCGCGTCGGCGACATGGAACGAGCCTGAGGCGCTACGCGCGCGCCCGGACGGCTGCTTCGCGGCAGGCGGGCCAAGGAGCACCGCCTCGTCCTCGAGCAGGAAGATCGAGTCGGCTGGGAAGGCTTTGCGCTGTCCGTCGAAGTCCTGCAGCGTGACCGTCTGCTTGTTGGCGGAGGCGAGACGCCCGTAGAAGCCCGTAGCCGCATCCTCGAGCCACATGCCGCTCGCCATGGGCACCTTGCGTGTCAGCGGCGCGGACTTCCGTTCGCGCATCCGCGCGATGGGATCACCGCCGTAGCGGTCGTCGAAGTCAGCGCGATCGCCGGAAGCAGACAGGTCTAGCACTCAGGAAGTGTACCGAGGGCGCAATGTTCGCCGAGGGAGAAAGGCGCAACGATTTCTGCTCTCGTTTCGACAACACTCAGTCGTCTGACGCACAATGGCTGGCGGTGCTTGTGCAGTTAACCGACCGGAATTCGGGCACCCCCGATTCCGCTACGCTTGAGCACCGACTCGAGGAGGCAAATATGGCTGGTTCTGACGCTGAGGCGCGGACCCCTGAAGGCGACGGCGTTGTCGATGAGCAGACGCAGTCTTCGACGATGTCGTTTACGGGCGATTTCAGCGCGCAACTCGCCGCGCTCATCGCTGGCGGCGTCTCGAAGGAGGAGATGGAGTCCATCAGCGCACTTCCCTCCGGCTCCGCACTCCTGATCGTGCGCCGCGGATCCAACGTCGGGGCCAGGTTCCTGCTCGACACGGACCTGCAGGTCGCCGGACGACACCCGAACGCGGAGATCTTCCTCGACGACGTCACGGTCTCCCGCCGCCACGCAGAATTCACGAGGCACGGCCGCGAGTTCCACATGCGTGACCTCGGCTCGCTCAACGGTACGTACTACAACGGTGAGCGCATCAACTCCGCTGTGCTCACGAATGGTGGAGAGGTGCAGGTGGGTAAGTTCCGCCTCACGTTCTACAGCTCGCCCCTCGACACCAGCCTGACCTCCGCGTCTGCCGGGAACTGAGCGTGGCCGCTACCGCGGCGGCTTCTCCCAGAGGACAGGGCCGCACGCTCAGTATCGGTCAGGTCCTGCAGCGCCTGAACGTCGAGTTCCCCGAGCTCAGCCCCTCGAAGCTCCGCTTCCTCGAGGACAAGAACCTCGTGCATCCGGAGCGCACGCCGAAGGGCTACCGGAAGTTCTCCGCGAGTGACGTAGCTCGTCTGCGCGAAGTGCTCACGATGCAGCGCGACCTGTACCTGCCGCTCAAGGTGATCGCCGAGTACTTCGACGCACTCGACCGCGGCCTTGAGCCGGAGCTCCCTGGGTCGAGGGCCCCGCAGCGGCAGACGATGCTCGCTGCAGGGACCGTGCTTGACCGCGCGCAGCTCCTCGAGCGCTCGGGGGCGAAGCCTGCATTGCTCGAGCAGGCAGTGAGCGCTGGGCTCATCCCGGCGGCGAGCCGGTACCAGGACGACGAGCTCACGATGCTGAGCACGCTCGTCGAGCTTGAGAAGGTCGGGATCGAGCCACGCCACCTCCGTCCGTTCCGTGCCGCCGCGCACCACGAGTTCGGCCTCATCGAGCAGGCGCTTTCCACCAGCTCGAGGCGCTCTCGCTCCGGTGGCGAGACGCTCGAGCGGGCGAATGAGCTCGCAGAGCACCTCGAGTCGGTTCGCAGGTCGCTCATCCGTCAAGCAGTTCGAGGCCGCAGATAGGTTCACCCTCCACTTGAACCTCAAGTGGATTCGCGCCGACGCATTCTCAGTTGCGACACGCCGCCAGGGCCCCCAGGATGCCCGAAATTCGGGGCGAGTCAGGGTCGGGACCACATCGTTGTCGTTCGGAAGTGGCCGAGTCGCATGCGCTCCAATAGAATCGACCAAGACGGCTCGGGACTTACCTCAAGTTCCCTTGTGGTAAGCCAAAGTGCTTCTACCTAAATGCTTCCGCCCCAGCACAGCTGGGCGCTGGCCGTTCGAAAACGTGTGAAAGGTGCAGGCATGAGCGAGCAGGGACAGGGCGACGCGCCAACGGGCGGCGAGTTGGTCTTCACCGACGGCATTCCGGACCTCGATCCTGGCTCCGGCTACCGCGGCGCCGTTGCCGCGCGTGCAGCCGGCATCACCTACCGCCAGCTCGACTACTGGGCACGCACCGGGCTCGTTGAGCCGACCGTCCGCGGGGCGAAGGGGTCTGGGTCTCAGCGCCTCTACTCGTTCCGAGACATCCTCGTGCTCAAGCTCGTGAAGCGCCTGCTCGAGACCGGCATTTCGCTCCAGCAGATCCGCACCGCAGTCGACCAGCTCCACGAGACCGGTGTTGTCGACCTCGCGCAGACCACCCTCATGTCCGACGGCGCCAGCGTCTACCTGTGCACGTCGAACGACCAGGTCATCGACCTCGTGCACCGCGGCCAGGGTGTCTTCGGCATCTTCGTCGGCCAGGTGCTCCGCGAAGTCGAGTCGACGCTTGTCGACTTCGAGCAGCAGACGATCGACCCCGTCGACGAGCTGGCCGCCCGCCGCGCCAGCCGCGCGAGCTAGCTACTTCGTCGATCGGCCCCGCTGACGCTCACGCGTCACCGGGGCTTCTTCGTCTGCGTCGCCGGTCTCGGTATAGGGGCCGAGTCGGCCAGCGCGCATGATGCGCTCGAGGATCGTGTCGAAGCTCGCCGCCATCTCCTCGGCGGAGCTGCCGGGCCAGAGGTGCACCGGCTTCGCGGCGCCCTGGGCCTGCTGCAGCGACGTACGCTCCGGCAGCGCCGGCGAGAGCACGAGCGGGCCGAACATGTCGCGGAGCTCGCCGAGCCGGAACTGGTGCTCGATCGACTGGTGCTTCGCGCGGTTGACGATGATGCCGAGCGGCTGGAGCCTCGGCGAGAGCTCGCGCCTGATCTCGTCGACGGCACGGAGCGCGCGGTCAGCGGCGGCGACCGAGAAGAGCCCGGGCTCGGTGACGACCGCGACGCGGTCGGACGCCGCCCAGGCGGTCCTCGTGAGCGCGTTGAGCGATGGTGGGCAGTCGATGAGCACGAGGTCGTAGTCGGCTTCGACGACGGCCAGCGCCTCTTCCAATCGCCAGATCTCACGGATCGATGGGTTCGGGGTGTCGAAGCTCAGCGCGGCGGGGCTGCCGACCATCAGGTCGATCACGCCGTGGCTTCCCTCGCCCCACGAGGAGCGAGCGATAGCAGCCCTGACGGTGCTCGGCTTGGGGGAGCGCAGGACGTCGGCGATGGTCGCCCCGTCCTGCGCGCGCGCGTCAAGCCCTGTGGACACGTCGGACTGGGGATCCAGGTCGACGACGAGGGTTCTGAGCCCGCGGGCCCACGCGGCGGAAGCGAGGCCAAGGGTCACCGTGGTCTTGCCGACGCCGCCCTTGAGAGAACTGATGCTGAGGACGAACACCAGCCCAGGCTACATTCACTAGGCTGGCGTCACGTTGCTGCATGCCCCTGTCGTTGTTGTCGGAAGGTGGAACACCGGTGTTCAAGAAGATCCTGGTCGCGAATCGAGGCGAGATCGCGATCCGCGCATTCCGCGCCGCAGTTGAGCTCGGAGCGCGGACGGTCGCGGTGTACCCCTACGAGGACCGCAACTCCCTCCACCGCCTGAAAGCTGACGAGGCGTACCAGATCGGTACCGTCGGGCAGCCCGTACGGGCGTACCTCGATGTCGCAGAGATCCTGCGCGTTGCAAAGGAATCCGGAGCGGACGCGATCTACCCCGGTTACGGGTTCCTGAGCGAGAACCCAGAACTCGCGCGAGCTGCCCACGAGGCGGGAATCGCGTTCATCGGGCCGCCCCCGCGCGTGCTCGAATCGGCCGGCAATAAGGTCACGGCCAAGAACCAGGCGATCGCCGCCGGTGTTCCCGTCCTCGCCTCGAGCCAGCCCTCCACGGACCTCGACGAGCTGTGCGCCGCGGCCGACGAGATCGGGTTCCCGATCTTCGCCAAGGCAGTCGCGGGCGGCGGTGGGCGTGGGATGCGCCGCGTCGAGCGTCCGGAGGACCTGCGCGAGGCGCTCGAGGCGGCCATGAAGGAGGCGGACAGCGCTTTCGGTGACGCAATCATGTTCGTCGAGCAGGCGGTCCTTCGCCCTCGCCACATCGAGGTGCAGATCCTTGCTGACGAGCACGGCAACGTCGTGCACCTGTTCGAGCGGGACTGCAGCGTGCAGCGTCGCCACCAGAAGGTCGTCGAGATCGCCCCGGCACCCAACCTGTCGCAAGAGGTCAGGGACAAGCTCTACGCCGACGCGGTGGCCTTCGCGAAGTCAATCGACTACGTCAACGCGGGCACCGTCGAGTTCCTCCTCGACACGGCGGGCCCTCGGGCCGGTCAGCACGTTTTCATCGAGATGAACCCGCGCATCCAGGTCGAGCACACGGTCACCGAGGAGGTCACCGACGTCGACCTCGTGCAGGCACAGATGCGGGTCGCCTCCGGCGAGCGCCTCGACGATATGGGCCTCGAGCAGCACCAGCTGGCGTTGCACGGCTTCGCACTGCAGTGCCGCATCACCACTGAGGATCCTTCGCAGGGATTCCGTCCGGACACCGGCGTGATCACGACCTACCGCTCCGCGGGCGGCTCCGGCATCCGCATCGATGGCGGCACGATCGCGACCGGCGCCGAGGTGCTGCCGCACTTCGACTCGATGCTGATGAAGCTCACGGCCCGCGGCCGTGACTTTCCCGCCGCGGTTCGGCGCGCCCGCCGTGCGCTCTCGGAGTTCCGCATCCGCGGCGTCGCCACGAACATCCCGTTCCTCCTCGGTGTCCTCGACGACCCAGATTTCCAGCGCGGCGACGTCGCCACCGATTTCATCGAGAAGCGCCCGGGCCTGCTCGAGTACCGTCGCCCCGGCGACCGGGGCACGAAGATCATCAACTGGCTCGCCGACGTCACGGTCAACGCGCCCCACGGCGCCAGGCCCACGTCCGTCGAGCCACGCACCAAGCTACCGGCCCTCGACAGCGCGCTGCCGCTGCCTGCCGGTCGTCGGCAGGAGCTCCTCGACCTCGGCCCGGTGGCGTTCGCCGCCAAGCTGCGCTCGGAGCGACGCCTCGCCGTCACCGACACGACCTTCCGCGACGCCCACCAGTCGCTTCTCGCCACCCGGGTGCGGACCCGCGACCTCGTCACGGCGGCGCCGTACCTCGCCAGGCTCACGCCGGAGCTGCTCTCCATCGAGGCCTGGGGCGGCGCGACGTACGACGTCGCGCTCCGCTTCCTCGGGGAGGAGCCGTGGGAGCGTCTCGCGAGCCTCCGCGAGGCCGTGCCGAACATCCCGCTCCAGATGCTGCTCCGCGGTCGCAACACGGTCGGCTACACGCCGTACCCGGAGGCCGTGACCAAGGCGTTCGTGCACGAGGCCACGGCCACGGGTGTCGACATCTTCCGGATCTTCGACGCGCTCAACGACGTGTCGCAGATGCGGCCGGCTATCGACGCGGTCCTCGAGACTGGAACCTCGATCGCCGAGGTCGCGCTCTGCTACACGGGCAACCTTGCCGACCCGGACGAACCCTTCTACACGCTCGACTACTACCTGCGTCTGGCAGAGCAGATCGTCGACGCCGGCGCGCACATCATCGCCATCAAGGACATGGCGGGGCTCCTGCGCCCGCAGGCTGCCTCGAAGCTCGTGACGGCCCTGCGGGACCGCTTCGACCTGCCGGTGCACCTGCACACGCACGACACGGCAGGCGGACAGCTCGCCACGCTCCTCGCCGCGAGCGAGGCGGGCGTCGACGCCGTCGACGTGGCGAGCGCTCCCATGTCGGGAACGACGAGCCAGGCCAGTCTTTCGGCGCTTGTCGCGTCCCTCGAGCACACCGAGCGGGACACGGGCATAAGCCTCACGAACGTCACCGACCTCGAGCCGTACTGGGAAGCTGTCCGCCTGGTCTACCGCCCCTTCGAGTCCGGCCTGCCCGGCCCGACGGGTCGTGTGTACAAGCACGAGATCCCGGGCGGCCAGCTGTCGAACCTCCGCCAGCAGGCGATCGCTCTCGGGCTCGCCGACCAGTTCGAGCGCATCGAGGACATGTACGACGCAGCGGACAAGATCCTCGGCCGCATCCCCAAGGTGACGCCGTCGTCGAAGGTCGTCGGCGATCTCGCGCTGCACCTCGTGGCTGTTGGCGCCGACCCGGTCGACTTCGCCGAGAACCCCGGCAAGTACGACATCCCGGACTCCGTCATCGGCTTCATGGCGGGAGAGCTCGGAGAGCTGCCCGGCGGGTGGCCTGAGCCGTTCCGCAGCAAGGTACTCGAGGGGCGCGACGTGAAGATCGAGGTCACCCCGCTCTCCACGGCCGACGAGGCTGGCCTCGCGGGCGACAGCCTCGAGCGCAGGCGCACGCTCAACCGGCTCCTCTTCCCGCAGCCCACGGCGAGCTACGAGGACACGGTCCGCCTCTTCGGCGACCTGTCGGTGCTCGACACCCTCGACTACCTGTACGGGCTCGAGCCGGGCGAGGAGCACGTCATCCACATCGGCAAGGGCGTGCAGCTCTTCGTCGGACTCGAGGCCATCGGCGAGCCGGACGCGGACGGCATGCGCACCGTCATGGCCACCCTCAACGGGCAGCTGCGACCAGTCTTCGTCCGTGACCGGAGCATCAAGGTCGACACCATCGAACGGGAGAAGGCGGACAGCGGCAACCCAGGCCACGTCGCGGCCCCGTTCTCCGGTGTCGTGACGCTTCGCGTCGAGGTCGGCGACCGCGTCGCCCAGGGGCAGACGGTCGCGACCATCGAGGCTATGAAGATGGAGGCGGGTATCACGGCGCCCGTCGCCGGCACCGTGGAGCGTCTCGCCATCTCGTCGCCGCTCGAGGTGGGCAACGGAGACCTGCTTGTTGTCGTTCGCCCAGGACCAGAGAGTGCAGATGCCTGAGCTGCCGGACACCGAGCACTTCGACCTGCTCATCATCGGGGCCGGGTCAGGTAACACCCTCCCTCCAGGAGGCGAGAGCGGGCCGACAACCGCGATCGTTGACGACGGCGCCCATTTCGGCGGGACCTGCCTGAATGTGGGGTGCATTCCCACGAAGATGTTCGTGCACGTCGCCGACGTGGTTCGAAACGCTCGGGATGCTGAGCGCCTCGGCGTCCACGACGTGCGCGTGCGCCCGTCGTGGCCGGAGGTGCGCGACCGCGTCTTCGGTCGTATCGACCACATCAGCGAGAGCGGGGAGCACTACCGCGAGAGCGGCAACCCCCGCGTGACGCTTGTGCGCGAGCGCGTCGAGATGCTCGGCGACCGTGAGGTGCTGACCGCGTCTGGGCGGCGCCTCAGCGCCGACACCCTGGTGATCGCCGCTGGCAGTCGGGCTCGTCAGCACGACGTCATTCCGCTCGAATCGGCGTTGGTGCACACCTCGGACACGATCATGCGCGTCGAGGATGCTCCTCGCCGCCTGGCGATCATCGGCGGCGGCTCGATAGCGTCCGAGTTCGCCCACGTGTTCAACGCCTTCGGCTCCGAGGTCACGCAGCTGGTGCGCGGCCGGGTGCTGTCCTCCCTCGACGCGGATGTCGCTTCGACCTTCACGGAGGCCGCCCGCGAGCGTTGGCGGGTCGAGACCAACACCACCGTCGTCGGGTTCTCCGACGAGGGTGGCGTGGCGACGCTCACGACGGACGCGGGGGAGCAGATCGAGGTCGACGCCGTGCTCGTCGCGATCGGGCGCATCCCGAATACCGACACACTCGGCACCTACGAAGTGGGCTTCGACCACCACGACGATGGGCGACTGCGCGTGGACGCCTACCAGCGTGTGCTCCGTGACGGTCACCAGATTCCCGGCGTCTTCGCGCTCGGCGACATCGACTCGGAGCACCAGCTCAAGCACGTCGCGAACCACGAGGCGCGGGTCGTCGCGCACAACATCTCCGTCGAGCCCGGGCGCCGCCTCATGAAGAACACGCTTGGGCCCGTGCCCGACGTCGTCTTCACAGAGCCGCAGATCGCGAGCTTCGGGGTCACACTGGAACGTGCGGAGCAGCTCGGCTACGACGCCTTCGAGGTTGTCCACGAGTACGGCTCGACTGCCTGGGGCTGGGCGCTCGAAGACAAGCGCAGCTTCTGTAAACTCGTCATCGCGCGTGGGAGCGCGACCATCCTCGGGGCGCACATCGTGGGCCCTGATGCGGCGGTCCTGCTCCAGCCCCTCGTCCTCGCGGCGAGTTTCGGGCACTCCATCAGGGGCCTCGCGCGCGGCCAGTACTGGCCACACCCCGCGGCTAGCGAGGTGGTCGAGAACGCGCTGCTGCGCGCCGAGGAGGAACTGTGACCGTTCGCCCAATCCGCTACTACGGAGACCCGGTGCTCCGCACGCCCGTCGAGCAGATCATGGTGGTCGACGACCGCATCCGCAGCCTCGTCACCGACCTGCTTGACACGACGGCGATCGAGGGTCGGGCAGGGGTCGCGGCGCCGCAGATCGGCGTCGGGGTCGCGGCCTTCTCCTACAACATCGACGGCGAGACCGGCTACGTCCTCAACCCCGTGCTCGAGAGCACCTGGGGCGAGCTCAGGGAGATCGACGAGGGCTGTCTCTCCGTGCCAGGGCTCTGGAACCTGACGCCGCGGTACGAGCACGCGCGGGTCACGGGCATCGACCTGGACGGCGAGCCCGTCGTGCTCGAGGGCTCTGGTCTTATGGCGCAGATGCTGCAGCACGAGACGGATCACCTCAGGGGCGTCGTTTATGTGGACACGCTTGTCCCCGAGCACCGGAAGGCCGCGATGCGCGAGATTCGCGGCAGCGAGTGGTTCGCGCCCGCGACGGCCGCCGCCGGGGCAGCAAAGCCGAGCGCCTTCGGCCGTTCGTCTCGCTGACAAGTGCTGACGAGCACTGTCGAGCACTGACGAGGTTGGCCGAAGGCGCTGGCTTGAGCCCGCGAACTGCTTGCTACTTAAGCGTGATGCCCTGCGTGGCGGGGGCGGCGTTGTAGATGCCCTCGATGATCCCTCGGTGCTTCTCGAGGATCACGTGGCGCTTGATCGACAACTTGGGTGTCAGCATTCCGTTGGCCTCTGTGAACTCTCCGTCGAGCACAACGAACTTGCGGATCGACTCGGCGCGGGAGACCCGCGTGTTCGCGCGGTCGACGGCGTGCTGGATCTCAGCAAGCACCTTGGGGTGCTCTGCCGCCTGAGCAACCGAGATGTTCGGGTCCTCGCCGTTGTTGCTCAGCCAGGTCTTGAGCATCTCGGGGTCGAGGGTGACGAGCGCGGAGATGAAGGGCCGTTGGTCGCCGACGACCACGATCTGGCCGACCAGCGAGTTGGCGCGGATCGGGTCCTCGAGCGCAGCGGGGGAGACGTTCTTCCCACCGGAGGTCACGATGATCTCTTTGATGCGGCCGGTGACGGTGATGTAGCCATCGTCGTCGATTGTCCCGAGGTCGCCCGTCTTGAACCAGTCGCCGTCGAACGCGGCGGCCGTCGCTTCGGGGTTCTTCCAGTATTCCCGGAAGACGTTGATGCCCTTGACCTGCAGCTCGCCATGCTCGTCGGTGCGGACCGCGACGCCTGGTAGTGCCGGTCCGACGGTGCCGATTTTCGACTTCTCGGCGAGGTTCACGGAAGCGGGCGCCGTGGTTTCTGTGAGGCCGTAGCCCTCCAGGATGTTGACGCCGATGGCACGGTAGAAGTGGCCGAGCCTGGAACCGAGCGGAGCCGAGCCGGACACGGCGTGCTTCACTCGGCCACCCATGACTTCGCGGAGCTTCGAGTAGACGAGCTTGTCGAAGAGCTTGTACTGGAGCCCGAGGACAAGCGGCGTCCGCCCTGCATCCTGCGACTCCGAGTAGCGCACGGCGACGTCGGCCGCCTTGCGGAAGATCTTGCCGCGGCCGCCGGCTTCGGCCTTCTGCTCCGCGGAGTTGTAGACCTTCTCGAAGACGCGCGGCACGGCGAGGAGGAACGTCGGGTGGAAGGTGCCGAGCGACTCGACGAGCTTCGACGTGTCGTGCTGGTGGCCGACTTTCACCCCGCCGTAGATGCACAGCACCGAGATGAAGCGGGCGAAGACGTGCGCGAGCGTGATGAAGAGCACAGTGGACGCGCCGGGGTAGATGAGTGCGCCGAGGGGGTCCTTCACGTTGCGGCACAGCTCGACGAAGTTGGAGTGCGTGATGACGCAGCCCTTCGGGCGGCCCGTCGACCCCGAGGTGTAGATGAGGGTCGCCATGTCCGCCCCGGTGGCGATGCCCCGACGTCGCTCGATCTCCGCGACGTCGACGTCGACGCCGAGACGGATGAGCTCCTCGATGGCCCCCGCATGCAGGGCATACCGAATTCGAAGAGCGGAGACGGTGTCGCCGATCTCGTCGAGCTTGTCGTCGTGCTCTGGGAGCTCAGAGATGATCCCGACGGCGTCGGAGTCCTCGAGCATCCACTCGATCTGCGCCGACGAGCTCGTCTCGTAGACGGGAACCATGACCGCACCCGCGTACCAGAGGGCGAAATCGACGAGCGTCCATTCGTAGTTGGTCTTCGCCACGAACGCGATGCGCTCGCCCGGCTCGATGCCGGCGGCAACGAATCCCTTCGCGAGGTCGAGAACCTTGGCGTGGAACTCCCGAACGGAGACATCCCGCCAGGTCTCGCCTTCCGGCAAGGCGAAGAGCGGGAGGTCCGGTGAGTCACGCAGCCGGTACTCGAGCATGTCTGTGGTGTTCCAGCTCGGCTCGGGGCTGACTACGGCGGGGGTCTCGGATAGCTTCATTGCAACTCCTGAGTATCGTCCTGGTCGTGAGCCGCCTGAACGTCTCTGAGCCTGGTTGTCCAGGTTCGGGTTCAGTGGTCCCCAACCCTACCGTTTCGGACACGGCGAGCGGCGCAACGGGGCGGGCATGTCCCGAGTACACTGATGTGCCATCGCCTATCGGGAGGCCACGCATGTTGTATTGGGTGCTCAAGCATCTCTTCGCAGGTCCCTTGGTGCGCGGAACCTTCCGCCCCTGGGTGCGCGGCGTCGAGAACATCCCGGCGAAAGGGCCGGTCATTCTGGCGTCGAATCACCTCTCGGTCATCGACTCCTTCTTCATGCCGCTCTCGATCGACCGCCGCGTCTTCTTCCTCGCGAAGAAGGAGTACTTCACGGGTACGGGAATCAAGGGCTGGCTGACCGCGCAGTTCTTCAAGAGCACTGGGATGCTCCCCATCGATCGTGGTGGCGGAGCTGCCAGCGAGGCTTCGCTGCAGACTGGCCTCCGGGTACTGAGCGAAGGCAAGGTGCTCGGCATCTATCCCGAGGGGACACGCAGCCCAGACGCCCGCATGTTCCGGGGCCGGACAGGCATCGCCCGCATGATCATGCAGGCGGACAAGCCGGTCACGGTTGTGCCGGTTGTCATGGTCGACACCGAGCGGGTGCTGCCGATCGGCGCGAAGGTGCCCCGCCTCCGCAAGGTCGGCATGGTGTTCGGCGAGCCCCTCACGTTCACCCGCTACGAGGGCATGGCGGCCGACCGCTTCGTGCTCCGCTCGATCACCGACGAGATCATGAGCGAGCTGCACGCCCTCAGCAACCAGGACTATCGCGACATCTATGCCTCGTCCATCCGGAACAAGATGGACGCAGACTCCAAGGCTCTCGCCGCCGCCCAGAAGCCCTGAGCGATCAGCCGAGCGCCGAGCGAGCTGCCCCGAGTATCGTCGGGGCCGTTCAGCGTGAGATTCAGAACCACCAGTGCTGCAGCCAACGAGCTGTCGGTATGAGATCAGAGACATGAGATCAGAGAAGCGAGCATGAACGAATTCACTTCCACCCGCACCGAGTCGATCCCGACGCCCCCTGGCGTGCTCGAGGGCCTCGACGCCTGGCGCGATCTGCCGATCAGGCAGCAGCCGCAGTGGGGCGATCCGACCAAGGTCGCGAGCGTCTCCGGTGAGCTCGCGTCGCTGCCGCCGCTGGTCTTCGCAGGCGAGGTCGACCGTCTTCGCGATCGCATCGCGACGGCCGCGGCGGGGCAGTCCTTTGTCCTCCAGGGTGGTGACTGCGCCGAGACCTTCGCTGGGGCGACCGCCGACAAGATCCGTGCCCGTGTGCGCACGATCCTCCAGATGGCGGTTGTCCTGACGTACGGCGCCTCGATGCCCGTCGTCAAGATGGGCCGCATGGCGGGCCAGTTCGCCAAGCCCCGTTCGAGCGACAACGAGACGCGCGGCGACGTGACCCTGCCGGCCTACCGTGGCGACATCGTCAACGACTTCGACTTCACGGCTGAGGGGCGCACCCCCGACCCCGAGCGGATGCTCCGCGGCTACCACACGGCCGCTTCCACGCTGAACCTCGTGCGCGCGTTCACGACGGGCGGCTTCGCCGATCTCCGTGAAGTGCACTCCTGGAACCAGGGCTTCGCGGCGAACCCGGCGAACGCGCGCTACGAGCAGCTCGCCGCGGAGATCGACCGCGCGGTGCGATTCATGGCCGCTGCTGGCGCGGACTTCTACGCGCTGCGCGATGTGGAGTTCTTCGTCGGCCACGAGGGGCTCCTCATGGACTACGAGCGCCCCATGACCCGCATCGACTCGCGCACGGGACAGCCGTACGACACCTCTGGTCACTTCATCTGGATCGGAGAGCGGACACGCGACCTCGACGAGGCGCACGTGGACTTCTTCAGCCGAGTGAAGAACCCGATCGGTGTGAAGCTTGGGCCGTCGACGACTCCCGAGACGATGATGCGACTCATCGACAAGATCGACCCGAACCGTGAGCCTGGACGCCTGACGTTCATCACGCGCATGGGTGCTGGCAAGATCCGCGACGCCCTCCCGCCCCTGCTTGAGGCCATCAAGAGCAGCGACGCGCAGCCGCTGTGGATCACCGACCCCATGCACGGCAACGGCATCACGACGCCGAACGGCTACAAGACGCGTCGCTTCGACGACGTCGTGGATGAGGTCAAGGGCTTCTTCGAGGCGCACCGCGCCGCAGGAACGCACCCGGGTGGCATCCACGTGGAGCTGACGGGCGACGACGTGACCGAGTGCCTCGGAGGATCCGAGCAGATCGATGAGAAGACGCTCGAGACGCGCTACGAGTCGCTCTGCGACCCACGCCTCAACCACATGCAGTCGCTGGAGCTCGCGTTCCTCGTGGCGGAGGAGCTCCGCGCCGGAAAGCGCTGAGTCAGCTGAACGACAGAAGAGGCGCACCCCGGAAACGGGGTGCGCCTCTTCTTTTGTCGTTCAGCAGGTCGAGCTACAGCTACAGCTAGAGCTACAGCTAGAGCTAGAGCTAGAGCTAGAGCTAGAGCTAGAGCTAGAGCTACAGTGTGGCTGTTGCCGTGAGCGTGACGTTCGAGCCGGCAGGGACCTCGACCCCCGCGGCCGGAGACTGGGTCGAGACCACGAACTTGATGACCGGGTTGGGGTCGTTGACGATGCCAAGGGGCACGTTATGGCCCACGGTCAGCCCGAGCCCCTCCAGCTGCGAGATCGCCTCAGCGATCGGCTTGCCGACCACATCCGGCAGCACGACCGGCGCAGGTCCCCTGGAGACGGAGATATTGATGGTGTCTCCGGGAACGACCGGGTCCGTCGTCGCGGAGTAGGCAATGACAACGCCGCTCGCGACCGACGCCGAGTACTCGCGGCTGGAAACGTTCACCACGAGGCCCGCATCCTCGATCAGCTGCGTCGCGTTGGCCTCCGTCTCGCCGGCGACCTCTGGCAGCACGCCAGCTGAAGCGATGAGGCGAATCGGCTGTCCTTCAGCGAGGGTCTCTGGCAGCGGAGCACCGTTGGTATCGGTGGCGGAGAGCACCACGTCGGCCTCCTCGTCGGAGAATTGCCGCAGTGTTGTCGCCGGGTCGTAAGTGAAACCGGCCTCGGTGATGGCGCTCTCGGCTTCCTCGAGCGTCAGACCCTCGAGTGGAGGGACGGTGAGCATCTCGGGGCCCGCGGAGACGACGAGGGAGATGGGGCTCTCAGGTGCCAGCGACGTGCCTGCCTGCGGGTCCATGTCCATCACGGTCCCCGCGGCTACTTCGAGCGAGAACTCCTGCGTCACCTCGCCGACGGTGAAGCCGGCAGCTGTAATGGCCGACTCGGCGTCCGTCTGAGTGAGCGAGACGACCGCCGGGACGGTGTCGTACGAACCTGGCCCGAGACCGAACCACCAGCCGACTCCGCCAGCAGCGACGACGATGGCGATGAGGAGCACGGCGATCACGGCGCCGAAGCGGCGTCGCTTGCGTGCGCCGGTCTCGGCCGTCGTGGTTGCCGGCGGAAGCTGTGGAGCGACATCGCTCGAGTCCTGCTCGGGGAAGAGCGGAGCGTTGACGGTCGTCGGGGCCGCGCCGGGAGCAAACGGTTCGACGTGCTCGCCCTCGAAGTCGGGAGGGGAGGAGGCCGACGAGAGCTGGCTCGTGATGAGGGCAAGCTCGGTGGGGTCGGTGTCCTCGATGTTCTCGTCAGCGGCGGTGGCAAGAACCGCAGTCGGCGGAGCCGGGCGCACGGATTGGCCGAGCTCTGCCTCTGCGCGGCGTAGCGCTTCGAGCATGACGCCGGCGTCCGCTGGGCGAAGCTCGGGATCGCGCTCCGTCGACCACGCGACGAGCTCGTCGAGTTCGTGCGGCACGTTCGGGTTCACCTCGCTCGGCGCGGGAACGGTCTCGTTCGCGTGCCTGTAGGCGATATTCACCGGCTGGTCGCCTCGGTACGGCTGTTCGCCAGTCAGCATCTCGAAGAGCATGATGCCGAGCGAGTAGATGTCGCTGCGGACGTCAGCTGTGCCCTTCGTCACGAGCTCGGGGCTGAGGTAGGCGATCGTACCGAGGAGCACTTGCCCCGTTGCCGTGTTGGCGCTGGCTGCGCGAGCCAGACCGAAGTCGCTGAGCTTGATGCGGCCGTCGTCGGCGAGCAGCACGTTCTCCGGCTTGAGGTCGCGATGCACGATACCGAGCTTGTGCGCGGCCTGCAGGCCCGCGAGGACGGCGTCCAAGACGTCGATGGACTGCTCAGGCGTCAGCTTGTGGTGGTCGTGGAGGAGGTCGCGCAGCGTGATGCCGGGGATGTACTCCATGACCATGTAGGCGAAGACCTCGTCGTCACCCTGGTCGTACACGTTCACGACATTCGGGTGCGTGATCTTCGCAGCCGATCGAGCCTCGCGGATGAACCGCTCACGGAACCGCTCGTCGGCCGCGAGATGGTCGTGCATCACCTTGATCGCTACGCGGCGTTCGAGGCGCAGATCAGTGGCGACATAGACCGTAGCCATGCCGCCCTTGGCGATCAGAGAGCGCACTTGATATCGGCCGTCGATCAGACGGCCGATCATGTCGTCGGGACCAACGGGACTCACGTCGTGCAGGATAGCCCGACGATGCCTGCGCCTTCCGGATGAAACACCGCAGGGGCCCAGGAATCGCATCAGCTCGCATCCGGGGGCCGCGTCTGCGACCATGTGAGACGTGAGTGACGTCTTCAGTACCCGCGAGTGGTACACGATTCCCCAGGCCGCAGCAGAGCTCGGCGTCTCGACGGGTCGAGTGTCGACCCTGATCGAGGACAAGCAGCTGCTGTCGTTCCGCATTGAACGCGAGCCGCGCATCCCTCAGGAGTTCATCAAGGATGGTGAGCCACTTGCTGGCCTCCGCGGCACGCTGTTCCTCCTCGGCGACGCCGGATTGAGCGCGCACGACCAGATGGTGTGGCTCCTGAGCGTGGACGAGACCCTCGGCGTCGCCCCGCTTGACGCTCTGGTGCAGGGGCGCAAGACCCAGGTGCGCCACGCCGTCCAGCTGCTCGCGATCTAGGCACAAAACTTTGCTCTAGGCACAAAATTTGGCTCTCGGCACAGAACTTTGCTCTCGGCGTGGCAATAGGGTCTCGGCGAAAATTCAGTACCTAGGCGCGGTGTCTGTGGTCTCGATGCGGCATCAGTGCTCTCGGTGCGCCGTGCGTTCCGCGAGCTCTTCGAGCAGACGTCGGGACGACTCGTCGAGTTCGATGCTTCTGAGGCCCGCGAGTGCCTCCCTCAGCGAGGAACTGATGAGTTCCTCCGTGCGCTGAAGGCCGCCGGAGTTCGTGATGAGCGCCTGCATCCACTCGATGTCGGCGTCGGTGAGGCCCTGGTCGCCGAGCAGTTCGTCGAGGCGTGCCGAGTCTTCTGCCGTCACCAACTCCTGCGCGGCGGCGATCATGAGTGTGCGCTTCCCCTCGCGGAGGTCGTCTCCGCTTGGCTTGCCCGTGACGGCCTCGTCGCCGAAGACGCCGAGGACGTCGTCTCTGAGCTGGAACGCGAGTCCCAGAGGCAGCCCGAACGCGCGGATCTGCTCGACGAGCGAGTTAGATGCTCCGCCGAGGAGCGCGCCGAGCACGAGGGGCTCTTCGACGCTGTACCTCGCCGACTTCGAGATCGCGATGGTCTTCGCCCTTGCGGCGCGGGCATCGATCGGCACAACGGGCCAGGCCACTTCCTCCACGAGGTCGAGGTACTGGCCGATGGTCACCTCGCCGCGCATCTTGCTGAACTCCGCTCGCGCTCGGACGGCGTTCTCGGGGGAGACCAGGGCGCAAGCCTCCACGAACAGCTGGTCGCTCCACACGAGGAGGAGGTCGCCGAGCAGGATGGCGGCGCTCAGCCCGAAGTGCTCTTCGTCGCCAGCCCACGCTGAGGCCCTGTGATGCTTGGCGAAGGCGCGGTGCGTGGAGGGGGAGCCGCGGCGCGTATCCGATCGGTCGATGATGTCGTCGTGGACAAGCGCGGCGGCGTGGAAGAGCTCAATCGATGCTGCGGCCAGCTCGACGGCATCGCTGTGCTCTGACGAGCCGCTTGCGCTGCTGAAGCCCGCGGCGCAGAACGAGGCTCGCAGTCGCTTGCCGCCGGTCGTGAATGCCGCCGCCTGCTCGAGGAAGGCGGGAACATCGACCCCGATAGGCCCCAGGACTCGCAGGTTCTCGGCAATTGTGGCGTCCAGACGACGCTGGACTTTGGAGGACAGCGCAGAACTCTCAGACACGACACCACTCTACCCAGGTGCACGCGCCTACAATGGGCGCAATACTTCGGAGCGGGGCTCCGATCGCCCCTTGAGCACGAGGTCAACATGGCACTATCTGAGCAAGAGCAGCGGTTGCTTGACGAGATGGAGCGCAGCTTCTACCAGAACGATGCGGACGTGGTGTCCACATCGCCGAGAAGCGGTGCTGCGGTCACCACGCGAGCAGTCGTCGTCGCGTTTCTTTCCGTCGCTGTCGGCATCGGCGTTGTCGTCGCTGGCGTCGCCACCAACATTCCCGTCCTCGGCGTCGTCGGGTTCGTCCTGATGCTCGCTGGCGTCGTGTACGCCTTCGCGGCACCCAAGGGCGCCGCGTCCCAATCTGACCCGCTCCCAACAGGTCGCCCCTCACCGAAGAGCGGCGATTCGTCGGACGGCTCGTTCATGGACAAGCTCGGCAACCGTTGGGACAAGCGGCAGCAGGGTGAGTAGTGCCCGAGCGGGAGTAAGGCCAGACCTGGCCTAGCTCCGGCGCGAGCTCACCACCGCCAAGTCACCACCAAGCACCACCAAGCACCACCCCACTCCGCACCAAGCACCACCCCACTCCGCACCAAGCACCACCCCACTCCGCACCACGCAGCACCACGCAGCACCACTTCGGGACCGGCCACCTGGCCGGTCCCGTTTTTTGTACCCGAAAGTACGTGGATGTGCTCCACTTCCCTCCACCACCGTGAGGCCAGTAAATTACTGGCCTCATTCTGCATTCACAGGCGACAAAGCTCGCGTTTGCGTAGATGTGTGGGTGGTTGTGGAGTAAAGTGGAGCATGTGGGGATTCAACGACTGGGAGGGAGGCGTGCATGTTCCTTGGCACGTACTCGCCCAAGCTCGACGAAAAGGGGCGGCTCATCCTTCCGGCCAAGTTCCGGGACGATCTCGCGGAGGGCGTCGTGCTGACCCGAGGTCAGGACCGCTGCGTCTACGTGTTCTCGACAAGCGAGTTCGAGGAACTGCACAACCGCATTCGCCAGGCACCGGTCACGAGCAAGCAGGCGCGCGACTACCTGCGCCTCCTGCTCTCCGGTGCGCACGCCGAGACCCCGGATCGCCAGAACCGCGTCACGATCCCGCAGCAGCTCCGGCAGTACGCGGGGCTCGACCGCGAGCTGGCGGTCATCGGGGCCGGCACTCGCGCAGAGATCTGGGATGCCGAGGCTTGGAACACCTACGTCGAGGCCAACGAGGCCGCCTTCTCCGAGACCGCTGAGGAGGTGATCCCGGGACTCTTCTGACCCTGACCGCCGATTCTCAGCCGTTCCGCTCTGAAGCGCCTTCCCTCGCAGCAGAGCACAGCAGCACAGCAGGAGCCCCGTCTGACGCCACTTCCCCGGCGGCAGAAGGAACCTCCACTTCGCTCCCCTCGTGAAATCCAGACGAGGAGAGAGAACGGATGGGAATCAGTGATCAGGGAGGAACCCGGACCGTCATGACAGAGAACAGCCAGAACAGCCAGAACACGCAGTCCACCGGCGACAGTGAGCGCGACCCGGCGTCGCTGCACACGCCGGTGCTCCTCGAGCGCTGCGTCGAGCTCCTCGCCCCAGCGCTCCAGGCCGCAGGCAGCGTCTACGTCGATGCCACGCTCGGTATGGGCGGGCACAGCGAGGCGGTCCTCGACCGCTGCCCCAACGCCCGCCTCATCGGTTTCGACCGCGACTCGGAGGCCCTCGGCCTGGCCGGCCGTCGGCTTGCGCGCTTCGGCGACCGTGTCACGCTCGTGCACGCCGTCTACGACGAGTTCGACTCCTCGCTGGACGAACTCGGAATCGACACCGTCGACGCCGTCCTTTTCGATCTCGGAGTGTCATCGCTCCAGCTCGACGAGGCCAGCCGCGGCTTCTCCTACATCCAGGATGCGCCGCTCGACATGCGCATGGACGCCACGAAGGGTGTCACAGCAGCGGAGATCGTTGCGAGCTATGGCGAGGAGGAGCTCAAGCAGCTCTTCTATCGCTACGGCGACGAGAAGCTGGCGCCGCGCTACGCGAGCTGGATCGTGCGAGAGCGCGCCCAGGCCCCCATCGAGACGACGGGCCAGCTCGTCGACGTCCTCCAGCGCGCGACGCCGGCGGCCAAGCGTGACGCGGGCCACCCGGCGAAGCGCGTCTTTCAGGCGCTTCGCATCGAGGTCAACGCCGAGCTCGGCGCACTCGAGCGTGCGCTTCCCCAGGCGCTCAACCGGGTCGCCGTCGGCGGCCGCGTTGTCGTCGAGGCCTACCAGTCGCTCGAGGACCGCTTCGTGAAGCGCCTCTTCGAGACCAAGACCACATCGACCGCCCCGAGCGGGTTGCCGGTCGAGCTTCCCGAGCACAAGCCCGAGTTCGAGCGCCTCGTGCGCGGAGCCGAGCGCGCCGGAGTCGACGAGGGCGAGATCAACCCAAGAGCACTTCCCGTGCGCCTGCGCGCGGTGGCCAGAGTGAGGAGCCCACGGGCATGACGGCAGCAACGAGCATCCTCCGAGGATCAACGTCCCCCCGTCGCCAGAAGGCTGCTCCAGAGAAGCAGACCCCGCGGCTGCGACTCGTCGAGGCCCCGCGCATCCGCAGCCTGTGGAGCTTCCGCTCGGTCATGATCTCGCTCGGCATCCTCGCCGGCGTCTTCGTCACGCAGCTCGCGCTGAGCATCGCCATCTCGCAGGGCGCGTACGAGGTCAGCGGCCTCGAACAGAGCCAGACCGAGCTGCAGCGCGCGGAGTCGGCGGCGCTCGAGGAGCTGAGCGCGATGTCATCCGCGCAGAACCTCGCGGTCGAGGCGACGAAGCTCGGCATGGTCCCGACCGATTCGCAGGCGTTCCTGCAGGTCTGCAGCGGCTCGCTCGCAACCGACACGAGCTCGACTGGCACTTCGGCACCCATCAACACGGGGCTCGTCACCAACGAGGTCACCCAGCCCGCGGCACCGGCAACCGGCGCCGACGGAGTTTCACCGCAGTCGGCGGCAGCGCCTGAAGTACCGTCGGTCACCGAGCTGCGCTCTCCCTCCACGAGGTAGATCCACACAGAGCAGGGCCGAAGGGGGAGGACCACCGTGTCACCGAAAGTGTCCAGGCGCAGGGCTGGCCTCGTCATCATCCTGGTGACCGCGGTCCTGGTCGCCTTCGGCGTGCGCCTGATCGACGTGCAGCTCGTCTCGGCGTCGACCATCAACGCCGACGCCGAATCGAAACGCGGCGTCTCCAGCACGATCTTCAGCGAGCGTGGCTCGATCGTCGACATGAACGGCGAGATCCTCGCCGACTCGGCCGACCGCTTCGATCTCACGGTCGCCCCCGTCAATGTCGACGAGTTCGATCGCAAGGGTGACGACGGCAAGGTCGCCACGGTCTCGAGGGATCAGGCGCTCGGCGAGATCGCTGCCGTTACCGGGCAGCAGCAGGCCGAGCTCGTGGGCGTCGTGGATGCGGCTCTCGCGATCGACCCCAACAGCAACTTCGCGTACCTCAGCCGCGGTCTCGAGCTCGCGGCATACGAGAAGATCCGCGCGCTCGAGATTCCCTGGATCTACCCGAAGCGCGAGGCCGCCCGCGTCTACCCGAATGGGCAGGTGGCAGGAAACCTCACGGGCTTCCTCGGCGCGGACGGAGAGCCCCTCGCCGGGCTCGAGCTCTCGCAGAACAAATGCCTCGCGGGCGTCGACGGCGAGGAGACGTACGAGCGCAGCGCGGACAACGTGCGCATCCCAGGCACCGAGGTCACCCTCACCGAGGCCAAGCAGGGTGGCAAGCTCCAGCTCACGGTCGACGCCGACCTCCAGTACTACGCACTCCAGGTGCTCGCACAGCAGGTTACGGCGATGGGCGGCGAGTGGGGGCACATCGTCGTGACCGAGGTCGACTCCGGCAAGATCCGCGCCGCCGTGGACTGGCCGTCCGTCGACCCCAACGACCCAGGCGCCACCGCGACCGAGGCCCGCGGCTCCCGCGCCTTCACCGCGCCCTTCGAGCCGGGCTCGACCATGAAGGCCCTCACCGCAGCCATGGTCTTCGACAAGGGGCTCTCCACGCCGAGCGAGCAGATCACGGTTCCCGGCCGCTTCGAGCAGACGGATGTCAGCTTCGGCGACGACTGGGCGCACGGCGATGAGCGCTGGACCGCCGCCGGCATCATGACGCGCTCCTCCAACATCGGCATCGCCATGATGGGGCAGCGCCTCAGCGCCGCCGAACGCTACGACTACATGCTCGACTTCGGCCTGAACGCCGACACCGAGGCCGACTTCCTCGGTGAGGAGTCCGGCACGGTTCGCCCATATGACGAGTGGGACCCGCAGACCAACTACGCAACGATGTTCGGCCAGGGCCTCGAGGTCACCGCTCCTCAAATGGCGAGCGCGTACCAGACGATCGCCAACGGCGGGCAGCGGCTCCCGGTCCAGCTCGTCGAAGGCTGTGAGACGGAGGACGGCTTCGTGGCGACCGAGCCGGGCGACGCCCGACAGGTCGTGTCCGCGCAGGCCGCGGCAGACACGCTCACGCTGCTCGAGGCCACTGCACAGAGCGGGAGCCTCGCGAACGAGGTGGCGATCCCTGGTTACCGTGTCGGCATCAAGACGGGTACCGCGGAGGTCTCCGACGGCCAGGGCCAGTACGTGGAGGGCAGCTTCATGACGTCGATGGCCGGCGTCGCCCCGATCGACGACCCCAAGTACGTCGTGACGGTCTCGATCATGAAGCCAACTACGATGAGGGGCAGCGCCGCCACCGCGCCAGCGTGGCACGATGTCATGGCGTACGTTCTCCAATCAAACCGGGTGGCGCCATCGCCGAGTCCGTGGCCGACCATCCCGACCACGTTCTGATCCGCACTACTGCACAGGAAGTCATGCCCGCAGCAAGCATCCGTCCATCCCATCCAGTGCCGCGCTCGCTCTCTGAGCTGTGCGCGCACTTCGGACTCGACGCCCCAGAAGGTGTCGACCAGGTCGAGGTGACCGGCGTCTCCATCTCATCGCTGGACGTCGAAGCCGGCGACCTCTACGTGGGGCTGCCGGGTGCGCGAGTGCACGGTGCCAGCTACGCGGCGAACGCAGAGGAGGCGGGCGCCGTCGCGATCCTCACCGACGCTGCCGGTGCCGAGCTCGCCGGCGAGCTCGGCGTCCCCGTGCTCGTGACGGAGGAGCCTCGCCTGGCCCTCGGCGATGTCTCCGCGTGGATCTACCGCACCGACCCTGACCAGCCGAAGCTCTTCGGCGTCACAGGCACCAACGGCAAGACGTCCGTCGTGTACATTCTCGACGGCCTCCTGCTGCAGCTCGGGGTGGTGACGGGCCTCACCACGACGGTCGAGCGCCGCATCGGCGAAGAGCGTATCGAGGCGAGCCTCACGACCCCCGAAGCGAGCGAACTCCACGCCCTGCTCGCGCGCATGCGCGAGGTTGGTGTGCACGCGGCGAGCATCGAGGTCTCGGCGCAGGCCGTCACGCGACACCGCGTCGACGGAATCGAGTTCGACGTCGTCGGCTTCATCAACCTCTCGCACGACCACCTCGACGACTACGTCGACTTCGAGGCGTACTTCGGCGAGAAGCTCAAGCTCTTCACGCCCGAGCGTGCACGCCGGGGCGTCGTCTCCCTCGACTCTGACTGGGGCGCACGCGTCGTCGAGGACTCCCGTATCCCGGTCACGACGATCTCCTCCAAGCCAGGCGTCGAGGCCGACTGGAACCTTGTCGTCACCGGCGCCGAAGGCGGCAGCACGAGCTTCACGCTCACGAGCCCTGACGACCGCGTGCTGCACTCGAGCATCCCGATGCCAGGGTGGTTCTCGGCCGCGAACGCCGGGCTCGCGATCGCGATGCTCGTCGAGTCCGGCTACGACCTCGGCGAGATCGCTGAGGTGCTCGAGCGAGACGGCGGCATCGACGCCTTCGTGCCCGGTCGCCTCGAGCTCGTCTCCGGCGACAAGGGGCCGCGCCTCTATGTCGACTACGGGCACACGCCTGACGCCTTTGAGCAGACGCTCGGTGCGCTCCGAGAGATGACCACGGGCCGCCTCTTCATGGTTTTCGGCGCCGACGGAGACCGCGACCGCACGAAGCGTCCCGAGATGGCACGGGTCGCGGCGGCTGGCAGCGACGTCGTCATCATCACCGACTACAACCCGCGCACGGAAGACCCGGACGAGATCAGGCGGGTCCTGGTCGAAAGCGCGAGGGCGAGCCACCCTGACCGGGAGCTCTACGAGATCGCGGATGCGAGCCTTGGGCTCCGCAAGGCGGTTTCGCTCGCGGGGGCCGATGACACTATCCTCATTGCCGGTCCTGGCCACGAGAGCTACACCGAGGTCGCGGGCAGCAAGATCCAGTATTCGGCACGAGACGAGGCCAGAGCGGCGCTCAGGGAAGCAGGGTGGTGAGCGGATGATCGAACTCCGACTTCGCGAGATCGCTGAGATCACCGGGGGAGAGGCTCGCCCGGCGGGCGATGACACGCTCGAGACCACGTTCTCCGGCACCGTCGACACCGACTCCAGGCTCATCCGTCCGGGTGACATCTTCGTCGCAAAGCCTGGCGAGGTCACCGACGGACACCTCTTCGCGCCCAAGGCCGTCGAGAACGGCGCGTCGCTGTTGCTCGTCGAACGCGCCCTCGACCTCCCCGTCACGCAGGTTGTCGTCGACGACGCCGTGCTCGCCCTCGGCCGCCTGGCTACGGAGGTCGTGACACGCGTCAAATCCCGCGGCGAGCTCGTGACCATCGCCGTGACCGGATCCAACGGCAAGACCACGACCAAGAACCTCCTGCGCGAGATCTTCTCGGCACGAGGTGAGACCGTCGCCCCCGTCGCGAGCTTCAACAACGAAGTGGGCGCACCGCTCACCTTCCTCAAGCTCACCGAGGAGACGCAGACGCTCATTGCGGAGATGGGGGCGAGCGCGCCGGGTGAGATCAGCAGGCTCATCGCCATGGCGAAACCCGACGTCGGCATCGTGCTCACCGTCGGCTTGGCCCACGCCGGGGAGTTCGGTGGGATCGAGGTCACGCTGACCTCGAAGACCGAGATGGTCCAGGGGCTCGTCGCGGGGGACACCGCCGTGCTCAACGCCGACGACGCCAGGGTCGCATCCATGTCCGACAAGACCGAGGCGAACGTACTCTGGTTCGGCAGGAGCGGGCGGGCGGATGTTCGCGCGAGCGACGTCTCCACGAGCCTCGCTGGCACCGAGTTCACCCTCCACCTGCCAGGGCAGCAAGCGGTCGTCGTGCGCTTCGGCGTCATCGGCGAGCACCACGTCACGAACGCGCTCGCCGCGGCCGCAGCGGCGCACACGCAGGGCCTGCCGGCTACCGAGATCCGCGATGCGCTGCAGCGAGTGACGCGCGCCGAGCAGTGGCGAATGGAGCTGCAGCACGCCGGCTCCGTCAACCTGATCAACGACGCCTACAACGCGAGCCCGGACTCCATGGCGGCGGCGCTCAAGACCATCGCCCAGATCGCACCGAGCGGTTCGCGCACAGTCGCGGTGCTCGGGGCCATGAGCGAGCTCGGCGATGCGTCCATCGAGGAGCACGACAGGCTCGGCCTCCTCGCCGTGCGCCTGGGCATCGACCAGCTTGTTGTCGTCGGCCGTGATGCGCGTGCGCTGCACCTCGGAGCCATCGCCCAGGGTTCGTGGGATGGCGAGTCCATCTTCGTCGAGTCGATGGACGAGGCATACGAGCTGCTCGTGCGTGAGACACGCCAGGGCGATCTCGTGCTCGTCAAGTCTTCGAACTCCGCGGGCCTCCGACACCTCGGGGACCGTTTCGCCGAGCACCTCAGGGGGCACTTCGCGTGATTGCGATCCTTATTGCCGGAGGTGTCGGTCTGGCGTTCACGCTGTTCATGACGCCGCTCTTCATCCGCCTGTTCCACAAGCTCGAGTGGGGACAGTTCATCCGCGAGGACGGGCCCCAGGCTCACCATTCCAAGCGGGGGACCGCCACGATGGGTGGCATCGTCTTCATCGTCGGCTCGGTCATCGCCTACTTCGTCGCGACGCTCGCGACGGGAGACCAGGTCACGGCCGCCGGGCTGCTCATCCTCGGCATGATGCTCGGACTCGGAGTGATCGGCTTCATCGATGACTTCCTCAAGGTCCGCAAGCAGCAATCCCTCGGACTCGGGGGCTGGTCCAAGATCGTCGGCCAGGTTGTCGTCGCCGGGCTCTTCGCCGTCGTCGGCCTTCAATATCGCAACGACGACGGAGTTCCGGTCCTCTCAACCCACATCTCGTTCATCCGCGACCTGCCGATCGACTTCATGGCCCTCGGCGCCATCGCGGGGACCATCGCGCTGATCATCTGGATCGTCGTCATCACGACGGCGACGTCGAACGCGGTCAACGTGACAGATGGCCTCGACGGGCTCGCCACGGGAGCCTCGATCATCTCGATCGGCTCGTACGGCATCATCGCCTACTGGCAGTTCAACCAGGCCTGCGGCACCGAGCGCCTCGCCGAGTCGCTCGAATCTGCCTGCTACACGGCCTACGCGCCGCTCGACGTGGCCATCGTCGCCGCGGGCATCGCCGGCGCCCTCATCGGATTCCTCTGGTGGAACACCTCCCCGGCGCAGATCTTCATGGGCGATACGGGCTCACTCGGCCTGGGCGGGGCCATTGCCGCGTTCGCCATCATCACGCGCACCGAGCTCCTTCTCGTGCTCATCGGCGGCCTGTTTGTCATGACGACGGGCTCCGTCATCGTGCAGCGGATCTACTTCAAGCTCACCAAGGGCAAGCGCATCTTCCTCATGAGCCCCATCCACCACCACTTCGAGCTCAAGGGGTGGGCCGAGACGACGGTCGTCGTCAGGTTCTGGATCATCGCGGGACTCTGCGCAGCGCTCGGTATCGGGCTCTTCTACGCCGAGTGGGGAGTCACGACGTGACCCGTGAGGTCGAATCACTCCGAAGCTGGCACGACGACTGGAACGGGCTCACGGTCGCGGTCCTCGGACTCGGGAAGACGGGGTTCTCCGTCGCCGACACGCTGGTTGATCTCGGCGCCAAGCCGCACGTCATCGCGCAGGCACACGATGAGGAGCGCGAGCGTATCCTCGAGGTCCTCGACGTCCCCGTCACGATCGCAGAGAACGATGCGCAGGCGGTCTCAGCTCTCCAGGCGCTCGGTGCCGACCTCATCGTCGCGTCGCCCGGGTTCGCCCCGAGTCATCCGCTCATCGTGGCGTCTGACGCACTGGACGCGCCCGTCTGGGGCGACGTCGAGCTCGCCTGGCGCCTCCGCGACAAGTTCGGCGAGCCGGCGCCCTGGCTCGCGGTCACCGGAACGAACGGCAAGACGACCACGACCCAGCTGGCCGCGCACATGGGACTCGCCGCGGGCATTCGCACGGCCCCATGCGGCAACATCGGAGTGCCGGTTCTCGACGTGCTCAGAGACCCGGCCGAGTTCCAGCTCCTGGTGGTGGAGCTCTCGAGTTTCCAGCTGCACTCGCTGCACTCCATGTCAGCCCACGCCGCCGTGGTGCTCAACATCGCCGACGACCACCTCGACTGGCACGGCGGAGCGGACGCCTACCGCGCCGCCAAGGGGCGAGTCTACGAGCGAGCCCGGATCGCCTGCGTCTACAACAAGAGTGACGAGGCGACGCTCGACCTGGTTGAGGCCGCCGACGTCGTCGTGGGGTGCCGCGCAATCGGCTTCGGGACGGACGTCCCGGGGCCAAGCGACTTTGGCGTCGTCGATGGCATCCTCGTCGACCGAGCGTTCCTGGACGACCGTGCACGAACGGCGCTCGAGCTGACAACCCTCGACGAGCTGCGCTTGCGAGGGCTGTCCTCGAAGCACCTCGTCGAGGACGTGCTCGCGGCGGCCGCCCTCGTCCGCGCCGTCGGTGTCCCCGTCTCGGCGATCTCTGAGGCGCTCTCGACCTTCTCAGTCGATCGTCACCGCCACGAGGTCGTCGCCGAGCGCGCCGGAGTGCTCTGGGTCGACGACTCGAAGGCCACCAATGTGCACGCCGCCGATGCCTCCCTCGCAGCCCACCGCAGTGTGGTCTGGCTCGTCGGCGGGCTCCTCAAGGGAGTCGACATCGCGCCGCTCGTCGCCAAGCACGCGGGGAGATTGCGGGGTGCGGTGGCGCTCGGGGTCTCCCGGTCCGAGCTGGCCGACGCGTTCGCGCAACACGCGCCCGAGGTCACCTTCATCGAGATCGACGTGAGCGAAACTGACTCCATCATGGGACGTGCCGTGGCGGAGGCCGCTCGGCTTGCGCAGGACGGCGACACCGTCCTGCTCGCGCCGGCGGCAGCTTCCATGGATCAGTTCGTGAGTTACAGCGACCGGGGTCAGCGATTCGCGCTGGCCGTCGTGTCGCACCTTGAAGGGGGCCAGCATGCCGAGACAGAAGGCTCCCCGGACTCCAGCGCCAGCTAGCGCGGCGGGGAGGGCACCCACCACCGCCGCCAGCGGCGGCTCGGCCCGGAAGAACTCGTCGACGGCCGTCGTCGTCTCGCTCGGCAAGCGCATCCGGGGTGTCAACCGGAACTTCGTGCTGCTGCTCTCGATCACGCTCTTCCTCGTCGCGTTTGGCATCGTCATGGTGCTCTCGAGCTCCTCGGTCGAGGAGTTCGCGGGCGGAAACTCCGTCTCGGGCCGCTTCGTGAGCCAGGCGACCTTCGCCGCCCTCGGTATCCCGCTGATGCTCTTCGCCTCGAGGGTGCCGTTGCGGTTCTGGAAGCGCATCGCGTGGCCGGCCCTCTTCGGTGCCGTGGTCCTCCAAGGGCTCGTGTTCACGCCCCTCGGCGTGGAAGTCAACGGCAACAGGGCCTGGATCGACCTCGGCTTCACGACGATGCAGCCAGCGGAGGCCCTCAAAGTCGCCCTCGTGCTCTGGCTCGGTCTCATCCTCGGACGGAAGCAGGGGAAGCTGCACATCGGCAAGGAGGTCGCGGTGCCTATCCTCCCCGTCCTCGGGCTGAGCTTCGGAGTCATGGCGCTGAGCAAGGACCTTGGCACGATGATCGTGGTGGGCGCGCTGGTGCTCGGCGCACTGTACTTCGGCGGAGTCGCCTCGAAGTTCCTCTGGCTGGCTGGAGCTGTGGCGGTTGCGGCCGCGCTCCTGCTCTCCATCTTCAGCGACAACCGGATGGCTCGCATCACCAATTTCTTCAGTGGTGAGGTCGACTACGAGTCGTGGGGATGGCAGAGCGCGCACGGGCTCTACGCGCTCGCCGCCGGTGGCCTGTTCGGTGCAGGGCTCGGCAACTCGAAGGCCAAGTGGTCGTGGCTGCCAGAGGCCGACAACGATTTCATCTTCGCGATCATCGGCGAGGAGCTGGGGCTCGTCGGCGCGATCATCATCATCGGGGTCTTCGTGCTCCTCGCGGTTGTCCTGGTTCGGATCTATCACGAGGCCGAGGACTGGACGGCGAAGACCATCGTCGGTGCCGTCACGACCTGGCTCATCTTTCAGGCCTTCGTCAACATCGCCGTCGTCATCGGATTCCTCCCCGTGCTCGGGGTGCCGCTGCCGCTCGTCTCCTCGGGCGGCTCCGCTCTCATCACGACGCTCTTCGCAATTGGCATAGTCTTGTCGATCGCCCGAAACCCCAAGCGATCGGAGTCCCGCACGTGACCAACTACCTGCTCGCCGGAGGCGGCACGGCCGGCCACGTCAACCCGCTGCTCGCGGTCGCAGACGCCCTGCGCGACCGCGACCCGGATTCGAAGATCCTCGTCCTTGGCACGAAAGAAGGCCTCGAGGCGAGGCTCGTGCCTGCCCGCGGCTACGAGCTGCTCACGATCCCGAAGCTGCCGTTCCCGCGCCGTCCGAACTCGCAGGTGCTGACCTTCCTGCCACGGCTCCGGGACAGCGTCGCGTCCGTGCGCCGGATGCTCGACGAGCACAGCGTCGACGCGGTCGCGGGCTTCGGCGGCTACGCTGCCGCGCCCGCCTATCTCGCCGCGAGAGGGCGCGTACCGATCGTCGTGCACGAGGCCAACGCGCTGCCAGGAATGGCGAACAAGCTCGGCGCGCGCTGGGCGAAGCGCGTGGGCGTGGCCTTCGAAGGAACTCCGCTGCGTGGCGCCGTGACGGTCGGGATGCCGCTGCGCGCCGAGATCGAGAACCTCGACCGTGCCGCGAAGCGCGACGAGGCGAACTCGTTCTTCGGGCTTGACCCGGCTCGGCGCACGCTCCTCGTGACGGGCGGCTCGCTCGGCGCGAGGCGTGTGAACGAGACGGTCCGGGCTGTAGTCCCCGAGTTGATCGCCGAGGGATGGCAGGTCCTGCATCTCGTCGGCGGGCTCTCCAAGTTCGAGCACGAGCCGACCGATGGCTATCACGTGCTCGAGTACTGCGACCGTATGGACCTCGCCTTCGCAGCCGCCGACCTGGTTGTCGCCCGAGCGGGCGCATCCACCGTCAGCGAGCTCGGCGTCGTCGGCCTTCCGGCCGTGTACATCCCGTACCCCGCGGCGACGGGGGACCACCAGACGACCAATATCCGCTCCGTGCTCGAGGCTGGCGGTGCGCTCCGGGTGACCGACGCCGACTTCTCGCCGGAGTGGGCGTCGAGGGAGCTGGTCTCCCTCGCGCGGGATGAGGAACGCCGCGCACGCATGGAGCAGGCGACGCTCGCGTCCGCGCAGCGTGACGGGGCTTCGCGCGTCGTCGCCCTCCTCGACCAGGCGCTGCAGGACTCCCAGACCGGATAGGGCCAGCAGGCCGCGCAGGCGGAGTACCCTCGACCATCGACGCGGCACAGGCCGCGCAGCTCGCAGACCGAGCGAACCCAGGAGCAGAGATGATCAATCCAGACGCCACCGCGCAGATTCCCGACGAGATCGGGAAGGTGCACTTCATCGGCATCGGCGGCTCGGGCATGAGCGGCATCGCGCGCATGATGCTCGACCGCGGCCTCACGATCTCCGGCAGCGACCGCACCGAGAACTACGCGACGCGGGAGCTGCGTGACCGCGGTGCGCGCGTGGAGATCGGGCACGCCGCGGAGCACCTCGGCGACGCGGACACGATCGTCGTGACGAGCGCCCTCTGGCCGGACAACCCCGAGCTGGTCCTGGCGAAGGAGCGTGGCCTCACCGTCCTGCACCGCTCACAGGCCCTCGTCTGGCTCACGCGCGGCAGCCGACTCGTCTCGGTCGCGGGCGCACACGGGAAGACCACATCGACCGGCATGGTCGTGACGGCCCTGGACGCGCTTGAGGCGGCTCCGAGCTTCGTGAACGGCGGCATCATCTCGGCCCTCGGCACGAGCTCTGCGGTCGGCGCTGGCGAGGCGTTTGTCGTCGAGGCGGACGAGTCTGACGGGTCCTTCCTCTTCTACGACACGGCCATCGCGCTCATCACGAACGTCGACAACGACCACCTCGACCACTATGGCACCGTCGAGGCGTTCGAGGCTGCGTTTGTGCAGTTCGCGGACGCAGCAAGCGAAGCGGTGGTCATCTCGAGCGACGACCCGATCGCCGTCGAGCTGACGGCCAAGCTCTCGCACGACCGCGTGCTGACGTTCGGCCAAGCCGATTCGGCGGACGCACGCGTATCGGACATCAACTCGCTCGGCGGCGAGGCACGGTTCACCGTCACGTGGCGGGGGGTCGACTACCCGGCTTTCCTGCACGTGCCAGGCGTCCACAACGCGCTCAACGCGACAGGCGCGTTCGTTGTCCTCGTGCAGCTCGGCTTCGAGCCAGCAGCCGCGCTCGAGGCGCTCTCGAAGTTCGGCGGAACGAAGCGCCGCTTCGAGCTCCACGGAACCGTCAGCGGGGTCAGCGTGTACGACGACTACGCGCATCACCCTGCTGAGGTCGAGGCGGCGCTTTCGGCGGCACGCACCGTCGTCGGCACAGGTCGCCTCATCGCCGTCCACCAGCCACACCTCTACTCGCGCACGCAGGCGATGAGCGACGTGTTCGCCGAGGTCTACGAGCGCCTCGCCGACGAGACGGTTGTGCTCGACGTGTGCGGCGCGCGTGAGGACCCGATCCCCGGCGTCACGGGTGCCCTCGTCGAGGAGGCGTTTGTCGACCGCAGCAAGGTCGCCTACCGGCCTGACTGGCAGGACGCCGCCGACACGGTCGCCGACATCTCGAGGGAGGGCGACTTCGTGATCACCTTCGGATGCGGGGACGTCAACCTCATCGTGCCCCAGCTCCTCGCGGCGCTCGGCACCAAGGAGCCAGGTCAGCCGTGAGCGTGCTCGGCGACGACGCGCGCCGATTCACCTGGCGTGCCAGGCGCCGCCGCCGCATCCTGACTTGGGTCGCGTCGGTGGTCGCCGTGCTCGTGGCCTTCGTCGCGATCGCCGTGTACAGCCCGATCATGTCAGTGCGCGAGATCGTGGTGACCGGAGCCGAGCGGGTTGACAAGGCGCAGGTGGATGCATCCCTCGCGGACCTGCACGGCCAGCCTCTTGCGCTCGTCACGAACGATGACGTCGAGAGTCGGCTGCAGTCGTACGTTCTCGTCCAGAGCTACTCGATCCGCGTGGAGCCGCCGAGTCGCCTTGTCGTGACGATCGTCGAGCGCTCGCCCATCGGCACCGTGCAGGTGCCGAACGGCTACGACGTCATGGATGCCGCAGGCGTTGTCCTTTGGAACCAGCCTGAGCCCGCCGCCGACATCCCGACCCTCGACCTTGGTGGCCAGGGAGTGGGCTCTGAGGCCTTCGCCTCTGCAGCGGCCGTCTCGCTCGCCCTTCCCGTCGCCTTCCGCTCCGGTGTTGCCACGGTGACCGCCAAGAGCATCGATGACGTTCGCCTCACGATGCGCACAGGCGCAGAGGTCGTGTGGGGGAGTGCGGAAGACTCCGACCGCAAAGCGGAGGTGCTCGCGGCGCTTGTCGCTGCTACGAGCGACCGGTCCATCTCGAGCTACGACGTTTCGAGTCCCGAGACTCCCGTCACCCGCTGACCGGCGAGCCCTCGCGAGGCTGAAGTCCCAACCTTCAAGTGGGGGTTGAAGCGACTCGCGTTCATTCGGCGCGCAAAACGCAACACACCTGCGGACTGACCGGATCGCGCGCCGTTCGCGACCTAGCGTCGAAGCAAGCAATCAGGAAACAGCATATCTCTGAGCTTCAAGTAGAGGTTGAAGCTCGTGCGGATTCGCCAGTGGCAAGTCGCCGAGGTGTGCACTCCGTTCTTCCACCACACCACACGCCAACGAGGGGCCGGACACGTGTCGAACACCAATAACTACCTCGCCGTCATCAAGGTCGTCGGCATCGGCGGCGGCGGCGTCAATGCAGTCAACCGCATGATCGAGCTCGGCCTCCGCGGCGTCGAGTTCATCGCGATCAACACCGACGCGCAGGCGCTGCTCATGAGTGACGCCGACGTGAAGCTCGACGTCGGTCGCGAGCTGACTCGTGGCCTCGGTGCCGGGGCAGACCCCGAGGTCGGCCGTCGCGCGGCCGAGGACCACGCCGAAGAGATCGAGCAGGCCCTCGCTGGAGCCGACATGGTCTTCGTCACAGCCGGTGAAGGCGGTGGCACGGGAACTGGCGGCGCGCCCGTCGTCGCACGGATCGCGAAGTCGATCGGCGCGCTCACCATCGGTGTCGTCACGAAGCCGTTCAGCTTCGAGGGTCGCCGTCGCATGCAGCAGGCCGAGCAGGGCGTCGCGACGCTGAAGGAAGAGGTCGACACCCTCATCGTCGTCCCCAACGATCGACTCCTGGAGATCAGCGACCGCGGCATCTCCATGATCGAGGCGTTCTCGACAGCCGACCAGGTGCTGCTCGCCGGTGTCCAGGGCATCACCGACCTGATCACCACCCCCGGCCTCATCAACCTCGACTTCGCCGACGTCAAGTCCGTCATGCAGGGGGCCGGCTCCGCGCTCATGGGCATCGGCTCGTCACGTGGCGCCGACCGCGCCATCAAGGCCGCCGAGCTCGCAGTCGCCTCCCCGCTCCTCGAGGCGAGCATCGAAGGCGCCCACGGTGTGCTGCTCTCCATCCAGGGCGGATCGAACCTCGGCATCTTCGAGATCAACGACGCCGCCAAGCTCGTGCAGGAGGCCGTTCACCAGGAGGCCAACATCATCTTCGGTGCCGTCATCGACGACACCCTTGGCGATGAGGTCCGCGTCACGGTCATCGCTGCCGGCTTCGCGGGAGGCGAGCCCAAGACGATCCAGGAGCAGCAGGCTGCACCAGCCGTCGCGGCGGCTCCCGTCCAGCAGGCGAACACCGGTGCCATCGGTCTCGGCGCCGCTGCCGCCGCGGTCGCCTCGGCTCCTTCTGTGCCCGTCGAGCGCGAGCCGGTCCAGGCGCCAGCTCCCGTCGCGCAGGCTCCTGCCTGGTCAACGGCTGAAGCTCCCACGATCGCTCCCCGCCGCGAGCCGGAAGCTGCGTACGACGACGCCGAGGACATCCTCGACGTGCCGGACTTCCTCAAGTAGGGCGCACATGCCAGAGCATGCAGGAGAGGCGCTCGGCCAGGGTCATTCGACGCTGGCCGAGCGCCTCTCGGCGGTCCAGGCGGCGGTTGAGGATGCGTGCCGCGCTGCGGGTCGCGACCCGTCAGGGGTCGACCTCATTCCCGTCACGAAGTTCCACGGCCCCGAACTCGTCGCTGCCCTCGCGGACCTCGGTGTGCGCCGCTTCGCGGAGAGCCGTCATCCGGAGGCCAGGGATAAGATCGAGTCGCTCGCGGAGCGCGAGGGCCTCGAGTGGCACTTCGTCGGTCAGATCCAGACCAAGAAGGCGCGTCAGATCGCGCAGTACGTGGATGCCGTGCATTCGATCGACCGGCCGGGCCTCGTCGACGCGCTCTCGACGATCGAGCGAGAGCTGCCACTCCCCGTCTTCGTGCAGGTCAACATGACCCCGGATCCTGCCAGGGGTGGGGTCCAGCCTGACGAGCTCGACGCACTCGTCGAGCATGTGCTGAGCACGCCTGCCCTTGAGCTCAAGGGGCTCATGTGCGTCGCCCCGCTGGGGGCCGAGCCTCGGGCATCTTTCGCAGAGCTGCGAGAGCTCAGTTCGCGCATCCAGTCCACAGCCACGTCGGCCAGGGCGCTCTCGATGGGCATGTCGAACGACTTCAGGGAAGCCATCGAAAACGGTGCGACACACCTAAGGATCGGCGCGGCAATCACGGGAAAGCGCCCCGACCGGACGTAGCGTGGACGCACGCCGAACACACGGAGGAGCACAATGGCCAACCCGCTGCGCAATGCCATGGTCTACCTGGGCCTTGCTGACGAAGACGAGCAGAATCTGCACGACGAGACGCCCCAGGCGCAGCAGCAGCAGAGGCAGTCGCCTGCGGCGGCACCCGCGCCGCAGCTCTCCCCTGTGGTCACCGAGCGCCCCAAGCCGGCGCCAGTGACCCCGATCACCAAAGCTCCCAAGCACACTTCTACCCCGGCGATGGCGGAAATGAACGAGATCCTCACGGTCCACCCGAAGGCCTACAACAAAGACGCGCAGGTCATCGCGGAGAACTTCCGCGATGGTGTCCCCGTCATCATGAACCTCTCCGAGATGGACGAAGCCGAGGCGCGTCGCCTCATCGACTTCGCGAGCGGTCTCTCACAGGGCCTCTATGGCAAGATCGAGCGCGTGACGAGCCGGGTGTTCCTGCTCTCGCCTCAGCACATCGCCGTTCACGGTGAGTCGAGCAAGGTCGAGGCGGAGAAGGAAGCCTCGTTCTTCCAGTAGACCCCCACCCAGCCCCTGCCGTGAGGTAGGCCGGCCCGCTTCCGCGCGAACGGTGAGACGGTGCATCCTGAGGATGCACCGTCGCCGTGTGTGTGCGACAACATCTCAGGAAACGAATGAATATCCTCGGCGCGATCCTCGTCTTCCTCATCGGCCTCTACATCATGGTCATGTGGGGCCGGCTGATCCTCGACTACGCGCGCATGTTCGCTCCCCGCTGGAAGCCGAAGGGCTTCGTGCTGGTCCTCTGCGAAGGCGTGTACTCGCTGACGGACCCGCCGCTGCGCGCCGTGCGCAAGGTCGTTCCGCCGCTGCGCATCGGCAACATCGCCCTTGATCTCGCCTGGATCATCGTCATGTTCGCCCTCGTCATAACGTCGAATCTCGTTCGTCTTCTCTGAGTGTGATCACGCGCCCCGAGGGCTCCCGGCGTCTCCCACTGGAGAGACGGCGCCGGATTGCATTAGGTGAATATCGACTTTCCCGACAGAATGTGACGCACGGGACCCAAGTGCCGTAATGTGACCTATGTGCCGCGCAGCACAGCAACGTTCTGCGCGCACATCTGGGCAACGCTAGTGTTGTCAACTCAGACCCAGAGTCCTGAATCAAGTCCAGTGTCTTGACTCAAGACCGAATGTCTATACCAGATACAGACCAATCGCAGAGAGAGTCGAAAGGTGGCCGACATGGCACTCACTCCTGAGGACGTCATCAACAAACGCTTCCAGCAGACCAAGTTCCGCGAGGGGTACGACCAAGATGAGGTCGACGACTTCCTCGATGAGGTCGTTGCAGAAATGCGCCGCCTCGTCGGGGAGAACGAGCAGCTTCGTCAGCAGCTCGAGGAGGCAGAGGCCCGCGCGGACAGTGCTCCAGCGGCTGCAGCTCCCGCTCCGGTCGAGGAGCCCATCGTCGAGGTCGAGGCAGCTCCAGAGCCCGAGCCGGAGCCCATCGCGCCGCTCGCTCAGCCCGCAGCCCCCGCTCCGGTCGTCGCTCAGGGTGCAGACGAGGCAGAGACGAGCAGCTCGCTCATCGCTCTCGCCCGCCGCCTCCACGACGAGCACGTCGAAGAGGGAACGCGCAAGCGCGACGAGATCATCGCAACGGGTGAGACCCGTGCTCGCGAGATCATCGCCGAGTCCGAGGGTCGCGCTCGTCAGATCGAGGGCGACAGCGAGAAGCGCGCCCGCGAGATCACGGTCGAGTCCGAGGGTCGTGCACGCACGATCGTCACCGAGGCCGAGGCCAAGGAGCGCGAGACCATCGGTCGCCTCGAGGAGACCAAGACGAAGCTCGAGGCTCGTATCGAGGAACTCCGCATCTTCGAGCGCGAGTACCGCAACAACCTCCGCTCCTACATCGAAGGCCAGCTCAACGACCTGAACCGTCAGGCCAGCGACGTCCTCGAGGGCTCCGCACCAGCGGGCCAGTAGAACTCGGAACGTGGAGGACACACCTCTGCAGACCACCGAACGGCGATCGCGCCCGAGCATCCGCATTCTTGCGATGCTCGCCGCGGTCGCCGTCGGCGCGTTTGCGCTCGACCAGATCACCAAGGCAGCCGTCGTCTCATCGATGACGGAGGGGCAGACCATCGAAGTCCTCGGCGGCTTCCTGCAGTGGCACTTCGTCCGGAACCCCGGGGCGGCGTTCTCATTCGCGGCCGGCTCCACCTGGATTTTCACCGGCGTCTCGACCCTCATGGTGATCGTGATCATCGTCGTGGCCCGGAAGCTCGGCTCGAAACTCTGGGCCGCCGTCTTCGGGCTCGTGCTCGGCGGCGCGCTCGGCAACCTCTTCGATCGTCTCTTCCGGGAGCCTGGCTTCGGCACAGGCCACGTCATCGACTTCATCTACACGCCGTGGATGCTCCCGGCTATCTACAACGTCGCCGATATGTGCATTGTCGTGGGAATGTCGGCGTTTGTGCTGCTCACCCTGTTCGACATCGGATTCGACGGCAAACGCCGACCAAAGGCGAAGAAGGACGCGTGATGCAATCCAGGACGATCCCGATCCCTGACGGTCTCGAGGGAACCCGAGTCGACGCCGGAGTCTCCAAGCTCCTCGGGCTCAGCAGGACCCAGGTCGCAGACATCGCAGCGGCGGGCGGGATCACGATCGACGGAAAGCAGGTCGGCAAGTCCGACCGGATGACCGCCGGTGCCATCATCTTCGTCGAATGGGAGCAAGCCGGCCCCGTCGAGGTCGTCCCCATCGCGGTCCCCGACCTCAAGATCGTGCACGACGAGGATGACTTCGTGGTCATCGACAAGCCTGTGGGTGTCGCAGCGCACCCGTCCATCGGCTGGGACGGCCCGACAGTGCTCGGCGCCCTCGCCGCGGCCGGCTTCACGATCGCGACATCCGGTCAGTCGGAGCGCCAGGGCATCGTCCATCGCCTTGACGCTGGAACGAGCGGACTCATGGTGGTCGCCAAGAGCGAGCTGGCATACGCGCAGCTCAAGAAGGCCTTCCACGACCGCCAGGTCGAGAAGGTTTACCACGCCGTCGTGCAGGGCCATCCAGATCCGCTCTCCGGCACGATCGATGCCCCCATCGGCCGTCACCCCGGCTCGTCGTGGAAGTTCGCCGTGACGAGCGACGGCAAGCCGTCGATCACGCACTACGAGACCGTCGAAGCGTTCCGTCGCGGCGCGCTGCTCGAGGTCCACCTCGAAACCGGCCGCACGCACCAGATCCGAGTGCATATGGCTGCCCAGCGGCACCCGTGCATCGGGGATCCCTTGTACGGTTCCGACCCGGTGGTCGCAGCCAAGCTCGGCCTGAAGCGCCAGTGGCTGCACGCCAAGGAGCTCGGCTTCGCGCACCCCCGAACGGGCGAGGCCGTGCGCTTCACGACCGAGTACCCGGACGACCTGGCGCATTCGCTCGAGCTCCTCCGCGAGGGCAACCTGTAGCGAACGCGCTCGCTCGCGGACACCTCGGGGCGATCTAAGATGGGTGCGCCGATCCACCCTTCTTCCCGGAGAGACATTGCCTTCAGCAGACTCGTTCGCCCACCTCCACGTCCACAGCGAGTACTCGATGCTCGACGGGGCCGCCCGGATCGGCGAACTCATGAAGGCGGCGGTCGAGCAGGGCATGCCCGCCGTCGCGATGACGGACCACGGCAACGTGTTCGGCGCCTACGAGTTCGCGAAGGCCGCGAAAGAGCACGGCATCAAGCCGATCATCGGCACAGAGGCCTACCTGACGCCGGGAACCCACCGCGGCGACCGCACCAGAATCAAGTGGGGCAACGGTGGAGGCGACGACGTCTCCGGCTCCGGCGCCTACACGCACATCACAATGCTCAGCGAGACCACGCAGGGCATGCACAACCTCTTCCGGCTCTCGAGCCGCGCATCCATGGAGGGCTACTACTTCAAGCCCCGCATGGACCGCGAGCTGCTGAACACGTACTCGAAGGGGCTCATCGCGACGACTGGATGCCCCTCAGGTGAGGTGCAGACCAGGCTCCGGCTCGGGCAGTACGACGAGGCGAGGGCCGCGGCCGCCGAGTTCCGCGACATCTTCGGAGCAGAGAACTACTTCTGCGAGATCATGGACCACGGCATCGACATCGAGCGCCGCGTCATGCCCGACCTCCTCAAGCTCGCGAAGGACCTCGGGCTCCCACTGGTTGCGACCAACGACCTCCACTACACGCACTCGCACGACGCGGACAGTCACTCCGCGCTCCTGTGCGTGCAGTCGGGGTCGACGATGGACGACCCGAACCGCTTCCAGTTCTCCGGCACCGGGTACTACCTGAAGTCCGCCGCCGAGATGCGTTCGATCTTCCGCGACAACCCGGAGGCCTGCGACAACACGCTCCTCATCGCTGAGCGCTGCTCGGCCGAGTTCGACGAGAGCGCCAACTACATGCCGCGCTTCCCCGTGCCAGAAGGGGAGACGGAGAGCAGCTGGTTCGTCAAGGAGGTCGACACTGGCCTCGGGAAGCGGTACCCGGCAGGCATCCCGAGCGACGTGCGCAAGCAGGCCGACTACGAGATCGGCGTCATCAACCAGATGGGCTTCCCCGGCTACTTCCTGGTCGTCGCCGACTTCATCAACTGGGCCAAGGACAACGGCATCCGCGTCGGGCCCGGTCGCGGATCCGGCGCCGGATCGATGGCCGCCTACGCCATGGGCATCACCGACCTCGACCCCCTGCGTCACGGCCTCATCTTCGAGCGCTTCCTCAACCCTGACCGCGTCTCGATGCCCGACTTCGACGTCGACTTCGACGATCGCCGCAGGTCCGAGGTCATCCGCTACGTCACGGAGAAGTACGGCTCGGAGCGAGTCGCCCAGATCGTCACCTACGGCACGATCAAGGCGAAGCAGGCTCTGAAGGACGCCTCGCGCGTGCTCGGCTACCCATTCTCGATGGGCGACCAGCTCACCAAGGCCATGCCGCCGGCCGTCATGGGCAAAGACATCCCGCTCAGCGGCATCTTCGACAAGGAGCACAAGCGCTACTCGGAGGCTTCCGAGATGCGCGCCTTCATCGAGAGCAACCCGGACGCGAAGAAGGTCTTCGACACGGCGAGCGGCCTCGAGAACCTGAAGCGTCAGTGGGGCGTGCACGCGGCCGGCGTCATCATGTCGAGCGATCCGCTCATCGACATCATCCCGATCATGAAGCGGGAGCAGGACGGCCAGATCGTCACGCAGTTCGACTACCCGGCGAGCGAGTCCCTCGGCCTCATCAAGATGGACTTCCTCGGGCTGCGCAACCTCACGATCGTGAGCGACGCGCTGGTCAACATCAAGGCGAACCGCAACATCGACCTCGTGCTCGAGGATCTCGAGCTCGACGACGTCGGCGCGTACGAGCTGCTGACCCGAGGTGACACGCTTGGCGTGTTCCAGCTCGACGGCGGGCCGATGCGCTCACTGCTGCGACTCCTCAAGCCCGACAATTTCGAAGACATCTCGGCCGTCATCGCCCTCTATCGTCCGGGCCCGATGGGCGCGAATTCGCACATCAACTACGCGCTGCGCAAGAACGGCGAGCAGGAGATCACGCCGATCCACCCGCAGCTGGAGGAGCCGCTCAAGGAGATCCTCTCGACGAGCTACGGCCTGATCATCTATCAGGAGCAGGTCATGGCCATCGCGCAGAAGGTGGCCGGCTTCTCGCTCGGACAGGCCGACATCCTGCGCCGCGCGATGGGCAAGAAGAAGAAGTCGGAACTGGACAAGCAGTTCGCGGGCTTCCAGGGCGGCATGCACGCCAACGGCTTCTCCGATGAGGCCGTGAAGATGCTCTGGGACATCCTGCTGCCCTTCTCCGACTATGCCTTCAACAAGGCGCACTCGGCGGCCTACGGCGTCGTTTCCTACTGGACCGCCTACCTGAAGGCGCACTACCCGGCCGAGTACATGGCCGCTCTGCTCACGAGCGTCGGAGACTCGCGCGACAAGCTCGCCCTGTACCTCAACGAGTGCCGCCGCATGGGCATCACGGTCCTCGCGCCAGACGTCAACGAGTCGTTCGTGAACTTCTCGGCCGTCGGCGAGGACATCCGCTTCGGACTCGGGGCCGTGCGCAACGTCGGCGCGAACGTCGTCGAGGAGATCCAGAAGTCGAGGGAGTCGAAGACCCCCTTCACGTCGTTCCACGATTTCCTGAAGAAGGTGCCGACGACGGTCGCCAACAAGCGCACCGTCGAGTCGCTCATCAAAGCCGGTGCGTTCGACAGCCTCGGCAACACGCGCCGAGCTCTCGTCGAGGTGCACGAGAACGCCATCGACGTCGCCGTGTCACGGAAGCGGAACGAGGCGCACGGGCAGGTCGACCTGTTCGCGGGGCTCGACGAGTTCGAGGCCGAAGAAGACGACGTGCCCGTCCGGCCCGAGTTCAACCGCCGCGACAAGCTCGCCTTTGAGCGGGACATGCTTGGCCTCTACGTTTCCGACCACCCGCTCGCGGGTCTCGAGCGCGACCTCGCGAAGCTCGCCACCACGAGCATCCTGGACCTCACGCAGGCCGAGAACCTCGAGGACGGTTCGCAGGTCACGATCGCGGGCCTCATCACGAGCGTCCAGCACCGAGTGGCCCGGAACTCCGGGAATCCCTACGGGATGATCGAGGTCGAGGACTTCGGCGGCTCCATGACGGTCATGTTCATGGGCAAGACGTACCAGGAGTTCCAGACCCAGCTGCAGGGCGACGTGATCGTCGCTGTCAAGGGTCGCGTCTCCAAGCGCGACGACGGCATGAACCTGCACGCGCAGGGGCTGACGCTGCCGAAGGTCTCGGCCGCCGAAGACGCCGGAACGCTCACGCTCACGATCCCGGACACGCGAGCGACCGAGCCGGTCGTGGACGCGCTCGGCAAGGTGCTCCGTCGCCACGCCGGCGAGAGCGAGGTGCGGTTGCGGCTCCGGACTCCCGGCGTCATCCGCCGATTCGAGCTCCCGCATCGCGTGCGCATCACGCAGGACCTCTACGGGGAACTGAAGGCGCTGCTTGGTCCGAGCTGCCTCGAGTAGTCATCGACTGCGCTGCCCCCCTCCGCCGCAAGGCCCACTTCCCCCGCTTGACTACGATGGAGACACCATGATGCAACTCATCGATCTGCGTGGTTCTGCGCTCAGCGCATCCGAGCTCCGGAACATCCTCCCTCGCGCCGAGCTCGACGTCGGGCGCGCGCTCGGCACGGCAGCCGAGCTCATCTCGGCGGTTCGCGACGAGGGGGCAGTCGCGCTCCGTGAGCAGGCAGTCCGCCTCGACGGCGTCGAGCCGCCGCACCTCAGGGTGCCGCAGGCGGCCATCGACGAGGCCACGGCCGGACTGCAGCCTCAGGTCCGGGCTGGGCTCGAGGCCATGATCGAGCGTGTACGGGCCGGGTCCGCGGCGCAGGTCCCCTCCCCGCGGCTCACGACCCTCGGAGACGGAGCCGTTGTGGAGCTCCGCTGGCACCCTGTCTCCCGCGTCGGGCTCTACGTGCCAGGCGGCAAGGCCGTCTACCCATCGAGCGTCGTCATGAACGTGTGCGCTGCCCTGGCAGCTGGCGTCTCCTCGATCGCCATCGCCTCGCCTCCCCAGCGGGAGTTCGGCGGGGGCGTGCACCCCACGATCCTGGGCGCCGCTGGCCTGCTCGGGGTGACGGAGGTCTACGCCATGGGCGGTGCCGGAGCGATCGGTGCCATGGCCCACGGCGTCGCCGACATCGGCCTCGAGCCAGTCGAGGTCATCACGGGGCCCGGGAACGTCTACGTGGCCGCCGCGAAGCGCATCGTGCAGTCGTTTGTCGGCATCGACGCAGAGGCCGGCCCCACCGAGATCCTCGTGCTTGCCGACGACTCCGCTGACCCCGACCACGTCGCCGCAGACCTCGTGAGCCAGGCCGAGCACGATGAGCTCGCGTCCGCCCTCCTGGTCACTCCCGACGCTGCCTGGGCAGAGCTGGTGCTCGCACGAGTGGAAGAGCGGGCGGCAGCGACCAAGCACGCCGAACGCGTGCGCGTCTCGCTCGGTGGCCGACAGTCAGCGGTCATCCTCGTCGATGACCTCGCGGCGGGGGCCAGGGTGTCCAACGCGTACGCGCCAGAGCACCTCGAGGTGCAGACGCGGGAGCCGGATGCCGTGCTCAAGACGCTCCACAACGCGGGAGCCATCTTCATGGGTGCGAACTCTCCCGTGAGTCTCGGCGACTACCTCGCCGGGTCCAACCACGTGCTTCCCACCGGAGGACAGTCTGCGCACACGCCGGGCCTCGGGGCCCACACGTTCCTGCGACCGCAGCAGATCATCCGCTACGACAGGGAAGCCCTGCGCAGCGTGAGCGACCACGTCGTGGCGCTCGCCGACGCGGAAGACCTTCCAGCACACGGCGAAGCAGTGACGGCGAGGTTCAGCTGATGCACTGCCCGTTTTGCCGGCACCCTGACTCGCGCGTCATCGACTCGCGCACAAGCGACGACGGCTTCGCCATCAGGCGGAGGAGACAATGCCCCGAATGCGGGCGTCGCTTCTCGACGACCGAGACCGCGAGCCTCACGGTCATCAAGCGCAACGGGGTCGTCGAGTCGTTCTCGCGGGACAAGGTCGTGGCAGGCGTCCGCAAGGCCTGCCAGGGGCGGCCAGTGACCGATACCGACCTCGCGCTCCTCGCCCAGCGGGTGGAGGAGAGCATCCGCTCGACCGGCGTCTCGCAGATCGAGGCGAACGACATCGGCCTCGCCATCCTGCCCCCGCTGCGCGAGCTCGATGACGTCGCCTACCTCCGGTTCGCGAGCGTCTACCAGGGCTTCGCGTGCCTCGACGACTTCAGAGCGGCCATCGACCGGATGCACGAAGACGGCATCAGAGCCCAGTACGCCACGGAATCAGCCGACGGCGAGTCCAGCTTCGAGGGGGAGACCCGATGAACGCCGCCTATCGCCTGCTCTTCACACACGTGCTGTCGAAGATGGACCCGGAGCGCGCGCACGGGCTTGCCTCCTGTGTGATCCGCGTGCTCGGCCGACGTGGGCCGGCGGCGCTTGTCGCGCCGCTCACGGCCCCGGCAGAGTCGCTCGCCGTCGAGACCATGGGGCTCCGGTTCGCCTCCCCATTCGGTCTCGCGGCAGGCTTCGATAAGGATGCCGAAGATATCGACGGGCTCGCGGCCCTCGGGTTCGGGCACGTGGAGGTCGGCACGGTCACGCCGCGCCCGCAGCCGGGAAACCCAGGACCCAGACTCTTCAGGCTCGTCGCCGACGGTGCGCTGATCAACAGGATGGGCTTCAACAACCGGGGGGCCGAGCTCGCGGCCGCGAATATCGCGGCCCGTCGGAACACCTCGGTCATCGTCGGTGTGAACATCGGGAAGAACAAGACGACGGAAGCGGAAGACGCCCACCTCGACTACGCCGTGGCCGCGGCAGCGGTGCGAAACGTGGCCGATTACCTCGTGGTCAACGTCTCCTCGCCCAACACGCCAGGTTTGCGGAGCCTGCAGTCCTTGGAGTCGCTGACGCCCATCCTGCGCGCCGCCCGCGACGCGGCCCCCGGGGTGCCGCTGCTGGTCAAGATCGCTCCGGACCTCACGGACGACGAGATCCGCGAGGTCACGCAACTGGCCATCGACGAGGGGCTCGCCGGCATCATCGCCGCCAATACGACCATCTCCAGGTCGGGTCTCCGGACTTCGCCGCGGATCGTCGAAGCCTTCGGCGCGGGCGGCCTCTCTGGTCGCCCGCTCACCGAGCGCTCGCTCGACGTGCTTCGCGTCGTGAAGTCGACTGCGGGGGAGCGTCTCTGCATCATCTCCGTCGGGGGTGTCGCGGACGCCACGGAGGTGCGCCGGAGGCTCGACGCAGGGGCGACGCTCGTGCAGGGCTACACGGAGTTCCTCTACGCCGGTCCCGGCTGGGCAGCGAGCATCAACCGCGGCCTGGCGCGCCTCAGGGGCTGACGCGCCGCAGGGGTTGAGGTGCGCTGCCATTCAAAGGTCACAGTTCGTGTTCTTTCCCTGATTCTCAGGCAGCTGACACCTTCAGTTCACGCCGCCGGTCTACATTGAACAAAGCGAAGGCCCGAGCGGAATACCGTTCGGGCCTTCGAGTTTGTTGCCGGGTGTCGGGCGCTGCCGGGTATCGGGTGTGGCGCCGAGTGTCGGGCGCTGCCGGCCGTCAAGCACTGCTGGCTCCCGAGTGAGTCCGCGCGTTCGTGGGCTACTTGCCCGTGAACTCGATCTTCGCGCCGCGCTTGACCTGAGACTTGGGCATGCGCATGACGCGCAGCTGCAGGCTGCGGGCGATCGTGCCGATCATGATGCCCTTCTCGACCTTGTCCTTGCCCACGACGGCGGCAATGCGGCGCTTGATGATGTTGGCGATCATCACGGCCTCGAGCACGCACACGGCGAGGAACGCCCAGATGAAGCTCATCGCCCAGATGCCGACCGACTGGCTCGGGATGAACGTCGCGAAGATCACGAGGAACATCATCGGGAGCAGGAGCTCACCGATCGAGTACCTCGCGTCGATGTAGTTGCGCATGAAGCGCTTCTGTGGGCCGCGCTCAGTCGGACGGAGGTAGCGGTCATCGCCCTTGGCGAGCCCCTCACGTGCCTTGGCTTGTTCGATGCGCACCTTTGCCTGCATCTCGCGCTTGGCCTGCTTGCGGTCCTCGGGGACGAGGGGACGCAGGTTCTGCGCCTCGCGCTCGCGCCTCGTGGGGGTCGGGTTCTGCTTCTTCGCCGGACTCTTCGCGGGAAGCGATGCTGTCTCGGCGCTCTTGGACTCGTGCTTCGACATGATGCCTCTCAAGAACTCTGGTGTGATTTAGCCTAACCGCTATGACTCTCCCCGAAGCCCCACTCGATGCACACGATCAGGAACAGCGTCTCCTCGGAGCGGTCGATGACCGTTTTTCCACCACGATCGCCCGACTATCCGGCCTTGTCCGTATCCCGTCGGTCTCCTGGGATGCCTTCGATCGAGTGCACGTGCAGCGAAGCGCCGAGCGGACGGCCGAGCTCCTGCGTGAACTCGCTCTGTTCGATTCCGTAGAGATCGACGGGGTCGAGACGCCCGACGGCTACGCGGGCCAGCCCGCTGTCATCGCGACCCGAGCCGCCGAGCCCGGCCAGCCCACCGTCCTGCTCTACGCGCACCACGACGTGCAGCCGCAGGGGAGTGGTGACGACTGGCGTACCCCGCCGTTCGAGCCGACGTTGCGCGACGGTCGCCTCTACGGTCGCGGCGCGAGCGACGACAAGGCGGGTGTCATGACCCACGTTGCGGCGCTTGAGGCACTCAGCGTCGCGACGAACGGCAGGCCGAGGATCGGCCTCTCGGTCTTCATTGAAGGCGAGGAGGAGAACGGCTCACGCAGTTTCTCCGACTTCCTCGACAAGCACCGGACCGAGCTCGGCGCAGACGCCATCATCGTTGCGGACAGCGACAACCCGTCGACCACGACCCCTGGCCTCACCGTCTCTCTCCGGGGCAACGTGACGATGAAGATCACCGTGCGCACGCTCGGACACGCCTCGCACTCCGGGATGCTCGGGGGCGCGGTCCCTGACGCGATGCTCGCAGCCGTCCGCCTGCTCGACACTCTCTGGGATGAGCAGGGTTCCGTTGCGGTTGCCGGACTCGGCTCGCGCAGCGATGGGCTCGCGGGCGGTGACGAGTCTGACGTTCGGCGTGACGCCGAACTTCTCGACGGGGTGTCCACGATCGGAACGGGGAGCATTCACGACCGACTCTGGAATCAGCCAGCCATCACCATCACGGGTATCGACGCACCGAGCGTCGCGGAGGCCTCGAACACGCTCCTGCCGGTCGTGTCAGTTCGGCTCTCTGCCCGCATCGCTCCCGGTGACGACGCGTCCGAGGCCTACGCGGCCATCGAGCGGCATCTCCTCGAGCACGCGCCGTTCGGCGCCCACATCGAGATCACCCAACCCGACCTCGGGCAGCCGTTCCTCGTGGACACCGCAGGACCGGCCGTGGGGCTCATGAAATCCGCCATGCGCGATGGCTGGGGGGCGGAGCCGGCGGAAACAGGCATTGGCGGCTCGATCCCGTTCATCGCGGCCCTCGCCGAGGTCTACCCGGACGCCGAGATCCTCGTGACGGGCGTCGAGGACCCGGCCACGATGGCGCACAGCCCCAACGAGTCACAGGACCTCGGTGTGCTCCGACGCGCGATCTCAGCCGAGGCGCTCTTCCTCCTCCGCTTCGCCCGACCGGATGCAGCGATCAACTGATGCGTTTCCAGCGCGGGAGGAATATCCTGGACGAACACGCCGTTATCGACGTGAAGAGCGCGGGAGCAGTTCGTCCCGCCCAGCAGCACGAGGAGAATCTATGAGCGCAGTTCTTGAAGGCATCACCGTGAGCGAGGCCACGCACTCCGTGACCCTCACGCAGGCGGCACTCGACAAGATCAAGAACCTCATCGGTCAGGAAAGCGAGGGTGGCCTTCGCCTGCGCATCGCCGTACAGCCAGGTGGCTGCTCTGGCCTGATCTACCAGTTGTTCTTCGACGAGCGCATCCTCGACGGCGACGCAACGGTCGACTTCGACGGCGTGGAAGTCATCGTCGATCCGATGAGCGTCCCCTACCTTGACAGCGCGAAGATCGACTTCGAGGACACGATCCAGAAGCAGGGCTTCACGATCGACAACCCAAGTGCGCAGGGTTCCTGTGCGTGTGGCGACTCCTTCCACTGAGTCGACACGCGGGGGAGTACCCCGCGACACACCCGAAACGGCGTGGTCTTTGACCGCGCCGTTTCGTCGTCTCCGCGCGCCCCGAGTCATTCGCCGCCGAGATTCCCACTAGACTGACAGCAACCTGTATGCGTCACCTCGAAAGGTTTGCCGTGCGAGACACCCGCCGCGTGAAGTGGTTCGCCGCTCCGATTGCAGCAGCCCTGATTCTGATTCTGGCTGGCTGCACGTCGCAAGAACTACGGGGCTACATGCCCGGTGACCCCGGCGTCACCAACCATTCCGACGCCTTCACCAACTTCTGGGTGAACTCCTGGATCATCCTGCTCGTCGTGGGCGGGATCACTTGGGGACTCATCATCTGGGCGTCCGTCATGTACCGCCGCCGCAAGGGCGAGAAGGGCCTGCCGGCGCAGCTGCGGTACCACATGCCCATCGAGATCCTCTTCACCGTGGTCCCGATCATCCTCGTTGCAGGCTTCTTCGCCTTCACCGTGCGCGAAGAGGCACCCGTCGTCGCGAACTTCGCTGAAGAAGAGCAAGACGTCAAGATCGAGGTCTACGGCAAGCAGTGGGCTTGGGACTTCAACTACCTACCCACGAGCAACTCCGAGTACGACTCCGGTGTCTACTACGAGGGCATCCAGGCGCAGGAAGTCCGCGAGCCGTCGGAAGACGGCGAGCGCGGCGCAGCCACCGGTGAGATCGACGAAGCGGCGCTGCCGAAGCTCGTGCTCCCGGTCGGCGCGAACGTGACGCTCGACATCAAGTCGCGTGACGTCATCCACTCCTTCTGGATTGTCGACTTCCACTACAAGATCGACAACATCCCCGGTCACACCAACACCATGTCGTTCGTGCCAGAGCGTGAAGGCACCTACATGGGTAAGTGCGCCGAGCTCTGCGGCGAGTACCACTCGATGATGCTGTTCCAAGTCGAGGTCGTCTCGCAGGCCGAATACAACGCCTACATCGCCGAGCTTCGCGCGGCGGGCAACGTCGGCGCACACGGCGACGACTACAACCGCAACCAGAACCTTCCGGGCACCGAAGTTCCCGAGTTCAACCACGAGTCGGAATAGGGGCGACGAAAATGACGTCAACGCTGAACCGTCCAGGCATCACCCCGGTCTCTGAGGCGACCACGGCTCCGAGCCGCTCTGCTGAGCGCAAGGGCAACGTCCTCGTAACCTGGATCACCTCGACGGACCACAAGACAATCGGGTACATGTACCTGATCTCCAGCTTCGTCTGGTTCTGCATCGGTGGTGTCATGGCACTGGTCATCCGTACCCAGCTCTTCGAGCCGGGTATGGAGATCATCGACACGAAGGAGCAGTACAACCAGCTCTTCACCATGCACGGCACGATCATGCTCCTCATGTTCGGGACGCCGCTGTTCTCCGGCTTCGCGAACGTGCTCGTTCCCCTGCAGATCGGCACGGCCGACGTCGCCTTCCCGCGACTCAACGCCTTCGCGTTCTGGCTCTTCACTTTCGGCGCGCTCATCGCGGTCGGCGGCTTCCTCACGCCGGGCGGTGCGGCATCCTTCGGCTGGACGGCCTACGTCCCCTTGTCGACGATGACCTATTCACCGGGAGTCGGAGGCAACTTGTGGGTCGCCGGGCTCGCGGCGACAGGCTTCGCGACGATCTTCGGTGCCGTGAACTTCATCACGACCATCATCACGATGCGTGCTCCAGGTATGACGATGTGGCGCATGCCGATCTTCACCTGGAACGCGATGATCACGTCGATCCTCGTGCTGTTCGCGTTCCCGGTGCTCGCGGCCGCCTGGTTCGGTCTCCTCATGGACCGCGTCTTCCTGACGCACATCTACGACGTCGAGGCCGGCGGAGCAATCCTCTACCAGCACTTGTTCTGGTTCTTCGGTCACCCAGAGGTTTACGTGCTCGCGCTGCCGTTCTTCGGTATCGTCTCCGAGATCTTCCCTGCCTTCAGCAGGAAACCGATCTTCGGCTACAAGACTCTCGTCTACGCGACGATCGCGATCGCTGCTCTCTCTGCGTCCGTGTGGGCTCACCACATGTACGTGACCGGCACGGTCCTGCTGCCGTTCTTCGCGCTCATGACGATGCTGATCGCGGTCCCGACGGGCGTGAAGATCTTCAACTGGCTCGGAACGCTCTGGCGAGGCTCGGTGACGTTCGAGACGCCGATGCTGTTCTCCCTCGGCTTCCTCGTGACGTTCGTGTTCGGTGGCCTGACGGGTGTCATCCTGGCATCGCCGATGCTCGACTTCCACGTATCTGACACGTACTTCGTCGTCGCCCACTTCCACTACGTGATCTTCGGAACGATCGTGTTCGCGATGTTCGCAGGCTTCTACTTCTGGTGGCCGAAGTGGACGGGCAAGATGCTCAACGAGCGTCTCGGCAAGATCCAGTTCTGGCTGCTGTTCATCGGGTTCCACATGACGTTCCTGATCCAGCACTGGCTCGGCGTCATGGGCATGCCGCGTCGTTACGCGACGTACCAGCCCGAGGACAACTTCACCTGGATGAACCAGCTGTCGACGATCGGCGCGTTTGTGCTCGCCATCTCGCTGCTGCCGTTCTTCTTCAACGTGTTCATCACGGCGCGCAACGCTCCCAAGGTCACGGTTGACGACCCGTGGGGCTATGGCTCCTCGCTCGAGTGGGCAACAAGCTGCCCGCCTCCGCGACACAACTTCACGTCCATCCCGCGCATCCGCTCGGAGCGCCCGGCATTCGACCTCAACCACCCCGAGGTCGCGCCACACGGATACCGTGACCTGACGCCAGTCAACGACAAGATCGGAGAACGAGAGTGAAGACCTCAGCCCGCCTCCTCTGGGTCCTCGCCGTCTTCTACGCGGTTGTGACCGTCGTCTACACCCTCTGGACGCACGCTGCACTCGGGCACTACGAGTGGGTCGGCATCGTCGCTTTGGCGCTGTCTGGCATCTTCGTCGCCTTCGTCGCGTTCTACCTCAGCAGCTCGGCCAAGCCGTTCCGCATCCACGTCCTCCCGGAGGACCGCCTCGACGGTGAGATCGCGGACGCCGACCCCGAGCTCGGGTTCTTCCCGCCGCAGAGCTGGTGGCCGTTTGTCCTGGCCCTCGCTGTCGGGCTGATCTTCCTTGGTCTGTCGATCGGAGGCTGGTGGTTCGCGTACTTCTCCGCGCCGCTGTTCATCATCGCGATCGTCGGCTGGGTGTTCGAGTACTACCGCGGGCGCTACGCCCACTAGGCGCCGTCTGCAGACTTCTGGCCCGTCCCTCTTCCGAGGGGCGGGCCTTTTGCTGTGCCCGCAGCCACGCAGCGGCTATCAGGGGCCCCGCAAGCGTGCGGGATCCCTGTCTCGGCACCGATACCGCGCGTGAGTGGCGGCGGCTGGCACTTCTCGCGTGGCCGCCAGCCGAGCCCGAGCCTTCTACGCACTGCTGCAGTCCCACGCACGACGCCCGGCCACAGATCGACCGCCAAGCTCATGGCGGGGCTCGGAGCGCAAGTCCGTAGCCCAGATCCCAGGCCCCGGACCAGCTACCGAAGCCCGGACCAGCTACTGAAGCACGGACCAGCTACTGAAGCACGGACCAGCTACTGAAGCACGGACCAGCTACTGAAGCCCGGACCAGCTACTGAAGCCCGGTGTGCTCCGTACACTCGCCGCCGGGCGACCTGAATGCCAGATGCGCCGAGAGTTGTGGCTAGCTGTCGTTCCTGCAGTAGCTGACCGCATTGCGCCACAACGATGCCCCTGACCTGGTTCGCGTCTGTGCTGGTTCGGGGCTGTCCCTGGTTCACCTGTCTGGCACGGCTCGGTCACGCCCGCACAGGATTGCGGCGGGTTGTGCTCCCCACCAGGGCGGCTTCGGATGGGCATCGCAATCTCTAGCTATCCGAAGTGCTGATGAAGCTCGTAGGTTCGGAGCGTGCGGACACGGTGCGCGGCATCGAAGGTGGGCCAGCTACGTGCGAGCCATCTGACCCAGACGACTGCTGATATCGCCGCGACGCTCAGCACGTCCATGATCTGAGCGAATGCCGCCGTCTGTGCGAGACTCCAGGCCGGTCGAGACTTCGGGCCGGTCGAGACTTCGGGCCGGTCGAGACTTCGGGCCGGTCGAGACTCCAGGGCGGTGTCGACCCGCCAGACCGGTCTACCCGCCAGACCGGTCTACCCGCCAGCCGTCCCGTTCGTTGTTCTGCGCTGAGGGTTTGCAAGAAGCCTCTGAGACCGCCGGACGGTCGATTGACGATTCTGGCAGGCCTGAATCCGGACCTGGTTGAGGCGATGATGGGGCAGAACTGTCGCCACAGAGCTCGACGTGCATTCCTTCGGCCGTTGACCGCGCGGTCAACGGAGCCGCGCGGTCAAGGAGCGACCGGCTTGCGGACTGACTCGCACAGCGTTGTGGCTGGTCGTCGTTGGCGTGGCTTCTGACCGCATTGAGCCACAACTTTGCAGCGATGAGTAGCCGAGAGCGGGGCGCAACCGGTCACGGGCAGGAGCGCGCAGCGTTGAGCAGGGGAGGAAGCAGGCGTGCGCAGCGTTGAGCAGGGGAGGAAGCAGGCGTGCGCAGCGGGGAGCAGGGGAGGAAGCAGGCGTGCGCAGCGGGGAGCGGAGGAGGACGCAGGCGCGCGCAGTGGGGAGCGGAGGAGGACGCAGGCGCGCGCAGCGTGGAGAAGGGAGACGTGTCCTCCGGAGACAAGAAAGGGGCTGCCAGACCGCTTGCGCGAATCTGACAGCCCCGTTCTCAGCCCAGGAGGGCGGGTGGGTCAGCCCAGGAGGGCCGGGAGTTACTGCGGCCTAGTGGTGGCCGTGGTGTGCTTGCTCAATCTCCGTCTTCGTGACGGGCTCGACCCGGTCCTCGAAGAACCAGCGGGACAGGGCCGCGCGCAGTCGCATCGGGGCCGTGATCTTGCCGTCCGCGTTCGGGCGCAGCATGATCGGTGCCTGCTCGTTGTAGGAGACGAGCTCCCAGCGGTCGTACTTGTCGAGCGGAACCTCGACCTCGACGAACTCGCCGTGGGGGAGTCGCAGCACTCGCCCTGACTCGACTCCGTGGAGTGCAAGCGACCGGTCGCGCTTCTGCAGGCCGAGGCAGATCCGCTTCGTAGCGAAGTACGCGATGACTGGCCCGAGGAACAGCATCACCTGCAGGAAGTGGATGACGTGTTCCATGGCGAGGTGGAAGTGCGTTGCCATGAGGTCCGAGCTCGCCGCTGCCCACATGACCGCGTAGAACGTAACGCCGGCAGCGCCGATGGCGGTGCGGGTCGGCGCATTGCGCGGACGGTCGAGCAGGTGGTGCTCGCGCTTGTCACCGGTGATCCAGGCCTCGATGAACGGGTACACGACAACCAGCACGATGAAGATTCCGATGAGGATCAGCGGCGTGAGGATCGCGAACGACCAGGTGTGGTCGAACCAGTACACTTCCCAGCCCGGCGGGATGAGACGGAGCATGCCGTCGGCGAAGCCGATGTACCAGTCTGGCTGGGTTCCAGCGGAAACGGGAGACGGGTCGTACGGGCCGTAGTTCCAGACCGGGTTGATCGAGAAGAACGACGCGATGAGGAAGATGAGTCCGAAGATCAGGAAGAAGAATCCGCCTGCCTTGCCGGCGAAGACCGGGAGAACCGGGTTTCCGACGACGTTGCCGTTGGTGCGGCCGGGGCCAGGCCACTGCGTGTGCTTGTTGATCACCATGAGCGCCAGGTGCAACGCGATGAAGAGGATGACCATCGCGGGCAGGATCATGATGTGCAGCGAGTAGAGGCGCCCCACGATCTCCGTGCCAGGGAACTCTCCACCGAAGAAGAGGAATGAGACCCAGGTGCCGACGAGCGGGATGCCCTTCATGATGCCGTCGATGATGCGGAGGCCGTTGCCGGACAGCAGATCATCGGGAAGCGAGTAGCCGGTGAAGCCCTCTGCCATCGCGAGGATGAAGAGAACGAAGCCGACGACCCAGTTGAGCTCACGTGGCTTGCGGAACGCTCCCGTGAAGAAGACGCGCAGCATGTGCAGGCCGATCGATGCCACGAACAGCAGGGCTGCCCAGTGGTGCACCTGGCGCATGAGGAGGCCACCGCGGATGTCGAAGGAGATGTCGAGCGTCGACGCCATAGCGGCCGACATGCCCATGCCCTTCAGCGGGAGGTAGGAACCCTCGTATTCGACGTGCGCCATCGACGGGTCGAAGAAGAACGTCAGGAAGGTGCCGGAGAGCAGGATGACGACGAAGCTGTAGAGCGCGATCTCGCCGAGCATGAAGGACCAGTGGTCCGGGAAGATCTTGCGACCGAACTCCTTGACCGCACCGGAGATGGTGGTGCGCTCGTCGAGGTAGTTGGCGGCGCCTGCGATGAAGCCGCCTTCGCGTACCGGAGCTTTATACGTTGTAGTCATGGCGTCGCTCCCAGAAGCTCGGTCCGACAGGTTCAGTGAAGTCGCTCTGCGCGATCAGGTAGCCCTCGTCGTCGACGGCGATAGGCAGCTGCGGGAGCGGTCGACCGGCCGGTCCGAAGATGACCTCGCAGTGGTTCTTGACGTCGAACTGCGACTGGTGGCACGGGCAGAGCAGGTGGTGCGTCTGCTGCTCGTAGAGAGCAACGGGGCAGCCAACGTGCGTGCAGACCTTGGAGTAGGCGACGATGCCGTCATACGACCAGCCGGCACGGTCCTCGCGCTCGTTGAGCTGGTCTGCGGGCAGACGCATGAGGAGAACAACGGCCTTGGCCTTCTCCTCGAGCATGTGGTGCTCGAGATCGATGAGGCCGTCCGGGATGACGTGGAACGCGGAGCCGTAGGTGACGTCAGCTGCGCGGATCGGGGTGCCCGTAGGGTCGCGGACCAGGCGGGTACCTTCCTCCCACATGGTGTGGGAGAGTGCCTGGACCGGGTCCGGGTTGTTGCCGTTGTAGAGGTCGCGGAACAGCACGATGCCGGGAAGCGGCATGGCCACGAGCGCGCCGATCAGCGAGTTGCGGAACAGCTTGCGGCGGCTGAAGCCGGACTCTTCGTTGGCCTGCGCGAACACCTCGACAGCACGCGAGCGGGTCGCAGGGGAGCCCTTGCCCGGGTGGCGTGCTTCTGCCATCTCGTGGTCGGCCATGAGGTACTTGGACCAGGCGACCGTGCCGATGCCTATGGCCAGCATCGCGAGTGCGATGCCGATGCCGAGGAACATGTTGTTGGCACGAACGGTCGAGATGTCCTCGCGGCTGATGGGCCACACGAAGTACGCGACGACAGCGAAGATGCTGGCGAGCGCCGAGAACACGAACAGTGCGACAAGGATGCGCTCAGTGCGCTTCGCCTGTGCTGGGTCCGCGTCGGTGATCCGGTCGCGATGCGCCGGCATTCCGGGGTTCTCGAAGCCGTCCTTGGGAAGGATCGCGGTCCCGATGTGAGGCGCCCGCTCCGACGAAGGAGCAGTGCGAAGCTCTCCGCCGTGTTCGCCATCAGCCATGGTGATCCCTTTCTGGGTGTGTCTGTTCAGCTGCAGTATGTCTTTGGTGCCTGAGGCAGTCTTCAGCCACTAGTTCGGTCGAGTGGCGATCCAGACAGCCATCGCGACGCCGGCGCCGATCCCGAAGATCCAGATGAAGAGGCCTTCGGAGACGGGTCCGAGCGAGCCGAGGCTGTTGCCGCCGATGGTGCCGGTGACCTCGGTCTGCCAGCGGATGGCCGTGATGATGTCGGCCTTGTCCTGCGGGGTGAGGTTCGCGTCGTTGAACACCGGCATGTTCTGCGGTCCGGTGATCATGGCCTCGTAGAGGTGCACGGGCTCGACGGTCATGAGCTCGGGGGCGAACTTACCCTCGGTCAGCGCGCCACCCGCGCCGGCCACGTTGTGGCACATTGCGCAGTTGATGCGGAAGAGCTCTGCACCTCGCGCGGCGTCGCCGTCAGCCTGGAGGTAGCGCTCGTCTGGAACTGCCGGGCCGGGGGCCAGTGACGCGACGTACTCGCCGAGGTCGTTGATTCCCTGCTCGTCGAACTGGACGGGCTTGGCCGGCGCCTGTGCTGCGTTTGCCTGCATCGGCATGCGGCCGGTTCCGACCTGGAAGTCGACGGCTGCCGCTCCGACTCCGATGAGGCTCGGTCCGTTTTCCGTGCCTGCTGCGTTCATGCCGTGGCAGGTGGCGCAGTTGGCGCCGAAGAGTGCTGCGCCGTTCTCGATCTCGGCGGCTGAAGCGGGCGCTGCTTCCTCTGCCGCTGCGGCCGTGGTCGCCGAGTCGATCGCTGTGTATGCGCCGCCCGTGAGGAGGAGCCCGGCTCCGAGGAGGGCCGCGGTCGCGAGGGGGGTGCGGCGGCGCGCCGTCTTGCGGGTCGCCGTCTTCGCAGTCCGTGGTTTGGTCGTTCGGAACATTTGTGTGTTCTCCAGGATCGGGCTACGAGAAGTAGGGCAGCAGGTAGATGACGAAGAAGAGTGCAACCCAGACCACGTCGACGAAGTGCCAGTAGTAGGAGATGCCGAGTGCGCTGCTGACTTCACGCGTGCCCATCCGTCGTGCCGAGTACATGCGGCCGATGACGAGGAGGAACGTGACGAGTCCGCCCGTCACGTGCAAGCCGTGGAAGCCGGTCGTCATGTAGAAGGCACTCGTGTACGCGTTGAGGTTGAGCACGTAGCCCTCGCTCACGAGGGTCGCGTACTCCCAGACCTGGCCAGCGACGAAGATGCCGCCGAGGAGGACCGTGAGGTAGAACCACTCGATGGCACCCCAGTTCTTGGGGCTCTTGCCAGTGGCGCGCGCCTGCTCGCGCTCGGCCGCGAACGTGCCGAACTGGCACGTGAAGGACGAGCTCACGAGGATGAGCGTGTTGACGGTCGCGAAGGGCACGTTCAGCACGCTGTGGCCTTCGGCGAACTGCTCCGGCGCCATTGAGCGCAGCGTGAAGAAGATCGCGAAGAGCCCTGCGAAGAACATCACTTCGCTACCGAGCCAAACGATGACGCCGATGGCAGTCGTATTGGGGCGATGGACCGTGTGCACGGCCTGAGCGGAAGTTGCAGCAGTCACCTGACCATTATGACCGATTTCCCAGGTTCCCGAGACAACGCGGGCTCGCTCGGCGGGTCGCGATCGATTAGGTGTGCCTGGGTGGTGGACGGCTATCGTTTCCTGCATGACTTCGACCGAGACCTGGCCCGGACTGCTCGAAAAGCTGCTTGGCGGTGAAGACCTCAGCGTCGCGCAGGCGACGTGGGCTATGCGCCAGGTCATGAGTGGCGAGGTGAGCGAGGCGAGGCTCGCGGCTTTCCTCGTCGCCCTGCGCGCCAAGGGTGAGACGGTCGAGGAGGTTGTCGGTTTTCGGGACGCCATCCTTGAGCACGCCGTGCCGCTCGACGTGCCGCCCATGGCTCTCGACATCGTCGGAACGGGGGGCGACATGGTGGGCACAGTCAATGTCTCCACGATGGCCTCGATGGTCTGTGCCGGCGCTGGCATCCCGGTCGTGAAGCACGGGGGAGGCGCATCCAGTGCCAAGTCGGGCTCCAGCGACGTGCTCTCGGCGCTTGGAGCCGTGCACACGGCCGATCCCGTTCGCGTGAGGCGGATCTTCGAGGAGGTCGGTCTCACCTTCGTCTACGCTGCGCAGTTCCACCCCGGCTTCGGCCACGCCAGGAAAGTCCGCGGCGAGCTCGGCGTGCCGACCGTGTTCAACCTGCTCGGCCCGCTCACCAATCCAGCGAGACCGGAGGCATCCGCGGTAGGAGTGGCGCGCCAGGCCGCGATTCCGCTCATCACGGGAGTGTTCCGCACGCGCGGCGCGACGGCCCTCGTCTTCCGGGGGGACGACGGCCTCGATGAGCTGAGCGTCACCGGGTACAGCCACATCTGGGAGGTCTCGAACGGGGCCATCACGGAGCACGACCTGCACCCTCGCGACGTTGGCCTCGGCACCTATGACATGCAGGAGCTCCTCGGCGGCCTGCCCGAGGAGAACGCCGCGATCGCTCGCGACGTTCTCTCCGGGAAGCGCCACGGCGCGGTCCGTGACATCGTGCTGCTCAACGCAGCCGCTGGCCTCGTGGCCTACGACCTCGCGCAGAACCCGGAAGCGGCGGAGCGCCCCCTCCGTGAGCGCCTCTCGGCGAGGATCGTGGATGCGGCAGAGAGCATCGACAGCGGCCGCGCCATCGAGACGCTTGACGCCTGGGTGGCGGCGACCCGCGCAGCCTGACGCCGGCGCGCTGCGCTGGCACTCCGCGCTGCGCTGGCACTCCGCGCTGCGCTGGCACTCCGCGCTGCGCTGGCACTCCGCGCCGACAGAGTTGAGGCCCCCAGCAGGAATCTGCTGAGGGCCTCGACTTCATGCGTCTGCGTGCAGACGCCTACGTGAGGGTCCGGCGACTACTGGACGTCTTCGTCGACCCAGTCGAGCGTCTTCGAGACGGCCTTCTTCCAGTTGCGGTAGAGGCGATCGCGCTCCTCTTCCGGCATCTGGGGAGTCCAGCGCTTGTCCTCCTGCCAGTTCGCGGCCACCTCGTCGAGGTCCTTCCAGAAGCCGACAGCGAGACCGGCAGCATACGCGGCACCAAGGGCGGTCGTCTCCGTGACGACAGGTCGCACGACGTCTGTGTTCAAGATGTCGGCCTGGAACTGCATGAGGGTGTCGTTGGCGACCATGCCACCGTCTACCTTCAGCTCAGCAAGCGGCACACCCGAGTCGGCGTTCGACGCCTCGAGCACGTCGCGTGTCTGGTACGCCGTCGACTCCAGAGCCGCGCGTGCGATGTGGTTCTTGTTCACGAAGCGCGTCAGACCGACGATGGCGCCGCGTGCATCCGGTCGCCAGTACGGTGCGAAGAGCCCGGAGAACGCGGGAACGATGTACGTGCCTCCGTTGTCCTCGACCTTGCTCGCGAGCTCCTCGATCTCCGGGGCGGAGTTGATGAGCCCGAGGTTGTCGCGCAGCCACTGCACGAGCGAGCCGGTGACCGCGATGGATCCCTCGAGCGCGTAGACCGGCGCGGCATCGCCCAGCTTGTAGCAGAGCGTCGTCAGGAGTCCGTTCTCGGACTTCACGATCTTCTCGCCCGTGTTGTAGATGAGGAAGGAACCGGTGCCGTACGTGTTCTTCGCCTCGCCAGACGAGAACGCGGTCTGGCCGAAGGTCGCCGCCTGCTGGTCACCCAGGATGCCGGAGATGGGGACCTCACGGAGCAGCGACTGCGAGCTCGCGTGCCCGTAGACTTCGGAGGACGACTTGATTTCGGGGAGCATGGACGCCGGGACGCCGAACGCGTCGAGAATCGACTGGTCCCAGGCGAGCGTCTTGAGGTCCATGAAGAGCGTGCGGGAGGCGTTCGTGACGTCCGTGACGTGCACGCCGCCATCGACACCACCCGTCAGGTTCCACAGGACCCAGCTGTCGGTTGTGCCGAAGATGAGGTCGCCTGCCTCTGCACGTTCGCGCGCACCCTCGACGTTCTCGAGGATCCAGACGATCTTCGTGCCGGAGAAGTACGTGGCGAGCGGTAGGCCGACGGTGTCCTTGAAGCGCTCGACGCCGCCCTCTGCAGCGAGACGGTCGACGATGGCCTGGGTGCGGGTGTCCTGCCAAACGATGGCGTTGTAGACGGGTTCACCTGTGGTTTTGTCCCAGACGACCGCGGTCTCGCGTTGGTTCGTGATGCCGATGGTCGCGATGTCGTGCCTGGTGATGTTCGCCTTCGAGAGCGCCTGCCCGATGACCTCACGCGTGTTGTTCCAGATCTCCTTCGGGTCGTGCTCGACCCAGCCTGCCTGCGGGAAGATCTGCTCGTGCTCGAGCTGACCCGTTGACACGATCGACCCGGAGTGGTCGAAGACGATGGCTCGCGATGAGGTCGTGCCCTGGTCGATGGCGATGACGTACTTGCTCACGGAATGACTCCCTTGTCAGAGATGATGTTGTGCCAGCGGGTGGTGCTGCGATGCACGCCTGGCGCGAGCATCGCATGTGGTGTCATGCAGACAGTTTCGGGGCCGGAACTGTGAAGAGTCCGGCCCCGAAAGCGTCACGTTGTGCTCGCGAGTGCTAGGCGGTGACGCCAGGCAGGATCGCGGTGCCGACGAGCCCCGCGAGGACACCGCCGATGATCGGGCCGACGATCGGAACCCACGCATAGCCCCAGTCGCTTCCGCCCTTGCCCTTGATGGGCAGGAAGGCGTGTGCGAGGCGCGGCCCGAGGTCACGGGCAGGGTTGATGGCGTAGCCGGTCGGCCCACCGAGGCTGGCGCCGATCGCGACAACGACGATCGCGACGGCAAGCGGCGCGAGGTTGCCGAGGCTTGTCGAGTCGGGGGCTGTCGAACCGAGGTCGCTTCCCAGGATTCCGGGGAAGTTCGAGAACGCGATGACTGCGAGAACGAGGACAAACGTTGCGATGATCTCGGTCACCGTGTTCCAGCCGAGACTGCGCTTCGCTGGCCCGGTCGCGAAGACGGCGAGTTTCGATGCGGGGTCCGGTTCGTCATCGAAGTGCAGCTTGTAAGCGAGCCAGGTCACGACAGCACCGAGGATGGCACCGATGAGCTGGGCGAGGATGCGGAGGCCGATTTCGCCGCCGTCGATCGGGTCGCCGTTGACGAGATTGTTGGCCGCAAGGCCCAGCGTCACTGCTGGGTTGAGCTGGCCACCTGAGGCTGCTGCCGAGAGCACGCCGATGAAGACGGCGAAGCCCCAGCCGAAGTTGATGAGAAGCCAGCCGCCGCCGTTGCCCTTGGTGCCTTTCAGGACGACGTTGGCGACGACACCGCAACCGAGGAGGACGAGCACTGCTGTGCCCACCAGCTCGGCCAAGAAGATCGATCCAAGATCCACGGGATTGCCTTTCTGGGTTGTTGCATACGGGACAAGCCCGCTGGGAAGTTCGATACGGGGCGAGCCCGCGCCGCGATTGAGCGGTTCCTCACCCTAGGCACAGGCAGCACTAACACGCGCGTGTTACGTGGGAATTTCCCCGAATCGTGACACGTTCGCGGCACTAGGCTGAGCCTGGTTGCAATGCTGCCGCCAAAATCTCGTCGAGAGGATGATCGTGAAGAAGCTGATCAACGATCCGAAGGACGTTGTCAAAGAAGCACTTGAGGGCATGGCGCTAGCCCACGCGGATATTCTCCGGGTAGCTCCGGATCCCGCTTTTCTCGTGCGGAATGACGCGCCGGTCGAAGGCAAGGTCGGAATCGTCTCTGGCGGTGGCTCTGGACATGAGCCGATGCACGGGGGATTGGTCGGCTTCGGGATGCTGGACGCTGCAGTACCCGGCCCCGTGTTCACCTCACCGACGCCCGACCCCATCCTCGAGGCGACGAAGGCGGTCGACGCTGGTCGTGGAGTCCTCCACATCGTGAAGAACTACACGGGCGACGTACTGAACTTCGAGACGGCCTCAGACCTTGCGCTCGCAGAGGACATCGAGGTGCGCACCGTGCTCGTCGATGACGATGTCGCGGTCAAGGATTCCCTGTACACGGCCGGACGCCGAGGGGTTGCCGGCACGGTCCTCGTGGAGAAGATCGCGGGGGCCTCAGCAGAGCGGGGAGACGACCTGGATACCGTGGCTGGCCTCGCCGAGCGCGTCAACGCCAACACGCGGTCGATGGGAGTCGCTCTGTCGGCCTGCACGGTCCCGCACGCGGGGGAGCCGAGCTTCGATCTGGCGGAAGACGAGATCGAGATCGGGATCGGCATTCACGGAGAGCCCGGCCGGGCGCGAATCGGGATCGAGCCAGCCGACGCGATTGTGGACCGGTTGCTCGCACCAATTCTCGAAGACCTGCCATTCTCATCCGGCGACAATGTTCTCCTCTTTGTCAATGGAATGGGAGGTACGCCAGAAATCGAGCTTTACATCGTCTTCCGACGAGCAGCCGAGGTGCTCAAGGAACACGGAATCACCGTGACGAGACACCTCGTCGGAAACTTCACGACATCGCTTGAGATGCAAGGATGCTCGATCACCGTTCTGAAACTCGACGACGAACTCACCGCATTGTGGGATGCCCCCGTGCACACCGCTGCGCTTCGGTGGGGAAGGTAGAACATGGCACTCGATGGAAACTGGGCTCGGAGATGGGTGGAGCTCGCTGCTGCCTCCATGTCGGAGAACCGCACCGAACTCATTCACCTCGATCGGAACATCGGCGATGGTGACCACGGCGAGAACATGGATCGTGGCTTCCAGGCGGCGCTCGGCAAGCTGCCGACGCTCGACGCCGAGGCGACGCCGGCAGACGTCCTGAAGCTGCTGGCGACGACGCTCATCTCGACGGTTGGCGGAGCGGCTGGCCCGCTGTACGGATCAGCCTTCCTCAAGGGAGCCGTCGCCCTCAAGGGCAAGCCAGAGCTGGAGCCTGGAGACGTTGCGGCCTTCGTGGAGGCGGCGTCCGCCGGGCTTCAGCAGCGCGGCAAGGCCCAGCCAGGGGATAAGACGATGGTCGACGCGTGGGCTCCAGCTGCCGCCGCTGCCAGCAAGGCGGCGGAAGCCGGCGATGACGCAGTCGCGGTGCTTCGGGCTGCGGCATTCGCCGCTGTCGAGGGCGCTGCTGCCACCGAACCCCTCGTGGCGAGGAAGGGCCGGGCAAGCTACCTGGGTGAACGCAGCGCGGGACACCGGGACCCAGGCGCGCAGTCGACGGCCTACCTGCTCGGTGCCGCCGTCGAGGCGGCCTCGTGACGGTCGGCATTGTCGTCGTCTCGCACTCGTCGCGAATCGCTGAGGGACTCGTCGAGCTGGCGGCACAGATGGCCGAGGACGTGACGATCGTCCCCGCGGGCGGCACCGACGACGGCCGCATCGGCACGAGCTTCGAGCTCATCGAAAGCGCGATCGACAAAGCGCAGTCTGGGACTGGCGTGGCGGTGTTCGCGGACCTCGGGTCAGCGGTGCTGACGGCCGAGACCGTGCTCGAAATGCGTGACGAGGACGCGGGCGAGGTGCGCCTCGTGGATGCGCCGCTCGTGGAGGGAACCGTCGCGGCGGCGGTCGCCGCGGCTGGCGGTGCCTCGCTCGCCGATGTCGTGGCTGCCGGGAAATCGGCTTGGGCCCGCGGCGACGGCGAGCAAGTCGAGCCCGCTCCCGTGGTTCCAGAGGGTGCCGAGACGCCAGGTCCGTCGGCAAGTGCGAGGGTCGAGATCATCAACGAGCAGGGGCTTCACGCGAGGCCAGCGGCTCAGCTGGTGTCGGCGGCCGGACGTTTCGAAGCGCAGATCACAATCGGCGGCGCGGACGCCAAGAGCCTCCTGCGCATCATCTCCCTCGGGGCGTCGAAGGGGCAGGAGATCGAGGTCGCTGCGACGGGCACCGATGCCGACCAGGCCGTCAGCGAACTCTCCGCGCTCATCAGCTCCGGCTTCGGCGAAGACTGATCGGAGCTCGCGCGTGCAACCAGGCGCCGTCGTGAGGGGAGAAGTTCCCGCGCGGCGGCGCCTGGGCTATCGGTAGACTCGAAAGCCAGGCGGCGGCAGACGTTGCCGTACGCAGCGCCACCAGGGAGCTCTCACAGACATGACCGTCTTCATCATCATCGGAGCGATCGGCCTTGGGCTCCTGGTCTTCTCACTCTTCTTCGGGGAGATCCTCGACGTGGATGCGGGCGGGCTGCTCTCGGTTCCCGGCCTCGCCGTTGCTCTCGTCGTGTTCGGCGCTTCCGGCGCCATCACCGACAGCATGGGGCTTCCGCAGTTCTGGGCGTACATCGTCGCGATCGTCATCGGCCTCATCGCCTACGTCGGCTCTGCGCTCCTTGTCCGCAACCTCTCGCGAAGCAGCGACGGCGTCCCGCGGGACGTGACCGGCGACACGGGGACGGCAATGTCGCGAATCACGAACTCCAGCGGTGAAGTAGCGCTCGACGGCTCGCACGAGATCGAGCGCAGGCTCGCGTTCGCCGAAGGGGAGATCGAGCAGGGCGCCCGCATCCGTGTGGTGCAGCACCTTGGATCGCGCGTCAAGGTCGAGCGCGAATCGAACTGACTTCCTGCGGCGGGCTGACTCCACGAGGCGGCAGGCGCGGTACAACCACAGCATGATCATCCACGACCTCCAGGACAGGAAATAGCCCATATGGACTTGATAACTGCCAACGTCTCCGTGATCGGCGTCATCGCGATCATCATCGCGCTGCTCGCCCTCGGAGTATTCATCGCGTCGCGCATCCGACGCGTCCCTCCGAACGAGGCGCTCATCATCGTCGGACGCGGCGCCGGACAGAAGGCGCAGAGCGACATGACGGGGCAGCGCGTCGTCATCGGCGGCCGCACCTTCGTCTGGCCCATCCTGCAGCAGGGCTTCGCGCTCTCGCTCGAGCAGCGTCAGATCGGCATCCAGGTCGAGGGTGTCGACAAGAATCGCATCAAGATCGCGATCAAGGCGTCCATTAACTTCAAGGTGTCCGGCACCGAGGAGGGCGTGCGCCGCGCGGCCCAGCGATTCCTCGATCAGCAGGAAGCGCTCACCGACATCATCCGTGAGTCGCTCGAGGGCTCGCTCCGTTCGATCGTCGGTGACATGACGATCGAGCAGATCATCTCCGACCGCAAGAGCCTCTCCGACAGGGTCGTCTCAGAGACGAAGGCCGACCTCATCGAGCAGGGCCTGCAGGTCGACCTCCTCAACATCTCCGACATCTCGACACCAGGCAGCGACTACCTGCAGAACCTCGGCCGTTCCGAGTCTGCCCGTGCACGCCAAGTCGCCGAGGTCAGCGAAGCCGAGGCCGCACGTGTCTCCGAGTTCGCCAAGATCGAGGCTTCCGAGCGCATCGCCGAGCGTGAGAAGGAATTGCGACTGCGCCAGGCCTCGATCAAGGCGGAGACGGACCGCGCGAACGCCGAAGCAGAGGCCGCCGGTCAGTTCGCGAGGGCCGAGCAGGACCGCCTTGTCGCCCAGCAGGAGCGCGAGGCGCTCATCGAGCAGGCGCTCGTTACGCAGGAACGACTCGACATCGAGATCCGCAAGCCCGCTGAAGCAGATGCCTACGCGAAGGTCCAGCAGGCAAACGCCATCCGCGACACCGACAACGCGTCCACGGACGCCGAGGTGTACAAGCGCACCCGCACGGCAGAAGCCAACAAGGTCGCGGCAGTGCAGGACGCCGAGGCGGCAGCCGCCGCTGTTCGCTACTCCGGTGAGGCAGACCGCGACCGACAGATCGCACTGGCCGCCGGTATCCGCGCCGAGGGTGACGCACGCGCAGCAGCCATCCAGGCCGAAGGTCTCGCAGAGGCAGCGGCGACGGATGCGAAGGCCCAGGCGCTGCAGAAGTATGGCGAGGCTGCGATCGCGCAGGAGATCATCTCGCGTTTGCCGGAGATCGTCCGCGCAGCGGCCGACCCGATCAGCAACATCGAGAAGCTCACTGTCATCTCGACGGATGGCGCGAGCGCCGTCACGAAGACGGTCGGGTCCGTGCTTGGCGAGGGCACGGAGGTGCTGAAGACGCTCACGGGCATCGACCTCCAGCAGCTTGTTGGCTCGTTCTCCAAGCAGGGCGGCCTCAACCCGACTGGCACTACGGGCGACACCACTCCGGGCGTGTAGCCGAGGGTCGGATTCACCCGCACCACACGCCGAGACGGGGCGGCCCCACTGGGGTCGCCCCGCCTCATCGTCTCAGGCGGCTACACTGACCGGCGTGAGCGCCGCCCGTGAAGATGATGCCCCCTCGATTTCCCTCGCAGCGTTCCGCCCAGACCAGCGCGAGCTGCTCGGTCGGCTCGTGCCGACGCTGCTCATCGTCGGGATCGTCGCGTTTTTCGGTTATGCGCTGCTCACCGACGACGGCAGAGTGCAGCTCGACAGCCGGGGGTTCCTGCAGCTGCTCCTCGGTTGGCTCGCGATGCTGGGCCTGTGCATCCTCGGGGCCGTCGCCGCGCTTGCCGCGGAGCGCGGCGTGTCGACCGGGCTGCGCCTGTACACGCGGCGTCGCGTCCTGCCGCTTGCTCTCGGGCACTCGATCCTCGCCGCTGCGGGCGCCACGTTCTGCAGCTTCTGGATCTCCGGCGGAGCCTATGATCTGCTTACGGTCATGACTTGCACCTTCGTGCTCACGCTGCTCTTCACGGCCTCGGTACTGGTGCCGGCCTACCTGAGCGGGTTCGCGAGGGCCGAGGCCGAGCGGGCGTAGGGCGAGTCGCCTAGAACAGGACCTGCGGAGAGATCTCCACGGTCTGCTCCGGCGGAAGCCCGAACTGCGTGGCCGGCGATGAGGCGCCGCGCGACAACAGCACGAAGAACTTGGCCCGCCAGGTCGCCATGCCGCTTGCGTGTCCGGGACGGAGGGCGATCCGGGAGAGGAAGAAGATCGCGCTCTCGTTGTCGAACTGCGAGACCGTGCCAGCGAGCCTCGCATCCCGGAGTGAGAGGGGCACGTCGCGGCGGTCGAGGAACCCGTAGGTGAGGGTGATGTGGACAAGCCCCTCAGGAGCCGGGCCGATGTCGTCGATCCTGCAACGCCCTCGTTCCGGGATGTGCGGCACATCGGCCGTCGCGACGCGCACGAGCAGCACGTGCTCGTGGAGCGCGTGATTGACCCGCGTGTTGAGTCGCAGCGCCAGGGGAGCAGTGCGAGCACCGCCGTGCGGGTAGACGGCCCAACCCGGAACGCGGGTCGGCTGATCGGCGATGAGCCGCTTCATGAGCTCCTGCAGGGTGCCCTCGAGGCGCTCGCGCCTGCCCGTGACGATCTCGCGGCCCCGACGCCACGTGAGCATGGTCAGGATGAGTGCGCCGGCCAGCACAAGTGGCAGCCAGCCGCCGGCGAAGAACTTCACGAGACCCGAGACGAAGAAGGCGAGTTCGAGCACGACGATGGGAACCGTCACCAGGAGGATACGGTGCCAGGGCCACTCCCACACGAGCCGCAGGTAGACGATGAAGAGTGACGAGGTGAGGAGGAAGGTGGTGGTCACCGCGAGGCCGTAAGCGGCGGCGAGGTTCTCCGAGTTCCGGAATCCGAGGACCACTCCGATGATGAGCACGAGCAGCAGCGTCGAGACCACGGGGATGTAGATCTGGCCGATGGAGGCGCGCGACGTGTGCTTGACGCTGAGGTTCGGCAGGAAGCCGAGCCGCATGGCCTGCCTCGCGACGGAGAAGGTGCCGGAGATCACCGACTGGGATGCGATGACGGTCGCGAGAGTCGCCAGACCGATGAGGGGGAACACGGCCCAAGCGGGTGCCATCCGGAAGAAGGGGTTGTCGATGGCGGTCGGATCCTCGATGACGAGGGCTCCCTGGCCGAGGTAGCAGATGGTCAGCGCAGGGAAGACGACAAACAGCCAGGCCTTGGAAATGGGGGAGCGCCCAAAATGGCCGAGGTCGGCGTAGAGCGCCTCGGCGCCGGTGACGGCCAGCACAACCGCGCCGAGAGCAACCCCCGCGATGAGCGGTTCACCGATGATGAAGCCGAGGGCGTGGTGCGGGGAGAACGCGGCCAGGATCTCGGGATGGGCGACAATGTGTGGGATTCCGAGGCACGCGAGGGTCACGAACCAGATCAGCATGATGGGGCCGAAGAGTCGACCGATGCCTGCGGTGCCGAACCGCTGCAGGGCGAAGAGCCCCACGAGCACGGCCAGTGCGATCGGCACGACAAGTGCCTCGGTGCCAGGTAGCGCGATCTCGAGCCCCTCCACCGCGGAAAGCACTGAGACAGCCGGGGTGATGACGCTGTCGCCAAAAAAAAGCGCAGCCCCGATGATGCCAACGAGCGTCGTCGCTGCCATCGCGCGTCTCGAGCCGCGCAGTCGCCGCCCGATGAGCGTCGAGAGCGCCAGGATGCCGCCCTCGCCCTCGTGATCAGCTCGGAGCACGAAGAGAACGTACTTGACGGTCACGAGGAGCGTGACGGCCCAGATGATGAGCGAGATCAACCCGTAGACGTGCGCTGTGCTCGGTTGCACGATGCCGTTGTGCTCGGAGAAGACAGCCCGGAGCGCGTAGAGGGGGCTCGTGCCGATGTCGCCGAAGACGATTCCGATGGCGGCGACTCCGACGGCCGTCCGGGCGAGGAGGGCGCCGCTGGTACGGGGATGTGAGGCGGCGGCAGCCTCGGGTCGCGCAGCGCGCAGATCGTGCATGCGACCAATGTAGACCCGGTTCTCGTGCGTCCTGACCGGCTACTAGAATTCCGGGGTTCGACATCGAACAGAATCGAGGGGTTTCGGTGACCAACAGGGCAGTGCAGACTGAAGCGCAGCATCCTCACGGTGAGGGATCGGGCGGAGGCGGGCTACGTCGCGGACTCAAAGCGCGCCACCTTCAGCTGCTCGCCATCGGCGGGGCGATCGGCACCGGGCTCTTCCTCGGCTCCGGCACGACGATCAGCCTCGCGGGGCCTTCCATCATCTTCGTCTACGCGATCGTCGGATTTGCGCTCTTCTTCGTCATGCGCGCGCTCGGAGAGCTCCTGCTCTCGAACCTCAGCTACAAGACGTTCGGGGACGTCGCGGCTGATCTCATCGGCCCGTCGGCCGGGTACGTCGTCGCGTGGACGTACTGGCTGGCCTGGGTCATCACGGTCATCGCCGACATCGTCGCGATCACCGGCTACGTGGCATTCTTCAACGCCGACATCCCCGCCTGGGCGCCGGCGATCGCCACGGCCATCGGCTTACTCCTGCTCAATTTGCAGCCCGTCAAGGCCTTCGGCGAAACCGAGTTCTGGTTCGCCATCATCAAGGTCGTCGCCATCCTCGCGCTCATCGCCGTCGGCATCGTCCTGCTCATCACCGGCTTCACGAGCGCTGACGGCGTCACCGCTTCCGTCTTGCACCTCTGGGATCACGGCGGAATGTTCCCGTTCGGGATCAGCGGGTTCATCCTGGGCTTCCAGATGGGCGTGTTCGCGTTTGTCGGCATCGAGCTTGTCGGCACGGCGTCCGCCGAGGCCGAGGACCCGGAGAAGAACCTGCCGAAGGCCATCAACTCGGTGGTCGTGCGCATCCTCGTCTTCTACGTCGGCGCGCTGGTCATCATCATGTCCGTGACCCCCTGGGATCAGATCAGGCCCGGTGTGAGCCCCTTCACTTCCATGTTCGAGCTCATCGGCTTCCCAGCCGCCGCGATCGTCGTGAACCTGGTGGTGCTGACCTCTGCGGCGTCGAGCGCCAACTCTGGCTTCTATTCGTCGACGCGGATGCTTTACGGGCTCGCGAAAGACGGTCAGGCCACGAAGCGGTTCGGCCTCCTCAATTCCAGTGGCGTGCCGACGCAGGGCGTGTTCTTCACGACGGCGTTCCTCTTCGCGGCGCTGCCCGTCTTGGCTCTCGGTGACAACGTGATGGCGGCCTTCACGGTCGTGACGTCGGTGAGCTCCCTCAACTTCATCGCGACCTGGACGATCATCCTCGTGAGCTACGTCATGTTCAGGAAGAAGCGCCCGGAACTCCACGAGTCCTCGAAGTTCAAGATGCCGGGCGGGCGTTTCATGCCGTGGGTGATCCTGGCATTCTTCGCCTTCATCCTCTTCTCCCTCTTCCTGGGGGAGGACACCAGAGCTGGCCTCATCGTCCTGCCGTTCTGGTTCATCGGCCTCGGACTCATGTGGCGCTTCGTCGTCAGCAAGCGGGTCGCCCGCCGCGAGGCGGAGGAACTCGACGACCTCGTGAAGCACGTGGAGCATTCCTAGAAGACGGGCGGGGGCCCTGGCCCAGGCGGGGGTCGACACGAGACGCAGACTCCTCCTTGGCCAAGACTCTGGTGACCCGAAGCACTTTGCTGCTTTGAGTCTTTGAGTCTCTGAGTCCCTGAACGTCTGAGCCTCTGAGCCTCTGAGCCTCTGAGCCTCGAGTCTCGGAGTTCCTGAGCCTCGAGTCTCGGAGTCCCTGAGTCCCTGAGCCTCTGAGTCTTTGAGTCTTTGAGTCTTTGAGTCTTTGAGTCTTTGAGTCTCTGAGCCCCTGAGCCCCTGAGCCCCTGAGTCTCTGAGTCCCTGAGCTTCGGAACCCCTGAACCTCGGCGTCTGGGATTGTCCTGGGCCGGGAGCTTGTTGTCAGACTTGAGCTCTCGTGAGGTGCTTGGGCTGCGGTGCCGACCCGAGGGCGCTGCCGGAAGGCAGAGCATCGGGGTACGCCCATGCTGTGCGTTTTGGGCTGGCTCCTTGACCTGGACATGAACGCCGAGAGGCGCGCAGGGTGGTCGGGTCGGGTCGGGTCCGACCGGGTCCGGTCCCGCCCGGCCGCCCGGACCCGGTCTCACCCGGCCAACTCTGGTCCGGCTTTGCTTGGCTTCGTTGGCTTCGTTGGCTTCGTTGGCTTCGTTGGGCTTTGCTGACTTGGCTGACTTCGCTGGGCTTCTCGGGTGGCCGAGCTGCGCCTACCTAGTTCGGTGCGACTCCGTTTGACAAGCCGAGCCGAGTCAACGCGCGCCGAGTCAGCCCCACGTCGTTCAGCGGCCAGCGCGGGCCCCCGGTTTCTCTTGGATCAGAATGGGGCCGGGTCGGAGGAAGGCGGATTGGTGCCGTGGCACGATGCGGTGCCCGTCGCCGAGGGCGGTTCCGCCGTCGGTTCTGCGGCCACCTCGTCGGCTCCTCGGGCTTGCTCGCTGGGTGTGAAGTGGACGTTGTTGGGTGTGGAAGAGACGTTGTTGGGTGTGGAAGAGACGTTGTTGGGTGTGGAAGAGACGTTGTTGGGTGTGGAAGAGACGTTGTTGGGTGTGGA
>NZ_PSTQ01000012.1 GCF_002931075.1 Pseudoclavibacter sp. AY1F1 | reverse complement strand
GGGCGGGGCGGCGGTAGCGGGCGGACGGGGCGGGTGGATGCACCGCTGCGCTCGCTCCGGCGACGCGCCTCATCAGATAGGAAGAACCACATGCCACGAATCGGATTCCAGCTCAAGGTCGCGCCCCAGCACATCGACGAGTACGTGCGCCGTCACGCCGAAGTGTGGCCCGAGATGCTCGCCGAGATCGCAGCCGCCGGTCGCCGCAATTACTCGCTCTTCCTCGCGCCGGATGGCACCCTGTTCGGCAGCTACGACGTCGACGACGAGGCCGCCGCCAACGCGTACCTCGCGGCATCGCCCGTCGCGGCGCGCTGGGAGGCCGACATGTCCCAGTTCTTCGACGGCCTCGAGGGTCGCGCCGACCAGGCCGCGTCACCCCTCGTCGAAGTCTTCAACCTGGAAGACCAGCTCGGCGCGTAGCCGGCTTTCCGCCCGCCGCCCTGTTCGCGCCCTGTTCGCCACCCTCCGGCCCAGTCCGGGGCCGCATCCGCATCCGCATCCGCACGGGAAAAGCTCCTTCGTTTCGAAACGAACATGCGTTTCTCGTGTGGATGCGCCGGGAGGGGGCGGGAGTGCGGGGGGAGTGCGCGGGCGGGCGGGGGAGTGCGCGGGCGGGGCCAGCGCGGGCGCGGGCGCTGGTGGAGGCTTACGGCGGGCGGGTGTCGATGTCGCGGCCGTGCCATAGGTCACCGCATTCGACCGAGACAGCGCCCTGAGCTGTCAGGTACGCACCCGAGCCTCGATCCCCGTCGAGGCTTGCGGCGAGGGCGGTCCAGTGCGCGCGCCCGATGAGCACCGGATGCCCAGGCTCGCCCTCGTAGCTCGCCCGGGCGAGCGAACCGCCCGCGCTCAGAACCCTCCGGCAGGCCGCGACCGGCAGCTCGGGCGTATCGACGGGCACCAGCAGGACGGCGTCCGCGTCGGTCACCGCGGCGGCATGCAGCGCGGCGCGCACCGAGGCTGCGAGGCCCTCCGACCAGTCCGGCACAGTCACGACCGTCGCGCTCGCCGGTACGAGCGCGTCCGCCTCCGCCCGCCCGGCGCCGAGGGCGACGAGCACCTCTGAGCATCCGGCCCCGAGAAGTGTCTCCGTTGCCCGCGCCACCCACGGCGTGCCGTCGGGCAGCGACGCCAGCGCCTTTGGCCCGCCGAACCGCGAGCCGGCCCCCGCCGCGAGCACAACCCCGGACACGTTCACCCGCTCACCTGGGCCGAAAGCATCTCGGCTGGCCTCGCCGCATGCGCAACCCCCAGGTCTCTCCGCGCCCCCTGGGCAGACCTGGGCTTCCGGCATCTGCATGCGCCGCTTTGGCTGCGCAACCGCGAGGTCTGCACAGCGTTTTGACTCGCCCGCGCAGACTTGGGGCTCGCGCATCCGCATGCGCCGCTTTGGATGCGCAAACCCCAGGTCTGCGCGGAGCGCACTCGACGCCCTGGGCGGCGCCACACGCTTCGGCTCACACGCAGCTCCTCACATGTGTGCCAACCCGCGCCCACTCGGCGTTCACGTGGCGACGCGCACACCCAGCGGCCGGTGCACCGGCCCGGACAGCTCAGACAGGCGGCGGCCGGATGCGCCATGTCGGTCGGCGATGATCTCGGCGAGGATCGAGAGGGCCGTTTCCTCGGGGGTTCGCCCGCCCAGGTCCAGGCCGATGGGGGAACGCAGCCGCTCCAGCTGCTCGGGCGGCACGGGCCGCTCCCCACGTGCCGATGCTGCAGCACGCGCCGGCGGCTCAGCTGGCGCCGATGCTTCCGCTGACGTCCACGCTTGCGCATCAGCTGGCGCCGATGCTCCCGTGGACTTCCACGCTTCCGCAGGCGCTGGTTGCTCCCCAAGCGTCGACGATTCCGTGAACCCCGCGGGCCCCGACGACCCAGCGCGCTCCGCGAGCCGCTCGAGCCGCTCTTCGTGCGTCTGTCGGCTCCCCATGACGCCGACGTACCCGGCCGCCGAAGCCAATGCGACGCGCAGCGCTGGCACGTCGAATTTCGGGTCGTGCGTGAGCACGCACACGGCGGTGCGCGCATCCATCTCAGCGGTCGCCAGGTAGCGGTGCGGCCAGGCGACAACCACCTCGGCGCCCGGGAAGCGGGCTGTCGTCGCGAACACCTCGCGCGGGTCGACAACCGTGACGCGCATGCCCGCGGCGATCGCGATGCGCGAGAGGGCGACGGCGAACTCGACCGCGCCCACGATGACGAGCCGGGGCGGCGAACCGAGGGTGATGGTGACAGCACCCGCCGAGGGCGGCGCCGTCTGGTCAATCGCACCTCGCCCGAGATCGGCCCCAGCAACCGTCAGCGTGTAGGTCACCTGCATGGCCCGCGCCTCGCGTTCGGCCAGCAGCAGCACGTCGTGGGCGGCGGCGCTCCCGGGCAGCACAGGACGCACCAGCACCTGGATGACGCCACCGCAGCTGAGTCCGACCGAGAACGCCTCCGCCGAGCTGTACCCGAACGTCTCGACGCTCGCGGCGCCGCTCTTGATCGCGAGCAGGCACTGCTCGTACACGGCGCCTTCCACGCACCCGCCCGACACGTTGCCGAACACCTCGCCGTCGGCGGACACGATCAGGCTCGCGCCCACTTCCCGGGGCGCGCTGCCGCTGACGGCGACAAGCGTCGCCATCGCGAACGGGCGCCCACGCCTCGCCCACACGGCAGCCATCGGCAGGATTCCTCGCATGCCGAAACGCTAGGCGCGCCCCATTGCGTGCCTGTTGCAGGGACATGAAAGACATCGGCGTCCGCGACCCACGATCGAAACACCGCCGAAACGGCCGTCTGCTTCACTCCCGAGCATCCGATCTCGCGCACCCGTGGATGCTCGTGCGCGAGTCATGACCGGGAGGTGCCATGGACATCACGACGGTGCGCTCGTACCGCGTCGCACGAACCCGCGAGGAGCTGCTCCTCGCCCCAGGCGAGGCGATCATGGCGGGAGGCACGTGGCTCATGAGCGAGCCCCAGCCGACGACGACCGGCTTCGTCGACCTGACTGGAATGCCGTGGCCAGACCTTGAGGTTGACGCTGACGGACTGCGCATCTCGGCGACCTGCACGATTGCGACGCTGGTCGCGTGGGCGGAGCGCGTGCGCAAGGGCGAGACGCTGCCAGTGCAGGAGGAGTGGCCGGCGGTCTCGCTTGTTCGCGGTGCCGCGGACGCGCTCCTCGCCTCGTTCAAGATCTGGAACACGGCAACGGTCGGGGGTAACATCTGCCGCGCCTTCGCGGCGGCTGGCATGATCTCGCTGTGCGTCGCGCTCGACGGGACGGCAGAGATCTGGCGCGGCACCGAGGATGTGCGGATGCCCGTCGCGGAGCTCGTGACGGGAGACGGGACGACCGCCCTCCAGCCCGGCGACGTGCTCCGCAGCATCCACCTGCCCGCGACCGCGCTGCGCTCGCGCGCCCTGCTCCTCAAGATCGCGCTCGCCGAGTACGGTCGCTCCGGCGCCGTCGTGACGGGTCGAATCGACCCGAACGGCCGCAGCGTCTTCACGATCACGGCCGCCACGAGTCGGCCGACCGTGCTCGCGTTCGCGCAGCTACCGACCGTCGAGGAGCTTGCCGCGCGCATCGGGCAGACCGACGGCTACTACTCCGACCCGCTCGGCTCGGCCGACTGGCGTCGCGCCGTGAGCCTGGTGCTCGCCGAGCGCATCCGGGGGCGGCTCTCATGAAGTTCGAAGTAGACGGCACCGAACGCACCTCCGAGCCCCGACCCGGTCAGTGTCTGCGGACCCTGCTGCGCGAGACAGGCTCCACGACCGTGAAGAAGGGATGCGACGCGGGCGACTGCGGCGCCTGCTCGGTCCTGCTCGATGGCACGCCCGTGCACTCGTGCCTGATTCCTGCCATGCGGGTCGAGGGGCGTCGCGTGACGACGGCCGCCGGCCTCGCGCCGGGCGACGAGCTGCACCCGGTCCAGGAGGCGCTGGCGGAGGGGTTCGGCTTCCAGTGCGGCTTCTGCACTCCGGGAATGAGCGTGACCGCGTCGACGCTGGGGGAAGCCGACCTCGACGAGTTCGACAAGCGGATGAAGGGAAACTTGTGCCGCTGCACGGGCTACCGCCCCATCCGGGAGGCGATCTGCGGGTCCGTGCGCGCGGGATCCTGCGCGAAGAGCTGCGTCGCGTCGAAGACATCCGCCACCTCGAAGGCCTTGCCGCAGACCGCGTCTCAGCCCAAGCCCAAGCCGCTGCCCCACGTGTCGCCCGCGCCCGAGGCTCAAGCCCAGTCCCGGCCCGCGCCCGACCCCAGGCCCGCGCGCGACCCCGCGCCCGACCCCCAAACCGTCGGCAACTCCGTCGTCCCCGAAGCCGCGCGACGCATCGTCCAGGGTCTCGAGCCGTTCACGTTCGACCTGCCGCCTGGCCATCCGGCGAGCGACGCGCTGGTCCTGCGGGTCGTGACGAGCCCGCACGCGCACGCGCGCATCCTGAGCATCGACACGACGGAGGCCCTCGCCGTGCCGGGAGTCGTGCGGATCTTCACGCACGCGGACGTCCCGCAGCGCCGCTACTCGTCTGCCCGCCACGAGCACCGCACCGACGACCCCGACGACACGCTCCTGCTCGACAGCGTCGTGCGGCACATCGGGCAGCGTGTCGCCGCGGTCGTCGCAGAGTCCGCGGATGCGGCGGATGCGGCGCGCGCCCTCGTCCGCGTCGAGTACGAGCCGCTGCCGGCGGTCTTCGACCCCGAGGAGGCCCGCCGGCCGGGCGCCCCGCTGGTGCACCCGGACCGTACGCCGGAGGAACGCGTCGACGAGGCGGACCGAAACGTCATCACGAGCGTCCACGCGGGCCCGGACCTCACCGAGGCGTTCGCCTCGAGCGCCGTCACCGTGTCCGGCTCGTGGCAGACCGCGCGCGTCACGCACGCACAGCTCGAGACGCACGGTTCGATCGGCTGGCTCGACGACGACGGCCGCCTCGTCATCCGCTCTTCGACGCAGGTGCCGTTCCTCGCCCGCGACGAGATCGCCCACCTCTTCGACCTCGACCGAGACCGGGTGCGGGTAATGGCCGCGCGCCTCGGCGGCGGGTTCGGCGGCAAGCAGGAGATCTTCACCGAGGACCTCGTCGCGCTCGCGGTGCTGGCCACGGGCAGGCCCGTCTCCTACGAGTTCTCGCGCACCGACGAGTTCCAGCGCGCGGCCGTCAGGCACCCGATGCGGGTGTCGGTCACGCTCGGCGCCGACGCGGACGGGCTGCTGACGGCGATGCAGCTCGACGTGCTCAGCAACACGGGCGCGTACGGCAACCACTCGCGCGGCGTTCTCTTCCACTCGCTCGCGGAATCGACGACCATCTACCGCGTCCCGCTGCGGCGACTGGATGCGGAGGTCGTGTACACGAACACGGTCCCCTCCGGCGCCTTCCGCGGCTACGGGCTCGGCCAGGTGATCCTCGGCGTGGAGTCGGCGATGGACATGCTTGCCGAGGAGCTCGACCTCGACCCGTTCGAGCTCCGGCGACGCAACGCGATCCGCGAGGGCGATGACCCGGGGCATTACGACCTCGTGTGGGGCAGCTACGGGTTCGACCAGTGCCTCGATCTCGCGCAGGACGCGCTGCGCCGCGGCAACGGCGCGGAGGCCCCGCCGGGTTGGCTCGTCGGGGAGGGCGTCGCTGCGGCCATGATCGCCACGATGGCGCCGTTCGGGCACATCGCGCACACGACCGCGACGCTCCGCGCAGACGGCACCTACCTGCTGCGGACGGGGACGGCCGAGTTCGGCAACGGCACGACAACCGTGCTCAAGCAGATCGCGGCCACCGACCTTCGCACGAGCTTCGACCGACTCGTGCTGTGGAACTCGGACACGGATGCGGTCGAGCACGACACGGGTGCCTTCGCCTCCGCGGGCATCACGGTCGCGGGCAAGGCGCTGCACGCCGCCTGCCTGTCGCTCGGGGAGCGGATGCGGGAGCGCGCCGCGGCGATCACCGGCTCACCCTTGGCGGATGTCGAGCTTGCGCTCGACGGCGTCGAGACAGCGAGCGGGCTCATCGGCTTCGCGCAGCTGGCGTCGGAGGGGAACGGTGGCGAGATCACGGCCGACGGCAGCGAGCTCGGCGAGCACCGCTCGCTCGCGTTCAACGTGCACGCCGTCAGGCTGGCCGTCGAGCCGGAGACCGGAACGGTGCGCATCCTGCAGTCCGTGCACGCCGCCGACGCGGGGTACGTCATGAACCCTGCCCAGTGTCGCGGGCAAGTTGAAGGGGGCGTCGCGCAGGGCCTCGGCAGCGCCCTCTACGAGGAGGTCACGCTCCACGACGACGGCCGCGTCGCCAACCCCGTCTTCCGTCTCTACCGGGTTCCCCAGTTCGCCGACGTGCCGAACACCGAGGTGTACTTCGCCGACACAAGCGACGACCTCGGTCCCTTCGGCGCCAAATCGATGAGCGAGTCGCCATACAACCCCGTCGCACCCGCCATCGGCAACGCCATCGCGCGCGCGCTCGGGAGCCGCCCGTTCGAGCAGCCCTTCACTCGCGACAGGGTCTGGCGAATTGCGAATCACGCCCGTAACACCCACGAACCCATCCCCGAAATATGACCTGCCTAATGTCGCGAGTAGGGAGTGGCTGACGGCTGATCGACGCGCGCCAGACACGACCCACCCCACTGCAGTCAAGGAGATCCGATGCACACACTCACCAGAACCCGCCGACGCGCAACCGCGGCACTCGCTCTCGCCGCAACGGCCGCGCTCGCCCTCACAGCGTGCTCGCCAAGCGCTTCAGAGACGTCCCCGGGGAGCGCATCCGTCGACCACGGCGAAATCAGCGTGCAGTACTCGTGGATCAAGAACGAGGAGTTCGCGGGCGAGTACTACGCCTACGACAACGGCTACTACGACGAGGCGGGGTTCTCCGCGGTGCAGGGCGTCGCGGGTCCGGACACGGGCGTCGCGAAGCTCCTCTCCGGTTCGGTGCAGTTCGCGCTCAGCGACGCCGCCTCCGTCGGGGCCGCGGTCGCTGAGCAGGATGCCCCGCTCAAGATCGTCGCGACCACGTTCCAGAAGAACCCGTTCACCATCCTCTCGCTGACGGATAAGGGCAACATCGCTACCCCGGAGGACCTCGTCGGCAAGAAGATCGGCGTGCAGGACTCGAACGCCTCCGTGTTCAAGGCGCTGCTCGCCGCGAACGGCATCAGCGAGGACCAGGTCACCGTTGTCCCCGTCGACTTCGACCCGACGCCCCTCATGAACGGTGAGGTCGACGGCTTCATGGCCTACCTGACCAACGAGGCCATCACGGTCGAGATGGAAGGGTACGAGGTCACGAACCTCGCCTACGCGGACAACGGCCTGCCGTACGTCGCCGAGGCGGTCACGGTGACCCAGCAGTACCTGGACGAGAACCCGGACCTCGTGAAGGCGTTCCTGATCGCCGAGATCAAGGGCTGGACCGACACGTTCACGCAGCCGGTGGACGACACGGTCACCAAGGTGACGGAGCACTACAACGCATCGGCCGCTGCCGGCGACCTGACCTTCGGTGAACTCGACCCCGCGAAGGTCAAGGCCGGGCTCGAAGCCCAGGCCCAGCTGATCTCCACGCCGGAGACGGAGGCCAACGGCCTGTTCACCATCTCGGACGAGCTCAAGGCCCAGTCCATCGCCTCCCTCGCCGCTGCCGGTTGGGAGCTCGAGGTCGACGACCTGTTCGACACGACGATCCTCGACGAGATCTACACCGAGAACCCCGAGCTGAAGAACTACCAGCCCTAATCCCATGACCCTCACCGATACAACAACGGATTCCGGTGCCGAAACCGGCACCGGAATCCAGATCTCCGGCGTCTCAAAGTCCTTCGAGCTGCGCGGCGGGAAATCGCTGCTGGCGTTGCAGGACACGGACCTGCACACCGACAAGGGCTCGTTCCTCGCGCTCCTCGGGCCGTCCGGATGCGGCAAGTCGACGATCCTGCGCATCCTCGCAGCCCTCGACCACCCCACGTCCGGCAGTGCGCTCGTCGACGGGCAGACGCCCGACCAGCTGCGCGCGAACAGCGAGCTTGGCATCGCGTTCCAGGACCACGCGCTGCTTCCCTGGCGGAGCATCCGCAAGAACATCGAGCTGCCGTTCGAGGTTGCGGGGCGACCGGTCGACAAGGCGTACGTCGATGAGCTGATCGCCCTCGTGGGGCTCAGCGACTTCGCGAACGCCAAGCCGGCGCAGCTCTCTGGCGGCATGCGGCAGCGAGCGTCGATCGCTCGGGCCCTCGTGCTCAAGCCTTCGGTGCTGCTGCTGGATGAACCCTTCGGGGCGCTCGACGACATGACGCGGCAGAACCTCAACCTGGAGCTGCTGCGCATCTGGACCGAGAAGCCCGCGACGACGCTGCTCGTCACGCACGGCATCAGCGAGGCGATCTTCCTCGCGGACCGGGTCGCCGTCATGTCGGCGCGTCCCGGTCGCGTGCAGGAGATCATTGAGGTCGACCTGCCGCGGCCGCGCACCCCCGAGATGATGCGCACGCCCGAGTTCCACGCGCTCGTCGACCGCGCCTCCGAGCTGCTGTTCGGCGTGCACGGACACGCAGAAGCCGAGGCCTGACGATGGCCAGGGAGCGCATCCCCGGCTGGCTTGCCGCGCTCATCGGCGGGGCGGTTCTCATCCTGATCTGGTGGCTCGTCTCGGTCGCGGCCTTCCAGCCGTCGGAGGGGACGAGCTTCACCCCGGTGCCCTCACCGCTCGCCGTCTTCGACTGGCTGTTCGTGCAGGGCAACATCGCGGGAACGTGGGGTGTCTTCGCCCCGACCATCACGGCGGCGGCCATCGGCTACGTGTGGGGCAACGGCATCGCGCTGCTGCTCGCGACCGTCGTGCTCGTCTTCCCCCGCCTGGAGACGGTCATCACGCAGATCGCCGTCGTGACGTACTGCCTGCCGATCGTCGCAGTCGGCGGCATCTCCATCGTGGTGCTCGGCGGGGCGAAGAGCCCCGGCGACCCGTCGGAGACGGCCATCTTCCTCGCGGCGCTCGTCTGCGTTTTCACGACCGTCGTCGGCGCGATCCTCGGCTTCAAGTCGGCCGACCGGGCGTCGCTCGACGTCGTCCGCGTCTTCGGCGGCGGCTCGTGGATGCAGATGCGCAAGGTCCGTCTTGTTGCTGCACTCCCCGCCATCCTCAACGCACTCCAGATCGCCGTGCCCTCGGCGTTCCTCGGCGCGGTGCTCGGCGAGTACCTCGGATCCATCACCGCGGGAGTCGGGCCGACCCTCATCCGCTTGCAGGGGCAGCTCGACTCGGCCGGGGTCTGGTCGGTGTTCCTGCTGTGCGCGGTGTTCGCGCTCGCGGCCTACGGGCTCTTCGGGCTCGTCATCCGCTTCATCACACCGTGGGTCTCCGGAAAGGCAGTGCGATGACCGCGATCGTGCAGGACAAGCAGGCGAAGACAGCGGCTGACGACGCCGCCGCGACCCTGATCGTGCGCGAGCGACGAAGCGCCCTCCGGAAGACGGTGCTGCGCTCGCTCGGCTCGGCGGGCATCACGCTTGTTGTGCTGCTCCTGCTCTGGCAGGCGGTCGTGAGTTTCACCGGTATCTCCTCGTTCATCGCCAAGGGTCCGCTGGACGTGTGGGAGTTCCTGGTCGGGGCCGAGGACGCCGCAGAGCACCGAGCGCAGATGTTCCCGCTCGTCGGGCAGACGCTCGCGGACTCGGCGCTCGGATTCGTCGTGGGCATGGCTGTTGCCATCGTTCTCGCGGTGGCCTTCAGCCTCTCCCGAGGGGTCGAGGCCGGGGTGATGCCGCTTGTGCTGCTGCTGCGGACCATCCCGCTCGTCTCCATCGCGCCCGTCATCATCCTCATGACCGGTCGAGGCACGACGGCCTCCGTCGCGGTGATCGGGACGATCGTGGTCGTCTTCCCGGCGCTCGCGAGCGTGCTCTTCGGCCTCAGCCGGGCGAGCCAGCAGAGCCTCGACGTCGTGCACGTGTTCGGCGGCGGTCGGCTCACGAGCCTGCTGAAGGTCAACATGCCTGGCGCGCTGCCGTCGATCTTCGCGGCCGCCCGGGTGTCCGTGCCCGGAGCCGTGACGGGCGCGCTGCTCGCCGAGTGGCTCTCGACGGGAACCGGCATCGGCGGCGCGATCCTGAAGTTCAACGCGCAGGCGCAGTTCTCCGAGCTGTGGACGTCGATCGCGCTCATCACCATCATCACGCTGGTGTCGTACAACCTTGTGCAGATCGTCGAGAACATCGTCCTCGACCGCATGGGGATGGGCGTCTCCCAGCGCTGAGCCCGCGGCGCCGCGGCGTCGGCGCTGGATCGCGCACGCCGAGACGACGGGGCCGGGAGATTCCTCCCGGCCCCGTCGTCATTCAGTGCGGGTGGCCGCGGAGGGGGATGATCGCCGCCGGCAGCTCGTGGAGTCTTGCCGACGCCTCCTCGGCAAGCGGATTGGTGGATGCGCCGCCTCGGTTCACGAGCTGACCGCCGACGTAGACGGCCTCCAGGTTCCTGGGGTTCATCGCGAGCACGTACGAGCGCACCGGGTGCCAGAGGGGACCGACGTCGGGGGAGCGCGGGTCGACGACGACGAAGTCGGCGAACTTGCCGACCTCGAGCGAGCCGACACGATCGGCGACGCCCATGATCTCGGCCCCGCCGAGGGTGTGGAGCCGCAGCATCAGCTCTGGCATCATCGACAGCGGGTCTTTGGTGCGTGCACGCTGCATGTAGATGCCCATGCGCATGTTCTGCCACGGGTCGCTCACGTCGGTGCAGGCCTGGTCGTCGAGGCCCACGCCCACCTTCATGCCGAGTTCAAGCATCTCCGGTACGAGTGCGACGCCGGAGGCGAGCCGCCCGTTCGATGCCGGCTGCCAGGACATGCTCGCGCCGCGCGCGGCGGCCTCGGCGATGATCTCCGGGGTGGTCTGGATGAAGTGCCCGAACATGAGGCCGAGCTCGAGGGCACCCGCATCCCGATACAGCGCGAACTTCGACTGCTGGTGCTCGACGGCCTCTGGCGACTCGAGGAAGTGCGCCTGGTTCGTGATGCCGAAGCGGCGCATCGCCTCGGCTTCGAGTTCCGCGGAGTCGTCCCGTGGCGACCACTGCACCTGGCCCATGATGGATGAGCCGAGTGCAAACGCCGGGTCCATGGCCCTCGTGTGCGCGACCTCGGCCTGGAGCCTGTCGAAGATCTCGTCGTCGCTGCCGACGGTCGCGTCCATACCGGATGCATCCACGAAGCGGATGCCGGAGTCGAGCGTGCCGTCCGCCTGGCGGTAGTGATACTCGAGCGGGCGGATGCCGGCGGTTCCGGTGCGCTTCCCGTCGACCATCGACTCCCACGCCTGCAGCGGGTCGGTGAAGTTGTAGGCCGTCGTGACACCGTTCGAGAGGAAGTCGAGCGAGCCGTGCAGAGTCGACCAGTACAGCTGCTCGGGCGTCATGTGTGCGGTTGTGCCCAGCATCGAGTCGCACCAGCCGTAGAGGGTGTCGGCGACGCCGAGGCCCCGCAACCCGCTCGTGAACAGGTGCGAGTGGCTCGAGACGAACCCGGGGGCCACGAACTTCCCGGCCACGTCGAGGGTCTCATCGGCGGTGACGGACGGGGCCCCGCTGCCGATCGCGGCGATGCGGCCGTCTTCGACGAGCATCCAGCCGTCTTCGATGTAGCCGGCATCCGTGGAGCCCGTGGGGATCGTGATGAGGCGCGCGTGGGTGACAAGGAGGGACATGCTCGCTACGCTAGCCAGCCCATGTTTCGGGTCTGTCACGGCGTCGGCCCTGTCACAGCTCTGCGGTGCCCTGAGGTGCCTTGAGGTGCCCTGAGGCGCCCTGCGGCGACTTGCGGCTCAGACCTCGAAGAGGGTGTGCACGGGGCCGGCGACCTGCTGGCCGTCGAGCTCGACAAGCTCCATGAGGACGGCCGTGCCGACAAGCGTGTAGCCGAGTCGCTCGAGGAGCTGCTGGCCCGCGCGGAGGGTTCCGCCGGTGGCGAGGATATCGTCGACGAGCAGGACGCGGGTGCCGGCGGGCAGGTCCTGCGCAGCCTCCAGGCTGTCCGTCCCGTACTCGAGGTCGTACGTGATCGACGCCGCGGGACGGGGCAGTTTGCCTGCCTTCCGGATGGGGATGAGGCCGACCCCCGCCGCGTTCGCGATGGCCCCCGCGAGCAAGAACCCGCGGGCCTCGACGCCTGCAACGACATCGAAGGACCCGGCGAACGGGCTGAGCACGGCGTCGACGACGGCGCGGAGGGCGGGGCCGTCGGCGAAGAGCGGAGTGATGTCACGGAACTGGATGCCCGCTTCAGGGAAGTCCGGAATGGTCGCGATGAGCGACTCGGCGCGCACGAGCTCTAGGGTCACGCGTCAAGGATACGTGTGGCGTTCTTGCGAAGAGATGTCAGGGAACGCGGATGTATGCGCGACCGGCAGTCGCGCGATTGGGACCGGTGAGAACCCTTGATAAGTTTATCGACCCGACGGCTCGCTGATAAACTTATCAGCATGAGGACGCCACTCAGTTCACCATTCAGTCCAGGCTCCGATACTGTCCCGAGCGTCTGGGCTGGCCGTACAAAGCAGCTCAGCGATTGGCACGACGTCATCCGCCCACGACGTCTCGCGGGTATTCCCGAGCGTGGACGGACGATTCTCGGCGAGGCCGGCCTCGGCAAGTCCACGCTCGTCCGGCGCATCGCTGCGGATGCAGTTCAAGCTGGAGATTGGGTGACGCCACAACTGCGCATTCCGTCCGGGACGGATCCATTGAAGCGAGTCGCGACCGCACTCCTGGATCTGTCGCAAGCGGCTGGGCTCCCTCTCAAACGCGATCGGCAGCTCGGCGAACTCCTCGGGAAGGTGCAGCAACTCTCGGTGGCTGGCGTCTCGATGGCGACAAGGGAGGCGCGAGATCGCCCGGATGCCTACTCGGTGCTCACTGAGCTTCTGATCGAACTGGGCCGCGCCGCACGACGCCACGGCGACACCATGGTGCTCATCCACGTCGATGAGATGCAGAACATCAGTTCGCCGGACGTGCTCTCGCAGATGCTGATCGCATTCGGCGACGCACTCGTTCATGAAGAGCTGGAGTCGGTCCCGGGAGGGCGTCAGGTCGCGGTCGCTCTGCCGATTGCCGTGTACCTCACCGGGTTGCCCGAGTTCGCTGACATGGCTGGTGCGCGACAAGGTGCCACGTTTGCGAGACGATTCCAGACGACGATTCTCACGCCTATCGGCGACGAGGACTTCTCGGCTGCGCTGCAGCCGTTCGTCACTAAGGGCTGGCCAATTCTTACTCCCCAGGGGACCGAGGCGCGGATCTTCTTGGAACCCGATGCCCAGAGGTACATCGTGGAACTGAGCCAAGGAGAGCCCTTCCTCTTCCAGCTTGCCGGTCAGCAGGCCTGGTTCGCCGGGGTTGACACCGTCATCACCCGTGATGACGTACGCGCCGGGTGGGGTGAGGCGAGAGTCGAGGCTCTGTCACACGTGGAGCGAATCCTGGAGCGGTTACCGGAATCCGAACGTGCGTTCCTTCGAGCAATGGCTGAGCTGGAGCCGGACCAGCGGACAGCCACCTCGATCGCGCAGCGGCTGGGGTACGCATCGGCCACCCCCATAGGCCCGTCTGCTCAGCGCCTCGACACGAAGCGCGGCATCATCATTCGCGGCAAGCCATACGATTTTCGCCACCGAGCTGTCGGGGCGTACCTGACAAGCGACTGGCCTGATCTGGAGTGATGTTCGATGGGCAAGGGGGTCGGGTGCGCTTCTGCGCCATCATGGGCCCATAAACGACGAATGGCTCATGCGCATCCACGACACCGATCTCCTCGAGCGCGGTGAACGCGTGTTCGGCGCCGAGTTCGCCGCCATGAGCGTGCGGGTGCGTGAGGTCACCGCGATCACGATGCGCCTCAACGGCCTGCCGTTCGAGTTCGAGTCTGGCAAGCGCGACCTGCTCGGGCGGATCCTGGGCCGGCCGCTGCCGAGGAGCGCCACCGTGTATCCGCCGTTTCACACCGACCACGGACTGAACCTGGAGGTCGGGGAGCGGGTGTTCATCAACCAGGGATGCACTTTCCTCGACTATGCGGGCATCCGGCTCGGCGACGGGGTCATGGTGGGACCGAAAGTCACGTTCATCACGATGGGCCACCCCGTCGACCCGGAAGAGCGGCGGCACTTCCTGACGGGCGCGCCTATAAACGTTGCCGAGAACGTGTGGATCGGGGCGGGCGCGACGATCCTGCCCGGAGTGAGCGTAGGCCGGGACGCCGTCATCGCGGCAGGCATGGTTGTCGCCGACGACGTTCCGGCGGCGAGCCTCGTCGCGGGTCCCAAAGGCACGGTCCGCCGCACCTGGTGAGCGGCGCTGCGGGGCTCTGCGCGTCTCCTCGCCCTGCCTGCCTGCCTGTCTGCCGCGCTGCCCGCGCACCCGGTTGCGAGACGTGGGGGTTGCGCATCCGCTTTGCCGGATGTGCGTGCGCAAGTGCGAGGTCTGCGCTGGTGCTTGGGGCACACATGGGGGTTGTGCATGTGGGGCGGCCCGGAGAGGTGCGCGAGCCCCAGGTCTGCAGGGGAGGACGGGGCCAGGTGCCAGGTGCGGGGCGCTAGGCGCGGGGTGCGGTGGAGGCGCGGGCGACGAGCTCCGGCGTGAAGCGGATGTGCTCGGGGGTTGCCTTCGGGTCGCGGGCGGAGGCGACGAGCAGGTCCATGGCTTTCGAGCCGATGAGGTGCGCCGGCTGGTGGATGGAGCTGAGCGATGTTGACGCGAAGGCCGCGAAGTCGATGTCGTCGTAGCCGATGAGCGCGATGTTTTCCGGCACCGTCGCGTGGCTTGTGCCCTGCAGGCTCTGCAGGAGCCCGAGCGCAAGCATGTCGTTGGCCGCGAAGACCGCGTCAGGCAACTCCGCGCTGGATCGCTCGGCGAGGACGAGCCCCGCGCGCCTGCCCTCCGACATGGAGAGCGCATCCGTTGCCAGCACCTCGAGCGTCGCCCCGTCGACGTCGCTCACGGCGTCGCGGGCTCCCTCGAAACGGTCGGTGACCTGCTGGATCTCCATCGGGCCGCCGAGGAACACGATGCGCCGGTGCCCGGTCGCGAGGAGGTGCTCGACGGCGATGCGGCCGCCCGTGCGGTCATCGACGGCGACGGATGGGTAACGCTCGTCGGCGCTCTCGCGGTCGACGAGCACAACGGGCGTCCCGCGCTTGTGGAGGCGCTCGAGCTGGGGCATGTTCGCGGCCATGGGCGTGACGAGCACACCGAAGACGCGCTGCTCCTCGAAGAGGCCGAGGTGGGTGCGCTCGCGTTCCTCCTGCTCGTCGCTGTTGGCGACGAGGACGGAGAATCCCAGCTCGGCGGCGCGCTCCTCGGCGCCGCGGGCGACCTCGGTGAAGAACGGGTTCCGGAGGTCGAGGACGATGAGCCCAACTGTGCGACTTTCGCCGGCGCGCAGCTGCCTGGCGGCGTCGTTGCGCACGAACCCGAGCTCCTCGATGGCCGACTGCACTTTGTCGACAGTGGTCTTCGAGACCTTCTCCGGGTGGTTCAGCACGTTCGAGACCGTGCCAACGGAGACGCTTGCGAGTGTCGCGACGTCGCGCACGCTGACTGCCATGGGCCTCCTTTGGTGTACAGCGATGCTAGGCCACACCGCGGTAGCGGGGCGGGTGCCTCGCGCGGGCGCGGTAACTCGGGATGCCACGGCGCAGGCGGTGCTCAGTCCGTGCCGAGCAGACGCCAGATGTCGTCCCGGTTGATGGGGGAGTCCGAGAGCAGGATTCGCCAACGCCAGGTCGCGCTCTCACCGGCGCCGAGCATCCACTCTTCGTGGAAGAAGGGTGCTGCGCAGAGCATCGGGGTGGCGTCGTTGCGCACGAACCACGGGGCGGGGGAGACCGGGTTCTCCGGATGCGCGCCCATGACCACCGTCGCCCGGCCGGCGTCGAGGCCCAGCCAGGGAGCTTCCGCGCCGTGCACCACGGCATCCGGGTCGGTCTGCAGTAGAGGCGACAGCAGCCGCGCGCCGTCGAAGCTCCGGTGGAGCCGCAGGAACAGTCCGCCGTATCCGGCGTTCGGGCGGCCGGCGGTTGTGGGCGAGCCGAACGCGAGCCCGACGTCGCGGAGGTTCGTCCAGCTGCTCAGCACGTCGATGATGCCGACCGGGCTCCCGTGGACGTCGACGATGCTCGCGTCGAGCATCCGCTTTTCCCGCAGGAACGCGGAGCCGTCGGCCTCGCGCCACGTGAGGTGTGTGCCGTCGACGGTCTGCGAGCCGTTGTTGTCGAGCTGCGCGTAGCCGCGGTCGGGAACCCAGGTGACGCCGCCCCACAGGTTGGTGTCCTGTGCCGCGTCGCCGATGCGGATGTTCGCGACGGTCACGGAGAGGCCCCAGTGCCAGTCGTGGTCAGCCGGGCGGTAGTCGCTCACGACGGCGCCGCCCGGGGTGCGAACCGGATGCACGTACGGGCGGGGCGATTCGAGGGGGAGCGCCGTGGGATCGCTGAACACAACCGTGCCGAGGCCGGAGGGCAGCTCTTCGGTGGGAGCGGCGCTCATCGGGAACGCTCGTCTCGCACGCGCGCGGACATCGGCCCGCGCAGCTCGGCGGACTCCCGCACCTCGCGCAGACTGACCGCGGAACCCCGCTCGCTCGACGCGTAGAGGGCGGCGACGATCTCCATGGACCTTGCGGGGGCGGTGGCGACGGAGGGCAGCGGCCCATCCGCCGCGAGTGCCGGGTAGACGGCGTCGATGTAGGCGTCGTGACCGCTCGGCGTCTCCGATGCGGGGAAGGCCCAGTTGGCGGGCGCGTCCGTGCCCGGACGGGGCGTGATGCGCCAGTTGCCGTGCCCGTGCCCGTACAGGTGCTCGAGCTCGATCGTCGCGAGGTTGGTGTCGATGCGGATGGAGCTCTCTTGCCGAGGAGAGACGGCGCTTGTCATGGCCGTCGCGACGACGCCGGACTCGAAGCGCAGCACCGCCGTCGAGACGTCCTCCGTCTCGATGTCACGCGCGAGGCGCCAGGCTTGGCCGTGCACCTCGTCCACCTCGCCGAGCAGGTAGGCGAGCAGGTCGAGCTGGTGGATGCCGTGGCCGAGGGTCGTGCCACCGCCTTCGTTTGCCCAGGTGCCGCGCCAGGGCGCGGCGAAATACGCGTCGTCCCTGAACCAGAAGGTGTCGCAGCGCGCGAGGAGCGGACGCCCGAGATCGCCTGAGTCGAGGAGGCGTTTGACGTGCGCCGCCGCGGTGCCGGTGCGCTGCTGGAAGACCACGGCGAGCTGGCGGCCGGCGGCGTCTGCTGCGGCGACCATGCGGTCGACGTCCCGGAGGGTGAGGGCGGGCGGCTTCTCGACCACCACGTGGGCGCCTCGCGCAAACGCCTCCTCGGCCTGGACTGCGTGGCCGGCTGGCGGCGTGCAGAGGTGGACGACGTCGACGTCGAGGTCGGGCAGCGAGGTGCTGGAGAACGAGATGCCGTACTTCGCTGCGAAGGTGGCCGCCCTCGCGGCGTCAACGTCGACCGCGACAACAACCTCAGCGTCGTTCCGCGCCGCGATCGCCTCGGCGTGCAGCCGCGCGACGTCGCCCGTACCGATGATGGCCGCGCGCATTCTCGTCATGGTGTCCTCGTTCCGTTGTGATGCAGTCTCGCTGATGTCCGCAGTCGGGTGCCCGGGTGCCGGTCGAGGCCGCCCCCAGGGTGGGGACGGCCTCGGTCAGGGCTGAGCCGGGCTCGGGTCAGTCGTGGGTCTCGATGTCCTTGCCACGAGTCTCCGGAGTGAGCAGCGTCGCGAGAGCAGAGACGGTCGCGATGGCGAGGGTGAGTCCGCCGACGACCAGCGGCACGTTGTCCGACCCTGGCGGGGCCACGAAGGTGAAGATCGAGGGCAGGAAGGCCACGATCATGAGGCCGACGTTCTGGGAGATCGCGAAGCCGGTGACTCGCGTCTGTGTCGGGAACAGTTCCTGGAAGAACGTCGCGAAGGTCGCGTTCCACATCTGGAAGAGCACACCCATCATGAGGATCGCGAGGACGATCGTCAGCACGAGGTTGCCGGACTGGATGGCGGAGAGGTACCCGATCGCGACGAGTCCGGAGCCGAACGATCCGACGATCATGAGCGTCCGTCGCCCGATCTTGTCGGAGAGCATCCCGAAGACGGGGATGACGATGACCGCCGCGACGTTGGCGATGAGCGGCACCCACAGGAAGGTGGATGCTGGCATCGCGACCCCGTAGGCCTCCTGCGTGGCGAAGCTCGTGCCGAAGACGAGCGTCGTGACGCCTGCGACGTTGGCGAGGGTCATGAGGATGGCGCGGAAGACGGTCCAGCCGTTGTTCTTGAAGAGCTCGACAACGGGTGCCTGGCGGTTCTGCGCCTGCTGCACGGCGAGCGAGCGGGTGTAGGCCGGCGGCTCTTCGACGTGCTTGCGGATGAGGAACCCGGCGAGCACAACAAACGCGCTGAGCATGAACGGGATGCGCCAGCCCCACTCGAGGAAGGCTTCGTCGGTGAGCACTGCGGTGAGGGGGATGAACACGGCGGTCGCGATGATCGAGCCGGCCTGCGTGCCCTGGAGTCCGAAGCTCGCGAAGAACCCTCGTCTGCCGGCTGGGGCGTGCTCGACGATCATGGCGCTTGCGCCGCCGAGCTCTCCGGCGACTGCGAAGCCCTGGATGAGGCGCAGGAACACGAGGATCAGGGGCGCCCAGAGGCCGATCTGGTCGTAGGTGGGCAGGAAGCCGACGGCGAGTGTCGAGAGGCCCATGAGCAGCATCGCGATGACGAGGACGTTCTTGCGGCCGTGCTTGTCGCCCCAGTTGCCGAGTACGATCGCGCCGATGGGGCGTGCGACGTAGCCGACCGCGTAGGTGGCGAGCGACGAGATGAGGGCGACCGTGGGGTCGCCGGTCGGGAAGAAGACGACGGGGAAGACCAGGGCCGCCGCCTGCGAGTAGAGCGTGAAGTCGTAGTACTCGAGGACGCTGCCGATCCAGCCGCTGAGCGCGGCTTTGCGCGGGGTCTTGCCCTCGTTCTCCTGTGACGCCACGGTGGTGTCACTCTGTGTTCTCGTCATTGAAAATCCTCGTCATCTTTGACCATGTTAGATGTCCCGCTCGAAGCGGGTAAGCGCTTTCCACTCTGCCACCGGTCCTGAAACGTGTCAAGCACGGGGTGCGCTGAGTTTCCGACGTCGGCTATTCCGAGCGCGGCGGCCGCCGTGTCGAGCGCCACAGGAGCGCGGCCGCGATCACGACGGCGACGCCGATCGCCGTCTCGAGAACCCGGGCCCACAGCAGCGAGAGGTCGGGCTGCGGGTGCGCGAAGTCGAGCATGACCAAGGCGAGCGGTGTGACGAACACGAGGGCCAGGCCGTAGTTGCGCACGACAAACAGCTCGGCGCACATCTGCAGGACGCAGATGGCCGCGATCGTGGCAAGCGGCGGCAGGTCGACGGCCATGATCAGCCACGCCACGGCCACCCCGGCGACGGTTCCAGTGAGGCGGTGGCCGGCACGCACCAGCTGCTCGTCCGGGCCCGAGGTGGCGAGCGCGGCCGCGGCAGCGACCATGGCCCAGTACGGGTAGTCCAAGCCGAAGGTGGTTGGGATGAGCCCGGCGACGCCCACGAGGATGCCGCCGACAATCGCATCCCGCGCTCGGAGCCTGTCGGGCTGTATGGGGCTGGCGGATGCTCGTGCCCGTCGCTCGAAGGCGCGCGTCGACGGGCGGGCCAGGCCCGCGACCCCGACGAGCAGTGCAAATGAGGCAGACGCGGCGGCGGTGGCCGCGGCGAGGAGCGCATCCGTCATGCCGCCAGGGATCGATGCCGTCGCTGTGAGCGCGAAGACGGGGAAGAGTGCGCCCGTCGGCTTCCACGCGAAGCGCTGCGCAGCTCCGGTGATGACCGCCGCGTAGACGGCGGTCGCGGGCAGGACAAGCCACTCGCGGTGCTCGGAGAGGCTCACGGCCGCCCCGATGCTGACGGCCCCGACCATCCCGATGGCGACGCCGGTCTGCAGGCGGGCGCGGATCAGGTGCGAGTGGCTGCGTGCGTAGAACGAGACGAAGGCGCCGAAGGTCGAGTAGAGGGCGAGCTCGACGTGGCCGATGCCCCACAGGATCAGGAGTGGGACGCCGACGGAGATCCCGGCGCGGATGGCGACCCGGTGGGCGCCGTTGTGTGGGCCGAGCTCGAAGAGGCGCCGCGGATGTGGCAGGTCGGCCATCGGGTGGGTGCGTGTCATGAGCCTGTCGTGTCTTCTGAGATTGGGAATGCGCTTTCCGACGATACTGGATGCGCGTTTCGCCTGTGCTGACGCGGATCGGGCGCGGCACGCGCTGTCTCGGTTGCGCAAGAACCGCCGAGCGCGCTTGACACGATTCATCCCTACTCGTAATCTGGTGCCACTGAAACGATTCAATCGAGTTCGGTGTGCACAGCCTCCGCTGTCAGCCGAAGCCCGTGAATCCAGTTCCCGAAGCCGTGGACGACGTCGTTCGGCCCGGGAGCGCATCCGCAACCGACCAACGAAGGCGACGAACCGTGAGCATCCTCTCCGCAGACCAGCTTGCAGCGCTCGAAGGACAGGGCATCGAGCTCCCGTCCTGGGCGTTCGGCAACTCAGGCACCCGATTCAAGGTGTTCCAGACGGCAGGCACGCCGCGCGACCCGTTCGAGAAGATCTCCGATGCGGCACAGGTCAACAAGTACACCGCGCTTGCCCCCAGCGTGGCCCTGCACATCCCGTGGGACGTCGTCGACGACTTCGCCGCCCTCCGCAAGCACGCTGAAGACCTCGGCGTCGAGCTCGGCACGATCAACTCGAACACGTTCCAGGACGACGACTACAAGTTCGGCGCCCTCACGCACGAAGACGCCGCAGTGCGTCGCAAGGCCATCGACCACCACCTGCGCTGCATCGACGTCATGGACGAGACGGGCTCGCGCGACCTGAAGATCTGGCTCGCCGAGGGCTCCAACTACCCGGGCCAGGCCGACCTGCGCGGCCGTCAGGATCGCCTGCACGACTCGCTGCAGGAGATCTACGCCCGCATCGGCGACGACCAGCGCCTCGTGCTCGAGTACAAGTTCTTCGAGCCGGCTTTCTACCACACGGACGTTCCGGACTGGGGCACGAGCTACGTGCAGGTCGCAGCCCTCGGCGACAAGGCCATGGTCTGCCTCGACACGGGCCACCACGCGCCTGGCACGAACATCGAGTTCATCGTCATGCAGCTGCTGCGCCTCGGCCGCCTCGGCTCGTTCGACTTCAACTCGCGCTTCTACGCCGACGACGACCTCATCGTCGGCTCGGCCGACCCGTTCCAGCTGTTCCGCATCCTCGCCGAGGTCATCCGCGGCGGCGGCCTGAACAACCCAGACGTGGCTTTCATGCTCGACCAGTGCCACAACGTCGAGTCGAAGATCCAGGGCCAGATGCGCTCCGTCCTCAACGTGCAGGAGATGACGGCGCGAGCGCTGCTCATCGACAAGGAAGCCCTCACGGCGGCCCAGAAGTCCGGCGACGTGCTCGTCGCCCACGAGGTCTACATGGACGCGTTCTCGACCGACGTTCGCCCCGCCCTCGCCGAGTGGCGCGAGTCGCGCGGTTTGCCCGCGAACCCGCTCGCCGCGTTCCGTGCATCCGGATACGAGCAGCAGGTCGCCGAGGAACGCGTCGGCGGCGTCCAGGCAAGCTGGGGCGCGTAAGCGTCACCCGCCAACGACCTCACGACTTCACGACCTCACGAGCCTCGAAGGAACTGACATGACGAACCCAGCAGCAGCCGACCTCATCTCGCGCAGCAACCGCCTCGGCGAAGACCCGAAGAACACGAACTACGCGGGTGGCAACACCTCCGCGAAGGGCACCGAGACCGACCCCGTGACGGGTGAGCCCGTCGAGCTGCTCTGGGTGAAGGGTTCGGGCGGAGACCTCGGAACGCTCACCGAGCAGGGCCTCGCTGTGCTCCGCCTCGACCGTTTCCGTGCGCTCACGAACGTCTACCCTGGCGTCGAGCGCGAGGACGAGATGGTCGCGGCCTTCGACTTCTGCCTCCACGGCAAGGGCGGGGCCGCCCCATCCATCGACACGGCAATGCACGGCCTGGTGGATGCGGCGCACGTCGACCACCTGCACCCCGACTCCGGCATCGCGATCGCGACGGCGGCCGACGGGGAAGAGCTGACGGCGAAGATCTTCGGCGACAAGGTCGTCTGGGTGCCATGGCGCCGCCCCGGCTTCCAGCTCGGCCTGGACATCGCGAACATCAAGGACGAGAACCCGCAGGCCATCGGCTGCATCCTCGGCGGCCACGGCATCACTGCCTGGGGCGACACGTCGGAAGAGTCGGAGCGCAACTCGCTCTGGATCATCGACACTGCAGCGGCATACATCGATGCACACGGCAAGGCCGACCCGTTCGGCGGCGTCGTGAGCGGCTTCGAGGCGCTCCCCGCCGACGAGCGCCGTGCACGTGCGGCGGCCCTCGCACCGTCGATCCGCGCCGTCGCGTCGCACGACGCCCCGATGATCGGGCACTTCACCGACGACGAGCGCGTGCTCGACTTCCTCGCGAGCGAGAAGCTCGCCGAGCTCGCCGCCCTCGGCACGAGCTGCCCAGACCACTTCCTGCGCACCAAGGTCAAGCCGCTCGTGCTCGACCTGCCGACCACGGCATCCGTCGAGGAGCAGCTCGCCCGCCTTGAGGAGCTGCACGCGGCCTACCGCGCCGACTACAAGGCCTACTACGACAGGTTCGCGACGGCCGAGTCGCCCGCCATCCGCGGCGCCGACCCGCTCATCGTGCTCGTCCCAGGCGTCGGCATGTTCTCGTATGGCAAGAACAAGCAGACCGCCCGCGTCGCCGGTGAGTTCTACTTGAACGCGATCAACGTGATGCGCGGCGCCGAGGCGCTCTCGAGCTACTCCCCGATCTCGGACGAGGAGAAGTTCCGCATCGAGTACTGGGCGCTCGAGGAGGCGAAGTTGCAGCGGATGCCGAAGCCGAAGACGCACCAGGGGCGCATCGCGTTCGTCACGGGTGCAGCCTCCGGTATCGGCAAGGCCATCGCGACCCGCCTCGCGGCTGAGGGTGCGTGCGTCGTCGTCGCCGACCTCGATCTCGAAAAGGCGCAGGCCGCGGCGGCCGAACTCGGAGGCACCGACGTCGCGATCGGCGTCGCTGCGAACGTCGCGGACGCTGCTGGCGTGCAGGCCGCGATCGACGCGACGCTCCTCGCGTTCGGCGGCATCGACCTCGTCGTCAACAACGCCGGCCTCTCGCTCTCCAAGCCCCTGCTCGAGACCACCGAGAAGGACTGGGACCTGCAGCACGACGTCATGGCGAAGGGCTCCTTCCTCGTGTCGAAGGCCGCCGCCAAGGCGCTCATCGAGCAGAAGCTCGGCGGCGACGTCATCTACATCTCCTCGAAGAACTCCGTCTTCGCCGGCCCGAACAACATCGCCTACTCGGCGACGAAGGCCGACCAGGCCCACCAGGTCCGCCTCCTCGCGGTCGAGCTCGGCGAGCACGGAATCCGCGTCAACGGCATCAACCCCGACGGCGTCGTGCGCGGCTCCGGCATCTTCGCGGCAGGCTGGGGCGCCAACCGCGCCGCGACCTACGGTGTGAAGGAAGAGGACCTCGGCCAGTACTACGCCAACCGCACCATCCTCAAGCGCGAGGTCGTGCCAGAGAACGTCGCCGACGCGGTGTACGTCCTCACGGGCCCGGAGCTCACGCGCACGACCGGCCTGCACATCCCCGTCGACTCGGGTGTCGCAGCAGCCTTCCTGCGATGACGGACGCTGCAACGCAGGGTTCGGTCGCCGGCGGCCGAGGCGGGGCGGATGCGCCTCGCACAGTCGCGGCCGTCGACCTGGGCGCCACGAGCGGTCGCGTCATCACGGGCACGATCACGGATGGCGTGCTCACGATGCGCCACGAGGCGCGTTTCCCGAACAACCCGGTGCGCACGCGCGACGGGCTGCACTGGAACCTGCTTGGCCTCTACCAGCACGTCCTCGACGGGCTGGCGGCGGCAGAACGGGATGCGCCAGGGCAGATCGCGAGCATCGGCATCGACTCGTGGGCCGTCGACTACGCGCTCCTGCGCGAGGGCCGCGTCCTCGGCGTGCCCTACGCGTACCGCGACGAGCGGACCGCGCGGGGAGTCGAGGCCGTGCACGCCATCGTCTCGCCGGAGGAGCTGTACCGCCGCAACGGCCTCCAGCACCTGCCGTTCAACACGGTCTTCCAGCTGGCGACCGACGGCGAGCTGCTTGGCCTCGCCGAGCAGATGCTGCTCCTGCCCGACCTGCTCGCCTACTGGCTGACGGGCGCGCAGGTCGCCGAGCGCACCAACGCATCCACGACCGGTCTGCTTCGCGCCGACACTCGCGCGTGGGATGTGGAGCTCGCCGAGCAGGTCGGCGTGCCCGCACGCATCCTGCCGCACCTCGTCGACCCCGGCGCCGTGCTCGGCTCGCTCGAAGGCGAGGCGGCGCGGGTTGTCGGGCGTGACATCGACGTGGTCGCGGTCGGCTCGCACGACACGGCATCCGCGATCGTCGCGATCCCCAACGTGGGCCGCGACTTCGCATACATCTCGTGTGGCACGTGGGGCCTCGTGGGCCTCGAGCTCGACGAGGCGGTCGTCACCGACGCCGCCCGCGAGGCGAACTTCACGAACGAGGGCGGCGTCGACGGCCGCGTGCGCTTCCTGCACAACGTCATGGGCCTGTGGCTGCTGTCCGAATCGCAGCGGCACTGGGAGCCGGCAGCGACGGATGCGCAGCGCTCGAGCACCCTCCAGCAGCTGCTCGCCGACGCGGCACAAGTCTCCGGAGACGTGCCGATCTTCGACGTCAACGACCCGGTCTTCATGGCACCAGGGGACATCCCGGGGCGCATCGCCTCCTGGCTCACCGAGCGTGGCCTCGAAGCGCCGACCAGTCCCGCCGGGATCGTCCGCTCCATCGTGGAGAGCCTCGCGCAAGCATTCGCCGACGCCGTCGCGACGGCATCGAACCTGGCCGAGCATCCCGTGAACGTCATCCACATCGTCGGCGGTGGCTCGCAGAACGCGCTCCTCTGCCAGGCGACGGCCGACAGATCGGGGATGCCCGTACTCGCGGGTCCCGTCGAGGCGACCGCCATGGGTAACCTGCTTGTGCAGGCACGCGCGCACGGCTGGATCCCCGACAGTCTCTCCGAGATCCGTTCCATCGTCGCCAGATCGACGCAGATCATCCGCTACGACCCGAAGATCACCCGATAGAAGCAAAGGCAGCTGCCCCATGGTGAAACGTCAAGCCCCCAAGCCCCTCGAGCTGCTCGAGCTCATGCAGTTCAAGAAGCCCGACCTCAACGGCCGTCGCCGCCGACTCAACTCGGCGCTGACGATCGAGGACCTGCGGCGCATCGCGAAGCGACGCACGCCGAAGGCGGCCTTCGACTACACCGACGGCGCCGCCGAGGGTGAGCTGTCGCTGCGCCGCGCGCGCACCGCGTTCCGGGACGTCGAGTTCAACCCGTCCGTGCTGCGTGACGTCGCGAACGTCGACACGTCGAGCACCGTGCTCGGCGGGCCGATGGCGATGCCGTTCGCGATCGCCCCGACCGGGTTCACTCGCCTCATGCAGACCGAGGGCGAGACGGCCGGAGCCGGGGCTGCCGCGGCCGCGGGCATCCCCTTCACCCTGTCGACGCTCGGCACCACGACCATCGAAGAGGTCGCGAAGGTCAACCCGAACGGCCGCAACTGGTTCCAGCTGTACGTCATGAAGGACCGCTCGATCTCCTACGGGCTCGTCGAGCGCGCCGCGAAAGCCGGCTTCGACACGCTCCACTTCACGGTCGACACCCCAGTCGCCGGCGCGCGCCTGCGCGACAAGCGCAACGGCTTCTCCATCCCGCCGCAGCTCACGGTCGGCACGATCATCAACGCCATCCCGCGCCCCTGGTGGTGGATCGACTTCCTCACGACCCCAAAGCTCGAGTTCGCGTCGCTCGCGACGACGGGCGGGACAGTCGGTGAGCTGCTCGACTCGGCCATGGACCCGACGATCAACTTCGAGGACCTCAAGGTCATCCGCGAGATGTGGCCGGGCAAGATCGTCATCAAGGGCGTGCAGAACCTCGAGGACTCGAAGACGTTTGCCGACCTCGGCGTCGACGGCATCGTCCTCTCCAACCACGGCGGGCGGCAGCTGGATCGGGCTCCGATCCCCTTCCACCTGCTCCCCGCCGTCGCACGCGAGGTCGGGAAGGACCTCGAGATCGGCGTCGACACCGGCATCATGAACGGTGCAGACATCGTCGCGTCCGTCGCGCTCGGCGCGAACTTCACGATGATCGGCCGCGCCTACCTGTACGGCCTCATGGCAGGCGGGCGCGAAGGCGTCGACCGCACCATCGCGATCCTCTCCGACGAGATCATCCGCACCATGAAGCTCCTCGGTGCTCACTCGCTTGAGGAACTGAACCCGTCGCACGTCACGCAGCTGAAGCGCTACGTGCCGACGTCGTTCATCGAAGCGGCCCCCGACCGCGCGTAGTTCCGGCAGGCCCATCCTGCTGTCATTGCGCGCCCGAGAGGGCTGAGGCTGGTGAGGCCTCGCGCGAACCGGCGGATGCGCCCGCCGATTGCGCAACGCTCACGCAAGAAATTGTGGCACTGTGCTGCTCCCGCTCCGGGGAACAGCACGGTGCCACAACTCTTGGGCTGTGCTGGCCGCTGAGCTGGCCGCTGTGCTGGCCGCTGTGCTGGCCGCCGGTCAAATTTATGGGTTTCGCCAACCGGTGATGGGAAAATTCCCATCACCGGTTGGCGGAACCCATCACGCTGTTCTGGCGGAACCCATCACCGGTTGATGAAACCCATCAGAGTCGAAACTGCGTTGCGCGGCGCTGGTGGAGGTTGCTTCGGCACTTATCCCCGCGCGTCGAGGAGCGCGGTCACGACCGTGACGACACCCTGCTCCTGGTTGGAGGGCGCGAGGTACTTCGAGATCTCCTTGACCTCGGGATGCGCGCCCGCCATCGCGTAGGACCGCTCGGCCTCGGCGAACATCTCGACATCGTTGAAGAAATCGCCGAAGACCGCAGTCTGCGCGGCAGTGACGCCGAGGCGCTCCTGCAGCTGACGCACGGCGAGACCCTTGTTAGCCTCCGGCGGCATGATGTCCATCCAGTGGTGACCCGATACGACGACCCGATGGGACTCCCGCAGCTCATCAACCTCAGCGGCGGCCCCGGTCTCGACCTCAGCGAAGTCGTAGACGGCGATCTTCACGTACTCGTCGTCGGTGTCGAGCACGTCGTCAACGATCGTGAGCGCCTCGTAGTAGTTGCGGGCCTCGGCGATGAACACGTCGTCGCCACGCTCGATATACGCCGACTTCTTGCCGCACAGCACGACCCCGAGGTCGTGGCCCGCCTCGATGAGGCCGCGCAGCAGCGCGATGGCCTGCCGGATGAACGACTCGTCGAGGGTCATCGAGCTCACCTCCTCGCCATCGCGCACCACGAAGGTGCCGTTTTCGGCGATGAACGACATGCCGTCGGAGTCGCGCTCGAAGAGCTTCGCGAGGGTCGCGTACTGGCGCCCGCTGGCAGGGACGAACTCGACGCCGGCCTCGCGCATCCGCTTCAGGAGAGCCCAGAACGCGTCAGGAACCGTGTGGTCGTCGAGCAGCAGCGTGCCGTCCATGTCGGCGACGACAAGACGTACGTCGTTGCCCGCAAGCGAGGTCTCATAGTGGCGGTCGGCGGTCTCGAGCACGGTGTCTGCCATGCGGACCAGCCTACGAGAGCTTGCGGAGCGCAGCTCCCTTGTGCGCGGCCTTCGCCCCAGTCTTCTCCGACTCGATGAGGTACGCCGGTTCGTCGGGGGAGGCGGTGAACTTCTGCCCGTCGAACTGGAAGTCCTTGGTCTTCTTCTCGATGATCTTGCCCTGCGTGCGCCCCTGCGAGGTGTTCCAGCTCACACGATCACCCGTGCTGAAGTCTGCGGTCACGGTGTCTCCTCGCTGCTGCTGCTGCTGCGGCTGCTGCCGCCGCTGCTGCTGTTGTCGTTCGGGCTGTCGTCGTAGGCGTCGGCCCGGGTTTTCGGCTTCGGTCCGCGGTAGGCGATGACCGTGAACACCAGGCCGAGCGCGAACCAGACGATCCAGATACTGCCGTCGTTGCCGAGGTCGATGAGGGCGACGATGTAGAAGGCGATCGCCACCCACACGTAGGTGTTCAGCATCAGCTTCTTCATGCGCGCATCCTGCCTTCCCGCGCTGGATGCGCGATGGATGCGCATCCGGCGCGGAAGGGCAGGTGTGTCAGCTCGCGTCGGAGATCGCGGAGCTGACGGCGGTGGGGGCGTCGTAGTCGCCCTCTGGGATGGCTTCGAGGGCCTGCAGCACGTTGTCGTCGGCACCGGCGTCTCGTGCCGACTCGAGGATCGTCTCCTTGCTTGCCGGGTAGTCGATGCCGCCGAGGTACTTCTGCACCTGGATGGGGTTCGGTGTCTCGCTCATGATGCGTTCCTTTCTTGGTGGGGCGCCGGGCGGCGCTGGTCGGTTGCGAAGACGATGTCGGTCGCGTCGACGCGTCGGTCGACGATGGTCGTCGGGGCTTCGAGGTGCACGGCGCCGCTCGGGAGGAGTCCGGCGCCGCCGGCGAGCTCCATGACCTGCCATTGGGCGGCGACGTCTTCACCGGCATGGGCGGTCGGCAGCGAGGGCCAGAATCTGAATGCGCCGGCTTGGTCGAGCGTCGCCCGGTCGAAGAGGACGCAGCCGCCGACCCAGGCGACGCGGTAGGCGAGCTGCTCGTCGTCGGAGAGTCCGAGCTCGGCGGCGTGATGCAGGAGGTTCGCGGCGTTGTGCAGCGTCCAGCGTTCGAACTCGGGGGTGCCGGGACGTACCCGTTCCGGCCGCACACCCTCGTCTCCCCATGCCGCGAACGGGGCCCGTTCCGCGGGTCGGTTGTCGTCCAGGTAGGAGAGCCCCTGGACGGCGCATCCGATGAAGCCGCAGCGTTGACGGATGAGGTGGCGCTCATGCGCGCGAGTGTCCCCGGTTCGAGCCAGACGTCGTCGTCGAGGTAGAGCACCTGCGGGGACGAGGCGCGCTCGAACAGGAACTGGCGCTGCTCGGCCATGCCGCGCCTCGGCAGGTGGCGGTGCACGACCACGTCGCGTCCTTGTGCTTCGAGCACGCGCAGCATCGCGGAGACGGCAGGGGCGGCCGTGGCGGGGAGGGCTTCCGACTGGTCGCTGATGATGACGCGGAACGGCGGGTCGTCCTGCGCGGCGAGCCCCGCGAGCGTCGTGGCGAGCTCCGCGGTGCGGCCGGCGGTGGGGATGAGCACGTCCACGGTCGGGCTGGTCGGGTCCGGCGCGCGCGGCGCGGCCCAGCGCGCGGAGCCGCGCCTGCTGCCGTGCGCCGACGTGGTGGCGGTCGTGGACGCGGTTGTGGTGGCAGGTGAGGTCGTGGTCACGCGGTCCCGCCCTTCGTCGGGGACGGATGCTGCTCGCTGGCCCTGATGCGCCCGAAGAGCTGCGATGTGGAGTGCGTCTCGATGTAGTCGAGGATCTCGATCTCACCGCCGACGGCCCTGATGGCTGCGGTCTCGGTGAGCATCTCCGGCGTGTAGTCGCCGCCTTTGACGTACACGTCGGGGCGGAGCCTCCTGATGAGGGTGTCGGCGGTGTCGTCGTCGAAGATGAGCACGTAGTCGACACAGGCGAGCTCGGCCAGCAGTGTCGCGCGATCGGCGGCCGAGTTGATGGGCCGGTCCGCGCCTTTGAGGCGTCGCACCGAGCTGTCGCTGTTGACGGCCACGACGAGCACGTCACCGAGTCGTCGAGCCTGCCGCAGGTGGGTGGTGTGGCCGCGGTGCAGCACGTCGAAGCATCCGTTGGTGAAGACGATGCGCTCGCCCGCGGCTCGGTGACCCTCGAGGAGGGCCGCGAGATCGTCGAGTGCGATGGTCGCGTCGCCGGCCTCGTTCACCGAGCTGCGGAGCTCGTCGAGGGTGCATACGCAGGTGCCGGACTTGCGGACGGCGATGTCCGCGGCCTGCTGTCCGAGTTCGGCGGCGATCTCGAGGGGGAGGCCTGCGGCGCTGGCGATCGTGACGGCTGCGACGAAGACGTCACCGGCCCCTGACGCCTGCTTCTCGGAGACGGGGTGCGCGTGGGTCCGGTGCGGTTCGGTCCCTTGCCGGAGCAGGAGGGTGCCGCTGCGGTCGAGCGTGACGATGATGCCGGATGCGCCGGTTCGTTGGAAGAGGGTCGTGGCGTTGGCGAGGACCTGGGCGACGCGGGCTTCCCCGTCGCCGAGGCTGGTGCCGATGACGGCGGCCGATTCCGCAGCGTTCGGGGTGACGATGTCCGGTGGCAGCGCTCGCCACCGAGTGGGGTCGTGGGCGTCGACGACGCGGAGCTTCGGCCGAGGGTGGCGGGCGAGCTGCTCGATCGTGCCGGCGGTGAAGATGGCGGAGCCGTAGTCGCAGAACAGCTGCGCGTCGGCGAGCACGCTCGCGTCGAGTGTCGCGTCGAGGAGGGCGTCGAGCTCGCGCTGTGGCCATGCGTCGACCTGGCCGTCGTCGAGGCGCACGAGGAGCTGGTCGTCGACCGAGACCCGGACTTTCGTGGTGGTGCGGGCCGCGCTGACGGGTCGCAGGCGGGACACGTCGACGCCCGCGTCCGCGAGGCGCTCCCGCAACAGGGTTCCCGCATCGTCATCGCCGACGAGCCCCACGGCGAGGACTTCCGCGCCGAGGGCCGCGAGGTTGAGTGCCGTGTTCGCGGCACCGCCGGGGGTGTGCGTGCGGGTGTCGACGTCCACGACTGGGGCTGGCGCTTCGCGTGCGATGCGCTGCGTGTGCCCGCTCCACCACCCGTCGAGGAGGTAGTCGCCGATGACGGCGACCGTGGGGTTCCGGTCCGAGATGTCGCGCACGGCCGATGCGAGCCTCACGGTCATCGACGGACCGCCGATTCGACGTGCACGACCTTCACGGTCGTCATCTCATCGAGCAGCTCCGGCCCGTACCCGAAGCCCGAACCGCTGCGCCCTCGAGGTTCGGCGGATCCGCCCGGTGCTCCGCCGAAGACCGCGTTCACCTTGACGGTGCCGACGGGGAGCGCGTCGACGGCGAGTGCGGCGTTGGCCATGCTGTCCGTCAGCACGGTCGCCTGCAGCCCGTAGCTGTCGTCGGCGGCTCGCCGCAGCGCTTCCTCGAAGCTGTCGACGACCATGACCGGGGCGACCGGCCCGAACGTCTCCTCGCTGAAGAGCGGCATGGAGGGGTGGAGGCCGGTGAGCACTGTCGCCGGGTAGTGCGCGCCGGGACCGTCCGGGATGTCACCGCCTTCGAGGATCCGCGCGCCCTCGTTCGCGGATGCTCGCACCTGCTCTTGCACCTCCGCTCGCATCCGCTCGTCGACGAGGGGGGCGAGTGCGCCCTCCTCGTTGCGCTTGCGGGCTTCAGCGGTGAGGGCCGTGAGGAACTCGTCGGCGAGGTCCCGGTGCACGAAGATGCGCTCGACGGCCGTGCAGATCTGGCCGCTGTTGGTGAACGCGCCGATGGCGGCCTGGGATGCGGCCCAGCGGGGGTCGACGTCGGCGTCGACGACGAGGGCGTCGTTGCCGCCGTTCTCGCGGATGAGGTGCGCGCCGGTGAGCGCCGTGACCCTCGCGATGCGCTCACCGGCGGCGGTCGAGCCGACGTGCGCGACGATCTCGACGCCTGGGGCGGTGATGAGTGTCTCACCGACCTCCCCCGCACCGGTCAGCACCTGCAGGACATGCAGGGGGAAGCAGTCGCTCAGAATCTCCACGAGGCGCAAGCCAAGGTGCGGGCAGCGTTCGCTCGGCTTGGAGATGACGACGTTGCCGGTGACGAGGGCGGCTCCGATGAGGCCGGCGGTCACGGCGATGGGGTCGTTCCATGGGGTGATGACGGCGGCGATCCCGCGGGGCTCGGCACGGGTCAGGTCGATGGAGCCGAGGGCACCGCGCAGGCTCCTGCCTCGGTGGAGTGGGCCGAGCTCCGCGTACTGGCGCAGGGTGTCGACCGCTGCGCGGATACCGCCGAGGGATGCGCCGCGGAGGCGGCCGTTCTCGCGCTGCTCGAGATCCGCGAGCTCCTCGGCGTGCTCGTCGAGAAGGGTGGCCGCCGCGCGGGTGACGACGGCGCGCACCTGGTCGGCGCCGTCGGTGGCGAGACTGCCGACCGTGCTGCCGTCGCGTGGGTCGGTGATCGTCAGTCGCGCGTGGTCCGCGCGGAATCGACTGGGTGCTGCTGATGAGGGGGTCACTGCGTTCTCCGTGGCTCGTGGTCTCGTGCTGGTGAGGTCGCGTCCCTTCCCTTCTACGTGAGTCACCTTGGGAAAATTGCCCCCTTGACACGATCGGGGGAGGGAGCATTGAGGCATGTCTGCGATCGCCCCTCCAGCTCCCCGGTTCGATGACGTCCGAAAGATCGCCGTGCTGCGCGCCGGCGGTCTCGGGGACGTGCTGTTCGCTTTGCCCGCCATGCAGGCGCTCGCCTCGGCGTACCCGGATGCGGAGGTCACGCTGCTGGGGACGCGGCTCGCGAAGGAGCTCCTCGAGGATCGTCCTGGCGCGCCGCATCGCGTGGTCGTGCTCCCACCGGTGCCTGGGGTCGGCGTGGACCCGGACGCGGTCGTCGACTCGGCGGAGGTGGCTCGCTTTCTGGAGGCGCAGCGCGCCGAACGGTATGACCTGGCCGTGCAGGTGCACGGCGGCGGCAGGTACTCGAACCCGTTCCTGCTCGCGCTCGGGGCCAGGCACACGATCGGCACCCGCACGTCGGACGCGGCGCAGTTGGAGCGCAACCTCGAGTACGTCTACTACCAGCACGAGATGCTGCGGGCCCTCGAGGTGGCGGGTCTCGCAGGTGCCCCGGCCGTCGCCCTCGAGCCCGAGCTGGCGGTCTCCGAGGGTGAGCTCGCGCGGGGAAGAGTCGTCCGTGGTGCCGGTGCGCCGACCGTGGTCGTGCATCCCGGGGCCACGGACCCGCGTCGACGGTGGCCGACGGAGAAGTTCGGCGAGATCGCTGCGCTGCTCGCTCGTCGAGGCGTCCGGGTCGTGCTCGTCGGCGAGGGAGAGGATGCGGCACTCGCCGCCGACATCATCCGCATGGCGGGTCAGGATCTCGATGACGCCGCCCGTCGTCTGCTGGTGGACTGCTCCGCGCAGCTCACCCTCTCGGAGCTGGCTGGGGTCTTCGCCTCCTGCGATGTGGTGCTCGGCAACGACAGTGGGCCGCGGCATCTCGCGCTCGCGGTCGGCGCGCGGACCGTCGGCATCTTCTGGTTCGGGAATCTCATCAACGCCGGACCGCTGGGCCGGGGCAGGCACCGGGCGCTGCTCTCCTGGGTGACTGCCTGCCCGGTGTGCGGGCGCGACTCGACGCAGGTCGGCTGGACGGCGCCGCGCTGCGAGCACGACGTGTCGTTCGTCGCCGACGTGGCGGTCGAGGAGGTGCTCGCCGAGGTGCTGTCGCTGCTGGGGGCCGCTCGCTCCGGACGACGCTCCGACTAGAGGAGCGAGAGATGAGCAGTGGACGATTAGACGACTACGGCGATCAACTGACCGACGAACGGGAACTTTGCGACGTCCCGATCGGCGCCATCGAGCGCATCGGGTCGCGCCGCCGCTCCGCGACGTGGCGGGTGCAGGAGTCGGCCTGACGCCCCTTCGGCGAGCGACTCTGCCCTCCGGGTGCAGACTCACATTCGGTTCGGGTGAGGGTGGGAGACTGCCGCCATGACTGAGCAGACTCCCCACCTCGTGACACTCGACCTGACGGACGAGGACCGCCACGCGGTCCTCGTCAGCGCGCTCCAGGACTACGCCGATGCGGCCCTCGACAGCGTCGAGCGCGAGGAGAGCACCACTGCCGAACGCGACCACTTCCAGATCGTCGCGACCACCGCGCAGGGGCTGGTCGACGAGATCATGGCCGCCGGCGGGCATGCCGCCCCGGTCGCAGCCCCTGACCTGTCCTCGAGCTGACGCCACGGTCGCCCTGCCGACGCCGACATCCGATCACAGCTCAGGGGCACCTGAGCCGTAGCCGGCCTCGCGCTCACGGGCCTCGCGGGCGTCGTTCTCCAACTCCTGCTGGCGCCTCTCCTTCCGGCCGCTGGAGTAGCTGGAGAAGCCGACAGCCGTGACGCACACTCCAGTGGCCGCATTCAGCCAGCTGGCGTTGCCCGTCACCAGGAGCACGGCGGAGACGATCGTGAAGACCAGGCCAACTATGAACAGGACCAGCCCGAAGGTTCCGGCGTTCCGCTTGCTCTCATTGCGCATGGACTGCATGGTCGGCACTGTAGTGGCCTCTTCCTAAAGCTCGGGTCCTTCGAGGTGCCGGCGCGCGGCTACCCGATGACCGGGCGCTCCTCCGGCAGGGTGAAGAGCACGTTGCGCTGACGCACGGCGAGCGCCGTCGCGAGCGCGATCGGACCGACTCGACCCATGAGCATGAGCACGGAGAGCACGTACTTGCCGAAGGGGTTGAGCTCTTCGGAGAGGCCGATGGAGAGCCCGCAGGTCGCGAATGCCGAGATGACCTCGAAGAGCGCTCGGTCGAGCCCGACCGGATTCGTCAGCATGATCATGGACGTGGAGACGAGCACGAGCGTGGCCCCGAGGAAGGTGACGCTGATCGCGAGGCGCTGCGTGCTGACCGGGATGCGGCGGCCCGCCACGTTCACGTGCTTGGTGCCTCGGGCTTCGGCGACGATCGCGAGGAACAGGACGGCGAGCGTGGTGACCTTGATGCCGCCGGCGGTCGAGGCGGACCCGCCGCCCACGAACATGAGCGCATCCGTGAACAGCCAGGCTGTCGGCGACGACATGGCGGGGTCGACGATCGAGAAGCCGCCGGAGCGCATCATGACCGACGCGAAGAGCCCGTGGAAGATGCTGTCCGGCACCGAGCGCTCGCCGATGGTGGCGGGGTTGTTCCATTCAGCGACGCACCAGCCGACGGCGCCGAGAGCGAAGAGGATGAGTGTCGTCGCCAACGTGAGCTTCGTGTGCAGCGTCCACTGCTTCCGCACCCAACGCGCTCGAATCAGGTTGAGGAAGACGGGGAAGCCGAGGCTGCCGACGAACACGCCGACCATGATCGGGATGAGGATCGCGAAGTTCCCGTCGAAGGTGGCGAGCCCCTCCGCGTGCAGGGTGAAGCCGGCGTTGCCAAACGCGGACACCGCGTAGAACAGCCCGTGCCAGAGGCCGAGGCCGAACGACCCCTCGGTTGCGGTGAACGCCGGAACGAGCACCACCATGAGGGCGGCCTCGATCGTGAACGTGGTCAGCAGCACCACGCGGAGCAGCCGCCACACATCCCCGAGCCCGGACGCGCCGATGACCTCCTGCGCGAACACCTTCCCTCCGACGCCGAGCCGCCGCGTCACGATCCGCGCCAGCAGCAGCGCCAGCGTCACCACTCCGAGGCCACCCGTCTGCACGGCGAAGAGGATGACGATCTCACCGAAGAGCGACCAGTGCTCGGCAGTGTTCACCGTGGTCAGCCCGGTCACGGTGACCGCGGAGACGGCAGTGAAGAGCGCGTCGTGGAAGGCCGTCGCTGTTCCGTCGGCGGCAGCGATCGGCAGTGAAAGAAGGCCCGCGAAGACCAGCGCGGCGATGACGAACACCAGCACTGCCGCTCGAGCGGGCCAGCGGGTGACGAATCGGTTGAGCGCTCGGGAGAACCACGACCCGGTCGTCGGTGCTGCCCCCGCAACGGGGGCGGGCTCACTGCCGAACATCGTTCTCCTCCGTCGCCTGCTCGTTGCCACGAGCTGCTGATTCTGGTCGATGCATCAGGTTCACGACGGTAAACTGTGCCGCGGTGTGTCGGGAAGCCTGGTCGACGATGTCCTGTCGTCGAACCCGTCTGGAGCACCATCGTGTCCGAAACGCCGTCCCCGACCACCGAGCAGACCCCGGTCGCCGTTCCGGCTCGAGGAAGCTACCGCGAATCCCGCCGCATCGGCGACATCCTCCGCAAGGAGACCGTCGGGGGAGTGCTCCTCGCCGTCATGGCCGTCGTCGCCGTCGTGTGGGTCAACTCGCCCGCCGCTGACAGCTACTTCGCGCTGCGCGACTTCCGCATCGGGTACGAGCCCTGGCACCTGGAGCTGAGCTTGGGGGCCTGGGCCGCCGACGGCCTGCTGGCGATCTTCTTCTTCATGGTCGGTCTCGAGCTCAAGCGCGAGTTCGTCTCCGGGGACCTGCGCAGCTTCCGGACGGCGGCAGTGCCGATCGCGGCAGCTATTGGCGGCGTCGCGGTGCCAGCGGGCATCTACGCGCTCGTCGTCGCGCGCTCGCCTGAGCTGCTCGGCGGCTGGGCCATCCCCACCGCCACCGACATCGCCTTCGCGGTCGCCGTCCTCGCGCTCATCGGCTCGCATCTGCCGAGCCCGCTCCGGATCTTCCTCCTCACACTGGCCGTCGTGGACGACCTGCTCGCGATCAGCATCATCGCGATCTTCTACACGGACACCATCGACCTGGTGCCGCTGCTGGTCGCCTTGGGGGTCATCGCCGTGTACGGCGTCATCGCGCAGCGCTACCGGAGCCTCTTCGACCGTCACGCGTTCGCCGCGTGGCTCGTGCTGCTGCCCATCGGCGTCGTCGCCTGGGCGTTCCTGCACGCCTCCGGCATCCACGCCACCATCGCAGGGGTCCTGCTGGCCTTCACGATCCCCGTCCTGCAGGGGAAGGGGTCGGAGACACCCGACCGTGCTGGTCTCGCGGAGGAGTTCGAGCACCGCTTCCGTCCGATCTCGGCGGGCATCGCCGTCCCGATCTTCGCGTTCTTCTCGGCAGGGGTCGCCGTGGGAGGTGCCGACGGCTTCCTGTCCGCGCTCACGGACCCGGTCACGATCGGTGTCGTCGCGGCGCTCGTGCTCGGCAAGCCCATCGGGATCGTCAGCACGACGTGGCTCGTCACCCGGTCGAAGCGATTCACGCTCGACCCGCAGCTGCGGTGGATCGATATCACGGGGGTGGCGCTGCTGGCGGGAATCGGCTTCACCGTCTCCCTCCTGATCGCCGAGCTGAGCTTCCCGGCAGGGTCCCCGGAACAGGATCACGCGAAGGTCGCGATCCTGCTTGCCTCCGTCATCGCGGCGGCCGCGGCAGCGGTCATCCTGGGCGCGCGGAACCGCAAGTACCGGCGGCTGAGCGAGGCGGAGCGCGTCGACGCGGATGGCGACGGCATCCCGGACGTGTTCCAGACGGCCACGGATCAGACTCAGAAGTAGTCGCTCATCGCGGCTGCTGCGATGCTGCGCTCTTCCACGTCCCGCCATCGCAGCGCACTGTCAGACGCTGTTCCGGCGGGGCGCTGGATGTGCGCGGCGAGCCGGCGGCTCAGCCCTTCGGGTGACTCGCAGCCGGTGACGTCGAGCAGGACCACGTCGACGGATTCGCCGAGCTCGCGCTCAAGTGACGCGTGCACGCGCATCGCCAGGCCGGCGGCCGCCGAGTCAAGCCGACGGTCCGTCGCATCCGCCGCGTACACCACGATGAAGTGCGCGAACTGCCCGTAGCGTCGCGCTTCGACGACCGCATCCTTCAGGACGGCCTTCAGCTGCCGACGCGCGGTCTGCGGTGTCGATGACGTTCGGATGTCGATGGCCACCACGAACGCTCGCGCGCTCAGCGTGAGCGACGCGGGCCGTTCGGCTCGGCAGTCGACCACCGCGGGCGAGGCGGCGAACACCTGCAGGTGGGAGAGTTGATCGCCGAAGAGGAGCGTGGGGCGGGGCATAGGTGGGGTCCGTTCTTCTGCGAAACGATCGTTCGATCGCTGCCGACCAGACTTCCCGGCACACCAAGCCCGCAAGGGCAGGAGGCCAACACTAGTCCGAGTCCGGCGAGAACGGGAGAGCATCGGCCGCGGGCGGGCAGGGCGCTCGCCCTGCCCGCCCCCGGAGGCGTCACTCCGGGGATGCGCGGGCGATGTGCACCGCGAGGAAGGCCACTTCCTCATCGGGCAACTCGACCCCGTGCGCTTCGCGAATGAACGTCCGAACCCGCTCCGCGGTGGCGATCGCGCGCGGGGCGCGCTCGCTGAGGTTCCTGAACAGGAAGTCGTCGCCGGCGAGCAGTTGGCCGGCGAAGAACCGTTCGGCGAAGAACTGCAGGTGCGTCAGGAAGCGGGATGCGTGGAGATCTTTGCGTGAAACGCGCACCGCCGACGTCATGGTCACGATGCTGGTGACCTTCGCGATGAGATCGACGACCCGCATGGAGTCGCCCCCGGGCTTCCCGGTGTCGGCGTTGACGAGGTGGAAGGCCACATTGGCCGCTTCCTCCTCGCCGAGTCGCACTCCGAGCCGCCGCTCGACATGTTCGAGGGCGCTCACGCCGACCGCGTGATGGTCTGGGTAGACCGTTCGCACTTCCCACGCGAGCCTGTTGGTGAGCATCAATCCCTGTCGGTGTCGCTCCACGGCGAAGTGCAGGTGGTCGGTGAGGGTGAGGTACACGTGTGGATCGAGGGTCAGTCCCGCTCGAGCCGCATCTGCGGCGATCTCCCTCGTCAGCTCCACGTACTCGGCCGGGATCTGCGCGAGCAGCTCGACGAGGTTCCGGTGGTCCGCATCCGGGAGCGAGATGAACTCCTGGTCGGTGATGGCCGGTGAGACCTCGTCGCCCGGCTTCTGCCCGTACCCGATCCCCTTGCCCAGGAGGACACGCTCGACGCCGCGGTCGTCGACGACGAGGACCACACTGGAGTTGAGGACTTTCTTGATGGCGGGCACGGGGGTCTCCTTTGACGCCGCTAGTAGTTTCTGCTCTCGAGCTGAGAGGGCTGAGCTGAGCCGTGCTGCGCTCAGCTCAGCCGATCAACTCAGTTGAGATTCGAGCCGTTGGACTCGATGACCTGTCGGTACCAGTGGAACGAGTCCTTGCGTCGGCGCTCCAAGGTGCCGTTGCCGAGGTCGTCCAGGTCCACGTGGATGAAGCCATACCGCTTGCTCATCTGCGACGTCGACGAGCTTACGAGGTCGATCGGGCCCCAACTCGTGTACCCCATCAGGTCCACGCCCTCGTCGACGGCCTGGATCATCTGCTCGAAGTGCGCTCGGAAGTACTCGACGCGGTAGTCGTCGCGGATGCGGCCATCCGCGTCGACCGTGTCGCGCATCCCGAGCCCGTTCTCGACGATGAAGAGCGGCTTACGGTAGCGGTCGTAGAGGTCGAGCAGTGAGATGCGCAGCCCGATGGGGTCGATCTGCCACCCCCACTCGGAAGAACCCAGGTAAGGGTTTTTCACGCCGAGCACCGTGTTGCCCGGAGTGCGCTCTGCATTGGGGTCGACGGATTCGGTCATCGACATGTAGTAGCTGAACGAGACGAAGTCCGCGGTGTTCTCGCGGAGGAGCTCGGCATCGCCCTCCTCGAACGGAACCGTGACGCCCATCTCCGCGAGCTGGCGCAGCACGATCGGCGAGTACGAACCGCCGGCCTGCACATCCGAGCACATATAGAGGAGGCGCTCCTTGGCGCGCGTCGCTGCGACATCGTCGGGGTGGCAGGTGCGGGGATAGGTGGTGAGCATCGTGATCATGCACCCCATCTGGGCGTCCGGGTGCAGCTCCCGCAGCATGCGGGTGGCCGAGGCCCCGGCGACGAACTGGTGGTGCAGCGCCGTGTAGCAGGCCTGCGTGATCGAGGTCTCCGTTACTGTCTCCTCGATGATCCCACCGGAGGTGAAGGGGTGGCGCTCCATGCCATCGATCTCGTTGAAGGAGATCCACATCTTCACGAGGTGCCCGAACTTCTCGAAGCAGGTGCGGGCGAAGCGCTCGAACAGGGCGATGGTTGCTCGATCGAGCCAGCCGTTGCGCGTCACGGCCAGTTCAAGGGGGGCATCGAAGTGCGAGAGGGTGACGAGCGGCTGGATGCCGAGGCGCTGCATCTCCTCGAACAGGTCCAGGTAGTAGGCGACACCGGCTTCGTTGGGTTCCAGCTCCTCACCGGTCGGGTAGAGGCGCGACCAGAGGATCGAGACACGGAGGACGGAGAAGCCCATCTCGGCGAACAGCGCGAGGTCTTCCCGGTAGCGGTGCACGAAGTCGATGCCTCGCCGCTTCGGGAAGTACGTGGGGTCGGGGTCGGCTTTGGCTTCGGCGATGCTCTCCAGCGTGACCGCGTGGAGTGCCGCGAAGTCGTCGTTGTCGGCGTTCGGGTGCCGGCGGAGCACGTCGGTGACGACCCAGCCTCGCCCGTCTTCTCCCCAGCCGCCTTCGGCTTGGTTAGCGGCGAGTGCGCCGCCCCAGAGGAATGTGTCAGACAGTGCCATTTGCGGTCTCCTTGATGGTGGTGAGTTCGATGAGCTGTGCTGCGCGCTCGATGTGCTTACCCGTCTTGAATCGCACGTCTCTGCCTGCTGCGTTCACGACGACGACAGGTGTGATGGTGTCCAGTCCGGCTGCTCTGATCGCGTCGAGATCGGCGTCGATGACGGGCTGTCCCGCTTCGACGCGGTCGCCTTGCGCGACGTGCGTCGTGAAGGGCGCGCCGTCGAGCGCCACGGTGTCCATGCCCACGTGGACGAGGACTTCGATGCCGTCGTCGGTGCGGATGCCGATGGCATGCCGTGAGTCCAGCATGGAGGTGACGGTTCCTGTGACGGGGGCCACGACACGTCCGTCAGCGGGGCGAATCGCGACGCCTTCTCCGAGGACTCCAGATGAGAAGACCCCGTCTTCGAGGGATGAGAGCTCGACGACCTCGCCCTTCATGGGAGCCACGATGGCGAGTGAGACCGTGTCGTCCGAAGCGTCCAGCGGCTGGCTCTCGGCCTGGCCGAGGACTCGCAGGGTGCCGGAGTCCGAGTCCTTCCAGAGGACAACCCCGACCACGAAGGAGACCACGAGGCCGATCACGAGACCGATCAGCGCATGGATGAGGTTCCACGGGTCAAGCGAGTCGATGAACATGGAGATGCTGGCCAAGCCAGGGCTGACGATCGCGAACGTGTCGACGAACGTGATGCCGAGGTAGGCGCCGGAGGTGATGGCGCCGGCGAGAACGGCGATGAGGGCTCGACGGTTCTGCAGCGTCACGCCGTAGAGGGCGGGCTCGGTGACGCCGAACAGGGCTGAGAAGCCAGCTGACACGGCGATCGCCCGGAGCCCCTGGTTGCGGGTGCGGAGGGCCACGGCAAAGCTCGCCCCCGCCTCGGAGATGTTGTGGGCGAGTGAGGCGGTCAGGTAGAAGCTCTCCTTGCCGTAGGTCGCCATCGTCGTGATCGTCGGCGGCAGCAGCGGCTTGTGCATGCCGACCGAGATGAGGAACGGCAGGATGGCGGCGAGGAGCGCGACGGCGATCCACCCGAAGGTGTTGTGGAAGTTGAAGAGCACGCCGGCGAAGAGGTCGCCGATCTCGAAGCCGAGCGGGCCGATGAGGAAGACGGTCGCGGGTGCCACGACGAGGTAGCACATCAGGGGCACGAAGAACGTTCGGATGGGCGGCCAGGAGAACTTCGTGAAGAAGCGCTCGGTGCCCCAGAGCAGCAGCACGGCGAGGATTGCCGGGAACACCTGCGAGTTGTAGTTGACGACGGGGACGGGGATCCCGAACAGCGCTGTGCCGCCTTCCTGGCTCACGAGGGCCGTGAAGGCGGGGAAGAGCAGGAGCGCCACCGTGCCGAGCGCCACCGGGCGATTGACGTCGAGCTTCTTGGCCGTGGTGTAGGCGACGAGGAGCGGCAGGAAGGCGAACACCGCGTCGGGGACGGCGGAGATGAGCGCATACGAGTCCGTCTCGCGGTCGATCCAGCCAAGGGCCGCTGCCAGGACGAGCAGCGACTTGAAGATGCCGGCGCCCGCGATCGCGGGGATGATGGGCACGAAGACGCTGACGACGAAGTCCAGCACCTTTGAGCCGACCCGCTTGACGGTCCACGGGGTTCGGGTCTTCTCGGCCGCGGCGGCGGTCGGTGACCCGGAGCGGAGCTTCTCAACCGCTCGGTAGTACTCGAGAACTCGTCCTCCCACGATGACCTGCGTCTGCGGGCCTCGGACGACGCCGAGCACGCCCGGGATGGACTTGAGCGCCGACTCGTCGACGGTGCTGTCGTCGGCGAGGGTAAACCTCAGACGGGTCGAGCAGTGCTGCAGGGCAGACACGTTGCTGCTCCCGCCGACGTGCTCGAGGATCTCGGCTGCCTCTGCGCTGATATTCATGTTGTGCTCCTCCATTGGAACTCCGGGGGACCGCATCCGGGCAACAAAAAAGGACCCGACCGTTAGCTCTGAAGAGCAACAATCGGATCCTGCCTGCATGACCAGTCACATGTCCGTTGCATGAACATACACGGATCCCGGATCGGTGTCCACCGTCGGTTCGGAGGTACACTCGGCCTCAGCATGGTGCGTGCGTGGCACCTTCACGCCAGGTGACCTACGGGGCCTTCGCGATCCGATCGGAGAGCGACGACTGGAGTCCCCTTGACGAATCCCAGCACCAGGGAGCGTGCCCTGGCGGTGGTTGCGGCCCTCGCATTCGGCTTCGTGATCGCGGGTGCCAACAGCATCAACCCGCTGCTTCCGATGCTCCGGGTCGAGGTTCCGCTGGGCCCGCTCGGAGTCTCGCTGACATTCGTGGCCTACGTGTCCGCGGCGGTCCTGACCCTCTTGGTGGTCGGCTTCTCCCGCGTGCGCGTGTCGCCGGGTGCGGCCTTGGTCGTGGCGCTGCTGGTCGCCGCCTGCGCGAATGCGCTTCTCGCGTCGCCCGTGGCCTGGCAGATCCTCGCGGGGCGGGCTGCAACAGGTATCGCGGTCGGGCTCGCCACCGGTGGCGCGGCAGGTCTGGTCGTCGAGGCGCTGCAGGGGCGCGGGCGGGGCTTGGCCGCTACGGGGAACCTCGTCGGCGCGGTCGTCGGCACTGCCATCGCGCAGGGCGTGGCGGCGGTCGAGAGCACCGCCGGCGTGATGCGCATGTACGTCACGGGTGCCGGAGTCTCGCTACTGCTCGCCGTTGCGCTTCTCCTCCTGCTCCGGGCACGGGCAGGGACACGGGTGCCGCAGGGTGAACCGCCGAGGAGCACGACCGGTGCCGCGCCATCTCATCGACTGACGCGCGCAGACGTGGGGACGATCCTGCGTGCCGCCTTCGTGTGGACAGGGCTCAGCGTCGGCGTCGTGTACGCGCCGACGATCTTCGCTGACGCCGCCATGCCAGCGGCGCAGTTCGCGGGAAGTGTCACGATGCTTGTGGCCGCGGCCATCGCCCAGCTCGGAAGCGTGCCGCTCGGGCGCTTGCTTCCCGGGGCGAGCGGTCACCTCGCCTTCGCCGTCGGCGCTGCGCTGGCGGTGACCTCGGTGCTGACCACGAGCAATGCGCTTGCCTTCATCGCGCTGGCGCTCGTCGGTGGGGGAGGGGCCGTGGCGTACCGGACGTCGCTCGTGCACCTGACGCGGGGAGCTACGCCAAAGCTGCAGAGCGTGCTCGCATCGAAGTTCGCCGTCGCCACCTATGCCGCGTCGGCCTCAGCAGTGCTCACGATCGGGCTGCTCGGCGGTGTCCTGCCGACGGAGATCGTGCTCGCCGTGTTCGCGACGCTCCTGAGCCTCGCTGCGCTTCTCATGCACTGGCGTGCGCCGAGGCTCCGGGACCTGTCCGGGTGAGTCCGCACCGAGCTGGCGGGCGAGCTCTGCAGCAGCTCGTGCACCGTGCCCGCCTGCCCCATATCACTGGCCAGAAGGATACCGACTGCCGCGTGGGCCGTGACTCACGAGCGCTCCCTGGACGCGATGAGATCTCCAACGGTCCTCCTTCGGCGCGTCGGCGGCGGAGGCTTGGGACAGACGCAGGACCAGCTTCGCGAGCAGGTCTGCGAGCACGACCGCCTGCCGCACCTGCATCGGGCTGAACCCCGACGGCGTGCTCGAGTACATGTCCACCGCCCCGATCGGCAGGGGTCCGACGAACATCGGGAACGCGAACAGCGCACCGACCTGCTCGCGCGAGACCGCATCCCTGAATGCCGACCACCGGTGCGCAGGAAGCGCCGCGAGGTTCTCGGTTAGCACCGGCTTCCTCGAGGTGACGAAGAGCGCGGGACCGAGCACGTAGTACGTGAGGCGTTCGAGGCCGCTCCAGAACTCGCCGGACCTCAGCATGGTGCGCCGCAGGACCGCACCGCCGATGAGCGTCAGCAGCACGGGCACGATCGCAGTCATGACGATTCCCACGTCCCCCACTGTGGTGCAATAGGTCAATGCAGTTCAACCATGACAACATGACGGGTGCGCTGCTCGCCGCCGAGCTCGTCAACTCCGGGGCCAGTGATGGTCCAGAAGCGCGCATCGGTGCGCCGCTCGAGTTGCACGGGATCCGCGGGCGCGCAGCGCTGCCCACATTCGTCGATGGCGTGCTCGACTGGGCTCGATTGCTCCGTCGGGTCTTCTAGGGCTTGGATGCGCGGACGCGCTACGACGAGGTCAACGCGCTTCTCGCGCTCGGGGCCAGCAAGGGTGTCTACCTGAGTACGCACGACGGTCTCGACCCTCACCTGCATTTCGCCCCGGACAGCGAATACCTCCTGGTCAGGGTCCGGGCCGTCACGGCGGGAGGTCTGGCGATCTTCCTGACCGAGTCGCGTGGCACCCGTCTCGGTGTCTGCTCCCGGCGCGGATGCGAGCAGGTGTTCGTCGACGTCGGCAGGAACGCGACGCGTCGGTACTGCTCGACACGGTGCGGGAACGACGACGCCGTCGACCGCTACCGTCAGCGCTGCTGACGACCGGCACATCCGCTTCCCAGGGGGGTCAGAGGCCCCGGCGGGCTCAGTCGGCGTCGACAACCTCGGGCACCGACAGCGCCCATGCGTTCATCGCGTCGAGCACGGTCCTCAGCTGCTCGCCCACTTCGGTCAGCTCGTAGACGACTCGCGGCGGGATCTCCGGGTAAGCCGTCCGGGTGACGAGTCCGCTCGCCTCGAAGCGCCGCAGTCGGTTCGTGAGTGTGTGCGCGCTGATACCGGGGAGGTGGTCCTTGATCTCGGTGAATCGGAGGGGGCCGTGGAGCAGCTCCCGCACGATCAGGGTGGCCCAGGGGCCCTCGAGGAGGATGAGAAAGCGGGCCACACCGCACTCTGGGAGATCGTCGCACCGGGACATGGGTTCGAGCATAGGCCTTTAGTGCAGTTGACGTAACCGATGCACCGTGTGCACTAATGGGTACATGACCTATCTGATCCACGGCGCCACTGGCGCCCAGGGTGCCCCCGTTGCCGCAGCTCTCGCCGCTGCCGGCCTCGACGTCACCGCCGCTGTCCGCACGCCGAGCACCTACGAGGGGCCCGGGTCGGCTATTGCCGTCGACTTCACCGACACCGCCTCGCTGACCAGCGCCTACCGCGGCGTCGACGGGGTGTTCGTGCACCTGCCCATCGGGTCGCCCGCTGAGCAGCTCGCGGCGGCCAACGCCGTCGCCGACGCCGCGGCGGCATCCCGTCCCGCTCGAGTCGTGGTCTCCACGAGCGGGTACACGCTCGAAGACCCGGAGAGCGCGCTTGCGGTGCTGGTGCGCAGGCTCGACGAGGCTGGGATCTCGACCGCCGTCGTGCAGCCCCGTCTGTACCTCGAGAACCTCCTGCTGCCGTTCGTCGTGGGACCGGTGAAGGAGCGCGGCGTGCTCAGCTACCCCATCCGCGACGACTACTCGGTCTCTTGGAGCTCTCACCTCGACGTCGCGGATGTCGTCGTCGGCCTTCTGCGCGACAGCTCGGTCACCGGGATCGTCGGTGTCGGCGCTTTGCCTGGTCTGCTCGGCAAAGACCTCGCGGCGAGCTTCGAAGCACGCCTCGGGCAGCCCGTGAGCTTCGAGAGCCGCGACCCGGACGACTTCGGGACGGACCTCGCCAGGCTCATCGGCCCGGGGGCGGCACCCGTCGTCGACTCCTACAAGTGGCGAGCGACGCAGCCTGACGAAGTCATCGACGAGGCGGCGAGCGCGCAGCAGCGCCTCAGCATCAGCCCCCGTTCCGTCAGCGACTGGCTCGGGCAGATGGGCGTCTGACCGAGCACGTTCAGCACGCGAGCGAAGCCGGGAGCCTTCGGGCTCGGGTTCCCTGCTTCGCTCGCGGACGACGGGCGACCGCGTGTGTCCACCGAGGACTGCCACCTACTGTGTGGTGTACAAGACCGGGGAGGTCGCAATGGAGAACCGCACGCAGCCGACTTCCATCAAGGTGCGAGGTGCACGGGTCCATAACCTGAAGAACGTTGACGTGGACGTCCCGCTCAATCGCCTCGTGGCGATAGCGGGAGTCTCCGGGTCAGGGAAGTCGTCGCTGGCGCTCGGTGTTCTGTACGCAGAGGGCTCGCGGCGCTACGTCGAGGCGCTCTCGACGTACACGCGGCGACGCATGACCCACGCGACCCGGGCGACGGTGGACTCAGTTCAGCATGTCCCTGCGGCGTTGGCGCTCCGTCAGCGCCCCGGCATCCCTGGTGTGCGATCGACCTTCGGCACGTCAACTGAGCTGCTCAACGTGCTCCGCGTGATGTTCTCGCGCCTCGGGTCCCATGTGTGTCCGAACGGGCATCGGCTCGCGCCGACGATCGATGTCGCTGCGAACAAGGATCTCGTCTGCCCCGAGTGCGGCGTGAGCTTCTCCCCGCCGGGTGCGGAGTCTCTCGCATTCAACTCCGATGGCGCCTGTCCTGAGTGCAGCGGCACCGGGTTCGTGCGCGACGTGGATGACGATGCGCTCGTCCCGGACCCGTCGAAGACGATCGCAGCCGGAGCGGTGGCTCCGTGGGGGATGTTCGGTCTTGCCGTGATGCCCCAGGTCGCCGCGGAGCTCGGGGTACGCATCGACGTGCCATACCGCGAGCTGACCGAGCAGGAACGGCTCATCGTCATGGACGGAGCTCCGGTCAAGCGCGAGATCAGAGTGCCGTCCCGATCCGGCAAGCTCTTCGACCTCAACTTCACGTATCGGAACGCACGGCAGGCGGTTCGCGAGGCGATCGACAACGCGAGCAGCGAAGCGGGGATCGCCCGTGTGAACCGCTTCATCACGACGCATCAGTGCACGGCTTGCCACGGAACTCGACTCTCGGAGCAGGCGCTCGGCAGCGAGGTCTGCGGCATCGATATCGCGCAGGCGGCGCGGAAGGACCTCGAGGGCATCCTCGCGTGGGTGGCGGCGGTTCCGGAGTCGACGCACGACACCCTGCAGCCGATGGCGAGGCTCATCGCCGGGCAGTTCGCCGAGATGGGGCAGCGGCTGCTGCAACTCGGGCTGGGGTATCTGACGCTCGACCGGGCGAGCTCGACGCTCTCAACCGGGGAGCGCCAGCGAGTCCAGCTGGCGCGAGCCGTGCGCAATGAGACGACAGGTGTGCTCTACGTCCTCGACGAGCCTTCGATCGGACTGCATCCGGCCAACATCGACGGCCTGATCGGGGTGATGCGCGACCTCCTTGCAGGCGGCAACTCCGTCGTGCTCGTCGACCACGACGTGCAGGTGCTCCGCGAGGCGGACTGGCTGATCGAGATCGGCCCTGGGTCCGGCGGGGCTGGAGGCACCGTGCTCGCGGAGGGAACCGTCCCCGAGATCGGCGCCCATCCGGCATCGCTGATCGGCGAGTTCCTGGATGCGGGAGCTGAGACCATCACCAGGGCGCGGAGCGACGCGGCGAGCGTCTTCGCGCAGGGCACCGTGCGACTCGAGACCTCGGCGGTGCACACCGTGCACCCGCTGCAGGTCTGCATCCCGAAGGGGCGCCTGACCGCGGTGACCGGCATGTCAGGGTCCGGGAAGACGACGCTCGTCCTCGAGAGCCTGGTGCCGGCGATCGCCGCGGCCCGTCGTGGCACGGTGCTGCCGAGTCACGTGCGAAGGCTGGACCCTGCGGGCCTCAACGAAGTCAATGTCGTCGACGCGTCTCCCATCGGCACGAACGTCCGTTCGACCGTGGCGACGTACAGCGGGGTCCTGGATGAACTGCGTCGATTGTTCGCCGCGACTCCTGAATCACGTGAGCGCGGGCTCAAGGCGGGTGACTTCTCGTACAACACGGGCTCCCTCCGGTGCCCGCGATGCGAGGGCACCGGTCAGGTGGTGCTGGATGTGCAGTTCCTGCCGGACGTCGACATCCCCTGTCCCGACTGCGGCGGCAGCCGATACCGGCCCGATGCGCAGACCATCCGGATCGCCACGGCGGGAGGTGAGCGCAGCATGCCGGACTTGCTCGCGGCCTCGGTCTCGGACGCTGCCGAGATGCTCGCCGGCCTTCCCCGACTCGCAAGGAAGCTGCGGACCCTGGTCGAACTCGGTCTCGGCTACCTGACGCTGGGCGAGGACACCCCTGCGCTGTCAGGAGGCGAAGCACAGCGCCTCAAGCTCGCCACCGAGCTCGGGCGTAAGCACGACGGCAGCGTCTTCATCCTCGACGAACCGTCCGTCGGCCTGCATCCCCTCGATACGAGAGTGCTTCTCGCCGTCATCGATCGGCTGCTGGCGACCGGCGCCACGGTAATCATCATCGAGCACGACCTCGACATGATCGCCAATGCCGACTACGTCATCGACATGGGGCCCGGTGGCGGCACCGCGGGAGGCCGCGTCGTCGCGACGGGCACGCCGGAGGAAGTGTCGATTAGCCCCGAGAGCGTGACTGGGCGATATCTGGCCCCGATGCTTCGGGACGTGAGGCACAAGCCGCCGCGCTCCTAGCATGGGCCTGTGGCAATGAACAGCCGAAGGCCGACAGAGCCCTCCACAACAGCCAGCTGCGTACGCGGCGTCCGAGGCAATACAGTTCGATCGCTGCCGACCAGACTTCCCGGCACACCAAGCCCGCAAGGGCAGGTCACCAACACTAGTCCGCGTCCGACGGCAACCGGAGGAGCGTTCGCGTTCTGCAGGCCGGACACTTGGTGAATCGCTCGACGAGACTACCGACGCTCCTCCGCGGACGTATCCGCAGCCGAGACATGCCCTAGGTGGAGCACATGCCTGGCGAGCAGTGCGGAGAGCACAACCGCTTGCCGAACCTGCATCGGGCTGAACCCGGCAGGCTTGCTGGAATACATGTGCACCGCCCCGATCGCACGGGGCCCCACGAGCATCGGGAACGCGAACAGCGCGCCGACCGGCTCGCGGGAGACCGCAGCGGTGAATGCCGGCCATCGGTGCGGCGGGAGCGCTGTCATGTTCTCGGTCAACACCGGCTTCCTCGTCGCGACCGCATCCCAGCATGGCCCCTCACGCAGGTCGAACTGGAGCTCATCGACACGAGCTGCCACCTCGTTCGACGCTGACACGGTCGCATTTCCCAAGGGATCGCCGATGGTGGAGACAGTCGCCCCCGTCACGCTGAACGTCTGCAGGAAGAGCTGTGCTGTGCCCTCCACGGATCGCATGGGTGCCGCCAACGTCTCCAGCGCCCGCTCGAAGCGCTCCCGTCGCATGAGAGACCTCCTCGGCTCCACTCCTGGGCTACACAGCCTGCTGTTGGCTCCATATCCCTGCTCGGGCTCGAGCGTATGGCGGGCACGCGTCTGAATTCACCCGGTAGCCACGACGCCCCGAGCGTGGTAGCGAACACGAGGCGTTTGGCTGATTTTGCCCAGCGACGACCGTTGCTCCCGCCGCTGACGCTGCGACGGGCTGATTGGGTTCCACTCGCATCATTGGCCTGTGAACGACGAGCTGCCGAAGGCCGACAGAGCCCTCCACAACAGTCGGCCGGTCGGCGAGCCCCTGCCGGAGTGGATGCCCCGGCGCCTGCCAGACGCGGACCGTCTGCAGGGGTGGTGGTGCACTCTCAAGCGCCTGGACGCGGACCGCCACGCGGACGAGCATCGCGCGTCCGACGGGCAGTTTCGCGGGCATCGCCGCAACGAGCACGCCGAGCGCAACGTACTGCAGGCAGCATTGTCGAGGAAGAACCCGGCAACCTCGGCGGGGAGCGTCGTGAAGATGCCGAAGTCCCAGACGGAGTAGCCGAGGTAGGCCAGGCACACCGTCACGGTGATGGCGATCACGGCGTTGAGGGTCAGATCGATTGCGTTCATGGTTCCCCAACTCTGGCCAGTTCGAGCTGTCCCGGTGGTGACGCTGTGTCATGTCGATCCGTGACACTGCGTCACTACCGCGGTGGCGGTATCCGTTTCGCCTCGTCCGCGACAACGCGCGCGCCTACGTCTGGCTCAACATCGCCTACGGACTCACCGCCGTCGGCTTCGTGCTCGGAATCGTCTTCTCGGAACTCCAGTCGGCTCGGGCCGACACGCTCGAGGGTGACGGCACAGCGGAACTCGTGCAGGAGCTCGTCCTGACGCCGCCCCTGTTCGCGCTCGTGATCCTTGCCGTCAACATCGGCAAGGTCGGGCTCGGCTTCATCATCCTGCCGTCACTCGTCGTGCCGTTCGCTGGGCTCGCCCTGTTCGCCTACTTCGCAGTGGAAACCGGCGTCACCCTCGCCCCCACCTCGCCGATCGCATGGGTGCAGCTCATCCGCTCTCGCTGACGCTCATCATCGAACTGCAGGCCTACATCCTTCTGCTGCTCGGTGCGTGGCTCCTCGGCCGCGGTTCGCTCTTCCCGCGGACGGTTGGCGCTCCAGGCCGGAGGCGCGGCTACCTGCGCGGCTTGCAGAGCATGTGCGGGTTGGCCGTGCTCGCGCTCGTCGTGCTCATCGTGGGGGCGGTCTGGGAGGCGTACTCGCTCCGCTACTTCATCCATCCGCTCGCCGAGTGGCTGCTCTGATCGGATCAGGCGAGCAGCGGCTTGGCGGCGGTAGCGGCTTGCGCCGTGATTCTCGTGCTCACGCTTCCCGCTGCCCTCACGTCTCCTCCTCGGATCAGAGGTCGACCCGGCTCGAATGCTGACACCGACACTCGGCCTGCCAGTACGTTTAGGGAGTGACCTCACCTCGGAAACGGATTGTGCGACTTCGGTGGGCCAGCGGCCTGCTGATCGCACAAGGCGTCCTCATGGAGATATCCGTGCTGCTCGGAGTCGTCGTCCTGCTCACCCTGGGTGTACCGCAGATCGAGATCACGGAACGGGTCGATATTTTCGCCCTGCCCTACTTGAACGACAACCTTTATCTCATGATGGCGATGAGTGGCGTGTTCGGAACGCTTCGGGTGATCGGAGCCGTGGCCATGGCGCGTAATCGACTCTGGGGCTTCGCCCTCTCGCTTTTCAACTGCGGCTCGACACTCGTGCTGATGATCTTCCTCCTGCCACCCGGACTCGTAGACGGGCTCCTGACAGGAAGCGCGCTCGTCCTGATGCTCTCGGGATGGCTCCAAGGTCGGGCGATCGTCGATGAACCGAGAATGAGCGTCAAACCGGAGAGCGCCGTGGACTCGCTCACCTAGCGATGAGCAAGGCGGCTTCTCGAAACCCGCCGGTTTATCTGGGCAGAGAGGAGAGCACTGAGCCTGAACATTTCGGCTTCTCGGACGAGTTGAGTGCCGTCAGCGTGCGTGTACGGCATTTTGGTCAACGCGAATCGACCCCTTTGAAGAGTGGACCGACCTCGAAGACTTGCACGCGTGGTGGTAGACGTGGCCCGTCTATCGCGACTGACCTTCAGCGAGAACTCTACGAGAGAGTCGCGCTAATACCAGAAATCGGAGGTCACCGCGAAGGGGGATGGGAGTTCTCGAAACCAGGGGGCTCTGCCCGGTGCGCCGTTCACTACGTGCTCTAGGTATCGATGTGCTCATCTCCTGAATGAAGCGGGGATCGGTCTCGCAAGACACGAGAGCCACGTGATCACGTGCACGGCGCGCTAGTCGGGGACCGGCATCGCTCGCGCGAGGTGGGAGCGGCCTAATACTCCTGCAAGCGATCTGGCCGGGCTCTCCGTAGGTCTAGTTACTGCCGGGCGGAGCCGTCGAGTCGCGGATCTTCAGCTCCGGTTCGACCTTGAGATGCGCTGGCCCTTCGGGACGGAACACTGAGGGTGCTCGCTCGAGCAGGAGCCGGACAGCGTATTGGGAGAGCAGATCGATGCGCTGCGAGACGCTTGTGAGACCCAAGCCTGAGGCGATCCATCCGACATCGTCGAATCCCATGACAGACACCTCTCGAGGCACGAGAAGTCCATGTCTCGATAGTTCAGTGATAACGCCGACTGCGACTTCGTCGTTGTAGGCCAGCACCGCCGTTGGCAGCGAGGACGCAAGGATAGAGCGTGCCGCCGCGATGCCGCCAGCGACAGTGCCGTCGGGGGACTCGATGGTCCACCCCTCGATGGACAGTCGTTCGGCCTCGAGCTCGAAGACCTCGCGTCTGCGCCTGGCTACGGGGTGAGTGCCGCCCGAGACATGGCAGACGCGCTGGTGGCCGAGTGCGGCCAGATGCTCCATTGCCTGGCGCACACCGAGCCCAGTCGACGTACTGACCCTCTCCAACTCTGCAGGACCGGTATGTCCGATGGCGACGTGGGGGATGCCGACGTCGAGGGCTCCTGCTGGGAACTCATCTGGATCGATGAGGACAAGGCCGGACGGGCGCGCGTCCTCCAGTGTGCGAATCGACTCGGCGGCGGATCGCGTCGGGCTTACTCCGCTGAGCAGTAGCTCGTACCCGGCAGCGTTCGCGTCGAGGTAGAGACGTTGGCAGACGCGTGCGTGAAAGTCGCTGTCGAGCCGAAACTGCACGCCGAGAACCTTCGGTACCGATGTGGCGAGCTGTCGCGCGCGCACATCAGGTCGATAGCCGAGCTCGAACGCAGCTGCCTCAACTCGCTTGCGCGCCGCCGCGCTTGCACCGTCCGGGCCGCGCAGCACAATCGACGCCGTTGACCTCGAGACGCCGGCGGCTGCGGCGACGTCTTCGAGCGTCGGGCGCTTGCGCATCCGTTCTCGGGGTTGTCTTGACATATCGATGGATCCCAATCTAGCTTATAAGAGCGCTCTTACGGAGCGATCTTACGGCTCTTCGATCCCCCACTGCAACGTGTCGAAGGGCGGGTATGGAATCCAGCAGCGTTGCTGACGTCAGAGAGGACGACCATTGCAAGACATTCATGAGGACTACGACGTCGTCGTCGCAGGCGGAGGACTGGCCGGGTTCTCGGCCGCGGTCGCATCGGCCAGGCACGGCGCGAAGACCGTGCTGATTCAGGACAGGCCCGTGCTTGGCGGGAACTCCTCGTCCGAGATTCGCGTGACCCCGCACGGAGCCGCAGCCTTCCACGCTTACGCGCGAGAGAGCGGCATCGTGAGCGAGGCACTTGTCGAGGAGCGGTCGAAGAACCATGAGCGCATCACCGAGAACGGCTGGACGAACAGCGTCTGGGATCTGGTGCTCTACGACATGGCGATGCGCACAGAGAATCTCACGCTGCATGTCAACACGGTCGTCGAGTCGTTGCAGACGGACGGAACGAGAATCACGTCGCTCAGCGCCAGGGGGCTCAACGCGGAGACGATGCTGACCGTCACCGGTCGGACGTTCATCGACTGTACCGGCGACGGCACGCTCGCCGCCCTCGCTGGTTGTACGTGGCGATCGGGAACGGAGGGTAAGGCCGAGTTCGATGAGCTGCACGCTCCTGGTGACGCAAGCGACGGCGTCATGGGTAGCTCACTCCATTTCAAGACCGTGGACACCGGTGCCCCTGCCCCCTTCACGGCTCCCGACTGGGCCGTCTCGTACGACGATCCGGACTTCTTTTACAAGGGCGGCAGGGTGCCGAAGCGGTACTCGAGCGGATATTGGTGGATCGAGATCGGCCCGCCGTGGGACACGCTGCACGACAACGAGAAAATCCGTCATGAACTCACCCGACACCTGCTGGGCATCTGGGACTTCTTCAAGAATAAAGACCCGAAGTCGAAGGCGCAGACAGCGAATCTTGCCCTCGACTGGGTCGGCCAAGTGCCAGGCAAGCGGGAGAACCGGCGCCTCACGGGCAAGCGACTGCTGACGGAGAACGATCTCATCGAGCGCACCGTCTTCGACGACGAGGTCGCGTTTGGGGGGTGGTATGTGGACCTCCACACCATCGGCGGACTCCTCGCGGAGACGAGCGAGCCGCTCAACGCCCGGGATCTCGACCCCACGTCCGACTACGGCGCGAAGACCAACGTCGGCCCGTTCGGGATACCCCTCGCGAGCATGGTGAGCGCAGAGGTGCCAAACTTGCTCTTCGCCGGGCGCAACGTGAGCGCGACGCACGCCGCCCTGGGATCGATCCGAGTCATGAGCACTTCCGCGATCATGGGACAGGCCGTCGGCACAGTCGCCGCAATGTCGCAGGGGTCCGAACTCGCGGGGTACATCGAGAGCCGCCTGTCCGACGTCCAGCAGACGCTGCTTCGCGACGGCTGCTTCCTGCCGAACGTCCGCAACCGCGACGAGCAGGACCTGGCCTTGCGTGCGTCCATCTCCGCCAGCAGCAGCCAGCCCGTTCAGGGGATTGGAACCCAGAGCGTCGACCACCTCGGCGGGCTCGACCACTGGCGCGACCATCCCGTCTACCCGCAGTACGGGGAGCTGCAACAACGGACCGTGCAGTGGATCGCGCTCGACGAGCGCGGGCAGCTCGACAGGGTGTACGTCTGTCTCCGCAACACCACCGGGCGCCCGGTGGAAGTCGAAGCGTCGCTCGCGAAGGTCGAAGACATCTGGGACTATCGAATCCTCGATGAGACACTCGCAACTACGACCCTCGTCGTGCCGCCCGGCGGCCCCCACTGGGTTGAATGGCAGGTCGGCCTCAACGACCGGAGCGTGGGCGACGGGTATGTACGACTCGATCTCGAGAAGACCGAGGGTGCCGAGTGGGTGGTCGCCTCGACGATCCTCCCCGGACAATTGGCTGGGTACGAAGCAGCCCCTGGTTTGCTGCGTCGTTTTGGCGGGGGCTCCACGATGAGTTTCCAAATCGATCCGCCGCAGTCGCCTTACAAGGCGCGCAACGTGCTCACCGGCACCACACGCCCGCACCGTTCCACGAACGTTTGGCGGTCCGACCCAGGGCGTCCGCTCCCGCAGTGGATCGAACTCGCCTGGGATGCGCCCGTGGAAGTCCGGCAGCTGCAGGTGACCTTCGCCGGGCACCTATTGCGCGAATACCATGCCTACCCGCCGTTCTACCGTGACCCGCAGTGCGCCAAGACCTACGCCATCGAAGTGCCGGAAGGCGAAGGCTGGCGCCCGATCATCGAGGTCGACGGCAACTACCGGACGCGAGTCGTCCACACACTCGACGAGCCAGTGCTCACCGACCGCGTGCGACTCGTCGTTTCCGCGACGAACGGCGACGCCTCCGCTGCCGTCTACGAGATGCGGGCGTACTCCGCCCCGCTCTGCACGCCGATGGGGTGATGAGCATGACCACACTCACCGACAGGGTGGCGCCACCAAATACAGTGACGGGGCACCCGGGACCAAGCCAAAAACGACGCTCGAATCGGCGGAACCGACTGTTCCCTTACCTGCTCGTCACGCCAGCGGTCATCATGTTCGTCCTGGTCATCGGGTACCCGTTCATTCAGTCGCTGCTCTTCGGGTTCTTTGATCGGTCCCTGCTCGCGGATGGCGGGCCGTTCGTTGGGCTCGAGAACCTTGCTGATCTTGTGAGCGGCGCTGATTTTTGGGCCGTCGCCTCGCAGACCGCTGTGTTCGTCGTCGTTTCCACGCTCGGTGCATTCATCCTCGCCCTCGCGATGGCGCTCGCACTGAATTCGAAGCTGCGCGGTCGCGCGTTCTGGCGCACCGCCTTTCTGCTGCCCTGGATCTTGCCGGGTGTCGTCGTGTCATTCCTGTGGATGTGGATCTTCGACACGAACTATGGACTCCTGAACGGGATCGTCGTGCTCTTCGGGGGATCGGGTGGCATTAACTGGCTCGACACTCCGTCGCTCGCGATGGCGGCGGTAATCGTCGCGAAAGTCTGGCACTCGTTCCCATGGATGGCGATTCTGATCCTCGCGGCGCTGCAAGGCATTCCCGATGACGTGCATGATGCGGCTGCGGTCGATGGCGCAAGTGGCTGGAAGAAACAGGCATATGTGATCCTGCCGCAGATCAAGCCGGCGCTCGCGCTCACGCTGCTCCTGGAAACGATCTGGGGCCTCCAGCATTTCGAGATCCCCTACGTGATGACGGGCGGAGGGCCGGTCGGGTCTACGACCACCCTCTCGGTCGATTTGTACCAGGCAGCTTTCACTCGATTCGACCTCGGCGAGGCTGGCGCGATCGGTATCCTCTGGACCCTCATCATGGCCGCGCTCGTCGCCGTCTACGTGGTCCACACCACCCGCGAAGATCGGAAGGCGAACCGATGACGGTCACTACGACACGAGCCATGGCGACGATCACGCAGTCGAGGGTCCCGGAGCCGAAACGCAGGGGGGACCAGAAGCCCGTCGCTGCAGCGGTCACGGTCATCGTGCTAGCGATCTTCGCGCTCGGACCGGTCGCGTGGATGGTTTTCACTGCGCTCACCGAGGATCAAGACATCTTCTCGTTCCCGCCGAGCCTCGACCGCGCCTACACGCTCGATCACTTCGTGAACGTACTCACTGACGCGACACTCATGCGCTTCATGGTGAACGGGTTAGTGGTCTCGGCCGTGACAGCACTCTTCAGCCTCATCATCGGGTTCAGCGCCGGCTACTCCTTCTCGAAGTTCCGCTTCCTCGGCCGGTCACCGATCATGTACCTGCTACTTGTCGCGCAGATGGTTCCCGAAGTGTTGCTCCTGCTGACCCTGTATACGTCGTTCGACGCGCTGGGCCTGCTCAATACCTACGCGGCGCTCATTCTCTCCTACACGACCTTCACGCTGCCGCTGTCTGTTTGGATGTTGAAGAACACGTTCGATGCGGTGCCGGATGAGCTCATCGAAGCTGCGCGAATCGATGGCGCGAGCGAGTGGCGCATCATGGTCACGATCATCTTGCCCGTCACGCGCACCCCGCTTATCGCGGTGGGGTTGTTCGCGTTCATCCGTGCCTGGAATGACCTCGCGTTCGCACTGACCCTCGTAGATACGGAGTTCCAGACGCTTCCGGCCGGGCTCTCGCTGACGTTCCTGGGCGAGTTCCAGAGCTCCTACGGCGACATGCTCGCCGCATCCGCCATCACATCCCTGCCCGTCGTCATCATTTTCCTCGCGTTGCAGAAGCACTTTGTGAGCGGGGCGATGGCGGGCTCCGTCAAGTAGACCTTCGTTCACCCAATCAAAGGAGATTGCTCCCATGAACGGTTTTACCGAAATCAGCAGCAGCGGCGTCAGCCGACGCGCGCTGCTCGCGGGCGGCCTCAGCGCAGCGGCGCTCGGGGTGCTGGCGCTAGCCGGATGTACACCTTCGGGCGGGGGGTCGAGTGGTGGCGGTGCCAAGAGCACGTCCATGACTTCGTTCCTCTTCGGTCAGGGCTCAGCGCCTGCGCTCAGGGAGACACTCTCGGCGTTCGGCACCGCTACCGGTGTGGAGGTGACCGAGAACACGTACCCGTACCTTCAATACCTCAACCAGTTAGTACTAAAAGCCAGGAGCGGCAACGTCACTGGGGTTGCGCACATCGACGAGGAGTGGCTCTCAACGCTGGCGTCGGCAGGCCTGCTCAAGGATCTGAGCGGCGTCATCGACTCAGCCTTGTACCCGGAGAATGTGCTCACCAGCGGCTCGTACGAGGGGACGAGATACGCCATGCCGTGGACGCAGTCCGCGATCGGCATGGTCGGGAACACGGAGCTGCTGCAGGCGGCGAACGTCGATCCCGCAGCGTTGCAGACCATTGACCAGTTCACGGCAGCACTCCGAGCGATTAAGGCGCTGGACTCGTCCTTGGTGCCGTACGCACCGTGCACGAGTGTGGAGCAGCTCAAGGATATGGTGCCGTGGATGTGGGCGTTCGGCTCGCCGATCGTTGCCGACGGTGCGGTGACCCTTGGCGATGAAGGATCGATCGCGGCGCTCGACTACTGGAAGCTCCTTCTGGACGAAGACCTGATCCAGGCGGGGGTGGTGCGCGACGATGCGCGCACGTTGTTCGCGCAAAAGCGAGCGGCGATCTACGACGACGCGCCGCAAGCGTACGGGGTTATCCCACCGCAGTCATCCGACGCGGAGATCGCGAGCAAGATGTTGCCGATCGCGCGTCCGGCCGCCCCCGGTGGCGCGGGTATGAACCTGGTGTGGAGCCAGCCGCTCGTCGCGTTCGACGATGGAGAAGCAACCCGAGAGCTCCTGACTTACCTAAGCACCGATCTCAACGGGCTCCAGCGCATGTTTGAAGCATCGGGCCAGGCGCCAACGACTGACGAGGCGTTGGACGCAGCATGGTTCACCGACAACCAATTCAATACGCAGTGGAACGACACGATCGCGGCGGCATCAGCCGTCAACCCGCTCTGGGGATTCCCGAGCGCCACGGCAGCGCAGCAGCTGTACAACGAGCAGGTGGAGGCGGCACTCAAAGGCAGCGTCTCCGCGTCTGAAGCGATGAAGAACGCGGCGGAGGGACTCAAAGACCTGCTGGGCGGCTGACCGAAGGCCGCACGAACTTGGAAACCCAACCTCCCGATCTGCGGAACAGCGTCGCGAGTTCCGACATCGATGACCCGGAGCGCGCTGCAGTTCCCCAGCAGTGAGTAATCACGCTGCCTCGAGACCGACGGGATGTCAGTCTCGAGGCAGTGATTCCTGTCGTTGCCATTCCAGAAACGGAGAAAGCCGTGCGCAACACCTACGTCCCAGACGCGCTGAAGACCGCCGTTGCACGCGAATTCTCTGCCAGTAAAGCCGAACCCATGTACTCGCAGCTCACTCAGATCCTCGCTTCTTCAATCCGAGCGGGCATTCTCCCCTCCTACACGCGCTTGCCGAGCGAGGCCGAGCTCTCCAACCAGTTGCACATAAGCCCGAGCATCATCAAGCGCTCGATCTCTTGTCTCGTAGACGAAGGCCTCGTGGTCCGTGTCCCTGGCGTTGGCACGCGAGTGCTCGGCAGCCAGTTCACCAGAGAAAAACACGGCGCACGCGACGAGCTGCATTGCACGCTCACGACACCCATCTCAAGGATTAGCCGCGCCGAGCGGCTCCCCGTCGCCGATGACATCGCAACAGTGCTCGGTGATGGAGAATCTCGGGAGACGCTGCTGATCACTACTCAGCTTCGCGCCGGCAATCTCACGGTCGCGCTCATGCGTAGCTACCTGCCCATCGACGCCTCTATCGACCTAGATCTTGTCGCCCAACACGGCGTGCATCGCGCGCTCGAGTTCTCCCTCCTCCGGCCAGTCTCAGGCACTGAAGAGTGCCGCGTTCGCGCGTCCACGAATGATGAGGCGGCTGCCCTTGGGATACCTCCAGGGCACTGGGTACTCACCCTGGAACGCACCATGCACGCCACCAACGGAAGCGTTGTCGAAATCGCCAACCACGCCTACCATCCCGAGCACTTCCTGATACGCCGGAGTTTGACTTAGGCCTGCAACCTGAATCGCGTTCCGCGTCATGGGTCTAACTCCGGAACTACCCGAACGCGCCTCGGAGAGCATACGGGTACGGCGCACGTTTCTTCGATGCCGGAGTGTGTTCCCTATGACACCGGAATGGCGCAGGATGCACCGGGACTGGAAAGAGCGCACTCCTCAGCAAGCTGACCGGCCGGCCTTAGCGGCATATGCCGCACAAGCTTCTCTCTCGTTTGCGTCCAAAGCGTGCGCGTCGAAGAAGAAAATCCCGGAACCAGTGGGTTTCGTCACATCGTCGATGACCAGTGCGCACCGGTTCTTCAACGCGCGCCCTTTAAGGCCAGCTCGGCTCCTCCTCGGGGAAGATCGCGAGCTCCCGCACCTCCACGCCTTGCGGCTGCTGCACCACGAACACCACCGACCGGGCGACGTCTGCCGGGTCGTTGAGCTGCGCATCCGGGCCCGGCTTGTACTGCTCGGTACGCCCGTCGAAGAACTTGGTGCGCATGCCGGCCGGGATGAGGGTCGTGACCCCGAGCCTGCCTCGCGTCTCTGCAGCGAGGGCACGGGAGAAGCCGAGCACCGCGAACTTCGACGCTGAGTAGGCCGTCGCGTCCGACAGCGGACGCAGCGCGAGCGACGAGGCCACCGTGACGACGCGGCCGTGCGACGCCTCCAGGTACGGCAGGGCCGCGCGCACCGTCGAGACCGTGCCGAACAGGTTGACGGCGACGATCTTCTCCCACTCCTCACCGCTCAACTCCTCGAGCTTCGCCGGCCGGTCGATGCCGGCGGCCGTGACCACCGCATCCAGACCGCCGAGCTCTTCAGCGACCTCGACCACCGCGCGCTCGACGGCAGGCCGGTCGGTGACGTCGACATCACGGGCGAGCGCACCGGAGGCGACGCCGCTTGTGTCGAGGTCTAGCACGATGGGCGTGCCTCCGGCCTCGGCGACCGCTTCGGCGACGGCGGCACCGAGACCGGATGCGCCGCCGGTGATGAGCACACGCCCGACGGGGCGTAGGGGAGTTGCTGGCATGGAGATTCCTCCTTTGATCGTGGAATTCACTGACTGGAATGGGTCGAGAGAGAAACGGACGGCTCGGTCAGCCGACGGCCGCGAGAGCCGCGGCAAGCGACGTCGTCGAGTGCCCGAGGTGGAAGGGCACCGTGACCGTGCGCCCACCCCACTCGGCGAGGAGCTTCGTCTCGGGAAGCGCGTCGACGCTGTAGTCGCCGCCCTTCACCCAGACGTCCGGGCGCAGGCGTGCCAGAAGCGTCTCGGGGCTGTCCTCCTCGAAGACGACGACGGCGTCGACCATCCGCAGTGCGCTGAGCAGCTCCACACGGTCAGCCTCGCCGATGATGGGCCGCTGCTCGCCCTTCAGCCGGCGCACCGAGTCGTCCGAGTTCAGGCACACGATGAGGCAGTCGCCGAGTCCGCGCGCTGTCTCGAGCGTGCGCACGTGCCCGGCGTGGAGCAAATCGAAGCATCCACCGGTCGCGACGACCGTGCCACCTCGGGCACGCACGGAGGCGATCAGCTCTTCGGCAGCGGTATCCGGACCAGCAGAGGCATCCGGACCGGGCGAGGGGTGCGGCTTGGGTCGGACGATGGATGCGACGCCGCCAGCACGCAGGAACGCGCCGGCCGCGTCGATGGCCGCGCGAACCGCCTCCTCGAGGCCGTCGCCGGCTGCGATCCGCGTCACCGCAGTCGCCGCGAACCGGTCACCCGCACCGCACGTGTCCGCGGCCTGCACCGGTTCCGCAGGCAGGGCCACCGGCTGCTCTCCCTCCGCGGCGCCGTCGGCGGAACGTGCGAGGAGCGCCCCGCGCTCCCCGAGCGTGACGGCGACGGCGTCGCATCCCCACCGCCCGAGCAGCAGCGCGGCGGCGACGGCGGGGTCGGTCTGCCCGGTGAGGCCGCTCGCCTCGGCGAGGTTCGGGGTGACGAGCGTCGCCGCGGCGACGGGCCGTTCGCCGCGTGGATGCGGATCCCAGACGAGCGCGGCCCGCCCTGCGACGGAGTCCAGGGCTGCCCGGATCTCCGGGCAGCGAGTTACACCGCGCCCGTAGTCGGCGACGAGCACGGCATCGGCGGCCACAATGGCGGACAGCATCTCCGGGGTCGCAGCGACCGGGGGCGGGGGAGCGCAGCCGTCGTCGATGCGCGCGAGCGCGTGACCGGCGGCATGGACCCGCGTCTTGACGGGCGTCGGCGCGTTCGAGGAACCGGCGACGACGCGCACCCCGGCAAGCGACGCGCGCAGCGTGCGAGCCGCGGCGTCATCGGAGAGCACCGTGACGAGCTCGACGTCGTGGCCGTCGCCGGCGAGGAGCGTGGCGACCAGGCCGGCGCCCCCGGCCCGGTGCGTGCGCGTGTCGAGCTGCACCACGGGAACTGGAGCATCCGGAGCGAGCCGCGTCGCCGAACCGTCGAGGTCCTCGTCGAGCAGCGTGTCACCGACCACGGTGATCCTCATCTGGCGGCCCTCCGCTCCTCCTGGCCGCGCACGACGCCATCGAACACCTCGCACAGGGCGTGGATGGCGGCGAGCTGGCATTCCTGCACATGGGGAGACGGCGCATCCAGGCAGATCGCGTCGTCGGCGACCTCCGTGAGCGGGTTCGGGCCGGCCCCGGTGAGCGCCCAGGAGGTGGCGCCGATATCGCGGGCGGCCGACGCAGCACGAAGCAGGTTCTCACTCGACCCGCTGGTCGACAGGAGCAGGAGGAGATCGCCCGCGCGGGCATGGGCCTGCACCTGCCTGGCGAACACGTGCGCGTAGCCGTAGTCGTTGCCGAGCGCCGTCAGGCTGGACGTCTCGGCGCTCAGCGCGATCGCCGAGAACGCCTGCCGGTCGCCGCGATACCTGCCGACGAGCTCAGCGGTCAGATGCTGCGCCTCGGCGGCCGAGCCGCCGTTGCCGGCAACGAGCAGGCGGTGGCCGCGCCGCAGTCGCCGCGCGAGCTCGAGACCCCACTGCTCGAGGTGCTCGGCATGCAGCTCGGTGGCATGGGCGGCGTCGCGCAGACCGCGCAGGTGCTCGCGGACCACCTCACCGGGGCGCGGCAGCTGACGGTCGACCGGCTGCGCGACGTCGCGCGCAGCCGTTCCCGTCTCCGCGTTCGCGACCCGCGCGCCGACGGCGGTCATGAGGCGGCCCCTGCGAGCTGCTGTGACCGCTGTGCGGTGAGCGCCATAGTCTCCGCATAGATCTGCTCGGTCGTCGCGGCGACCCGGTCCCACGTGTACTTGGTCTCGACCCGCGCGCGCCCCGCCCTGCTCATGGAAGTGCGCAGCTCCGAGTCGGTGAGGAGCTTCACGAGGCCATCGGCGAGCGCCCGCTCGTCGCGCGGCCGCACGAGGAGCCCCGTCGATCCGTCGACGACCGTGTCCGCGAGCCCTCCGACGCGCGCCGCCACGACGGGCGTGCCGCAGGCCATGCTCTCGAGCGGCACGATCCCGAACGGCTCGTACCAGGGCGTGCACGCAACCACGTCGGCGGATCGCAGCAGCGAGGGCACCTCGTCCCTTGGCACCTGCCCTCGGAAGCGGACCCGATCGGCGACGCCGAGCTGCCTGGCGACCTTGCGGAGGCGCTCGACCTCCGGATCGGGAGTCACACCCGCGCCGGACGCGCCGACGACGACGAGCTCGACATCCGTCACGCCTCGCTTCGGGAGCAGCGTCATCGCTCGGATGACGAGCTCGACGTCCTTGCGCGGCACGAGCCTGCCGATGCTGAGGATGCGTAGCGCCGCACCGCGCGCGTCCACGGGACCCTCCAGGGTGAACTCGTCGAGGTCCACCCCACAGGGTGCGATCCGCACGCGGTCGCGCCTCACGCCCATCGCCGCGAGCTCGTCGACTTCGTCAGCGCACGTGGCGACGACCATGTCCGCGTCGTGACCGACCCGGGGTTCCAGCCAGGCGCGCTGCGGCGGGCTCGTGTCCGCCGCCCCCTGGTGCCGGCGCTTGACCGTGCCGAGCGCGTGGAACGTCTGCAGCACCGCGGGCGGGGAGGAGGATGCGCGGGCCGCGTCGACGGCGGCGAGCCCCGACATCCAGAAGTGGCCGTGCACGACGTCCGGCGGGCCGTTGGCCGCCCAGTCCGCGGCGACACCGGCCGCCAGCTCGGGCATGTACGGCAGGAGCTCGTCCTTCGGGATCCGCGCCGCGGGCCCGGCAGTCACGTGGACGACCTCGACTCCGGCGTCGAGCTGCACCCGCGCGGGGAGGGACTCGTCGTCGCGCCGCGTGTACACCGTCACCGTGTGGCCGCGTCTCGCGAGGGCTCGCGAGAGCGCCGCGACGTGCACGTTCTGTCCGCCCGCGTCGACGCTGCCGGGGGTGGCCAGCGGGCTCGCGTGCTCGGAGATCATGGAAATCTTCATCGGTTCGCTCCTTCGCTTGTGTGGTGTGCCTGGTGCCTGTGGTTCGCGGTGCGGTTCCGTCTCGCAGCGAACGTGTCGAGTTCGTCGTGGAGCAGCGCATCCCACGCGTCGAGGAAGCGCTGCAGGCTGAAGTGCTCGAGCACAAACGCGCGTGCGTTCGAACCGCGGCGCCTCGCCTCCTCCGGGTCGTCGATGAGCCGGGCGGCCGCGCTGCGGAGCTCGCCGATGTCCGTCGAGATCGCCCCAGCCTCCGGCGGTACGGCGCGGTGTGCCTCCGTGGTGGCGAGGGCGAGCACGGGCATCCCCAGGTGCATCGCCTCGAGCAGGGAGAGGCCGAGGGAGGTCCAGCGGAACGGATGCAGGTAGGCGCGCCTGCGGGCGAGCTCCGCGTGCATCCGCGCCGTCGGCAGGTCGCCGACCGCTCGAACCGCGCTGCCGGGCAACGCCGCTGGCAGCAGGTCCGTGGCGATGCCGAAGGCGTCGACGGGAGCGACCTCGGCGAAGCCAGGAAGCAGGTCGGTGCCGGTCACCCGCCACCGGCGCACGGGCTCGTTGATGACGACGCCGAGCGCGGGCAGCTCGCCCGTGTAGAGCTGGCCGGGGTCCGGCACCCCGTGTTCCACGACCCGCGTCGTCGCCCGGCCGCAGTCCCACACGAGCTGATTGAAGTGCGTGACGTGCACGATCGTGACGAGGTCGTCGGCGAGCGGATGCCGTTCCGTGACGGGGAACATCTTCGGAGTGTTGTGCTCGACGAAGACCGCAGGGATGTCGCGGCCAGGCGTGCACCCGAGGTGCTCGATGACCGGCCCGAACTCCTCGAGTCGCTGCAGCACGACGATGTCGACCTGCTCCTCACGCAGCTGGGCGAGGGGAACCGCGCGTGCCCCGGCGGGCAGCGGCGGCGACTCCTGGCCGGGAGCGACGGGCACCAGGTACTCGTGCGCGCCCGACAGGAAGCCGTTCGCCCACCCGCCATGCATGTACCAGACGAGAATCCTCATCCTCGAAGTCTTGCTGCTCCTCCTTCTCCAGAAAGGTGGTTGACAGAACGGAGAACTTCCGCTGCACTGACCCCCGCCAAGCACGGGTGGCCGGGCACCGGGCACTCCCTGGCGCGGGAATTTCGGCACGGCGCATCCTGGTCGCCGAGCACAACGGAGGGCACCAGATATGGGCCCCAGCGGATGCTCGGCACCACCGGTGCGAAGAGGCTCACCACGGGCGTGCCCACGGCGACCGCGAGGTGCGCCGGTCCGGTGTTGCCAACGACGACGACCTGCGCTGCCGCGAGGACGCCGGCGAGCTGAGGAAGATCGCAGCTCCCCGCCAGGTCGAGCGCCTCGGGGGCGGCCGCGCGGATGCGGGAGGTCAGCTCGCGTTCCGCCGCGGACCCCGTGAGCACCACCCGCGTGCCCTGCTCGGAGAGGAGCGCGGCGGTCTCCTCGTACCGTTCGACCGGCCAAGTTCTGGCTGGGACCGCGGCGCCCGGATGGAGGACGACGAAGGGGTCTCGCCCCACGACGTCGGTCATGTCCGGGACGTTGCGGACGCGCATCCGAGCGTCGTCGAGCTCCGGCAGCGGGAAGCCAGCGGCGGCGGCGATCGCGAGTGCCCGCTCGGGCTCCGGGATGTCCTCGGGGAGGTCCTCGCCCGGCCGGAGGCGCAGGTCGAGGAGGGAGCCTGGGTAGTCGACGGAGGCCCCGGCGATCCGGCTCACTCCGGCGAGGCGGAGCGCGAGCGCCAGCGGCAGCGGAGACTGATGGAACGAGGTGAGGATGACGGCCTCGTCGACGTCTGCTCCTCGAACGAGGCGCAGCAGCTCAGCCAGATGCGCCTGATCCATGGTCGGGGCCGGGTTGGAGATCCACGGCGCATCCCAGGCCAGGACGCGCTCCACACCCGGCAGCATCCGGGCCGCATCGGCGCCCCTCGGACCGCACAGCATGACGACTTGCGCCTGGCTCGCGACGGCGCGTACGGCGGGGCCGCCGAGCAGCACGTCCCCCATGCTGTCGAGCCGCGCGACGAGCACCCGCCGCATCACCCCTCACCCCGTTCAGGGCTCGCCTGGGCGGGTGAGGGCACCCCGCCGGCCAGCAGCAGTTCCACGGCGGCGGCGAGAGTGTCTGCGACGAACGCCGCGGCGGCGACCTCCTCCGGGCGGGTCACCGGCGTCGGGACGAGCACCGCACGCGCTCCCGCAGCGTGCGCGGCCGTCAGATCAGCGGCGATGTCGCCGACGACGGCCACCTCGCTCGCGTCGAGGCCGAGCGCACCCGCGGCAGAGCGCACCATGCCCGGCTTCGGCTTCCGGCACTCGCAGCCGTCCTCCGGACCGTGCGGGCAGTACCGCCAGACGTCGAACCCGCCGAACAGTTCGTCGACCCTGGCGTTGACGGCCTGCACCTGCGCCTCGATGAGCAGCCCGCGAGCGATGCCCGACTGATTGCTCACGACCCCGACTCCCAGGCCCGCCTCGCGGACCCGGGCAACGGCATCCAGGGCCGTCGGCATCGGCTGCACAAGCGACGGATCGCCGTTGTACGGCACGTCGACGATCAGCGTCGCGTCGCGATCAAAGAGCACGGCTCGGAGCGGAACCGGATCTGGCACGGGGGCCTCCTCTGCGCGGAACGGGTTCCGGAGTAGTAGACACACGAAGCCTGAAGATCTCTCCCAGCTGCCGTCCGTCTGCGCGTGCAGAATCGTCGGATGCGCACATTCGCGGAGCCAGCAGCCCGGCCCGACAGCGGCCGCCCGCCCACGCTGCTGGCCTTGCGCGCGCTGAAGCTCGGCGATCTACTCGTCGCGGTGCCGGCCCTGAAAGCGCTCAAGCGGGCGTATCCCGACCACGAGCTCGTCTATGCGGGGCCGGCCTGGCTCGCCCCCGTTCTGGAGCTGATTCCCGCGGTCGATGCGCACCTGCCCACCCCCGGGCTCGACGACTTGCTTCCTCTCCGACCCCACATGATCGATGTCGCCGCGAACCTGCACGGCAACGGGCCCGAGAGCCGACGCATCATCTCCGCGCTCCAACCCCGTCACCGGATCGTGCACAGCGCGCCAGCCGACCCGACCGCCGGCCTCGAGGCCGACGACGGCCCCGGATGGCAGGACGGAGTGCTGGAGCGGCACCGCTGGGCGCGGCTCGTGAACGCCTTCGGCGCAGACGCCGACAAGGACGACGTCGGCATCCTCGTACCTGCCGCGCCCCCGCCCGTCGAGGGGGCAGCCGTCGTGCACGTCGGCGCCTTCTACGGGTCCCGCCAGTGGCCGGTGGGACGCTTCGCCGCAGTCGCGAGATCGCTCGCGGGCGACGGGATGCGCGTCGTCGTCACGGGAGACGGTGGCCGCGATCTGCCGAGAGCTCGCGCGGTCGCCGAGGCCGCTGGGCTCTCGGAGGCCGACGTGCTCGCCGGCAGCCTGGACCTCACCGGATTCGCCGCCACGATCGCGGCGGCGGCCGTCGTCGTGACGGCCGACACGGGGGCCGCGCACCTCGCATCCGCCTACGGAACCCCGTCCGTCGTGATCTTCGGGCCAGCCCCGCCCGAGGAATGGGGGCCACCGCCGGGGCCGCACGTCGTGCTGACCGAGGCGCGACTCAGGCGAGGTGACGCCTTCGCAAGCGACCCCGATCCTGCCCTGCTCGCGGTCGACGCGCACCAGGTGCTCGATGCCGCCCGGCGGGTGCACCGGCCGCGCTGAGCTGCGCCACTCGGCCGCGCTGTTCTACCCGCTCTACCCGCTCTACCCGCCCTACCCGCTTAGCCGCGCTCAGCGGCCGAGCGCCTGCAGCGGCTCGTCCGTGAGCCGGAAGGTATCCCATTCGTCCATCGGATACGCGCCGAGGCTCTTGTAGAACCCGATCGACGGCTCGTTCCACTTGAGCACCGACCATTCGAGGCGGCGGTAGCCGTTCACGACGCACTCCTGCGCGAGGGAGGTGAGGAGCGCCGTGCCGAGGCCGCTGCCGCGCGCATCCTCTCGCACGTAGAGGTCCTCGAGCCAGATGCCGTGCTCGCCCTCCCACGTCGAGTAGCTCAAGAACCAGAGCGCCATGCCGTCGAGTCGCGGGGCAGCGGCATCGGCTCCGCCCGCGTCGCCGCTGCTCGGCGCCTCCGCGACGGTCGCGAACACCGCCGGGTTGTCGCCGAAGAAGCTGCGGTGGAGCTGCTCTTCGGTCGTCTTCACGGCGTCCGGTTCGCGCTCGTACATGGCGAGGCCGTGGATGAGGTCAAGGATCTGCGGGACGTCGGCGGGAGAAGCGGGGCGGATGAGTGGCTCGGTCACGGCACGAAGGTAGCACCGAGGCCGAGCGTCAGACCCAGCGAACCCAGTTCGCGCCGGTTCCCGTCTCGACCTGCTGCAGCTCCTTTAGGTGTGAGCCGCTGACCTCGTAGAGCGACACCTGAGTTGTGCCCTCGCCGGCGGCCACCAGGAAACGGCGGTCGGGGCTGAGGCCGAAGCCACGTGGGTGCTGCTGCGTGACGGTGAACGATGCGGCGTCCTCGAGGGAACCGTCGGTGTTCACCGTGAGCGGCGCGAGCGTGCTCGTCGTGCGCTCCGAAGTCCACAGGAACTGCTCGTCCGCACCCCAATGCACATCCGCTCCCCAGATGGAGCGCGGCTCGAGGGGGTTTCCGCCGAGGATGCCGCGCTGGAGCCCCTGGAGCGCATCCGCGTAGCTGGCCGAGTCGACAAACGACAGCGTGCCGGTGCTCGCATCGCGAGCGAAGCGCAGCACCTCGCCGCTGAATTCGGTGATCACGTAGGCGTCGGTCTCCGCGCCGTTCAGTACGATGTGGCGCGGGCCGCTGCCGGCCGGCGCGACCGCGCCCACGGGGTCGAGCGCCTCGAGCTCGAGTGCGTCGGTGATGGCGTACTGCCCGACGACGTCGTCGCCGAGCGAGACGAAGTACGCGAAGCGGCCGTCGCTGCTCGGGACGACCGAGTGCAGGTGACGGTGCTCGACGATCGTCGTCGCCTCGCCGATCGCGCCGTCGTTGATCGGCGCGATGAGGCCGTAGCTCGCGGAGTAGGCAGCGCCGAGCAGTGCGCTGCCGTCACGCGTCAGGGCGACGTAGTTCAGGCCGCCGCGAGGAGTGTCGCGGCGCGAGATGGGCGTCAGTTCGCCTGACGCGCGGTCGAGGCGCAGCGTGACGATCGCGGCCGGGCTGCCCTTGACCGCGGCGTAGACGAGGTCGCGGCTGGCGTCGACAACGAAGTTCGAGCATCCCTGCAGCTCGGTCGTAACGGACAGGCGTTCGAGGGTCGCTCCGTCGAAGCGGAACACGGAGATGGAGCCTTCGCCGGCGTTCGCGACGAGGACAAGCTGGGTGGTCATTCGGTTTCCTCCTGCGTTGCGGATGCGGTTGCGGCCCTGGCGGTCGTGACGACGGAGAGCACGTCGGCGCTGTGGTCGAGGCGGCGGTCGCGCTCCGCCGTGTCGTGCTCGCGGATGATGCGCTCGAACTCCAGGAACTCCTCCACCATGCGGTGCGGGTACTTCGTGAGATCGACGTGCTCGGCGTCGCCGCCGTCGGCCGCGTGGGTCACCGAGGCCATGACGTTCGGTGAGCCGTCGACGACGATCCAGCCGTCCTCGCCCTGGATTTTGCTGCGGATGGGCCCTGCGGAATCCTTCGCGCAGACACACACGGCAGTCGTGTCGCCGTAGTCGAGGACAAGCACTCCGGAGGTGTCCACGCCGCTCTGCACGTTCGCGGTGTAGGTAACCTTCTGTGGCCGGCCGAGCAGGCCGACGACGAAGTGGATGGCGTAGATGCCGAGGTCCATGAGCGCGCCGCCGCCCTGGGCGGGGTCGAAGGCGGGCAGCACGGTGCCCTCGCGGAAAGCGTTGTACCGCGAGGAGTACTGCGAGTAGTCGGACTGGATGAGCTTGACCTTGCCGACGAGGTCCAGGTGCTCCTTGATCCACCGGTAGTTCGCGAGGTACTGCGTCGTGATGGCTTCGATGAGGATCAGATCGCGCGCCGTGGCGAGCGCGCGCAGCTCCTCGAGCTCAGACTCCTCGAGCACAAATGGCTTCTCGCAGATGACGTGTTTGCCCGCCTCGAGCGCCTTGCGTGAGACTTCGAAGTGGAGGGAGTTGGGCAGCGCGACCCAGACCGTGTCGATGGATGCGTCCGCGAGGCACTCGTCGAGGTCGGTGTAGACGCGCTCGATCCCGAACTGTTCCTGGAGCGCATCCAGGTGCTCGCGCCTGCGTCCCTGGATGGCGGCGAGCTCGAGCCCCGGCACCACGGCGGCGTGCGGCAGGAAGTCGGCAACGATCTGCCCCGCGCCGATCACCGCGAGCTTCATCGGAGGGTCCTCGGGTGCGCGGCGAGCGTGGGGGAGGTCGTGGGATGCACGCTGTCGATCCTATTCGGGGCGCGACCCGTAGTCGTCGTCCGTGCCCGTTCGCGGGGTGCTGCTAGCACCGCCGCCTGCGAACGAGGGCGAGATCGCGGAGGAAACATCCAGGGCCTCGCCGACTCGCCCGCCACCACGGGAAGGGCAGTTCTCCCCGCCTCCCGCACGGGCGCTGCAGCGCGAGTGCATCGCAATCTGCGGGGCTACGCTCGCCCACACCCCGGACCAGCCGGGCCTGTCGAAGGAGTCCCCATGCGTCGAATCGCCTCAAGCATCACCGCAGCGCTCTTCGCCGTCGGTATCGCCGTCTCGGCACCCGCGATCGCCAATGCCGGCACGGAGCAGATGTACTGGACCGGCGGCTCGCTCGCCGACTGCCAGGCCGTCCAGCGCACCTACATCAGCTCGTGGACCAAGATCACCGAGTCGTGCCACCGCAATGGCAACGGCTACTCGTTCACCTGGACTTCGATCTAGGGCGGCCTTCGGCCCCGCGGGCGAGCGCCGAACGGCTCATGCCCCTGGCCAGCTCGTCCGCGAGGCTCAGCCTGCGACGCTGAGCGTGACAGCCCGCTTTTCGGGGTCCGCGGCGTCGACGCGCACTCGCACGGCCGACCCCAGCTCGAGTGCCGAGGCGTCGCCGACGACCCTCGCCCTGACGGCAGGGTCCCGCAGTAGCACCGTCGCCTTCGCCCGACTGGCCTCGATGCCGCCGGTCGGCGATGACTCGACGACAATCCCGTCGAGCTCCTCCCCGACAAGCGACTCGAGCAGCACAGCCTCGAGCAAATCAACAGTCCCGCGTTCGTAGGCGTTCGCGCGTCGCGACCCGTCGGCCATCTCTCCCGGGAGTGCGTCGAGCGCATCCACTACCCACGATGGAACAGGCTCGCCCGCGCAGAAGGCGAGCGCGATCTCGGTGCCGTACCGGTCGACGAGGCGCCGCAGGGGAGCGGTGACGTGCGCGTATTCGGCGGCGATGGCGCTGTGGGATGCACCGCTCGGCACCTCGGGGTTGCTGGAAGTTCCGAAGGCGAAGTAGCCGGCACCGCGGAAGAGGCGGGTCGCCTCGGTCGCGAATGCTGCGTACTCGGGCCGAGACGTGTCGATGGTCTGCACGAACTCGGCGTACGTCTCGTCGGGGGACCAGTCGAAGCCCAGCGTCGTTGCCACGTGACGCAGGCGGTCGACGTCTTCGTCGCGGGCCGGGTCGAGGGTGCGCCAGATGCCGATTCCTGCGAGGCGCTGCAGCCTGGCCGCCGCGATGCCCGTGAGGAGCGACAGTTGCGCGTTGAACTCCTCGCTCGCGAGCGGCTCGCGCAGCAGGAGCTCGTACCGGGTGCCGTCATCGCTGCGCTCGATCTCCTGGTCGGGCACCTCGAGCGTCGCGCCGCCGCGAGCGAACTGGGCGTCGATGCGCAGCTGGCCCACCTCGGCGAGGAGCCGCAGGAGCTCGTCCGCTGTTCCCTCGTCGAGCTGCCGTTGCACGGACGCGTAGTCCAGCTGCGCGCGTGAACGGACCATGGATCGACGAACATCGATGTCATCGAGCAGCGCACCGGAGCCGTCGAGGCGCATCCGCCACACGACCGCTGGGCGGTCGACGTCGGGGAGCAGGCTCGCCGCGCCCTCGCTGAGCACGGCAGGGTGCAGGCCGAAACGGCCGTCGGGGCCGTAGACCGTGAGCGCCCGTCGGTGCGTTTCGGCGTCGAGCGGGCCACCCGGCTCGACAAACGAAGCGACGTCGGCGATCGCGTAGAAGACCTCGAACGCGGCGCCTGGACCAACCGAGTCGATTCCTGCGTCGACGCGGCGCAGGAAGAAGGCCTGGTCGAGGTCGCGGGACCCGACCGGGTCGAGTGTCACGAAAGAGAGGTCACGCAGGTCCTGTCGTTCGGAGCCCAGCTCGGCGCCGAAGTCCCTCCCGGCGGCGGCTTCCGCCTCGGCAAGCGCCCCCGCGGGATAGTCGACGGGGACCTCAAGTTCGGTGCGGAGCCGATCGAGGAGCGGGGCGAGCACGTCGGCGACAGCGCCAGCCTGCACTGCACGTGTGCTCATCGGGTTTCGGTGTTCGCTGGCTCGGCGGTGAACGTCATGGCATCACGCTACCCGGCCAGCATCGGGGTGCGCCGATGCCGTCACGCTCGGACTGCCATGGGGCCGAGCTCCTCTCCCCGGCAACGCTCTGAGCGGACACGGACGCGATCCATGCGTTCTCCATAGATAGGTAGGTCACGATGTGCGCATGGTTGACTTCAACAAGATCCTCGGCGCGGCCTCCAAAGCCCTCGGCAGCTCGGGCAACTCCAGTAACTCCGGCGCAAACCGGGGCGGCAAGAGCGGCTCCGGGGACTGGAAGGACATGGTTCGCAAGGTCGCCGACCAGGTGACGGGCGACGGCCAGCAGTCGCGAGGCCAGCAGGGCTCCTCGGGCCGGCAGGGGCACTCCGGACAGCAGGGCTATTCGGGCCAGCAGGGCCAGCAGGCGTACCCCCGCCGCGGCAGTTCCCCCTCCCAGCCGCCTCTGTACGGGCAGCAGCCTCCGGCGGCTCCGAGCTACGGCTCACGACCAAGCGCGGGCCCCGGGGCCGGATCCGCCGCCGACAAGGCCGCGATCGCGAAGTACGACTACCTGCTCAAGACCGCTGCCCCCGATCAGCTCGAGCAGGCGCACCGCGAGGCGTTCCAGCGACTCACGCCGGCGCAGCGCGACCAGGTGCGGGAGCGCCTGAGCGCGGAGTCTGGCCCCTACGATCGTCCGCAGTCGAGCTCGCCGGATGACCTCGCGCGCGCCGCAACACGCGGCGAAGTGCAGAGCCCCGGTTTCATGGCGAAGGTGCTCGGCGCCGGCAAGCGCATCGCAGGATCGCGTGGCGGTGGCAACTTCACCCCTGGCTCGAGCCGCGGCGGTTCCTCGCGCTTCGGCCGGGGCATGGGGGTCGCCGGCGCGGCCGCAGCCGGTGCGGGTGCTGGCGCGCTCGGGGGCATCGCCCTCGGGGTTGTCGGGGGCGCGGTAGCGAGCTCCGTCGCGCTTCCCCTGATCGGGGACGCTCTGGCCTCCGGCATCGACTTCGACGGCATCGCCGCATCCGGAATCGAGGGCTTCGAGGGGCTCACGGCCGACCTCGGAGAGTTCGGTGGCATCGGCGAGGCCGTCTCAGGTCTCGGCGAGCAGGCCTCAGGTCTCGGGGACCAGGTGAGCGGGTTCGGCGATCAGTTCGCCGGTGCCGGCGAGCAGCTGACCGGTGCCGGCGACCAGTTCCTCGGCGGCATCGGGGAGCAGGCAGGCAATCTCGGCTTCGACATCCCGGGCCTCGGAGACCTCTTCGGCAAGTAGCCCACGACTGGCCAGCAGGGGCTTGGAAGCTGGTCACCGCTAGGCTCGGTTGATGGCGAATCGCAGCTATCTCTACGTTGTCGACGAGGTCCCTGGCGAGGGAGCGCCGCTCACCAGGGTCACCGGTCTCTCCGAGTGGAACTGGGATGTGCCGCTTGTGCACGAGCTGCTCGTCTCGGGTTCGGGGCGCCTTGTTCCCTCGACGATCTGGGATGCACCAGCCCAAGCGATCCTCGGCGACTACAACCAGGGCATCGCCCACCTCGAGCGCCTCTTCGCGCAGCTCCCGCACGACGAGGAGACTCAGCGGCAGATCGCCGAAGCGCGAAGCGTGCTCGCCGACCCGGACAAGCAGGGCAGGTACCTGCTGCTTGAGGTCGCTGAGATCCATGTGCTCGGGGTCACGGACGACGACAACCCGTTCCCCGAGATGCTGTCTGAGGCGCAGGGCCTCCTGCGTGATTCTGAGAGTCAAGTCGACTCGCTCATCCGCTACGCGCTGACGCAACCCGCTGACAAGCTCGACCAGCTCACGGGCTCCGGCTCCTGGGCGAACAACCTCTACTTCGCGCCTTCTGGTGCGCCGCAGCATGAACCCCATGCCGATATCCAGGCGACCCCACCTCAGGCTGCGCCTCCTGCCCCACCTCAGGCTGCGCCTCAGCTCGCGCCACCCTTGAATCAGCAGGCACCGCAGTTCCCGCCGCCGACCGGCCACCCGCAGCAGGTCTTCCTCATGAGGCCGTTGGCGAACGGCGCCGTGCAGTGGAGTCTCGGTCTGCTCGCGCTCATCCCTTTCCCGTTCGTGAGCGCCATCGCCGCGGGCATCGTCATGACGGCGACCGGGCGCTCACGCGCACCTGCGACCGACGCGGGTGAGCGGAACCGAACGAACGCCGCCAACTGGGGCGTCACCTACCTGATCGCCTCGATCATCCTCATCGCCCTACACATCGCGTTCCTCGCGATCTTCGACGACGAGTACTCGTCGACGTTCTATCCGATCGGCATTCCGATCACGATCTGGTTCGCGCTCTCGGTGACGCACCTCGTGTTCTCGATCGTCGGCAGCGTGAAGGCGTCGAGGGGCGTCGTGTTCACGCCCGTCGCGCTGCCGTTCTTCCGGCCACGCCCGCAGCCCTGACCAACATCAGTGCAAAATCTGCGCCAAACGACTCAAAAAGGACTTCGGGGCCCGATTCTGCACTGATGTTGGACAGCGTGCTCGGCTCTCGGCTCTCGGCTTCACTCGTCGCCGCGCGTGAGGCGCTGTGAGAAGTAGACGGGGATGAACGACAGCAAGATGAGGACCGTCGCGGCGACGTTCACGAGGCTCGCCTCGTTGGGTCGGCCCATCTGATTCATGATCCAGAGCGGCAGGGTGTCGACGCCCGGAGGGGCGGTGAAGATCGTGACGACCACTTCGTCGAAGCTGAGCGCAAACGCGAGGAGCGCGCCTGCGATGAACGCCGAGCGGAACTGCGGGAAGGTGACGAGGCGGAAGGTCTCCCAGATGCCCGCGCCGAGGTCCATCGAGGCTTCCTCGAGGCTCTGGTTCATTCGCCGCAGCCTGGCGAGCACGTTGTTGAAGACCATGACGATGCAGAACGTGCCGTGGGCGATGATCATCCCGAAGTAGCCGAGCTGGATGCCGATGGGGTCGAGGATGCTCGAGTACGTGTTGCTGAGGGCGACACCGGTGACGACACCCGGCAGGGCGATGGGCAGCACAACAAGCAGGTTGACGGCGTCGCGGCCGAAGAACGAGTACCGCTGCAGCGCGAAGGCGACGAGCGTGCCCAGGATGCAGGCGATGATCGTCGCGCCGGTCGCGGTGATGATCGAGTTCAGGATCGCGGTGTGCAGCGACGTCTCGCCTGCCGCCTTCACCCACCAGTCGAGCGAGAAACCGGGGATGGGCCACGCGGAGATGCGGGCGGAGCTGAACGAGTTCGCGACGACGAGCAGCAGTGGCACGTAGATGAACCCGAGGACGGCGATGACAAACGCCCCGAGAGCGAAGCGTGCGGTCTTGGAAAGCCTGAGCATGCTGACTCCTAAAGCCGCTAGAGCCGCTCGAGTGCGCCGGTGCGGCGCACGGAGAGCAGGTAGATGAGGACAAACGCGATGGGGATGACGGAGAAGGCGGCTGCGAGCGGCGGGTTGAGGTTGATGTTCGAGGCGATGATGCTGCCGATCATCTGCGTGGAGCCGCCCACGAATTCGGCCGTGATGTAGTCGCCGAGGCTCAACGAGAACGTGAAGATGGAGCCGGCGATGAGGGCGGGCACGATGAGCGGCAGCACCACGGAGCGCACGGTGAGCCAGTTGCCTGCGCCGAGGTCGGAGGCCGCGTCGAACAGGTTGTCCGGGATCTGCCTGACGGCCGTGTAGACCGGCATCGCCATGTACGGGAACCACAGGTAGCAGAGCGTGAGGATCACGGTCGGGATGCTGAAGCCCGGTCCGGAGATGCCGAACGGGTTCATCAGCCAGTTGAAGAGGCCGTCCTCGGTGAACGTGATCCGCATGGCGAGCACCTTGACGAGGTAGCCGGCCCACAGTGGCATGGTGATGGCGATGACCAGCAGCTCGCGGTTGCGTGGGCTGGCGATCTTCGCCATGAAGATGCCGAGCGGGATGGCGATAGCGGCGCAGATGAGGGTCACGGCGATCGCGATGCCGAGGGTGCGGAAACTCGTCGAGAGGTAGGCGGGCGTCGTGATGATCGCCTCGAAGTTCGCGAGCGTGAAGCCTGGCTTGACCTTCGACGTGAAGGGGTCGGTGACCCAGAAGGCGGTCACAAGCAGGAAAGCCAGCGAGAAGATGTAGATGCCGACGAGCCACAGCATCGGAGCGGCGAGCAGCCCGCGGAGCCGCGCGCTGCGGTGCCGGTGGAGCCACGAGTCGAGTGTCGTCACGAGGGGTTGCCTTTCAGTGGTCGACGGCTTGGATGGGCGACGCCTGAGGGATGGCCGGCGGCGGCTTTTCGGGGCCGCCGCCGGCCGGGACGAGGGTTGGTCAGCCCTTCACGGACTGCCAGGCGTTGGTCCACTCCTGGAAGTTCGTGCACTGCACGTCGGTGCGGCCGTCAACGCACTGCTCGATCGGGGTGGTCCAGAACCACACCTTCGAGAAGTACTCCTCGTCGAGGGCGTGGAACTCCTCGCAGTGGGCGCTCGCCTCGGCGTTGAGTTCACAGAAGGCGCCGTTGGCCGGGGCCATGCCGAAGTTCATCGCGATCTGGCCGTTGACCTCGGCTGCGCTGGTGTAATCCATCCACAGGTAGGCGCAGTTCGGGTTGGCGGATTCAGCCGAGACCATCCAGGCATCCGACCAGCCGGTCGAGCCTTCCTCTGGCAGCACACCCTTGAGGCGGTCGTCTTCGGAGAGCTTGCGGAGCACCTCCCACGAGGTGCCGACGACTGACGTGCCGCCCGTGAACGAGGTGATCTGGGCGACCGGGTCGCTCCAGTACTCGCTGACGATGCCGTTCTGTGCCTTGAGCAGCTCGACCGCCGCGTTCAGCTGCGTTTCGTCGAGCGCGTACGGGTTGGTGATGCCGAGGTCTGGCTGGGTGGCCATGAGGTAGACGGCGGCGTCGGCGATGTAGATGGGGGCGTCGTATGCGATGATCTGCCCCGCGTACGGGCTGTCGGCCTCCCAGGCGACGTCCCAGCTGGTGGGTGCCTCGGTGACAATTTCGCTGTTGTACTGCAGGATGTTCGCGCCGCGACCGATCGGGACGCCGTAGCTCTTGCCGTTGATCGTGTCGTACACCTGGCCTTTCATGCCCTCGACGATGTCGTCGCCGAAGTTGGGGATGAGGTCGACGTTGATGGGGGCGACGTCACCGCCGGCGATGAGACGGAGGCTCGCGTCACCGGAAGCCGAGACGAGGTCGTACTCGCCCGTGCGCATGAGGGTGACCATCTCGTCGCTGGTGCCGGCGACGCGGCGGTTGACGACGCATCCGGTCTCTGCGGTGAACTGATCGCTCCAAGCGGGCTCGACGAATCCGCTCCAGGCGACGATGTTGACCTGACCTTCGCCCTCGCCGAGCTCTTCGAGCATCGGTACGTCTGGCACGTCGATGCTGAGGCCGCCTTCGCCGCCCCCGCCTCCCGCGTCGGAGCTGCAGCCCGTCAGTACCAGGGCGGATGCGGCGGCCATGGCAGCGAGTGCCACGTGCGATGTCTTCATGGTGCTGTCCTTCGGTTTGAGGGTCAGGTGGTGGGGTGGAGAGGATTGGGAGGACGGGTCAGGAGATGACGGCGACGTGCTCTTCGTGCCAGGTCGCGCGCACCGTGGAGCCGCGCGCGAAACCCCGGCTCGTGGTGCTCGTCTCGGTGTTGTGCATCTCAGAGATGAGGCGCACATCCGTGTCGGTACGGATGATGAAGCGCGTGCTCGGGCCCGTGTAGACGACCTCCTCGATGACTCCGACGGCCCCGTGCAGGCCCGGCGGTACGGCTTCGTCGATGGCGTGCAGCGTGATGCGTTCGGGCCGGATGCTGACCAGCCCGTCGATTCCGGTGGCCGACTTGGCCGCATCCGCGTCGAGGAGGTTGGAGACGCCGAGGAAGCCGGCGACGAACGGGGTCGCGGGGGAGTCGTACACCTCGATGGGGGTGCCGATCTGTTCGATGCGGCCCTTGTTGAAGACGGCGATGCGGTCGCTGAGCGTCAGCGCCTCTTCCTGGTCGTGGGTGACGAAGATGAAGGTGATGCCGATCTCGCGCTGGATCTGCTTGAGCTCGATCTGCATCTGCTCGCGGAGCTGCTTGTCGAGCGCGCCCAGGGGCTCATCGAGGAGGAGCACGCGGGGCTTGAGGATGAGGGCGCGTGCGAGGGCGATGCGTTGGCGTTGCCCGCCGGAGAGCTGGCTGGGCTTGCGGTCGGCGAGGTGCGCGAGCTGCACCTGCTCGAGCGCCTGCTGCACCCGCTCGGCACGCTCAGCCTTGCTCGCTCGGCGCACGCGGAGCCCATAGGCCACGTTCTCCGCGACCGTCATGTGCGGGAAGAGGGCGTAGTCCTGGAAGACGGTGTTCACCTCGCGGCTGAACGGCGGCACGTTGGTGACATCCGTGCCGCCGAGCTCGATGGTGCCGCCTGTTGCCTGCTCGAACCCGGCGATCATGCGGAGCACGGTGGTCTTGCCGGAGCCGGACGGGCCGAGCATGGAGAAGAACTCGCCGGATCGAACCTGCAGGTCGAGCGATTCGACGGCGGTGAAGTCGCCGAACCTCTTGCTGACGCCCGTCAAGGTGACGCCGGCGGGCGCCTGAGCGGGCTGGTCGGTCACGCCTTCGCGTGTGTCGGTGGTCGACAAGTGGTCCTCCTTGGAACGGCGCTGTCTGCGGATTAAGCGCAAACATATAGTTCCAGAAGTCATATTTCAAGCTTGTGTCCAAGTTGTAACAGTGCGGATGCGCCACAATGGCGAGGTGCCGCAGCTCCCGCAGACAGAACCCGAAGCCGGGGTGCCGTCGCGCCTGCGCAACGCCGTCTTCCAAGCCGTCGCCGACGAGGGCAAAGCTGCGCTCGTCGAGCGGCGCCTGAGCGTCGCGATCAACCGCGGGGTGCTGCAGGCCGGCGAGCGACTCCCCCCGGAGAGCGAGCTCGCGAAGTCCCTCGGCGTCTCGCCGGTCACCGTCCGCGAGGCGCTTGTGCTGCTCCGGCAGCGGGGCCTCGTCACAACAAAACGCGGACGAGGGGGTGGCAGCTTCGTGACGGCCGGCGCCGACCCAGCGTCGCACGCCGCTGACGAGCTCGCCTCGACCTCGCGAACCGCCCTGCGCGACCTCGCCGCGCACTACTTCGCCGTGACCGCCGGCTGTCTTGAGCTTGCCGCATCCCGTGCCGCACCAAGCGAAGTCGATGCGATTCGCTCCAGACTCACGGCGTTTGGTGGGAACCTCACACCGAATACGGACGGCCAGGTGGTTCAACCCACGCCGGCGCAGTGGCGCCACGTCGCCGATGACGTCGTCGTCGAGCTGTGCGCGCTCGGGCAGTCGGTGCGGCTCACCAAGGAGCAGATGCGGGTGCAGTCGGAGGTTTCGCCGCTGCTCGGCCTCCTGGCTGTGGACAGTTCTGAGCGTGAGGTGCAGCGAGGCGAGATACTGAAGCTCGTCGACGAAGTCGAGCGAGGGGATGTCGCCGGAGCGCGTGAGACGTTGCGCTCGACCATGCTCGACGTCGTCGGACGGCTCGAGGAGAAGCGCAGGCTGCTGACCGAGCAGTAGGACTCTCGACCGCGAGAAGCGGTGGAGAGCAGGGGGAATTATGGCTGGGGGGCCAAGAGATGCCGATCAATGACAACGAGGTGCGAGCCGCCGCGCTCGCGGGGCTTCCGACGTGGTCGTGGGGTGATTTCTCGGAGAATCCGCCGCAGGTGGCGAACCTCATGAGGCTCGAACCCAACGGCTGGCTTGCGCTCATCGCGTACCTCGCCGGCCCCAGCTGGGTGTACCAGGAGGCTGCACGGTACGAGCCGGTCGTCGAGACCTTCGGTGGGGGACAACGCGTCGGTGGACCCGCCGATATGTCTGCCAGCGACGCCGTCATCGCGGAGATCCACGACGACATGGTCGAGTACCTCGCGGAAGCGGGGGTTCCCGAGCCGCCCCGCGCGGTGCAGTGGATGCTGTGCCTCCCCGAGGGGGTCACAGAGTGGGAACTTGAGCATGCCTGCAATGTTGCGGTGCAGGACGTTGCCCCCGACGATCGCCGAGCACAGGCCCTCGAAATGCACGCCGCACTTCGGGTCCTCCTGAACGGACGCATGCCGCCGCTCTCCTGGTGACCGCCGTCCGGCGCGACGCTCGCCGGTGAGCGTCCGTGCGGGTTGTTCTGCGGGCTCGACCTCTGTGCAAGCGGCGCTTGGCTGTGTAACATCGGCCATCACCGATGCAGAGGAGCGGCTCCATGACGATCGATGCCACTGCGGTGCGACACGGGCCCGCGCCAATCCTCGACGAGTACTTCCGGGCGACCCTCGACGTGCTCGCTTCGGTGAGTGCCGACCTGGGCGCCGTGCTCGGGGACCTCGAGGCGCGGGGCGAGCTCACGGACCGACACCTTGACGAGCTTGTCGAGCCGCTTGCGCTCGCGGTGTTCCAACGCACGTCGCCGGTAGCCTTCGGGGCGGGGTTTGTCGCATCCCTCGACCTTCGAGGTCCGTCGCGCGGCCACTTGTCCTGGTGGCAGGGGCCCATGCGCTCGCAGTTGCGGCTCGCGGCGCAGAGTCCGAGTCGGGAGCACATCGATTACAGCGGCTTCGAGTGGTTCCGGGTGCCGCAGGAAACGGGCGAGGGCCACGTCGCCGGCCCGCACGTCGACTACCTCTGTAGCGACGAGTACACGCTCACTGTCAGCCTGCCCGTGTGGCATGGGACGCGTTTCTTGGGGGTTGTCGCCATGGATCTTCTCGTCGACGACGTCGAGCGAGAGCTCCTGCCGGCCTTGCGCGAGTTCGGTGACGTGAGTGTCGTGAACGCGTCCCAGCGGGTGCTCGCGTCGACCGAGTCGCGGCTCGCTCCGGGCGATTCGGTGCGCGCTCTTGACGGCTATGCGAGTAGCGACTGCGCCATCGCCGGGCTGCGGGTGCTCACGCGAAGTCGGGGTCCGTCAATTTCTTGTGACGGACCCCGACGGCTACCTGATTCGCTTCCAGGCGAACCTGGAGAGCGCGCGGGCTGACTAGCTTTGCGCGACTGCTGGCGCCTGTCGGCCGCGGCGGGCGGCGATGAACGAGCGCACGCCGGCCGTGATGAGGGCAACGAGCAGGACGAGCATGATCGTGCTGCTGATGATCGCGCCGGGACGCTCAGCCGTGCCGGCGATCAGGTCGCCGAGCTTCACGACGTTCATGAGCGAGCCGAGCGCGCCGAGCAGTGCAACGGCGAGCGCGCCGTGGATGGCGTGCTTGCGGAGCTTCGGGTTGCGGGCGATGAGGCCGGCGATCACGAGCAGGACGCCGACGGCCGCCGGGATGAGGGCTGTGAGGCTGCCGGTGTCGCTGACGAAGTAGGCGACGGCGCCCGTCACGATGAGGGCGGCACCGATGAGGATGGTGAGGAGAGGCATGCGGGATGGGATCCAATCTCGCGGTAGGCCAGCAGCATCCTCGGCGGACCGCTTCGCGCGGGCTCGGCCCTGGCGCGTGACGGCCGGCGACGGGGGAGTCGCTGGTCGTTGGTGTCTGGTTCCGCCAACTTTACCAGTCGGTCGGTTTCGGGTCCCGGCGTGCAGTTCTGGTTCGGCTCAGCCTCGAGTAGCGCCTTCGATCGCGTCGCGGCCGGCCTCGCGGGACGCGAACGCGCCGAGGAAAGTTCCCTGGCCGTCGTGCGCGCGGAACTCACCCTGCACCAACTCCACGAACCCAGCGAAGTCGTCGCCCGCCTGCGTCTCGCGCATCGCTACCCAGAGTCCGCTGGCGGGAGACAGCCAGCGGAGTCGACGAGGGGCCGCTTCGACAACGTGCTGGGTCATCGACTCGCGAGGGATCTCGAGGAGGCTCATGGTGTTCCTTGGGTTGAAGCGGGATCGGATAGTTAGGTTAGCTAGCTAATCCTGGGAAACGGCATTGGGTTACTGGGCGAGAGGTTCTCCGTGTCAGCCCACCGCATCCGGCGACTCGGGAAGTGTCTGCCCGCCGTCGATGACGATCGATTGGCCGGTGATGTACCCGGCCTCGCGGGTCGCGAGGAAGGCTGCGGCGTAGCCGATCTCCTCGGCGCGACCGAGCCTGCGAAGGGGCACGGCTGAGGTCATCGAGGCGAGGTAGTCGGCTCCCATCTCTTCGAGGCCCGCCGACTCGACGTTGCCTGGCAGCACGGCGTTGACGGTGATGGCGTGCTTCGCGAGCTCGATCGCCGCCGTGCGCATGAAGCCCAGCTGGGCTGCCTTCGAGGCGCCGTAATGCGACCACCCCGGGTAGCCGGTTGTGGGCCCGGTGATGGATGAGGTGAGGACAACTCGCCCGCGCCCAGACTCTTGCAGGGCGGGCAGGCACGCTTGGACGGCGTAGATCGTGCCTTTCACGTTGGTGTCGAGCACCTCGTCGAGCTGCGGCGGCGTCATCGTGGCGAGCTCGGCTTGCGGGAAGATGCCAGCGTTGGCGCACAGCACATCGATGCCACCGAACGCCTCGACGGCGGATGCGGCGAGTGCTCGGCAGGACTCGGGGTCGGCCACGTCCACCGTGAACCCCGCGACGCGGCCCGGTGCCTCGTCTTTCGTTACCTCTCGCGCAACTGCCGAGAGTGCCGAGACCGCTGCATCCACCCCCGCCTGCGAGCGTCCGGCGACGGCCACGCGCGCGCCCGCCTGCGTGAAGACGCTGGCGATACCGAAGCCGATTCCCTTCGTGCCGCCGGTGACGACGACGCGGGTATCGGAGAGGTCAAAGAGTGGAGCAGCGGTCATGACGCGCCTTTCGACGAGAGGGAGGTCTGCCCATTCCACTGCTCAGGACTATCTTCAAGGGCCCCATGCAACGTCCCGGCGACTGCTCTTAACGCAGTGTTTACGCCCGCCGCCGCAGTCACCACCAAAACGGCGGTTGCGTGACGTACGGCGCCTCGAGCCGCGCCACCTCCTCGTCGGTGAGCTTCAGCTCGAGCGCGGCAACGGCGTCATCGAGGTGATTCGCCTTCGTCGCCCCGACGATGGGGGCCGCCACGGTGGGGTTGCGCAGGACCCAGGCGAGGGCGACGCGCGCCATGGGCACGTCTCGCTCCGTGGCGATCTGCTCGACGACGTCGATGATCGGGCCGTCGGCATCGGTGTCGAATGCCTTCGCGACCGTGTCCACCTCGGCCCGCGACGACGATTCGCCGCGCGGGCGCGTCAGACGTCCCTTCCCGTTCGGAGAGTAAGGCACGAGGCCGACTCCCATGTCGGCGCACATGGGGATCATCTCCCGCTCCTCCTCGCGCTTGAGAAGGTTGTACTGGTCTTGCATTGCCACGAAGGGCGTCCATCCGCCGACGGCCGCGGCTTGCTGCAGCTTCGCGAACTGCCATGCGTACATCGACGATGCGCCGAGGTAGCGCACCTTGCCAGCGCGCACGAGATCGTCGAGGGCCTGCATGGTCTCTTCGACGGGGGTGTTGTCGTCGAAGCGATGGATGTAGAGCACGTCGACGTGGTCGGTGCCCAGTCGCTCCAGGGAGGCGTTCACCTGCTCGAGGATCGCCTTGCGTGACAGGCCTGAGCCGCCCGGACCGTCGTGCATCTTGCCGGACACCTTCGTCGCGAGCACGATGTCCTCGCGGCGGCTGAAGCGGCGCATGGCGCGACCGATGATCTCCTCACTGGTGCCCTGCTGGTAGACGTTTGCCGTGTCCCAGAACGTGACGCCGAGCTCCACTGCCTGGCGAAGGAGCGGTGCGGCGGCCTCGTCGTCGAGGGTCCAGCTGTGCAGGCCGCGCTTCGGGTCGCCGAAGCTCATGCATCCAAGTGCGAGGCGGCTGACGCGGAGGCCGGTACGGCCGAGGTTCGTGTACTCCATGCCAGGAGCGTATGTCTGGCCGCCGACATTCAGGGAGTCCCTGCGAGGCCCCCCTTGGGGTTGGCGCTGCTTCCCGTAACCCAGTGTTTACAGGCGCGAACGCTACGGAAACATCCGCATGTCTACTATTGGCGAACAAGGTTTCATGTCAGGTAACATCAACACCATGCGGGAGACGACCATGACACAACTAGCCCCCAAGCTGGTCGAGGCCACCTCAGGCGAAGAAGGCAGCCTCGCGGGTGACCGCATCACGCTCCGCGACCTCGCGCAGGCGCACGGCGTGCAGTTCATCCTCGCCACCTTCGTCGACCTCAACGGGAAGCCGTGTGCGAAGCTCGTGCCGACCTCTGCAGCCGACGAGCTCGAAGCTGGCTCCCTCGGCTTCGCGGGCTTCGCCGCCGGCCTCATCGGCCAGGAGCAGCACGACCCCGACCTCATCGCGATCCCCGACCTCGACTCGTTCACGCCCCTGCCGTTCGTGCGCGAAGGCCTCGCGCTCGTGCACTGCGACCCGCACGTCAACGGGAAACCGTGGCCGTACGCGCCGCGCAACATCTTGAAGCGTGCGATCGCCGAGCTCGCCACTCGCGGCATGACGGCCAAGGTCGGTGCCGAGGTCGAGTACTTCCTCGTCGACCGTGCCGAAGACGGCAAGCTGGCGCCCGCGGACAAGCGCGACAACGGCCCGCGCCCCTGCTACGACGCCCGCGGCGTGACGCGGATGTTCGACCACCTTGCCTCCGTCTCGACCGCGATCAACTCGCTCGGCTGGGGCAACTACGCCAACGACCACGAGGACGGCGCCGGCCAGTTCGAGCAGAACTTCGACTACGCCGACGCCTTGACGACGGCCGACCGGGTCATCACGCTGCGCTACATCCTCAACGTGCTCGCCGAGGAGCGCGGCATGACGGCGACGTTCATGCCGAAGCCCTTCACCGACCGCACGGGCACCGGCCTGCACTTGCACCTCTCCCTCTGGAGCGAGCAGGACGAGCCGCTGTTCCCCTCGACGGCCGGTGCCGACGCTGACAGCGAAGCGGATGCGCGCGGCCTCGGCCTCTCGCCCGTCGCGTACGGCTTCGTGGCGGGGCTCCTCGAGCACGCTCCCGCGCTCCAGGCATTCCTCGCCCCCTCGGTGAACTCGTACAAGCGCATCGGCACTGCCACGTCGAGCTCCGGGGCGACGTGGTCGCCGCGCAAGGCGTCGTACGGCGGCAACGACCGCACGCACATGGTGCGGGTGCCGGACAACAAACGCGTCGAGCTCCGCTCGGGTGACGGCGCCGCCAACCCCTACCTCGCGGTCGCGACGTCGATCATGGCGGGCATCGATGGCATCGACAACAGCATCGACCCCGGTAACCCGTCGGGGCCTGGGCAGGCGCCCGAGGGAGCGGCCGTTCTCCCTGCGACGCTCCTCCACGCCGTCGAGGCGCTGCGCCGCGACCCCGTGATCCTCGCCAGCCTCAGCGGCGACGAGGTCACCGGGCGCTACTTCGCCGACGCGAAGGAGGCCGAGTTCCTCACCTGGCACGCCCAGGTCAGCAACTGGGAGCTCGACACCTACCTCACCGCCTTCTAACCCGCCCACATCCAGAAGCCAGACAAGACCACCCCCGAAAGGACCACGCCCGTGTGTGGAATCGCCGCGCTGCAGTTGCGCAACCCCCAGCTCAGGCCGCAGATGGGCGACCTGCTCTCGACCATGCTGTGCGAGATGGTCGACCGCGGACCCGACTCCGCCGGCCTCGCCGTCTACGACAACCCCGACCTCACGGGGAGCGCCGCATCGACGCTCAGCCTCCTCGGTGGCACGCAGCTGCTGACCGCAGAAGAGCTGACCGCCGAGCTCGAGCGCACCCTGCCAGCGGGCGCAGCCCCCAAGGTCTCGGTCGTCGGCGACACCACGCTCGTCAGCGGCGAGCTCTCGACGAGCATCCTCGCCGACGCCGTCAGCGCAGCCCTCCCGACCGCCACGATCATCGGCCGCGGCGGCCACCTCGCCGTCATGAAGAGCGTCGGCAACCCCATGGACGTCGCCTCCAACCACGGCCTCGAGACGATGTCCGGCAGCCAGGGCGTCTCGCACACCCGCATGGCCACCGAGTCGGCCGTGACCGCCGGCGGCACGCATCCCTTCGCCGTCGCCGACGACCTGTGCCTCGTGCACAACGGCTCCTTCTCGAACCACGCCTCGATCCGCCGCGAGCTGAAGCGCACGGGCGTGCAGTTCGACTCCGAGAACGACACCGAGGTCGGCGCCCGCTACATCGCCTCCCGCCTCGAACAGGGCGACACGCTCGAGGAGGCGCTCATCAACCTCGGTGAGGTCTTCGACGGCTTCTACACGCTTGTCGTCACGACCGCCGACAGCATGGCCATCGTGCGCGACCCCATCGCCTGCAAGCCCGCCATCGTCGCCGTCACCGACGATTACGTGGCCATGGCGTCCGAGTACCGCGCCCTCGCGCAGCTCCCCGGCATCGAATCGGCCGACATCTTCGAACCAGTCCCCGGAAAGGTCTACACGTGGTCACTCTAGACAGCACCCAGTACGCGGCAGCCCCAGCGGTTGCGACGGCCCCCACCAGCCCCACGCCGACGGCACCGGCTGCGCCCGCACCGACCACCATCGACCTCGCCGGCCAGGATGTGCGGGTCGTGAACGCGGCAGTGCAGACCGCCGAAGACGGAACCAGGTGGAGCATCCAGCACCCCGCCGGCAAGCACAACGTGGCGGTCGGCATCACCTCGGCCATCGACGTCACGATCGACGGGCACGTCGGCTACTACGCCGCCGGGATGCACCAACAGGGCTCAGTCACGATCAACGGCAACGCCGGAGTCGGGCTCGCCGAGAACATCATGAGCGGCACCGTGCACGTGACGGGTGACGCCTCCCAGTCGGCCGCCGCCACCGGCCACGGCGGGCTCGTCGTCATCGACGGCAACGCGGGTGCCCGCTGCGGCATCTCCATGAAAGGTGTCGACATCGTCGTGGGCGGCAGCATCGGCCACATGTCGGCGTTCATGGCGCAAGCCGGACGCCTCGTCGTCTGCGGCAACGCGGGAGAAGCCCTCGGCGACTCCATTTACGAGACGCGCATCTACGTGCAGGGCACCGTCGAATCGCTCGGCGCCGACTGCATCGAGAAGTCCATGCGCGACGAGCACCTCGCAGAGCTCGCCGAACTGCTGCTCGCAGCCGGACGCGACGACGACCCAGCAGCCTTCAAGCGCTACGGCTCAGCCCGCAAGCTCTACCACTTCAACGTCGACAACGCCTACTAGGCCGAGCAGAGAGAGCCAGCCATGACGCTCATCGAACAGCCCACATCCACGGCCACGCAGTCGCCCGCACAGCTCGCCGAACTCGGCCTGCGCGAATCCGCCACCTTCGACCGCGCGACCATCTCCGACATCCAGCGCGCCGCCCGCACCGGCATCTACGACATCCGCGGGTGGGGCGCGAAGCGGCAGCTGCCGCACTTCGACGACCTGCTGTTCCTCGGCGCATCCATGTCGCGCTACCCGCTCGAGGGCTACCGCGAGCGCTGCGGCACCGATGTCGTGCTCGGCGACCGCTTCGCGTCGAAGCCGCTGCACCTCGACATCCCCGTCACCATCGCGGGCATGAGCTTCGGAGCCCTCTCCGCGAACGCCAAGGAGGCCCTCGGCCGCGGCGCGTCCGAGGTCGGCACCTCCACGACGACCGGAGACGGCGGGATGACGCCCGAAGAGCGCGGCCAGTCGAAGCACCTCGTCTACCAGTACCTGCCCTCCCGCTACGGCATGAATCCAGATGACCTGCGCAAGGCCGACGCGATCGAGATCGTGCTCGGACAGGGCGCGAAGCCAGGCGGCGGTGGCATGCTGCTCGGACAGAAGATCACCGAGCGCGTCGCCGGAATGCGCACCCTGCCCATCGGCATCGACCAGCGCTCCGCGAGCCGCCACCCCGACTGGACGGGCCCCGACGACCTCACGATCAAGATCGCCGAGCTGCGCGAGATCACCGGCTGGGAGAAGCCGATCTACGTCAAGATCGGCGCGTCCCGCCCCTACTACGACACGGCGCTCGCGGTGAAAGCCGGCGCCGACGTGGTGGTGCTCGACGGCATGCAGGGCGGTACGGCGGCGACGCAGCAGGTGTTCATCGAGAACGTTGGCATCCCGACGCTCGCCGCGATCCCGCAGGCTGTCGCCGCACTGCAGGAGCTGGGCATGCACCGGAAGGTGCAGCTCATCGTGTCCGGCGGCATCCGCACGGGCGCCGACGTCGCGAAGGCCATGGCCCTCGGTGCCGACGCCGTCGCGATCGGCACTGCCGCGCTCATCGCGCTCGGTGACAACGACCCCCGCTACCAGCAGGAGTACGCCGACATCGGCTCGGCCGCCGGCTTCTACGACGACTTCCAGGACGGGCGCGACCCGGCCGGTATCTCCACGCAGGACCCGGAGCTCGCATCCCGACTCAACCCCGTCGAGGGCGGGCGACGCCTCGCGAACTACCTGCGCGTGCTGACGATGGAGGCGCAGACCATCGCCCGCGCGTGCGGCAAGTCGCGCATCCGCAACCTCGAGCCGGAGGACCTCGTCGCACTGACCGTCGAGTCAGCGGCCATGGCGAACGTGCCGCTCGCCGGCACAAGCTGGATTCCAGGCAAGCAGTACTAAGGGCAGGGAACCCAGCGCGTCGTTCGCGAGCCGGCGCTGGTGCCGGGCAGTCTGCGCGGGCAGGCTGCCTGGCTTGCGCGAAAACTTCGGTGACTAAACGCCACTTTCGGTTCGCAGAGAGCTTGAAATGAGCGGTGAGTCACCGAAGTTTCGAGGAGATCGCTGAGCGCGTGCCGAGGGGCTGAGCGCTGCCGACCTGCGGTCGGCCGTTCGCCAGACGTCGAGTTTCGGCCGACGCCTGACCAACATCAGTGCGATAACGGCGCATACTCGGTGTTCAGCGCTCGTAAGGCCCGATATTGCACTGAAGTTGGACACGAGCTCCGGCGTCCCCGGCCTTTCTCACGCGGTCGGCGCAACTTGCCTGTGGCATCGCCAGCACCGTTGCCCCCGCATATCAGTCGATGGCCGCCCCGCCGAGCCCGCCGATGCGCGCAAACGCGGCTTCTGCAACGTTGTAGAGTGACGCGCACGAGCATCCCTGCAACGGCGCGCGCTGTGCTCGCCTTCCGCTGCGCGACGCCCGAAGAGAGACGACGGACCCATGGCTGCGACCCTTCACGACGTTGCCCGCGTGGCGGGCGTTTCGATCAAAACGGTGTCGAACGTCATCCACAACTACCCGCACATTCGCGCCGACACGAAGCAGCGCGTGCTGGATGCGATCGACGAGGTGGGGTACCGGCCGAACCTCGCGGCTCGCGGCCTGCGTCTTGGGCGTACCGGCGTGATCAGTCTGGTGATCCCGGATCTCCGAAACGCCTACTTCTCGGAGCTCGCGGAGGCGGTGATGCGTGCAGCGGCGGCCCACGACCTCTCGGTGCTCATCGAGCAGTCGGGGGGTTCTCGAGAGAGTGAGATCGCCGCGCTCAAGGGGCCGAGGGCCGAGTTTGTCGACGGGATCCTCTTCAGCGTCCTCGAGCTCAGCGAGGCGGATGCGCCGCTGCTCGCCGATGTGCGTGTGCCGATGGTGCTTTTGGGGGAGCGGATCTTCAACGGGCCGACCGACCATGTGACGATGCGCAACACGGAGGGCACTCGTGCGGCGACCGAGCACCTCATCGAGGTCGGGTGCACGCGCATCATCGCGCTGGGGTCCCACCCCGACGAAGAGGTCGGCTCCGCAGCGCTGCGCACGCTCGGCTACCGGCAGGCGCTGGAGGCGGCTGGTCTGCCGTTCCGCGATGAGCTGGTCAGGCCGGTCGGCACGTGGCATCGCTTCGACGGTGCTGAGGCTATGCGGGAGGTGCTGGCGGCCGGTATCGAGTTCGACGGCATCGTGGGTTTCAACGACTCGCTTGCCCTCGGGGCGATGCGCGTGCTCAGCGAGCGGGGTATCCGCATGCCGGAGGATGTCGCTGTTGTCGGGTTCGATGACATCGATGAGACGCGCTACTCGCTGCCGACGCTGACCACGATCGCGCCGGGTCGGGATGAGATCGCCAAGCGTGCGGTCGAGATGCTTGTCGAGCGCATGGGTAACCGGGATGTGCCGCTCGAGCCGCGCGAGCTGCTGACGGAGTTCACGCTCGTGCGCCGGGAGTCCACGGCGCGCTGAGGTCGTCCCGAATCGGGTCTTGACAGGCCAGTTCTCATTCGGCAGGATCGCATTTACAACGTTTACCTACAACGTTGTAAATCGCAGAGGCGATGACAATGACGTTTCATCCTCGAGAGGTTCGCTCCCCCATGAACAAGAGAACTCTGACGGCCATCAGCGCCGCCGCCCTCACGGCCGTCGCGTTGAGTGCCTGCTCGTCCGGCGGAGGCGGCGGAAGCACCGCAGCGGACGCCACGTGCACAAACACGATCGTGAACGAAGACGCCCCGCAGGTGCTCGTCTGGGCCTGGTACCCGGCCTTCGAGCAGGTCGTCGACCTCTACAACGAGACCCACGACGACGTCCAGGTCTGCTGGACCAACGCTGGCCAGGGCAACGACGAATACACGAAGTTCTCCACGGCCATCGAAGCCGGTTCGGGAGCTCCCGACGTGATCATGCTCGAGAGCGAGGTGCTCTCGAGCTTCACGATTCGGGATGCGCTGGTCGACATCAGCGAGTTCGGCGCGAACGATCTCTCCGGCAGCTACACGGAGGGCGCCTGGAGCGATGTGACGAGCGGCGACGCCGTCTACGCCATCCCCGTAGACAGCGGCCCCATGGGCATGCTTTACCGTCAGGACCTCTTCGACGCCGCCGGCATCGCGGTGCCGACCACGTGGGATGAGTTCGCGACGGCTGCGCAGCAGCTCAAGGACAACGGTTCAGGCGGAGTCCTCGCGAACTTCCCGACGAACGGGCGCGCATTCAACCAGGCGCTCTTCGCGCAGGCAGGCTCGGTGCCGTTCGAGTACGACAAGACCAACCCCACCGAGGTCGGCATCAACGTCAACGACGACAACGCCAAGGCAGTGCTCAAATACTGGGACGACCTGGTGAAGAAAGACCTCGTCACGACCGACGACGCCTTCACCGCCGACTACAACACGAGCCTCGTCGACGGCACCTACGCCGTCTACCTCGCCGCCGCCTGGGGCCCCGGCTACCTGCAGGGCCTGTCGGATGCCGACGACACCGCAGAGTGGCGCGCAGCTCCGCTCCCGCAGTGGGACGCCGCAAACCCCGTCGACGTGAACTGGGGCGGATCGACCTTCGCCGTGACCGAGCAGGCCGACGACAAGGCGCTTGCGGCGCGCGTCGCCATGGAGATCTTCGGAACGGAGGAGGCCTGGAAGATCGGTATCGAGGAGGGCGCGCTCTTCCCGACCTTCACCCCCGTCCTCGAGTCCGAGTACTTCACCGAACTCGAAGCCGAGTTCTTCGGCGGGCAGCAGGTCAACAAGGAGGTCTTCCTCCCCGCCGCGGCCGGCTACTCAGGCTTCACGTTCAGCCCGTTCCAGAACTACGCGTTTGACCAGCTCACCGAGCAGCAGTACGCCATGGTGCAGGGCCAAAAGTCGTCCGACCAGGCCCTCGATGACCTGCAGGCATCCCTGGTGCAGTACGCCACGGAGCAGGGCTTCACCGTCACCGAATAGTTGGCCACGCCGACTCCCCGTCTGGGCATCGGTGTCGCTCGCCACCGAACAGCGACCGACCCGATGCCCGGACGCCTCCTCCCGCGCGCCCTGCGTGCCGACGGACTTGTGATGACAGACAGAAGGACTCGAAATGGCTACACCGAACGCCGTGATCGTGCCGAGCGCACGTGAGACGGAACGGGGCGAGCAGGAAAGCACCCCGCCTCCTCGCAAGCGACGCAAGCCTCGGGCGGTCGTCGGCCCCATCGAGCGTCGACGGCAGCGCATCGGGTGGCTCTTCGTCGCACCGTTCGCGGTCGTGTTCGTGACGTTCCTGATCGTGCCGCTCTTCTACGCGTTCTGGATGAGCCTGCAGACGTCGACGCTCGCTATGGGCACATCCTTCACGTGGTTCGACAACTACGCGAAGGCCTTCACCGACCCGATCTTCCTCGACGGCCTGCTGCGCGTCGGACAGTTCGCGCTGATCATGATCCCGCTGCAGATGCTGGTGGCGCTCATCGCGGCGCTGGTGCTCGACAGCCTCACGACGTGGGCGTCGAAGTTCTCGCGGCTCATGATCTTCCTGCCGTATGCCATCCCGGTTGTCATCGGGGCGCTCATGTGGGGCTTCCTGTACAGCCCGCGCTTCGGGCCGGCCAGTGACCTGTTCGAGCTCTTCGGGCTCGCAGCCCCGGACTTCCTCGCCCAGAGCGCCATCTTCGGCAGCCTCGTGAACATCGTCACCTGGCAGTGGGCCGGCTACTACATGATCATCATCTACGCGGCGCTCCAAGGCATCGACCGCTCCATCTACGAGGCGGCCCGCATCGACGGCGTCACCTCGCTGCAGATGGCGCTGCGCATCAAGGTGCCCATGATCTCGTCGTCGATGGTCATGGTGCTCATCTTCGCGATGATCGGCACGCTGCAGTTCTTCACGGAACCCCAGGTGCTCAGGGGTATCGCGCAGGGAGCCATCCCCGTGTCGTACACGCCGAACATGTACGCCTACTCGCTGGCCTTCTCATACAGCCAGTTCAACTACGCGTCGGCGATCTCCTTCGCCCTCGGAGTCGTCGTGTTCATCGGCTCCTACTTCTTCCTCTTCCTCACACGCAAGCAGAGCGGGCTGAAATGACCACGGAGACCGCGGCGAGCTCAACGCTCACCCCACGACAGCAGCGCAGCTTCGAGCGTGCGCAGCGCAGTGCCGACCTCCGCCGAGGCGGGTCGAAGGCGAAGCGCACCTTCTCGCACATCCTGCTGCTCGCGTTTGTCATCTACTTCATCATGCCGCTCTGGTGGCTCATCGTGGCCTCGACCAAGGACACGGCTGGGCTGTTCACCGGCAGCGGTGGGCCCCTGTGGTTCGACGACAGCTTCAACCTCTTCGACAACATCGCGCAGCTCAGCACGCACCAGGGCGGCATCTACTGGCGCTGGCTCGGCAACTCGTTCCTCTACGCCTTCACGGGCGGCATCGGCGCGACGATCCTCGCGGTCTTCGCCGGCTACGGATTCGCGAAGTACCGGTTCCGCGGCCGCACGGTGTTCTTCAACGTGCTGCTCGGGGCCGTCATGGTTCCGCTCACGGCGCTCGTCATCCCGACGTTCGTGCTCCTCAGCGAGGCCGGCCTCGTCAACACGATCTGGGCGGTCATCCTCCCATCGCTGCTGAACCCGTTCGGCGTGTACCTCATGCGCATCTACGCCCAGGATGCGGTGCCAGACGAGATCCTGGATGCTGCGCGAGTCGACGGTGCGGGGGAGATCCGCATCTTCTTCCAGGTCGCGCTGCCGCTCCTGCGCCCTGCGATCGTGACCGTCCTCCTCCTGAGCGTCGTCGGCACCTGGAACAACTTCTTCCTGCCACTCGCCGTGCTGAGCGACCCGAACCTCCTCCCCGTCACCGTCGGCCTCAACAGCTGGACGGCGCTCTCCAACGCGGGAGCGGGCGGCGAGCAGGTCTGGAACCTCATCGTCACCGGCGCCTTCCTCTCCATCGTGCCGCTTGTCGTCGCGTTCCTCTCACTGCAGAAGTACTGGCAGGGCGGCCTCTCGCTCGGCGCCGTCAAGTAACCCCGCGCATCCGCCCGCACTCTCGAACCACCCACAGAAAGACAGCCCTATGGTCACTGCACGACTCACCATCGACCCCCACTTCGCAGTCGGCGACATCAACCGCCGAGTCTTCGGCTCGTTCATCGAGCACCTCGGCCGCGCCGTGTACGACGGCATCTACGAGCCGGGCCACCCGACCGCCGACGAGAACGGCTTCCGCGGCGATGTCATCGACCTCGTCAAGGAGCTCGGGGTCTCCGCGATCCGCTACCCAGGCGGCAACTTCGTTTCCGGCTTCCGCTGGGAGGACAGTGTCGGCCCGAAGGCAGAACGTCCCCGTCGGCTTGACCTCGCCTGGCACTCGACCGAGACCAACGAGGTCGGCCTGCACGAGTTCGCGACCTGGCTCGACAAGGTCGACAGCGAGCTCATGCTCGCAGTGAACCTCGGCACCCGAGGCACGCTGGAGGCGCTCGACCTGCTCGAGTACTCCAATATCCCTGCAGGAACCGCGCTCAGCGAGCAGCGCATCGCCAACGGCAAGACCAACGCGTTCGGCGTGAAAATGTGGTGCCTCGGCAACGAGATGGACGGGCCGTGGCAGCTCGGCCACCGCTCGGCGGACGACTACGGCAAGATCGCATCCCAGACCGCGAAGGCCATGCGCCAGGTCGACCCGACGCTCGAGCTCGTCGCGTGCGGCTCGTCGAGCGCGCAGATGCCGACCTTCGGCGAGTGGGAGCGCGTTGTGCTCACCCACACCTACGACGACGTCGACTACATCTCCTGCCACGCCTACTACGAGGAGAAGAACGGCGACCTCGACAGCTTCCTCGCGTCGGCCGTCAACATGGACGGCTTCATCGAGTCCGTCATCGCCACGGCGGACCACGTCAAAGCGGTCAAGGGCAGCGACAAGACCATCAATATCTCGTTCGACGAGTGGAACGTCTGGTACCTCGACCGCTACCACGACGTCGACAAGGTCGAGGGCATCGACAACTGGCCCATCGCCCCGCGCATCCTCGAAGACGTCTACTCGGTGGCCGACGCGGTCGTCTTCGGCAACCTCATGATCTCGCTCCTCAAGCGCGCCGACCGCGTGACCAGCGCATCCCTCGCCCAGCTCGTCAACGTCATCGCCCCGATCATGACCGAGCCGGGCGGGCCAGCCTGGAAGCAGACGACCTACTTCCCGTTTGCGCTCACCTCGCGCCTCGCGAAGGGGCGGGCCCTCGAGGTGAGGCTGGAGAGCCCCACCCACAGCACCGAGGTCTACGGCACGGTGCCGACGCTCGACGCCGTCGCGACGCACGACGCGGAGACCGGCGCGACCGCGCTGTTCCTCGTCAACCGCAGCCGCGACGAGGAAGCCGTCGTCACCATCGACGTCGCCGCGCTCGGCGCGGCCAAGGTCGTGGATGCACAGACCCTCGCCGACGACGACGTGTACGCGAAGAACACGCTCCAGGACCCGGAGCGCGTGGGGCTCAGCGCAAACGACACCGCGCGAGTGGAAGACGGAGTGCTGACGATCACCCTGCCCCCCGTATCGTGGTCGGCGGTAGAGCTCCAGGCCTGACGGTCCGCTCGAGCCCGCCGGGTGCATCCACTTCGCAACGTCGCAGAAAGCAGGACAGCAGTGACCTCCAACTGGGCTGGCAACATCACCTTCGAGGCGGAGCGCGTCGCTGCCCCGACGAGCACGGCGGAAGTCAGCGAGGTGGTGCGCGCCGCCGTTGCTGCCGGGCAGTCGGTGCGGGCGCTCGGCAGCGGGCACTCGTTCAACCGGATCGCCGACTCGAGCGGGGTGCAGGTCTCAACGCGGGGGATGCGCAGCCCGCTGCGCATCGACGAGGACCGTCGGTGGGTGTCGATCGGTGCTGGCACCCGCTACGGCGAGCTCGCGATCGACCTGGCTGAGCACGGCCTGGCGCTCGCGAACCTCGCCTCCCTCCCGCACATCTCGATCGCCGGGGCGGTCGCGACAGGCACCCACGGGTCCGGAAACACCAACCGCAGCCTTGCCGCCGCCGTCGCGGCCATCGAGTTCGTCGCGGGAAACGGCGAGGTGGTCGTGCTGGAGCGCGGCGACGAGGGCTTCGACGGGGCCGTCGTCTCGCTGGGGGCCCTCGGAATCGTGACGCGCATCCGCCTCGACGTCGTGCCGCACTTCGAGGTGCGGCAGCGGGTCTTCGAGGACCTGCCGTTCGCGGCACTCCTCGAGAACTTCGACGAGATCACGGGCGCTGGCTACAGCGTGAGCGCCTTCACGACGTGGGCGGAGCCCGAGGTCATCGACCAGGTGTGGGTGAAGCAGCTCGCGAGCGAGCTCGCGCCGCGCGACTTCTACGGCGCGACGCCCGCGACCGAGGCGATGCACCCCATCCGTGGCGTGTCCGCCGTGGCCTGCAGTGAGCAGTTCGGTGTCGCCGGCCCCTGGTACGAGCGGCTGCCGCACTTCAAGCTGGAGTTCCAGCCGTCCAACGGGGCCGAGCTGCAGAGCGAGTACCTCATCCCGCGGCTCAGGGCGCAGGATGCGCTGCTCGCGCTCGCGGGTATCGCCGACCGCATCCGTCCCCACCTGCTTGTCAACGAGGTGCGCACGATTGCGCGCGACTCCCTCTGGCTGAGCCCCATGCACGGCAACGACGCTGTCGGCCTGCACTTCACGTGGAAGCAGGACCCGGAAGTGGCCGAGCTGCTGCCACTGCTCGATCAGATCTTCGAGCCGCTCGGCGGCCGCCCGCACTGGGGCAAGGTCTTCGATGAGCGGATCGACGTCGCCGAGCGGTACCCGCGCTTAGGTGACTTCCGGAAGCTCGTCGAGCGCTACGACCCGAACGGCGTCTTCGCGAACGACTTCACGCGGCGCGTGCTGCGGTAGGTCGGGCCTGGGTTGGGCCTGGGCGTTCGGGCTCTCGCTCGTCTGCGCGCGACCGCCCTTGACGAGGAGGTCTGGCCAACATCAGTGCAATATGGCCGCGTTTCGAGCCTTAGCGCTCGATCGGCCCATTTTTGCACTGATGTTGGTCAGCGGAGACTTCGCCTTCGCAGCGGCGCACCCACGATGCCTCGACTTTTCCTCTGTTGCGCTCTCACTCGATCGTGCTAATTTACATTTGTAAATTAGTTGTGATCGAGGAGAGCAATGACCCAGGAAGACGCGAGGTTCGTCCGTTCGAGGGCGGCGCTCATCGCCGCCGTCGTCGAGCTGCTCGACGAGGGAAACGACGCGGCTCAGCTCAGCATCACTGACATCGTCGGCCGGGCCGGCGTGAGCCGCCCCACGTTCTACAAGCACTTCGACGACACGGCCGCGCTCATCCGCGAGGCAGCCCTCCGCCGCTTGCAGGCGGCGTTCGAGCGCATCCCGAGCCTCGGCGACGACCCGTCGTGGCCGATGTTCGTGCGCGGAACGCTTCGCGCGCTGCTCCACGAGCTCGCCGTCGACGCCCCCTTCTACCGGGCCGCGCTCGAGACCAGCTTCGGCCTCCTCACGGGCGACGTCATCACGTACCTCGCGACGAGGCTCCTCGAGTCGTCGCCGCTCGGCCCGGTCATCCGCCGCCGCCCAGGCCCTGACACCCCGCGGGATCGCGCCGAGTTCCTCGCGGCCGGCGCCATGTGGCACGTCACGCGGTGGCTCTTCGCGGCGGCCGGTTCTGAGGCCGGGGGCGAGAGTTCGGCGGATGCACGCGCATCCATCGACGAGCTCGTCGAGCGCCTCTCCTCCCTGCTTCTCGCATCATCCGGCGCGACTGTCGCCGAGCTTGACGCCCTCCGCGTCGAGCACGTTCGTTCATAGGACTTCCCACGCACATGCGTTCTTTTTCTCTCCCCGACTTCGTGCGTACGCACCGGCGGACGCTCATCGTCATCGTCGGTATCGCGCTCATCCCTCTCATCTACGCGGGCTCGCTCATCTGGTCGAACGAGGACCCGACGCATCGCCTCGACCACATCAACGCGGCCATCGTGAACAGCGACCAGGCCGCGACCCCCGCAACGACATCCGACGGGGAGCCCGCCGAGGCCGTCGACCTGGGGGCGACGCTCACCGAGAAGCTCGTCGACAGCACCGAGTCGAACAACTTCAGCTGGCACGAGATGTCGGCGGAGGAGGCGCAGAGCGAGCTCGAGTCGGGCAAGGTGCTTGCCGTGCTCGACATTCCAGAAGGCTTTTCGGCTGCTGCCGTCTCGGCGGGCGGCGACAACCCGCTGGACGCGGCCATCGCGCGCCTGTCCATCACGACCAACGACGGCGCGAACATCATCGTCGGCAACATCGCCTCGACGGTCGGGACCACCGTCGCCGATGAGCTGGCGGCCGAGGTCTCCGACGAGTACCTCCGCAACGTCTACGTCGGGTTCACCGACATCCACGAGAGCGTCTCGGAGGCGGCCGACGGCGCGACAGAGCTGAACGACGGCGCCGAGCAGGCGCGCACTGGTTCAGGCGAGCTGGTCGTCGGTCTCAGTCAGCTGCGCGAGGGTGGGCTCACCCTCGCCGACGGCAGCGCGACGCTCGCCGACGGTGCGTCTCAGGTGGATGCTGGGGTGCAGCAGCTGAACACGGGCCTCGCGACCGCCAACTCGGGTGCGCAGGAGCTCAGCACGGGAGCGGCAACCGCGAACGCGGGCGCCCAGCAGCTCAACACAGGAGCTGCGACGGCGAACACCGGTGCTCAGGAGCTGAGCGCGAAGCTCGCAGAGGCGAGCTCCGGGGCGCAGGCGCTCAGTGCGGGAGCGGCGTCGGCCAATTCCGGCGCGCAGCAGCTGAGCGCGGGACTCGCCGAGCTGAACGCGCAGACCTCGGCTCTGCCGACGAAGCTCTCCGAGCTCAGCACGGGGGTGAGTGCGGTCAGTGGAGGTGCGACTGCCCTCTCCGAAGGGGCGACCACGCTGGCGACCGGCTCGCGAACCGTCGCGGACGGCGCCGAGTCGCTCAGCACGGGTGCCGACCAGGCGTATGCCGGTGCCCAGCAGCTGAGCACGGGGGCGACGGAGCTTGCTTCCGGTACGAGCCAGCTGAGCTCGGGACTCGACTCCCTCCTGGCGAACTACGACTCGCTCACCGACGAGCAGCGCAAGCAGACGCTTGGCGAGCTCGCGGCCGGCGGTCAGACCTTGGACTCGGGCGCTGGAACCCTCAGCGCGAGTGCCGCGACCCTGGCCGGCGACGAGGCGCAGGGTACGGGCCTGGCCGGGCTCCAGGCCGGCATCGCCCAGGTGGCGAGCGGCGCGACCTCTGCAGCAGACGGCGCGGACACGCTGCAGGCGAAGTCCTCGGAGCTCGCGACCGGCGCCGGGCAGGCTGCCGATGGGGTCTCCACGTTGAGCGACAAGCTCGACGAACTCGTCACCGCGGTGTCGACCGCGTCCACCGGCGCGACCGACCTTGCGAGCGGAACGCAGTCGCTTGCCGACGGAGCATCCACTCTCGCTTCGGGGACCCAGCAGCTCTCGACCGGCGCATCCACGCTCGCGACCGGAACGCAGGCGCTCGCCGACGGAACGTCGACGCTGGCGACCGGAACGCAGTCGCTCGCCGACGGCGCATCGTCGCTCGCGACGGGCAGGCAGACGCTCGCCGACGGCGCATCCACCCTCGCGCAGTCGACGCCGAAGCTCGCCTCCGGCGCATCCGACCTCTCGTCGGGCGCGACCACCCTCGCCGACGGAACGGCCGACGCCGAGTCGGGCGGCACCGAGCTGAACGAGGGCATCACGCAGCTCGCCGACGGCAGCAGGACGCTCGCCGACGGCCTCGACGACGGCGTGGCCGACATCCCCAGCTACACGGACGCGCAGGCCGATCACCTCGCCGGCGTCACCTCGGCGCCCGTCGAGATCACGAAGACGCGCCTCAACGAGGTGCCCGCCTACGGCTACGGCCTGGCGCCCTACTTCATGACGCTCGGCCTGTGGGTCGGGGCGCTCGCCTTCTACCTGATGTTCCCGCCGCTGCGGGAGCGCCTTGTGCTCGGACGCCAGCCGGCGATCGTCGTGGCCGTGCGCAGCTTCGCGCCTGGCGCGTTGCTCGGTGCCGTGCAGAGCCTGCTGATGCTCACGATCGTTCGCTTCGGTCTCGGCCTCGAACCCGCCGACATGCTCGGCCTCGTCGCGCTGGCGCTGCTCACGAGCGTCACGTTCGTCGCCGTCAACCAGGCCTTCAACGCGCTGCTCGGCCCTCCCGGACGCTTCCTCGCGCTCATCATGATCGTGCTCCAGCTCTCATCGGCCGGCGGCACCTACCCGGTCGAGACGGCGCCCGCGTTCTTCCAGCTCATCCACTCGTGGCTGCCGCTGAACTACGCCGTTACCGCGTTCCGCTCACTGGTCGCGGGAGGTTCGATCGGCATCGGGGAGGCGTACGGGATGCTCACCGTCTGGCTCGTCGCGGCCCTCACCCTCACGACGCTGTCGATCGTGCTCAAGCGGCGCAGGCACAGGCTGACTCCGGCAAGACCGGAGGCCGTTGGCGCTCGCGAGCTCGCACCGTCAATTTGAGGGCGAAGTCGCGAGGGGCCGCCTCCCCAGCCTCCGTGAGGCCCGGAACTTCGGGCTTCACGGAGGGTCCGCGGCAGGCCCTACCGGCAACTCGCCCTCAAATTGGCAGCGAGACTCGGCGCCTAGTTATTGGCCGCGTTGGCGGCGACGCTCGCCGCGACTGCGGCGTTGATGGTGATGGCGTTCATGGTGCGGGCGACTGCCGAGCTGGCCGCGCTGGCTCCCCAATCGCCTGCCTCGAGGGCTTTGGCGCGGTTGATGACGTCGGTCTCCCACGGGATCTCCCGGTGCAGCGTCGGCATCGATCCGCTTGCGGAGACGAGCGCCGCCAGGGCAGCGGTGCGCGCGTCGGGTTCGGCGCCGTCGATGAGCACGGCCTGCACTCGGCTCATGAGTGTGGATCGGCGTCCGGTGTCGCCCAGGCTGAGCGTCGTCTTGGGGATGAACCCGAACGTCTTGCCCTGCCCGCGGGTGAGGTCGCCGCGGAAGATGAGGCTCTCGAGCAGCTGGCCGCGTAGGCTCGGCCCGATGGCGGCGAGCATCCCTTGCACTTCGCGCCGCTTGCCCCGCGCGTACTCCCAGGCGGAGCGCAGGATCTCGTCCTCGGGCGCCTCATCGCCGACCGAGAGCACCAGCGTGCCGCGAAGCCCCGCCTTCTCGACTCCGATCTGATCGTTCAGGGCCAGCTCGGTGAGCACCGCGCCGCCGAGCACGTAGAAGAGTGTGCCCTCACCCCCGATCGTGCCGTCGTCCGGGTTGAAGAGCAGCAGCAGGAGGTCTTCCGCGAGCAGGGGCTGCGCCTCACTTGCGTGGTCGGTGTCGGTTCCGGTGTCGTCGGCGTTGTTGATGCGATCAGGCTGTTCCACAGTTCCCCCTGGCTGGTGCGCGAGTCGTCGTGCGCGCCAAGCTAGCATCCGAGCCTCAGGGTGGTGCTCGGCGAGGATCAGCCCTCCGCGCGGTCTCCGTACGCCGTGACGGACAGGAAACGGGCGGGCAGCTCGATGAGCTCTTCCGGGCCGTGCGGGCCTTCGCCGTCGAACTGCAGGGTGTCGCCCGGCCCCATCTCGTAGCGCGCGTCCCCGTGCCCGTAGGCCATCCGCCCTTCGAGCATGTAGAGCAGCTCGGTGCCTGGATGCTGGAAGAGGGGGAACACTTCGCTCGCCTCGGTGAGCGTCACGAGGACGGCTTCCATGCGCTTGTGCTGGCCGCGTAGGGCACCGAGGAGCTCGTAGAGGTGGCCAGAGCGTGAGCCGCGGCGAACGATCTGCGCGCCGTGTCCTGCCGGCACGTAGACGGCCTCACGGTCGGAGTCGACGCCGCGGAACAGCGCGGTGACGGGCACGTCGAGGCCGTGGGCGAGGCGCCCGAGGGTGGTGAGGCTGCAGGAGGTGAGGGCGTTCTCGATCTTCGAAAGCATGGCCTTCGAGATGCCGACCTTGTCGGCCATCTCGGCGACGGACATGCCGGTCGCGAGCCGGTACGCGCGCACCTGACCGGCTATGGCACGCTCGAGGTCGCCCGGCTGCGGGCCGACCGTGGCCGGGTCGATCTCGCGGTGCACGGACCCCACGCCGATCTCGTCGTGGTCGTGTGCGTCGCTCATGCCAGCCTCCGGGGTTTCGTTCCAGCCTAGCTTTTGCGTGCCCGGCTCCCCGCCCGTTTGGTGCTGGGGAGGCCTGCCCGTAGCGTTGCAGGCATGGGGAGACCGAGTGGAGGCGCCGAGCGGAACTGGCTGTGGCGCGTCGCGTTGAGGGCGGGGCTGCTCGCGGTCATCGGCGGTATCCTCGCCTACATGCTGCTCGTCTTTCCGGGTGCGGCGGCCGGATCGAGCGTTGATCGCGACACAGCAGAGGGAGCTCGCCTCGCTAGCACGCTCATCGCGGTTGCGTACGCGTGCATCGCCGCTGCCGTAGCGCTCGGCGTCTGGCTGGCGCTCGACGTGACGAGGGCCATCGCGCTGAGCCTGCGCCCGTCGCTGCTCTGGGTCGCGTCGGTCGGGGTCCTGGCGGCATCCGCCTGCGCGGCCCTGAGCGTGGCCGTCATCGTGAACGGTCTCGTCGCGGGCATCGGCGTGGATGCCGACCAGACCAAGTACTGGGGGAGCACTGGTGCGATCATCGGCGACGCCTTTGCGTTTGCCTGCCTCCCGTTCGTGCTGACGACCGGCGTGGCACTGGCGTTCTGGACGACCCGCACCGCAACGAAACTTGACCGCCACGCGAAACCCGCCAGGAGTAGCGTGGCTGCGTGACTACGCCTACGTTCAATGAGCTTCTGACCACCCAGATCGGCAACGAGTTCGCGGCATCGCAGCAGTACATTGCGATCGCCGTGTGGTTCGACAACCACGACCTCCCGCAGCTCGCTGCGCACTTCTACCAGCAGTCGGTGGAAGAGCGGAACCACGCGATGATGCTTGTGCAGTACCGGCTCGACCGCGACCTCGGCGTCACGATTCCGGGCGTCGCGGCTCCCAAGACCGACTTCGCCGACGTCGTTGAGCCCATCGCGCTCGCGCTCGCGCAGGAGCAGGAGGTGACCTCGCAGATCGAGGCGCTCTTCCGCGCGGCTCGCGCGGAAGGCGACGCGATCGGCGAGCAGGCCATGCTGTGGTTCCTCAAGGAGCAGGTCGAGGAGGTCGCCTCGATGTCGACGCTCGTCACGATCGCGAAGCGCGCAGGCGACAACCTCTTCGACATCGAGAACTTCATCGCCCGCGAGACCATCGGCGACGGTGGCCAGGATGCGGATGCTCCTGCCGCGGCCGGCGGCGCACTCTAAGCAGTCGCACTCGCGAGTCGCCCCAAAGGGTCGTCATTCACGCGCAATGACGACCCTTTGGGGCGACTCGTGGATGTCGCCGCTCGTCAGGCTCGCCCGCGTACCCTGAAGCGGTGCATCCCGAATCATCGACGAAGGCCGCGCGTGCGCAGCTGACCGAGCTTGCAGAGCGTGCCGCTGCCGGGCGAGAGCCCGCCGTGCCGCTGTCGCCCGTCGACGAGCGGATCGTGCGCGTCTCGCGCTCCGCGGCTGTGCTGATCCTGTTCGGGATGCTCGACACACTTCCCAGCGACCGCGACGCGCAGGCCGGCGCGGTCTCCCGCGACCTCGACGTGCTGTTGCTCGCTCGCGCGTCCACGCTCCGCTCGCATCCGGGGCAGGTCGCGTTCCCTGGTGGTCGTGTCGACCCCGAGGACCGTGACGTGGTCGCCGCCGCGATCCGGGAGGCGGTGGAGGAGACGGGGCTCGACGCCGACGGCATCGACGTGCTCGGCCCGCTCGAGCCTGTTCCGCTCACCTATTCGCGGCACCTCGTGACGCCGGTGCTCGCTTGGTGGCGGCGCGCTTCATCGGTCGGGGTCGTGGATGAGGCTGAGTCGGCCGCCGTGTTCCGTGCGCCGGTCGCCGACCTCCTGAACCCCGCGAACCGCGGCAGCACCGTGCTTCGACGGGATGGGGAGGAGTGGCGGGGTCCGGGCTTCTTGGTCAGGAACGACACCGGCGAGCACCTCGTCTGGGGTTTCACGGCGATGCTGCTCGACGGCATCTTCGACCGTCTCGGCTGGACCGAGCCGTGGGACGAGTCGCAGGAATTCGAGCTGCCCGAGGGCTAAGTCGTGCCCGCCCGCCCGCGCGCTCACTCGCAGCCGCAGGACCTTCGGATGATGAGCTCGCCTCTCGGCCGTTCGTCTGGGATGACGCCGGCGCCGAGGAGTCGCAGGACGGCCTGTTCGGCAAGCTCGGCCGTCGGCTGGGCGAGCGTCGTCAGCGCGGGCCACGCGTATTCGGCGTCTTCCGTGCCGTCGAACGAGACGACGGCAACGTCGTTCGGGATGCCGACGCCCGCTTCGTGGAGGGCGCGCATCGCGCCGATCGCCAGCTGGTCTGAGCTCATGAAGACCGCGTCGACCTGGGCGCTCGCAGCGGCGAGGTTGCGCCCGGCGAGGTAGCCGGAGCGGCGCTCGAAGTCTGCGGGGAACACGAGTCCGGGCTCGAGGCCAGCGGATGCGAGCTCGGCCGTCCAGCCGTCGTAGCGGGCGTCCTTCGTTGATCCGACAAATGCGATCCTGCGGTAGCCGTGCTCGATCAGGTGCCTGGTGGCATCGCGGGCGCCCTGCTCGAGGTCGACTCCGACGCCCATGGCGCCGGGAATGGGGTGGGGGTTGTTGAGGCTTGCCCAGCGGATGCCGAGCGCGTCGAAGGCGGTGACTTCGCTGGGCCGCACGATCGACGCGACGAGGAAGCCATCGACCTGCCGAGACGCGAGCGAGTTCGCGAGCGCGATCGCCTGCTTGTCGTCGTCGTGCGAGTTCACGACGAGCACGGCGTACCCCTCGCGCGAGGCCACGCTCTCGACCTGCTGGCAGAGCTCCGACCAGAACGGGTTGGTGGTGTCAGGCACGATGATGCCGATGAGTCGGGCGGAGCCCATCTTGAGGGCGCGCGCGGCGGCGTTCGGCGTGTAGCCGAGGAGGCGCACGGATTCGCGTACCCGCGCTGCTGTCGCTGGCGCGACGGGGGCCTTGCCGTTGAGCGTGTAGGTGACCACGGCGTCACTGACTCCCGCGTGGCGCGCGACGTCTCGGCGCGTGACCTTGCGGGGTGCACCTTCAGACATCACTACTCCTCGTTCACTCGCGTCGATCCTACGTTCGATGCGGGCGTCCGATCGCTCGGACGCCCGCATCTCTTTCTGACGAGGCCCTAGGCCCGCGCTGCGTCCGCGCTGAGCGCGCCGAGCTCGGCGGGTGCATCGCCGAAGTCGTTGATCGGGAGGCGCTCGCCCCCGGCGAGGGCCGAGCGGTGGGCGACGATCCCCGGCAGCGTGAAGCGCGCAGCCACCCAGGCGTTGACGGGTGGGAGCGTGCGGTTGTTGACGGCGGTGACGAAGTCGTCGACGAGGAAGTGGTGACTGCCCTCGTGGCCGTTGTGCACGCCAGCGAACTCGGCGGGGAGACGAGAAGTGTCGTGCACCTTGGAGTGTCCGGAGACGAAGGCGTCGCGCAGTGCGGGGGAGACGTGCGCGAGCGAGGGGTCGTCGGCATCCGCTGTCGCGTCGGTCTTGATGAGGTCGGAGACGTCCGTGACGCCTTCCTTGTCCTGCCACACGGCGACTTCCGCGAGCTGCTCGAAGCTGCCCTCGGTGCCGAAGTAGCGGAATCGGCTTTCGCGGATGTGCGAGGGGTAGCCGACTCGGCGCATCTCGTTGATGCGCATCGATCCGCCTTCGGAGAGCTCGAAGAGCGCCGTGGCGTTGGAGAAGTTGTTGTCGAACATGCTGATCTCGCGGTCGAAGACTCCGTCCTCGCGGTCGTCGACAACCCCGATGCAGCTGACGCTCGTCGCGTGGCCGGGGATGGCGCCGAGGACGCCGCCGATGGAGTGCGTCGGGTAGAGCATTGGCGGGTAGCTCGCGGTGCGCTTCCATTCGGCGCCGCCCGAGTAGGCGTACGCGTCGTAGAAGCCGAGGTCCATGTCGTGGACGTAGTCGCCCTCGGCGTAGAAGATGCGCCCGAACTTCCCGTCGGCCAGCTGGTTGCGGGCGTAGATCGTCGCCGGGTTGTAGTAGCTCGTCTCTCCCATCATGTAGGTGAGCCCGGTCTCGCGGACCGCCTCGATGATGGCGGCGATCTCTTCTTCCTCAATCGCCATGGGCACGGCGGAGTAGACGTGCTTGCCGGCTCGGAGCGCTTGGAGGACAAGCGGGCCGTGCGTCCAGCGCTGCGTGAAGAGCGCGATCGCGTCGATCGAGTCGTCTGCGAGGAGAGCCTCGAAGCTCTCGGCGGTGCCGTCGAGCTCGGCGGAGGTGTTGAGCGCGTCTGCGCGCTCGGGCAGCACATCCGTGACGACGATCTTGTCGACGCCGGGGTGGAGTTTGAAGAGTGTGGCGAACTGGCCGGCGAACTGACCAGCTCCGACGATTCCCAGGGACAGCGACATTGGTGACCTTTCAAGGTGACGTGAGATCCCGGACTCCACCACGGCGGGGAGGCGGGCAACGACCTGAAGCATCCCACGACTATTTACTCGAGTCAACAAGAAATCCGAGCTGATTATTGGTCCTTGCGCAGAACTATTTACTCGCATAAATTGTCGGCAGATAGCGATGGAGCCATCCGCGTTCTTGCGGTCGGCCGGATCCATCGCCCACACGAAGGAATGACAATGAAGTCTCGCGCTACTCCCGTCGCGGCAGCCTCCGTCGCCGCGACCCTCCTCTTGGCCATGACCGGATGCAGCAGCGGCACCGACTCGGGCGGCACCACCATCGAGTTCCAGACGAACGCATCCGTCGACTCGAAGCTCATGGTTGCGCTCGAGGAGGTGACCGCGGCCTTCGAGGAGGCGAACCCCGGCGTCATGATCGACCTGGTCGCACCGAGCTCCCAGTACGAAGCAGACATGAAGGTGCGCCTCGCGGCCGGGGATGCCCCCGACATCTTCGCGACGCACGGCTGGTCGCTGCTTCGGTACAGCGAGTTCCTCGAGCCGCTGCAGGACGAGGCGTGGGCGGCGAACTTCAACCCGGCCCTCGACTCGGCCATGCGCAACGACGCTGGCGAGTTCTTCGCGCTCCCCATCGACACCGACGTCGCCGGCATCATCTACAACGCGGATGTGCTCGAGGCGGCAGGCGTCGACCCCGCCTCGATCGCGACCTGGGACGACTTCGCCGAGGCCGCAGCTTCCGTCGAGGCGAGCGGGATAGCCCCGATCGCCGTCTCCGGCAAGGACAGCGGCCCGGCAGGCAACCTCGCCGACTGGATCGTCGCCGGCGCCTACACGCCAGAGCAGCTCGACGAGCTGAGCGCAGGCACGTTCGTGGATGCACCGTACGCGTCGACGCTCGAGCTCATCGACGGCTGGCGCACGGCGGGCTACTTCAACCCCGACTACTCGTCCGCGACGTCCGACGACGTCTCGCGGTCACTCGCCGACGGCAACACAGCCTTCGTCTTCAGCCAGAACCAGGCGGCCAACAACGCCCTGCAGTACAACCCGGACGCGAACCTCGGCTTCATGCCCGTCCCTGCGCTCACTGAGGCGGACCCGTACCTGGTCGGCGGCGAGTTCAACGCCTTCGGCATCTCGAAGAGCAGCGAGCACGTCGACGAGGCGAAGGCGTACCTCGCGTTCCTCGCGCAGCCGGAGAACATCACGGTGCTGGCTGGGGCCGTTGGCAACCTTCCAGGGCTCACGGATGCATCCGCCGACCTCGGGCCGCTGCAGGAATCCTTCGACGCCCACGTCATCTCGGGTTCGGCGCCGCTCGTCCCCTACTTCGACCGCGTCTACCTGCCGAACGGCATGTGGAACACGATGGTGACGACGGCCGACTCGATCATCACGGGCCAGTCGACGGTCGACCAGGCAGTGAGCCAGGTGGACGCCGACTTCCAGAGCCTGTGGGGTCAGAGCTGAGCGGCGAGCGGATGCTGAGAGGAGACCTCCATGAGCTCCCTTGAGACTGCGAAACCGCCCGTCACCTCACCCGTCACGTCGCCCGTCACGTCGCCTGTCAAGGCCCCGAAGCTGAGGCGCACGCGGGGCTCCTCCCCGCTCGCGGGGGCGGGAATGAACCTGCTCTACGTGCCAGCCCTGCTGCTCTTCGCCGTGTTCACCCTCTATCCGCTCGTCACAGGTGCCGCGATCTCGTTCACCAACTGGAACGGGTACAGCGCGGACCGCAGCGACGTCGGCTTCGCGAACTACGCCAGGCTCTTCCAGGACGAGACGTTCCGACTTGTCCTCATCAACACCTTCATCTACGGCTTCGGATCCACCGTCATCCAGCAGGTGCTCGGCCTCGGGCTCGCCCTTGCGCTCGACCAGAAGGTGCGCGGCCGCAACCTGGCAAGGGCGATCATCTACCTGCCCGTGCTGGTCTCGCCGGTCGTCATGGGCACCATGTACTACCTGCTGTTCCAGTACAACAACGGGGCCTTCAACGACATCGTCGTCGGGCTGGGCGGGGAGCGCGTCGCCTGGCTCAGCGACTCGGGTGCAGCGATCGCGATCATCGTCCTCGTCAACTCGCTGCAGTTCGTGGGCGTCTCGATGATCATCTACCTCGCAGGGCTGCAGTCGATCCCAACCGAGCTCTACGAAGCATCCACCCTCGACGGTGCTGGCTACTGGAAGCAGTTCTGGCACATCACGCTGCCCCTGCTGCAGCCCGCGTTCGCGACGAGCATCGTCCTGAACCTCATCGGCGGTCTGAAGCTCTTCGACGTGATCGTCGTGCTGACCGGCGGTGGCCCCGGCTACTCGACCAACTCGGTCTCCACGCTGATCGGCGTCGCCTACTTCGAGAACCAGAGCGCCGGCTATGCCTCCGGCATGGGCATCGTGCTGTTCCTCGTGATCGTGCTCTTCACCCTGGTGCTTAACACCGTGCTCAATCGACGACGACTGGACCGCCCATGACTGCCACGACCGTGACCGAAACGAAGGTTGACGAGCAGGCGCCACCCGTCAAACCGCCACGCAGTCGTGGTGGCGCGCGCGGGCCCAGTCGCCCGAAGCGCACGAATCGCGCTTGGGGTGCCGCACTCGGCCTGGGCGGCGTGCTCATCGTCGCCTCCGCCGTGCAGCTGCTGCCGTTCTTCATCGCCGTCACGACGGCGTTCAAGGAGCGCACCGACCGCTCCTCGCAGTGGCTGTTCCCGACGACCGACATCTTCTTCGGCAACTTCGCCATCGCCGTCGAGAGCGGCAACATCCTGCGAGCCATCGGCAACAGCATCATCGTCACCGGAGTCTCGACGCTGCTCGTCTGCATCCTCGGGGCGCTCGCCGCCTATCCGCTCGCCAGGCGGGCCTCGACGCTCAACAGCATCGTGTCGTTCGGCGTGCTCGGTCTGATCATGGTGCCGCCGCTGTCGATCCTCGTGCCGCTCTACACGCTGCTCAACCAGATGGGGGCCCTGAACACGTACTGGGGTGCGATTCTCGTGATGGTCACGCACCAGCTGCCGCTGAGCATCTTCCTCTACACGGCGTTCATGCGCTCGCTGCCGCAATCGGTGGAAGAGGCGGCGACAATCGATGGGGCGAACCGACTCCAGATCCTCTTCCTGGTCGTGTTCCCGATGCTCAAGCCGGTCACGGCGACCGTCGTGATCCTCACCGGGGTCGCCGTGTGGAACGAGTTCGCGATCTCCGGCTACATCCTCACGTCGCCCGAGATGCAGACCATCGCCCCCGCGATCGCCTCGTTCTTCTCCGTGCAGAGCAGCAACCTGCCCGCAGCTGCCGCCGCGTCGCTCCTGGCGGTGCTGCCGGTGCTTGTTGCCTACCTTTTCCTGCAGAAGTACTTCATCAAGGGCATGGTCGCGGGCTCCGAGAAGTAGGGCTCGGGATGCGCGGGGCAGGTGAGAGAGCACCCGCCGCGCGCATCCGTCTGCTCAGGCCGCGCCCCCGTTTGCGTAGATGGTCTGCCCGTTGACCCAGCGGCCGGGGCCGGCGAGGAACGCGATGACCTCGGCGATGTCCTCCGGGCCGCCTGACGCTGTCCGCAAATCCGCCATTGATTTGAGTACGTGACGCGCTAATCTGCAGATCAGCATCTCGATCCCCCAGGGTGCCCCGTGATCGAGATGGACTCCTTGAATGCCCGGACTCTCGCGACGCCAGTTCCTCGTCCACAGCGCGCTCCTCGCTGCCGCAACCGGACTCGCGCCTTCCATCCTCGGACCGAAGCTCCGCGACCTGGTCCCCGCCTCCGAAGTGCCGTCGACGCTGCTGCAGACGATCAGGCAGGGGGCGGTCGTCTCGGGGAAGTACCGACGCCTGACCACGGGGCCAGGTGAGCCGTACATCCCACGACTGGATGTGCTGGGGCGCGCACCGGGGAGCGGGCGCGCGGCATCGCGTCGCTCGCTGCTCTACCTCGGCCACCTCTCCGATCTGCACGTCATCGACGCGCAGTCGCCAGCCCGCATCGAACCGATGATCGTGCAGGACCACTCGGCGTGGGGTTCGGCGTTTCACCCGCAGGACCCGCTGAGCGTGCACGCGACGGCCGCCATGGTCTCCGCATTCTCTGACGCTCGCTTCAGCCCCCTCACCGGGGCGCCGATGGGTGCCGCAATCGTCACGGGCGACAGCGCCGACATGCACTCGAGTCTGGAATTGCGCTGGTACATCGATTTGATGGATGGGCTGCCCGTCAGCGCGGCCAGTGGCGGTGCGGGGTTCCACGGCGTCCAGGCCTGGCAGGAGGCGCAGTGGGCGTATCGGCCCGGCGACCCGAGTGGCGGTGCGTTTGGCGACTATGGGTTCCCGCGCATCCCGGATCTGCTGGCGCAGGCGATCGCGAAACCAGTCGAATCCGTCGGTCTCCCCGCACCCTGGTACGCCGTCTACGGCAACCACGACACGCTCCTGCTCGGCACGTTCGGGCTGACCACGCAGATGCGGGCGCTCGCGGTCGGCGGCAGCAAGTCGCACACGCTTGAGGGCACCGCGACCGACATGCTCGGCGGCTACGCGGCGAGTGGTGGGGTTCTGCAGCAGGCGGTTGATGCGCTTGGTCTTGCATTCGGACGCCGTGGGTTCACATCCGTGCCCGCGAATCCGGAGCGGTTCTTGTTCGAGCAGCGCGAGTTCATGGCGGAGCACTTCGTGACGGAGGCGGCCCCTGGGCCCGTCGGGCACGGGTTCACCCAACACAACCTCGAGTCGGGGGAGACATGGTGGAAGGCCGACCTGACCCCTGGCATCCGCCTCTTCGGCCTCGACACCTGCAACTCCGTCGCCGGCCCGGACGGGGCCGTCCCTGATGTGCAGTTCAAGTGGCTCGAGGCCGAGCTGCAGAAGGCGCAGGCCGAGCACAAGCTGGTGCTCATCTCGAGCCACCACAACAGTCTCACCTTGGAGAATCGCGCCAAGCGTCCCGGGAGCAGCGAGGTCCTGCACGGGGCGGACGAGTTCGTGGCGATGCTCCTCCGCTACCCGGCCGTCGTCGCCTGGTTGAACGGGCACACGCACCTCAACCAGATCCTCGCGCACCGGACGCAGGGCGCCAGCGAGCAGGCCGGTGGCTTCTGGGAGATCACGACGGCCTCCTGCATCGACTTCCCGCAGCAACAGCAGGTGGTTGAGCTCGTCGACAATCGCGACGGGACGCTCTCGGTTTTCACGACGGTGCTCGACCATGCCTCCCCGGCAGTGCCGGGCTCCAGCGGCAGTGTGAGCGACTTGGCGTCGCGGAGCAGGGAACTTGCGTCCAATGACTGGGCCGAGACGCCACTTATGCGCCTCGGCTCGCCGCTCGATCGGAACACCGAATTGCTCCTGCCCGCTCCCTTCGATCTGTCGAGCGTGACGGACGCCGACCTCGAGGCGCAGCAGCTCGTGGCCAGGGCGCGCATCGCCGCGTACGAAGAGGCGAGAGGGCTGTGATGCGCGGCGGGCTTCGAGGTTCGCGGGCGGCCGCGCGGATCCTCGCTCGGAGGCGAGCATCTGCCGTTGCCGGGCTCGTGGCTGCGGCCGCTCTCCTCGGCGTCGGGCTCGCCGGATGCTCCCAGGTCGAAGCGGTCGCCCCGGTTGGCGGCGGGCACGAGGCTGAGGTCCGCTACGCGGGCATCGACGTGCTGCTGGATGCTGGAGTCGAGGTTCTTGTCGCCCCGGTGTGTGAGGCGAACGATGGCGCCGTGAACTGCACAGGCGAGAGCGTCGACGGCGAGGCGATCACGTTCACGTCGAGCAAGGCGGATGCGACGAGCGTGCAGGTCACGGTCGGTGAGACGCAGCTCTACTCGGGGTCGATCATGGATGTGCTCGACGACGCGGCGAGGGCAACATCGTGAGGCGCGCATCCGGGCGTCGGGGCGCATGGTTGCTCGTTGTGTCGGTTGTCGTCGGCAACGCCGCGTTGCAGGCAGCCACCACGCTGCCGGCGGTGACGCCGGGAAGCTCGCTGTCGTTCTGGGCGCTCGCGGCGACCTCCGGGGTCAGCGTGGTCCTCGCGCTCGCCGCGGTCCTTGGCCGAATGCGTGCCATGGAGCTGGGGGCTTCAGCTGGCTCCGCCAACTTGGGTGACGTGGAGGAACGCGAGATTTCCGGTGACAGGCCAGGGCGATTTGCGGCCTCATCGGCACTCTTCGCGCTTCTTGTCACCCTAATTGTCGGCCTCGCGGCGGTGCTCTGGAGCCCGCTCGTGCTGCTGACGGTGCCGCTCGGGCTGATCGCAGCAGCATCCTGGGTTGCCACCGGCGGCGTGTATCGCGGGCTCCGTGTCTTCACTCGGCGGCCTTGGGCCGCGGCGATGCTCGCCGTGCTGAGCGTCGGCGTCGTCGCGCTCCTCTGGCTCGGCGCGCTGTTCTCCGGCTTCTTCATCGCGGGCTGGTTCTCAGCGCTTGTCACCTGGCTCGCGTTCGGCTTCGTCGGGACCGGGCTACTCGCGACGTGGTCCAGGCTCATGAAGCCTCGACCGGCCTAGCTCGCCCGGCCTAGCCTCGATCGCGTTCGTTCGACCGGGCCCGCTCGACGTGCTTAGTCTCGAGGTGGCTTTCTCGCTTCCGGATGGGTTGCAAGCCATCCCGAGGTGAGAAGCCCATCCCGAAACTGAGCGCGGCGGCGCCCGGCGGGCGGGCTGGCGCGGGCTAGAAGATCATGGGGCGGTCGTCGTCGAGGGAGGTCTCGAGGTCGAGTTCCACGACGACGGGCACGTGGTCACTCGGGCCGTCGCCCTTGCGCTCGTCGCGCTCGATGGATGCATCCACGACGAGGTCGTCGAACTCCTGGTTTCCGAGGATGAAGTCGATGCGCATGCCCTCGTTGCGGGGGAAGCGCAGCGACTTGTAGTCCCAGTATGTGTAGCCCTCGATGCCGCGCGAGCGCACGGTGTCGACGAAGCCGGCCTCGAGGAACGCCTCGAAGGCGGCTCGCTCTGGCGCCGAGACGTGGGTCGAGTCGACAAACGCGGCGAGGTCCCACACGTCGATGTCGAGCGGCGCGATGTTGAAGTCACCCATGAGGGCGAGCGGGGTGTCTGGATGCGCCTGGCGCCACGTGGTCATGTCGGCGAGCAGCGCCTTCAGCCACGCGAGCTTGTACGGGTAGTGGTCGTTGGTGAGCTCGCGGCCGTTCGGGACGTACAGCGACCACAGGCGCACATCTTCGACGGTCACGCCGAGTGCGCGGGCTTCGAGGGGGAGCGTGCCCTCCGGGGTGGCCTTGCCGAAGCCGGGCATGTCGGCGAACGTGATCTCGGGGTCGCTCATGGGGAGGCGGCTCGCGAAGGCGACGCCGTTCCACTGGCTGAGGCCGTGGATCTCGAGCTCGTAGCCGGCCTCCTCGAAGACTTCCCGGGGGAACTGCTCCGGCTTGCACTTGATCTCCTGCATCGCGAGCACGTCGATGTCGGCGCGCACCATCCAGTCGATGACTCGGCCCGAACGGGCCCGGATGGAGTTGACGTTCCAGGTGGCGATGCGCATGGCATCCAGGCTATCGCCAGACCTCTCCCTGCCCGCTCCGAGCGGAGTGCTTGACGCAAACCAGTTTGTAACGCAAACTGGTTTGCATGGACACCAATGGACGCCAGATCCCATCCGACGCCAGCGCTCCGCAGGCCGGCGACGACGACCGGGCCCTCGCGCCGAGCGAGATGCTGGCCCTCATGCAAGGTCAGCAGCGCGCCACGCGCAACCGCCTCGACCGTGCGCTCTACATCCTCCTCGCCACCTGGGCCATCGCCTGGTTCGTCGGCTTCCTGGCGCTCTGGAGCGCGGAGGACGGCGGCGCGAACCCGCTGCTCCGCATCCCGACCGCGACAGCCTTCGTCGTCTTCGGCGCGCTCATGATCGTCGGCATCATCGTGTCAGTCGTCTCCGGTATCTCGATGGGCCGAGGGATGCGGGGCCGCAGCAACACCGCGGGCATGCTCTACGGCTTCTCGTGGTCGATCTCGATGATGGGCGCCTGGTTCTTCGCTGCCTCGCTGTTGCGTCAGGTTCAGGACCCTGCCCTCGCGCCGCTCCTCATGCCTGGCATCTTCGTCATCACGATCGGCGTGCTCTACATGGCGGGCGCCGCGATGTCGCGCTCCGGGGCCCAGTTCGCGCTCGGAGTCGCCGTCATCGTGCTCGCTGTTGTCGCGACGGCGCTCGGAGCCCCGACCCACTACCTCGTCTACGGCACGGTCGGTCCGCTCATCTTCATCACGTTCATCGTCTTGCTCCGTACTGGAGCCATCTCGAGCGAACCGAGTCTCCGGGACGGGGCGCGAGCATGAGCGACGCGAGCACCGACCTGGACCCGATCATCCACGCGCCCGCCCGTCTGCGCATCATGACAACCCTCGCCGAGAGCCTCGACGACGGCGATGAGATGACGTTCCAGAAGCTGCGCGGCCTCCTCGACATGACTGCCGGCAACCTCACGACGCACCTCTCGAAGCTCGAGGACGCCGGCTACGTCGTCATCGACAAGGCCTTCTCGGGCCGCAAGCCCATCACCTACCTGACCATCAGCCCCGCCGGTCGAGCCGCGTTTCGCAGCTACCGGACGGCGCTCCTGAAACTCCTCGGAGGCTGACATGAACGCACAGCCGACCGGCGCGCAGCCGGCCACCATCGTCCGGGTCGACGACGTCGTCAAGCGCTTCGGCACACAGGTGGCGCTCGACGGGGTCTCCTTGGATGTCGCAGCCGGCGAGTGCGTCGGCCTCCTCGGCCCGAACGGCGCTGGGAAGACGACCCTGCTGTCGCTGCTGCTCGGCCTGCGGTCGCCGACCACCGGAACGGTGCGCCTCTTCGGCGGTGACCCGCTCGACGTCCGCACGCGGACCAGGGTCGGCTCGACACCGCAGGCCAGTGCGCTCCCGGAGGCGCTCAAGGTGGGAGAGGTGCTCGACTACGTCGCCGCGCACTTCCCGAAGCCTGCCGCCAGAGGTGGGCTCGTGGATGCCTTCGACCTCGGCCCGCTGCTCGGCAAGCAGTGCGGCTCGCTGTCGGGCGGGCAGCAGCGGCGGCTCGCGGTTGCGCTCGCATTCGTCGGCGACCCGGAGCTTGTCCTGCTCGACGAGCCCACGACGGGCCTCGATGTCGACGCCAGACGCAGCCTCTGGGACGCGCTCCGCGCCAAGCACCTGGCCGGCTGCGCTGTGATCGTCACGAGCCACCACCTCGAGGAGATCGAGCAGCTCGCCGAGCGCGTGGTGGTCATCGATCACGGCACGGTCATCACCGACGGCAGCCTCGCATCGGTTGTCGGCAGCGTCTCTCGCAGGAGGGTGACGATGCGGGGAGTGGATGCGGCCCGCATCCACGCCATCGACGCGGACGCGCTGACCGAGGCAGCGGATGCGGGGCTCGTGACGGCGCTCGTGCGCGACTCTGACGCGTTCATCCGCTCGCTCGTCGCATCCGGCGCACCCTTCACCGACCTGACGGTGCGCGGGGCGACGCTGGAGGAGGCCTTCCTCGCGATGACGCAGAATTCCCAGGCCTCGCAACTCGGCAAGAACTCCCAGAACAGGAGCTGAGGACCATGTCAACTGCAGCACTCATCGCCATGCACGTGAAGTACTCGCTCATCGAGACGGCGCGCGTGCCCATCGCCATCATCGGGTCGCTCGTGTTCCCGACGCTCGCGTTCTGCTTCTTCGTGCTGCCGCAGCGCGCAATCGCCGAGGATCCGACCATCGCGACGCAGGCGGTCGCGTCGATGATCGTGTTCGCGTTCATGACCAACGGGCTCTTCAGTCTCGGCCTCGACCTGGCCGAGCAGCGCTCGAAGCCGTGGGTGCCGTACCTGCGCACGCTGCCGGGGAAACCATCGGCGCGTATCGCGGGGCTCGTCATCGGCACGCTTGTCATGGCGGTCGTCTCGATCATTCCGCTGCTCATCGTCGGGGGCCTCTTCACGGCGGCTTCGCCCACGTTCATGCAGGTGGTGCTCGGCCTCGTCGCGGTGGTGCTCACGGCGGTTCCCTCTGCCCTCATCGGGGCCATCGTCGGCACAACCGCCGGGCCGAAGGCGGCGATCGCGATCACCCAGGTACTCATGTTCCTGCTCGCGTTCGGCGGTGGCCTCTTCCTCCCGCCCATGATGTTCCCCGGCTGGCTGGATGCGGCCTCGAAGGTGTTGCCGGTGCGCCAGGCGCGAGAGGTGGTCATCGCGGTGGTCTCTGGCGGGGAGTTCCCGACGTGGGCGCTCTTCGGCCTGCTGGCGTGGACTGCGGTACTCGGCTTCCTGGCCGTCTTCTTCTACAAGCGTGACGAGGGTCGGAAGTTCTCGTAAGCCTGAGGCCAACCGGCTCCGGATGGAGGGCCCGCCCAGTCTCGTTCCCTAGCGTCGGGTCATGGACACCGCAGGGGAAATGACCGTGACAGTGCCGCAGGCCGTGTTCCTGCTGGCTCTTGACGATGAGACGGGGAGGCCGCTCGTCGACAGGTCTGCTCTGGCGCAGGTGCTGTCGGCGGCGGGCCTCGTCGAGCTGATCATGCTCGGCAGACTCCGCATCGCGGGCCAGGCGGGCGCCGAATCGGGGGTGGACGCTGACGCCAAGCCCGGCACGTTCGTCGCGGTTGGTCAGCCCCTCGACCCGGCTGGCGCTGATGCCGACCTCGAGGCGCTGGTCGAAACAGCCGTGGGCCGCAAGCCCGACTCGGCCGTGAAGCTCATCGTCGGCTTCGGCGGCCCGAAGTCGGAGGCGACGAAGCTCAGGGAGGGCATCGCCGAGGAGTTCGTGGACGCGGGTGTGCTCGGCCACGAGGAGAAGAAGTTCCTCGGCGGTACCTTCTCGGAGCGCTGGCCGCGCGGCGAGAACGCGCAGCTCGAGGACTCCATCCAGGCGGAAGCCCGGGCGCTTCTCACGGGTGACGCCGATCCGCGTGAGGCAGACCGGGTCGCCGCGGCCCTCGCCCTCCTTCACGCGGTGCGAGCACTGCCGCGCGTGTTCCCTGACCTCGACCGTGCATCCATTTCGAAGCGCGCCGAGGAGCTGGTCGACGCGGCCGCAGTGGCGGGAGAGCTCGGCGCCATGATCCGCGAGGCGCAACTCGTGATGCTCGCGACCGTCTCGACCCTCGTCATCACGACGCGAGACTGACGCCCCGCCCCGCCC
>NZ_PSTQ01000029.1 GCF_002931075.1 Pseudoclavibacter sp. AY1F1 | reverse complement strand
GCCGATGGTACTGCAGGGGGGACCCTGTGGGAGAGTAGGTCACCGCCGGACTTCTTCATAAGCCGGGGTTGGTTGTTGAGTGAGCAGAGATGCTCCTCGATGACCAACCCCGGCTTTTTTCATTTGCCCCCAAACGTCCCCACGGCAATACGAGAGGCAGCGGAAGCTGCTACTCACGTGCCACCCAAGGTCCATCCCGGACCCGGGAAGCGCATTGCCGTAGGCTGGGTGGCGACGCAAGCGTCCAAGGTGAGGCGCATCCAAACGAGTACAACAACAATTCGACAGCGCATCCCGAGGAGCTATTCATGGACGCAAACGACAACGAGCGGCGAAGCTCAAACAACGAACGTGGAGCGGGCAACCGCCACGAACGAAGCGGCCAGGACGGGCGACGGGATGCCGGCGGACGCAGCGGCGAGCGCAAGCAGTACGGTGACCGGAAGCCTTACGCAGGCGGCGACCGCGACGGTCAACGTGGCGAGCGCAAGAGCTACCCAGCCCGCGATGGCGAGCGGAAGAGCTACGCCCCGCGTGATGACAGCCGTGGAGAGCGCAAGTCGTACCCGCCCCGTGACGGTGAGCGCAAGTCGTACCCGCCTCGCGATGGAGAGCGCAAGTCGTACGCCCCGCGTGACGATAACCGTGGCGAGCGCAAGTCGTACCCGCCTCGCGAT
>NZ_PSTQ01000011.1 GCF_002931075.1 Pseudoclavibacter sp. AY1F1 | reverse complement strand
CTCGGCACAAGTTCTGCCGTCCGCGTCTGTCCCGCCGTCGGCCCCGCGTCCGCCCGCACCGCAGGCGGGAACACGGGCGCCTGCGGTGCGGGCGGACGCGGGGCCGACGGCGGGACAGACGCGGACGGCAGAACTTGTGCCGAGGGCAGGATCGGAGCGGACGGCAGAACCGGAGCGGAGGGCGGAATCGAGGCGGAGGGCGGAGTCGAGGCGGACGCCGGAACCGGAGCCGCGGGCGGGACCGGAGCAGACGCCGGAACGGGAGCCGCGGGCGGGACCGGAGCGGACGACGGCACAGGAACTGGCACAGGAACAGGCACTGGCGCTGGCGCAGGCACTGGAGGCGCAGCGACCCCGGCCGCCGCGTCGATGACCCTGGCTCCGAGGCGCAGCATGCGCACTCCGTCGAGGCCGCGCCTGGTGGTGCCGTTCCGCATCCGGTCATGGCGCAGGAGCACGGACGGGAAGGGCAGGTTGTCGACGAGCTTCTCGGTCGCCAGGCCGGCGACTCGCTGCACGTCGACCGCGGCGAGCACGACGCGAGTGTTCTCGCCCACTGCGGCTGCGACATCGAGTGCACGTTGGACGCTCGCTCGATCGGCCGGAGTCACGAGGCAGAGCACGTGCGAATGCTCGGCGAGGTCGCGGATCCGAGCCAGCGGCGTGGCACCCCAGTCCGTGACGGTGAGGTCGTGGGCCTCGCTCGAGGCGCGGTGAAGGCGCCACCAGGCGTCGACGTCGGCGGGCCACTGCGTCGGCGAGAGCTCAAGCGCCTCGACGCGTGTGCCGTCGAGGCCGCGTTCCGGACGCGCGCTTGCCCCCTGGGCGCTCACGAAGCGCACACGGTCGCGGCGCACGGCGGAAAGGAACCGGGCAAGCTCGACGGCGATGGTCGTGCATCCGGCACCGACAGCCAGGGATGCGACGCCGACGCGTCGTCGGAGCGCGAGGGGCACGGCTGCCCGCTCACGGAGGTCCTGGAGCTCGGTGGCGCCACGCGCCGTGAGCGCCTGCGGCCAGGCCAGCTCCAGCGCCTTCGGCCAGGCCAAACCCTGCGACCAAGCCAGACCCTGCGGCCGGGCGGAACGCGCGGGCATCGCGCTCTCGGGGATCAACGGAACGCCTCGAGGAGATCGGCGAAGATGCCGAACGAGCCGAGCGCGAGGGGAACTACCGTCAGGACAACGAGGAGCTCCACGATGTCGGCCCACCTCCGCAGCGAAGCTGCGACGACCTCACGCGGGCGCCAGGCCGCCGCAGCGACCGCGACAAGCGCGACGATGCCGGCGATGAGCGCCTTCCCTCCGGCGTCGACGAGCGTCGTCGACAAGAGCCACAGCACGGCCGGCACGACGACGGCCACCAGCAGGGCGATGCGGGGCGGAGCGAGGGGGAACGTGCGCATGCGCAGCAGAGCGACGACGGCGAGGGCCGCGGCGAGCCCCTGCCGCCACGCATCCGTCGAGAGCAGCAGCTCGGAGAGCGAGAGGAGCGCGATGACAGAGACGGCGATGACGCTCCAGGTGAGCTGCGCGAACGATTCGGCGATCGCGGCCCGCACGTCACGGGTCGAGGCTCGCTCGCCGCGCATGATGCGGTCGTCGTAGGAGGTGAGGCCGCTGAGGGAGAGGGCGGCACCGGGCAGCAGGCCGAGGGCGGCGACGCTCAGCACCGACGCGACGACGGCGACGCCGCCGCGGTCGAAGCCCGCCAAGCCCAGGAAGAAGAGGATGCTGCTGGCCAGCAGACCGATCGCCGCGCCGTACCTCGCGGAGCTCCGCTGGAACCCGACGCCCCAGACGAGCCCGAGCACGAGCCACGCGGCCATGGCGGCGACGAGCACGCTGTTCGGCAGCAGAGCGCCGGCGGCGGCGGACCCAGCAACCAAGCTGATCTCCGCGGCGAGGCCGATCGCGGCGGGGACGGCCGCACCGAGCGCTGCGCTCGCGATCGCGACTGCGGCGACGCCCTGACCTGACCGTGCGAGCCCGGCGCCGAGTGCTGCGAGCAGGGCGACGGCGGCGAGCATCCACTGCGCCGGAAGTGCGAACTCACCCATCGCCCACATCGTGGTGCCCGACGCCGCTACCCCGGCAGCGACTGCGAACGTCATTCGCGTGTGCGTGTCCGTCCAGGCATCGCGGCGCGAGGCGCCCGCCTCCGTGATGGCGTCGGTGATGTCGATGACTTCCGGCGCCTGCGGGGCGTCGTCGGCGGTCGTCACGCGCAGCATCGCCCCTGGCCGCACTCCCTGCTCTTCGAGGGTCGCGTCGAAGTCGAGGGATGCACCGGTGAGCGTCGCCAGCGTCAGCACGTCGCCGCCGCGCGGCTTCTCCTCGAGCAGCTCGAGCACGTGCGGAAGAAGCGCCCCTACCGGCTCGCCGTTGGGGAGGGCGAGTTCCGCCTTCCGCTCGGTGCCGATGACAGTGAGTCGCGTGTACGACACTCAGTGCTCCTCAAGGTTCGTTCGGCTGGCGGTCGTTCGGATGCACGGCGCACGGCCGGCGTTCGTCGGGTGGCTCATTCGACCACCGTCAGCGTCTGCGGATCGATCGTGATTCCGCTCGTCGGGTTCGTGTAGTAGCCCGTCGCCGGGTCGATGTACCAGCCGAGCCTGGTGTCGATGAGCTTGCCGTCAGGGTCGGTCGCGTAGCCCGTCGCGGGGTCGACGACGAAACCCGTCCGCGGGTCGGTGTACTCGCCCGTCGCCTGGTCGAGCAAGAAGCCCGTCGCCTCGTCCTTCACGACCGTGCCGCCCGGCTGGACGGGGTTCGCGGCCGCCGCAGCCTGGAACGCGGAGATCGCCTCCTGCTGTTTGCGGTCCTCGAGGAGGTTCACGACGAAGCTCGTCCCGAGGCACGCGCAGCAGATGACCGCCCCGAGGATGACGGAGCCGAGCATGCGCCCCACGTTGGTGTTCACGACCCGCCTGGTCGCCTGCGGCCCGTGCGCGAGTGCGCCGAGCATCCGCTCGCGGTGGGCCCGGGTCGTGTCGATGAGCGTGCGGTCGGCTTCGCTCATGCCGCCACCCCCGCTCCGACCGCTGCCGCGCCTGGCCGGCCGAGGCGCACGCGCCGTGAGCCCAGGGCGAGAACGGTGCCGAAGGGCACGGTGACAGCCGTCTCCGGCTGGAGTCGCTTCGGGTCTCCGCCGGCGAACGCCCACGTGCCGCCGACGCTGCCGAGATCCGTGACGAGCACGCCCTCGAAGTTCGGCTCGAGGCGCACGTGGGTCGGGGCGAGGCTGCGCGAGAAGTCAGGAACCGCGACGGGGCGCTGCCCCCTCGAGGTGACCTGCGGGGCCCGCCCCACGATGACAACCCCGCGGGCCACGTGCCGCGACCCGTCGTCGAAGCTCAGCTCGAGGTCTGGGCTCGAGAAGCGCTGGGGGACACGCGTGGGCGGTGCCAGCTCGATGGCGGACGGCACCAGCCTGAGCGGGTCGCGCCCCTCCCGGATGTTGAGGGTCGCCCGCGAGCCTGCGAACGGATGCCCCGGCATCCCCGTCGAGCGGGCAACTGTGCGCAGCCCCAGCAATGCGTGGCCCGCGCTGGTGCCGAGAGCCGCACGCATCCACCACCAGGCGCCGAACGCCACGACTGCAGCGGATGCTCCGACCAGTACCGCGAGCGGGGCACCGTGCACTGCGGCGAGGAACGAGAGCCCCGCGGTGACCACGAGCCCGAGCGCCACGTCGACGACGACCGACCAGGCGAGCTGGGAGGTCGCCGCTGGGAGATCGGCCGTTTTCCACACGAGTGGCAAGGCTAGTCGGCCGGACCCGACCCTGGGAGGGGAGAAGTACCCGGGGAAAAGTTGGACGACGACGGCCCGCTCGTGCTGGACTGACGTCTCGGACAAGAACGCGCGCCGATCGCGGTGCTGGAGAGGATGCCATGAAGTTCGCAATGGAAGACCAGACCCTGGTCACGCTCGGCAACAAGTCACAGACCGAATCGGACGACCTCGGCGAGCTGGTGAAGCAGCTCTTCGACGCGGCGGAGCCCCTCGCCTCCACCTTTAACGGCCCGGCCAAGGCCAGCTTCAACAACTTCAAAGCCAAGACCGACGACATCTCGAACGCCCTCAACTCGGCGCTCGCCGGCATCGTCACCTCGATCAGCGGCCAGAACAAGGCCTTCGTCGCCGCAGCCGACGACGGCGCCGCGACGCACGAGGCGTCTGCGAACTCCACCGACTTCAGCTCAGAGTCCTTCCTGACGCGCATCCGCCCGCAGGCCTAGGCGCGAGCGCTCAGACACAGACGCGACGAGAACCAGGAGAACACGCATGTTCACGAACCAGATGGATCGCAACGACTACAACATCGGCTCATCCGAGGCGACGCAGGCGAACTTCGAGCAGGTCGCCTCCCGGCTCGAGTCGGCGCTCGACCGCCGCGACGCCGACGTCAAGCAGGCCATGGCCGACTACCAGGCCGACGGCGTCTCGGAGGAGTACGCGCAGCTCGAGCAGCAGTGGAACTCGGCCGGCCAGCAGGTGCGCGACGTCATCGCCGCCATCCGCAACTCGCTCGTCGAGAACGACGACGTCGCACGCCGCGCCCTGTCGGCCGCCCGCGCGTCGATCCCGAGCTAGCGCCGAAGCATCATCCGCAGAACGCGCAGAAACGCAGAAACGGCGAGCATCCTGGAGCGGATGCTCGCCGTTGGCGTTCTCAGGGACGCACATGCGCGGGCACTCACCGCTCGTCACCGACAATGTCCGCGATGTTCTGCATCGTCATGGCGTCGTCTGCTTCCCGAGCCCGAGGTCGAGTTCATTCGGGTACGCGCCCCGACCGAGAGCGTCACGGGTCACGCGCGGCACGCGCTTCCACAAGCTTGGCCTTCAGCCATGCGGGCTGGTTGACCTCGTCTCGCGGGAACTGCTCGAGGTCCGTCAGGTACGCGACGGCATCGACTGGAGCATCTCGCCGCTGACCGAGTACGTAGCCTGCACGCAATCCGGCACCGTGCTCCCGTCTTCTCGGAGCCCGGGTGCGGCCAGCGATCACCACTCCTCGCCGACTGCGGTGGCCGCGAACGGTGCTGTGCCTGGAATCAGATGGCCTCGCCGGGCACCCGGTCCGGGCTGATGCCCGACCGCTCCTCGCGGCGCTCGATCTCGGCGTATGCCGGCTGGAGCGCAATGAGCGCCACGCTTGTGTCGAGCGACTTCAGCCAAAGGCGGCCGCCGTTGTCGAGATCCCAAGCGATGTCGCTGCCCTGACGTGCGGCTCCCTCACCGAGGATCTCCGCGAGCTCCGCGCCGAGTTGACGCCGGGCACCTGCGACATCGGCGGCACCGCTGGCGTCCGCGCCGCTGAGCTTCACCTGGATCTCGGTCACCGACTCGTCCTTGACGGAAGCCGAGGCGTTCGAGACGCGTTCGGGCGACTCGATGTATCCGGTCCGGTAGCGAGCGCTGCGGCTCGTCGACCGGGCTTCCGACCACCCCAGCGCTGCGGCTACCCCGGTCAGCTCTTGCTTCGAGACCGGCCAGCTGAGCCCCGTCAACACCTCGCTCAGGCGGGCAACGGTGCTACGGCCCGCGATGTTCTGCGTCGTCATGGCGTCGTCTACTTCCCAGGCCCGAGGTCGAGGTCATTCGGGTATTCGCCCCGACCAAGAGCGTCATGAGCGACGCGCGGCGCGCCCCTCTGCGAGCTTGGCCTTGAGCCATTCGGGCTGGTTGGCCTCGTCTCGCGGGAACTGCTCAAGGTCGGTCAGGTACGCAACGGCATCGACTGGCGCATCCCACTCTGGCTCGTCGTCGTAGTTGTACTCCGCAGAGACTGCCCCTTGGGCTGTCACTGAGACCTTCGCGCTGAACCAGGTGCCCGCCCCCTCGCGGTACGTCGCCGACCGCAGGTCCCGGACGGCGTCACGCAGGGTTTCCGTGAACGGGAGCGCGTTGAACTGCCCGTCGCTCATCTTGTACTTTCCGTTCGGGTTCGCGGCCCGCACACGCTCCGACGTGACCGGGGCGAGCACCGTCCCGAGGTACTCGGCGCGTTCGTCTCCCGGGCCGAGCAGGCCGTGCAGTTCCTTCGCGACCCGCGTGAGGGCTTCCTGCTCAGCAATGAGTCCGCGTTCATTTGACATTCGAAAACTCCTTGTTGATGGGCATCTCGCCGTTGACCGAGTACGTTACCTGCACGCGATCCGGCACCGTGCTCCCGTCCGGGTAGTGCGGCTTGATCGAAACCTCGATCGTCGTCGCGGGGTCTTTCTGCAAGAGCTCACGCCACGAGTTCTCCAGGTTGAAGTAGCTGTCGCCACCACCCCTGTTGATCTCCTTCAACATGGCGATGAGGTTGGCGTCTTCTGGGCCGCCGCCGAAGCCGTTCCCGAACAGGTGGCCGCCATCGTACCCATCGCCGCCTTCGTCGCCGATGCGCGACTGCACGCTTGGCGACCGGTCCGCGTCTCCGAGTGCCAGCTGCTCCGTGTGCGCACCGACGGTGCGGCCGGCATGGTCCGTCTCGAAGACGTGGGCGGCGCTCGCCCCGTTGGAAACCTCGCCGACGTTCGGATGCACCACGTACGTCGCGTTCGGCTGCGGGTTGAGCAGATCGGCGTTGAGATTTCCCGTCGTCCCGTAGTTCGCTTCGACGTAGACGACCTTGCCGTCAGCGTCCGTGTAGAAGTCGCCGCGGCCCTCGACCCGGTACAGGCTGTTCGGTGCCAAGTCGCTGCTGGCCGCGAACGGAGTGCGGGGCCCGGGAGCGTCCGCCTTCGGCACCTCGACTGTCTGGGTCGGCTCCGGACGCGGGTATTCCGTGGGTGGCTCCGGGTAGGACGCGGCGGCGGCCGGTCCGGGCGGCGTGCCCTCTGCGTTGGGCGCCGCCTGCTCGCCGTTCGCGTCTGGCGCCGGTTTTGTGCCAGGGACATCCTGCTGGCCGCTGCCATTCTGGTGGCCAGGGGCGTTCTGCTGGCCGCCTGCATCCTGCGAGCCGTTGCCCGACGGATGCTCGGCCTCGACCTCAGGTGTCCGGGTCGGAGCCGGCTCAGGGCCCCGCACCCCGTTCGGGCCTTCAGGAGTGCCGGTCGCACCAGTCGGGGAGGTCGCGCCAGGCGTGCCGGCGGGGGAGGTCGAGGAGGTCGGGGAGGTACTGCCGGCCGGGGAGGTCGGGGAGGTAGTGCCAGGCGGGGAGCCGGCGGAGCCCGACGGCGCACCTGCGGCCCCGGGCGTAGGCGTGGGCGTGCCAGCGCCTGGGGCCGGCGTGACCGCTGGCCCTGAGGGCGGCACCGCAGTCCCAGGCGCATCCAGCCCGAAGTGCGACGAGACGGGAGGTACCCCACCCGTCGGGGAGAGAGCCTCAACAACCCCGGTCGCGCCGACGTACGGCGTGATCTTCAGACCGTCTGGCGAGAACTTGATGCCCTTCGTCACGAGGCCGACGGCTAGCGAGCCGCCAGGGATCGCGAAGTCGGCGGCGAACCCGCCGACGCGCGTCACGATCGAGCCGACCTTGCCCGCCGTCGAGACGCCCTTCGCGATGTTCGCGCCTGGAATGAAGAAGGTGCCGATGTTCGCGATCGTCTCGGTGCCCGTCGCGACCGCGTCTTCTTCCCACGCGTGGAAGCCGTTCTCGCCGGCGAGCGCGGCCTGGTGGTCGTAGCCGATGAGGCTGCCCCATCCGGTTGCGGCGACGTTGACGCGGTCGTCGAACCACTGGTCTGCCTCAGAACCGGGAGCGACGAGCTTCACGGCCCAGGTTGTCGGCGACAGCACGACGGCCGTGGAGAGCGCGAAGTTGCCGAGGCCGCCCCACGCGGCGCCCGCCTTGTCCCAGCCCCAATCACCAGTGACGGGGTCGCGGCCGACGAGCGACGCCGCACCCGTCCAGGTGCCGTGCCAGAAGTTGCCAGCGCCGTGCGCGACCGACTCCGAGCAGTTGCGATCCTCGTCAGCCGGGTAGCCCCACGGCAGCTCGGTGGACGCCATGATCGCCTCGGCCGTGATGGCCTCGTCCTCGGTCACGTACGTGCCGGTGCTGAGCGTCTCGAGGCCCGCGGCGCACGTCGTCGCGGCCGCCGAGACCGTCTCGATGATGGCGGCGTACTCGGCGAGGAGCGACTCGTTCTTCTCAATCGCCGGGCCGTGCTCGGTCCACGGGATGTGCTCGCTCTTGTCGCCCAGCTTGGTCACGTCGGTCGTCCAGAACTCCGACGAGAACAGGCCGTGCGCATCCCAGATCGTCACGTCGTAGCCGCGCAGCGCCTCCTGTCGGAACGTCGCTGCGCGCTCCTCGAGGTCCTGCAGCGTCGCCTTTACTCCCTGGAGCTCCTCCGCGTACGTGCGCAGGTAGCCGGCGGCGCTCGAGAAGCTCGTCTCCACCTCGCTGGCCGCGTTGGTCGCGGGCGTGATCGCCGCGTACACCGATTCCTGCTCCGGCGCCTGGTAGGACGCGCCGATGCCGGTCCATGTGGTGCTGATGGTCGATACCTTCTCGACGAGGCCAGACCCCATCCCCTCGAGCGACGTCGCAGACCCCTCGATGAGCGACGTATCGAGGTCGGCGCTCTTGCAGACGAACGCCGACGGGTCGATGAGGCCGTCCCCCGTGCAGACTTCGATAGTCATGCGTCCCCCCGGTAGCCGTGCTGCTCGAAGAAGCTGAAGTCGCCGTCGGAGCCATCCGCGATGGCGCCCTGGAACTCGAGCGCCATCTGCTCCTGCCCGTTGTTGTAGGCGTAGACGGCGTTCGCGACTCCCGTGACGCTCGCGTTGACGGTGTTGCCGACGGCCGTGACGTTCGACTGCTGCTCCGTGAGGAGACCCGCGAGGGCCTCGGAGACGCCGACCGTGATGCCCCCGCCCCACGCGACGCCGGCCATGACGCCGTTCATCCCCGCTTCCGTGATGACCGTCGCGAGCTCACCCTGCGTGGTCTGCACGCTCGTGAGCACCGTCTGCACCCCGGTGGGGTCGATCTTCCAATCCGACACGTCACACCCTCTCTGTCACGGTGCCGCCGACTGCCGCGGCGATCTGCTCGGCCAGGGCGCGTCCGCGCTGCGGCTCGCTCCTTGGCACGGTCACGTCTGTCCACAGCCCGAACGCTGTGGGTGGATGCGCGATGGCGGCGACCGCGCTCGCCGGGTCGGCGATCGGCTGGCTCTCGAAGACCGTCAGCAGGGACGCTCCCGCCCCGTCGACGGCGTGGCGTACGGCCCCGTTCTCGAACGAGACGAGCTGCCCCTCCGGGTGCGCCTCGGCGATAGCGCGCGCGATGACCTCGTCGCTCGGGGCGACCTCGCTCAGCAGGACCAGTTCGATGGGCACGGTCAGCTCCTCCCCACGTTGGCGTCGCCCGTGGCGAACTCCACGGCGAGAGCGGACGCGAGGCGTTCCTGGTTGAGGTCCGTCGCGAACGCGCGCAGCTGATACCAGAGCGGATCGCTCCCTGACAGGCGCACGATGAGCGCCGGGGCGCGGCGGAGACCAACGGTGGTGACGTCATGCTGCTCGGCGAGCGCATCCACGTCGATCGCGAGGTCGCGCACGGCGCGGGCGCCGAGGAGCACGGCGAGCGGCTGCTCTGGGCGGCGAACACCGGGCAGGCGACCGACCGAGCCGTTTCGCTCCTCGACCTCACCGGTCGAGAGCAGCGCGACGTTGACGCGGTTGCGCTCGGCGAGCTCGCGGAGGGTGTCGAGCACGCGCGGGTGCGCGGCGAGCGACCCACCTGCCGTGTGCGCGAGGGGTGCGAGGGCCGCGTCGCGAATCGGGACTACGCCGCGAACGTGCTCGAGGATGCCCGACTTCGTGCGCGAGACCGCGAGACTGACGGTCGAACCGTCGCTGCCCGCCGCGTAGTGCCGCTCGGTCACGGGCATTTGCCGGCGCATCGACTCCGTGACGGCGGCGTGCGTCCAACGCTGCGCGAGCGGCTCGACGAGGCCCCAGCGGTCGAGGCCCGCCCCGCCGAGACCCGCCACGAGCAGGTCGGCGGCGCCCCCGATGAGGGTGCGGTCGTCGGCGCGGTCTCGCACGTACACATCGAAGACAAACGAAGGCGTTGTGTGCTCGCGCAGGCGCGACAGTGTCGGGTGCGGTTCGATCTCGGCGTCGGGCCTTGGTGCCCAGAAGTCGCCGAAGCTGCGGATGCGCGTCCCGCGGAACGCGTCGAACATAGTGCCGCCGTGCGACACAGCCCAGTACCCACCCGCCGCCTGGAACGCGTCCGCGACGAAGCTCGACACGTGCGCCTGGTCGGTCGTCACGAGAATCGGGCGGAGGCGCGAGAACTGCGCGTCGATGAGGAACCGCTGCAGGGGCGTCGAGAGCGTGACCCGCTCGGCCGACGCCCAGTAGACGGAGTAGCCACCGCCCGCGCCGTCGGGCCCGCGCTCGTCGGAGAGCGGGTCGATGAACGCGGTCACGAAGCCGCCGCCTGGGCGACGAGGGCAGAACTACGAACGTGGGGCACTGCGGATCCTCCGGGGAATTCTCGGATGAATCGCCAGCGTAACCACGCAATCAGCGTTCCGCGATGGGTACTTCTCCCCTGCCCGGGGCGCTCGCGCTACGGAACCCGGTGCGTCCACTCCCGCGACGCGAACTTCGACTGAGCTAGCTCGCGGGCCCTCGCCAGCTCCTCGTCCGTCACCTCGCCGGGCGTCCCGCCGTAGTGCTCCACGAACGTCGCCTTGAAGTGGTCGATGATCGCCGAGCGCTCCATGCCCGTCTGCGACCGCAGTGGGCTCACACGCTTGTTGGCGGACTGCGTGCCCTTGTCACTCAGCTTCTCGCGGCCAATGCGCAGCACCTCCGTCATGCGGTCGCCGTCGATGTCATAGCTGAGCGTCGCGTGGTGCAGCACCGCCCCGGAGCCGAGGCGCTTCTGCGCGGCCCCGCCGATCTTGCCAGACGGGCTCGCGATGTCGTTGAGCGGCTCATACCGAGCGTTGATGCCGAGCCCGTGCAGCGCATCCAGCACCCACGAGTCGAGGAACGCGTAGGACTCCGCGAACGACATTCCGTGCACAAGATCGCTCGGCACGTACAGCGAGTACGTCACCACCGAGCCGGCCTCCATGAACATGGCGCCACCACCCGTGATGCGCCGAACCAGCTGCACGCCGTACTTGTCGAGGTTCTCCTGGTCGACCTCGTTCTTCACCGACTGGAACGAACCGAGCACGACGGCCGTCTCCTCCCACTCCCACAGGCGCAGCGTCGCGGGGCGTCGGCCAGCGCCGACCTCCTCCGTGAGCACCTGGTCGAGGGCGACGTGCTCGCGCGGCGTCAGAGGGCCCGGATGCAGGATCTGCCAGTCGTACGCGCGCCAGTCGCGGGCGCCCAGCACTGCCCGGCGAACGACCACGCCGACCGCTTCCGGAGTGACGCCGAGCAGCTGCGCGTCGGCACGCAGGCCATCACGCACAGCGGCCGTGATCTCCTCAGCGCTCGCATCCGCAGGCAGTCCGTTCAGAGCGCCGTTGATGTCATCGAGCGCCTCGTCGGGCTCGAGGAAGAAATCGCCGGCGAGGTGCGCGTCGACGATCCGTCCGCCCTCAACCTCGAGGTCGACTGTGACGAGCTTCCCGCCAGGAACCTTGTACTCACCGTGCATGGAAGCACTCTACGGCGAGCCGATGCCAGGCGAGCTCACTGGTGCCACTCGAGCGCATCCGAACATTCGCGTGATCCCGATCAGCGCGCCAGCGCAGGCCTACAAGAGCGGCGGGATGCGCGCGTCCAACCACGCGACGATATCGGCGATGACCTCGTCACGGTTCAACTCGAAGAGCAGCTCGTGCCGCGCCTCCGGATACAGCTTGAGCGTCACGTCGCTGAGCTTCGAACGCTTCCGGTACACCCTCGCCAGCGCGCGCGGTCCCCGCTCGCCATAGCCGACCGAGTCCTCGGAGCCGCCCATGATGAGCACAGGAATGTCGTCGAGCTTCCCCGACGCCGCGCGCGGCGGGAGATGCACGAGCTGCACCGCACCCCGCAGACCCCACACCGGCTGCTCGGAGATGCGGAAGCACAACTCGTCGTCAGCGAACTTCCGCCGCTGCGCAGCGTCACGCGACATCCACTGCAGACCAGACTCGTCAGGCTCGAATCGCTTGTTGAGGTTCCCCGGGTTCGTGAAGCCGGGCATGGCAAGCGCAGTGCCGGTCAGGATGCACGCCGAGAAGAACGCAGAATCGCGCGCGAGGAGCTGCTGCGCGAGGAACGAGCCCCAGGAATGCCCCTGCAAAATCAAGGGCATTTTCGGGTAGCGGTCGCGCACCCACGCCGAGATGTCCTCGAGCGCTTCGAGCGCAGCCCGGTTCTCGGTTGCGGGCAACACGGAGAGCCCATGCGAACCGAGCCCCGTCTGCCCGTGCCCGAGCTGGTCATGCGCGACAACCGAGTACCCAGCGGCGACCAGATCGCGCGCGTACGCGTCGTAGCGCTTCGCGTGCTCACCGGAGCCGTGCGAAAGGTGGATCACACCGCGCGGCGACGCGCACGCCCACTCGTAGACGTGCACGTCGACGCCGTGCCCCGTCGGGACCACGAACGCCGCCGGCGCACCGGACGGGTCGGGGTTCGGGGCAGCAGGACCACGCGCATCCGCTCGCCCCTGCGAGCCGCCATGGGACCCGCCCGCCGATCCGCCCTGCGAACCGGACACCGACCCCGGCACGACTACGCCTCTCGAGTGATGTCGACCTTCACGAACAGCTGCGAGGAGAACGGCCCCGCGTACACGCCGCGCAGCGGCGGCACGTCGTTGTAGTCGCGGCCGCGGCCGACAAGCACGTGGCGCTCGCCGATCGGGATGTCGTTCGTCGGGTCCCAGCCGCGCCACTCGCCATCCCAGTACTCGATCCACGCGTGCGACTCGCCGCTCACCGTCTCACCGATCTCAGCGTTCGGCCGGGGGTGCAGGTAGCCGGATACGTAGATCGCGGGAATCCCGGCAGCGCGCAGCGCGCCGAGCGCGATGTGCGAGATGTCCTGGCAGACGCCGCGCTTGTGCTCCCACGCCTCGGCGGCAGTCGTTCGGACACCCGTCACGCCACCCTCATAGGCGACCGCCTCGTAGACGAGGTGCAGGATCTCCATGGCCGTGGATGCGGGTCCGCTGTTCGCGCCCTTCACCTCGGCCGCGAGCGCCTTCACGTCGTCCGGCGGCATCGTCAGGCGCGTCTGCGCCGTCTGCTCGACAAGCTCGACGCTGCGAAGCCGCTCACGGGCCAGCTCATCCCAGCTCAGCGACAACTGCCCGGCCTCGGGGCGCTGACGAACCTCGACGAGACTCGACGCCGTCAGCGACAGCTCGGAGTGCGGGTTGAGCACCTCGAACGCCGTCACCTTCGTGCCCCAGTAGTCGGAGTAGTTGTGCGTCGACGAGTGCGGCGTGACATCGAGGTGCCCGAACAGCACGAACTGGCCGTTATTGGCCATCGGCAGCATGCGGGCCTCGTTGTACGAGGTCGTGACGTCGCCCTCGTACCGGAAGCCGGTCGAGTGGCGGATGCGAATGCGGCTCATGAGTTGTCTCCCACCCAGCTCGGGGCTGTGATCGACGGGAAGTAGCGCTGGCGGATCGCCTCGGAGGCCCGAGACACCGCGTCCTGCACGCCATCCATATAACGGGGCAGATCGGCCAGGGTGTCGTGGATAGGCCGATACTCGAGGTCGGACGAGATCTGCCCGAGCAGGCGCTGGGCCTGGTCGGTGACGCCCACGCGGCCGCCGCGCTCGTGGCGGGGCTGGATGTCGTAGAGGCAGGAGAGCGCCGTCGACACCGAGTACTGGATCGACCGAGGGAACAGCCGGTCGAGGAGCAGGAACTCCGCTGCGTTCGCCGCGGAGGGCATGCCGTGGTAAGTCCGCAGGTACGACTCGTACGCGCCGCACGAGCGGAGGATCGTCGTCCAGGATGCGCCCGACGCCTCCGTCAGCGAACGCGTCGCGAGCAGACGTGCCGTCATGTCGGCGCGCTCCAGCGAGCGGCCGAGCATCATGAACTGGTAGGCGTCGTCGCGGCTCGCAGCCGAGTTCACAACGCCCACCGCGAGCGCCGAACGCTCGCGAACCCACGCGAACAAGTCGTGCACCTTCTCTTGGCGCACGCTGAACGGCATACGCGAGTACGTCGCGTTGAGGCACTCCCACAGCTCCGTCGACACAATCTCGCGAGCACGCCTAGCGTTCTCGCGAGCCGCGTTCACCGAGTAGGCGATAGATGCGGGCTGCGAACGATCGACGGCCATGAGGTTCAGCACGTCAGAGCGGGTCAGCTCGGCGTCCGGCTGCACATCCGCCGCACCCATGACACTCAGGAGCGACCGACAGGCCGTCGCCTCGTCGACCCACGGGTCCTCGAGGAGCAGCTGCAGGTGCACATCCAGGATGCGCGCCGTTCCGTCGGCCCGCTCCACATAGCGGCCGATCCAGAACAGCGACTCGGCGATACGGCTCAGCATGCGTCCGTTCCCTTCTGGTTCGTGCCAGCCGATTCGGCCGGCGCCGGCGCGTCTGTGCGCGCCTGCTGCTGTTGCTGGACCTGCTCCGACTGCGCCTGCGAATGCGACTGGGCCTGCGGGACTCGCCCCTGCGTCTGCTGCTGCACCTGCTGCTGGTCGCCGCGCTTCGGGGCATCCTGCGGCATGTGGTCCTGGCGGTGCGGGATGACCCGCAGCACGCCCGTCACGGGGTGCGGGGTCTCAGACGCATCGGCTTGGTCATCGAGGAGTTCCTCGACGCCGTGCGGCACGGGCTTCGAGAAGCTGCGCTCGGCGCCGACCACCCAGGTGTCCTTGGAACCGCCACCCTGGCTCGAGTTCACAACCAGCTGCCCCTCCGGGAGCGCCACGCGGGTGAGGCCGCCGGGCAGCACCCACACGTCGTGGCCGTCGTTGATGGCGAACGGACGCAGGTCAGCGTGCCGCGGACGCATCCCGTCTTCCACGAGCGTCGGGATCGTCGAGAGCTGCACAACCGGCTGGGCGATCCAACCGCGCGGGTCGGCGAGCAGCCGCACCCGCATCTCGTCGAGCTCCTGCTTGTTGGCGCTCGGACCGATCATGAGGCCCTTGCCGCCCGAGCCGTCAACCGGTTTCACGACAAGCTCGTCGAGGCGGTCGAGCACCTCCTCGAGCGCGTCCGGCTCCTCCAACCGCCACGTGTCGACGTTCGGCAGAATCGCCTCTTCCGACAGGTAATAGCGGATGAGGTCAGGCATATACGTGTAGACGAGCTTGTCGTCCGCGACGCCGTTGCCGACCGCGTTCGCGATCGTCACGTTGCCGAGGCGCGCAGCCATCATGAGGCCGGGCGAGCCGAGCATCGAGTCGCGACGGAACTGCAGCGGGTCGAGGTAGTCGTCGTCGACGCGGCGATAGATGACGTCCACGCGCTGAGGGCCCGCCGTCGTGCGCATCCACACCCTGCCGCCGGAGCAGAACAGGTCGCGCCCCTCGACGAGCTCGACGCCCATGAGGCGGGCGAGCAGCGTGTGCTCGAAGTACGCCGAGTTGTAGACGCCAGGCGTGAGGACAACCACCGTCGGATCCTCGATGCCGTCCGGCGCGGATGCCCGAAGCGCGCCCAGCAGGCGGTTCGGGTAGTCGCCCACGGGGCGGACGCGCATGCGCGAGAAGAGCTCGGGGAGCGTCTGCGCCATAGCGCGGCGGTTCGAGATGACGTACGAGACGCCCGACGGCACGCGCACGTTGTCTTCCAGCACGCGCATCTCGCCGTGCTCATCACGGATCAGGTCGATGCCCGAGACGTGGATGCGCACCCCGTTCGCCGTGCGGATACCCTTCGCGACCCGGTGGTAGTGCACCGAGGAAGCGATGAGGCTCGCAGGGATCACGCCGTCGGCGATGGCCCGCTGGTCGCCGTACACGTCGTCGAGGAAGGCCTCAAGCGCACGCACGCGCTGCTTGATGCCGGCTTCCGTCTTCTGCCACTCGGCGCGCTCGATGACACGCGGAACCACGTCAAGCGGGAACGGACGCTCCTCGCCGGCGAAGTCGAACGTGACGCCCTGCGCGAGGTACGAGTCGGCAAGCGAGTCGGAGCGATGCCGGATCTGCTCCTGCGTCATCCCCGAGAGGACGTCGTAGAGATCTCGGTACGTGCGCCGCGGATCCAGCTCGCCCTCGGGCGCCTCCCCCATGAACATCTCGTCGAATGGCGGCGACAGCGCCGCTTGGGATTGCCTGGTCAGAGCCTGGCTGTAGCCATCGAAAAGGTCACCCATGTCCCGAGACTAGTGGACGGAATGTGACGCTCTTGTTTCGCGGACTTCCCGCCTGGACGGCACGCCCGAGGTCCCGCAAAATTTCCCGTCAATCGAGAGATTCTGCGGGGGTGGCGCGCGACCGTCTTGCGTGATCAATCCAGCCCAGATCGCCCCAAGAGGCGGCGCAGCGGCCAGCCATCCCGGAAGTTGGCCGGGCGGAACCCGACGCACGGTGAGCGCGCGGGCGAGGGCTACGAACGAAAGACGGCGGGCAGGTGCGACCTACTCGGCGAAGACCTTGCCAGGGTTGAGGAGCCCCTGCGGGTCGAAGAGCCGCTTGATACCGCGCTGCAGCTCGAACTGGCGCTCGCCGAGCTCCTCGCCAAGCCATTGCCGCTTGAGGAGGCCGACGCCGTGCTCCCCCGTGAGGGTGCCGCCGATCGAGATGGCGTACGTGAACAGCTCGTCGGCCGCATCCCACACCGCCTGCGGCACGACGGACTCCGCTCGGTCGTAGATGAACGTCGGATGCAGGTTGCCGTCGCCAGCGTGCGCGACCGTGACGATCGTGGTGCCGGTGCGCGCCGCGACCTCGTCGATCTTCGCGAACATGTCCGGCAGCTTGTCACGGGGTACGGACACGTCCTCGACCAGCACGTTGCCGAGCGCCTCCTTGGCCGCGTACGCCTGGCGCCGCACATCCACGAGCGTCAGCGCCGACTGCGGGTCGGTCGTCATCTCGACCGTGCCGCCGTTGGCGCGCAGCACCTCGACGATGCCCTCGGCTTCGGCGACCGCGTTCGCGCCATCCGTCTGGATGAGCAAATAAGAGTCGCCGTGCGAGGCGAGGTCAACCCCCGTGTACGCGGATACTGCGCGCAGAACGCCCGCATCCATCAGCTCCATGATGGCTGGCTGAATGCCCGACGCCGTGACGGCCGCGGAGGCACGCGCCGCGCTCCCCACATCGGTGAAGTACGCGCCGATCGTCGGCACGACCCCCGCCACAAGCGGGCGCAGCTTGAGCGTGCACTCAACGATCACGCCGAGCGTGCCCTCCGAACCGACCATGAGCGCACACAGGTCGAGGCCCGTGACACCCTTCACCGTGCGGTGGCCGACGTCGATGACCGAACCGTCGATGAGCACGACCTTGAGGCCGAGCACAGCCTCCCGCGTCACCCCGTATTTAGCGCACAGCAGGCCACCGGCGTTGGTCGCAATGTTCCCGCCCACAGTCGAGATGTGCTTCGAAGCCGGATCCGGCGCCCACCAGAAACCGTGCCGCTCGAGCTCTTCGTTGAGGGCGCCATTGAGGATGCCAGGCTGCACGACCGCGAGCTGGTTGGCCGGCGAGACCTCGAGGATCTGGTTCATGCGCAGCGTCGACAGCACGATCTCGCCATGGCCTGCGGCCCCGCCGCCCGCAAGCCCCGTGCCTGCCCCGCGCGTGACAACCGGCACGCCGAACTCGCTCGCGATTCGGCACGCCGCCTGCACATCCTCGACAGACTCGGCCTCGACCAGCGCGAGCGGAACGCCGGCCGCGACCACGCCGGAGCGGTCGACGCGCAGCGGCTCGAGCGACTCCGGTTCCGTCACGACTCGGCCAGGCAGCTCGCGAGCGAGGGCATCGACGGCGAGCGCGAACTTCACGGGCTCAGGGGACATGGGGGACTTGGGGGACTGAGGGGGCTGAGGGGACTTGGGGGTTCCGGCGACAACGGCAGACATGCGCCCGATCGTAGGCGACGCGCCTGCGCCGCCACGAGGCCCGCATCCGGTGCCCGCGCCAGCTCGCGCTCGCGTCCGTGCGGGTGCCCGCGTCCGCGCCCGCGCCCCGCCGCTCTGGCCCGCGCCCCGCCGCGCCCCTGCCGCTGCTGCTGCCGATCCGTTCCTCCGCCGCGAAGAGTGGGGCAGACGCACGTTCCGCATCGCAGGAGTCTGCATCTGCCTCACTCTTCTGCCGGGAGCGCGCGCCGTGGGTACTCAGCGGAGACCGGCCGGTCTGCATCTGCCTCACTCTTCTGCCGGGAGCGCGCGCCGTGGGTACTCAGCGGAGACCGGCCGCCCATGCCCGGGCGCCTCAGACGCCGGAGTCACTGTCCAACATCAGTGCAATACGCGCGCCTGAAACCTTCCAACTGGCGATTGGCACCGATTCTGCACTCAGGTTGGACAGTGCGGCCGCAGACAGCGGGAGCAACGCGGGCAGCGGGGCTCGGTCCGCGCGCCCCGGGGCCGGAGGCCGGAGGCCGGAGGCCGGGGCCGGAGGCCGGAGGCCGCGCGCCCCGAGGCCGGAGCACGACCCAGGCCCTCGAAGGCCAACCCAAGCCCCGGGGCAGCCGCGCTATCCGCGGGACTTGATGGGGCCCTGCGTGATGGGCGCGTCCGGGTCGAAGGTCTGCTCGTACGGGAACAGCTGCTGCATGCGCGGGTCCGGGTGTCCGTTCCGGTGCGCGGTGATGGAGATCGCCTGCTCGCGGAGGAAGGGGAGCGCCTCGATGCGACCGGCGGGCGTCACTTCGTCCGACCAGATGGAGATGTCGGGGTCGCCCTGCAGCGCGTCGCAGAACTCGCGCCGCTTGCCGCCGACGAGGCGCACCCGCAGCGTCTCGATGCCACCGCTGCGCGCGCGCTCCGCGAACTCCGCGTCTGTCTCGCGCTGCACCGTGAGGTTCTGCGCTTGGAGTTCGGCGAGCACCGCTTCCGGCACCTCGATGCCGGACGTGATGAGCGGCTTCGAGCGCACGATGCGTGCCGCGACGATGACGCGGATGAGGTCGGCGAGCGTCGCGTCCTCGGCCGCGCGGATCGTGGCGCGAGCCGGGATGTACCGCATGAGGTTGCGTTCGAACTTCAGGTTCGAGACGTCAGAGACCTCGCCGAACTCCTCGTTGAACGCGATCTGGTCGCTGAGGGATGCGCGGCGGAGGCGGTCGAAGGTCTCGTAGTCCATGAAGGGTGCCGCCGACTCGATGAGCGCCGTGGCCTGCTCGTCGATGCCGCGCAGGTGCAGGGTCTGGGACTGCTCGCCGTGGTTGGAGCGCCACGTGCCGAGCGATAGCAGCGAGTTGGGCCCGCCGAACTTCGTGGCGGTGCCGACCATCGAGCGGAGCCAGCCACCGAACGGCTGCCGCTGGGGCGTGTTGCCGAGGATGTCTCGGTTCACGTAGAGGTTGCCCGCCTCGACTCGCCGCAGCCATTCGGCGATCTCGGTGCGGTCGAGCGAGTGGATGCCCGCCGTCAGCCCGTACTGGGTCGAGTTCTGCAGGCGGATGGCCTCGTCGAGCGTGTGCGTGTGCATGACGCTCAGCACCGGGCCGAAGAATTCGGTGACGTGCTGATAGCTGCCGGGTTTCACTCCGACGCGGATTCCGGGGGACCAGAGGCGGCCCGTGTCATCGAGCTGGCGTGGCTCGACGAGCCACGACTCGCCCTCGCCGAGCGAGGACAGCGCGAAGCGCAGCTGCGAGTCGGGTGGGGAGACGAGCGGCCCGACAACAGCGCCTGGGTCGCTCGGATAACCGATGCGAAGAGAGGCGACGGCGTCGGCGAGCTGCTCGTGGAAGCGTTTCGAACGCGCCACGGAGCCGACGAGGATGACTGTGCCCGCGTGGCCGGGTCGCTGTCCCGCGCTGAGGAACGCGCTGCGGGCGACGTCGAGGGCCGCCCGGTCGAGGTCGGCGCTCGGCGTGATGATCATGGAGTTCTTGCCGCTTGTCGCGGCGATGAGTGGCAGGTCGGGGCGCCAGCGCAGGAACGAGCGCGCCGTCTCCCAGTTGCCGCTGAGCAGCACGCGTTGAACGCGGTCGTCGGTGATGAGCATCTGTCCGAGCTGCTCATCTGAGAGGAGGCTCTCGTCGCAGATCGCGAGCTGCACGAGGTCGCGGGGGATGTCCGCATCCCAGAGCACCTCGGCGAAGACGGCCGCCGTGCGGCGCGTGCGCGGCGATGGCTTCAGCACAACCGCGCTTCCGGCCGCGAGCGCCTGCGCCGTGTGCCCGGCGCTGCCTGCGACGGCCGGAACCCACGACGGGGTGACGACGGTCACGGCGACGGGTTCGAAGTCTGCGCCCTGCATGCGGTCGAGCTGGCGTGCGAGGTGCGCGTAGTAGTTGGCGAGGTCGACGCAGCGGCTCACGTCGGCGTCGACGTCGGGCAGCGGGGTCCCCGTCTCGGAGACGGCGACCTCGATGAGGCGCGCCCGGTTCGCTTCGAGCGCCTTCGCCACCTTCTCGAGCACGGCCGCCCGCTCCCAGCCTGGCTTCTGGGCCCACGGCTCAGCCGCACGCTCTGCTCGCGAGAGCAGGGCATCCACGTCTTCCGGCTCGTGCAGCAGGTGCCGCTCGACCTCGTCGATGCCGAGCTCGCTGCGCGGCACTCGACGCTGGATGGAGAGCAGCCACTCGCGGTTGCTGGCGAGCGACGGGTCGGTTCCTGGCGCGTTGCGGAACGTGTTGCGCAGCAGCCTGCCGCGCTTGAGGCCGAGCACCACCTCGGTGAGGCGGGGGCTTGGGCCCGTGTCTGCGGGGTTCTCGGTGACCTCTTCGTCGTCTTCGATGACGGGCTTCGAGGCCGGCTTCAGCTTCTTCACGCGTGCCGGCCGCTCGGCCGCAGGCTCCTCGTCTTCGAAGAGACCATCGGGGAAGAGCTCGAGCTGGATGCTGGCGGTGACGGTGGCCGCGTCGTCCGCGAGCACCCGGTCTTGCTCGCGGTTCGGGCCCGAGTCGATCTGCCGCATGCGCGCCGTCGCGCTGAGGAGGCGCTCGTCGTCGGGATGCACGGCGTCGGCACCGATCCCTGGAGCGATCGAAGGCTGGTCCGCCTGCGCCGCGTCGGCTGGCTCCGCGCCGAGCTGCCTGGCTCGCACGTCGACTCGGTGCTGGAGATAACTGGCCGCGTGGCGCTGCGTGGTGCCCGTTACGACGGGTGTGCGCTCCACAAGCTCGACGCCAGCCGAGCGGATGCGCTCCAGCGCCGCATCGTCTGCCGAGCGCGGCACGACGACCCGCACGGGCTTCGGCAGGCCTCGCGCCTTCGCGATGGCGGCCGCGAGCGCGACGTCTCGGCGCGCATCCGCTTCGACCTCGACCCTGAACGCGGCGACGTGGTCGATCGCGAGGGCCTCGTCGAGGAGGCGTGCGAAGTTGGCGTCGACATCAGCCTCCGACGCGTACGTGGCGAGGCGCCAGCCGTTGATCACGGCGTCGGCCCGCTCGAGCTCGTGGTTCGCGTCGCGTGTGATGGCGACCGTGATGTCGGAGCCGAGGTCCTCGCGGCGCATGTGCGCCCATCCGCCGATGCGGCGAAGCAGACCCGGCGTCTCGGGGAACTGGGCGGGGAGGGAGATGCCGACGTGCAGGCCGCGCAGCTCCTCCTGCTCGAAGGCGCGCATGAACGCCTGCACCGTGAGCTCGAGGTCAGCCGACGACTGCGCGCGCAGCATGATCAGCGGCGGCGTCGGCGCGGTAAGCGCGGCGCGGCCGAGCGCCGAGAGCTTGAAGACGACACGCTCGAGGGTGCCGTCGAAGTCCCAGAGGGCCGGCTGCGCCTCGATGTCGACGACCCGAAGCTCGAGCTCGCGCACCTGGCCGGCGGCGAGCAGCTGCGTGTAGGTCTCGAGGCTCGCGTTCGAGCCCCGCTCCCCGAGCACCGCGTCACCGAGCAGGCGGATGCGCGACGCGGCTCCGCGAGTCGCCGCGCGCTCGGTCGCGGCGGAGATCTCGGAGGGCACGTTGCGGACGGTGTCGTCGCCGAAGAACGCCGACGTGGCTCGGCGCATGAGCGGCACCGCGAGCCACGGCACGCCTGGCCCCGCGAAAGCGCCCAGTTGGAACGCGCGTTTCGTGCCGGGCGAGAGGCTCGCGGGAAGTTTCGGAGCGAGGTCGCCGAGGCCGTTTCCCGCCGCGATCGCGTCGTCCGGCCGAATGACCTCGTCGATCAGGGAGCGGAGGAACACCTCGCCGTCCGGTCCGGCGAGCACACGATCAAGCTCCGAGGTGGTGTCGGCGCGACGCTTGGCGCGCTGGCTCGAGGCCGCCTCGACCGCGGAGGCACGCTGCGCGTCCGCCGCGGCGACCTGCTCGCGCCAGCCGCGCAGCAGCGCAAGCGCAGCTGGCAGGGCCTCCGAGACCGGGACGTCGCGAAGCTGCGTCACAACCGGGATCGCGGCGGTCGGCGGTGCGTCGTCCACTGGCGGCTTGGAGGCGGAAGCGGCGGAGCTCTCGGCGTTTGGGGCACTCGCGTCGCTCGCATCGCGATCGCCGGTTGCTGTGCGTCCTTCGGCGCGGAGCGCCGCGACGATCGAGTCGTCGACGGCGACCGTCTGGTCGACACGCGCGGTCTCGTCAGCGCTCGGAGCGTTGGCTTTCGCGTCGCGGTCAGCGGAAGCAGTGCGCCCCTCGGCACGGAGTGCGGCGACGATCGAGTCGTCGACAGCCACCGTCTGGTCGACGCGTGGGGCAGGGTCGGGGCGTGGCGCGTCGCCGCGCGAGCCGCCGGCAGTGCGACCTTCGGCGCGCAGAGCGTCGACGATCGAGTCGTCGACGGCCACGGTCTCGTTCGCGGAAGGGCCAGCTGGCACATCCGCTCGCCCTGACTCGCGGGGCTCGGAGTCGAGGCGCTCTTCGGTGTCCGCAACCGTTAATGGGGCAGAGTCGGTCGAGGGCGCAGAGTCGGTCGAGGGCGCAGAGCCGGTAGTTGGGCCAGAGTCGGTAGTTGGGCCAGAGTCGGTAGTTGGGCCAGAGTCGGTAGTTGGGCCAGAGTCGGTAGTTGGGCCAGAGTCGGCAGAGGAGGCAGGATCAATCGAGTCCGCTGCGTCCGCACCCGGAGCGTCGGCGCGAGTCTCGGCGCGAGTCTCGTCGCTCGCATCCCAGCCGCCATCGCGCTTCGCGAGCACCTGCTTCACAAAATCGGCGCGCTGCACCCGCCTGGCGTCGACCTCCTCGAGACCGCGTGCACGGCGATCAGTGTCGCCGCGGCCGCTCGTGCCGTTGATTCCGATCGGAGGAGGAGTCGCGCCGTCGTGCCGTGATTCTTCACTTGGTTCCGACGGGATGCGCATGCGAACGAGCGTAACCAGCGCACCTCCGGGCCAACCCGAGCCGCGCCGCGACACGCCGCAGTGCCCGGGCGAGCGCCCATACGATCAGAGAGTTGCTGATCTTCCCGAAAGGAAGCACCATGCCCCTGCAGAAGCAGTCGAAAGTCGCGATCGTGGGGGCCGGGAGCGTCGGCACCTCTCTCGCATACGCGTGTCTCATCCGCGGTGTCGCGCGCGAGATCACCCTCTACGACATCGACACGAAGAAGGTGGAAGCCGAGGTGCTCGACCTCGCCCACGGCACCCAGTTCACGGGTTCGAGCGTCATGACGGGCTCGAGCGACATCACCACCGTCGCGGGAGCCGATGTCGTCATCATCACGGCGGGCGCGAAGCAGAAGCCCGGGCAGACGCGGCTCGATCTCGTCGGCGTGAACGTCGGCATCCTCGAGTCGCTCATGCCGAAACTCGTGGAGCTCGCCCCAGACGCGGTGTTCGTGCTCGTCACGAACCCGTGCGACGTGCTCACGGTTGTCGCCCAGCGCATCTCCGGCCTCCCGCCCGGCCGCGTCATCTCCTCCGGCACGGTGCTCGACACATCCCGTCTCCGCTGGATCATCGCGAAGCTCGCGGGCGGCCTCGCCCCCACGAGCGTGCACGCCACCATCGTCGGCGAGCACGGCGACAGCGAGTTCGCGCTCTGGTCGCAGGCCACGATCGGCCCCATCCCGATCCTCGACTGGGAGCGCGACGGTGAGCGCCCCTTCACCGAGGAGACGCTCGAGAGCATCACCCACGACGTGCGCACTGCCGCGTACAAGGTCATCGAGGGCAAGGGCGCGACGAACTACGCGATCGGCCTCTCCGGGGCGCGCATCGCCGAGGCGATTATCAACGACGAGCATGCCATCATGCCCGTCTCGACTCTCCTGCAGGGGCAGTGGGGCATCGACGACGTCGCCATCTCGACGCCCGTCATCGTGAGCGCCAAGGGTGTCGAACGCATCCTCGACACCCCGATGTCGCCGAGCGAGCTCGAGAAGTTCCTCGCATCCGCCGAGGAGATCCGCTCGACGGTTCGGTCAGTCAGCTAGACGCGGCCAGTCAGCTAGACGCGCTTCCTCAGTTAGACCCGCGGCGGGCGCGGCACACCCATCCACTCTTCCTGAGTGGACCGCGATCCCCGTGCGGGTCTGCGGCTTAGATGAGCGGATGCGCTCCATCGTCCGCCTGCCCCGTCGCGCCACTCAGCTCGTCGTCGGCATCCTCCTCTACGGCCTCGCCATCGCCATGATCGTTCGGGGTGAGCTCGGTGTCTCCCCGTGGGATGTGCTGACGCTCGGCATCCAGGTGCAGTCGGGCCTGCCGTTCGGGCTCATCACGGTGCTCATCAGCGTCGTCGTGCTCCTCATCTGGATCCCGCTCAGGCAGCGTCCCGGTTTCGGCACGATCTTCAACGCGCTATTCGTGGGGCCGTGCGCCGACCTGGGTCTCTGGATCATCCCCGAGGGCCTCGACCTGTGGTGGCGCATCCTGCTGCTCGCCGGGGGCATCCTGACCCTTGGCCTCGCGACAGGCCTCTACATCGGAGCGCTCTTCGGGCCGGGCCCGCGCGACGGTCTCATGACGGGGCTGCACCGCGTCACTGGCTGGCGCATCTGGATCGTGCGCACGAGCCTCGAGGTTGTTGTCCTCGCGATCGGCTGGATGCTCGGCGGCGACGTCGGCATCGGCACGGTCGCGTTCGCGCTGCTCATCGGGCCCATCTGCGGGGTCGCGATCCGCTGGTTCACGGTCGACACCGGCGGCTCCGCCGAAGCTGAGACCCCGGCGGAACGGGACGCGCGCGGCAGCGTCGAGCCGAGCGACCCCGAGACCCTGCCAGGCGACACCCCCGCCAGCTGAGCTGCTCAGCTTCGACGTGGGTGCTCGCCCGGCAGGCGGGGCAGCTCGTACTCTCCCGCGTCTCTTCTGAACACGTCTCTTATGAACACAAGGTGAACGGGATGCACGCAGAGCCCTACCCTTGCTCAGTACCGACCCCGAGGTGTGCGCCGCGTTCCTCCCCTTATGTGCTGATTCTCCAGCGAACGCGCGGCACCCGTGGGCCCCTTCACCAGGAGAAACGTGATCCATGACGTGCCCAAGCGCTGACGGCCAGATTCCAGAGAGCGCAGCCGCGCCCCACACCGAAGCCGTCTTCACGGAGAAGGGCCGCGACCTGAGCGAGCGCGGCCACCAGGCAGGCCGCGGTCCGGCCGTCGAGCAGGGCGAGGCGCTCGCCAACACGCTCAAGCCGCGCCACCTGTCGATGATCGCCCTCGGTGGTGTCATCGGCGCCGGCCTGCTCGTCGCCTCGAGCACCGCGATCCTCGCGGCCGGCCCTGCCGTCATCCTCGCCTACGCCCTCGCCGGGGTCGTCGTCGTGCTTGTCATGCGGATGCTCGGCGAGATGGCCTCAATATCGCCGGAGACGGGTTCGTTCTCCGCCTACGCGACGCGCTTCATCGGGCCGTGGGCCGGCCTCTCTATCGGCTGGCTCTACTGGTGGTTCTGGGTTGTTGTCGTCGGCATCGAAGCCACGGCCGCCGCAGTCATCATCAGCGGCTGGCTGCCGGAGATCCCCCAGTGGATCCCGGCGCTTGTCATCACGCTCGTCTTCCTCATCGCCAACCTCATCAGCGTGAAATCGTTCGGCGAGTTCGAGTTCTGGTTCGCGTCGATCAAGATCGTGTCGATCATCATCTTCATCATCGTCGGCGCGCTCCTCATCGCGCACATCATCCCGAACAACACGGCCACGTTCGGCAACCTGTCGCCTGCCGACGGCGGCTTCGCACCCTTCGGCGTCGCGGGCGTCCTCGCCGCCCTCCTTCCCGTCATCTTCTCGATGTTCGGGGCAGAGGTCGCCACAATCGCCGCCGGCGAATCCGAGCAGCCGGCCCAAGCAGTCCGCAAGGCCGTCAACTCGGTCGTGTGGCGCATCCTGCTCTTTTACATCGGCTCGATCCTCGTGGTCCTCATCGTGCTGCCCTGGGACCAGATCACGGCGGGCGTCAGCCCCTTCGTCACGATGCTGAACGCCGCGGGAATCGGCTGGGCAGCCCTCGCGATGGACATCATCGTGCTCTCCGCCCTGCTCTCCACCCTCAACGCGTCGCTCTACACGGCCTCCCGCATGGCGTTCTCGCTGTCGCGCCGCGGCGAAGCCCCCAAAGCGTTCCGCAAGGTCTCGAAGCGCGGCACCCCGTACGTCGCGATCCTCGCATCCGCCGTCGTCGGACTCCTCTCGGTTGTGCTCAACTACACGACCCCCGAGTACGTGTTCTCGTTCCTCGTGAACTCGACCGGCGCCGTCGCGATCTTCGTGTGGATCGTCATCGCCGTCTCCCAGCTGCGCTCACGGCGCATCCTCGCGGAAGACGCCATCGCCGCCGGCAAGGACCCGAACGAGAAGACCAAGGGCGCCATCCGCATGTGGGGCTTCCCGTGGCTGACCTGGGTTGTCATCGTCGCGCTGTCCGCGCTGCTCATCTACATGTTCTTCGCGGGCGAGACGCGCCTCATCGAGGTCACGACGAGCTTCATCATCGCTGGCATCTCGATCGTCGCGGGCGTCTACGTGCAGCGCAAGCAGAAGCGCGAGCGCGCGGCGGCGGCCTCGGCTTCCGGTTCGGCCCCGGATTCCGAGTCGACTTTGACGCCTTCGTCGAAGTAGTTCCGCACCGCTCCACGGTCTCGGGATGGGTTCCTCGCGCCCATCCCGAGACGGGGCATCAGAGCGCGTCGGCGGCCGGCGGCAGGTCGTCGTCCGCGGCGAGGAAGCTGCCCGTGACGCGTACCGTGGCGGCCGCAACCGTCATGGCCCGCTTCAGGATGCGTCGAGCATCCGCCACCTGATGCGGAACTCCACCCTGCACGATGGAGGCGACGGCCGTCGCGAACACGGCGTCACCGGCTCCCATCGTGTCGACGATGTCGCCCGGCAACTCCACGATGGGCTCGGCAACGTCGATGCCGGCCCGGTTGACCCACCGCCCGCCGCGATTCCCTTCCGTGGCGATCACGTGCGTCGCGCCGAGGTCGAGCATGTCGCTGGTCGCTTCATCGAGGGGAGCTTCTAAGAGCAGGTCGGCGTCGTTGTCGGAGAGGTGCGCAAAGAGGGCGCTGGAGACGTGTCGCTCGAAGTTGTCGAGGAACGCCACTGGGTCGTCGACGAGCCCGAGGCGCGGGTTCGGGTCGAGGAGCAGGCGCTCTTGCGGGCGGATGACCGCCTCGAGCAGGCGCCGGTGCTGCTTCTTGTCGTCGAACGCGAAGCCTGAGATCGCGACGAACGGGGCCGCGCGGATCAGGGCCACCTGCTCGTCGTCGAAGCGGATGCGCCGGGCGCGTGCCGCGTCGTCGAACGTGTAAAGGGGCTCGCCGTCTGCCGGTTCTCCGAGCGCCCGTCCTGTTCCCGCGAGCGACACGGACGGGGCGAAGTGGATGCCTCGCTTGCCCAGGTGGTCGCGGATGCGCCGGCCGTCCGCGTCGTCACCGATGCTCGAGATGAGCGCGACCGGAACGCCGAGGCGCGCGAGCGCCATTGCAACGTTGAGGGCGGAACCACTCACGTAGCTGCGACTCGTGAGCCCTCCCCGGGCTTCCGTCTCCCGCAGCTCGGTGACGATGGCGTCGCCGATGACCACAACTGGCGCGTCTGAGGTGGGGCGGGCCTTCGCTGTGGGTTTGCTGCTCATGTCCCCGATTGTGCCCTGTATGGATGGACCCTGACTGTCCGTTCGACGTGCGCGCTTATCCTCGTTGCATGTCCACTCCAACTACCAGCCGAGAAGCCGCGCATGTGCTGCTCGACGCCGTCTCCGTCACGGAAGTCTCCCCCGACGCCGCGGCGCTCGCCTACGAGCGACTCGTCGAGGTGGGAGCGTTTGTTGTGAAGGTCGAGCAGGGGCAGGGACTCGACACCGACATCGACCCGGACGCCGAGCAGCCCGTTGACGGTGGCCCGAACCAGGTCAAGGTCAACATCGAGCTCTCGAACCTGCTGCACGCGAACTACATGACGCTCGACTGGCTCATCGAGGAGCTCGCGCACGCCCGCAACACGACTCGCGACGACATCATCATCGCGCTGCGTGAGCACCTCGACAGCGTCGCCGCCAAGTAGCTGCTACCCGGTTCGGCGGCGGAGCGTGAGCGATCCGAGCACCAGCGCGCCAGACGCGAAGGCGAGGATGACGAGGATGGGCGCCCAGAGGTCCCAGCCTTCGTCGCCCGCCGTGACCGCGTTGATGGCATCGATGGCGTAGCTCAGCGGTAGCCAGTCGGAGATCGCCTGGAGTGCGTCCGGCATCTGCTCGCGGGGCATGAGGATGCCGCCGAGCAGCACCTGCGGGAACACGAGTACGGGCATGAACTGCACGGCCTGGAACTCGGTGCGCGCGAACGCGCTGGCGAGGAGCCCGAGAGCTGTGCCGAGCAGCGCATCCGCGACCGCGACGAGGCCGAGCTGCCACAGCGGTCCCTCCACGCTCAGGCCGCACACGATCACGGCGAACGCCACGGTCACCACTGCTTGCAGCACGGCCGCGACGGCGAAGGCGAGTGCGTAGCCGACGATGAAGTCGCCCTTCGAGAGCGGCGTCGTCATGAGGCGCTCGAGCGTTCCGGATCGGCGTTCCCGCAGGGTTGTGATGCTCGTGATGAGGAACATGATGATGAACGGGAACAGCGCCAGGATCGCGGGGCCCAGCTGCTGGAAGACGCCGTCCTGTTCGGAGAACAGCCAAGAGAATAGGCCGACGAGCAGGCTCGGTGCGACGACCATGAGGACGATCGAGCGTGGGTCGTGCCGGATCTGGCTGAGCACGCGGCCGGCCGTCGCGAAGGTCCTGGTGGGGCTCATGATGCGTCCCCCTCAACCGGGCCGGCGTGACGCCCCGTACTCTCGCCACGTTCGATGAGCGCGAGGAAGGCCGCGTCGGCGTCGCTGGTCCCCGTTTCGCGCAGCAGTTCCGGCGGGGTCGTGTCGGCGATGAGTTGACCGTCTCTCATCAGGAGGAGGCGGTCGCAGCGCATGGCTTCGTCCATGACGTGGCTACTGACGAAGAGGGTCGCACCGCTGTCGGCGAGTGAGCGGAACAGCGCCCAGAGCTCCTCCCGCAGCACGGGGTCGAGGCCGACGGTGGGCTCGTCGAGCACCAGCACCTCGGGTTCCCCCAGCATCGCGACGGCGAGCGAGACCCGGTTCTTCTGGCCGCCGCTCAGCGACTCGACTCTCTGTTTCGCCTGGGCGGTGAGCCCGACACGTTCGATGATCGCATCCACCCCGGCGCGCCCCCTGCCGAGCACACTCGCGAAGTACCCGAGGTTCTGCGCCACGGTCAGGTCGTCGTAGACGGATGCGGCCTGCGTCGCGTAGGAGACGCGCGAGCGAAGCTGCCGGGAGCCAGCGGGCTCACCGAGCACGGTCACCGTGCCGCCGGAAGTCTTCTGGACGCCAACAATCGCGCGCATGAGGGTCGTCTTCCCGCATCCGGATGGCCCGAGGAGCCCCGTGATCTGACCTCGCGGGACGGAAAGCTCAAGCCCGTCGAACACCGATGTGCGACCGCGACTGACGCGCAGTCCGCTGACGACGACGGCCGCCTCACGCACCTGAACAGCACCGTTCGAGCTCATACTCGAATCCTACGAGCGAGCACCGACATCGCAGGCGCGTTGCGGGCCTATGCTTGCTCCGCCATGGCCGAGTCCCGCGCGTCCCGCATCGCCCCCATCATCGCTACCGCCGTGCTCGTCGTCGCAGCGGTTGTCGTCGCGGCCGCCGGTGTGCTGCCGGCTCCCGAGCTGCTGGAGCTGGGCGAGCGGGTCCTGCCCGTACTGGCGTTTGTCGTGGGCATCACGATCGTCGCTGAGCTCGCGAGCGAGGCCGGCGTCTTCTCGGCGCTCGCTGACCGGCTCGCGAAGCTCGGCCGGGGGCGGCTCTGGCTGCTGTGGATGCTCGTGCTCCTGCTCGCCGTGGTCAGCACGGCATTTCTCTCCCTCGACACGACCGCTGTGCTCGTTACGCCAGTCGTGGTGCTGCTGGCCGTGCACGTCGGGGTGTCGCCCATCCCGTTTGCGCTCGCGACCGTCTGGCTCGCGAACACCGCATCGCTCTTCCTGCCGGTCTCGAACCTCACGAGCCTGCTCGCGGCGAGATCCTTCGAGGGCGGGCCACTGCAGTTCCTGGCACTCACGTGGGCGCCCGCGCTTGTGGGTGTGGTGGCGAGCGCCGCCATCCTGTCGTTCGTCTTCCGCCGGCAGCTCGACCGCCGATATCGGATGCCGACTCCCACGAGCATCCGGGACCGCCCGCTCCTGGTCTTCTCGGCGGTGGTCACGGCGCTGCTGCTGCCACTGTTGGTCTCCGGCATCGAGGTGGCGATCCCGGCGGGGGCGGCCGCGCTCCTGCTCATCGTCGCTTTCGCCGCGCGCCGACGAGCGGCCCTGCGGTTCGGGCTCGTGCCCTGGCAGGCGCTCGGTATCGCAGGGTCGCTGTTTGTCCTCGTCGAGGCGGCTCACGCACATGGGCTGAGCGAGCTGCTCGCGTCTGTTTCTGGCCGCGGCGACGACCCCCTCAGCCTCCTGCAGCTGGCGGCGATCGGCGCCGCGAGCGCAAACGGCATCAACAACCTGCCCGCATACTTAGCGCTGGAACCCGTCGCCGACAGCCCCGCCAGGCTGGTCGCACTGCTCATCGGCGTCAACCTCGGTCCGCTCGTCACGCCGTGGGCCTCACTCGCGACGCTGCTCTGGCACGAGCGGCTCGTGTCACTCGGCGTGACGATCTCGTGGCTGCGCTTCGTAGCCCTCGGGCTGGTTGGGGCCGCGATCATCGTGCCGCTCGCGACGCTGGCGCTCGCCGCGACCCTGTAGGTGGATGCAGGGCGGCGGAGCCGTCTCCCGTCCTCACCGCAGATCCGCGTAGAGCACCAATGCCCGCTCTTCCTGCACGCCCAGCTTCGGTCGACGGGGCAGGCCCATGACGGTGCCCGCGAAGGCGGAGCGTGGGAGCTTTGCTGCACCTACAACGGCCATCCGACACTGGGACCCCTTTTCGGAGGTCAAATCAACTTCTTCGTTTGTTCGGATGCCGCACGCCTGTATGAATGCTCGTAGGATCCCCCATCCTGAATTCCCCATCCCCCATCCCCCATTCCCCTCCATTGCGCGCAAGGCGGCCTCATGACCTCCAACCCCACATCCCATCGACTGACGACCGACGACGCTCTCACGGATGCACCTCCGGCAGGAGTCTCCCGGCGCACCGTCACGCAGGGGCTCGCATGGTCGATCCCCGTCTTCGCGACGGCCGCTGCGGCACCCTTCGCCTCGGCATCGGTCACCTGCACCGAGACGATCAGCACGTCGACGGCGACGTACACCAGGACCAGCGCCACCTCGGCGGTCTTCACGTGGACCGATCTGTTCGGCGACGGCAAGGACTTCACTTTGACGCTCAGCGCCGTCCCCAACGGAGCGGCCAACATGACCATCAACACGGCCAACAACTTCCTGCTCGACTCCGCGACTGCCGGCGGCGAGGCACTGCCGAGCGTGCGCCTCTCCCTCGACACGCAGAACCTCAACAACGCCGGCGGAGGGGAGCGAGTCACGTTCGCCTTCGCGCTCGATGGCGTCCCCTCGGTTGTGGATGACTTGACCTACAAGATCAAGGACATCGACGGGGTCCAGGCGATCGACGGTCTTGGTGGCGCAGAGCGCGTATACGTGTCGTCGGGCACAGGCACCTACAACTCGACCTGGGTCGTCGGACAGGGGCTCAGCAACAACGCGTGGCGGGCAGCCACCGGGGCACCGAACCCCGAGGTCATCCCGACCAGCGGTGCCGGCAACGTGGCGGTCACCAACCCGTTCACGTCGGAGTTCGACCTCACGTTCGTCGCCAACAACTCGGGGCGGGCTCCCGCTGACCGCCCCAACCAGAACATCTGGATCGGCCCGTTCACGTTCACCGCCATCAACCCGAGCTGCACCGCCTGAGCTCCGGGGAGCGCGAGCTCCCGCAGTCGGCCCGCGGCCGGTGTTGCACGTCTCTTCAAAGCGGCGCCCTCCAATTGGAGGGCGCCGCTTTTCGCGTTCCACCGACGGCAGCTCCGCAACCCTCCGGACACGCAGAAACCCCGCCGGGCGCGCGTTGTGCGCGTGCCAGACGGGGCGGGGAACCAGACGTGTGGTTACGGCTAGGTCTGCGGCACCAGGGGTACAAGAACATTGTTATAACGACCGCCTGGCGCGGCATGGAACACCGCGCGAGGACACCACACCCCCGCTCACGACCACAACGGGACGCCCTCCGCGTTTCTACATGCGTTGGATGAGTCACAAGAAAAGCCTCCGTGAGCTGCAAGCGTCGCGGCTCGCATACTCACGGAGGCTTTGGCTTCCCACAACTATTAGGCGTTTCATACCTCGCGGTCAGGGCAACGCGTCTCGCACGGAACTCCCCGCGCAATCCACACAAGAACCCAAACGCCGAGTCAAGATCGCCTGAGTCACTCGACAGGGAGCAACGCTGTAGTGAGCGATCGTTGAAACCTTGACGAGGATCAGATGTGGTACTGGTACACGTCGAACGGGCGAGGGATGATCGCGGCTTGCGGGCTGATAGGCACGACGGTGCCCCCGCAATCAGTGAGGCCGATGTAGGGGAATGCGAACCCTGTTGACGTTCCGTTCCAGTTCGCACCAGGGACATTTGACGTGACTTCCCAGATGACTGTAATCGTGTCGCCGGGATTGACGAGACCCGTGGGCCCCGCAGTGGAGGCAAGTGTGAGCGTACGCTCTGCCGTCGGCGAGGTTGAAGGCGCCGACACCGCCGAGACAATCACATTTCCGGCGCTCGATGTCGCCGTGGGAGTACCCGCGGCGAGCCAGACAACCGACGATGTGGCTCCGACACGAACTCTCAGACCTGAGGTCAGGGTCGGGCTCGAGCCATTGAAGGTAAATGTGGCCGTTCCCCTGACGGTGTAGGGCGTGCCAGGCGTAAACCGATGCACAAAGTACCCGGGGTTCTGTGCTGCAGCATCAGTCACCGTGGCAGCTGGAGTCGTAACCGGCTGATTCGAGTAGACGATGGAAACATCTGACGCCGAGAGGCATTTCGGCGAAGCGACGGCCATCGGCGTAGCAACGGCGACCGCTAGTACCGGCACTGCCCACGCCGCGCCCTTGACGAGGTTTCGCCGAGTCGGCGACGCACTCGACATCGCTGCTGATTGTGTGACACCGGATTCAGACATGTTCTCCCCTGGGTACCTATTTCGCGTGCGGCGAATCACAATTCCGATTCGCCCACCTGCGCTGCATTCATTGCAATTCTCGTCGCACCAGAAATGCGCCGTCACATCGACAGCGATTGGTGCAGACAATGGCAAGCGTAGGACAGGACTACCCGCCGAAATGCGACAGGAGATAAATGACCTCATAAAGAGGGTCACTCGCGTTCGAAGAAGCCGTCTTCCCTCGCCGCACGTGCGATATCGATCTTCGTGTAGACCGGGCGGCCGACCCCCGCGTACTTGGCTTTCACCCTGGCCAGGTACTTCTTCGCCGTGTGGGGTTTGACCCCGATGGCCGCCGCGACCGCGTCGAGAGTCAGCCCGGAAGCGTAGAGCACCATGGCGCGCTCTTCCTGGATGCTGAGCTTCGGCCGCTCCGGATCGCTCGCGATCACACTGGCCAGGTCGGGCGTGAGCCAGCTCTCGTTGTCGAGCACCGAGTGGACGGCGCCGAGGATGGCCGACTCGGAGTCCCGCTTGCCGACAACACCCGCGACCCCGGCACGGAGCACGGCACGAACCAGGGGTGGGGAGGCCAGCGCCGAGAGGACAAGCACGCTCATGACCTTCGTGAGCCGCTCGATGAGCGCAGGATCTGCGCTCTCCCCGCGGTCCACCATCAGGTCGAGAACCACCAGTTGCGGCCATTCTGGTCGCGGGGTCTCGCTCAGCCAGCGAAACAGCTCCGGCAGCGTCTCGACGCTCGCCACGACTACGAGATCGCCCGCCGAATCCAAGAGCTCGACGGTGCGTGCGCGCTGAAGGAGGTGGTCTTCGACGACCGCGACGCGAACCTTCCGCGGCCCCTCCCCGTGGGGCATTCCATGGTCGAGGCTATCGCCGCTGTTCATGTCAGGCTCATCTCTGTCGTAGGGCTGTCCCACTGGTCGACCGCGGCAGTGCTGAGTCGTCGTGCTCCGAGCGAGAGCTGGAGCACATCCTGGGAACCGTAGGTGTTGTTCGTGAAGTTGGCAGCCATGCCAACTGGTTGAAGTGCTGCCCACTGCTGGCCGGCCTCGGAGATCCACGGGGAGTCGCCGACGACGGTGCACGTCGCGCGACCGTGCTGCTCGAACACCGTGATCGTGAGCTCCCCCGCGGCTGGAATCGCCGCGGCGCTGGACACGAGCAGCTGGCCGAGCCGATCGGCGGCCTCTGGATCCACGATGTCCACGTCGTCGGCGCTCAGACGCAGCACCGAGTTCCTCCGCCGACATTCACTGAGGGCTCGCACGAGCCAAGGACCGAGGTGCACGGCTTCCGAGCTGAGGAGGGAGACCTGCCTCAGGAAGGACTCCTCGAGCGCACACGTCGAACGCGTCTGCAGCGAGTCGGGGTCCGCCTCGCCCTTTGCGAGCGCGTCCAACACGCGAATCGAACCGTCGAGGCCTGCCTGCAGCCAGTATCTCCGCGCCTCATCTGCCGCTTCGATGCGCGACTCCTGCATCCGAGCGCGGAACACCGCCTCCTGGTCCGCGTTGACCTTCCACCCGATCTGCCCGATGGCTGCCCTGAAGTGCATCCAAGCGAGCGTGAACCCGACCCCGACAAGACCGGCAACGAGGACCGTCAGAGCGGCGCCACCCAGCATCGGTGTCACGAGGCCAGCGAGAACGAAGCTCGCGAGGGCGTAAATCAGCAACGAGAGCCACGCCGTTCTGCGGGGGTCTGCAACCGGAACGGCGAGCACGAGCACGAGGGCCGCGCTCGGCGCGAGCGCCTGCCAGAGCACGGCGTCGACCGCACCGAAGGAGACTGCAGCGGCGGAGAGCGTGAACGCCGCGACGCCGAGCGGGACGAGGCTCAGCACCAGCGCGGTCCTGAGCCGAGGCCCAACCCGGAACGCAAACCAAGCGACGACGATCGCGACGACGTTGGCCGCGAGCATGGGGTAGGCCGCGCTTGCCAGACCCACCCTGTTCACGGACTCGAGAACGACGCCGACCACGGTGACCCCGGTCGCCCAGAAGAACGCTGCGCGCCTGACCAGCGACTCACCGCCCGCGACGACGTCGACACTCGGATGCTCGGAGCCCGGATCCTGCGAGGGCGACAGCGCAAGGGGCAGCCGGATGATCCCCGTCGTACCGGCGCCCTCCTCCGAAGTCACTGTGGCGCTCGCCCCCACGAGCTCCATGCGGGCGAACACGGACCTCGCGAGACCGCGGCCCGAGCGAATGGCACCGTCGAACCCGCGCCCCCGGTCGCTGACCCGCACGATGAGTTCGCCGCCCGTGAATGCAGTGCCCAGTTCTGCACGCTGCACCCCCGCGTGCTTGAACGTGTTGAGCAGCAGTTCTCGCGTCGCGCCGACGACCGCCCGTATCTGATCAGGGGTGGCCGCGTTGGAGAGTCGCGCGAGTTGGCGCGCATCCAGACCGGAACGGGACAGCTGCACAAGGGACGAGTCGAACATTTCCTCGAACGATGTCGCCGTCGTGGTCCGCTCCGAGTTCGCCAGGAGCAGTTCCCTCACCACGACGACATCGCGAGCACAGCGAGCACGGACAGCTGCCACATCGCTGGTTCCGGCACCACCGTTTGCGATCGCGCCGAGCGTGTTGATGGCCGAGTCGTGCAGGACCCGCGCGTCCTCGGCCACCTCACGTCGCCGAGTTCGCCTGGTCACCGCTTCCCGGAAGGCGTCTCGTGAGCTCGAGACCGCCTCATCGGCGGTTGCGGTGAAGCTGGACAGCGCCCAGGATCCGAGCTGGGTGGCCGTCAGGATCGCGAGTTGTGTGACGAGCACAGCGCTCGGGAAGCCATGCCCCCAGTCGGGGTTCGTGACGAGGATCGCGAGCGGTACCAGCAAGGCCGACAGCGCCACGAGCACGATCGCCAGGTTCCGGGACATGGCGAAGGCGCAGACTAGCGCAGTCAGGTTCACGAGCCAGCACGCGGCGAAGGTCAGCGTCGCATCCAGATCCCCCGTGGCCCGCCAATCGAGCACGCCCACCAGGTAGGAGGCGACGACGACGACCCAGGCGGGGATGCGATTGTCCCTGGCTCCCAGCGCCAGAGCTGCGAGCACGGCGTGGGCGAGCGCGAGCCCGGACGCGAGGGATGTCGACAGCGAAGACACCACGATGGCGCCGAGCATGACGACCTGCCAGGCGGCGAGACCCGTCAGCAGCGTGCGCCGCATCGAGAGGCGGAGGGTCTGCGTCGCCCACCCTGCACGGCCAGAGCGGTCTGCCGGCCGGTCGCGCAATGACTGGGAGGGGGAATCTCCAGCCACTGCCATGGGCACCTGCATCCTGGATGCGCTCGCCAAAGCGGCCTCTCCAACGAAGGAACGGGTAGAAGTGGCTTCAGGGCGCACCAGGCTGGGGGACCCGGGTCTCTTGCGACCACTGATTGAAGTGTAGTGAGCCGGACGGCAAACGGGGGCAGAGTAATTACCTCCTTTTGGAGGTCACCGCAAGGCATAGATTTGCTGAAGGTTGTGAGGTAAGGAAGCGGGCTTCTCATGCGAGAACAGCCGCGATGACGGCCCCTCTCTGCAGGTCATTTTGTCGTCTGCGTTGACCCCGACCTGGGTAGCGGATGGAATCGAAGTCGCGCAGTAACCCTCATCGAGTGGTGCGCAGCTTCGCTCCGTCGGGGGACTGGACCGAAGCCGAACGCCGCCCCGGCCGAAAGCCGGGGCGGCGTCTTTCTGCCGTCTCACATCACGACGGTCTGCGGTGCATCACCCTCGACGTCGAGTTACGTCATCGAAGGCCGCCTGCAACGCGATCGCGAAGGCGACACCGATGGCGACACCCATGAAGATGAACGCGATCGTGAAGGCAGCGCTCATCGACAGGATCACGGAGATGACGATCCCGATGGCCACGCCGATCAGAATGCCGAGCACCCATGGGACAAGCCGCGGGCGGTAAGAGCTGACGGGGTCTTTGCCTTGCTTCGGTGCGGTCACGGTCTTCTCCGGTCCTCGTCGAAACGCTGTGGGCCAATCCTTGCGGGAAAGCGCACTGCGCAGGAGCAAGCCGGGAAACCATCAGGCGCCCTGAGGCCGATCCACAGGCGCACGCCTCGGCCAACGCGCGAGCAGCAGGATCGCCGCGCTGAACTGCCCCCAGACCCCCAAAGAGGGGTATTTTCGTCGAGTTGCTTGCTCGCGACCTCCCCTCGCAGTTTGCTGAGCATTGTGCCGTCTGCTTTCTGGGCAAAAAGCACCTTCGTTCCGGTTTGGGACCAGGAACGAAGCAGCACGCCGCCTCCGTTGGGGAACCGAGGCGGCGTGTCTCCCGGTTGAACAACGACCGAGCGCGAGGGGCGACCCGATTAGGGGCGTCACTTCGTGACTCCGGCCGACACACGAGCGATCGGCGATGCGGGTAGTTTCGCGTCATGCAGAAGACCAGGTGGGCCATCCTCGGGCCGGGCGCGATCGCGGAGTCGTTCGCGAAGTGGCTGCCAAGCTCGGAACACGGCGAGCTGCGGGCGGTCGCAAGCCGGGACCCCGAGCGCGCAGCCGTGTTCGCCACCCGCTACGGCGCGGAGATCTCCGGCACGTACGCCGAGATCCTGGCGCGCGACGACGTCGACGCCGTCTACGTCGCGACCGTGCACACAACACACGCGGACCTCGCGGTGGCGGCGCTCGAGGCCGGCAAGGCGGTGCTCTGCGAGAAGCCACTCGCACCCAGCGCCGCCGAGACGGAGCGAGTCCTCGCCGCCGCGGAGCGCGCGGGCCTGCCCGTCGTGGAGGCGTACAAGCATCGCTTCAGCCCTCTCGCTCGCGCCATCGATCGCCGGCTGCAGTGGGGCCAGGTCACGCTGCCGCTGCAGGTGCGCACCCAGTTCGGCTTCGAAGCGGGCAGTCGCGACGGCCGCCTCTTCGACCCGGAACTCGCGGGCGGCGCCATCTTCGACGTCGGAGGCTATCCCGTCTCCTTCGCGGTCGCGGTGGCCGCGTCAGCCGGCGTCGCGCTCGAGCACTTGAACCTCGAAGCCGCGCACGGACGAGTCGGCGGAGCAACGGGACACGTCGAAGGCGGAGTCGACGTGTACTCGACGGCGTGGCTCGGTGCCGAGGGCTTCACCGCCTACGTCGACTGCTCCATCGACACTCAGCTGTCGAAGCGAGCCGACATCGTCGGCGACGGGGGCTGGATCACGCTCGAGAGCGCGTTCGGCGAGCGCGACCTCTCGCCGACGACCCTCGACCATTTCCACGACGGACGACGAACCACGATCGAGGTCGCCCAGGTGCACCCGTTCGCGGCCGAAGCGGATGCGGTCTCCCGCGCACTCAGGGACGGGCGCCTCGAGTCGCGTGCCATGCCGTGGGAGCAGACGCGCACGGTCGCGCGCCTCCTCGATGCCTGGCACGCGACCGTGATGGCCGGAGTCCGGTAGCTCATGTCAGACACCCCCTAGCCGCGCCCCGCATCCTCAGCTGTTGAGATCGAGCTCGATCCCGACGCCCCGCGAGCGCGCCTCACGCACGAGGAGGTCGGCGATCGCCAGGTCCTGAGCGCCGATGCCGACGGAATCGAACAGCGTGATCTGCTCGGCGCTCGTGCGGCCCGGTCGCAGCCCAGCCAGCACCTCACCGAGCGTCCCGATGACATCGTCGAGGCCAAGCGCGCCCTCGGCCACCGCGAGCATGAGGTCTCCCGACTTCGTGCGTGCCGTCGCCAGGTCGTCGACCCACACGGATGCGCGTGACATGGTCAGCGCATCCACCTCGCGCTCGTCGGGTCGCGGCCTGGCGCCGACCACGTTGAGGTGCTGCCCGGGACGCAACCACTCGCCCCGCACGATCGGACTGACCGACGGCGTGAGCGTGCACACCGTGTCTGCCCGTTCGAAGACCGACTCGCAGGAGTCGACGACCTCGATGGCACCCGGCCAGTCGAGCGACTCCGCGAGCGCGACGGCCCGCTCGTTGGTCCGCGACCAGATGACGAGGCGATCCCAGTCGCGCACACCGCGAAGCGCCTCGACGTGCTCCCGCGCGAGCCCGCCAGCACCGACGAGGCCGAGGACGCGGCTGTCGTCGCGGGCCAGCGCGCGGGTCGCGACGGCACTGGCGGCCGCCGTCCGCACACGAGTGGGCACGCCTCCGTGCAGGAGCGCGACCGGGGCTCCGAGCTCGCGATCGAGCACCGTGATCATCGAACGCTGCGTCGGAAGACCCCTGGCCAAGTTGTCGGGAACATCGGCGAGCAGCTTCACCGCGGCAGTACCGGTGGCCTCCGAAAGCGCCGACATGAGCACGTAGCGGCCGGTGCCCGCATCCGTCTTCATGGAGGTGGGCGGCGGCTGGTCCGCCGCGCCGCGGGCGATCTCGGCGAAGATCTCCGCCACCGCGAGCTCCGTCGCCGATCTGTCGACCAGCTCCTCGAGCTGCGAGGCGGTCAGCACGATCACGCGGTACCCACGAGCTCGAGCGCGTCGGCGACGACAACCCCGCCGAAAAGCACGGTGCGGTCAGGGAGGCGGTCCATGACGGCGCTCGTCACGGTCTCGCCGGCGATGAGCTGGAGGTCTGCGCGGTCGCCGACCGAGACGCCAGGGCGGTCGAGAGCCCCCTGCAGCGCTGGGGAGGTCCCCAGCACCGAGCGGCCGCCGACGGTGGCGATGGCCATGCAGTGTTCGATGTCCTCGTCACGCCGGAAGCCGTTCGTGAAGGCCAGCTGCCAGGTGCGGTCCAGCATGTCGGCGTTGCCGTACGGCGACCAGTAGTCGCGCTGGCCATCCTCGCCGAGGCCGACCCGGATGCCGTGCTCAGCCAGCAGCAGCGTGGGCAACGGCTTGGCTGGCGCAATCGTCGCCCAGGCAATGTCAAGCTCAGCAAACTGCTCGACCAGGGGGAGAAGCTGCTCGCGCGGCAGCTCGGCGAGCCCGTACCCGTGCGAGATGGTCACCCGCCCGGTCATGCCGAGCGCGCGGGTGCGCTCCACGATGAGCTCGGCCGAGAACCGGGCGAGCTGGTCGGGCTCGTGCAGGTGGATGTCGATGGGGGCGTCGAAACGCTCGGCGAGCCCGAAGACCAGGTCGAGGTGCTTCGCCGGGTCGCGGTCGAGTTGGCACGGATCGATGCCGCCGACCACGTCGGCCCCGGAGCGCATGGCCTCCTCGAGCAGTTCGAACGATCCCTCCTCGCGAAGCAGACCAGCCTGCGGGAAGGCGATCACCTCCACGGTGGCGCGGTCGCGGTGCTGCTGCTTGGCCGCGAGCACCGCCTCGAGCCGTTCGAGCCCCGCATCCACATCCACCTGCGCGTAGCTTCGTGCGCTTGTGGTGCCGTGGGCGATCATGCGCGCCAGGGTGCCGCTTGTGCGCTCGTCCATTGGTACTTCAGCCTCGCGCCAGTTGACACGGTCGTTGAGCATCATGCCCCACACCCCGGGGCGGCCCGTGTGCGGCCGGAACGGGAGGCCGATTCTGGTGGAGTCGAGGTGCACGTGCACGTCAGCGAAGGAGGGGAGCAGGATGCGACCGCGACCCTCGATCACCGTCTCGCCCGCTTCCGGCGTTGCGCCGGTCGGCAGGATGGCGGCGATCGTTCCGTCCTTCAGCCGGACGTCGGCTGCTTCCCCGCCCCAGGGGCGGACGTCACGCAGCAGCGCGGCGCTCAACGGAAGCTCGTCTGCGTGAAGTCGAACAGGCCGTCGGCGCGGGGCGTCCACTCGAGGTCGGGGTCAGCTGCGTAGTTGTTCATGGGCACGTAGAGCGGCACGAAGTATCCCTGTTCGTTGCTGTAGTTGAGGAGCTCGGCGAAGACGTCGAGGCGTTCGTCGCCGGTGACCGCACGCTGTTCGGCAGCGAGTTCCGCCGTGCGCGGGTCCTGCGCGTAGTTGTTGTTGCCGGCAGTCTCGTAGAAGTCGGTCAGCGGCAAGTCGCCGTCGACGGTCGACGGCGCCCAGGTGTTGAGGTAGATGCCCTGCATCTCCTTGCTGCGAATCTTCAGCGTATGGGCCTGCTGGTCTGCCCCGCGCAGTTCGACGGTGATGCCGACGTCGGCCAGCGAGGCCTGGATCGTCTGCGCGACCTCCGAGGAGAGCGGGATGCGCCCGTCGGTGGCGTAGTCGAAGGGGATCGGCTCGCCTGCGTAGCCGGCTTCGGCGAGGAGCGCGCGGGCCCGCTCCTGGTTGTAGTCGGGTGCGGTCACGTCGTCGCTGTACCCCTCGACGGCCGGTGCGAGCATGGCGCTCGCCGGTTCAGCGAGCCCTCCGAGCAGTCCGCCAGTGATGGCCTCCTTGTCGATGGCGAGGGCGATGGCTTCGCGGATGCGCACGTCGGTGAGCACGCCGCTGGTGGAGTTGACGCCGAGGAAGACAACGCCGTTCGACAGTGCTGAGAACACCTGCGCGGACCCCTGTCCGTCGACCGAGGAGACCTGCGTTGGTCCGATCGGCGCGACGCCGAGGCTGCTGGACAGCACCCCGTTGACCCGGGACTCATCGGAGGAAACGGGCTGCAGCGAGATCTGCTCGATGGCGGGTGCCTCGCCCCAGTAGTCATCGTTGCGAGCCAGGTCGTAGGAGACGCCGGTTTGGATGCTCTCGAAGACGTATGGTCCCGAACCGATGGGGTCCTGCGCGAAGGCGTCGGCCCCCACCTCCTGATACGTGTCCGCGGGCACGATCGAGATCAGGGACGTGTTGCGCGGGAAGGCTGAGAACGGAGAGTTGAGGGTGAAGCGCACGGTGAGCTCATCCACGGCCTCGACCGACGCGACGGAGCTGAGGTAGGCGAAGTTCTCGCCAGTCGGGTCGTCGAGGATCGTCTGGTACGAGAAGGCGACGTCTTCGGCGGTGATCGCCTCGCCGTTGCTGGCCTCGACTCCTTCGCGCAAGGTGAAGTCCCACTGCGTGAGGTCGTCGTTTGGGGTCCACTCCGTGGCGAGTTTCGGCGCCAGCTCGCCGTCGGCGGTAATCGCCACGAGCTGGTCGAAGGTGTGGAAGAACACGGAGAGCACAACGAGGGCGCCGGAGCGGATCGGGTCCATCGAGGTCGGATCAGTGGGAATCGCGGCGACGATCTTGGTCGGCTCGTCGCCTGCGGCGCCGGTGTCGTCGAAGCCGCCTGCGCAGCTGGTGAGCAGGAGCGTGCCGGTGGCGGCGAGTGCGCCGGTCGCGAGGAGGCGACGCCGGAGGGTGTGCTTGGGCATGGGGTTCCTCTGTTCGGGGGGCGTGCGAGGGCATGGTGAAGGAGCGAGGGAGAACGGAACGGAGCGTGCGAGAAGGAGAGGGAGGTCGGGTCAGGCGACGGCCAGCGGATGCGCACCGCGGCGCGGCCCGTCGAGGCGCGGCACGGCGTCGAGCAGCTGACGCGTGAACGGATGCTTGGGAGAGCTGAAGATCTCTGCGGTCGACGCCTCCTCGACCACTCGCCCTTCCTGCATCACCACCACGCGGTCGGCGATGCTGCGCACGACGCCGAGGTCGTGGGAGATGAAGAGGTAGCCGAGCCCGTGCTCGCGCTGCAGCCCGTCGAGGAGTTCAAGCACCTGCGCCTGGATCGACACGTCGAGTGCCGAGACGGGCTCGTCGAGGACAAGCAGCCCCGGGCGCAACGCGAGCGCCCTGGCGATGCCGACGCGCTGGCGCTGGCCTCCCGAGAGCTGAGCCGGGAGGCGCTTCGCGTGCTGTTCGTCGAGGCCGACATCGGCGAGCAAGCGAGCGACGGTGGCCTTGTCGTAGGCGTGGCGGATGCGGAGGGGTTCCGCGACGAGGTCGTGCACGGTCAGCCGCGGGTCGAGGGCCGAGTAAGGGTCCTGGAAGACGATCTGCGCACGTTCGCGTTCCGCCGCGCTGCGCGCCCCCAGCTCGTTGTGGACCGACACCCCGCCGAGTTCGATGGTCCCGGATGTGGCGGGGTGCACACCGAGCACAGCTTTCGCGAGCGACGACTTGCCGCACCCGGATTCGCCGACGACGGCGACGGTCTCTCCCGCCGCGATCCGCAGCGAGACCCCGTCCACGGCGCGCACGGGTTGCCTGCGACCGTGCGCGCGGTACTCGACCACAACGCGGTCGGCGACCAGCGCATCCGGTTGGCCAGGGCGTACGGCGCTCGCGGCACGCTCGCTCTCGGCGGGGATGGCCGCCATGAGGCGCTTGGTGTAGTCCTCGGTGGGGCAGTCGAGCACTGATCGTGTTCCGCCGGTCTCCACGACGCGGCCGTGGTGCATGACGGCGAGCCTGTCGCTGTTCTCGGCGACCAAGCCCAGGTCGTGGGTGATGAGCACAAGCGCCGAGCCGGTGCGCTCGCGCACCTCGGCGAGCAGGTCCATGACCTGCGCCTGCACCGTCACATCGAGGGCCGTTGTGGGCTCGTCGGCGATCAGGAGGAGCGGATCGTGGGCGATCGCCATCGCGATCATGGCCCGCTGGCGCATCCCACCAGACCATTGGTGCGGTCGGGCGGATGCTCGCTCCGCGGCATCCCGGACGCCGACTGCGGTCAGCAGTTCAACGGCACGCTCCCGGGCGGCACGGCGGCTCATGGGCTGGTGCACACGCACGGCGGCAGCCACCTGCGCGCCGACCGCGCGCAGCGGGTCGAGCGAGGACATCGGGTCCTGGAACACCATGGCGGCGGTGCGACCACGTAGCGCTCGCAGCTCCCGCTCGCCCATCCACACGTCGGCTTCCACATCGACGAGCACCTTGCCATCGAGCAGGATGCGCCCGGCGGCGATGCGGGTGCCCGCAGGAAGCAGACCAAGCGCGGCGAGCACCGTCAGGCTCTTGCCGGAGCCGGACTCCCCCACCACCCCGAGCGACTCGCCGGGGTCGACTTGGAGCGTGACGCCATCTACGAGTGCACGCGGCGCCTCGCCCGTCGTCTCGATGCGCAGGTCTTCGATGCGCAGTACCGGATTCATCGCATGCCTCCCTTCCGCAGCAGCGAGCCGCGGGTCTCTGCAGTGAACTGCTGGCTCAGGAACTGCACTCCGCCGACCGCGAGCAGCATGACGAGGCCGGGCAGCAGCGACAGCCACGGGTCGCTGCCGAGGTGACGCTGGCCGTCGAAGATCATGCCGCCCCAGCTCGGCACAGGCGGCTGGACGCCCAGCCCGAGGTACTCGAGCGAGGAGGTGATGAGCACGATCGTGGCGAGGTCTGTGGCGGCGATGATGAGCGTGTGCGGCCAGATGTTCGGCACGATGTGACGAGTGAGCACCCAGATCGTGTCCCCGCCCTGGGTGAGCGGCGAGACCACGAAGTCCTGTCGCCGAAGCGCGGCCGCGACGTTGCGCGTGACTCGTGCGTAGCCGACCCACCAGGTGCAGCCGAGTACCAGGATCGTGAGCCCAGCGCTCGGACGCAGGACGGCGCAGATCGCGATGAGCAGCAGCACAACCGGCATGGCCAGCGTCACGTTGCTGAGCAGCGTGACGAGCGCCTCGAGGCGCCCACCGAAGTAGCCGGCGAGGATGCCGACGGTGCTGCCGATGATGGCGTTCATCACCACGATGAGCACCGTCATGCCGAGCGTCACGGCCGAGGCGAGCGCGATGCGGTCGAGGAGGTCTCGGCCGAGCGCGTCCGTGCCGAGCGGATGCGCCGGGTCGGTGAACGGCGGCAGCATCGCTGCACGCAGGTCCTGACCCATGGGGTCGAAGCCGGGCAGCATCGGCACGATCGCCGTCAGCAGCAGGACTGCGCCGATCATGGTGGCGCCGATCACAGCGCCAGGGCGGAGCCGCCGGGGAGGTCGGAGGCGACGAGGCAGGCGACGCGGTGCCGTCGTGACGGGAGTGAGTTGAGCGGTCATGCGGCAGCCGTTCTCGTGTCGATTCGGCGGACCAGCACGTCCACCGCGGTGTTGACGATGACGAAGGCAAGCGCGACGAAGACGAGACCCGCTTGCACGATCGGGAAGTCGCGCTGGCTCACGGCCGTGGTGAGGAGCTGGCCGAGGCCGGGCCAGGCGAACACCACCTCGACGACGACGGTGCCGCCGAGCAGCCCGCCGAGGTTGAGTCCGGCCATGCCGAGCACCGGCAGCGCCGCGTTCGGCAGCATGCGAGTGAACAGCACGGTCGAGCGGCGCTGGCCTTGTGCGATGGCGGTGCGCACGTAGTCCTGCCCGGCTTGCTCGCTGAGCGCCGAGTCCAGGAGGCGGAGGTACATGACGAACTGACCTGTGGCGAGTGTGGCCACGGGAAGCACGAGACTGGCGTAGCTGTTGCGGCCGAGCGACGGCAGGGCGCCGAGCAGCACGGAGAAGACCAGCACGAGCAGCAGTGCGAAGAAGAAGTCCGGGATCGACTGGCGCACAGCGCCAGCCCACCCCACGATGGCGCGCAGCACCCGGCTGCCGGTGAGCTGGATCGCCAGCGCCGCGGCGACTGCGAGCGCTAGCCCGATGACAAAGGCCCAGAAGGCCAGCTCGAGTGTCGCGGGGACGCGCTCGAGGACAAGCCCGAGCGCTGATTCGTGCAGCCGGTAGGAGCTGCCGAAGTTGCCGGTGAAGAGTCCGGCGATGGTGTCGAGATACTGCACGATGAGGGGGCGGTCGAAGCCGAGCGCGGTGTTGAGCGCATCGACTTCAGCCTGCGTCGCGTTGTCGGGCAGGAGCAGCGCACCGGGCTCACCGGTGGCGCGGCCGAGCGCAAAAGCGATGGTCACCACGGCAAGCACGGTGGCGACGGCGAGGGCCAGTCGGCGGGCGATAAACGGGAGCACGTTGGTGACGCTATGCGACCGCATTCACGCATCGGGGCGAAGTAACACGCTTGTCACACAGTTCTTACCCTGACGTCACTTTTGAATACCAAACCTGCATTTTCCGGGGTCCATCTTGTTTCTAAGTCGCTTCTGGCATTCCAAATGACGTTTCGCGTACGTGCCAGAATGGAGCCCATGACCCTCGAACCGACCCCGGCGCGCATCGCCCACGCCCTCCGCGAGCAGATCATCACGGGCGAGCTCGAGATGGGGTCGAAACTCAACGAGCGCGAGATCGCAGAGCGGCTCGAAGTGTCGCGCGTGCCGGTGCGGGAAGCCCTGCCGATCCTGGAATCGGAGGGCTTCATCACCTCGCAGCCGCGTCGTGGCGCGGTTGTCCACGTGCTCACCGTGACCGACGCGATCGAGGTCTTCGACCTGAGGCGCCAGCTCGAGCCGATGGCCTCCGCCTTCGCAGCGAGGCGGGCGAGCGCCGGAGCAGACGTCGCCCCCATGCTGGCCGCCCTGCGCTCGGCACACGGCGCATCGACCCCCGATACCCCATCGGATGCGCCGCCCTCGACACGCAACTCCGACCTGCATGAAGAGATCATCGCCCTGGCCGACCACGCCCTGCTGCGCCGCGTCACGAAGCTGATGAGCGGCCGCGTGCGATGGCTCTTCAGGCTCACTCCGCAGCGCGACACCGCAGCGATGTGGGTCGAGCACCGTGACATCGTCGACGCCATCGTCGCAGGCCAGGCCGACGTGGCAGAGCTGCTGACCGCCGCCCACGTCGAGCGCGGCCGCATCGAGTCCATGCCGCTGCTCGAGGCGCAGCTGCCGCGCGAGGCGCCCGCCGCCAAGACGAGGCGTCGGCGCACTACCGCCCCTCAGTAACCCCAACCTCGACGCCGGATACCCCGCCCGACCCGGCGCGAGCATCCAACCCCGCCGCAGCGCGTGCCGCAGCGGTGAACGCGGGACTCACCCGCTCCCAGCCGTCGAGGTAGCCACCCACCATCGCGGCGTCGCGCAGCAGGACCAGCTGGGCAGCGGCCGCCTGCGGCTCCGGATGCTGCGCACCCTCGAGCATGGCCTGCAGCTCGGCCCTGAACCACTCGCGATGCCGAGCGACGGCGACGCGCACGCCACTCTCGCTCGCGGGGTACTCGGCCGCCGCGTTGATGAACGGGCAGCCCCTCGTGTGGTGGCGAGCGACATCCTCGGCGAGGCCGCCGATGACAAGCTCGATGAGCTGGGTCGGGCCCTGCGCCATCGCTTCCGCACCCTCGAGCGCTTCGCGAATACTCGCGTCCTCGACCCCGAGGTAGGCCTCGACGAGGTCTTCCTTGCTCGGGAAGTGCCGGTAGAAGGTGGCCCGCGTCACGCCCGCCTCGCTCACGATGCGGTCGACCCCGACCGCGTGAATCCCCTCCCCGTAGAAGAGGGCGGATGCGGTCGCCAGAAGTCGCTCTCGGGCAGCGGATGCGCCGCCTGCCGTCGTTCGCTTGGCCATGCGGTCAATAGTAGAACGATCTTTCTCTTTTCGCTTGACAAGTTCTCGATTCCGGCCGTATGGTTCCAGCAAGACAGAACGATCGTTCTACTCAACACAGTAAGACACCAACCCAGAACCACGCAGACGCACAACGGAGATCGCAATGAACAGCAACGACCAGCACAAGACCCCCATCGTCCTCATCCACGGGCTCTGGATGACCCCCACCAGCTGGACCACGTGGGCTGAGTACTTCCGGGCCCGCGGACACGAAGTCATCGTGCCTGGCTGGCCCGGAATCGACGACCGCAGCGTCGCCGACATCCGCCGCAACCCCGCCGCACTCAAGGGGGTCGGCCTCGCGCAGATCGCTGACCACTACGAGCGCATCATCCGCGCCCTGCCGGAGAAGCCGATCATCATGGGCCACTCCTTCGGCGGACTCCTCACGCAGATGCTCGCCGACCGCGACCTCGGCGTCGCCTACGTCGGCGTCACCCCCGGCCAGCCCGCTGGCATCACGACGCTGCCCATCTCCACCGTGCGATCCGGCTTCCCCGTCCTCCGCAACCCGTTCAACAAGAACGGGGCGTCACCCATCTCGAAGTCGCACTTCCACTACACGTTTGGCAACGACCTCAGCCGCGCCGAGTCGGACAAGCTGTGGGAGGAGTTCGCCGTCAACTCGGTGAACAGGGTCTTCTTCGAGGGAGTCGCGGCTGCCTTCAATGAGAAGAGCGGCGCGAGCCACGTCGACTACGCACGTGGCGACCGGGCACCCCTGCTCGTCATCACGGGCGAGATCGACCACGTCGTGCCGCCCGTCATCGGGCGCGCGATCGTCAAGAAGTACTCGCAGACGGGAAGCCCCGCGACGGTCGCGTACCGCGAGTTCGCGGGACGCACGCACCGCATCGTGAGCCAGACCGGGTGGGAAGAGGTCGCCGACTACGCGCTCACCTGGGCCACGACCCACGCCGAGGTGCCGACGAGCAACTGAGCGCAGTACCGCACCGAAGACCGCGGCAGACAGAGCCGTGACAGATAAAGCACTGACGCGAGGCACCTTGTGGATGCCTCGCGTCAGTGTGTTGGTGGCGAGTGAGGGATTCGAACCCCCGAATGCTGAGCAGTCTGATTTACAGTCAGATCCCTTTGGCCGCTTGGGTAACTCGCCAGTGCACAGCGCAGAGCGCAAACGTGCAGGCTAGAGACTACCGACTTCCACTCGGTTTGTCGAAACGACCCGGGACCGGGCTCCGCTCGTGAGATTGTCGGCGGTCCTCGCTACCATGGTCGACATGGCAGATTCCTCGTTTGACGTCGTTAACAAGGTCGACAAGATGGAGGCGGACAACGCCGTCAACCAAGCGCAGAAGGAACTGGAGACGCGCTACGACTTCAAGGGCGTTGGCGCCTCGGTCGATTGGTCTGGCGAAAAGCTCCTCCTCAAGGCTTCCAGTGAAGAGCGCGTGAAGGCGGTGCTCGATGTCCTGCAGACCAAGTTCATCAAGCGCGGCTTCTCACTGAAGACGCTCGACGTCGGCGAGCCGTACGCCTCCGGCAAGGAGTACCGCATCGAGGCCTCCCTCAAGGAGGGCATCGACCAGCCGAGCGCGAAGAAGCTCACGAAGCTCATCCGCGACGAGGGCCCCAAGACCGTGAAGGCACAGATCCAGGGCGACGAGCTCCGCGTCTCCTCCAAGAGCCGCGACGACCTGCAGGCCACCATGGCGCTGCTCAAGAGCGCCGACGTCGAGGTCGACCTGCAGTTCGTCAACCGCCGCTAGTGCCCCCGGGGGTCGCGCGGACCGGGTACGACCCAGGCGCCGCCGCTGGCGCGCTCATGCCCTGGTACCCGGAGCTCGGGCTCACCGGGTTCTGGTTCGCGGCCGTCGCGACCTTCTACGTGCTCATCGTCCTGACGGCGGTGGTTGTCATCCCCCGCAACCGCCGCCCCACGACGGCCCTCGCGTGGATCATCACGATCATCCTGATCCCGTACCTCGGCGTCATCCTGTTCTTCCTGTTCGGCACCAACCAGTTGCCGACCCGCAGACGACGCATGCAGGCACAGGTCGACGGCATCATCCGCGACGCCACCGACCAGATCGCCCCCGCCGAACGCGCGATCACGAGCCCGTCCTGGTTCGAGCAGGTCACAAAACTCGGCGAGCACCTCACCGCGATCCCCCTCGCCGACGGCAACCGACTCGAGCTGCACGGCACCTACAACCGCGCCATCCGGCGCATGGCCAACGAGATCGACGAAGCCGAGAGCTACGTCAACGTCCTCTTCTACGCCATGAGCCACGACGACGCCACCGCCCCGTTCTTCGACGCCCTCGAACGCGCCGTGCAACGCGGCGTGACCGTGCGCGTCCTCTTCGACCACATCGGGTCGATGCGCTACCGGGGCTACAAGAAAATGAAGACGCGCCTCACCGAGATCGGCGCCGACTGGCGCCGCATGCTTTCCCTGTACCCGTGGGAAGGCGGCATGCAGCGCGTCGACCTGCGCAACCACCGCAAACTGCTGGTCGTCGACGGCCGGGTCGCCTACCTCGGCTCGCAAAACCTCATCTCCCGCGACTACCACCGCGGACCCAAGCCCGGCACCGACTCCCTCAAATGGAAAGACCTCATGCTCCGCATGGAGGGCCCCATGGTCACGGGCGTCAACGCCGTCTTCATCTCCGACTGGTACGCCGAGACGGAACAGCTGCTCACCGAGGTCTTCGAGAACGACCCCGTCACCCCGGAGCCGGACGAAGCGGAAGCCGACGTCGAAGCCGGCGACCAGCACGACGTGTTCCCGTGCCAGCTCGTGCCGAGCGGGCCAGGCTACGAGAACGAGAACAACCTGCGCCTCTTCAACCAGTTGCTGTACGCAGCCCGCGAGCGCATCGTCATCGTCAGCCCCTACTTCGTGCCAGACGACTCACTCATGTATGCCATCACCACGGCAGTGCAACGGGGAGTCCACGTCGAACTCTTCGTCGGCGAAATCGCCGACCAGTTCTTCGTCTTCCACGCCCAACGCTCCTACTACGAGGCCCTCCTCCGCGCAGGCGTCAGAATCAGGCTCTACCGCCGCCCCTACATCCTGCACTCCAAGCACATCACCTTCGACGACTCAGTGACCCTCATCGGCTCGAGCAACATGGACATGCGATCCTTCACTCTCAACGCCGAACTCATGCTCATGGTGCACGGCGAAGAGTTCGTGAACCGGATGCGCGAGGTCGAGAACGGCTACCGGCAGCGCAGCTTCGAGCTCACCCTCGACGAGTGGAGACAGCGCCCCATCCTGACCCGCGCACTCGACAACGTCGCCCGCCTGACCAGCGTCATCCAGTAGCCAGGCGCACACACGCAGAGCAGGGCAGCACCGACTGGTGCTGCCCTGCGTGACCCTGCTGTAGGTCCCCAGACCTAAGGGGTCTTCAGCCGACGGCGAGCTCCCCCAGTATCGCGCCGCGGTCAGAGCGACCATTGCGACGCGGCTCAGCCGCCGACTGAAGTCTTTGACTCGGACCGGTTCAGGTCCAGAATCTCTTCCGCTCTCTGTGCGTACTCCGAGCGTACGAGGTGAACGAGCGTTCCGCGATGGGGAGAACTCCCCACTTCATGAACGGGGACCAGAACCCCTATTCGCCCCGCGAAATGCGCGTCATCTCGTCTCGATCCACAACCTTGATTCGCTCACGGTCATTCGCTTGACCGAGAGCGAGTTCGTGGGCGTCAAGTCGACGCCACCCGGCCAGATCAGTGAACCGCACCCCACGAGCCTCGAGCAGTTCCACGACGGATGCTTCGCTCGCGTCGGCCGGGGTCCACCAGTTCCCCTGGTCTGCGACGAGGTGCGTGACCGTCTCCAACGCATCGGACTTCGTGTGGCCGATAAGACCGATCGGGCCTCGCTTAATCCACCCAGTCGCGTACATGCCGTTGACCTGCTGGTTGTCGTCGTCCCACACCTGCCCCTCACGGTTCGGGATGACGCCGTGATGCTCGTCGAACGGCACGCCGGGGAGGGGCGAGCCGAAGTAGCCGATCGCGCGGTAGACGGCCTGCACGGGGTACTCGATGAACTCCCCGGTTCCGCGGACGCCGCCCTCAGCATCCGGCTCTGTGCGCTCGATGCGGATGGCTCGCACACGCTCACCGTCCGGCCCCTCTTCCGTGAGGACCGCATCCGGCTTCGAGTAGAAGTGCAAGTGCAGGCGGCGCGAGGCCGTGAGCTCCCGCTCGCCGCGCCACTTCCCCATGATGCGCCCGATCACCATGAGCTGCTTGTTGGTCTTCGCGAGCTCAGCGGCGGCCGGGTCGCGGTCGAAGTCGTCCTCGTAGACGATCACGTCGACATCTGGCACCTCACCGAGCTCACGCAACTCGAGCGGAGTGAACTTCACCTGCGCCGGCCCCCGGCGCCCGAAGACGTGCACGTCGGTCACGGGGCTCGCCTCGAGCCCCTCGACAACGTTCTGCGGCACCTCAGTCGACAGCAGGTCCTTCGGGTGCTTCGCGAGCATGCGCGCCACGTCCAATGCAACGTTGCCGTTGCCGATGACGGCGATCTCGCGCGCGTCCAGCGGCCACGTGCGCGGCACGTCGGGGTGCCCGTCGTACCAGTTCACGAAGTCGGCTGCGCCGTAGCTGCCCTGCGCCTCGATGCCCGGGATGTCGAGGGACGCATCCCGGATGGCCCCCGTCGAGAAGATCACGGCGTGATAGTGCTGCTTCAAGTCGTCGAGCGTGATGTCCTTGCCGAACTCGACACCGCCGAAGACACGCATGACACCGGACTCGAGCACCTCCCGCAGGGCATTGATGATGCCCTTGATGCGCGGGTGGTCCGGGGCGACCCCGTAGCGCACCAGCCCGTACGGCGCGGGCAGCTTGTCGAACAGGTCGATGGAGAGATCGAACTGGCGCTCCATCTTCTGCAGGATGTCCGCCGCGTAGATACCGGCTGGTCCTGCACCGACGATGGCAAGGCGGAGCGTAGTCACATGTCCTCCAGGACGGGTTCGGGGGTGGTGGCTTGCTAGGCGCTGTCCTCCGGAAAGGAATCAGGGTGTGAGCTGTCTCTGCGGACGGCTCGGTCAGCGGTCGCGGCTGACGACCTCCGCTGCGAAGCGCTCGAGCGCGTTCTTCGCGGGGCCGGCCTTGAGCGGACGAAGCGCCTCCACGGCGAGCGTCACCCAGTTCTGGGCCTCGTCAATCGTGAGCTGCGTCACGCGGTGTTCGCGGAGCTCGGTGATGATGCCCGAGATCTCCTCCTCACTCGCGCGGGTCTCCTCCGACTGCTCGTTGACGCCCGCGACGCGCGTGCGGATGCGCTCCAGCAGGTCGCGACTCGCCTCGTCGGTCGCCGCCTGGCGCTCGAGGAGCAGAACGGGCAGGGTCTCGACGCCAGCACGAAGGTCAGTGCCCGCGAGCTTGCCCGTCGTGTCGGGATTCTGCTGCAGGTCGATGACGTCGTCGGCAAGCTGGAAGGCGACGCCGACGCGCTCACCGTACTCGGCAAGCGCAGCAACAACAGCTTCCGGGGCGTTCGAGATGATCGCCCCGAACTGGGCGGCGGCGGAGATCAGGGAGCCCGTCTTGTCTGCGAGGACACCGACGTAGTGGTCGATGCGGTCAGCATCCGCCGCAGGCCCCGTCGTCTCACGCATCTGGCCGAGCACAAGTCGCTCGAAGATCGTCGCCTGCAGCCGCACGGCGCGCAGTCCGAGCTCGGAGAAGAGCAGGCTCGAGCGCGCGAAGAGCAGGTCGCCGGCGAGGATCGCGATGGAGTTGCCCCACTGCAGGTGAGCGGCGGCGACGCCACGGCGCAGCTCAGCCTCGTCCATGACGTCGTCGTGGTACAGCGACGCGAGGTGGGTGAGCTCGACGGCCGCGGCGGCCGTGATCACGTCGTCCGAGCCCGGCGTCTCACCGAACTGCGAGGCGAGGACAGTGAGCATGGGACGCAGGCGCTTGCCGCCGGCGTTGAGCAGGTAGCGGGCGGTGACGTCGGCGATCTCGTCGGCGTACTGCACCTCGGCGCGGAGACGAGTCTCGACCGCAGCCAATCCGGCGTCGAGACGCTCGCGCAGCACGTCGGACTTCGGACCGTCGAAGAGGTCGTCGGTTCCGCCAGGCACCACGGTGCTTCGCGCCTTGCGGCGCTGTTCGGTCTTGGGGAGCTCCACGCTCATGTCTCCTGGTGGTTCAGGTGTTCCGCTCGAAGGGAAGCCTCCGGACGAACTGGGTTGGGGTTCAGGCCGGCACTGTGCCGGTAGCTGCTGGTGCGCTTCTCCTCAGCTGGAGGAGCTGCCTGCCTCGGCAAGCGGGACGAATCCCTTATGCAGCGCAACAACACCGGCGGAGAGGTTGCGGTACTTGACCCGCTCGAAGCCCGCCTCGCGCAGCCACGACGCGAGCTCGCGCTGAGCCGGCCACGCGATGATCGACTCGTTCAGGTACGTGTAAGCCTCAGGGTCGCTGCTCACGAGCTTCACGATGCTGGGCATCGCGAGCTGCATGTAGGCGCGGTATCCCGTGCGGATGAGGGCCTGCGGAGGCGTCGAGAACTCCGCGATGACGAGGCGCCCGCCCGGCTTCGTGACGCGCAGCATCTCCTGGAGCGCGACCTTCGGCTGCTGCACGTTGCGCAGTCCGAAGCTGACAGTCGAGGCGTCGAAGGTGTTGTCGTCGAAGGGGAGCTTCGTGGCGTCTCCCTGCACGAACTCGATGTTCGGGTTCGCACCGTGGATGCGCTTCCCCTCTTCGATCATGCCCGCGGAGAAGTCGAGGGCTGTGACCTTAGCTCCCGCGTCGGCGAGCACCTTGCTGACCGTGCCGGTGCCCGCGGCGACATCGAGGATCTTCTCGCCCGGCTGCGGGGCGATCGCGTGGCGCGTCTGCACGCGCCAACGCGGCGCGTTGCCCATGCTCAAAATGTCGTTCGTCTCGTCGTATTTCTTGGAAACACGGTCGAACATCGACGACACTTGCTCGGGTCGCTTGCTCAGGTCGGCTTTTGTCACCAGATCATCCTACGTTGCGGCGCACGGCTCGCCCTGGCCGTATTCAGGCGCATCGCCGGGGGGCCACCCTTCCTCGCCGGGTTTAGGCTTGCGGTCGTGCCAGCTGCCAACACCCCCCGCTTGCGCGCACGGACGATCGAGGTCCCGGATCCGGGCGATCTCCTCCGTTTCGCGTCTTCAAGCTCCCCCCTCGCGTGGGTTCGCCAGGGCGACGGAATCGTTGCGACCGGCACCTGTTGGCGGGGCGAATTCAGGGGTGAGACCCGCATCCCCGACTCCGCGGCCGCCTGGCGTGACGTCATCGCTGTCGCCGAGATCGACGACACCGTCGCCGCCACGGGCTCTGGTCTCGTCGCGTTCGGGGCGTTCGCCTTCGCCGCCGAGTCCGGCGCGCGCAGCATCCTCGAGGTCCCGGAGCTTATCGTCGGACGCCGCGGCTCCGTCTCCTTCGTGACGGCGATCACCGCTGACGGATCCGAACCGAAGCCGCAGCTGCCCGACGTACTGCCAACCGGCGAGGTGGATGCGACCGCCGCTCTCACAGACGGCCTCATGACCGTCGAGGAGCATCGCCGCGCCATCGACCGCGCGCTCGACCTCATCCACACGGGCCACCTCTCCAAGGTCGTGCTGGCACGCGAACAGCACGGCACCCTCCCGAAGGGCGCCGACCGCCGTCGGCTGCTCGCACGACTCGCCTCCGCGTATCCGGAGTGCTGGACCTACGCCGTCGACGGGCTCACCGGCACCAGTCCTGAGACCCTCGTGCGCGTGCTCGAGCGCCAGGTCTCCGCCCGAGTGCTGGCTGGCACAGCACCGCGCGGCGGCGACGACGAGGCCGACGCGCGCGCAGAGGCGCGGCTGCGCCACAGCGAAAAGAACCTCGCGGAGCATCGCTACGCGGTCGAGAGCGCACTCGCGTCCCTCGAGACCCTCGACACGCACGACGACCCGGGCACGGGGCTCACGAGCAGCCGCATCCCGTTCACGCTCAAGCTGCCCAACCTGTGGCACCTGGCGAGCGATATCCGCGGCACCCTCCCCGCTGGTGTGACGGTACTCGACCTCGTCGATGCACTGCACCCGACGGCGGCCGTCGGCGGCACACCGACCGGGACGGCCCTCGACGCGATCCTGGCCCTCGAGCCGTTCGACCGTCAACGCTACGCGGGCCCGGTCGGCTGGGTCGGCGCTGGTGGAGACGGGGAATGGGCTGTCGCTCTCCGCGGCGCGGAGATCGATGCGAACGGTGCCGTCACGGCGTTCGCTGGCGGCGGCATCGTCGCCTCCTCCGACGCCTCGGACGAGTACCGGGAGACGCAGCTGAAGTTCCGCCCGATCGTGGAGGCCCTCCGCGGCGACGCGTAGGTGCCCTTCCCCCTGGGACGAATGGGAGGATGGCGCGGTGACTGACGCCACCAACAGCAACGAAGCGCTCGGGCGTTCCGAGCTCCCTGAAATCGACCGCGCAGCGGCCAGCGTGATGTGGGAGGCCTACCGTGCCGCCCACCCCGGATCAGTCGCCGCGGCATCCGCCTACACGGTCGAGTTCTTCGGCGACAGCGTCGAGCTCGCCAACGAACTGCTCGCACTCGTCACCCACGGCCCAAAGCGAGCGACCGCTGCCCTCGTCGAGGAGTTCGCCGAGGAGGCTGAGCCCCTCCCCCGCATCGGCTCGCACTGGATCGCCTGCGATGGAAGCGGCGCGCCCGTCATCGTGATCCGCAGCACCGAGCTGCGCATCGGCACGTTCGACAGCGTCGATGCCGCGTTCGCCTACGACGAGGGTGAAGACGACCGCAGCCTCGAGAGCTGGCGGCGCGAGCACCGCCGCTACTGGGAACGCACTCGCTCGGCCACCGGTCGCGAGTTCACGCCGGAGCACGAGATCGTCCTCGAGCGATTCACCGTGGTCTGGCCTCCCGAGCTCGCCGACTGAACTCCCCGACCATCACCCGCAAGCAGGAGCAAAGCCTGACACCGCGCGCCCGCGGCTACGCGCTCTCGGCGAGGCGCCGCTTCTCTGCTTCGACGTCGAAGTCGGCGGCCGGCCACTGCAGGTCGAAGCCGCGCAGCGCATCCAACAGCAGGCCCTTCACGACGAGGCGCGAGAACCACTTCCTGTTGGCGGGCACGCAGTACCAGGGCGATGTCTCCGTCGACGTGCGCTGCAACGCGATCTGGTAGGCCTCCTGGTACTGATCCCACAGCAGCCGTTCGTCGATGTCGCCCGGGTTGTACTTCCAGTACTTGTCCGGACGGTCGAGCCGTTCCGCGAGACGAGCCCCCTGCTCCTCCTTGGAGATGTGCAGCATGACTTTGATGAGCTTGGTGCCGGATGCCGCCAGCTCGTTCTCGAAGTCGACGATCGCCCCGTAGCGGCGCTCGATCTCCTCTGCCGGCGCAAACGAGCGGACACGCTGGATGAGTACGTCCTCGTAGTGCGAGCGGTCGAAGACGCCGATTTTGCCCGCCGCCGGGAGCTGCTTGCGGATGCGCACCAGGAAGTCCTGCTCGCGCTCCTCGGCCGTCGGCGCCTTGAACGAGGCGATCTGCACCCCCTGCGGGTCGACCCCGCCGATGACGTGACGGACGATTCCGCCCTTGCCCGACGTGTCCATGCCCTGCAGGAGGAGCAGCACGGCGGGCGCCTTGAGGCCCGCGCGGGAGTTCGCGAACATGCGCTCCTGGAGTTCCGCGATCTCCTCGTCGTGCTCGGTGAATAGCGCGGCCGCGTCGGCCTTCTTCCCGCTGAAACCGGGTGTCGAGTCGGCGTCTACAGAGCTCAGATCGAAGTCGGGAGTAACGCGCAGCACTGCGGCGTCTTCAGTTGTGAAGTGAGGCATGAGAACAGGCTAGCCCCACCAACTGACGCTAGGCTTCCCCCCTGCGAACGGCTTCCACGACGGAGCGGGAGCGTCGCTCAACAGAGGGAGAACCATGGGCATCGAAGACATCACCGGCAAGGCGCAGGAGTTCCTGAAGGACCCGCGCGTCACCGAAGCGCTCAAGAGCGAGCAGGCGGAAGACATCAGCGACAAGATCCTCGACGGCGCAGCCGACGCGGTCCAGAAGGCGACCGGGGACAAGTTCACCGACCAGGTTCAGGGCGCGCGCGACGCCGCCGACAAGGCGGTTGGCAACCAGTAGCTCCACCTCAACGGGTCACGAAGGGCGTGCGGGAGACCGGGCGCCCTTCGTCGTTCCGCACTCGTCATTCCGCACTCGTCGTTCCGCACTCGTCGTCCGACACGACGCAGCGAGCTATTCGCCAGCTCGAGGAACGGCGATCGTGCCGGTCTTCGGGTGCGTCGTGGGCATCCGGTCCCTGGCGTACGTGATGTTCGAGTAGCCGTGGGGTTCCGGCACACCGTCGTCGCCGAGGCTGACGAACACGATCTTCTCGATCGAAAGGATCGTGCGGCGAGTGATCATGTTGCGCACGACGGCTCGCATCGTCATCGAGGTGCGGCCGAAGTGCGTGGCGACGAGGCCCATCTCGATGAGGTCGCCCTGCTCGGCTGACGCCTCGAAGTTGATCTCCGAGATGTACTTCGTCACGCATCGGTAGTTCCCGAGCTGAATGATGGCGTAGATCGCCGCCTCTTCGTCGATCCAGCGCAGCAGGCTGCCGCCGAACAGCGTGCCGTTCGCGTTGAGGTCCTCGGGCCGCACCCATTTGCGGGTGTGGAAATTCATGTCGCCCTCTGCCGCCGCGAGCGTCTCAGGGTTGGTGGATGAGGGGGCCATCGTTCCTCCGCAGGTCTCGTCCGTCTGTCAGGTCGCCAACCCGAACTAGTCTATGTCCTGACATTGACCTTCTCGGGCTGCGTCAAGCCTCGCTGGCTAGCCTGCGGGGACGTCGACTGAGGGGGCCTTCCACCATGCGATTCTCGCGACCAGCACGCACATCCACGGCCGTCGCCGCCTTCGCCTTGGCGGCACTCGGGTTGAGCGGATGCTCGACACCCGCATCCCCGCAGGCCGCCGGCACTCCTCCCGCGGCGACCGTCACCGTGACCGCCACGGAGACGACGGCTCCGAGCGCGGCCCAACCTTCCCAGTCCTCGGCACCAGAGACAGGCACGGCGTGCGCTGATTCGACGCAGACGGCCGCACTCGAGGAGGCGCTCCCCCAGGTCGCCGCGTATCCCGCCTTCCCCGACCTGGCCTGGGTGCCCGCCGAACCCGACCGCGAGACCTGGGACTCATGCGCACCCCTGTCCTACGCGGTGGTGACGCTTGAAGGTGGGACCGCGTCAACCCCGCACCACATCCTGCTCTTCCACGGCGGCGAGTACGTCGGCACGGCGACGGCGGATGCGTACGGCTTCTTCCCCGAGATCAGCCAGTCCTCCGACATCCTGATCACGGTCACCTACCGGTATCCGCTCGAGGGCGAGCCGAACGCCGCACCAACCGGGGAAGCCGTGGCGACGTACGCGTGGGACGAGGCGACGCAGTCGGTTGTCATGGATGGCGACCTGCCACCGGTGTAAGCGAGCAGTGCAGGACTCGCGGTCAACCGCGGGGCAGCGGCACCTCAATGAGCACCCGTTCGTGTTCGCGCGAGACGAGGGCCCGTTCGAGGTCTGCACGCGTCTCGGCGCGGATGTAGCCCCAGCCGTACGCGGTCGCGAGCGCCTCGAGGTCGACCGCGGTCGGCGTGTAGAGCACACGTGAATGCGCCTCGGGGCCCGCAGTGCGCGCGACCTCGAGGTCGTCGAAGATCGTGCCGCCGCCGTCGTTGCCAACGATGAGCTGCACGCGGGGTGCCCATTCACCACCCTGCCCGACCAGCAGCGATGACGCGTCGTGCAGGAGCGTCAGGTCGCCGATGAGCGCCCGAGTCACACCGCCCTGCGCCGACACGGGACCAGCCAGCTGACTGCCGACGGCGACGCCGAGCGTCGTCGCGACCGTGCCATCGATGCCCGCGAGGCCGCGGTTCGAATGCACACGGATGGGTTTGCCCGAGACGTGCGCGTCGAGCACCCTGATGAGCGTAGACGCGCCGAGCACGAGCCGGTCGTGCGGCCACGTGGCGCTCCACACAGCCTCGACGAGCATCCGCCGGTCGACCTTCGTGCGGGCGACCGCCAGCTCCTGCCTCGCGAAGCGGCTGCGAACGACCTTGTCGCTCGAGCGGGAGGCCTCGATGTCTGGCGCGGGAGCGTGCTCGGCCTCCGCCTCGACGAGTTCACGGCTCGCGAGCACCCATTCGCGGAGCCAGGCGCGCGACTCCACACGGGCATCCGCATCGGCCGCCGAAACCGGATGCACGCGCACGGCATCAACGTGCGCCGCGACCGCGTGACCAGGGTTGTACGGCTCGCCGCCCGTCGGGCCCACGACAACCGCGTGCACGCCCTCGCGCGCGATGAGCTGCGGAACCTCGCGGCTGAGCGTCGGGTGTCCGAAGACCAGGACCCGCTCGACCGCGTCACGGAGGTCGGGTCGAGGCGAGTCTGCACGGAGCAGCTGCCGGTACGCGAGCACCAGGTTTCGCCCGAACCGGGACCCGCTGGTCGCCTCTGCGATGAGCGGCCAGCCGCCTTCGTGGGCGACCTTCTCAGCCTCCGGGCCAGCCGCGGCACCCGCGATGACGATCGTGCGAGGCCAGGCCGCCGCCTCGATGTCGAGCACGTCTGCCTGCGGCGACGCCTGTTCCGCGTGGGCACTGCCCTCCAGATCGAACCCGGAAGCCCACTCGTCCAGCGGCGGCACCGCAACGCTCAACGGGTCTCGGAACGCGAGGTTCAGGTGCAGTGGGCCAGAAGTCGATGCGGCACGCAGCGCGAGGCCTGCCGCGAGGGAGGCCTCCGCGGGTGAGCCCGTCGGCGCATCCACCGCCTCGCACGGAACGCTCGGGCCGAAGATGCCCGGCTGCATCGTCGCCTGGTTCGCGCCAATACCGAGCAGTTCCTCGGGCCGGTCTGCCGTGACAGCGACAAGTGGGACGCCCGCGTGGAAGGCCTCGAGCATGGCGGGGTGCAGGTTCGCGACTGCGGTGCCCGACGTCGTGATCACGGGAACGGCGCGCCCCGTCTCGGCTGCGAGGCCGAGCGCGAAGAAACCCGCGGAGCGTTCGTCGACGCGCACGTGCAGCCGAACCACGCCGACGCGCTCCAACTCTGCCGCTACGAGCGCAAGAGCCTGCGAGCGAGACCCGGGGCAGACCACCAGGTCCGTGACGCCGAAGCGCACGAGGGCGCCGAGGAAGTCGAGGCTGAAGTCGATCGCCGGGTTCGCAGTGCGCGGCAGGTGAACCGGACTCAGCGCGGGCGACGGGGCGCCCGGTGCGGGGCGCTTGGAGTTGGGAGCTTCTGAGTCGGCGTGCCGCTCAGGCACGAGGCGACCCGTCGCCCTGCGTCCTGTCGTCCTTATGCTCGATGGGCTCTTCGTCGTGCTCGACGTCACTCGCGTCGCCCTTGCGCGGCTTCTTGCCACGGGGCTCTGGCTTGGAGGCCTTGTCCGACTTCGCGGACTTGTCTCCGCTCAAGGGCTCGTCAGCGGCATCCTCGAGGGCCGTCGCTGCGCCGCCATCGCTGACGGGGCCCTTCGGCGCTGCCGCCGGGAACTCCACGTCGTCGAGCGCCTTCAGCTCCTCCTCGAGCTTGCGGATGCGCTCCTCGCTATCTGACTCGATTCCGATCGAGCGCAGAAAGGTCTCGTCGTCGTCCGGTGTGGTCTGCACAGGCTTGGCAGTCGGGGCGTTGCCGCGGACCTTGCCGAAGAAGAGCCACAGGAGCGGGCCGACCACGGGGACCAGCAGCACCACAACAACCCAGACCGGTTTCGGGAGGGCGCGCGTGCGCTTCGTGTCCGTCATCGCGCAATCGACCACGGCGAAGATGGTCACCGCGACGACGATGACTGCGGCAGTAATGAGGAGGCGAGACATGGTCCCCCGAGGATACGCGACTTGCCTCCGCCCGACCTGGTGATGCCTGCGCTCTCCGCGAACCGGACGCGGAGCGACTGCGAACCTGGCGCATCCACCCGCTCGTAGACTTGAGGGATGAACTCGAAGCGCGCCTGGCTCGTCTACACCGTCATCAGACTGCTCGCGTTCGCCGTGCCGTTCGCCGTCGTCATGCTGGCGCTGCCCGCCTGGCAGTGGAACTGGCTCGCCGGTGCCGCCGTCGGCGCCATCATCAGCGCCTGCATCTCGGTGATCTTCCTGCGCGGAACCCGCCAGCAGATGGGCGCAGACCTTCAGCGCCTCAGCGAGCGCAAGGACTCGCGCACCGCGGACGACAAAGACGAAGACGCCGCCCTGGACTCGAGCGAGGACGCAACTCTGGACTCGAGCGAGAAGACCACTGCCGAAGAGCCGAGCGCCGAGGCAGACTCCTCCGAGGCAGAGCTCACCGAAGCTGAGCCCCCCGCCAAGCCCTCGGACGAGCCGAGCGCCGACGCCGCGCCCTCCGCTCCGCAGCGTTAGCGCACGTAGCCGCTGAAGACGATCCCGAGCCCAAGCAGCAGGGCGTAGGCGAGCGTCGCGAAGCTCGTCAGCATGAGCGCGAGGATGAGCTCCTTCGGCTTGCGGGCCGTCGACGCGATAAGCACGGCAGGGGCCGCGAGGAGCAGCGCGAAGAACGTGAAGATCGCGTTGCGGTACGCGATGGCGAAGAAGATGGCGAGCACAAACGGCGCCAGCGTGAAGACGCCGAACAGCCACCGCGCGACGACCGGCCCGACGAGCACGGCGAGCGTGCGCTTGCCGGCGAGACGGTCCTGCTCGATGTCACGGATGTTGTTGACCATGAGCACGGCGCAGGCGAACAGGCCGACGGCGGCCGCCATGATCCACACGTTCGTGGAGACGCTGCCGATCTGCACGAAGGTCGTGCCGGCAGTCGCGACCAGCCCGAAGAAGACGAAGACGAACACCTCTCCGAGCCCCGCGTAGCCGTACGGACGCTTTCCACCCGTGTAGAACCAGGCGGCGAGGATCGCTGCCGCGCCAACTGCGAGCAGCCACCAGTGGCCCGACGTGATGACGAGGAACAGGCCGGCGAGGGCACCGAGCCCAAAGAAGATGAAGGCGACGAGGCGCACGCGCTTCGGGTCGACGAGACCGGAGCCCGTCAGACGGGCCGGCCCCACGCGGTATGCGTCGGTGCCCCGGATGCCGTCGGAGTAGTCGTTGGCGTAGTTCACGCCGATCTGCAGGCACAAAGCGACCGCGAGGCACGCGAGCGCGCGCACCCAGTGGTACTCGCCAAGCGGCCCATCGACGATCGCGCCCGCCGTGCCAAGCAGCACGGGTGCGATCGCGAGCGGGAGCGTGCGCAGGCGGGCGCCCGAGATCCAGGCGCGCGCATCCAGCTTGCGCACCTCACTCGCCTTCGGCCGGGGCCGCTGCGTCGGGTTCGCTTGCTGCTTCCGCTGTCTCTGCTTCTGTTTCTGCGCCACGGAGCGATTCTAGGGGCCACTCGAGTGCGCATCCCTTCGGCATCCGCCGACGAAGCAGGGAAGTGACGCCGTCAACCCATTCCCCTGGCGTGCGGATGCAGGCAGTATGAGTTCAGCGATTCCCCCGATCCGAGCAACGTCCGCTTCAAAGGAGAACCATGACTTCTCGCTCCCGATCTCGCGTACGCGCGGCTGCTGCCTGCCTCGCGGCCGCCGGTGTCGCCCTGCTCGCAGCTCCCGCCGCCTTCGCCGCCCCGAGCGACGGACCATCAACCGACGCCGCCGCGCCCGAGTACGTCGCCCTCGGCGACTCGTACTCGGCCGGGTTCGGGCTCGTGCCGTTCAGCGATGACCCGGTGGCCGGATGCTTCCAGGCGGTGGCCAACTACCCGCACCGCATCGCCGAATCACTTGGCCTCACCCTCGACGACCGCACCTGCAGCGGGGCCGTGACGGCGAACATCCGCGACGTCGAGCAGGTGACCTCGGCCGGCGCAAGCGCGCCCGTGCAATCAGACAGCCTCTCCGAATCGACGGATGTCGTGACCCTCACGATCGGCGGGAACGACCTCGGCTTCGCAGACATCGCAACCTCTTGCGTGGCGGCGAGCCCCGTCGGCCCGCTCCTGCTGGACGACTCCGCAGCCAACTGCCGGTCGCTGTACGTCGCTGACGCTGGCGGCTTCGAAGTCGACATCCTGAAGGACCGCATCGACACGATCGTCGCGCCCGCGCTCGACGCGACCTTCGCGCTCATCGCCGAGAAGGCGCCGAACGCCGACGTCGTCGTGGTCGGCTACCCCGCCGTCACGCCTGACGCCGCGAACACACCCGCTGGCGGATGCTTCACTCCGGCGGTCACCCCGACGGGCTACACCGAGAATTCCTTCCCGTTCACCGACGTCGACACCGTCTACCTCCACGAGACCGAGGCTCACCTCGACGCAGTCATCAAGACGGCGGCTGAACTCAACGGCGCGAGCTTCGTGTCAACCTTCGAGGAGACCGCGGCCAACTCGGCGTGCTCGACGACCGAACCCTACGTGAACGGCATCACCCTCGAACCGGGTTCCGGTACCCCGAGCACACCGGGCACCTCGCTCAAGCTGGGCGCGCTGCACCCCAACGAGGCAGGCGTCGCCTACCTCGCGGAGACCGTCGGAGCCGAGCTGCAGGCGATCCTCGAGCCCGGCACGCCCGAGCCGACCCCCACTGACCCGACGACAACCGAGACCGGCACGCCGACGCCCACCACGACCGCCACCGCCGAGCCGACGGCAACCACGACTGCCACGGCGACCGCGACGTCCACCACAACCGCCACTCCCGCCCCTGCGGCGGGTGGCAAGACCCCACCAGGGAGCCTCGCGACGACTGGCGGCGAACCCATCGCGCCGCTGATCATCGCCGGCGTGCTTGTCCTCCTCGGCGCAGGTCTCGGCACCACGATGCTGCTCCGCCGCCGCCGCTCCGCTCCCGCCGGCGAGTCCCAGGAGCACAGCCCCGAAGCCTGACCTGAGACGCGCTGAGCGCATCCCGCGTGGCGGGATGCGCCACGTCGCCTCGGCCCCGCGCTGAGCCGATCGCTGCCTGTCGTTTGCCCCTCTTGGCACCCGCCGAAAGGGGCAAACGGCTGGCAGCGCTCTGGGGCGCGTCGCGGATGCGCACCCACGTCTCCGACTCGTGACGCGACGCTCTCCACCCCGTTCGAACGGCGTGATGAGTTACGCCGCGGCAACCGCGACAGCGTCCACCGGCAACACGCGCCACCTACCGTCGAACCACTGCTCACCTCCCCGAGGAGTCGCGATGGCAACGACAGTCGGCAACACACAGCTCAGCGCCCAGGTCACCACGCTCGGCCACCGCCCCGGACGGTGGATCGACAACGGGAACCCGGAAGACCCGGTCTTCTGGGCAGCTGAAGGCAAAGCCATCGCCGCCACCGACCCCCACTCTGCGATGCCCGAGTTCAAGCACGCCGTGGTCAGCGTCACGGCCGCCTGACGCAGCGCCTGGGCTCGGTCCGCTACGAAAGACGCCCGGAGAGGCGCTCGATGAGCCGCTCGAGCGAGCGCCGATCAGGCTTCCCACTCGGGAGGTAAGGCAGGTGGTCGACGAGCAGCAGCTTCGCCGGGCGAGCGGCACGCCCGGCCTCGGACGTCGCTCCACGCACGGCCGACCAGCGATCATCGCCGGACAGCTCGTGAGCATCCACCAGGAACGCGCCTGATTCGCCTGGGTGTGCGCCCCAGGCAAGCGTCTCGACAACAAGCGCGGGCACCTGGCCCCACTCGTCGGAGGGGGCCGCAACGACAACCGCGCTCTCGAGACCGGGCAGCTGCCGCACGATGCCCTCGACCCTGTCGAGCAGCACCTTCTCGCCCCCCGAGACGATGACGTTGTCGAGGCGGCCGGTCACCACGAGCCGCTCGCGGCCCGTGGTCCCGTCGAGTTCGAGGCGGCCGCCGTCGCTTGTGCGGTACCAGCGCTCGCCGTCCTCCTCCACGAAGGCCGCCGCGGTGCGGGCCGTGTCGCCGAGGTAGCCGGTAGCAAGCACCGGGCCGGCGAGCTGCACCTCGCCATCGCGGATGCGGACCCTCACGCCCGCGAGCGGCTCCCCGTTGTAGAGGCTGCCCCCACTCGTCTCGCTCGAGCCGTAGCTCGTGACGAGGTTCCAGCCAAGCGCCGCTGCGCGCAACCGCAGGGGCGGTGCGAGTGACTGTCCGCCGACGAGGATGGCGTCGAAACGAGCGACAGCCTGCGCGACTGGGCCGCCGACCATCCCCTCGGCTTCCGCCGCGTCGAGCAGCCGCGCCAGCTGCGCCGGCACCAGCGAGACGTACCGCCGCTCGGCGGTCAGCCCCTCGGCGGCACGAGCGAAGCCCTCGGCGGTGAAGCGCTCGTCGCCCAGCACAACCGGGTCGGTGCCCGCGAGGATCGACCGCATGAGCACCTGCGCGCCGGCGACGTACGACGCCGGCAGCGTCAGCAGCCACTGGCGGGTGTGCTCAGCCAGCTGCTCGCTCGCGAAGAGCTCGTCGAACCTGGCGTACGTCGCCGCGGCGGACGCGCGCAGAGCGGCGGCGCTCAGCATGACGCGCTTGGGCTCCGCCGTCGAACCGCTTGTCTCGATGACGAGCACCACATCGTTCGGGACGGAGGTGAGTGCGTCGTCGGTGTCTTCGGCGGCGGCGACGTCTTTGGAGTTGGCGGTGGCGTCTTTGGCGTTGTCCCGCACGACGGACACGGCGCCCGCTGTGGGCAGGACCGCTGGCCCGTCGCCGCTCAGAGCGTGCACCAGCGCAGCCGTGACCGCGGCCGGATCGCGTGCATCCACACGAATCAGCGGACGAAGCGCCTCACCCTCACGGCTTGCCGCGCTCACTGCGTGACGCTCGCCGCCGAGGCGTGCCGGTCGGGAACTCCTAGAACTGCCACGGGAAAGGCGACCAGTCGGGCTCGCGCTTTTCGAGGAACGAGTCGCGACCTTCGACGGCCTCATCCGTGCCGTACGCGAGGCGCGTGGCCTCGCCCGCGAAGACCTGCTGGCCGACAAGGCCGTCGTCGACCGCGTTGAACGCGAACTTCAGCATGCGGATCGCCGTCGGCGACTTCGTCAGGATCGTCTCCGCCATGCGCACGGCCTCAGCTTCGAGCTCCGCGTGCGGGACAACCCTGTTCACGGTGCCCATCTCCATGGCCCGATCCGCCGAGTACTCCTCGGCGAGGAAGAACACCTCACGAGCGAACTTCTGCCCGACCTGCTTCGCGAAGTACGCGGAGCCGTAGCCGGCGTCGAAGGACCCGACGTCCGCATCCGTCTGCTTGAACTTCGCGTGCTCACGCGACGCGATCGACAGGTCGCAGACCACGTGCAGCGAATGCCCGCCACCGGCCGCCCAACCGGGAACAACCGCGATGACGACCTTCGGCATGAACCGGATGAGCCGCTGCACCTCGAGGATGTGGAGGCGCCCGTTGCGCGCCGAATCGATCGTGTCGCGCGTCTCTCCGTCGGCGTACTTGTAGCCATCGCGGCCGCGGATGCGCTGGTCGCCACCCGAGCAGAAAGCCCAACCGCCGTCCTTCGGGCTTGGGCCGTTGCCCGTCAGCAGCACCACGCCGATGCGGGGGTTCATGCGCGCGTCATCGAGGGCCCGAGCGAGCTCATCGACCGTCTGCGGCCTGAACGCGTTGCGAACTTCGGGGCGATTGAACGCGACGCGAGCGATGCGACCCGTGACGTCCTGGTGGTAGGTGAGGTCGGTGAGCTCCTCGAAGCCAGGGACAGTGCGCCAGCGCTCGGCGTCGAAGAGGTCGGAGACGAAGGCAGTCATGCCTCAACGCTAGCCGACGCGAGGCCGATCACACGCTGGGGTTCGACCCGCAGCGAGCTACCAGAGCGGCGGCGCGACGGGCAACGTGCCGCCGTTCGCCATCAGCTGGACGAGGGTGTTGCCGACGAGCCACGCCGGGGGCGCACCGAACGGCAGGCCGAGGATGAGCGCGAAGATCGCCGCACCCCTCGCGCTGTTGAAGATGATGCCCCACAGCGCCAACGCGATCGTCAGGAACCCGGCGATGCCCGCCGTGAGGAGCCACATCTCGATCTCGAACTTGCGGTCGATGCCGAAGAGGTTCGATGCGTAGAAGAACACGAACACGTCGGCGAGCACCGTGATGAGCACACCGAGAAGGGCCCAGTGTCCGGCGGACCAGCGGCGCGGGTTGAACGCGATCTCGTACCAGGTGCGCTGGACGACCGTCCCATGCCGGTGCTGGGGCTTGTCGAAGCCTGACCTGTCGCCCGCCGAGACAAGGCGAGCGGGACGCCGCGCCTCGGGCGCAGCCCCCAACAGGCCGTCGTCGAAGTCCTCGTCGGCCGGCGGTGGGCTGAAGCGAGGTGCGGGGCTGGAGAGATTCGTAGACATAAGGTTTCACGTCCGGTGTGACCGATCGATGACTCAGCCTAGCGCGATCCGGGCGAATCACATCCAGGTGGGCAGGACCTTCCCACCCTGCGCGACGTTCGTCGCGCACCGCAATTCAGTTTCGGGATGGATTCCTCACCTCGGGATGGCTTGCAACCCATCCGCAGATGAGGAACCCATCTCGAGAGAAGCGACAAGCGAGCGGCAAGAAACGAGAAGCAGGCGGCGAAGGCAGCGGCAGACGACCGTCGCGGCGCGAGACAATGGGCGGATGCAGCTGCCCGAGATCGACGAGCTCCTCGCCCGCACGCACGTCGTGACGCTCCCCCTCGTCACGAGGTTCCGAGGCGTGGACGCGCGCGAAGCGGCGATCATCCGCGGGACCGTGGCCTGGAGCGAGTTCTCCCCGTTCCTCGAGTACGGAGACGCGGAGGCCACGAACTGGTTGCGCGCCGCGATCGAGTTCGGGTTCGACGACACACTTCCCCGGCGCACCGAGGGCGCGATCTGGGTCAACGCGACTGTGCCCGCCGTCGACGCCGCAGCGCTCGAGGGTGTGCTCGCACGCTTCGACGGCTGCCGAACCGTGAAGATCAAGGTCGCCGAGCGAGGGCAGGCGCTGGCCGACGACGTTGCCAGGGTCGCGGAGGTGCGCCATCGGCTCGGCGCGGATGCACGACTGAGGGTCGACGCGAACGGCGGCTGGTCGGTGGACGAGGCGCTCGGTGCCCTGCGTGAGCTGTCGCAGTTCGGGCTCGAGTATGCGGAGCAGCCGTGTTCCACCACAGCAGAGCTCGTGGAGCTGCGAGGTCGACTCGCCGGGGCCGGGGTCTCGGTGCAGATCGCCGCCGACGAATCCATCCGGAAGGCCGACGACCCTCTGGAGGTCGCCCGCCTCGGCGCGGCCGACGTGGTCGTCGTCAAGATGCAGCCCCTCGGCGGTGTGCGCAGGGCGGCCGAGATCGTCAGAGCCGCTGGCCTGCCCGCGACGGTCTCAAGCGCACTCGATTCGTCCGTGGGCATCGCCATGGGCGCGCAGCTCGCCGCCGCTCTGCCGGAACCTCGGCACGACGCCGGCCTCGGCACTGCGTCCCTCCTCGCGGAGGACGTCGTCGTGAAGCCCCTCCGGCCGCGCGCCGGGCGCATCCCGCTCGCCCCCGTCGACATCGACGAAGCCGCCCTCGAGCGCCTCGCCTCACCGGCGGAACGTCAGGACTGGTGGCGCGACCGCATCCGGCGCTGCCACGCAGTGCTCACCGCGGACTTCTGAACCGAACGGACCTTCCGACCGTTCCGGCCCGACACCCACGCTGCTGAGGGCGAGGGCATGGGCGTGCGTGCGTGCGTGCGTGCCGCCTACAGGCCCGAGTAGGCGTGCAGTCCCTTGAAGAAGACGTTGACGATGCCAAAGTTGAACATGACAGTGGCGAAGCCGGCGACGGCGAGCCAGGCGGACGGCGTGCCGCGCCAGCCGCGGGTCGCGCGGGCGTGGATGTAGCCGGCGTAGACCACCCAGATGATGAAGGTCCACACTTCCTTGGTGTCCCAGCCCCAGTACCGACCCCACGCCCGCTCTGCCCAGACGGCGCCCGCCATGAGGGTGAAGGTCCACAGGATGAAGCCGACGATGTTGATGCGGTAGGCGAGGTTCTCGAGGCGGACCGCGTCGGGAAGCGCCGACAGCATGTTCAGTTTCGTCGGGAGGCCGGCGCGAACGCGGGCAACTCGACGCGTCTGCAGGAGCTGCGCGACGCTCAGTCCGGCTCCGATGGCAAGGCACCCTGTCGCGAGGGACGCGACGAAGACGTGGATGACAAGCCACACCGACTGCAGCGCGGGGGCGAGCGGCACCACGTCGACGTAGAAGCCGAGCGTTGCGATGCCGAGCGTGATGACCGTGAAGCCGGTGATGAAGGTGCCGAGGAAGCGCACGTCAGCCCAGAAGCGGGCGAGGAGGAAGACCAGCACGATGAGCAGGGTCGAGGTCATCGAGAACTCGAACATGTTCGACCACGGCACACGCTCGGCGGCGATGCCGCGGAGGGTGGTCGCGGCGAGCTGCACGACAAATGCGGCGATGGTGAGCCACATGGCGATGCGCAGCGACGGCGTCGCGCGGGTGTCGCGCCACGCGTCGCCCGACTCGGTGCGCGTGGACGCGAGCGAGACGGAGCTCGATGGGTCCTCGACGGTGTAGCTCGCAGGCTCGGAGAGCTCCCGAGCGCGGGCCTCCTCGTTGTCGACGCTCGCTGATGCCGCGGCACCGGCCCCGACAAGCGCGCCCCGGCGTGCTGCGGTCGCGCCGACCGCCGACTGGCGCTGCGAGCGTTCGGCCGCCCGTGCGCTGCGACCCGCCAGGTCCATAGCGAACGCGATGAAGGCGACCGAATACACCGCCATGGAGATGTAGAGGAGCAGGTTCGACCAGCTGGACAGCGTTTCGATCATGGAGCTTCCTGAGTGGGAGAAGAGGCGAGCGACGCGCCTTGGCTGTCGGCGCCGGATCCGGAGCCTGAGGTGGGCTCTGGGCGTTTGGCGACCCCGGAGTCGCGGGCCGGCGACGCAGGTTCGGCTAAGCCTACGATTTTTCTCGTGTGAACGTCGAGGAGATCGTTGACGGCGGCGGCCAGCTGCGGGTCGTCTCCGCGGGCGAGACCGGCGTACTCGACGAGGACTGTGCCGTCAGCGCGCGTGGTGGCCTTCACCCAGAGGCGTCGCCGTGGCACGAGCAGCGACGTGAAGAGCCCACCGATGATGAGGATCGCGAAGATGAGGACCGGGATCTGGGTGGGGTCTTCGTGCACGTCGAAGGACGCGTAGCGGGGCACCTCGCCGAGTTCGATCGTGCCGAGCCCATTGGGCAGCTCGGCGGTCTCGCCTGGTCGCAGTTCGATCGGCTTGAAGTCGAGGTCGCGCGCCGCGATCGGCGTGAGCGTGTCGGTGTCAAGCGTGTAGACGGACCGCGGCACTCCCTCGTCGAGGCCGAGGTCGCCCGAGTAGACGTTGAGCGTCAGCATCGGGTCTCTCAGATCGGGGTGGTTCGAGGTGAGCGCGCCCGATTCGAGTTCGACGGCCGACGGGTAGAAGAAGCCGAGCATTCCGATCTGCTCGTCGAGCCCATCCGGAACCTTCACGACGCCCATCGAGGTCAGGAACGAATCCTGCGGGAGGAACGGCACGAAATCGGAGAAGACGGCGTTCCCCTGCGGGTCGCGCACTGTGATCTCGGGGGCGTAGCCGTTCCCGAGGAGGTAGCTGTCGGTGCCCGCGAACCGGAGGGGGTCGTTGACACGGACCGTCTCCGTCTGAGGCTCACCCCCAGGCGTGTTGACGGTCACGTTCGCCGCGTAATCGGTGGCCTGCCCGATGGCGTTCTGGTTCTCTTCCTCGTACGTGATGTCGAACGAGTCGAGGCGCATGGAGAACGGCGCGAGCACGTCCGGCGTGAAGAACCGGCCAGGGTTGAAGGAGGAGTAGCTGACGAGCCCGTTCACGAAGGTCTGGCCCTCGACGAGCACGCGCTGCCCTGACCAGGTGAAGCCGCCCCCGATGCCCACGGCGACGATGATGCCGACCATGGCCGAGTGGAAGACGAGGTTGCCGGTCTCCCGCATGTAGCCACGCTCCGCAGAGACGGAGACGCCCCGCTTCCCGTCGTCGAAGATGACGGTGCGGTACTTCTTGTCGCGCAGCACCTTCGCGGCTTCGTCGATGACGGCGCCGCGCTTCGGGTCGAGGGAAGCGTCGAGCACCTGCATCGAGTAGGCGTCGAGCCGTGAAAGGCGTGCCGGGGTCTTGGGTGGCTTCGAGCGCAGCGCATCCCAGTGGTGCTTGATGCGCGGGATGATGCAGCCGATGAGCGACACGAACAGCAGCAGGTAGATGGCTGTGAACCACGGCGAGCTGTAGACGTCGAACATGCCGATGTCGTCGAGGAACGGCGCGATGTCCGGGTACTGATCCTGGTAGACGATGACGCCATTCGGGTCGCTCGAACGCTGCGGCACGAGCGAGCCGGGTATGGCCGCGATCGCGAGGAGCAGGAGCAGCAGGAGCGCCGTGCGCATGCTCGTGAGCTGGCGCCAGGCGGTGCGCAGCCAGGCCACGAGCGCGGATGCGCGTCCCGGCTTCTGGGCGCCTCCTGGCTTGTTCGGCATCGTCGCGCGGGCGCCACCGGACGTGGACTTCTTCGCTTCGCGATCGCGGGCCTCGAAGCCGTCCTTGCCCGCGTCGAAGTGGTCAGAGGGCCGGGACATAGCCGCCGATCGTCGCCGCGAACGCGGACATGAAGTGCTGCCAGATGCCGATGACCATGAGGAGTCCGATAAGGATGAGGATGCCGCCGCCGATGAGGTTGATCGTGCGGATGTGCTTGCGGACCCAGTTGACGCTTGTAGTCACCTTGCCGAAGCCCAACGCAACAAGAATGAACGGCACCCCAAGCCCCAGGCAGTAGAAGAATGCCAGCAAGGCACTTCGACCAGGGTCACCGAACTGGTAGCCAAGTGAGTTGATGGCGATCAACGTCGGCCCCAAGCATGGTGCCCAGCCGACGCCGAAGACTATGCCAAGAAGCGGTGCACCCAGAAGCCCGGATGGCGCGAACTTCATGCGGGCTGTGCGCTGCATGAACGACACCTGGCCGATGAACACGACGCCCATCAGGATCACAAGCACACCAAGAATTGGAGTGATGATGTCCTGGTAGAGCCAGAACCACTTGCCGAGCAAGCCCGATGCAGCGCCGAACGCGACGTAGATAACCGAGAACCCGAGCACGAAGAGGGTCGCGCCGAACGCGACCCGTCCGCGCCCTGTGGTGAAGCGCGTGAGCAGACGCGGTTTCGCCTGGCCCTCTGTCGCCGGAGCGGCTGAGGGGCGAGGGGATTGCCCAGCGCCGACAGTGCCTGAAGCGGCTGTGCCGACTGATGTCCGCGCGGACACCTTCGCAGGCGCATCCTGCGCCACGGCGCCGACGAGCCCGAGGTAGCCGGGCACGACTGGGAGCACGCAGGGCGACGCGAACGAGATGAGGCCCGCGAGGAGCGCGAGCGGGATCGCCACGAGCAGCTGCCCACTGACGATGGTCTCGCCGACCGCGTTGCCGGCAGCGGCTCCTGGTGCGATTGCGGTCAGTGCGGAGGATGCGAGCAGGGCAGTGGTCACTTGCTGCTCTCTGCGAGGGTGTCGGTGATCATCGATCTGAGGATCGACGGGTCGATGGGGCCGCGGATGACGGATGCCACGCGGCCCTCAGCGTCGAGCACGAGCGTCGACGGGATGGCCTGCGGCGGCACGTTGTCGGCGAACGCGAGACGCACGCTCGCGTCGTCGACGTCGAGGATCGACGGGTACGTGATGCCCTGTTTCTCGGCAAACGTCTTGGCCGTCGCGGCCTGGTCGTAGATGTTGACCCCCACGAACTCCACGCCGTCATCTTGGTGCTCTTCCCAAGCGGCCTGCAGGTCCGGCGCCTCGAGGCGGCACGGTGGGCAGGACGCGTACCAGAAGTTCACGACGGTGACCGAGCCAACGAGGTCTTCGCTGGAGAGCTCATCACCGAACTCGGTGACGCCGCCGAACTCGATCGGCGCCTGGCGCTCGCCCTCGGGGAAGATCTCGTAGCTGCCGTCGCTCGCGACAGTGCCGGATCCGCCGTCTTCCCACGTGACGTCGGGGAGCGGCTCGTCTCCCGAGCACGCAGACAGCAGCAGCATCGTGGCAACGCCAGCCGATGCGAGGGCCACGCGAAGGGTTCGGGGAAAGCGCTGTGTCTTCACGCTCTCTGAGCGGATGGTCACACGGCTCCCTCATCGGTGGCGGCGCCGAGTTCGTGCGCCGCCGGTTCGCGGTAGTCGGCTTCCACGAAGCCGGTTGCGGGGTGGTACTCCAGCGTCGTGATGCTCGAGAGCGAGCATCGCCTGTGCTTCGGGTTGTGCGCGAGCGGCTCCTTCGAGAGCGCGCGATGCACCATCCAGATCGGCAGCTGGTGAGTGACCACGATAACATCGCCGCCGTCGGCGAGCTCGGCCCCGTCGAGCACCGCCTCGCGCATGCGAGCAACGATCGATGTGTACGCCTCGCCCCAGCTGGGACGCAGGGGGTTGACGAGCTTGGGCCACGATCCCGGGCGACGCAGGGCGCCGTACTTGCCCGTCATCCGCCGGCCCTCGAAAGCATTCGTCGGCTCGATGACGCGTTCGTCGATGACCGGCTCGAGCCCGAACAGCTCTGCGATGGGCGCGGCGGACTCCCGAGTGCGCTGCAGCGGCGAGACGACGAGGCGCGTCGCGGGTACCGCTCGAGCGTGCAGGTCCTCCGCGGTGACGCGGGCCATGCGGGCGCCGAGCTCGGAGAGCCCGAAGCCCGGGAGCCGCCCGTAGAGGAGCCCGTTGGGGTTTTCGACCTCGCCGTGGCGAACGAGGTGGATTCGCTGTGCCGCCATGCGCACCAGTCTACGAACCGCCACCGACACTGCGGCACAGGATGCGCATCCGCGACCCAAGCTGTCCCTTGTTCTCTTCCCGCTCGCACGCGCCTGCGCCTCGGGTACCCTTGCGAGGTGACTGATCGCGCCCTCATCTCCTCCCTTTCCACGCTCGAAGACGGCCCCGTGCTTGTGCAGGGGTGGGTCGATACGGTCCGAGACCAGAAGAAGGTGCAGTTCGTCGTCCTTCGTGACGAGAGCGGTGCCGTCCAGCTCGTGAACCCGCGCGCCGAGGGCCGCGAGGCGATCTCCGACACGATCTCCGGGCTCGCACAGGGCAGCTTCATCTCCGTGCGCGGCCAGAAGAAGGCCGACGAGCGCGTCAAGCTCGGCGGGCTCGAGGTCAAGGTCGACGAGATCGTCGTCGAGACCGCCGCACTCCCCGAGACGCCCATCGCCGAGGACACGTCGATCGACAAGCGCCTCGACTGGCGCTTCCTCGACCTGCGCATCCCGCGCAACGCCCTCATCTTCCGCATCCAGACGACGTTTGCGCACGCATTCCGCACGTACTGGGTCGAGAACGGCTACGTCGAGCTCTTCACGCCGAAGCTCATGGCATCGGCTTCCGAGTCGAAGGCGGAGCTCTTCAAGGTCGACTACTTCGAGACGAGCGCCTACCTCGCGCAGAGCCCGCAGTTCTTCAAGCAGATGGCGATGAGCTCCGGCCTCGGGAAGATCTTCGAGATCGGGCCAGTGTTCCGCGCCGACCCGTCGTTCACGTCGCGCCACGCGACCGAGTTCACCGGCATCGACGCCGAGGTGAGCTGGATCGAGTCGCACGAGGACGTCATGCAGATGCAGGAGCAGCTCATGGTTGCCGGCCTGCAGGCGGTCAAGGATGCGCACGGCGAGGAGATCAAGGCGCTCTTCGACGTCGACATCGTCGTTCCATCGTCGCCGTTCCCGCGTATCCCGCTGCTCGAGGCGCGCGAGATCGTCGAGGCGCGTGGCCACAAGCTGGAGCGCAACGACCTCGACCTCGACCCCGAGGGCGAGCGTCAGATCGCGGCCCACGTGCAGGAGACGTTCGGTCACGAATTCGTGTTCCTCACGGACTACCCCGCGTCGATCCGCCCGTTCTACCACATGCGTCACGAGGGCGACGAGTCGCTCACGAAGAGCTACGACCTCATCTGGAACGGCGTCGAGATCTCGACGGGCGCCCAGCGTGAGCACCGTGTGGACGTGCTCGAGGAGCAGGCGAAGCAGAAGGGCATGGAGGTCGACGAGCTCGGCTTCTACCTCGACTTCTTCCGCTACGGCGCACCGCCCCACGGTGGGTTCGGCATGGGCTTTGCGCGCATCCTGATGCTCATGCTGCACCAGACGACGCTTCGCGAGGTCACGTACCTGTTCCGCGGCCCGAACCGCCTGCAGCCGTAAGCCCTTTCCTGAATGCCCTTCAGATGCCACATCGGTGCCCTGAGGGGCATTTTCGTTCGATACCCCCGGCATGACTGCGCTAGATTCACGAATAGCGGTACCGTGTTACATAAGAGCCGGGGGAACCAGTGCAAATAAACCGCATCGGCGTAAAAAATTTCCGTTGCATCGAGGAAGCGACGATTGATTTCAATGAAATCACGAGCTTCATCGGCCCCAACGGGGCCGGGAAATCCACCGTTCTTCGCGCCCCTGATTAGCTGTTCAATGGTGCGAAGGAAAGCCTATCCGCGAGCGACTGCTTCGGCGGAACGACGAAGGCGACCGGCCGTACTATCGAGGTCACGGTCGAATTTAGGGATCTGAGTGACACCGACCGCGAGGTGCTCACCCCCGCTACGCACCGCCTCAGTCTGAGACCTTCACACTTCGGCGCCAGTGGAGCCGCATCAACGAAGCCCGCCATCCTGGCAGCGCTTGCGTCCTGGGAAGTGGAGCACCCCGAACGCCTGGAGACGGTATATACGTCTGACTCACAAATGTTCGGTTTTGCCGGCCAAGGTGCGATTGCTCGCATCTTCAACTTCATTTTCGTGGATGCGGACCTCCGAGCAAACGACGAGGCCGAGGATTCCAGCAAGACCATCATCGGCGAGATCCTGTCACGCGCACTGGATCGGAAGGCTGCCGAAGATGCGCTTGAAGCCTTGGCTGAGGAGGTGACGAACAAACACGACGAGATCAATGCCCAGCACCTCGGTCCAAAACTCGAGACCTTGTCTGATGAACTGTCATCGAGTATCGGTATGTTCACGGTCGGTCGACGTCTCGTCCTCAAACCGCAAGGATCGACTTACACGCCACCTCGAGCCCGCGTTGACGTGAAGGTCCTAGACCGCATCGTCGAAACAGCTCTGGGAAACCAGGGGCACGGTTTCAGCGAGCCGTTCTAGTCGCGAGCCTGCAAGTACTGGCAAAGCACTCAGCAGCTAGCTCGTCAGACGGGACACTCTTTCTGGCCATCGAGGAGCCTGAACTCTTCCAGCACCCGACACAGGCAAGAGCGTTCGCGTCGGTACTCCGTCGTCTGGCTACAGAGAACGAGCGTCGCCTCCAAGTCGCCTACGCTACTCACAGCCTCTATTTCGTCGACCCGTACGAGTTTCACGAAGTCCGCCGCGTCACGAGAGACGCGGAGGGTACGTTCACCGTTTCTTCGACGGATCGTCAGACTATTGCCGATCGAGTCTCACCCCAGATGTCTTCAACCTGGAATGTCAGCGGTCGGTGGTCGAAGCTGATCTTGCAGGATCTCCGCGAGGCCCTTTTGCCTCGGCTGTGGACTTATGCGAAGGCGCTGACGATGCCGCCATCATTCACGGGGCGAGCTCACACCTGCGCGACTTCGATGTCATCGGCGTGACGACCGCAACCGTCCGAGGTAAGTCGGACCTTTTTCTTGCCCATAGTGTCCTCGACGCCTTCGGCATCCCCACATTGGTTGTATGGGACAACAACTCTGGGGTAGACCAGCGCGCCATCGCCACTAGGACCCAGAAGCTCAGATCTACAGGCGAGATGCGTGAACTTACCGAGGTTGACGTATCGTCTAGCCGCGCAACAATGTAAGACGCCGCCTAGCGGTGCCGTACTTGAAATCCTGATAGCTGCCGGAGCACTCGTGAGTTAGCGGCTCAGAGCCGTCCGCGAGCGATCGCGGGCGGCTCTGTTGCGTGTGGCCACGCGTTCACGCTGCGAAGTCGGGTCGCCTCGCGGCCGGACTATGAACGTGCGAGCTGCGAGACGCGCTGATGACTGATGCCGAGCACGGTTGCGATGTCCCGCATGGTGAGGTGCTCGTCGCGGAGTCGTGCGACCGCAGACCGCATGCTGTGCGACGCAATGGATTGGGCCTCCGCCGCAGTCGTTGCCGCGTCCCTGGCGTCGTGTACAACGTCGTTCACGTCAGCGTCCAGAACCGGGAGAACAGCTACACGGACTGAACTGGCTGAAATGCCTTCGAGGACCTCGACCGCATCCGCGACCTGGGCCGCGACGTGTTCAAGACGCTTGACCTGAGTGAACAGCCCGAGCACCTCAGGCACTTCCACGGCCCACCATTGTCCGGAGCGAGTCGCCCTTGCGGTCACGTTCATCGTTGGACTCCCATCTGCCTCAAGATTGCTCTTGCGGTCCGCTCGTTGATCTCGCTGTGCCTCGGCACCACGGTCCTGGCCTCGCCGATGACGACTTTGGTGTGTTTTGCACCTTCAACCAGCACCATTGACGCCTCGTTCCCTCCTGGCGGCGAAGTCTTTTCATCAAGTCTGATCGTTGCACAACCTTGTCCACCCCTCTAGACGTATGCAGGCAATGGGTATTGCCAGACAGACGCACTGCCCAGTGCGACTCAGCCGCGTCGCGTCACCTCGTGGCCGGGCGGGGGCGGCGCGCATGGCAGGTCGTCGCCGCGGCGGCTCGTGCTGTCGCGCACGTCCGGGCTCGACTCGAACGGCCCGTCCGGGCTGAAGAGCACCGCAAGGTGGTAGTCGGCGTGATCTCGGAACCAGAGCGAAGCGCCGCCTGGCACGTCCTTCAGTTCCTCCCACGCCTCCCAGAGCCCGCCGAGGCGTAGTACGGCCTCCGGTGAGTCCCACCAGCGGGCCGACCAGACGCGCGTGCGTCCATCCACTCGGCGTGCGCAGGAACGGCCGACGAACTTTCGGACGAAGTCGTCGAGGCACTCGAACTGACGCGACGAAGCATCGTCGGCGCTTGTCGGAGCGCCTTCCGCGATCATCGCGGTGCCCTCTCCGGCGCGGGCGACTCCTGTTCGGGCCCGTCGCCCCTGCCTGGCCCGTGGTCCGCGAGGGACGCGCGGATGCGCGTTGCGTACGGCCCCTGCATCCACGCCCTGGTCTTGATGAGGGTCGGGCGGCATCCGGATGCGAGCACAAGCGCGCGCCCACGCGGGAGGGCTGCGAGTTCGGCCACGTCGAGGATCCGTTCCCGGTGGAGTTGTTTCGAGACGGTTCTGTGGCCTCGTCCGTAGCTCAGCGAGGAGAGCTCGCGGTCGTGGTCGCCGACGAGTTTCGAGAGCTCGTCGAGGAACGCGGCTTCGCTCACGCCGCCGCCGTAGACCTTGATGTTCGCCGCCGACCACAGCTTGCGCATGCCGCCCTCGCCCCAGACCTCGACGCCCTGCGACCAGGACTGCAGGATGGTGATGAGCACGATGCCTCTCGAGCCGTAGTGGCTGTAGAGGTCGGGGAGGTTGCGCCAGCGGCAGACGTTCGCGGCCTCGTCGAGGACGCCGAGCAGCGGACGCTTGAGCCGCCCGGACGGCGAAGCGGACGCCAGCTCCTCGGCCGCCTCGGCCACGGCGACGGTGAGTGCGGTGACAAGCGGACCGGCGGTTCCCTGCCCCTCGCGGGAGAGTGAGTAGAGCGTGTCCGTGCCACGCACGAACTCGTGGGGGTCGAACTGCGGCCGAGCGTCACGGTCCGCTGCCGGGGTGATCCATGGCGCGAGTGCCCTGCTGGTCAAGCACGAGGCCATCTGCTGGGCGGTGCCGTAGATGCCGCCGCGTTGCCGTTCCGGGGCGCCGATGACACCTTCGAGCTGGTCGGCGACGAGACGGTATCCGGCGTCCTGCAGGATGCCGACGGCCTCGTCGTCGCCCGGCCTGGTCACCCACCGGTACACCTCCGTGATGGGCTTGCCCGCGAGCGCGCCGGCAAGCAGGAGCGCCGCGAGGAGGTCCTTGGCAGCGGGGTCGAAGAACGCGTCGGACCTGGCACCTGGTTCTCTCGAACCGCTCGCGAAGTGGTCGGCGAGCTTGCCAGCCTGGATCTCGTCGGTCACATAACTCAGGGGATCCCACCACCAGGCGGGGCCCTCGCCTGCCACGGCCTGCGGGTCGAACACCCACACACGACCCGAGGCGGCGCGCATGCCCCGGGTCGCATCCAGGACGTCGCGCTTGTTGGAGGTGACGATAACCGCCCCAGGCGCCTCTACGATGGCGGGGATAGCGAAGGCGGTCGACTTGCCGGTGCGCGGTCCGCTGACGTTGATCTGCATGTCCTCCCACCCGCCGTAGACGGGTGAGCCGCCGGGAATGCTCGTGCCGAGCTGCACGCCGATGGGCCCTTCGACTCCGAGGCGCTGGCTGCTGGTGCGTGCCCCGCGAGCGCCGATGGACGCGATTTCCTTCCCGTGACCCAGCATGGTCGCCGCTCGGTCGAGTCTGCGGTGTCCTGTTCGACGCCCGCGGACGGTCAGGACGATGGCCACGGCAGCGAGTGCGAGGCCAGCACCAAGAACTACCGCGAGCAGAGACGCGGTCGAGCTCCAATGGATGCTCCCCCGCAGGACTGCGAAGAACAACGCGAAGGCGTCGTCGGGTAGCGCCGGGCTTGCCCTCTCCAGCTCGGCGGCGAGCCTCACGCAGAGGTTGACCCCGCCGATGCCGATGACGGCGGTGCCGAGCGCGACCCAGAGCAGCAGAGCTTCTGCGGCTAGTCCACCGGGGCCACGCTTCCGTGGGGCGCTCATCGCTGCTCCCGGCCAGCGTCGGTGTTGATCGTCGGTTCTGGTGCGTAGGCGGACACGCGGCTCGACTCATGCCAGAGCTTGTTGGTGTCGTTGATGCTCGCTTCTGCTGCCGTGAGCTGCACGTCGATCGGGATGCCCGGCCTGCCACCGACCTTGACGAGGAACTTGCCCCGCCCGGGTGGTTCGGCCTCGCGGCCGCTCGTGGGGTCCCAGGCTGGCGGGTCCTGCCAGCCGATGAGGAGCTCCTGCTCTGCAAGCGACAGCGGGACGGCGGAGGTGAGGCGCCGCATCTCCGCCCCTGGCAGCCCGCCGCAGATGACCATGCCCGCTCGTTCCACGAAACCTTTCGCCTTCATCCGCTCCGACTCCGTGGGCAGCGCAAGCAGGTCGCTCATGGTGTGGGAGATCATGGCCATGCCGACGCCTCGCTGCCGGTTGAGACGAGTGAGGGCGTCGACTCGGTCGACCATGCCTTTCCCCGCGCGCAGCGCTCGCCAGAGCTCATCGAGGATGACGAAGTAGTGCCGCCGGGGCTCGAGCCCCGCGTCCGCGAGCGCGTTCGCGACGTTGACGGTGCCGAACCCTGCGGACCAGCACGCGAGGAGCGCGGCAGCTTGCAGGTCGACGTCGGAGTCGTCGATCGAGGAGACGTCGTACACGACGGGAGCGTCGCGGCGCATCGGGTTCGTGGTGTGCCTGGAGAAGGTCTCGCCGAGGCGACCGCCTCCGACGAGCCCGATGAGCGACGCTTCGAGGTCTTCCGTGATGGCCTTGTACCTGCTGTCGTCGCCGCGATCGAGGGCAGCCGCGCGCACTTCCGGTGGTCCGGCCTGCACGACCTCAAGAAGGTCGCCGAGCACGGGCACCCCGTCGTAGTGCTCGTCGAGCCACTTGAGCGCGCGGTCGATGATGGTCTCCTCGCGGTCGCTCGGCGGCTGGAGGCGCATGATCGTGAGGAGGGCTGACACCATCGTGTGCCTACGACCGTGCGCGTCGGCGAGGACTTGGCCGGCCTCGGCGGTGAAGCCGTGCTCCCTGAGCGTCTTCGCGGCGGCAGTCGCCTCGCCCGGGTCGAGCACGTTGAGGTATCCGCGCCCTCGCCCAAGCGAGATGACCTGCCCGCCGAGCGCCGTGATCATGTCGACGTGGTCGGGTTTGAGGTCGCCGAGCACCAGCGGCATGACGCCGTAGCCCGCGAGCCCCGTGGCCATGCGGCGCACAAGTGACGACTTGCCGAGCCCCGGTTTGCCGAGGATGAACGCCGACGGGTTGCTGATGAGCTTCGCCCGTTGGAACCACGAGATGGGGTCGCAGCACAGCGTCGCGCCCGTCTGGGTGTGCCGGCCGAGCGGGACCCCGATCATGGGCGTGCCCGTGCCGACCGCGAAGGGCCAGAGCCCGCACACCTGGACGGTCGTGCCCCGCCACTCGTCTGGTGCTTGGACGTAGGTGGATGCGCCCCGGCCGATTCCGCCCCAGCCGCGCATCCCTGGCCGCTCGGGGGCCGGCGCCTGCGTCGGCTTGCGTGGTCTCGCGGCCTGTCGGCGTGCTCGTTTCATAGTTTTTCTCGCAGTTCGCTCGGCACCCGGAGGTGCTTGCTGAGGACGAGGCCGAGCGGCAGCGCCGCGGCGAAGGCCGAGTCCTGGGATCCGTAGACGGGCCTCAGCCGAAGCCGTGCCGTCGCGGCGAGGTTGTCGACCGCGGCTCGCGCGTCGAGCTCGTGTTCCGCGTGGAGCACGGTCGCCGTGACGAGCGCCCCGAAGTTGATGAGGCCAGCGCCGGATGCCTCCTCGCTCGCGGTCGCCGCTGCTGCACGAACGGCGAGGGTGTCGCGCGCGGCCGGCTTCGAACTCGAGGTCTGCCGGAACTGCGCCGCGCTGAGGTCGGCTTCGACGAGCGCCGCCGCCCGGGCCGCGTCGATGGGCCGGTACAGCAGCGTCACCCGTTTGCGGGCGATGTCGCGGTGCGGGGCGAGCAACCGGGCGAGCACGCTCGACTGCACGCTGCCTCGTGGCGCGACGGTCATTGCCCACGTCGTCGAGTAGGCCGAGTCGTGTCGGTAGCCGTCCCAACTGGCTCGTGCCGCGGCCGGGCCCACGTCACTCCAACTGAGCTCGGGGGTCTCGCCCGCCGCGTGTGCCTCGTCGATGAGCGCGGCCACGGCCGGGTCGTAGGCGACCCGAACGATCTCGCACACCTCCTGCGCCGTGAGCGGTTGGGCGGCTCCGGCGCCCGTCGCCTGGAGCCCGGCGGTGAGGCCAGGCAGGCGCGCCGCGAGCTCGCGTGCCATCTCGTCGGGCGCCCGCCGCCGCCCACCGGCTCTGAGCGCTCCTTGGAAGGTGAGCGCGACGAAGGCCTTCACCGTGGAGGAGCCCTCCGGGTAGTCGGCGACAGTCTCGTCGAGCACGGCACGCGCGAAGGCTGGCGCGTTCGGGTCGAGGTTCATGGCGACTTCCCGTCTGAGGCGCGTGCCCGAGTCTGGCGCGGTCTCGATCGTCACCGACGCCGCTTCGATCCCCTGCTCGTCTCCGAGGCTCGAGAGCCAGTGGCCCCATTCCGCCACCCACGAGTCGATCTGCTCCTGGTCTACGAGCGCAGCGCCATCCGGTTCCGTTCCGAAGACGACGGTGTAGCTGCCGACCGCGGGGGTGAGGAGGAGGGCGAATGGGCGCCCGTGCGAGTCGCTGTGCTCGCTGAGCCTGGTCGGCGCCGCGATTCCGGGGAGCTGGAACGTCGCCCACGGTACTCGGCCGATCGGGCCGGAGCGGTAGCTCGCCTGTCCCCTGGCTCGAGCCAGTGCCCACCCAGAGCGCGCCGCGATGCGCGCGAGCGCGTTCTTCCCATGCGCATCTCGCACGACGAGGAGCAGCAGCGCGATGCCGATGACGGTGGCGACGACCAGGGCCGAGACGATGCCGGAGATCATGACGGCGACGACAACGAGCACCAGCCCGACCAGCAGGAGTGCCGTGCCGACCGAGCCGAGGCCGAGAAGCCCCGCTGAGGTCGGTCTGCGCCAGTTTCCGTAGGTGCGCACCTGTCGTGTTGTCGCGCTATCGACCACCGCTCGGGTCCTCTCCTGTTGTCCGCTCGGCGACCGCGATCGCGGCGTCCGTTCCGTACTGGATGCCCTTCTTCAGGGGCTGCACGGCGGCGATGGCGGCCGCCACGTACGGCCCGCCGACGGCCTTTCCTGCCCCGGCGGCAGCCGTGGCGGCTGTGCCACCGGAAGCAGCACCAGCAGCACTGGCGGAGCTCGCGCTTGACGAGGGAGCGGCCATCGGACTGGCTGACCCGGCTGGCTGAGCCCGGTGTGGCCGCGGTGCCGTGGCGCCAGGCGGGCGCGCAGCCGGGTTGGCCCCCGGCCTCGCCGCGCCAGTCGAGCCGCTACTCCCCTGGGGCCCGCTCCCAGGTCTGGGGCGGGCGCCGTCCGGCACACGATCTGCGACCGAGTTCGAGATGGCGGCGCCTCCTCCGCTCGAGGCGAGTGCTCCGACCATTGGGGTGACGAAGCGCATGAGCGCCGGCAACGCGACGATGGCCAACGCGAGGACAACAAGGCCCGTGTACGTCGTCAGCACAGCACTGCCCTCCGTGCTTGGAGCTGCGCCGCTCATGTGGAAGCCTGCGGCGTAGACGATCGCCGCAGCGGGCTTGTAGAGGATGAACGCGGTGAGCCAGGCGACGCAGCGCTGGAACCACCCCTTCCCGAGCTCGGTGTTCGTCGCCGAAGCTGCAAGCGGGAGGATGCCGGCGAGGATGACGAGCATCCCGCCACGCACGATCATCAGCAGCACCTGCACCACGGAGACGAGCCCCACGATCACGCCGATGAACAGGCCGTGGCCTAGCCCGGACGCAACCGCCGCGCCTGAGCCACCGCCCGCTGCGGCCGCGAGTCCCCCAGTGGCGCCCAGCATCACGCCGACGTTGTCCTTGAAGCAGTTCGGCGTCGAGTCGAGGTCGCAGTCGAGTGACTCGTCGATGATCCAGGTCGAGAAGGAGTCCCCAGCTCGGACCAGGAGCCACACGATCGTCAGGCCCGCGCTGGCGACGATGACCAGCGTGAGGAGGCTCTTCAGCAGCTCCTGCCCCGGTCTGGCGCGCTGCTCCCAGGCCATGCGGGCGCCGCCGATCATGACTGACACGATGGCGCATACGCCCGCGAGCCACCACGTTGAGGACTGCAGGAACGTCGCCGTGTTCGTCGACGCGGCGGGAGCGGTTGGGATGAGCGCGGAGACCAGCGAGGAGGAGCCAGCGATGAGCACCCCGCCCGCGAGCACCGCGATCAGTTTCCCGTGGAAGGGGATCCCGTCGCCGGAGCGTATCCGGAGCCCCACCATGACGGCCAGGATCACGAGCCCGATGACGGCGACGGTGCCAGAGATCCAGCTCACGTAGCCGAGCACCGTGGTGAGGTGGGTTTCGACGTCACCGGTCGGGGCGGCGACCGCAGACCCCGCCGGCGCTCCCGTCGTCCCGAGATCGGGTGTCGGCACGTCGACCCACATCGTCCCGAGCGTCGAGAGCTGCTCGGCAACCCACTCGTTGACGTCGTTCTGGAGCGCCTCCCTCGTCCTGGTCCACACCGTCGACGCGATCTCCTTCGAGTAGCAGTCGAAGTCGCCAAGTCCGCAGTCGGCCATCAGGCGGTCCACCTCGTGTAGCCACCGACATCGCTGAGCGCCTGCATCCGCACTGGATTCGGCCCGTCGGTCGGGATCCGCCAGTCACCGTCCACCCATTCGAGATCGACGATGGCGGCGATGAAGTTGGTTGCCCCGTCGACCGTGACGCGCTGCGCGACGTCGACTCTGGCTGATTCGCCGTCGAAGGAGAGCATCCGATAACCAACGATCTGGAGGCGGACGACATCCCCCGTCGAGTCCGCGTCGGCCAGAAGCGCATCGCGGTGGTCGCCTGCCACAAGCGCGTAGTCGAACATGGGAGCTCGAAGCCCCTGAGTGTTGGATTGCACGAGGAAGTTCGCCGCCGCGAACAGGGCACCCTCGGGTGCGCGCTGGAAGCAGTAGGCGAAGCCGTCATCGTGCACGGCCCCTGGCCCTGCCTCAGGCGAGCTCGGGGCAAGATTCACGTCAACATCACGCCAGCTTGTCTCCGGTGCGATCGCAAGCCGCCAGCGCGACTGGTCAGCGGCTGAGTCTGGCGGGAGCTCCGAGAGCCCGCACGTGCTCAGCATCATGGGTTCCGAGCCATCGGCACCCGCAGGGACAGGAGCCTCGGTCAGCGCCGCGGCTGTGGTCGGACTCTGCGGTTGGTCGCGAGCGTCCCCCGGCCACCTGGAACGCCGCCGTCGACGGCGACGACGATCGAGACGACGATGCCTGCCACCACGAGGAGTGCGACCCCGGCCGAGGCCAAGATGAAGCCTGGTCGCTTGAGGGAGGCCCCTGAACCGTGCAGGCCGGGGAGATGCCGGCCAGGCCCGGGCCGTTGAGATCTGGACTGCATGGTGCTCGCCAGCGCCGTCAGACGAAGAAGCCGACGAGGCTCGTCGCCGCAGAGATGATGATGACTCCACCAAGCGCCATACCGATCTTCCCGGCGTGCTCGCCTCCCTCGCCTCTGCGCGATTGGATCGCCATCATTGTGCCGGCTGCGATGAGACCAAGCACGCACACGGCCAGCCCGATCCATTTCACCCAGCCGAGCAACGTCGTCAACCCCTCGGTACCGGGCGGCTGGACAGGATCGGGGTCCGGGAGCGTCGACAAACGGGTTGAGGCATCGAGCAGCAGTTCAGTAAGTGCGGCGGTCGTCATGTTCAGTGGTCTCCTGTCGAGATGATTGCGCGAGAGCACGCGCCGAAAAGCGCCCCGCGCACGGCGAGGTCGGGCCGCCACGGGCGTCGAGCCGCGAGCGCTCGAGTCAGCTCGCGGCGCGCTGTTGCGTGGCGTGAGCCGGTGCGCGGACGCCCTCAGATCGGTCGTCGTTGCGGCACACCAGCTCGGCTCAGGAATGGACTCTACGCACGGCAGAGGAGACCCCCGGGAGTTATCCACAGCCGTGATCCGTCTCATCCCGAGCGACCTAGATTGGTGCTCGCCGCAGCCGGGCTGCGGCGGAAGGGGGTCCCCGTGGGCCGAAAGATCACCGCGATCGCGGTTGCTGCGCTTGCCCTCTCGCTGTGCGGCTGCTGGCCGGACGAGGGACGGCCGGAGGCTGCGAGCACCGAATCGCCTCCGCCAGCAGACTCGTCGATGCTCGCCCTCGGCGCTCAGGACGAGCGCATCGAGGCGGACACCCCGGAGCCATCACCGACGCATGACGCCGAGTCGGACGCTGAGGCGGTGACCGTTGCATCCGCGGCTCTCACTGCCTACCTGCGGCACGACGTCCCCCAGCGCGCCTGGCTCGAAGGTTTGGAGCCCCACCTCACGACCGCGGCGACCGTGGCGCTGGGCTCGGTCGACGTTGCCTCCATCCCCTCCGGTTCGCCGCCAGGGGAGATCGTGCTGGAACGCGACGCAAGCGGCTACCTCGCAAGGGCGGTGGCGCAGACGGGCACTGGGACGGGGACTGGCCCGGGGACGGAAACCTTCGTGCTGCTTCTCGTGCGGCAGGGATCCGGACCGTGGCTGGTCAGCGAGATCGCGCAGTCAGAGAACGGCGCCTCGTGAGCGGCCGGAACGGACTCTGGTTGGTCGCCGCCGTCGCGATCCTGCTCGCGCCCGGCCTGCTGCTTGGCGCGCTCGTCGCCGCGACCATCGCCAGCAGCTCCCTCGCAGGTGCGACGGCCTGTGCGACGTCTGGATTCTCGGAACTCCTCTCCCCCTTCACTGGCGGCGGGGACGCGGCGTTTACGGGCGGCGGGGACGCGATGCCGAGCGCGGCGCTGGAAGCAGACCCGGCTGCTGCGGCGAAGCTCACCGTGAGCACCCTGATCGACGGGGAGGTAGTCGAGTTCACCGGCGTGCAGCTCTCGAACGCGGCGCACATCCTCGGAGCTGGACGCGCAGCTGGCTTGGTCTCGCGCGACCAGATCATCGGCGTGATGACTGCGATCGGCGAGTCCACGCTGCGCGTGCTCGACCACGGAGACGCGGCAGGTCCCGACTCGCGCGGACTCTTCCAGCAGCGAGACAACGGCGCGTGGGGAAGCTACGCCGACAGGATGGATCCGCAGGTCAGCGCCGGCAACTTCTTTTCCGCGCTCCTCGCCGTCACCGAGCGCGCTGCGCTGACGCCTTCCGAGGCGGCACACCGAGTCCAGGGCAACGCCGACCCGCAGCACTACACGAAGTACTGGCCGGCCGCAGTCGCCGTGAGCGAGACGATCAGCGGCAGGATCACGAGCCTCGGGGCCGGCGCGATCGTGTCAGTCGGCGCTGCTGCGGGCTCCGCGAGCGGATGCGGGCCAGGGAGCGCCGCCGCGGCCCTCGGCACCGGTGGGGCAGGCGTCAGCACGTCCGTGAGCCCGAGCGGTTGGGCCTCCCCCGGTTCGGGTGGACTCACCGACACCTTCGGGAATCGTTTCCACCCCACCGAACTGGAGTGGCGGATGCACAACGGCATCGACCTCGCCGCTGGCGGTTGCGGCGGCCAGATCTGGGCAGCGCAGGCGGGGACCGTCGTCGAGGCGGCACCCGACAGCTCAGGCAACGGGACGATTCGCATCGACCACGGCGCGGGCGTCGTCACCAAGTACCTGCACATGGAGGCGGACGGCTACCTCGTCGGGGTCGGGGCGACCGTGGCGGCCGGCCAGCAGATCGGAGTCACCGGCACAAGCGGACAGTCGACCGGCTGCCACCTCCACTTCGAGGTGCTGGTCGAGGGCAGCCGAGTCGATCCGCTCCTCTTTCTCGCCGAACGAGGGGTGGGCTACTGATGGCGAAGCGACGCACGCGGGGCGCGCCCGCACCCGGCTCGGCAGTGCCAACGTGGCCGCGAATCACAGCGAGCCTCGACGGTGACGGACGAGGCGAGCTTTCCTGGAATTCGGTTCCGGTCGAGATCTCCGCAGACGCCAGCGACGAAGCGCACGCCGCCATCGTCGCGCGCTGCACACGCATCGCGCAGACGATCGCGCGACCCGTGCGGCTGGACCTGAAGGAGGGCAACCGGATGTGGGAGCTCGCGGTCTTTCCGTCAGGGACCGTGCAGCCCATCGGTGACGACGGCGTGCCAGAACATCTCCACCCGAACGGAGTCGAGCCCACCTTCTCAACCCCATGGGCCGAGGCGACTCGACTGGCCTCGGTTGTCGGCGCGTGTCACACCTGCTCCGCTCCTGCGAGCGCGGCCGAGGCGCACTGCCAGGGATGCGGCGCCCTGGAACCGCTCAGCCGCAGTGGCGGAAGCCACCGGAGCAGTGGCGGAATCCGCCGGAGCGGTGGCGGCGATCCGCCGAGAGCTCAGGCCACGCCGAGCAAGGCCAGCGTCGTCGAGCGAGCGCGCTCCGGCCGACGCGCGCTCCGTCAAGGCTCGGAGCTGACTGCATCGACCGTGCCGCCACCTACGCCCACACCCACGCCGACACCCACGCCCGAACTCGCGCCGCCTCCCATGCCGTCGCTTCGGTCAGCTCCCCCGCTCACACTCTCGTCGGCGCGCACGCCCACGCCCGCATCGACGCCGACGCCCGAACCCGCACGACGTTCGCGTCGCCGCGGGCCGGCTCCGGCGGACGCACCCCGTGCTCTGGTCATCGAGTTCGAAGACGCGTCGCGCGCGGTACTCGCCGGCAGTGCGGCGCTCGGCCGCAACCCGTCGCCCGTCGACGGTCGCATCCCGGTCCGCGTCGACAGCCGGGACAACACGGTCTCGCGCACACACGCCCTCGTGGACCTCGACCATGCCGGTCGCATCCTCGTCACGGACTACCACTCGACGCACGGCGTGCACCTCAGCGGCAAGAGCACCTCGACGTTCTCGCCCGGCGTCGTCTACCGCGTGGCAAGCGGCGCAGAGCTGCGGCTCGGCGACGTCCTGTGCCGAGTCAGCACCGAACCTGCACGCGCGAGCTGATCCGCCCAGTCACACAAGTGCCCAGTCACACAAGTGCCCAGTCACACAAGCGCCCAGTCACACAAGCGCCCAGGCGGCCAGGCGCTCGACCGACCGACTGCCCGACCAACCAACCAACCAACGCTCCCAGCTCCGCTGCGGGCCTAAACCGAGGCCGCCGCGGCGATCGCGGCGTCCAGCCGCTCAGCCTCAACGAACCACTGCGAGTGCTGCACCCCGTCGACGAGGACTACCGGGATGAGCTCGCCGTACTGCTGCTGCAATGCCTCGTCGTCGAGGATGCTCAGCACCGACAGCTCCGCGCCGTGGCGGGCTGTGACCTCGCGCACGACAGGTTCGGCTTCCTCGCAGAGGTGGCAGCCTGGCTTGCTGAGGAATGTGACCTTCGGAACTCGCGCATCCGTCATACCCTCGATTCTCGCAGGCACCTGGCGGCTCGGATCACGGCCAGGAAACCGGCGCCTTAACGCAGAAAACGCCTGGCCCGAGGGCCCGGCGCTCTGCGTCGTCGCGACTACTTCTTGTTGCGACGCTGGTGGCGAGTCTTGCGAAGCAGCTTGCGGTGCTTCTTCTTCGCCATGCGCTTGCGGCGCTTCTTGACTACTGAACCCATAGGAACATCCTTTATCTACAAGTACGAGGTGCACGCAGCGGTGGGCTGCGGCATCGCTGGCGTCAGCTTACACGTCACCTGGCGGTAACCCTGAGTCCAGCAGGACTCAGGCCGTGTGCTGACCGAGTTCGTCTCCACGGCCGGACTGCTTGATGGCCTCGGAGACCGCCGACTCAGGCACCCGGAAGGACCGGCCGAAGCGCACCGCGGGAAGTTCACCGGAGTGCACAAGTCGGTACACCGTCATCTTCGAGACCCGCATGAGTTCTGCCACCTCGGCAACGGTCAAGAACCGCACATCAGACAGGTCGTTTGCCATGTGTTGCAGCTCCAAGGTGACGGATGATCCGCGCGTTACGGAAGTGAAGTGAGTGTCAGTTGAATACCTTATGGCCCAGAGCACTGCAGAAACAAGGTGCAGCGCGAATCATCCTGTGCCAAGGATTCGCGATTCCACCCGCGAGGAGTAGCATGACCGACGCCTCGCGCACGTGAGGAATCGACAACTGTGCTGTGAATTGGGGATGTGATGCGCACTCCGCGGGCCTCGAGCATCCCCGCACCCGTGGACACGGATGGGCTGCTACGGCGCATCGTCTCGGCGGTCGGTCGGAAGATCGACGACTTCGCGCACCACACGCCCTCGCGGTTCGCCGTGATCATCTTCACCAGCATCATCCTGCTGTGGACGACGATCTACATGCTGCCGATCTCCTCGGCGGATGGAACGGCGACCCCGTTCCACGAGGCGCTCTTCACGGCCGTCTCCACGATCTGCGTGACGGGGCTCTCCGTCGTCGACATGGCGACCCACTGGTCCGGTTTCGGCCACTTTATGGTGTTCCTTGGCATGCAGGTCGGCGCGATCGGCGTACTCACGCTCGCGAGCATCATGGGCGCGATCGTCACGCGGCGCCTCGGCCTGCGCCAGAAGCTCGTCGCCGCGAGCGACAGCAACGCACTGCGCACGCACGCCGGCCCCGTCTCAGAGTCGCAGGCCGTGAAGCTGGGTGACATCGGCGGGATCCTGGCGACGGTCGCGATCTCGCTGGTCATCATCGAGACCTGCATCGCGCTCCTGATCATTCCTCGTCTGCTCATCGCGGGTGAGCCGCTGTGGGATGCGATCCTCGACGGCTTCTTCTGGGCGACCTCGGCGTTCACCAACACGGGCTTCATGCCGACGAGCACCGGCATCGAGCCGTTCGCGACCGACGCGTGGATGCTGACGTGCCTCGCCACTGCCGTTTTCCTCGGCAGCCTCGGATTCCCAGTGATCTTCGCGCTCACCAGGTGGGTTAAGACGAAGCAGCGAATCTCAGTTCACGTGAAGCTGACCCTGTCGACGACCGTGCTCCTGTTCGTGCTCGGTGCTGTCGCCATCTATTTCCTCGAGGGCGACAATCCCGAGACGATCGGCGCGCAGAACCCGTGGTTCCGGCCCGTGACGGCCGGCTTCATGTCGGCCATGACGCGCTCGGGCGGGTTCTCGACGATCGACCTCGCAGACGCCGACCCCGCCACGATGCTCGCCATGCAGATGCTCATGTTCGTGGGTGGCGGCAGCGCGTCCACGGCCGGCGGCATCAAGGTCACGACGCTTGCCATCCTCTTCCTCGCGGCGTTCGCCGAGGCGAAGGGTGTCAACGACATCCAGGCGTTCGGCCGCCGCATCCCGAACGACGTGCTCCGCCTCGCCGTCAGCGTGACGCTCTGGGGCGCGACGATCGTGGCAGTCTCGTCCATCTCCCTCATGCACTTCGCGTCGGTGCCGTTCGACGAGGCGCTCTTCGAAGCGATCAGCGCGTTCGCGACCTGCGGCCTCTCAACAGGCCTGACCGGCGAATTGCCGGAGCAGGGCGCGTACATTCTCTCCATCACCATGTGGCTCGGCCGCGTCGGCACGGTCACCATGGCCGCAGCTCTCGCTTCCAGCGAGCACAAGCAGCTCTTCCGGCTGCCTGAAGAAAGGATCATCGTTGGGTGAGCCGATTCCACACAATGCGCCGGTGCTTGTCATCGGCCTCGGCCGGTTCGGCGCTGCGACTGCGGGCCAGCTGCAGCGTCAGGGCCGGGAGGTGCTCGCGGTAGACACCGACGAGGGTCTCGTCCAGAAGTGGGCCGAGCGGGTGACACATGCCGTCCAGGCGGATGCGCGCAACATCGAGGCGCTACGGCAGATCGGCGCGCACGAGTTCGCGGTCGCCGTCGTCGCTGTCGGCACGTCGCTTGAGTCGAGCGTGCTCGTCACCGCCAACCTGTCCGATCTGAAGGTGCCGCAGATCTGGGCAAAGGCGATGTCAGCGACGCACGGCAAGATCCTCGGCCGCATCGGCGCGCACCACGTCATCTACCCGGAGCGCGAGGCCGGCGAGCGCATCGCGCACCTTCTCTCGGGGCGCATGCTCGACTTCATCCAGTTCGACGACGACTTCGTGCTCGTCAAGCTGTACCCACCGAAGGCGATCCGCGGGGTGCCGCTCATGGAGTCGGGCGTGCGCACCAAGTACCGCGTGACGGTCGTGGGCGTGAAGAGCCCTGGCAAGCCGTTCACCTATGCCATGGCGGACACGGTGGTCTCGAACCACGACCTCGTGATCGTGTCGGGCTCGGCCTCAGACGTGGAGCGCTTCGCCGCCCTCACGTAGTCGCTGTGGCCCCGTCGCCTCGATCCCGGCGGCGGGGCCACAGCTTGTCGTCGGACGATCGCTGCCGCTAGTCGCGGGGCGGGTGCGGAGGCTGGCCGTACGGCTGAGCCGGAGGCTGGCCGTACGGCTGAGCCGGCGCGTGGCCGTACGGCCGAGCCGGCGCATCTCCGTAGGTCTGCATCGGCTGCTGCGCCGCCTGCTGGGCGAGCTGCGCCTGCTGCTGCGCGTAGAACTCGTAGGCGGCCCGAGCCTCCTGCTCGCGACGCTGCTTCGCGGTGACGAGCGGGGCCGTCGTGGTCTCGATGTTCTCCTTCTTCGCGCGCCAGATGACAAACGCGGCGACGATCGCGAGGAACGCGGCCGGCAGGAGCATGATCGGCCCGCCGGCCCCCTCCGAGCGGTCGATGCCCTCGTTGAGCTGACCCGTCAGGACAGAGGGGATGAACAGCATGACGTTGTTCGAGGCGTGGATGAGCACGGCGCTTTCGAGTCCGCCCGTGTACTTGACTGTGACCGACATGATGACGCCGAAGAAGAAGTAGTAGCCGATGAGCCACCAGTCGCCCGCGCCGTGGGCCAGGCAGAACAGTGCCGCCGAGACGGCCGTGCCGACGATGAAGGACAGCTGCGGCGACGACACCCAGGAGCCGGCCGCGCGTTGGAATCCGCCGCGCGCGACGTACTCTTCCGAGGCAGCCTGGAACGGGGTCGTGAGCAGCACGAAGATGAGCATGAGCATCGCCGTGCCGTCGATGTTGATCTCCGCGGGCTCGAGCAGGAAGAGGCCCGCCGAGTAGACCGCGAACACCGGGACGATGACGATCGCGAGCTTGCGGAACCAAGCCCAGCGGAACCGTCCGGTGACTGACGAGATGGTGCCGGGCTTCACGCCGAAGAGCATCCGCTGGCCGAGGTAGGCGAGCGGGAGGAGAGCCGCAAGGGCGAGGTTGTTGGTGACGAAGATCGCTGGAGTCATGGGGATCACGCCGCTCTCGACGGCTTCCCCGAGGGCTTCCTGGCTGAGCTCGCCGGTGAGCGTGGAGATGAGGATGCCGACGGCGCCGATCGTCATCGACGTGACGAAGAAGCCGGCGATGAGGAACGCGATGTAGAGGAGCCCCCTCCACCATCCCTTCCCACGCCCGATCGGGCTGAGTGCGTGGTCGTACGTGAGTCTGCTGCTGCCGGGGGGCTGCGCGGTGAGCGGAGCACTGCCGGTCGGGGTCGGAGTCATGCTGTGGTTGCTCATGCCTCGACGCTACTCACCGGCTGATGCCCGGGGGATCGGCCGCACGAATGATTCCGAACCTGCGCCGCTCGGCTGCGCGACGGAGGCGAGGCGGAGCCGAGCCGGAGCCGGAGCCGGAGCGGGAGCCCCAGCGGGAGCCGGAGCGGGAGCGGTCAGCGCTTGTGCGCGACGAGGTCCCGCAGGAGGAGTCGGTCGACTCGGTTGCCGTCGCCGGCGAGCCAGTCGCCGACTTCGCGCAGCAGGGATTCGGTCGTGGCGAGGCGTACTCGCTGCCACGTGAGTGCGTTGTCGACCTCGAGCGCCCCTTCGCGCTCGGCGACGATCGTCATCCAGCCGCGCACCGCCGACATCTCGCCGAAGAGCTTGTGGAACCGTTCGACGGCGTGCGGGAACTCGGCCGCGGGCGACGAGAAGGCGACGCCGTCGTGGGTGAGCTCGCCGTCGCGCGAGATGCCGTACGTACCTGGCGCCCAGAGCTCATCGTTGATGAGGGCCACCCTGCGGCCGCTGATGACCGCGTGCGCAATCGAGCCGGCACCTTGGCCGGGCACGCGCAGGCCATGCACGATCCGCACGCCGGGGATGCGGAGGAGCTGGCTGAGCGGTTCGCCGACTGACCGCTGGGCGAGGAACGCGCGCATGGGATTCGTGCCGCCGGCGGTGCCGCCCGCATCCATGGCCGTCTGGCCCGGCTCACCCCAGATCCGTTTGCCGTCGCCCGCGGGCGGGGCGGACTCGTTCGCGAGCTGCACAAGCAGCCGCTCGCGCGTCACCGCGACGCGGCGCTGCGCGAGGCCCGACCAGGCGAAGTAGCCGGATACAGCCGCGGCGAGGTAGATGGCCGCCTGCGTCAGGAGGCTCGCGAAGGCCGGGTTCTGCATGCCCGTGGTCGTGGCGAACAGGGATACGACGCCGAGGGTGGCAGAGAGGACACCCGCCACGACCGCGATCACGACCGTTGCGAGCCAGAGAACAAGCGCCCAGCGTGGCGCGCGCACCCTCAGCCGGAGCGTCAGCCAGGCCGCGCTCAACGCAACGTAGACAAAGACAGCCGGCCACATCGTCGGCGCCGCTTGAGCCCCGAAAGTCGGGGCGGCGAGGCGGGCGAAGGAGAAGTCGAGCAGGAGCAGGAGCGCGCCGAGGACGACGATCGCCGCATGCACCGTGACCGAAGCCAGCTCGCGGCGCGTGAAGGGGCGCTTGGCGGCAACGGCGGGGGGCCAGTAGACGGGCTGCTCTTGCCAGCGCGTGCGGAACCAGGCCATGCGCCGAACGTCGAAGACCTGAGCAGGGATGCGCGCGGGCGGTGGGGCGTCCCTGGTGGCCGGCTCGGCGTGCGCGCTGCGCCGCGGCGCGGAGGCCGGAGCGTCCTTCGACGCTCCGGAACGAGGGGGTGTGCGGAAGCGACCGCCACCGCCGGCAGAGCGTCTGCTCGTCGGCGCCCACTGGGTGCGCTGCTGGGCTCGAGTGCGGCGAGAGCCACCACCCGCCAGCCAAGCGTCGTGTTCTCGCCGAGTGGCCTCTTCCGTGAGCACTTCGACCGCGAGGCGCACCCTGACGAAGTCGTCAGAGCTCCCGCCGAGGTCTGGGTGCGACTCGCGCTGCCTCGCGCGGCCGACCCTGCGGATCTCCTCGAGCGAGGCAGTGCGGGAGACGCCGAGCACGAGGTACAGGTCTTCCGTGAAGACGTGCCTCCGACCGCTCATGGCCGCCCCTCCCGCTGCTGGTTCAAGTTCCCAAGACTACGCATCGATCGCTCCGTCGCCCGTCGCCGTGCGGGAGAAGACGAGCGTGCTGTTAGGAGTTCTCGGCGGCGAGTTCCGCGGAGCGGCGCTGGTTGGCGTCGAAGGCTCGCTCGAAAAGGCCCGCGAGATCTGCCTCCTGCAGCACGGCGACGGAGCGCTCGGTTGTCCCCTTCGGGCTCGTCACGCGGCGGCGCAACTCGGACGGCTCGGCCTCCGGGTCGCGCACGACCATGCCGACGGCCCCCTCGAACGTGCCGACGACCAGCTGCCTCGCGAGTTCTTCGTCGAAGCCCAGCCGTTTCGTCGCGTCGAGGTACTGCTCGATGAGGAGGAAGACGTGCGCTGGGCCCGACCCGGAGACGGCCGCGAGCGCGTCGATGCGGTCTTCGTCGATCGAGGCGACGCGTCCGACGCTCTCGAAGAGTGCGACCGCGACGGCCATGGACTCCTCGCTGGTCGAGTCGTTGGCGGCGAGGCCCGTGACGCCGAGCCCGATGCTCGCTGGGGTGTTCGGCATCGACCTGACGATCTGCGCGCCTCCTGGAAGGCGGGCGGCCAGGCTCTCGAGGCGCACGCCGGCGGCGACCGAGATGACCACCGCATCCGGCTTGAGCGAAGGGGCAATCTCGTCCAGCAGCTCCCCGATGAGGTAGGGCTTGACGCCGAGGACAACAACGTCGGCGTCCTCGACCGCGGCCAGGTTTGCCCGCGGGTCGTTCTCGAGCGCCGTCGTCGTGACGCGGTCGTCGCTCTCCGCTGCGGCAGCCGAAGCCGCCGACCGTGTCGTGACGTGCACGCGTGCCCCGTCGCCGAGGGGCGCGTCCAGCAGCCCGCGCAGGATCGCGCCGTTCATGTTGCCGCCGCCAAGGAACGCGTATGTCAGTGCCGTCATACCCGGATTGTACGGATGCACCACGGACAGTCGCCGAATGTGGCATCCGCTCTGAGAGCCGTCAGGGTGACCTCGGTATGCTGGCCGTTACTCGTCGCCGTCGAAGGGGAACTCGTGCCGAATCCGGAACTCGCCGCACATATTCGCGAACTGCTGCTCGAAAACCAGCACGTGGGTGAAGTGCTCCAAGTGCGCAGCGTGGAAGTCGACGATCGAGTCACTCTCGTGGGCGTGCGCGTCTCGGTACTGAACCTCCCACAGGTCCTCGACCTTCCTCCCGTGCTCGCCCAGCTCCGCGCGCTGGTGCGCGAGGCGGCCCCGCACGCTGAGGCGATCTTCGTCGAACCAGACGTGACGGAGCGGCACAACGTGCACGTGAGCACTGAGTCGATCGTCATCCGCTCGGTCGACTAGGCACCAGCGAGCGAGCGCTCAGTCTCGGAAGAAGCCGCGTACGAGCGCGGCGCATTCGGCTTCCCGTACCCCGGCGATGACGACGGCGCGCTCCGGCAACCGGCGGTCGCGCACGAGATCGTACCGAGATCCGACCGCGCCGGCTTTGTCGTCCCATGCCCCGTAGACGAGGGTGCCGACACGGGATGAGAGGATCGCCCCCGCGCACATCGCACACGGCTCGAGAGTGACCACGAGCGTGCACCCGTCGAGTCGCCAGGTGCCGAGTCGCTCGGCGGCGCGCCTCAGGGCGAGCACCTCGGCGTGGCCCGTGGGGTCGCCCGTCAGCTCGCGCTCGTTGTGCGCGCAAGCGATGACGGCACCGGATGCGTCGGTCACGACCGCCCCGATGGGCACGTCGTCGCTCGCGAGCGCCAGTTCGGCCTCGCCGAGGGCGATACCCATCAGCTCGTGGAAGCGCTCGTCGACGTGAAGTGACACGCTGCCCATCTTCCCACTGCGATCGCGCCGGGCTGGCCGAATGTCACCGGGAGGCCTTCAGCTTCGTTACTCTGTATTTCATGCGCCTGCACGTAGCCGACCACCCGCTCATCACCCACAAGCTCTCGGTGCTGCGGGACGAGAAGACTTCGTCGCAGCAGTTCCGCTCGCTTGTCGAGGAGCTGGTGACGCTGCTCAGCTACGAGGCCACGCGCGACGTCCGCACGGAGTCGTACGAACTGCAGACGCCTGTCGCGAAGACGACCGGGCTCCGCATGACCGACCCGGTCCCGCTCGTCGTGCCGATCATCCGCGCCGGGCTTGGCATGCTTGACGGCTTCCTGAAGCTCGTCCCCAACGTCGAGGTCGGCTTCCTCGGCATGCGCCGCAACGAGGAGACGCTGCAGCCGGAGACCTACGCGAAGCGCCTTCCCGAGAACCTGGCGAACCGCCAGTGCTTCGCACTCGACCCGATGCTCGCAACAGGCGGTTCACTTGTAGCTGCAATCGACTTCCTCTTCGACGCTGGAGCGGTCGACGTGACGGCCATCTGCATCGTCGCGTCCCCCGAGGGTATCGAGCGGATGCGCGAGGCGTTCGCCGACAAGAACGTCACGGTGGTCGTCGGGGCGCTCGACGAGGGCCTCAACGAGGAGGGCTTCATCGTCCCGGGCCTCGGCGACGCTGGCGATCGTCTCTACGGCGTCGCGGAATAAACTTCACGTCACCTGTTGACATGCGCCGTCACGAGGAAACATACTGGCGGCATGACGAACATCTCGCGACCCCTAACCGCCTTTTCGGCGACGGGAACAGCTGGCATGATGATGCCCAGCAACGCGATGTGCTGTCGAATGTGCCGCTGACTCCGGACCCGGTCCGTCGAGTCGCCGCAACTTCCGCCCCCTTCTCGCTCGTGAAGCTCTTCAGCGAAGAAGGAAACCTGAGCCCATCGGGCCAGCGTGGTCCAAGTGCTCGCTGCTCTCCGAAGCACCACCGCTTCCCGAAGCAGCACCGCTCCTCGCAGCACCGCACTTCACCGCATCCCGCCGAGGCTCCAGCCCCTCGGCACAGTTCGCGAACCGTCGCGAACCGCACCCGCACTCAGTCGGGTGTCATGAGCATCATCACCTCAAAGGACTTCCTCCCGTGTCTCTCGCAACCGACTTCCGCCGCCCCCGCACCCTGAATGCCGTGACTCAGATTCCAGAAACCCCCCGCCCCGCCTACGTCCAGGCGGTCCCCGCCGCGCCTGAAGCGCGCGGCTTTGTCCTCTACGTCGGCCTCGATGAAGCCAAGGCGAACCTCGACGGGACGACGCTCACCGAGCTCGTCGAAGCGCTCAAGCGAGTGACCGCCGAAGTCGCCCCGCACGCCGAGACTCACGCCGCCGTGGCGCTTGCGCCGAAGGGTGCTGGCGGTCGCGATGTCGAGGTTGTCCGTCTTGCCCTGCAGGACCCGCAGGCACTCGCCGCCCGGGGCGTCGATGACGACGAGCAGCCCGACTCCGCCGAGGGCGTCACGATCGACACGACACGCAAGCGCGTCAGCGTCTCCGGCGAGAACGCCGGCCTCACGTACAAGGAGTTCGAGCTCCTCCAGGCTCTTGTCCTGCGGGAGGGACGCACCGTCGACCGCACGGAGATCATCGACATCCTCTGGCGGGACAGCGACGAGGAGCGCCCGAACGAGCGCACCATCGACGTGCACGTGCGCCGCCTGCGCTCGAAGCTCGGTGCCTACGGAGACATCGTGCGCACGGTGCGCGGCACGGGCTACCGCTTCGATCGTCACGCGGACGTCGACGTGCTCTACCCGAACGCGCAGTCGCCCGATCGACTCTGAGCGGCTGAGATCGCGCCGCGGGGTGCGTTCCGCGGATAGCGCCTCAAGGATGCGGGCACTCCTGCCCTGCCGTCGCGCCGGATTCCGCCGCTGGATGTACTGGCCAGTACACTCGACGGAAGCTGCCGAGACGAAGAAGCTGGAGGGCCGATGATGCCGACGAGCAACCCAGTGGAAGCTTGGGAGTCGCTCTTCCGCGCGCAGGTCTCGATCATGCGCGAGCTTCGCGGCGAGTTCTCCAGCAACTCGATGTCGATGAACGAGTACGACGTGCTGTTCAACGTGGTCCGCGAACCGCAGGGGCGCATCCGTCTGCGGGATCTGAATCGGAACGTGCTCATCACGCAGTCTTCCGTGTCGAGGCTCGTCGACCGGCTTGTGATGCGAGGCCTCCTCGTGAAGATCGACGACAGGCTCGACCTCCGCTCGACGCTCATCGAGATCACGCCAGAGGGCCGCGCCGAGTTCACTCGAGCCGCCCGCACGCACATGCGCAACATTCAGGAGCGGATGACGGGCGCCCTCGACCCTGACGAACTGCGCACGCTGCAGTACCTCTGCACGAAGCTCCGCCTCGGGCAGACGGGCGGTCGCGGGCGTGACTACGACGCCTGACTTCGCCTGGGCAGGCGATCCCTCCCCTGAGCCGCTCGACGCAGCCGCCGCGAATGCGCTCGCGCACGGCCTTCAGGTCATCGCCGACCCGACGAGGCTGCGCATCCTCTCGCTCGTCGCCGCGAACCCCGACAGGCCGACCACCGTGACGGAACTCGTCTCGGCGCTCGGATGCGCCCAGTCGACGGCTTCGCACCACCTGCGGATCCTCGTCGACGGCGGTTACCTCAGCTACGAGCGCAGCGGCACGTGGGGGCTGTACCGCCTCGAGGTGCGGAAGCTCCTCGAGACGTCGGCGAGCATCCGCCCCCGTTGAGAGCCCCTCTACTCTCAGGCGAGCAGCCCGTCAGCCCTCCAGGTGTCGCTCGTCGACGCCGTTGTAGACCGCGAGCGGGCGAATAAGCGAGTTCGCCGCCGCTTGCTCCATGACGTGGGCCGTCCAGCCGGTGATACGCGCCGCCGCGAAGAGCGGGGTGAAGGTCTGCGTATCGAAGCCCATGAGGTGGTAAACAGGTCCCGCCGGGTAGTCGAGGTTGGGCTTGATGCCCTTCCGCTCGCCGAAGCTCTTCTCGAGCGCCTCGGCCAGCTCGAGCAGGTCGCGGCGGTCGTAGTGCTCGACCAGCCTCTCGAGCGCGGCGTGCATCGTCGGGACTCGTGAGTCTCCGTTCTTGTACACGCGGTGCCCGAAGCCCATGATCTTCTTCTTGCTCGCGAGCGCGTCATCAAGCCACGCTTCGACGTTGGCCGCCTCGCCGATCTCGTCGAACGTGTGCATGACCGCCTCGTTCGCACCCCCGTGCAGAGCGCCCTTGAGCGCGCCGATGGCGCCGACGACCGCCGAATAGAGGTCGGCAGTCGTCGACGTGATCACGCGAGCCGTGAAGGTGGAGGCATTGAAGGAGTGCTCGGCGTACAGCACCATCGAGACGCGGAACGCGTCGATGACCTCCGGGGCGGCCTCCTCACCGAAGGTCATCCAGAGGAAGTTCTGCGAGTAGTCGAGGTCGTCACGGGGCTCGACGAGCTCGAGCCCGTGCCTGCGCCGCTGGTCGTAGGCGACGATGGCGGGGAGTGCCGCGAAGAGCGCCTTGGCCTTCGCGAGTTCGGCGTCCGCCGAGGGGTCTTCCGCGTCTGGATCGTTGGCGCCGATGATGCTCACGGCGGTGCGCAGGACGTCCATTGGATGCGCAGACTTCGGAAGCGCGTCGATCACGGCCCGAACGTTGTCCGCGAGCGCACGGCCCGCGCGTTCCTCCGCCTCGAACTCAGCCAGCTCGGACTCGCTCGGCAGCTCGCCGCCCCACAACAGCAGGGCGACCTCCTCGAAGCTCTTCTGCGACGCGAGCTCCTGCACCGGGTAGCCCCGGTAGAGCAGCGAGTTGGTCTCCGGGTTGACCTTCGAGATGGCGCTGTAGTCGACGGGCACTCCTGCGAGCCCCTTGTAGATCTCCTGCTCAGTCATCGTTGACCTGGCCTTTCCTTAACGCTGAAATTGAACACTCCGCTGTCGAAGTGGTTATACCCCTCGTAGTCGACAAGCTCGTACAGCTCCGAGCGGTGCTGCATCTCGTCGAGCTTGCCGGTGAGGGTGCCGTGCTCGATGAGTTCGTCGAGCGCACCGGCGGTCGCCCCCATGGAGATGCGGAGCGTCGAGACCGGCCAGATGACGAGGTTCATGCCCACGTCGGCGAGCTGCTGCACGGTGAAGAGCTCGCTCTTGCCGAACTCGGTCATGTTGGCGAGCAGCGGCACGTCGACCGCGGCGCGCATGGCCGCGAACTCCTCGAGGGTCGCCATCGCCTCGGGGAAGATGGCGTCGGCGCCGGCGTCGACGAGCTTCTTCGCCCGGTCGATGGATGCGTCGAGTCCGTCGACGGCTCGGATGTCGGTGCGAGCCATGACCAGGAAGTTGTCGTCGCGCCGTGCATCCACTGCCGCCCTGATGCGCTTCAGCGCGGTCTCTTCGTCGACGACCTGTTTGCCGTCGAGGTGCCCGCAGCGTTTCGGGTTGACCTGGTCTTCGATGTGCATGCCGGCGAGGCCCGCGTCTTCAAGCTCCTGCACGGTGCGGGCGACGTTCATGGGCTCGCCGAAGCCCGTGTCGGCGTCGATGATGGCGGGCAGCTCGGTCATGCGGGCGATCTGCTTGCCACGGCCGGCCACCTCAGTGAGGGTCGTGAGGCCAATGTCGGGCAACCCGAGGTCGGCCGAGAGCACGGCGCCAGAGATGTAGACGCCCTCGAACCCCTTCTGCTCGATGAGGCGTGCCGAGAGGGGGTTGAAGGCGCCGGGGAAGCGCAACAGCTCGCCGCTCGCGAGGCGCGCGCGGAATGCCGCGCGCTTGTCCGCTGGGCTGGTCTTGGCGTACAGCATCAGAAGATCCCTCCACCCTCGGTGAACTCAACGACGCCTGGCAGAGCAACGAAGCCGAGCTGCCCCAGCTCCCCCGGGTGGAGTTCCGGGAGGCGCTGCGCGGTGTCGAGGAACCGCTCGATCTCGCCCTCGTCCACGACGCCCGCCGCGAGCGTGCGGAACTTGTTGACGTACTCGGCGCGCGCGAACGGGCGAGCTCCAAGGGGATGCGCGTCGGCGACGGCGATCTCGTCGCGGATGACGGTGCCGTCGGTGAGCAGGATCTCGACGCTCCCACCGAACGCCTTCTCGGCGATGTCGAGCGAGTGGTAGCGACGCGTCCACTCGGGGTCTTCCTCGGTCACGACCCGCTTCCACAGCTCGACCGTGTCGGGCCTCGCCGCGCGCTCGGGCGCGTAGGAGCCGACGTGATGCCAGGCCCCGTCCTGCAGGGCGACCGTGAAGATGTACGGGATCGAGTGGTCCAGCGTCTCGCGGCTTGCCGTCGGGTCGTACTTCTGCGGGTCGTTCGCGCCCGAGCCGATCACGAAGTGCGTGTGGTGGGAGGAGCGGATGAGGATGCGCTCGATCCGGTCCGGGGCTGTGGCCAGCTGTGGGTGCTCGTTGTGGAGCCTGCGGGCGAGGTCGATCCAGGCCTGCGCCTGGTACTCGGCCGAGTGTTCCTTCGTGTAGCTGTCGAGGATCGCGGTCTTCGCCTCGCCCGAGGCGGGGAGCGGCACCTGGTAGCGCGCATCCACGCCTCCGAGGAGCCAAGCGATGACGCCGTCCTCGCCCTCGTAGATGGGGGTGGGGCTGGTCTGCCCGCGCATCGCCCGGTCGACGGCCTCGACCGCCATCTTCCCCGCGAAGGCCGGCGCGTGCGCCTTCCACGTCGAGATCTCACCCTTGCGCGACTGGCGGGTCGCGGTGGTCGTGTGCAGTGCCTGGCCGACGGCCTGGAAGATCGTCTCGGTGTCGAGGCCGAGGAGCGTGCCGATGCCGGCGGCGGCCGATGGGCCGAGGTGCGCGACGTGGTCGATCTTGTGCTCGTGCAGGCAGATGCCCTTTGCAAGGTCGATCTGGATTTCGTAGCCCGTCGCGATGCCCCGCACGAGCTGCTCGCCCGAGATCGCCCGCTGGCCGGCGAGGTGCTGGGCGACGGCGAGGATCGGCGGGATGTTGTCGCCGGGATGCGAATACTCGGCCGCGAGGAACGTGTCGTGGTAGTCGAGCTCACGCACGGCCACGCCGTTGGCCCAAGCCGCCCACTCCGGGGAGGTGCGCTGCGCGTCCTCGAGCCCGAAGAGCGTGGAGCCGGCGCCGTGCCGCGAGACGCCGTGCGCAAGCGCCTGGTCTCGGGCGGCGACGATGGGGGCACGCGTGAGGGAGGCGGCCGCGACGGCGGCGTTGTCGATCACGCGGTTGATGACCATGTCGGTCACCTCGGCCCGGACGGGAACAGGGTCGGCGGCGACCTCGGCGATCTTCCACGCCAACTGGTCTCGGCGTTCCAGGTTCTCGTCGCTGCGGTGGACTCGGACGTCGTGGAGATTCACGTAGAGAGGATCCCTTCGGGAGAAGTTGACTGTGATGCGCTCGGTTCCAGGGAGGCGAGCGCGGTGGTGAGGCTGCGGTGCAGGTGGAAGTGGGTCGCGTGGGACGCGAGGCGGGGGTCGTTCGCGAGGATCGCGTCCACGACGCCGAGATGCTCGCTCGCCGCTTCACGCAGACGAACCGGGTTGTGGCGCGAAAGTCGCCGCACCCGAGAAGAATGCAGGCGGCACGACTCGAGCGCCACGCTCAGGTACTCGCTCGCCGCCGCCTCGTCGATGGCGCGGTCGAGCGCATCCACGAGCTCGAAGTAGTCGGCGATGCCCTCTTCACCGAGCTCGAGCAGCCGCGGGGCGTCGAGCAGGCGGATGCGGATGGGCTCGAATCGATCGGCGTCGCGACGCATCGCCGCGAGCGCGGCCGCCTGCGTCTCGAGCGCCTCGCGCAGCTCGTACAGCTGCACGACCCGATCGGCGCTGATCTCGGAGACGACGAGTACGCGCGGCGATTGACTGCGGACGAGGCCGTCGGCGAGGAGGCGCGTGAACGCGCCGCGGACGGGGGTCCGGGACACGGCGAGGCGGCTGCTCTGCTCGACTTCCGTCAGCACGGCTCCCGGCGGAAGCGCGCCCGCGAGGATCTCTTCGCGGAGCACCGCGTAGACGCGATCGCTGGCGAGCATGGATCCTCCTCGTTCGGACACCCCCAATGTATGCACTGAGGAGTTGAGGAGCAATATTTCTGCGAATACTGCCAGCTTGTGCATACATAACCGGACGGTCCAAAGGTGCCCTAGCCTTGGCGAGCAGACGCTCTCCTGGGCGAGCGCATCCCTTGTTGCCGAGGAGGCACCCGATGTCCAACCCATCCCGACCGGCTATGGCCCAAGTAGCAGCTGATCTGTTCCGCAGGAACCCCGTCATGTGGGGGTTCTCGGTCGCGATCGGGCTCCTGCTCGCCGCGCTGCTCGCGACCACCGTCATCCAACTGCAGTCGGTCGTGCTCTCGGTGTTCATCGCGTTCTTCATCACGCTCGGCCTCGACCCGCTCATCCGTCTCCTGCAGCGCTGGGGTCTGAAGCGCGGCATGGCGATCGTGTCCGTCATCGTCGTGTTCGTCCTGATCGTCGCAGGCCTCATCTGGGTCGTCGTCCCCATCCTCGTGAGCCAGATCAGCACGCTCGTGACGACGGTGCCGCAGGAGATCACCCGCCTCAACAACGAGGGCTGGTTCGACACGATCAACGAGGCCACGAACGGAGCGGCGACAAACGCACTCGACTGGGCGCAGAAGACCGCAACCGACCCGAACACGTGGGCGACCGTCGGCGGCGGGGCCGTGCAGGTCGGCTCCTCGATCGTGAACGGGGTCAGCACCGGACTCTTCGTCTTCATCCTGACCCTCAACTTCATCGCGACCCTCGGCAGCATCAAGAAGGCCGGCTACTCACTCGTCAACGCCTCCGTGCGACCCCGCTTCGAGGAGTACGCGGAGCGCATCATGGCCTCCGTCGGGTCCTACCTCAACGGCATGGTCGTGCTCGCCTTCATCAACGCCGTCTTCAGCGGGCTGCTGCTGTGGATCGTCGGGGCCCCTTACCCGTTTGTCGTCGCCGTGATCTGCTTCTTCATCACGCTCATCCCGCTCATCGGAACGATCATCACGACGATCTTCATGACCGTCATCGCGCTCTTCGCCTCCCCCATCGCCGCGCTTGTCGTGCTCGTGGCCATGCTCGTGTACATGCAGGTCGAGGCGTACATCCTCACGCCGCGCGTCATGTCGAAGGCAGTGCAGATCCCCGGCTCGCTTGTGCTCATCGCGGCGCTCGCCGGTGGCACGCTCCTCGGACTCGTCGGAGCGCTCGTCGCGATTCCGATGGCGGCAGGTGTTGTTCTGCTCGTCCGCGAGGTCGTCATCCCGCGCAAGGCCCGCGCCTGACACGGAAGCCCCGGGGTCCGGGCGGCTCGGAAGCACGGACGTTCGGTTACCTCCCGCGGACGCACGGTCAACCGCGGGAGGCCATCGTCGGGGAGGCTTGAGGGCATGACCACCGGAACCATCCCCACCGTCGCTGCGACGCAGACCCCGCAGACGCAGATTCCCCCGAAGACGGCGTGGGCCGCCATCGCGGCCATGATGGCGACGAGCTTCGTGCTCGTCCTGGCCGAGTTCCTGCCGCCGAGCCTCCTGCCATCGATGGCCGCGTCGCTCGGCATCACGGAGGGGCAGGCAGGGCAGACGGTGACGGTGACCGCGTTCATCGGCTTCCTCACGGCCCCCACCATCGGCATCCTCGTCCCCCGACTCGACCGCCGAACCCTGCTCGTGGTGCTCGCGGGTGCCGCCGCCCTCTCGAGCGCGATCGTCGCCGTCGCCCCCGGATTCGTGCTCCTGCTCGTCGCGCGCCTCCTCCTGGGCGCGGCGCTCGGCGCGTTCTGGGCCATGTCGATCGCCATCGCGGCGAGCCTCTCAGAGCCCCGCCACCTCGGGCGCGCCATCATGCTCGTCAACACGGGCACCACCGTCGCGACGGTCGCGGGTGTGCCGCTCGGCAGCTACCTCGGCACGATCATGGACTGGCGCCTCATCTTCGCGTGCGTCGCGATCGTGACCGTCCTCGTCGCCATCGCCCTGCGTCTCGCCCTGCCGCACGTTCCCCCGACCGCGTCGAGCGGCGGCCTGCGCTCACTCGTCGACACGCTCCGTGTCCCCGGCATCCGAGTCGGCCTGACGGGGCACATCCTCACCGTCCTCGGGCACTTCGTCGCGTTCACCTACATCCGCCTAGCAATCGATCGCGTGCCAGGCCTCGACAGCGTTGGCGTCGCGGCGCTGCTCGTCGCCTTCGGCGTCGGCGGTGTGGTCGGCAACTTCCTCGTCGGCCTTCTCGTCGACCGCCACCTGGCCGTGCTCCGCTTCGCCGTACCGCTCCTCATCGGCGTCTCGATCGGCGTCGTCGCGCTCGCGCCAGGCCAGCTTTGGCTCATCGCCGTGGCCGTCACCACATGGGGCATCGGCTTCGGAGGCTGGCTCACGACGCTCGGAACCTGGATGGGCAGGCTCGTCCCCGATCGCATGGAATCAGGTGGTGGGCTCTCCGTCGCCGGCTTCCAGCTCGCGATCACCCTCGGCGCCGGCGTCGGCGGCCTCCTCATCGACCTGATCGGCGTCACTCCCGCGCTTGTCGTCGCATCCGCGTCGGCCATCGTGGGCGGCCTGATCTTCGGCAGCGCGCGCTTCCCGGGCCGCCGCAGCTAGGGCGTGAGCTAGGGCGTGCCTGCCGCCGGGCCCAGCGGTGCCACCTGTTCGGGAGGTGCGATCAGCTCAGCAGGTGCGTCTGCCCGAACATGACAGCGGTCGCGCGGGCGGACGGGTTCCCCGCATCGAGATCGGCACCCGCCCCCACGAGCATCTGCACGATCTTGTCCTCGCCCTTGAACAGGGCACCCGCGATGGGCGACTGGTCTCGCGCGTTGCGCAGGTCGACGTCGGCTCCGCGACTGATGAGCGCCTCGACGGTGTCCGGGTGCCCGCTGTAGGCGGCGAGCATCAGCGCCGTGTTGCCTGCCGCATCCTGCAGGTCGACGGGCATGCCCTGTTCTATGAGTTCCAGCAGGGTCTGGCTCTCGCCACGGCGAGCGCAGCCCATTGCAAGCTCCGTCAGGGTCGCCATCTGTTCGGGGGTCAGTTCGGGCATGCCAACAGGCTATCCGCTCGCTTGCGGCCCCCGGCGAAGGCGGCTGCCGGCCGTCGCGTGGCCGGCCATCGTCTGGCCGCGCATCGCCTGGCCGCGCGTCGCATCGGTCGAGCGGACGCGCGTCAGGGGCTGGCGGGCGTCCCGAGCCCCGTCCGTGACCTGGCTTCAGCGCGCCACCGGCCAGGGGTGGTGCCCGCGTGCCGCTGGAAGGCGCGGCTGAAGCCTGCCTGCGACTCGTAGCCGAGGCCGCTCGCGACCGCGGCGATCGTCAGCTCACTGCGCAGCAGCATCCCCTTCGCGGTCTCGATGCGGACGCGCGTGAGGTAGCCGATGGGGGTCTCCCCGACCGCCTCCTGAAAGCGAACGGCGAAGACGGAGCGGGACATGCGCGCGACCTTCGCAAGCTCATCGAGCGTCCATGCGGCGCCCGGCGTCGTATGGAGCGCCTCGAGGGCCGCCGCGAGCTGCGGCTCGGCGACGCCGCGCAGCCAGCCAGTCGGCGCGCAGCCCGCCTCGTTCCAGGCCCGCAGCGCCGTCGACACGATCGTCGTCGCGATTCGACTGCAGATCACGGCATCGCCGGGTCGCATGTGGGCCGTTCTGCTCGCTTCTGGAAGACGCGCGCCTTCGACGCCGGCACCGTCGACGGTCCACGAACAGGCCATGCCGTCGATGAGCGCGACCATCGAGGGCTCCTGCACGGCGAAGTCCCGCACCACAAGCGATCCAGGCAGAGACTCAGCCGCGGCGTTCGCGTGCGGTGTCTCCTCGAACCCGACGTCGATGAGCTCAACGCCTTCAGCCGCGAGCATCGAGGTCATGTGCCCCCGCGGGAAGAACACGAGGTCACCAGCCGCGAGGTCCACTCCGGGAGTCCCCTGCCCCGCCAGCGTCGCAGTCCCGCGGAACACGAACACGAAGCCAGGCCCCGCATGGCGCCGGAACATCTGCTCGCCGGCGAACAACTCGTGTCGGTGCGACCCGACAAGCGTCCACTCGAGGGACGCGAGGGCGCGATCGAGGGCATCGCCAGGGGGCGCGTGCGGCGTCATCGTGGTCACTCTCAGTCGAACGCTCGACGGCCGATGCTTGTTCCGCGGCTCACCGAAGTGCGCGCAGGTACCGCCACCTCGCGACGAGCTGCGCGACCAGGAGCAGCGGGAAGAGCGCGCGCCACACACCAGAAGCTGCTGGGCGAGTCAGCGAGCGGATCGTGAACTCGACACGACCATCCACTCGCCGAACCAGAAACGCCTCCTCCCCGGCGACCGGATGGCCAGGCAACGTGCGGTAGGCGAAACCGACCCTGTCCGCCTCCTCGACGACGGCCACGACCTCGACGGGTTCCAGGATGCGCACCCCGCCCCATCCCGCCACGATCGTCGGCCGCGCCCCCACCGCCGCAGGGACCAGCGACGGATGCACTTCGAACCCGCTGCGCGTCTTGACCCGCCAGAGCAGCACGTCAGCTGCCGCGCGATCCCAGAGCGCGTCACCCTCGCCGAGCACCACCGACTTCTCGAAACGCCGGAAGCGGCCCTCCTCGGGTCGCCACACGTTCAGGTGCGGCTGCGTGAGGGCGGGAGGCGCGGGAGTGGACATCTGCCCAGCCTGGCACCTCCGCCCAAGCACCGGGGAACTCCCTTCCATCCGGGGACATCAACACAGCCGCCCGGTCGCTACGATGTGGCCATCCCCTGAGCATCGGAGCCCCTCGTGAACACACTCGGCGTCAGCATCGCAGTCGCGACAGCAAGTCTCCTATTCCTCACCGGATGCGCAGGGTCACCCGCATCCGCCGCCGGCACCTGGGGCACCCCGGACTCGAGCGGGCAGGGCGAGCCCGGCCTGAACCTCGCCGACGACGGCAAGGTCACCGGCAACGACGGCTGCAACCGCCTCATGGGCGAGTGGACCGAGACTGACGGCAAGGTCGAGTTCGGGGCGCTCGCCTCGACGATGATGTTCTGCGAAGGCGTCGACACGTGGCTCCTGGGCGCATTCGCCGCGGAGGTCGACGGCGAGTCCCTCGCGATCTTCAACGAAGCGGGCGATCAGATCGGCACACTCCCCCGCGGCTGACGTGGGCCAGAGCGCACGCCGTCGTGGCGGCACAATCCGGCGCGCCCGCACGCTCCGAATACCCCCACAGAGACAACCACTGACCGGAGGGTAGGATTCTGCGTTGATCATGCTTTCCTTCTCCCAGCCTCAGCCAGTGCACTCTCGCATCGTCGGAGTCGGCTACGAGTCGCCAGAGCGCGTCGTCACGAACGACGAGCTGTCGCTGACTCTTGACACGAGCGACGACTGGATCACCTCGCGCGTCGGCATCCGCGAGCGCCGCCTCGCCGCAGACGGGCAGAGCGTCACCGACCTCGCTGCGGCTGCAGGCGTCAAGGCGTTGCTGTCTGCGGATGTGCAGGGCACGGACATCGACATGGTCATCGTCGCGACCATGACGGCCATGGACCGCTCACCATCCACGGCCGCCCAGGTGGCGACACGCATCGGCGCGGCCCACCCCGTCTCGTTCGACCTCAACGCGGCCTGCGCGGGATTCTCGCAGGCACTCGCCGTCGCCGACCAGGCCATCAGGGCCGGCTCCGCGAGCCGCGCGCTCATCATCGGCGCAGAGCGCATGAGCGACTTCATGGACTGGACCGACCGCACCACCGCGATCCTCATGGCCGACGGTGCAGGCGCCGTTGTCCTCGAACGCAGCGAGACGCCCGGGGTCGCACCCGTCGCCTGGGGCTCGCAGCCCGAGCTCGGCAACCTGGTGCGCATCCAGCAGCCGTCCGGCCGCTTCGAACAGGAAGGCCGCAGCGTCTTCCGCTGGGCCATCACGCAGGCACAGCACGTCGCGATCGATGCCCTCGCCAAGGGTGGCGTGCGAGCGGATGAGCTCGTCGCGTTTGTCCCGCACCAGGCGAACCTGCGCATCATCGACGCACTCGGCAAGCAGCTCGGCCTCGCGGAAGAAGTCGTCGCGCGCGATGTCGTCTACTCCGGAAACACGTCGGCCGCATCCATCCCGATCGCCCTCGCCAAGCAGGTCGAGGCGGGTGTCGCCGAGCCCGGCGGACCGGCCCTGTTGCTCGGTTTCGGCGGCGGCTTCTGCTACTCCGGCCAGGTCATCGCGTTCCCCGAGGTCCGCAACCCCGCCTAGCCGGTCCGGCTCGCTCGTCCACAGACGCCACCCAACGGAGTCGGCGCTACTGGGGCGCGGACGCTATCGCGGCGCGTCGGGGCCCTAGCGCCGCAGGTGGGCGCGCTCGATGAGCGCCTGGAACTGCAGCTCGGCGGCGCCGATGAACAGCAGGTCGCTGCCGAGTCCGGCCCGCACGACCTCGACTTCGCCGTAGTTCGGGGCAAGCGTGTGCTCGGCGAGGATCTCGAGGAAGTAGTCGCGCTCGAGGTCGAGGAGCACGCCGAGGAACCCTCCGAGCACCACTCGCTCGGGGTTGAGGATGTTGATCATGTTGCGCACGCCGACGCTCAGCACACCGAGCTGCCGGTGCGTCTCGAGCTTCACGCCCGGGTCGATGTTCTGCTGCAGCATGCGCTCGAGCTCGTCGTCGCTGGCGCTCTTCGTGCCGAGCGCCGCGAGGAGTCGGCGCCTGCTGACAACACGCTCGAGCTCGTCGTCGCCCGAGTTGCCGAGGGCCGCGGGCGTCGCGACGAGATTGTGCCCGAACTCGCCCGCGTAGCCGGCAACGCCGTGCAGGAGCCGGTCGTCGGCGATGATGCCGCCGCCGATGCCACTCGCACCGCCGTTCATGTAGAGCATGTTGCTGATGCCTCGGCCAGCGCCGAAGATGTGCTCGGCGACCGCGCCGAGGTTGGCGTCGTTGGCGGCGAGCACGGGCAGGCCCGTGGCCTTCTGCAGCTGTTCGGCCAGCGGAACGTCGCGCCACTCGAAGTGGGGAACCCATCGCACGAACCCGTCGGAGGCCCGGACGAGGCCCGGCACTGCGACGCCGATGCCGACGCACTCGTAGAGGGTGTCGAGGCTCTCGCTGAGCCCCTCGACAAGCGCCTTCACGATCGCGACGGCTTCTTTCGCTGTCGGCGGTTTCTCTGTCTCGAAGCGGATGCGCTTGAGCAGCTCGCCGCGGAAGCTCACGACGCCGACGTTGAGCGCATCCACTTCGGGCACGACCGCGACGGCGACGATCTTGTCGCACAGCCCGACGATGGGGCTCGGCCGGCCGACGAGATTAGTGGCGACGGGCTCCTGCTCCTCGACGATGCCGCGGTCGGCGAGCTCAGCGACGAGCGCTGCGATGGTGGAGCGGTTGAGGCCCGTCTCCCGCGTCAGCTCGGCGCGTGAGGCCTGTCCACCGCGGTGGAGGCGCTCGATGATGAGCGAGAGGTTCGACGACGCGACGCGGTCGGTGGGCATGCCCGTCCTCTTTCTCTCACTCGTCACGGTGGTGCAGGGCTGATGTGCGGCTGATTGTGGGCAGGCTCGCGCTCGGCCAAGCGTGTTCCGTCGCCCGCGCTGGGTTCAGCGCGGGCGACGGAGGTCGATCAGCTGCGCCCGCCTCGACGCTTGCCGAGCACGTCGATCGCGACGGCCAGCAGCAGCACGAGGCCCTTGATGACCGACTGCCAGGCCGAGTCGACCGAGAGGATCGAGAGTCCCATGTTCAGGACGCCCATGATCATCGCACCGATGACTGCGCCGATAACCGTACCAACTCCACCGGTCACGGCCGCGCCGCCGATGAAGGCCGCGGCGATGGCGTCGAGTTCGTACGTGTTTCCGGCGGAGGCGACGGCGCCACCTGCGCGCGCCGTCGTGACGATGCCGGCGAGGGCGGCGAGCACACCCATGTTGACGAAGATGAGGAAGTTCACGCGCTCGGTGCGCACACCGCTCATCTTCGCGGCGAAGAGGTTGCCACCCATGGCGTACACGTTCCGTCCGAAGACGGTGCGCTGCAGGATGAACGTGTAGAGCATGATCAGCACGGCCAGGATGATCAGGATGATCGGAAGGCCCTTGTGCGCCGAGAGCAGCCACGCGAAGGCGAGCACCGCGATCGCGACGATCGCGAGTTTCGCGATGAGGGCGGCCCCGGGCTCGACCGGGAGGTCAAGCTTCTTGCGGCGGGCGCGTGTGCGGAGCTGGCTTCCGATGATGGCCGCGACGACCACAAGCGCGATGAGCATCGTCACGACGTCGTGTCCGCCGAGCATCGTGCCGAAGGACTGCGGGAGCGAGCCCTTGCCGATTGCGACGAACTCGTCAGGAAGCGCGTTGATCGTGCCGCCCGTGAGGAGCACAAGCGTGAGGCCTCTGAAGAGCAGCATCCCGGCGAGCGTCACGATGAACGCCGGTATGCCCACGTAGGCGATCCAGAATCCCTGCCAGACGCCGATCACCGCCCCGGCCGCGAGGCCGATGAGTACGGCCGCGAACCACGGCAGTCCCCATTGGGTGATGGCGATGGCCGTGATGGCGCCGACGACGGCGACCACCGAGCCGACGGAGAGGTCGATGTGGCCGGCGATGATCACGATGATCATGCCGACCGCGAGGATCAGCACGTACGCGTTCTGCTGGATGAGGTTGTTGATGTTGGCGGGCAGCAGCAGCTTTCCGCCGGTGAGGATCTGGAACAGGATGATGATGACGGCGAGCGCGCCGAGGATCCCGTACTGGCGGACGTCGACGGACATCCTCACTTTGCGGGTGCCTGCCTCGTTCGCGGCCTCGGTGTTCGTGGTGGTCACGACTCGTCCTTTCCAGCGGTCATGTACTGCATGAGGAGTTCCTGTGTTGCGTTCTCCTTGGAGACCTCACCGGTGAGGCGTCCTTCGGAGATCGTGTAGATGCGGTCGGCGAGGCCGAGGAGCTCAGGGAGTTCCGAGGAGATCACGACGACCGCCCTGCCCTGCTCGACGAGCTTGTTGATGAGTCCGTAGATCTCGTACTTCGCGCCGACGTCGATGCCGCGGGTGGGCTCGTCGAGGAACAGCACGTCTGGGTCGGTCTGCAGCCACTTGCTGAGCACGACCTTCTGCTGGTTGCCTCCTGAGAGCTTGCCCGTGAGCGTCGCGACGCTTGCTGTCTTGATGTTCATGGACTTGCGGTAGCCCTCGGCGACGCCGTTCTCCTTGATGCCGTCGACGATTCCCCAGCGCGCGACCTTCTTCGCGGCTGCCGCGGAGATGTTCGCCTGGATGTCGCCGATGAGGTTGAGGCCGAGGTGCTTGCGGTCCTCCGTCGTGTAGGCGAGGCCGTTCCTGATCGACTCGTCGATCGTCTTCGTGGAGATCAGCTGGCCTGACTTGTACACCTCCCCGGAGATGTTCGTGCCGTAGCTGCGGCCGAAGATGCTCATCGCCAGCTCCGTGCGGCCGGCACCCATGAGGCCGGCGAAGCCGATGATCTCGCCGGCGCGCACGTGGAACGACACGTCGTCGACGACCTTGCGGCCCGGGTCGGCCGGGTGGTGGACCGTCCAGTTCTCGACCCGCAGCTTCTCCTCGCCGATGACCGCGTCGCGCGGCGGGAACATGGAGCTGAGTTCGCGGCCGACCATGGCGCGGATGATCCGCCCCTCGGTCGCATCCTCTTCACGCATGTCGATGGAGTCGATGGTCGCCCCGTCACGGATGATCGTGACGCGGTTCGCGATGCGCCTGATCTCCTTGAGCTTGTGGGAGATGATGATCGAGGTGATGCCCTGATCTCGCAGCTGCTCGATGAGTCCGAGCAGGTGAGCTGAGTCTTCGTCGTTGAGGGCTGCCGTGGGCTCATCGAGGATGAGCAGCTTGACGTCCTTCGAGAGCGCCTTCGCGATCTCCACGAGCTGCTGCTTGCCGACGCCGATCTCGCGGATGATCGTCGCGGGGTTCTCGTTCAGGCCGACTCGCTTGAGCAGCTCTGCCGCTCGGCGGTTGGTCTCATCCCAGTCGATGATGCCGAAGCGCTGCACCTCGTTGCCGAGGAAGATGTTCTCCGCGATCGACAGGTAGGGGCTGAGGGCGAGCTCCTGGTGGATGATGACGATGCCATCGTGCTCGCTGTCGTTGATGTTCTTGTACCGCACCTCGCGGCCATCGAACTCGATGGTCCCCTCGAAGGTGCCGTGGGGGTAGACGCCGCTCAGGACCTTCATGAGCGTCGACTTGCCCGCGCCGTTCTCGCCGCAGATGCCGTGCACCTCGCCGCGCTGAACTTCGATGTTGACGCCCGACAGGGCCCGCACACCGCTGAATTCCTTCACGATGTTCGACATCTTCAGGATTGTGTCGTCTTGCACCATTGCTCCGTCTCAATTTCCGAGCGTCGCTGCTCGGCGTTGCTTCGCGCACCAGTGCGCGAGCTGCCACAGAATCGCGCTCGGGCTGGTGTGGGGGCACAGCCAGCCCGAGCGCGTTCAGTGTGGTGTCGGCGACTCGTTAGAGTCCGACGTCCGATGCCTTCAGGAAGCCGCTGTCGATGAGCTTCGACTGCACGGTGTCCTTCGTGACAACCTCGGGGTCGAGGAGGTACGAGGGGACGACCTTGACGCCGTTGTCGTAGCTCTCGGTGTCGTTGACCTCGACGTCGGTGCCAGCCTTGAGGGACTCGATCATCGCGAAGACCTGGTCTCCGAGGAGGCGGGTGTCCTTCCAGACCGTCATGGACTGCTTGTCGGCGAGGATGTTGACGACGGAAGCCTTGTCAGCGTCCTGACCCGTGAGGATCGGCCACTCGGCGCCCGGGGTGTAGCCGGAGGAGACGAGCGCCTCGGCGATGCCCTGAGCGAGGCTGTCGTTCGGCGAGAGGACGACGTCGACCTTCTTGTCGCTGTAGTTCGAGGCGAGACGGTTCTCCATCTCGTCCTGAGCGCCAGCGCTCTCCCAACCCTGGATACCAACGGTGGCCCAGTCGTCGTTCGTCTTGGGCGCCTTGCCGGAGGCGACGACGAGCTTGCCCTCTTCGATGTACGGGTTGAGGACATCCCATGCGCCGGAGAAGAAGAACTTGGCGTTGTTGTCGTCGGGGCTGCCAGCGAAGGGCTCCAGGTAGAACGGGCCTGGCTGGTTCTCGAGGTCGAGCGTGTCGACGATGTACTCGCCCTGGAGCTTGCCAACCGCGTAGTTGTCGAACGTCGCGTAGTAGTCGACGTTCTCCGTGTCGTTGATGAGGCGGTCGTAAGCGATGATCGTGATGCCTTCGTCAGCCGCATCCTGCAGGACCGGCGCGAGCACCGAACCGTCGATGGCTGCGACGACGATGACGTCGACTCCGGAGGCGATCTGGTTCTGGATCTGCGAGATCTGCGTGTCCGGGTCGTTCTCGGCGTACTGGAGGTCGGTCGTGAAGCCGGCCTCGTCGAGCTTGCTCTGGAGCTGGGCGCCGTCGTTGATCCAACGCTCGAGCTCGCGGGTCGGCATCGAGATGCCAACGCTCTCGACCTCGACTGCTGCTCCTGCTTCGCCGGTTGCTGCTGGGTCTGCTGGCGCGTCGCATGCGGTGAGACCGAGTGCGAGGCCTCCAACGACTGCGAGACCGAGCAACTTCTTCGTTGCTGACATGAAGGTCATTTCCTCTCTGAAATGTCTTGCCTAAGTTGTCGCGCCAAACATATACCCACTTGGGTCGCCTTGCGCAACCCCGTGTCGAATTCGTGACAAAACTGACCCCAGGCGCCATCTGGAGCTCAATCCATCCGGAACTCATGGTGGAAATGACACAACAACTTGCTATATGTTGCTCTCTGGAACTTATCAACGACGATACCTAGAACGGACTCTCATGTCTCTGACTCCCACCCCCGCAGACAAGTTCTCATTTGGACTGTGGACCGTCGGCTACAACGGGACCGACCCGTTCGGTGGCCCGACGCGCGCCGACCTCGACGTCGTGCACGTCGTCGAGAAGCTCGCCGAGGCCGGCGCCTACGGGCTCACGTTCCACGACGACGACCTCTTCCCGTTCGGCTCCACCGACGAGGTGCGCGACTCGCAGATCTCCCGCCTGCGCGGTGCACTGGATGCGACGGGCCTCGTCGTTCCCATGGTCACCACGAACCTCTTCTCCGCTCCCGTCTTCAAGGACGGCGGCTTCACCTCCAACGACCGCGACGTGCGCCGCTTCGCGCTGCGCAAGGTGCTCCGCAACCTCGACCTCGCCGCATCCCTCGGCGCCGAGACGTTTGTCATGTGGGGCGGCCGCGAGGGCGCCGAGTACGACTCCGCGAAGGACATCCGCCAGGCCCTCGAGCGCTACCGCGAGGCCGTGAACCTCCTCGGCGACTACGTCACCGACAAGGGCTACAACATCCGCTTCGCGATCGAGCCGAAGCCCAACGAGCCCCGCGGCGACATCCTCCTCCCCACGGTCGGCCACGCCCTCGCCTTCATCGAGACTCTCGAGCGGCCAGAGCTCGTCGGCGTGAACCCCGAGGTCGGGCACGAGCAGATGGCAGGCCTCAACTTCGCGGCCGGCATCGCGCAGGCTCTCTACCAGGGCAAGCTCTTCCACATCGACCTCAACGGACAGCGCGGCATCAAGTACGACCAGGACCTCGTGTTCGGTCACGGCGACCTGCAGAACGCGTTCGCGCTCGTCGACCTGCTCGAGAACGGTGGCCCGGGCGGCGGCCAGACCTACACGGGTCCGCGCCACTTCGACTACAAGCCCTCGCGCACCGAGGACGAGACGGGCGTGTGGGAGTCTGCAGCGGCCAACATGCGCACCTACCTGCTCCTCAAGGAGCGCGCGGCCGCATTCCGTGCCGACCCCGAGGTGCAGGAAGCACTCCAGGCGTCCCGCGTCGACGAGCTCTCCACGAACACGCTCGGCGAGGGCGAGACGTACGACGACTTCCTCGCCGACCGCTCCGCGTTCGAGGACTTCGACGCGAACGCGTACTTCAACGGCAAGGGCTTCGGCTTCGTGCGCCTGCAGCAGCTCGCGCTCGAGCACCTCATGGGCGCCCGCGGCTAGCCAACCCGGCTGCCGCCGGCCTCCCCGGCTGCCTCGGGCCTGACGGCTTCCCCCGTCCCCCGCGCAGAGCTGCGGCGGGTGCGCGCACGTCTCACGACGCGCGTGCATCCGCCCAGCTCTGTCGTGCATGAGCTCTGCCGTGCACGACCCCGACAACGCCCGATCTCAGCACAGCACCCGCCTTACAGAAAGCAGACCACCATGCTCGTCGCCGGCTTCGACTCGAGTACGCAGAGCTGCAAGCTCGTCATCCGCGACGCGGACACGGGTGAGCTCATCCGCCAGGGTCGGGCGTCCCACGCCCCCGGCACCGAGGTCGACCCCGCGAACTGGTGGGCAGCGGTCCAGGACGCAACCGAGGCCGCCGGAGGGCTCGACGATGTCGCCGCGATCTCCGTCGCGGGCCAGCAGCACGGCATGGTCGCCCTCGACGCCAACGGCAACGTGGTGCGCGACGCCCTCCTCTGGAACGACACACGCAGTGCGGGTGCCGCCCGCGACCTCATCGAGGAGTTCGGTCAGGAGGAGCTCGTCGCGCGTACCGGGCTCGTTCCCGTCGCGTCGTTCACCATCACGAAGCTCCGCTGGCTCCGGGATGCTGAGCCTGCGAACGCGGCGCGCGTCGCTGCAGTCGCACTTCCCCACGACTGGCTCACGTGGCGGCTCCTTGGCTACGGCCCCGCCGACGCGAGCCCCCACGGCCCCGACCTGACGAAGCTCACGACCGACCGCTCCGACGCATCCGGGACCGGCTACTGGTCCCCGTTCACGGGCGCGTACGACCGCGAGCTGCTCGTCGCGGCGCTCGGCCACGACGTCATCCTCCCGCGTGTGCTCGGCCCATCCGAGGTGGCGGGAACGACGCCGGCCGGTGCGCTGGTAGCCGCCGGAGCTGGCGACAACGCGGGTGCCGCGCTCGGCCTCAACGCCCGCGCCGGCGACGTCGTCGTCTCGATCGGCACGTCCGGCACGGTCTTCTCCGTCGCGGACCGTCCCGTCGTCGACCCGGCAGGCGGGCTCGCAGGCTTCGCTGATGCGACGGGGCAGTTCCTTCCGCTTTCCGCGACCCTCAATGCGGCAAGGGTCATCGACACGACCGCTGAGGTGCTCGGCGTGGACCACGCCGAATTCGGTCGCCTCGCCGCGTCAGCACCCGTCGGATCAGGCGGGCTCGCGTTCGTGCCGTACCTCGATGGCGAGCGGACACCCGACCTGCCCGACGCGACGGCATCCCTGCTCGGGATGACTCGAGGATCCTTCACGCGAGAGAACCTTGCGCGCGCCGCGGTCGAAGGCATGCTCGGGAGCCTCGCACAGGCGCTCGATGCGCACCGCGCGCTTGGCGTCGACGCGAAGCGCGTCATGCTGATCGGCGGCGCCGCCCTGAGCGAGGGCGTGCGCGCGGTGGCTCCGACACTGTTCGAGGTTCCCGTCGAGATCCCCGCGCCTGGCGAGTACGTCGCCGACGGCGCCGCGCGCCAGGCTGCATGGGTCGCGACGGGCAACCGCCCCGACTGGCCCGTCGAGACCGTCGCCCGCCTCGAGCCCACACCGGATGCCGCGCTTCGCGCGCGCTACGCGGCGGCCGCGTTGCTCGCGCGGACGGCCGAGGAGTCCGGCGGGGGCCTGAGGGCGGTCTGAAGGACGGCCTGAAGGCTCGAGCCCGTCTGCCTCTCGCCTCCGGGCAGCGAAGAGGGCGGTGCGAATTCGCACCGCCCTCTTCTCAGATCAGTCGGGCTCGGGCCAGCTCGGGCCAGCTCGCCCCCGCCGTGTTCAGGTCGAGCTGCGGCCGGTCACGCCGGACAGCCAGGCTAGGCCTGCAGCGCCTCGACCGTCTCGACTGTCTCGACTGTCTCGACCTTCGTTCCAGTCTCGACCTCGATCTTGCGCGGCTTCGCGCGCTCGCTAACGGGAACCGTCACGGTGAGCACGCCATGCTCGTAGCTCGCGGCGATGCGCTCGGTGTCGAGCCCCTGGCCGAGCGTGAACTGGCGGAGGTAGCTGCCACCGTTGCGCTCACGCACGAGCCACTTGGCACCCTCGGCGTTCACGGTGCTGCGCTCGGCGCGGATCGTGAGCTGCTGGCCGTCGAGGTCGACGTCGATCGAGCTGGGGTCGATGCCCGGCAGGTCGGCGGTGAGGATGTAGTGGTCGGCCTCACGGTAGAGGTCGATGGGCATCGAACGCGGGCTGTTCGGTGCTCCCTGGAAAAGTCGTTCCATCTCCTGGAACGGATCGAAGACGCGTGCCATGTCGTTTTCCCTTCCTTGTACGCACGCTCACGATGGTGAGCGACTGCGGTGAACTTGAGTCGACTGTTGTCAACTTCCTTGACCAAAAAATTAGCACTCGACCTTCACGAGTGCCAGAAAGTTTGCTGAAAACCGCGTCAGCCGTGGGCGAACGGCACGCCGACAGGTGCCCCGCCTGTGCCCCCGCTCGCTCAGAGCAACAGCGTCAGAGCAACAGCGTCAGAGCAACAGCGTCAGAGCAACAGCGTGAGAGCAACAGCGTGAGATCAGTGAAAGCGATGGTCCTGCACGGTCATGCGCGCGCCGTGCTTGGGGCGCGGGTTGCCGGCGAGCTTGATGAGGCGAACTACCCGCTCGCGGTGGCCCCGCCACGGCTCGAGCAGCTCCCGCATGCCGTCGTCGTCGACGTCGCAGCCCGCGAGCGCCCACCCCACCATGTTCGGGATGTGGTAGTCGCTGAAGCTCGGCGCATCCGGGTCGCCGTGCGAGCGTTGAACCGTCTCGTTGGCCGTCCACACGCCGACGCCGACGATCGAGCGGAGTCGGCGGAGCGGCTCCTCCGACCCGGTCGGCAGGCTGCTCGTGCGCTCCAGCGCTGAGGCGACTGTTGCCGAGCGGATGACCGTGCCCGTCCGGGAGTGGTCAACCCCTGCCCGGTGCCAGTCCCAGCTGGGGATGCGACGCCACTGCTCGGGCGTAAGCGGCAGCCGAAGATGGCGCGGCACGAGGCCTGCTGGCCCCGGGGCCGCGTCGGCATAGTCGCGGTGCAGGATGTCCCATGCCCGATGGGCCTCAATGCCCGTGATCTTCTGCTCGATGATGGCGGCGCTCAGCGCCTCGAAGACCGCGCCCGTCTTCGGGAGCCGGAGCCCCTCGTTGCGGCGCCGCACATCCGCCAGCTCTGGCAGGGCGTCAAGGCAGAGCTCACTCCAGTCATCGTCGCAGCCGAGCAGGGCGGGCGCCTCATCGACCGCGATCTCGGCAGCCTCGCCCCACGACACGATGCGGATGCCTTCCCTCGCCTGACGGAACACAGTCGTCGCGCCTCCTGCGAGCGCGTGCGAGGTGCGCCACACATCCCTCGACGCCGGATGCACCCAGCACGTCGGGTCACGCCTGCCCCGCATGAGGGGCCGTAGGGTCTGCAGCACATCGACCGGCAGTGCCGGCCGATAGAGCGTCATGACCCGATCTGGCATGCGGCAAGGGTACGCAGGACCACGGACATTCGGCCGCTCGAACTTCGGGGAGACACCCGCTCACCTAAAATCGAGACCATGGCTGTCCCCAAGATCGTGCTCTACTACGCCTTCGCGCCCCTCGCCGACCCGGAGGCGATCCGCCTCTGGCAGCGCGACCTCGCGGCGTCGCTGGGGCTTCGTGGGCGCATCCTGATCTCGAAGGACGGCATCAACGGCACCCTCGGCGGTGAACTCAACGCGCTCAAGCGCTACGTCCGCAGCACCCGCGAGTACGCGGCGTTCAAGGACGCCGACTACAAGTGGTCGGAAGGCACGGGCCTCGACGAGCACGGCCTGACACTTGACTTCCCGCGCCTCAGCGTGAAGGTGCGCGACGAAATCGTGAGTTTCGGGGCGCCAGGCGAGCTCGAGGTCGACACCAGCGGCGTGGTCGGTGGCGGCACCCACCTCGCCCCAGACGAGCTGCACTCGCTTGTCGAATCGCGGGACGACGTCGTCTTCTTCGACGGACGCAACGCGATCGAGGCGGAGATCGGTCGCTTCGAGGGGGCTATCGTGCCCGAAACGGGGACAACCCGCGATTTCATCGCCGAGCTCGAGTCGGGTAAGTACGACGAGCTCAAGTCAAAACCCATCGTGACGTACTGCACGGGCGGTGTACGGTGCGAGGTCCTGTCGGCCCTCATGCTCAAGCGGGGGTTCACCGAGGTGTACCAGCTCGACGGGGGCATCGTCCGCTACGCCGAGCAGTTCGGTGACGAGGGACTCTGGCAGGGCTCGCTCGCCGTCTTCGATGCGCGCGAGCACCTCGAGTTCGGCCCGAACACGGAGAAGCTCGGACGCTGCCGCGAGTGCAAGGCGCCAACGCACCGCACCCAGAACTGCAGCGACGCGTCCTGTCGTGAACGCTTCGTAGCCTGCGAGAGCTGCGGAGAGCGCGAGCTCTTCTGCGTGCGTCACCTTCCGGTTGGTGACACGCCGGAGGAGAAACTCGTCTTCACAAACTGAGATCTTGTTTGCGGCGGCACACTGGACCGCACCGAGCCTTCAGATTTGTGGTGACGCAGAACAAAATTGCGCATCTGGGCTGCCTGCTGCGCGCAGAGCCATCCCAGCACCGCTATCGTGTGTAGCGGCAGTGAAACATTGCCGATACAAACCATCCGTAGATTCGCAGAGTGGCGAATCCTCTCCTCGCTTGCAGAAATAGCAGTTCCAGAATCTCGTTCAGTCGTCGTGCCCAGCCCGACTCGCACTGGAGGTACTCCGTGCCCCTTCTTCTCAGTCCGCTTCCGCCAGCAGGATCGCGCTCAGCGACCACGCGGCGTTCCCGGCTCACCCACACGCACCGAATGCTCGCGGCGCTCGCCATGGCGCTCTTCGCGTTCCTCGGCGTCTTCGCGATGGCCGGCCCCGCACACGCGGAGGCTGAGCCACCAGAAGAGTCGGCGTACTCGATCAGCGGCATCCTCAACTTCGAGGGTGAACCCGTCGAGGGTGTCTCCCTCACCGTCGAAGGCGACGGATACACCGAGACGGTGGAGTCGGGTGAAGACGGCCGTTGGCGCGTCCCGGTCCCCGGCCCGGGCAACTACACCGTGACCCTCGACACGGAGACGCTGCCAGACGGCATCGACCTCCGAAACGAGGACGGCGCGACCGCGGAGGTCACCGAGGACGAGTGGTCGACGACCAACGTCGGTCGCCTCTTCGCGCTCGGCGAGGACACGAGGCAGAGCAGCAACTTCGGCTCGCAGCTCATCGAGCGCCTCGTCGCGGGGCTCAACTTCGGCCTGCTCATCGCGCTCGGCGCGATCGGCATCACACTGATCTTCGGCACGACCGGGCTGAACAACTTCTCGCATGGCGAGCTGGTCACGTTCGGTGGCCTCATGGCCTGGCTCTTCGCCGTCGTCATGGGCCTCAACATCTTCGTGGCGCTCATCATCGTCGTCATCCTCGGCGCCGCCTTCGGGTGGGTCCAGGATGCGGCGCTCTGGAAGCCGCTGCGCAAGCGCGGTGTGCGCCTCGTGCCCGCCATGATCGTGAGCATCGGCCTCGGTCTCGCGCTGCGCTACATCTACCAGCTGTTCTTCGGGGGTGCGATCCTCCCGATGAGCTCTGTGGGACTCAGCGGTGCCGTCGAGTTCGGCCCCGTGCGCATCACGACCGGCTCGCTGCTGAGCATGGGCATCTCAATCGTCACCCTCGTGCTCGTCGGGCTCTTCCTGACCCGCACCCGAGTGGGCAAGGCCACCCGCGCGGTCTCCGACAACCCGTCGCTCGCGAGCGCATCCGGTATCAACGTCGACCGCATCATCCGCATCGTCTGGACCACGGCAGGTGGCCTCGCCGCCCTCGCCGGTGTCATGCTCGCCCTGTACCGCCAGTCGTCGTGGGACATGGGCTTCCAGGTGCTGCTGCTGATGTTCGCCGCCGTCACCCTCGGTGGCCTCGGCTCCGCGTACGGCGCGCTCGTCGGATCGCTCGTCGTCGGCATCTTCGTCGAGCTCTCGACCCTCTTCATCCCCGCCGACCTCAAGTACGCGGCGGCGCTCCTCATCCTCATCCTGGTCCTGCTCGTCAGGCCCCAGGGCATTCTCGGCCGCCGCGAGCGAGTCGGCTAGGAGACGAACATGGACTGGTCAAACATCCTGAGCAACGCCGTCGGCGAGCTCCTCAGCCCCACCACCGCTGCCTACGCGCTCGCCGCGATCGGCCTCGGAATCCACTTCGGCTACACCGGCCTCCTCAACTTCGGTCAGGCCGCGTACATGCTGATCGGCGCGTACGCGTTCGCGATCCCGACGATCAGCCTCGGCTGGCCGCTCTGGGCCGCCGTGCTGTGCGTCATCGTGGTCTCCGTGATCTTCTCGTTCATCCTGGGTGTCCCGACACTGCGGCTGCGAGCGGACTACCTGGCCATCGTGACGATCGCCTCCGCCGAGATCCTCCGGTACATCGTGACGACGACTGGCCTCACCTCGGTCACGGGTGCCGCCAACGGCCTCAACGGCTTCAAGGGCACCTTCGCGGCGATCAACCCGATCCCGGACGGCACCTACGGCTTCGGTCCATTCACGTACAACGCGTACGACTGGTGGACTCGCATCGTCGGCTGGGGCATCGTCCTCCTCGCGACGCTCCTCGTGTGGGCCCTCATGCGCAGCCCGTGGGGTCGCGTCGTCCGCGGCATCCGTGAGGACGAGGACGCCGTGCGCAGCCTCGGCAAGAACGTCTTCGCCTACAAGATGCAGGCCCTCATCACGGGAGGTCTCCTCGGCTCGCTGGCCGGCATCATCTTCATCCTGCCGAGAGCCGTGCAGCCCGCCAACTACACGACGGGCCTCACGTTCTTCATCTGGACGATCATGCTCCTCGGTGGAGCCGCGACGATCTTCGGCCCCATCGTGGGCGCCATGATCTTCTGGGTGGTCCTCTCCCTCACGCAGGGCGTGATCAACGGACTCATCGAATCCGGGGCGATCACCTTCCTCTCCATGACGCAGGGCGCCCAGCTCCGTTTCATCCTCGTCGGAATCGCGCTCATGCTGCTGGTGGTCTTCAGACCCCAGGGCATCTTCGGAAACAAGAAGGAGCTGAGCTTCAGTGCCTGAGCAGACGAGCCCAACAACGGGCATCCTCCCCACCCACGAGTTCGTCGACGGCAACGTCGGTCCGGGCTGCAAGAAGGTCGACCCGATCGTCATCGCCGACGGCGTCACCCGCCAGTTCGGCGGCAACACGGCAGTGGATGTGCAGCACCTCGAGATCCCGCGCGGCAAGATCACCGCGCTCATCGGTCCGAACGGTGCAGGTAAGACGACCATGTTCAACCTGCTGACCGGCTTCGACAAGCCGAACACAGGCACCTGGTCGTTCGACGGCACCTCGCTCGCCAACGTGCCCGCCTTCAAGGTGGCGCGCTCCGGCATGGTCCGCACCTTCCAGCTCACGAAGTCGCTCGGCCGCATGACGGTGCTCGACAACATGCTGCTCGGCGCCGACCAGCAGGGCGGCGAGGGCATGCTGCGCGCGCTCTTCAAGCCGCTGTGGCGCGAGCGCGAGACGGAGATCACGGCGAAGGCAGACGAGCTCCTCGCTCGCTTCAAGCTCGACGCGAAGCGTGAAGACTACGCGGCGTCGCTTTCCGGCGGACAGCGCAAGCTGCTCGAGATGGCGCGCGCCCTCATGAGCAGCCCGAAGCTCATCATGCTCGACGAGCCCATGGCCGGCGTCAACCCAGCCCTCGTGCAGTCGCTGCTCGGCCACGTCAAGGAGCTCAAGAACGACGGCACGACCGTGCTCTTCGTCGAGCACGACATGCACATGGTCACGAACATCTCCGACTGGGTGGTCGTCATGGCCGAGGGTCAGATCGTCGCAGAGGGCCCGCCCGAGACGGTCATGAAGGACCAGGCCGTCATCGACGCGTACCTGGGCGCCCACCACGACCAGGACCTCGGCGACCTCGACATCCAGGAGCTGGAAGTCGAGCGCATCGCGGAGGAAGAGGGCGTGGAAGCTGCGGCCGAATATGAGGCCGAGGTGCTCGGAACCACCACGATCGCCGAGGAGCTGGTCGAGGCGCAGCGCGAGACGGCGACCGAGACGGCGACTGAGACGAAGGAGAGTGACGGCAAATGAGCGAGACGCAGCCCACCGCATCCGCTGCACCGACAGCGACCGCGCCACGGGGCGACGCAGTGCTGTCCACCATCGACCTCGTCGGCGGCTACCTGCCAGGCGTGAACATCCTCAACGGATGCTCGATCGACGCCTACCCGGGGGAGCTCATCGGCATCATCGGGCCGAACGGCGCCGGCAAGTCAACCGTGCTGAAGGCGATCTTCGGCCAGATCAAGATCCGTGGCGGCAGCGTCATTCTGAAGGGCGAGGACATCACGGGCCTACGCGCCGACAAGCTCGTCGCCAAGGGCGTCGGACTCGTCCCGCAGAACAACAACGTCTTCCCATCGCTCACGATCGAGGAGAACCTCGAGATGGGGCTCTTCCTGCGCCCGAAGGTCTTCAACGAGCGTTTCGAGTTCGTCGCCGACCTCTTCCCCGAGCTGGGGAAGCGCCGCAAGCAGCGCGCCAGCTCGCTGTCCGGCGGTGAGCGGCAGATGGTCGCCATGGCGCGGGCCCTCATGATGGACCCGTCGGTGCTGCTGCTCGACGAACCCTCGGCGGGCCTCTCGCCAGTGCGTCAGGACGAGACGTTCCTGCGCGTGCGCCAGATCAACCGCGCCGGCGTCTCCGTGATCATGGTCGAGCAGAACGCGCGCCGCTGCCTGCAGATCTGCGACCGCGCCTACGTGCTCGACCAGGGCAAGGACGCGTACACGGGAACCGGCCGCGAACTGCTCAACGACCCGAAGGTCATCGCGCTCTACCTCGGCACCCTCGCCGCGGACGAGCAGGCGAAGGACGGCGAGCAGGCGAAGGACGGCGACGCGGCCCACTAGCCGCGAGCATCCACCGCTCACCGCAGAGAAGCAGACGGGCGGGGAGGCCTCCAGCAGACGCTGGAGCCTCCCCGCCCGTTTTTGCTCCCTGCCCGCCTCTGCTCCCCGCCCGCCTCTCTTCCCCGCCCGCCTCTGCTCCCCGCGCGCCTCTGTTCCCTGCGCGCCGTCTCACCCCGAACGCTGCCCGGCGTTTCGCCTCTGCAAGCGGTGCCAGAGGGACAATTGACGGGCAGCGATGGCGGGGGCGGGGGGCGAGCACACCTGGGCGAGTGGATGCGCTTGGGCCGCGCCGAGCATGCGCCCGCGCGCTGCCAGCCAGCCGGCCGGCCTGCCCTGCCCTGCCTGCCCTGCCTCGCCCGGCCTGCCCTGCCCGCCCTGCCTCGTGCTGACCCTCGCGCTTCCACCCCCGACCACTGCCAGCCAATGCGCACTTCCCGCTGCTTCCACCCCAACGGTGCCAGCCAATGTGCCACTCACAGCGCCTAGGAATGGCCGCTTGACTGGCAGCGATGGTGACGCGGGTGGTCGGAACGAACCTGCCCCTGCTCTGCCCCACTGAGACGAGCACGGCCGAGCCAACCTCTGCGCCCTGGCCCCGCGCATCCACCCCAGCGACCTCACCCCCAAACGCTGCCCGGCGTTTCCCCCTCTGCGACAGCTCGCAGAGGGGGAAACGCCGGGCAGCGTTGGTTGCTTCGCGGGCGGCGATGCGAGAAG
>NZ_PSTQ01000010.1 GCF_002931075.1 Pseudoclavibacter sp. AY1F1 | reverse complement strand
GGGCGGGGCGGCCGAAGCCGAATCCGCGCGGGGGCGCTAGGCGCTTGTTGTGGCGGCGCTCGTGGATGCGACCGTCGCGCCCGAGATTGCGCCGGAGCCGGAGCCCAAGCCCGCGCGGGAGCCGGAGCTTCCAGCCGCCTTCGGCTCGCGCTTCTTGCGGCCCGGGACGACGAGGCGCCCCAGCAGCGCGAGGAGTCCGTCGACGACCAACGCGAGGAGCGTCACGAGGATCGCCCCGACGAGCACACGCCCGTAGTCGGTGACGGCGAGGCCGTCGAAGATGTAGCGCCCGAGCCCGCCGAGGTTGACGTAGGCGGCGATGGTCGCGGTGGCGATGACCTGCAGCACGGCGCTGCGCAGCCCGGCGACGATGAGCGGCATCGCGTTGGGCAGTTCGACCTGCCACACGATCTGCCACTCGGTCATACCCATCGCGCGGGCAGCATCCACCGTCGAACGGCTCACGTTGGCGACGCCCGAGTAGACGCCCGCGAGGAGCGGCGGCACGGCGAGCACAACCAGCGCGATGACGGGCGGGAACAGGCCGAGGCCCATGAGCAGCACAAGCAGCGTCATGAGACCGAGGCTGGGGAGGGCGCGCAGCACGTTGGCGGTGGCGACGATGAAGGTCGTGCCCTTGCCGGTGTGGCCGATGATGAGCCCGAGCGGGAACGCGACGACCGCGGCGAGCGCCACGGCGAGGAGTGAGTACCAGAGGTGCTCGCCCACTCGGGCGGGGATGCTCGCGGAGCCGACCCAGTTGGCCGGGTCGAGGAAGTAGGACAGCATCTCATTGAACATCAGACGACGTTTCCCTTCCCGATCACGGTGTCGAGCATCGCCGTTTCAGTGCGCTCGTTGGGTGTGCGCTTCGAGGCGCGCTTCGCTTTGACCCGGCCGCTGCGCAGCCACGGCGTGGTCGCGACGCCGATGAGGGCGATGATGCGGTCGAAGATGAACGCGAGCACGAGGATCGTGATGATGCCCGCGAAGATCTGGTCCGGGTAGTCGCGCTGGAACCCGGCGGTGAACAGCTGGCCGAGCCCGCCGACGCCGATGACGGCGCCGACCGAGACGAGCGAGACGTTCGTGACGGCAACGACTCGGAGGCCGGCGACGAGAACCGGGATGGCGAGCGGCAGCTCAACCTCGATGACCCGCTTGATTGACGAGTAGCCGATGGCGCTCGACGCATCCTTCACGTCGGCCGGTACGGCGTCGAGCGACTCGAGCACGGTGCGGATGAGCAGCGCTGTCGAGTAGAGGGTCAGTGCGATGACGACGTTGAGCGGGCTGATGATGGGCGTGCCAACGATCGACGGGATGACGACGAAGAGCGCCAGCGACGGGATCGTGAACACGATGCTCGCGACGACGATCGCGATCGCGCGCCCACGGGCGCGGCCGACGAGGAGCATCCCGACGGGGAGCGCGATGACAAGTCCGAGGACCGTCGGCACCACGGCGAGCACCGTGTGCTGGATGATGATGGGCCAGACCGTGTCCCAATTGGCGATGAGCCAGTTCATGAGCGGTCGCCGCTCGATTCGGCGACGCGGGCGAACACTGTCTCGCCGCGAACGACGCCGGCTGCGACGCCGGCCTCATCGACGACAACCGCGAGGCTGGCCGGGGATGCGAGCACCGCGTCTAGGGAACGGCGCAGGTTGTCGTCGAGGGTGACGACGGCGCCGACGGGGACGCGCAGCGAGCTCGCGCGGTGCAGCCAGGCATCCGGCCGCCCGTTGTCGTCGACCGCGAGCGACCACTCTGAGGTGTGCGGGTCGAGGCTGATGATGCCCGCCACGGGTTCGGCGAGCGGCTCGGCGGTGAGGGATGCTTCGCGGAAGGTGAGCGCACGGTAGCCGCGGTCCTTCGAGATCATGCTCGAGACGAACGTGTTCGCGGGCCTCGTCATGACCTCCTCAGCGGCCGCGTACTGGTGGAGCACACCTCCTGGGCCGAAGACCGCGATCTTGTCGCCGAGGATGAGCGCCTCGTCGATGTCGTGCGTCACGAAGACGATCGTCTTCTTCAGCTCGCGCTGCAGGCGGATCATCTCCTGCTGGAGTTCGTCGCGCACAACCGGGTCGACGGCGCTGAAGGGCTCGTCCATGAGCAGGATGGGCGGGTCGGCCGCGAGGGCACGGGCCACGCCGACTCGCTGCTGCTGGCCGCCGGAGAGGTCGGCCGGGTAGCGGTGCACAAGCTCTGGGCGAAGGCGGACGCGCTCGATGGCATCCATTGCCTTCGCTCTTGCCTCCTTCGCGGGCACGCCCTTGAGCCGGAGCACGGTCGCGACGTTGTCGAGCACGGTGCGGTGCGGGAACAGGCCGGCGTTCTGGATGACGTAGCCGATGCCGAGACGCAGCTGCGTCGACGGGACGTCGGCGACGTCCTTGCCCGCGACCGTGATGCGGCCGCTCGAGGCGTCGATCATCTTGTTGATCATGCGCATCGAAGTGGTCTTGCCGCAGCCACTGGGGCCGACGAAGGCTGTAAACGATCCTTCCTCGATGTTGAGGCTGAGGTCGTTCACCGCGGTGGTGCCGTCCGGGTACGTCTTGGTGACGCTCTCGAAGGTGATCATGCTGCTCCTTGGCTGGGGACGGGGTGATCTTGGTGCGTGAGCTGGCAGCTCACGCGTCCTGCACGTGCTCGCTCAGCTCGGCGATGTCGGCGCGCACGCGGTCGATTCGCTGAGAGGTCATGATGGCGGGGTCGTTCAGGGCAAGAGTTTCACGGATGCGCTTGGACAGCTGCACCACAAGCGGGGCACGGTCCTTCATGCTCGGCGCGGGGGCGGCGACGCCGACGCCGACGGCGAGGAGCGCCTCGATCGCGAGGAGCCGTTCGGCCGCCTCAAGGCTGTCCTCGAGGAGGCGCACGGCGAGGTAGCCCTGCGCGTTGTGGTCTTCAACCCCGTCGCCGACGACCCCGCCGAGGTGCGAGACGGGCGCCGCGAGCTGCTGCAGCCGCGCCATGAGCGACGAGGCCGTGTTCGCGAGGATGACCGGCACAAACGGATGCTCGGCGTCGTCGATCGACAGCACCTGCTCCACGAGCGAGCGCTCCGAGCGGAGGCGCCTGATCATGAGGGAGCAGCGGCGCTCGCTCATGATGCCGAAATGCGCGAGTAGGAGCCGGACCGAGTCGGCCGTGATGGCCATCTGGATGGTCGAGAAGTTGCCGTTCGAGATGATGACGTCGTTCTCGACGTCGATGTAGGGGTTCTCGCTGCGCGCGTTCAGTTCGACGGTGACCGACTCGCGCAGCACATCCGCCTGTTCGATGAGCGTGCCGTGCACTTGCGGGACGGTGCGCATGGAGAGCGGGTCCTGCAGGGAGCCTGCCGTGGCGGGGCCGTAGGCGCGGCTCGAGCCGAGGAGGGAGCGGAAGCGTGCGGCGGCGCGGATCTGACCCGGGTGGGGGCGGGCTGCGACGACCTTCTCCTGGAACCCCTTCACACTGCCGTTGAGGGCATCGAAGGTGTGCGCGACGACGAGGTCGGCGGATGCGGTGAACCGGTCGAGGCGCACCGAGGTGAGGGCGGCGATGCCGACGGAGGCGGCGTTCGCGCCGACGAGCGCGAGGCCATCCTTGGCCGCGAGCTCGAGCGGTACGAGGCCGGCCGTGGCGAGCGCCTCTCGGGCGGGGGCGGTCTGCGTGCCGGTCTCGTCGAGCACGCGCCCGCGCCCGACAAGCACGTTGCCGACGGCGGCGAGCATAGAGAGGTCGGCCGCGCCGACGGACCCCTCGGAGGGGATAGCGGGCGTGACGCCGCATTCGAGGAGGCAGCGAAGACCCTCGAACAGCGCCGTCGTCGCACCGGAGTTGCCCTGCGCCATGACCGCGAGGCGCGCAAGCATGACGGAGCGGGCCTCAATTGGGGTGAGGTTCTTGCCGACGGCCGCGTCGTGGGATGCGAGCACGAACAGTTGGAAGGCGTGCTGCAGCTCCTCCGGAATCTCCTGGTCGCGCAGCGGCCCGAGGCCGCGGTTCACGCCATACGCGGGCTCGCCACGGGCCATGACGCTCTCGATGACGCCGCGCGCTTCCCCGAGCCGTACTCGGACGTGCGGATCGATGTCGAGGTGCCCGACAGTCACGGCCAGACGTTCCAGGATGCGCGGCGTCATGCGGTCGCGGCCGATGACGAAGCTCGTCGGCGGAAGCGAGGCCTCGGCGCTGGTGCCCGCGAGCGCGTTCACGCCGGCCGACGACGCGTCCATGACGGGCCGCTTGCCCTGCGCGGCGCGCTTGTTGGAGCGCATCGTGGGGCGCACATGCGGCCGTTCGGCGTCTGCGTGCTGCTGCATCCGGAACTCGCCTTCTGGTGGATCTTGACAACTGGAGGGGTGAGAAAGCGGGGGAAGTTGGTTCGAGGGCGTGCTCGGTCTTGCTGCCGGAAAGTGCGGATGCGAGTGAGTTGTCCCCACCCGCATCCACCCTCTCGGCGGTCCTGCGGTTGTTCGGTGCTTACGCGCCAAGCAGGCCCTTCTCGGTGAGCCAGTCGGTTGCGGCCTTGGTCGGCTCGATCTTCTCTTCGCCGGAGACGCGCGTGTTGAGCGCGATGAGCTCCTCCGTGGTCAGCTGCGCCGAGATGGCGTCGATGACCTCAGCGACCTCAGGGGTGAGCTTCTCGGTGTTGCCGATCGGGACGACCTGCTGAGCCGGGAAGTTGTTCTTCGGGTCCTCGAGCACGACCAGGTCGTTCTCGACGATCGCGGGCGACGTGGTGAAGATGTTCGCGACCTGCACCTGTCCGCTCACGAGTGCGTCGACCGTTGCAGGTCCGCCACCGTCAGCGATGGGGGTGAAGGCGCTGGGCTCGAGGCCGTAGTTCGCCTTGAGGCCCGGCAGGCCCTGCGGGCGCTCCTGGAACTCGGCCGGGGCACCGTAGGTGATCTCGGCGTTGTGGGCGGCGAGGTCGGCGATGGTCGTCAGGTTCCACTTCTCGGCGGTCTCCTTCGTGACGACAACCGCGTCCTTGTCCTCAGCCTCGGCCGGGGTGAGGCCGGTGAGGCCCTCCGTCTCGAGCGCCGCGGTGAGGTTTGTGTTGATGGTCTCCGCATCCGTCGTCTCGGCCTCGGGGTCGAGGAAGATGAGGAGGTTGCCCGTGTAGTCGGGGATCAGGTCGATCGACCCGTCGGACAGCGCGGGGATGTACGCCTCGCGCGAGCCGATGTTGAACTGGGTCTCGACCGTGAACCCGGCATCCTTCAGCGCTTCCGCGTACAGGTTGCCGATGATCTCGGACTCCGGGAAGTTCGCCGAGGAAACGACGATGGTGTCACCGGATGCGGTTCCCTCGTCGGTTCCACCGGCACCGGGGGCGGTTGGGTTCGAGCAGGCTGAGAGGAGGCCGATCGCTGCAAGCGCGGCGATGCCTCCAGTAATCAGGCGTGTCTTCTGCATTGGAGTTTCCCTATCTTCGGCGGTAGCCAGAACATCAGTGATGTTGGGCCATCTTAGGAATGTGCCCCATGAATTCGGCACGTGCTTCCCGGACGGCGCGAATTAACTCTGTGTTACGTGCCCAACGTTCCGCGCGGGCTCGGTGTTCCCGAGCCGCGGAGGGCACCTCCTCAGCCTCCGTGCCGGGAAATCGCCAAGTCAACCCTCAGCCCGCGTCTTGATGAAACCGGGTAGAACTGATTCCGTGACGACCTCAGCGACTCTTCCCCTCATCTCCGTCATCGCGACGGGCGGCACCATCGCCAGCACGACCACGGCTTCCGGCGCGACGACGCCGAGCCTTGGCGCGGATGCGTTGCTCGAGGGCGCGGATGCTCCCGGTGCTCGCCTGCGGCCCGTGAACCTCATGGCAGTCGACTCGTCGAGCCTCACTCTTGCCGACATGCAGTCGATCAGCGATGAGGTGCGCCGGCAGGTCGAGGACGACGAGGTGAGCGCCGTCATCGTGTTGCACGGCACCGACTCGATGGAGGAGTCGTCTCTGCTCACCGACCTGCAGCTTGAGAGCTCGAAGCCGGTCGTCTTCACCGGGTCGCAGTTCACTGCCGAGTCGGGGGCGCCCGACGGGCCAGCCAACGTCGCCGCCGCCCTCGCGGCCGCGCTCGACCCCGAGAACCGTGGACGTGGCGTGCTCGTCGCGTTCGGGGGCCGGCTTCTGAAGGCGTGGGGTCTGACCAAGGCGTCCGCCGACCGCGCGGACGCGTTCCGCAGCGTCACCGACAAGCCAGCGCGCCGCCTCCACCTGCCCGCCCCTGTCGCCGGGATGCGCGTCGACACGGTCGCGGTCAGCCCCGGCGCCGACGCCACCCACCTGCACGCGAGCCTCGAAGCCGGCGTGCAGGGCATCGTGCTCGTCGGCCTCGGCTCGGGCAACGCGAGCCAGAGCGTCGTCTCCGCGGCGTGGGAATGCCAGGCGTCTGACATCCCGCTCGTCGTGTCGAGCCGCGTGCCCTTCGGCGTCCTCAAAGCCAGCTACGGCGGAGGCGGAGGCGGTCACGACCTCGCCGTCGTCGGTGCCATTCACGCGGCTGTCCTCCGCGCCGGCCAGGCGCGCATCCTGCTCGCGGCCCTCATCGCGAATGAGGCGACCAGCGAGGAGATCGCGGCGGCCTTCGCTGCCGAGTAGGGGCCTGCGGCGCGCCGCGTGTTGGAGCGCGGCTGGCCGAGCCCGGTTGGACCTGTCGGGGGCGCCTGTCCAACATCAGTGCAATATCGGCTTCAATGGCGCCGAAACCGCCCCGAAGAGCGCTTATTGCACTGATCTTGGACACGCCGCGCGCGCACGCGCGTCTTCGTGCCCGCGCCACCTCGCGGGCCGGCGAGCAGCGACGCCTCGCGTCTTGCGCTAGCCGGCGTAGCTGCCGACGAGGCGCACCGCGCCGCCATCGACGCCCTTCGCACCCTGCTCGAAGCCGGCGAAGTCGCGGGTCTCGGTCGAGATCGTGCCGGCAACCCAGGAGGGCAGGCCAGCAGCCTCGAGCCACTCGACGACGACGGATGCGCGCTGCGCGTCGACAACCGCGAACATCCCGATGCCGAGGTTCCAGGTGCCTTCCGTCGACTCGAGGTCGGTGCCGGCGAAGCCCGCGAGGACGCGGAAGATGTCGTTCGGAGACCAGGCGCCGCGGTCGAGCTCGATCCACGCGCCCTGCGGGAGGACACGGGCGAGGTTCGCTGCGATGCCGCCGCCCGTGACGTGGCTGAACGCGTGCACGGCGCCGTCGAGGGCGGGCTCGGCGAGGAGCTTGACGAGGGGGCCCGTGTAGAGGCGCGTCGGCTCGAGGAGCACCTCGCCGACAACCCCGCCGAGCTCGGCGGAGGTGTCCGTGAACGAGAGGCCCTGGTCGGCGACGATGCGGCGAACCAGCGAGTAGCCGTTTGAGTGGAGGCCGCTCGAAGCGATCGAGATGACAACGTCACCGTGCTGCACACGCTCGGGTCCGAGCATCCGGTCGGCTTCGACGACGCCAACCGCGGCGCCGGCCACGTCGTAGTCGTCCGGCCCGAGGAGGCCGGGGTGCTCTGCCGTCTCGCCACCAGTGAGCGCGGTGCCGGTCTCGGCGCACGCCTTCGCGATGCCCTCGACGATCGACGCGATACGCTCCGGCACGACCCGCCCACACGCGATGTAGTCGGTCATGAAGAGGGGCTCTGCGCCCACGACGATGATGTCGTCGACGACCATGGCGACGAGGTCCTGGCCGATGGTGTCGTGCTTGTCGATGGCCTGCGCGATCGCAACCTTCGTGCCGACACCATCCGTCGACGTGGCGAGGATGGGCTTCGTGAACGAGGTCAGACGCGACGCGTCGAAGAGGCCAGCGAAGCCGCCGACACCGCCGAGCACTTCTGGTCCGTGGGTCGCCTGGACGGCGCGCTTCATGAGCTCGACGGCGGTGTCGCCCGCACGGGTGTCGACGCCAGCGGCGGCGTAGAGGTCGTTGCCTGACACAGAATGCCCTTTCCTCGGGGGATGCGCCCAACAGCCTAGCCCGCCACGAGCGTTACCCCGGAAGCGAACCCTTCCCACGCGGGTGCGCGCGGACCCGCCAGCTGTGACAAAATCGGAAAATCGTCTCCGGCGCCTCGGCGCCTCATCCAAACTCGTGGCCCTCGCGGGCCTCTTCAAACTCGTGGCCCTCGCGGGCCTCTTCAAATTCGTGGCCCTCGCGGGCCTGCTTACCTGTGCTTGGAGCTCCCCCAGCGTGTGCGGCATTGTTGGTCACGTCTCGACCAGTCCCGTCAACCAACAGATCTACGATTCCCTTCTGCTCCTGCAGCATCGCGGCCAGGATTCGTCCGGCATCGCGACGGCAGACGGTGACACGTTCCACATCGCGAAGGTCAAGGGTCAGGTCCGTGAGGGCTACCGCACCCGCGACATGCGGAACCTGCTTGGCAACGTCGGCCTCGGCCACGTCCGCTACGCGACGGCCGGCAGCGCGAAGAGCGATGACGAGGTGCAGCCGTTCTACGTGAACGCGCCGTACGGCATCGTGCTCGTCCACAACGGCAACCTCACGAACACGCGGGAGCTCCGCAAAGAGCTCTTCAACGTCGACCGCCGCCACCTGAACTCGTCGAGCGACACCGAGCTGCTGCTCAACGTCCTCGCGAACGAGCTGCAGCACGGCATCAACGGCGACGAGCTCACCCCGGACAACCTGTTCGATTCGATCTCCCGCCTGCATGACCGGGTCGAGGGCTCGTACGCATCCGTCGCCCTCATCTCTGGATACGGGCTGCTCGCCTTCCGTGACCCGTTCGGCATCCGCCCCCTTGTTCTCGGTCGTCGCGACGACGAGCACGGTCGCGACGAGTGGGTTGTCGCCTCCGAGTCGCTGGTGCTCGAGTCGGGCGGCTACGACCTGGTCCGCGACGTCGAACCTGGCGAAGCGATCTTCATCACGGCGGGCGGGGAGCTCTTCTCCCGCCAGTGCGCCGTGAACCCGCGCCTCGTGCCGTGCTCGTTCGAGTACGTCTACCTCGCGCGCCCCGACTCGGTCATGAACGGCATCTCCGTCTACGAGTCGCGCCTGCGTATGGGCAAGACCCTCGCCGCGAACGTCGAGCGCAGCATCAGCGCCGGCGACATCGACGTGGTCATGCCCATCCCTGACTCGGGCCGCCCGACGGCGATGGAGATGGCGAAGACCCTCGGCATCGACTACCGCGAGGGCTTCTACAAGAACCGTTATGTGGGCCGCACCTTCATCATGCCAGGGCAGAAGGTGCGCAAGAAGTCGGTGCGCCAGAAGCTCAACGCGCTGCCGACGGAGTTCCGGGGCAAGAACGTCCTCCTCGTGGACGACTCGATCGTGCGCGGAACGACGTCCAAGGAGATCGTCGAGATGGCCCGCCAGGCGGGCGCCAACTCGGTGACCTTCGCATCCGCCGCTCCCCCGGTTCGCTACCCGCACGTCTACGGCATCAACATGCCGTCGCGCGGCGAGCTCGTCGCGTCCGGCCGGTCGATCGAGGAGATCGCGTCGGTCATCAGCGCGGACCGCCTCGTCTATCAGGAGGTCGGCGACCTCTTCACGGCCATCACCGAGGGCTCCAACGTGAAGGAGCTCGACATGAGCTGCTTCGACGGGAACTACGTCACGGGGACGGTCACCCCCGAGTACCTGGCCTGGCTCGAGCTCAACACGAAGAGCTAGCTGCCGCTGCACCTGCATCTGCCGCTGCACCTGAAGGGATGCATCCACACCCGGTGCATCCACACGAAGATCGCATGTTCGTTCCACAACGAGCATGCGATTTTCGTATGTATCGCGCCGGGATGCGATGAGCCAGCTGAGCATGCAACCCAGCTGCTGGCGGCCAGGCGGCGGGTGAGGCGGCGGTAGAGTCCTCGCATGACCGAAGCGCCCCTCGCACCCCGGAACCGCACTCGCGACCTGACGCAGATCGCCGTGTTCGCGGGCATCGTGGCGGCGCTCGGCGTGGTGCCGGCCATCACGATCCCCGGTCCCGGGGTGCCGATCACGTTGCAGACGCTCGGCGTGATGCTCGCGGGGGCCGTCCTGGGGGCGAAGCGCGGCTTCTCGGCGCTGCTGCTCTTCGACGTGCTTGTGCTCGCGGGGCTCCCGCTCCTCGCGGGCGGCCGCGGCGGGCTTGCGGTGCTCGCGAGCCCCACTGTCGGCTACTTCATCGGCTTCCCCATCGCGGCGTTCGCCGTCGGCTGGCTCGTCGAGCGCTTCGGCAACCCGTTCCGCATCCTGCCCGGCATCGTCTCGACCGTGGTCGGGGGCGTGTTCGTGCTCTACATTCCCGGCATCATCGGCGTCGCGCTCATGGCGAAGATCGGCTTCGGCGCCGCTGCCCTCTCGGCGTTGGCGTTCCTTCCCGGCGACCTCGCCAAGGCCGTCATCGCGGCGCTCGTCGCGCGCGGCGTCCACAAGGCGTACCCGGGGCTCATCCAGAACCGACGGCGCGGCCAGTCGGTTGAGGCAGGCACGGCGGCCACACCGGCAGTGGATGCGTGAGGCCTGGGCTCCCGCATCTCACGACGCCCGCCACATGAACAGGACGCACGTGTGATCGAGCTGCGGGGCGTGAGCGTCGCCTTCGGCGACGGCGCTCAGCGGCGGACCGTGCTCGACGGAGTCTCGGTCGCGCTCGGCGAGCAGCGCATCGGGGTCATCGGCGCGAACGGATCAGGCAAGTCGAGCCTCGCGAGGCTCCTCAACGGGCTTCTGCTCCCCACGAGCGGAACGGTGTCCGTCGACGGCTTCGACACGAGGAGGGACGGCCGCGAGGTGCGCAGGCGCGTCGGGTTCTGCTTCACCGACCCCGACTCGCAGATCATCATGCCCACCGTCGGCGAGGACGTCGCCTTCGGGCTCGGGCGGCGCGGCCTCAGCAAAGCTGAGATCGCCGCGCGCACGGCCAACGCGCTCGAGCAGGTCGGCCTCGCCGACCGCGCCGACCACCCCGCGCACCTCCTCTCCGGCGGGCAGAAGCAGCTGCTCGCCCTCGCGGCGGTGCTTGTGACCGAGCCCAACATCCTGCTCCTCGACGAGCCGACAACCCTGCTCGACCTGCGCAACTCGCGAGCCATCGCGGCCCGCATCGCTCGGCTGCCGCAGCAGGTGGTGCTCGTGACACACGACCTGGACCTCCTGGAGCCCTTCGACCGCGTGCTTGTGGCGCACGAGGGGCGCATCCACTTCGACGGGCCGCCGCTCGACGCGATCGCCGCGTACCGCGCAGTCATCGATGCGGAAGGCGCGCTGTGACTCGCGCGGGCGGCGGAGTGCAAGCCCGTGGCTGACCGCTCAGTCCCGCTCGCGGTCTACGTGCCGGGCGCGTCCGTCATCCACCGGCTGCCCGCCGGGGTGAAGCTGCTCGCGCTGGTGGCCGCGGGCGCCGCCGTGCTCGCGATCAGCTCGCCGACGGCCGCCGGCATCGCGGTCGCGGTCGCGGTGCTCGGGTTCGCGCTCGCGCGCCTGAGCCTGCGCTATGCCTGGCGCGGCGTGCGACCCACCTGGATCTTCCTGCTCGGCATCTTCGCCTTCCAGTGGTGGAGCGCCGACCTGGCCCGTGCCATCGGGGTTGTCGGGTCGATCGTCGCGCTCCTGCTGGCGGCGACGCTCGTCAGTCTCACGACTCGCACGACCGACATGATCGGCGCGATCGTCTGGCTCCTCGGGCCTCTCCGCAGCCTCGGCGTCAACCCCGATCGGGTCGCCCTGCAGCTCGCGCTGGGCGTGCGCGCCGTGCCGCTCGTCGCCGAGCTCGCGGAAACGGCACGGCAGGCGCAGTACGCGCGCGGGCGCCGCGGCAGCCCCCGCGCCTTCGCCGTGCCTCTGGTCGTGCGAGCGCTGCGTCGCGCCGACGCCATGTCGGACGCGCTGCACGCCCGAGGCCTCGACGACTGACGCGCGCTGAGGAGCGCGTCGCGGCCGCGGCTGCGGCTAGGGCTGCGGCTGCGGCTGCGGCTGCGGCCAGGGCTAGCTGCGGTTCTCGAGCTCGTCGGCGCGGATCAGTCGCGCGTCGACGGTCTTCTTCGCGGCGACTCGTCCGGCGATGTAGCCGGCAAGCCCGCCAAGCGCGAGCGTGATCGGCACCGTGAACGCGAGCAGGAACGCGAACACCTGGATGCGGGTGAAGACCTCGTTTGGAGGGAACGCGAACGTGAGAATCGTCACGAGCAGCACGCCCACGATCGCCCCGAGCACCATGAAGCTGCTCATGCGGGGAACGCGATGGACCTTCGCGTCCATCTCGCGGATGCCGTCGTCCTCGTCTTCGTCCACGAGCTCGGCGAGCTCCGCCTCGTAGTCGTCCAGCCCGCCCCTCGCGGCGACCGCACGGTCAGCCGTGCTGTCGCCGCTGTCTTCTGGGCGCGACTGCGTTGGTTCGTTCTCGCGGAGCATGCACCCATTGTCTCGCAGTTCGCGGTGAGCTCTCGCAGCTCGCCACCAGACAGATCATCCGAAGGGGACGCCTATCCCGAGCGGCACGATCACGATGAGGGCGGCGACGACCAGCCCGACGATGCCTGCAGTCGGTACACGCAACTCGAGCGGCTCCGCTTCGACGTGCACGAGACGGTAGAAGAAGCTGAACATGGGCGCGAAGATGCCGGCCGCGACGACCCCGAGGAGTGAAATGAAGACAGCCTCGGGCGGGAGCCGGAACGCCGCAGGCAGATAGATGACAACAAGCACCCCGGTACCGATAAGCCACGAAAAGATGCCGAATGCCCGCATCGACTCGTCAGTTCCGTCTGAATACGCGACGACTCGTCTCGCGAAGAGCGCCGAGAGGAGAAGCGTCCCAACCATTCCGAGCGCCAGCGAAACCCAAGAAGCGATCGGTGGCGCTTCCAGAAGAGCCAGAACTCGGCCTGTGTCTCCAACGGTCGCAAACGGCGCGATGAGGAAGTAGCCGAAACCGATCTGGGCGCTCATGAAGCCCACCCACATCCAAAGCAATCGTCCGAAACCCCTGCCCCACTCGCGACTGACGAAGATGAGAAGCAAGCCCGAGACCAGACTGAAGATCGGCCCCGTCGCCGCCGTCGTGATCTGGTCGCTCACGCTCCGCTCCCCGGCGAACTCGACGGAGGTTGCGAATAGAGTGCCCGATTCGCCGACGATCAGTCCGGCGACGAGATGCGAAACTTCGTGTGTCGTCGTCGCGATGATGCCCGCAAGCACAAACGCGACGGACGAGTTGACGAGCAGACTTCTACGTCGGACCTTGGGTTCCATACGCAACCATCGCCCCGATTGCATCCGAATGGGGCCCGAATTCGTTCATCTGAGCCCGGCGTTATCGAACCGGGACAGTTCCTGCCGCACACCAGGCTCCTGCGAGGATCAGAACGCTAGCGAGGATGAGAACGCTAGCGTCGGACGAGTGGCAGCCAGGCCGAGACGTCGGCGCGGGTCCCGGAGGCGCGCACCCGGTTCGCATCCGTCGCCTCATGCCAGGTGGTGCGGCCCGTCGCGAGCTCCAGCCACGTGTCGGCGTCCAGCTCGATGACGTTCGGCGGCGTGCCGCGAGTGTGGCCGGGCCCCTCGACACATTGCACCGCGCCGAAGGGAGGGACGCGCACCTCGACGCTTGCCCCGGGGGCGCGATCCTCGAGGGCCTGCAGCGTGTAGCGGACAGCGGTCGCCGCGTCAGCGCGAGGCGTCGGGCGATCTTCGGCGCGGGCTTCGGTCCAGGCGGTGATGGCGCCGAGGCCCGCGGCGTCGGCGATTCGAGGTTTCGGCACGCCCCCATTCTGCGCCAGCGTGAGGTGCGAGCGCGAGCTGCGAGCGAGGGCTACCGAGCAGGTGACGGCAGGCGGCGGACGTTCAGTGTTCGCGGCCGATGTCGCCTGGCGGTCATCTGGGTTCACGCGGCGGCGCGAGACGTCGTCCCCGGTTAGGCTGGTCCGGTGAGAATTCTTGTCCTCGGATCCGGTGCCCGCGAGCACGCAATTGTTGCCGCCCTCCACAGCGAGCGCGCACACTCGATCGTCACGGCCCCGGGCAACCCCGGTATCGCCACCGAGTCTGAGGTGATCCGACTCGACGTGAATAACCCGTCGCTTGTGACGGAATTCGCCAAAGATGAGAACTTCGACCTTGTTGTCATCGGCCCGGAAGCTCCTCTCGTCGCGGGCGTCGCCGACGCATTGCGCGAGGCCGGCATTCCCGTCTTCGGCCCGTCGAAAGCCGCCGCCGAGATCGAGGGATCGAAGACGTTCGCGAAGGACGTCATGTCTCGCGCCGGCGTCCCGACGGGCGGTGCGCGCCTCGCGGCGACGCTCGAGGAAACAGCCGCCGCTATCGACGAGTTCGGCGCGCCCTACGTGGTGAAGGCCGACGGCCTGGCATCCGGCAAGGGCGTCATGGTGACGGAGAGCCGCGAGGACGCGCTCATCCACGCCGAGCACTGGCTCGCTGCCGGCCCCGTGCTGGTCGAGGAGTTCCTCGACGGCCAGGAGGTCTCACAGTTCGTCTTCTCCGACGGCATCAATGTCCGCGCGCTGCCGCCCGCCCAGGACTTCAAGCGTCTCCTCGCCGGTGACGAGGGCCCGAACACCGGCGGCATGGGCGCATACACGCCCGTCCCGTTCCTGAACGACCGCTTCGGCGGCGAGCGCGCCTTCTCGAAGCTCATCGTCGATCAGGTCGCCAAGCCCGTCGTCGACGAGATGCGCGCCGCGGGCACCCCGTTCGCCGGCCTCCTCTATTGCGGACTCATTGTGACGGCTGCGGGAATTCGCGTCATCGAGTTCAACGCCCGCTTCGGCGACCCGGAGACGCAGGCCGTGCTCGAGCGCCTCGACCAGCCGCTCTCCGAGCTGCTCTATGCGTCCGCGACGGGTTCGCTTGGGCATCTGCCCGAGGAGCTCACCATCGCCGACAACGCGGCGGTCACGATCGTGCTCGCGAGTGAGGGCTACCCGGAGGACGTGCAGTCGGGCCGCACCATCGTGGGTGTCCCGGATGCGCTGGCAGAGCCGAACGTGAAGGTGCTGCAGGCCGCGACAACAGAACGCGACGACGACACCCTCGTGACGAGCGGCGGCCGCATCCTCAACGTCGTCGGCACCGGCGCGACCATCGCCGAGGCCCGCGCGTTCGCCTACCAGGGCCTTTCGCGCATCCACATCGACGGTGCCCAGTACCGCGCCGACATCGCAGAGCTCGCCGCCCGCGAGCAGCAGTCGTGACCCACGCCACGCAGCCTCCCCTCCTCGAGGGCTGGTCGCACGTCTCTTCCGGCAAGGTGCGCGAGGTGTACGAGGAACTCGAGGACAACCGGGTTCTGCTGGTCGTCGCGAGTGATCGCGTGAGCGCGTTCGATCACATCCTCTCCCCCGGCATTCCCGGGAAGGGTGCGCGCCTGACCGCGTTGAGCCGCTGGTGGTTCGACCGCATCGCCGTACCCAATCACCTGCGCGAGCCGTCGGGGTGGGATGCTTCGCTGCCAGCCGACACCGCCGCCCGCTCCATGCGCGTCGTGCGCCTCGAGATGTTCCCGGTCGAGTGCGTCGTCCGCGGCTACCTCACCGGCTCCGGGCTCCTGGAGTACCGCGAGCACGGCACAGTGTGCGGCATCGAACTGCCCACCGGCCTCCAGGACGGCGACCGCCTTCCGTCGCCGATCTTCACGCCCGCCTACAAGGCGCCGCAGGGAGAGCACGACGAGAACATCAGCTTCGAGAAGATGATCGAGCTTGTCGGTCTCGACGACGCGGTGGCACTTCGCGACCTGTCGCTTCGCGTCTTCCGCGAGGCCTCGGCGATTGCTGAGGCGCGCGGCGTCATCCTCGCGGATACCAAGTTCGAGTTCGGACGCAACGCATCCACGGGCCAGATCACGATCGGCGACGAGGTACTCACGAGCGACTCCTCCCGCTACTGGGACGCGAAGCTGTACGCCGACACGAGCCTCCCGCTCAAGCAGCGACTGTCGTCGTTCGACAAGCAGATCGTGCGCGACTGGCTGTCGGCGAACTGGGACAAGCAGGGCGAGCCGCCCGCGCTCCCAATCGAGGTCATCGAGCGCACTCAGGCCCGCTACGCGGAACTCTTCGACCGGCTCGGGGTCGGCGCCTAGGCCAAGCCGCGACGGCAAGGGCCACAGCGGCGGCGCGGGCGTGTGCAGCAGCCCATGGCGCTCCAACTGCTCGCGGCCGCTGCGCCGATCTCGCGGCCCCTCTGCCGATCTCGCGCTGGCCAGACCCATGTCGCCCGCCCCAGCCGCCCGCAGCGCCCGTGTGGTCATCAGTCCGCAGTCAGAGTGACTGCAACCCCGCTCTCGAGCCTCGCGCCGACTCACGCGCGCGGCTAGCCTGACGTACGCATCATCTCCCCCTCGAGACTGGACCAGCCGTGCCCTCCTCCGCTCCTTCCGCACCGGCGCCGGTGTCCGCCGTCACGGCGATCTCCCCCGAGCAGCGGCAGTCAGTCCTGCTCACGCTGCGCTCGCCTCGCCTCCTGAAGGTCGAAGTGCTTGGCGGTTTGGTCGTGGCGCTGGCGCTCATTCCTGAGGCGATCGCCTTCTCGGTCATCGCGGGCGTCGACCCACGAGTTGGGCTCTTCGCTTCGTTCACGATGGCGGTCTCGATCGCGATCCTCGGCGGCCGGCCGGCGATGATCTCCGCCGCTACCGGGGCCGTCGCCCTCGTGATCGCGCCCCTCATGGCCTCGCACGGCCTCGACTATCTGATCGCCGCGGTGCTCCTCGCCGGTGTCCTGCAGGTGCTGCTCGCCGTGCTCGGGGTCGCGAAGCTCATGCGGTACATCCCGCGCCAGGTGATGGTGGGCTTCGTGAATGCGCTCGCGATCCTCGTGTTCCTCGCGCAGGTGCCGGAGCTGCTCGGGGTGCCGTGGCTCGTGTATCCGCTCACCGCGCTTGCACTTCTCATCGTCTTCGGGCTGCCCCGCCTGACCACGGTCGTTCCTGCTCCGCTCGTGGCGATCGTCGTGCTCACGCTCATCACGGTGCTCGCGTCGATCAGTGTCCCGACAGTGGGCGACAAGGGTGAGCTGCCCAGCACCCTGCCCGGGTTCTTCATCCCGGATGTGCCGCTCACGTTGGAGACGCTGCAGGTGATCTTCCCGTTTGCGCTGGCGATGGCATTCGTGGGGCTGCTCGAGTCGCTCATGACGGCGAAGCTCGTCGACGACATCACCGACACTCGTTCCAGCAAGACGCGCGAAGCCTGGGGCCAGGGCGCGGCGAACGTCATCACGGCGCTCTTCGGCGGCATGGGCGGATGCGCGATGATCGGGCAGACGATGATCAACGTGAAGGCGTCCGGCGCCCGCACGCGCATCTCGACGTTCCTGGCCGGAGTCTTCCTGCTGCTTCTCGTGGTGCTGCTCGGCGATGTCGTCGCGCTGATTCCGATGGCGGCGTTGGTTGCGGTCATGATCTTCGTGTGCTGGGCGACGTTCGACTGGCACTCGATCCGCCCGTCGACGCTGCGCGGGATGCCGCTCAGCGAGACCGCCGTCATGTTCGTGACGGTCGTCGCGACGGTCGCGACGCACAACCTCGCCATCGGCGTCGGGGCGGGCGTGCTGTGCGCGGTGCTGCTCTTCGCGCGCCGAGTCGCGCACGTCGTGGAGGTGCGCCGCACCGTCTCGGACGACGGCGCGGTGGCCTCCTACGCCGTGACGGGTCAGCTGTTCTTCGCCTCCTCGAACGACCTGTACGCGCAGTTCGAGTACGCGTCCGACCCTGCGCAGGTGGTCATCGACCTCAGCGCCGCGCATGTCTGGGACGCGTCGACGGTCGCCGCCCTCGACGCCGTCATCGAGAAGTACGAGAAGCACGGCACCTCCGTGGAGGTCGCAGGCTTGAATGCCGAGAGCGAGACCCGGTTGCAGCGGATGCGCGACGTGCTGCCGGGAGGCGGTCACTGACCTCAGCGCTGCGCGCCTCGCCAGCGACCGCCCTCATACGCGATCATGGACGCATGGAGTTCTCGTTCTCGAATCCGCTGTGGCGCTGGGACAAGCGGCGCGAGCTGTGGACGTTCGTGAGCCTCAGCGAAGACGCTTCCGACAAGATCGCGGCCGCCACGGAGCGTTTCACGCACGGCTTCGGCTCGGTGCGCGTGGAGGCGACCGTCGGCGGCTCCACGTGGCGCACGTCGATCTTCCCGAGCGATGACGCCTACATTCTGCCCATCAAGAAGTCAGTACGAGAAGCCGAGGGCCTCGAAGTGGATGCGCCAGTCGCCGGATCGGTGCGGCTCGTCGACCTGTAGGCGCTACTGAGGTGGACATTTGCCCGCCAGTGTCGACAGCCGTCCGGCGTCGGACGGACGGAACGACCGCTGCGCTCCGCCCGTCGACCAACGATTAGCAGCGGTAGAAGGTGACGCGCACGTAGCCGTTGTTGCCGTTTCCGCCGGTGTTGACAGCACGAGTGTCGCTGACCGCCGTCAGATTCGTAAAGGCTCCGTTCGTGTGGCTGCTGCCGCCACCACCAGTGGACCCGATGTCGTACCGACCGTCGTAGGTGTCCGGGTTCGGGCCCGTCCAGCTCGTGATCCGAGACAGACTTCCGCCACCACCTCCGCTCCACCCGCCGCCACCGCCGCCTGACAGCGCCACGGCATTGAGAGTCGCTCCAGCACCCCCGTTGCGTGCTGAACCGGCAGCACCATTCGCACTCGTGATGCCCGTCAGGCTCGGGCTGGAGACCCAGGCCGGAATTCCTCCAGCGCCTGGCGCTCCAGCCGCGGCACCACCGCCGCTCCCGCCTCCTGACATCAAAGCGATTTGCGCCGACGTGGGCGTGCCTGTGACTGCAGGCTTATTGCCAGCCCAACCAAGGTAACCGGTAAGCCCAGCTAGGGACGATGCAGTCGTACCTGCGTTGCCGTTGCCCGCCAGCGCGCTCACCGGAGCCGCACCTCCGTAGCTTGCTGTCGTGTTCACTGACAGGCTGCCGGAGAATCGTGCTGCGTCGCTTCCGGCGTTCGGATACTGATTCGTGTGGCCGCCGCCACCGCCACCCGCGACAAGAATCGGAGTACCTGCCATGAGGAGAGCGCTAGCGCCACCCCCGCCATATCCGCGTACGCCATTGGAGTTGGAGCCGTCTCCACCGTTCCCGAACAGAGACTTTCCACCTCGCCCCGTGGTGCCCGCATATTCACCGCCCGCTCCAGCTTGAAGCGCGAACTGCTGGCCAGGGGTAACCGCCATGTCCCCCTCGATGTTCGCCCCCCGAGTGAAGTTCGCGGCTCCGTTGCCACCGACGACCACGAAGTGCATGCGAGTAGCCAAGGCCGGGGCCGTCGCTGTGACCGCGGGGAGCGCGGTGGCCACGTTGACGTTCGTACAGACGGCTTCGAACATCTGGAGCGGGACCAAGCAACGCGGCGAAGCAGCGTGCGCGGGGGTGGCCATGGCTGCAGCGAGAATAGGAACAGACCAGGCAGCACCCTGCACGATCGCGCGGCGTTTGAACGCGCCGTCGGCTTCAGGCGCTGAGTCCGCGCTTCCCGATGAGGTCGGTGAGGTCGGAATTCCACCACGGTAGTCAGCGTTGCCGGGATTCAAGATTCAGGGCTCCCTTAGAGTCACGTCTCGCACCTTGGGCGCCGGGTTCGCGGAAGGACCCGCGATGGGGAACAGCGCTGGCGAGCATGGCCAGCCTACGAGACTCGAAGGCTCGGGGGAACCGATGGGGACGCATCCTCACTCAGCGGAGCCTGTCGCCGGTCAGGTACCGGATGCGCGAACGGAGTCGCACATCCGGAAACCATGCTGCTAGTGCGCGAGCACCGGCTCTGCCGCGTTCTCCTCCTGGATCTCGCGGCCCAACGAGAGCCCCTGACCCCGGCGGCGGAACAGCAGCGCCGAGACGACGGTACCGACGGCAAAGAAGCCTGCGCCCCACCAGTAGGCGGCGGCGTAGCTGGCGATCATCGCGTCACCGGCCGCCTGCGGCCCGTGCTCGAGGAGGTAGTCGGTCGCTGCGGTCGCTGCGAGCGTGTTGAGCAGCGCGGTCCCCACCGAGCCGCCAACCTGCTGGCTCGTGTTGACCATCGCCGATGCGACGCCAGCGAACTCGCGGTCAACGCCGAGCGTCGCAGTCTGCATCGAGGCGGGCATGATCGTTCCCATCGCGAAGCCGATGAGCATGAGCGGCGGCATGACGTGACCCGCGTAGGTGCTCGTCGCATCCAGGAACGTGAGCCAGACCATGCCGGAGGCGGCGATCGTCATTCCGATCGGCACGAGCAGCTTCGGCCCGAAGCGCGGCACGAAGATGTTGGTGCCGAGCTGCGCCGCAAGTACGAGCATCGCGATCATCGGCAGGAACGCGAGCCCCGTCTGGATCGGCGAGTAGCCGAGCGTGAGCTGCAGGTAGTACGTGACGAACAGGAAGATGCCGAACATTCCTGCGCCAGCGATCATGACCGACAGGTAGGCGGCACCGCGGTTGCGGTCGCGCACGATGTGCAGCGGCAGCAGCGGATGCCCGGCGCGGGTCTGCCAGAACACGAACGCCCCGAGGAACACGACGGCGCCGGCGAGCATGCCCCACGTGAGCGGCGAGTCCCAGCCGTCAGTCTCGGCGTGCGAGAAGCCGTAGACCAGGGCGAAGAGGCCAGCGGAGACGAGCAGCGTTCCGGGGATGTCGAGCTTCGGACGAGGCCCGGTGCGTGCGATCGACGGCACATAGATGGCGGCACCGATGAGGGCGACGGCGGCGATGGCCACATTGATGTAGAGGTTCCAACGCCAGTCGAATGCCTCGGTGAGGACGCCACCGAGGAGGAGGCCGACTGCTCCACCGGCGCCGGCGATGGCGCCGAAGACGCCGAAGGCGCGTGCGCGCTCCTTCGGGATGGTGAAGGTCGTCGTGAGGACGGCGAGGGCCGTCGGCGCGAGCAGCGCGCCGAAGACGCCCTGCAGGGCGCGGGCTGCGACGAGCAGCTCGAAGGATGGGGCCGCCCCACCGAGGGCGGAGGCGATGGCGAAGCCGATGAGGCCGATGACAAAGGTGCGTTTGCGCCCCATGAGGTCGGAGAGGCGTCCGCCGAGGAGCAGGAGGCTGCCGAAGGCGAGCGAGTAGGCGGTGACGATCCACTGGCGTTGGCCGTCGGAGAATCCGAGGTCTGCCTGCGCTGAGGGCAGGGCGATGTTCACGACGGTCGCGTCGAGGACGACCATCAGCTGGGCGAGGCCGACGACGACCAGCGTCAACCAGCGGCGACGGTCAGTCGCGGGTGTTGAGGATTCAGGCATGCGCATCACCATATACGAGACTGACTGGTTTCGGATACACTGAGTTCCGTAATGTGCACGGCTAGTCTGTGTGAGGACGAGAGGCGGTTTCAATGACGCAGACCAATCTCGCCGAGAGCTCCCCCGTAGCGCCGGCGAAACCCCCCGAGACGGTTTCGAAGCCACGACTCGGGCGGAAACGCGACCATACGCGTGACAACGACATCCTCGAAGCGGCACTGGATGTGCTGGCCGAGACGGGCTACGACGGCATGACGATCGACATGGTCGCGACCCGCGCGAAGGCCGGCAAGGCGACCCTCTACCGGCGCTGGGCCTCGAAATCCGACCTTGTACTCGACGCCGTCGCCTGCATGAAATCGAAGGACCTCGACATGGCGGCCCTTCCGGACACGGGAGACCTGCGCGGCGATCTCGTCGCGATGGTGCGCCCCCCGAACATCCGCGACGCCGAGCGCAAGCTCAACGTCATGACCGGCGTCGTTTCGATGATCGCGCGCGACCCGGAGATGGCTGCAGCAGCTCACGAGGCGATCGTCGCACCCCGCGCCGCCGCCAACCGCGTGCTCTTCGAGCGGGCCATCACTCGCGGCGAGATCGCCGCCGACGTCGACCTGGACACCCTCAGCATGATCGCGCCAGCCATGGCCGCGTTCCGCACCCTCATCCTGCGCCGGCCGCCCGATCGCGACTTCCTGATCGGCATCATCGACGACGTCGTACTGCCCGCCGCCCGCCGCGGGACCCCAGCGCACTGACACCTGCCTGATAAAAGAGTCAGCCAGAAGCACCTTCGCGCCACGAGGAGCCTGAACCACACTCACTCTTACGGCAGCACAGAAGAGCTGATGCGGCTAGGCAGGGCGCGGATGCGGGGCGGCGCGGGGCGGGCGCGCAAAAGGGGAGGATCCGTGGGTTCTCCTCGCGAGAAAACTACGAACCCTCCCCCAGGCGTCGCCACGCTGATTGAGCAGCAGGCGAGGTGAGCCCAGCGCACTCCGGGTGTCGCGACGCGGCGCGGCCGAGCTCAGTTCGGGAAGCGGATGGAACCTAGGCGGCTGGCACGAGGATGTCGCGCACGAGGGCGTCGAGTTGGGCGTCCGCGTCGAGGAACTGGCGAAGCGTGTTACGCGCGGCACCGAAGTCCTCGAACTGCTCAGGCGTCATGCCGTCGACGTCGTAGGCGCGGCGGAACTCGCTGAGCTCGCCGAGCTCAGCCAAGATCGCGGCGTCGACGGGCACGTGGATGCGCTCGGAGACTGGGAGGTTGTTCTCGTTGATGCGCGCCTGCCAGTCGAACGGCGGCGAGACGACGATGTCGCCGCCAACGAGCTCTGACCACTGGAGCTGGTTGCGGAACGCGGCCGACAGCACGCGGCTGCGGTAGCCGCGCTCCTGGAAGACGGAGTGCGCGTGCTTGAGCGCGGCGACGCCCGCCCACTCGAGGATGCCGGGGGTGACGAGGATGCGGTTCGCGGTCGTCCACTTCTTGAGCCAGTCGTCGAGGCGCCCGCCCATGATGGTGACGACGTGGCCGAACTCCTGCTCGGGGAGACCGTCGGCCGCGCGGCGGTCGAGGGCCCGCTCGAGTGCGGCACCGACAGCCACAGCCTGGGGCACGGTGAAGCTGAGGGTCGCGTTGATGCTCACACCGCGGTAGGCGGCCTCTTCCATGGCCTCGATGCCCGTCTTCGTCGCGGGAATCTTGACGATGATGTTCTTCGCCAGCTTCGAGAACTCCTCGGCCTGGTCCGCGAGGGCCGCGGCGTCGCGGTGCAGGCGGGGGTCGGTCTGGATGGAGAGGCGACCGTTGCGGCCACCGCTGCGCGCGAACTCCGGCTCGAGGAGGCGTGCCGCGTCGATCGACAGGTCACGCACGGCCTGCCAGCCGATCTCGGACTCACCCCAGGTGGGGTTCTGGGCCGCGATCTCCTTGATACGCGGACCCCAGACATCCGGGCGCTTCTTGATGGCGGCGAACGCGATGACCGGGTTGCAGGTCGCGCCGACTGCTCCGAACTCGATCGACTTCGTGAGCTCTTCCGGGTCTGCCGAGTCGTTCCAGAGGGCGGTTTTCGTGTTCTGGGCAGCCCACGCGAGCGGCGCGAGGTTCGTGACTGGAGTGCCCTTGTCGTTGGAAGGCGCTGTTTCGAGCAGGGTCATGGTGTTCTCCTCATCGGTGGCTGTTGGCCGGGTTCGCCGGTGCCGCGGCAGCCACACACCCCGAGGTTCGGGGCACTGAGCCTCGCGAGCGGTCACGGACACGGATGCTCGCCCTCGAGCCCGCGCCAACGACTACCCGCCTGCCGCATATGTCCTGACATTATCACAACAGCTATTACCGAGGCCAGAGCTCTCCCCCGACGAATCACGCTCGGGATGCGCGCCCCGGGCGAGGAGCTGCTCGACGAATTCGACAACCTCAGCGAGGAGATCCGGACGGACTACTGATCGGCAGCCTGGGTGCCGGGCAGCCCAGACTGCCCGTCCTTCTGCGGGCGTCGGAGAAGGAGGATTGCAGCAACAGACGCGACGAGCAGCAGCGCGCTGAGCATCCCGAGAACCCAGAGCACGTCCCACAGGTAGCGGTCCCACCAGGACGGGTCGAAGTCGACGATCGCGAACCACGTGTTCTGGAACGCCTCCGCCGCGTTCCGCCCGCGCGCGTTGCTCTCGCCGGACACCCACAGCGCCGGGGCGAGGAAGACGAGCATGAGCATGCCGGAGAAAGTCAGGCGCTCGAGCCGAGCCCTCGCGAGGCTCCCCCTCGGTGCCGGCTCGGCGTTGATCGACGCGGCCCGCGCGGGATCGCGCCAGGACATGACGGGAAGTACCACGAACACGAGGCCGACAAGCGCCCCGCCGAGCACGGCCGCGACGCCAAGCAGCCAGGTGAGAAAGGCATTGAGCAGCAGCTCCGCGATCGGCGATTCCGTCTCGTTGAGTTCCGGCACGATGCCGCCTGTGAGCGTCAATACGAGGAGGAGCAGCGAACCGAGCAGCCAAGCGGCCGTGAAGAGCACCGGCCCGACCACCATGGTGCGGACCATGAAGCGCGCGAGCAGCGGACGCTCTGGCGTGTCCGGAATACCGAGGAGCTCGACGATCAGCCAGATCCCAAGGAGCGCGGGAGCCCCCATGCCCACATACGACCATGCGGAGGCGTCATATGGGAACTGAGTGACGTCGGCGATCGTGTACAGCGTCCAGACGCCGACGAGCACGGCCACTGCGATGCTCGCCGAGCTGAGCTCGGCGAGCATCCCCTTGTTCCGGATACCCCGGGTGAGCTGGCTCCACATCAGACGTCGATGTTCGAGCCCTTAGCGGCCGAGACGTCACCGACAGCCGAACCCTCTTCGCCGAGTTCCCTGCGCCACGGCAACCTCGTGCGCATGTCATCCGGAACGGACTCGTCTTCCTGCAGCTTCTCGAGCGGCTCGTACCAGGCGCGGATGAGCGCCCAGCTGACCGCCGCGACGGGAACGGCGAGGAGCGTGCCGATGATGCCGCCGAGGATCGTGCCGACGGTCAGCGCGATGAGCACAACCAGCTCGTGGAGCTTCAGCGACTTGCCGAGCACAACCGGCTGCAGGAAGTTGCCCTCGAGCTGGTTGACAAGCACGACGATTCCGACGACCACGATGGCCGGGACGAGGCCGTTGGTGACGAGGGCGACCAGGGCAGCCAGGATGCCGGCAAGGGTGGCACCCACGATGGGGATGAACGCGAGGATGAAGACGAGCACAGCGAGCGGGAATGCAAGCGGAACACCGATGATCGCGAGGCCGATGCCGATGAACACCGCATCGACCAGGGCGACGATGACGGTGCCGCGCACGTAGCCGCCCATGACCTCGACGGCACGCGAGCCCATGAGCCTCGCGCGACGCTTGTTCGCGCCCTTGAGCGGCTTCGTGAGGAAGCCCCAGATGAGCGGCCCGTCTTTCATGAAGAAGAACAGGATGACCACGAAGAGCACGCCGCTCGTGATGAACGTCGTGACGCCCGAGATGCCCGCGGTCAGACCGCTCGCCGCCGCGTTCCCGAACTGGCTCGTGAAGATGAAGTCCTGAGCCTGCCCGATCCACTCGTTGATCTGGTCCTGGTTGATCGCGATCGGGAACGTCGCGTTCGCCCATTCGATGGCCTGGTTGAAGCCCTGGACCGCCTGGTCAGACAGCTCGCCCCACTGGTTGCGAACCAGCAGCACAACCGTGGTGAGGGCGCCGCCGAGGAACACGATGATGGCAAGCAGCACGGTCACCGTCGCAAGAGCTGGCGGCCACTTCTTCGACGTGAGGAACCTGATGATCGGCCAGGCGGCAGCCGAGACGATGAGGGCGAGCAGCACGGGGATGACGACGATCGTGACCTGGAGTCCCGCAAAGATCAGCAGGGTCGCGGCCGCCACGATGACAAGGCCCTGCAGCGCACGCGTCGCGACACGACCCAGCTGATCGGTCCACATGACGCCAACGCTCGTGGGGCGGCGGCCCCTGCCCTCGCCGTCGTCTGGCGCGTACGCCTGAACGGCGTTGCCGCCGACCATGACCTCGTCGCGGGCGGGGGCGTCGAGGTGCTCAACGGGCGCCGCCGCCTGGGCCGCCAGCTGAGCAGCGATGGATGTTGCGGAGGGCGCCGGCAGCGCGGCGGGGCGTTCCTGCCTGCCGCCACCGAAAAGGCGCTTGAGCTTGTCGCGCATGGGTGCTCCCGAAATGTCAGTGAGGCGGCCGGTGGAGGTGCCCACGGCCGCGAATGTGGGTCAAGGCTATGCGTGTGCACCGACATTCTGAGCGAGCCTCGCGCGTCGGCGCCTGACGGTAAGCTGGGGGCGTCTCTTTCCTCCACCGATCGGAGCCGCTCCCGATGCCCAAGATCGTCGTCATCGTCATGCCAAAGCAGGAACTTCTCGACCCGCAGGGCAAGGCCGTCGCCGGAGCCCTCTCGCGCCTCGGCAAGGACCACCTGCACGACGTGCGCGTTGGCAAGCGCTTCGAGATCACCACCGACCGCGAGGTCACGGCAGAGCTCATGGAGGAGATCTCGCAGGTCGCCGACGAGCTCCTCGCCAACGGAGTCATCGAGGACGTCATCTCCATTGACGTCCTGCCAGACGGCACCGAATCGGCTGAAGAAGCCGACGAGGTCGACGACGCGGTCGCCACCGACACCGAGGCCTCACTCGCGTCGGTCATCGCAGCCGAGGTTCAGTCGAAGGGCTCCGCTTCATGAGCCCCCGCGTCGGCGTCATCACCTTCCCCGGATCGCTCGACGACCGTGACGCGCAGCGCGCAGTCCGCCTCGCCGGCGGCGAAGCCGTCGCCCTCTGGCACAGCGAGCACGACCTGCACGGCGTCGACGCCATCATCCTTCCAGGCGGCTTCAGCTATGGCGACTACCTCCGCGCCGGGGCGATCGCGAGCCACTCGCCGATAATGGCCGAGGTCATCACGGCAGCCAATGCGGGCCTGCCCGTCCTGGGCATCTGCAACGGCTTCCAGATGCTGACCGAGGCGCACCTCCTGCCAGGTGGGCTCATCCGCAACGACCACGGCAAGTTCGTGTGCCGCGACCAGGTGCTTCGTGTCGAGAACAACGACACGGTTTGGACCAACGCGTACGAGAAGAACGCCGAGATCACCATCCCGCTGAAGAACGGCGAAGGCGGGTTCATCGCGGACGACGAGACGCTCTCCCGCATCGAAGGCGAAGGCCAGGTCGCGTTCCGCTACGTCGACGTCAACCCGAACGGCTCGCGCAACAACATCGCGGGCCTCACCAACGAGCGCGGCAACGTGGTCGGTCTCATGCCGCACCCCGAGCACGCGGTCGAGCTCGGCTTCGGGCCAGACACAGCAACCCACATGGCGTCCGGCCTCGACGGGCTCCCGATCTTCCGCAGCGCCGTCGAGGCGCTGCTCGCGCGCGTCTAGACGTTGTCGGAAACGAACGGGGCGAGCGCTCAGATGACGCAGACCACGGCGAGCTCTCCGGCGACCGAGGCCGACGACCGGCGCCTCACTCCGCGCGTCCTGCTGCGCGCCGTCTCGATCGGCGAGGCCATCACGTGGGCCCTGCTGCTCACGGGCATGTTCCTCAAGTACGTCACGCAGACCACCGACCTGCTCGTCTCGGTCGGCGGTTCACTGCACGGGGCCATGTTCATGGTCTACCTGGTCGTGACGGCCTTTGTCGGCATCAACCAGCGCTGGCCGTGGTGGATGTTCGGGCTCGGCTGGTTCGCGGCCATCCCGCCGTTCGCCACCCTCGTCTACGACTGGTGGGCTGAGCGCCGCGGCGCGCTCGAGGGCGGCTGGCGAGACGCCCCCGCGAACGGCTTCTCACTGCAGCGCATCGTGCGCTGGTTCGTCGACCGGCCAATCACGATGAGCGTTGCTGTCATCGTGCTGGCCGTCGTCATCCTCACCGGATCCCTCAGCGGCGCTCTGGTCGGGCCGACCGGCACCCACTGAGCCAAGAGCACCTCCACAAAACCCTGACCGACGCGAAGAGGGCGGATGCACGTGCATCCGCCCTCTTCGCGTATCTCGGGTCAGTGACCCTCCGACCGAGCTCGTAGCTAGCGGCCGAAGAAGATCTTCGCCTGGTCCCAGCGATCCTGCGGAACCGTCTTGAGGCCGTCGAGCGCCTCCTCGAAGGCGACCGTCTGCATCTCCGTGCCGCGGAGGGCGACCATGTTGCCCCACTGCTTCGCGTTGACCATGTCGACGGCGTACTGGCCGAAGCGGGTCGCGAGCACGCGGTCGAAGCCGGTCGGCGCGCCACCTCGCTGGATGTGGCCAAGGGTCGTGTTGCGGGTCTCGATGCCCGTGAGCTTCTCGAGCTCAGCAGTCACGTAGTCACCGACACCGCCGAGCAGCGGCCGGCCGGAGACCTCGGTGCCCTGCGAGAGCACGTCGTCCATGCCCTCGGGGATGAACCCTTCGGCGACGACAACAAGCGGCGAGCGCCCGCGCTGGTGCACCTCGGAGACCCACTCCGCGACCTGAGTCATCGCGACCTTCTGCTCGGGAATGAGCACGGCGTGCGCGCCGGCAGCCATACCCGAATGGAGGGCGATCCAGCCCACGTTGCGACCCATGACCTCAGCCACCATCACGCGGTGGTGCGACTCGCCGGTCGTACGGAGGCGGTCCATGGCGTCGGTCGCGATCTGCACGGCCGTGTCGAAGCCGAACGTGTAGTCCGTGGCCTGGAGGTCGTTGTCGATCGTCTTCGGCACCCCGATGACGGGGATACCGGCGTCAGCGAGACGCTTCGCGCCAGCCAGCGTGCCCTCGCCGCCGATCGCGATGAGCGCATCCACCGAGTGGCGCTCCATCATGACGGCGATGTTGTCAGGACCACCATTGGGGCCGTCGAACGGGTTCGTGCGCGAGGTGCCGAGGATCGTGCCGCCCTGCTTCGCGAGGCCGCGGACCTTCGTGCGGGGAAGGTCCATGATGTCGCCCTCGATGACACCCCGCCAGCCGTCGCGGAAGCCCACGAACTCGTTGTCGTAGGTCTTGATGCCGTGGAGCACGCTGCCGCGAATGACAGCGTTGAGTCCGGGGCAGTCGCCGCCGCTGGTCAGCAGTCCGATCTTCATGCGTTCGTTCTCCTCTGGGTGTGGCAATACACGCAAACAGCCATCACGGTTGAGTAGCCCACCCACTGCGGAACGAATTCAATGCAGAAGCGGATTCCTGCGTTGGAAGACGGCTCGACTGCGACAGTACCGGGTCCGGGTGTCTGGCGCGATTTCTGCCGATTTCCCGGCCCCGCCGCGAGCTACGCCGAGGCCTTGCCGACCATGCGCAGCGCGAGGAAGATCGCGCCGACCATGAGCACGGCACCAACCGCCGACGTGACCGTGCTGCCCGCGTCGAAGGCGTGGAACGCCGAGTCAAGCAGGGTCTGGGCCTGCGACGTCATGCCGCTCGCTTCAAGCTCGCTCGAGACGTTCACGGCGCCAGCGAGCGTCTCGCGGGCGGCGTGAGCCTGCTCGGCCGTTGCACCTTCCGGCACAACCATGCCGGAACGGTAGCTCGCCGTCAGCACGCCGCCGAGGACGCTCGTGCCGAGCACCGCGCCCACCTCGTACGCCGTCTCCGACACGGCGGAAGCCGCGCCGGCCTTCGCCGGCGGAACGCTCGCGATGATGACGTCGTTCGAGAGCGTCTCGGCGATGGCGATTCCCGCCGCGAGCAGCGTGAACGCCGCCACGAGCATCCACAGCGGGGCGGAGCCGCCCGTGATCGCAAGCGACAGGTAGGCGAGGAACGCGAGGCCGAGGCCGAACGCCATGGCGATGTGCACCTTCACGCGGCGCACGACGCGCACGATGAGGAGGCCGGCGACGATCATCATGACCGTTCCGGGCAGCAGCATGAGACCGGCCTGCAGCGGCGTGAGGCCGAGGATGAGCTGGAGGTGCTGCGACAGGAAGAAGAGCAGCCCGACCAGCGCGACGACACTCACGAGGTTCACGAGCACCGAGCCGGTGAAGGCGGGCACCGCGAAGAGACGCATGTCGAGGATCGGGTTCTCCTGCTTGAGGAGGCGCCGCACGAACAGCCAGCCGGACAGCAGGCCGACGAGGAGCGCGCCGACCGAGATGAAGTCGAGGCCGTCAGTCGCGGTGTGCTTGATGGCGAAGACGATCGGCGCGAGCGCCGCCATGGAGAGCAGGATCGCGGGCACGTCGATGGGGCCGGGGTTCGGGTCGCGCGACTCGGTGACGAGCAGCGGCGCGAAGATCAGGAGCGGCAGCAGGAACGGCACGGCGATGAGGAACACGGATCCCCAGTGGAAGTGCTCGAGGAGCACACCGCCGACGATCGGCCCGATGGCCGTGCCCGCCGAGAAGCCGGTCGCCCAGATCGCGATGGCGAGGCGGCGCTGCGCGCGGTCGTGGAACATGCCACGGAGCAGCGAGAGCGTGCAGGGCATGATCATGGCGCCGAATACGCCGAGCAGCAGGCGTGACAGCAGCAGCATCTCGGCCGAGACGGAGAACGCCGCAAGCACGGAGACGAGCGCGAAGCCCGTGGATCCGATGAGCAGCAGCTTGCGGCGGCCGATGCGGTCGCCGAACGAGCCCATCGTGACGAGGAGCCCCGCAAGGACAAGCGGGTAGATGTCGATGATCCAGAGCTGCATCGCGGCGCTCGGCTCGAGGTCGAGCGCGATGTAGGGAAGGGCGAAGCTGAGGACCGTGTTGTCGATCGACACGAGGAGGACGGGGAGCATCAGCACCGCGAGGCCGAGCCATTCCTTCCGGCCTGCGCGCTGTTCGATCAGTGTGGTCATAAGAGAGGACTATACCGACCAGCCGGTACAGTTGGCAACTGTAGGATGTCGGCCATGAGCTCCGCCAGAGAGAAGATCCTCGACGCCTACGAGGAGTCACTGACCACAGTGGGCGTCGCCGCGACCACCCTCGACGCCGTTGCCCGCATCGCCAGCGTCTCGAAGGGTGGTCTCATCTACCACTTCCCCTCGAAGGAAGCGCTGGCAGACGCGCTCATCGCGCGCTTCGCAGGCATGGCCCGTGCAAGCGCGGACCAGCTGCAGGGTGATGCCGCGACCACCGTCCGCCATTTCATCGAGATGAGCAGCTCCGTCGGCGACGAGCTCGACACCGCCTGGCTCGCCGTCATGAACCTCTCCCGCAACGGCAACCAGGGCGCGACCCGCGCCATCCTCGAACTCGAACGCTCGTGGCACGACACGATCCTCGAGTCGACCGGCAGCCCCCTCGTCGCGCACATGACGAAGCTCCTCGGCGACGGCCTCTACCACTCGACGTCGTTTGTCACCGAGTCGCGCGAGAGCCTGCCGGAAGCGGCGAAGCTCCTGCCGAGCGACGAGGAGCGCGAGGCGATCATCCGAACCCTCCTCGACCTGCTCGACGACTGACGCGAGCAGCGGAGTAACGCTGCGCAGCGCTTGCCCGCCGAGCCATTCGAGTCAAGCTCTGGCCAGGCTCTGTCCAACATCAGTGCAATAAACGCCCGAATGTGCCGTTACGCCCCAGGAAGCCCCGATTTTGCACTGATGTTGGTCAGGGCCACCTCGGAAGCGGAAGCTGCGGCGGCCCGGAGCCTCAGCGGTGCGGTGGCGGGCAGCTGGATGCTCGCGGGATGAGGGTCGGCATCGCGCGCCGGATGGCTGGCCCGACCCCGGGCGTCAGCAGCAGCTCGAGTGCCGTCGTCGCGATCTGGTCGAACGAAGTGCGCACCGAAGTGAGCGGCACGGGCAGCGCCTCGGCGAGAGGGACGTCGTTGTAACCGACGAGCGCCAGGTCGGTGCCGATGCGCAGGCCGTGGCGGTGCGAGGCGGCCATGACGCCGAGGGCGAGGTTGTCGTTGGCGGCGAAGATGGCGGTCGGCGGCACATTGGTGGCGTTCAGGATGCGCTCGGCCGCGGCAGCGCCATGCTCGATGCGGAAGCCGTCGCCCGCGATGCGATGCTCCGGGATCTCGACGTGGGCCTCGCGCGCCGCTCGCAGGGCCCCGGCGAGACGGTCGCGGGCACTGGAGGTGAAGTCCGGTCCGGTGACGAGCGCGATGTCGCGGTGCCCGAGGTCGATGAGGTGGCGCACGGCGAGGTAGCCGCCGACCTCGTCGTCGCCGAGAGAGGAGGGGCTCACCCCGTCGGTGCGCAGCACGAGCGCGAGCGGGATGCCTGACTCCTGCAGCGACTGGGGGAAGCTGTCGACACGGCGCGATGAGGCGATGATGAGCGCGTCGACGTTGCGGTCGAGGAGCACTTGGGCTGCGCGCTGCTCGCCTTCGGCATCGTCGCCCGTCGTCGCGACGACGGCGACGTAGCCTCGTGCGGCCGCGGCGCGCTCGATCGCTTCGTACATGAGCGCCATGACCGTGTCGCTGAGGCGCGGCACGAGCACGCCGATGGTACTGGTGGACCCGCGGCGGAGCTGGGACGCGAAGACGTTGCGCCGGTAGCCGAGCTCGTTCGCGATCTCGCGGACGCGCACGGCCGTCACCGACTGCGATTGGGCGGCGCGTTCGTCGAGGATGCGGCTGACCGTCGAGATGCTGACACCTGCTTCCGCGGCGACCTGCTTGAGGGTCACGACTCGACGCTCGCCCGCACCGGGGGCAACAGCACTGTCGTTTCGCCTCATGCGGAGGAGTGTATCCCGGGCGCTGACGCTCCTCCGGCAGGAATCTCAGGATCCGGGGGTTGACAGTGGAAACGTTTGCATCAAGACTTGCAATCGTTCCCGCAAACGTTTGCAAAACGCAAGTGCAGAAGCAGAAGCACCGCCAGCTCGCGACGGCCGGGACCCACCACCTCAACGATGAGCAAAGGAAGACAAGATGTCGATCGATCTCCGCGGCCTTTCCCCCGCCCCCGTCACGCCCTTCACCGAGGATGGAGCCGTCGACTACGACGCCATCCAGCGCCTCGGCTCCTGGCTCGGCTCCGTCGACGGGGTCAAGAGCCTCGTCGTCCTCGGCCACGCCGGCGAGGGCACGTTCCTCACGCAGACCGAGCAGGCCAAGGTCATCACGGCCTTCCGCGAGTCGGTCGACTCCCGCATCCCGATCGTCGCCGGCATCACCCAGGAGGGCAACGCCGTCGCCGCCGAAGAAGCCAAGCGGGCAGTGGATGCTGGCGCGTCCGCCGGCCTCGTCTACCCGTCCCACGGATGGCTGCGCTTCGGCTACCAGGACGGCGCACCGCAGACGCGGTACCGGGACATCTACGAAGAGAGTGGACTCCCGCTGATCCTCTTCCAGTACCCCGACAACACGAAGGCCAGCTACAACCTCGACACGCAGCTCGAGATCGCAGGCCAGGAGGGTGTGTTCGCGACGAAGAACGGCGTGCGCAACATGCGCCGCTGGTACACCGAGATCCCCGCGCTGCGCGCCGCCTACCCGGAGTTGCAGATCCTCTCCTGTCACGACGAGTACCTGCTGCCCACGATGTTCGATGTCGACGGCCTGCTCGTCGGCTACGGCAACATCGCTCCCGAGGCACTTGTCGAGCTCATCGAGGCAGGCAAGGCGCACGACTACGACCGTGCGCACGAGATCCACGAGCGCCTCCTGCCCGTCACGAAGAACGTGTACCACCGCGGCTCGCACATGGAAGGCACAGTTGCACTCAAGTGGGGCCTTGTGCACCGGGGCATCCTCGACCACGCGACCGTGCGCACCCCGCTGCTGCCGCTCGCCGACGGCGCGGACCGCGAGATCGCCGAGGCGTTTGCTCTCGCCGGGCTCGACCGAGTCACGGTCGCTTCCTAGCAGGGAGGGGCAGCGACAACAGGGTCGCTGCCCCTACGCTTGACGTCGACTGCTCGACGATCGACGACACACGCCGCCCAGAAGCGGCTCTGGTCGCGCCGGTTCCCCCAACCTGCGCGCCCTCCAAGTCAATGACGACTTCGCGGCCGGATGCACAGCATCCGCTGAGCCGCACTCCACGAAGGAGACCCCCATGGGCGACACACGCCTCCACTCGACGCCGGGCACAGGCCACGCGCGCATCTCGACCGAAGCAGTCCGCACGATCGTCGAATCCAGCCGCACTCGCCGCCGCTTCTGGCAGCAGCTGGCCCTCATCGGCCCCGCGTTCGTCGCGGGCGCCTGGCAGTTCGGCCCGGGCAACCTCACCACCGCCGTCCAGGCGGGAAGCTCGTACCAGTACACGCTCATCTGGGTCATCGCCGTCTCGACGGTGCTCATGATCTTCCTCACGGACATGAGCGTGCGCCTCGGCATCAAGTCGCCGGTCTCGCTCATCGCCTCCATCAAGGACCACCTCGGGAAGCCCTTCGGGGTCGTCGCCGGCGTCGGCGTCTTCCTCATCACGCTCTGCTTCTCGGTGGGCAACGCGGTCGGCTCCGGCCTCGGGCTCTCCATGCTCGTCGAGGGCTCCTCCCCCGTCATGTGGACCGCCATCTGCACGCTCGGCGTCGCAGCCGTGCTGTTCATCCGCAGCATCTACAACGTCATCGAGAAGGTGCTCATCGGCATCGTCGCCCTCATGGCGATCTGCTTCGTCGTGAGCGCGTTCGTCGTGAACCCAGACTGGTCCGCGGCGGGCCGGGGGCTCATCCTCACGGCGCCAGAGGGCTCGTGGCTGCTCATCGTCGCCCTCGTCGGCACGAACTTCTCCATCAACGCCGCCTTCTACACCTCATACGGCACGAAGGAGCGCGGCCGCACGGAGGAGGACTACCGCGACGTGACGCTCGTCGACACGATCCCAGGCATCATCGCGCCCGGCATCATGACGGGGCTTGTCATCATCGTCGCGGCAGGCGCCCTGGGCAAGACCGAGGAGACGGCGACCTCGATCACCGGACTCGCGGCCATCTTCGAGCCGCTGGCCGGCCCGGTGGGAGGCTTCATCTTCGCCCTCGGGTTCGCGGGGTCAGCTTTCTCTTCGATGATCCCCAACGCCATCGCGGGCGGCACGATGCTGTCCGACGCCGTCGGAAGGGGCGGCTCCGCGAACACGCTCACGGCGCGGATCACGAGCGGGTTCATCCTGGCCTTCGGGCTCGGCGTGACGCTGCTCTTCCAGACCTCGCCGGTCGAGCTCATCGTGCTCGCCCAGGCCCTGACGATCCTGGTTGCGCCCATCCTGGCCGCGCTCATCATCATCATGGCCAACCGGCGTTCGCTGATGGGCGAGATGCGCAACAGGTGGTGGCAGAACGCGTTCGGCATCATCGGCTTGTTCGCGGTGCTCGCCCTCTCGGTGCGGCTCCTCATGAGCTTCATCGCCGGGTAGGCGCAACGTTTCGGCGACTTGGACCGACGGTCAAGGCCCGCGCTCAGCCTCCTGCTGGGCGCGGGTCTTGACCGACTTCCGGGATGAAGCGGGGAGGGACGCGTGGCTGGCGACCGGTGAGGCGCATCCATCGCGGAAGTTGGACGGCGCCGACTGGCCAGATGCCCTCCTAGGATGACGACATGGTGAGCTTTGCCGACAAACCCATCCACGAATTCACGATCGCGCAGTGGGAGGAGTTCCTCGCGGCCGGTCCCGACGACGGCGGCGTCCGCCTGAAGCTGCGGAAGAAGCTCTCGAAGGCGCCGGGCATCACCTGGCAAGAGGCCCTCGAGGTGGCCCTCTGCTTCGGGTGGATCGACGGCCAGTCGGCGCGGTTCGACGACGACTACATGCTGCAGGCGTTCACGCCTCGGCGGAAGAACAGCCCGTGGTCGCAGATCAACGTCGGGCACGTGGCACGCCTCATCGAGGAGGGGCGGATGCAGCCGGCCGGCCACGCGGAGGTCGAACGAGCCAAGGCCGACGGCCGCTGGGACGCCGCTTACCGAGTCAAGGATGCGGTGGTTCCCGCCGACCTGCAGGCGGCGCTCGACGCGAATCCCGCGGCGCTCGCCTTCTTCGAGGCCATGAAGAAGCAGGAACGCTTCCAGGTGATCTTCCGCATCACGGGCATCAAGACGCCCGCGATCCGTGCCGCGCGCATCCAGGATGTCGTCGAGAAGGCCGCCCGCGGAGAGCACCACTACAAGTAGGCGCGCGGCGCGGGCGGGCGGGGCGAAGCACGCGGCGGCGCCCCGCGAGAAAAGTTGGCCAGATGCATCCCCCTGAGATCAGGGAGGTGCATCTGGCCAACTCTTGTGCCCGTCGGGGCGGGCGGGGGCGAGGGCGCGGCGGAGGCGAGTGCGGGCGGGCAGCTAGCGCAGCACGCGCTCCGCGATGAACGCGCGCAGTGCCTGCTCGTCGTCGTCGAGCTCGACGACCCGCTGGGGTGCGTCGAGGAGGGCCTGTGTTTCCGCGTCGACCTCGACCTCGGCGCCGAGCGCCTCAGAGATCGTGTCGGCGAACTTCTGCGGCTTCGCGGTCTCCAGCACCAGCATGGGCACGCCGTCCTCGAGGTGCTCGCGGGCGACCTTCACGCCGTCGGCCGTGTGCGGGTCGATCGTGATCCCGGATGCGTCGTGGACGCTGCGGATCGTCGCGAGGCGGTCGGCATGCGTGCTGGTGCCACTGACGATGCCGAAGAGCGGCTCGAACGTGTGCTGGGCCACCGACAGGTCGATCTCGCCGGTCTCTGCGAGCTCGCTCCACGCGGCCGCCGTGCGTCCGCCGTCGCGGCCGAGCAACTCGAAGACGAAGCGCTCGAGGTTCGACGCGCGCGACACATCCATCGAGGGGCTCGACGTGGCGAGCGTGTTCTCGGCGTTGCGCGGGCGGTAGAAGCCCGTGCGGAAGAACTCGTCCAGCACGTTGTTCTCGTTGACGGCGAGCACAAGCTTGCGCACGGGCAGGCCCATGAGCTTCGCGTACAGGCCGGACAGGATGTTGCCGAAGTTGCCGGACGGCACCGCGAACGACACCTCGAAGCCGTCACGCGCATCCGCCGACAGCTCGTCAGTCGCCCGCAGCCACGCCCAGACGTAGTACGCGATCTGGGCCGAGATGCGGCCGAAGTTGATCGAGTTCACGGCGCCGATGTTGTTGCCGCGCTTGAAGTCGATGTCCTCGGCGAGGCGCTTCACGAGGTTCTGGCAGTCGTCGAAGACGCCCTTGACCGCGATGTTGTGCACATTCTCGTCCTGCAGTGAGTACATCTGCGCACGCTGGAACGCGCTCATGCGGCCCTGCGGGGAAAGCATGAAGACGGACACGCGCTCGCGGCCGCGCAGCGCGTGCTCCGCGGCGGACCCGGTGTCGCCCGAGGTCGCGCCGAGCACGTTGAGCACGCGGTCGCGCTTGCCGAGCACGTAGTCGAGCGTCTGGCCCAGGTACTGCATGGCCATGTCCTTGAACGCGAGGGTCGGCCCCTCGGACAGGCCGACCAGCGTGAGCCGCGCATCCAGCTTCTGCAGCGGCACGACATCTTCCGACACGAAGCGGCCCTCGCCGTACGCGTGCGCCGTGAGCTGCTCGAGGTCGTCGCGCGGGATGTCGGTCGCGAAGAGGCCGAGCACCGCCGTAGCCAGCCCTGCGTAGTCGAGCGAGCGCCAGCTCTCCAGGTCTTCGTTCGTGAAGCGGGGCAGCAGCTCCGGCACGGCGAGCCCGCCGTTCGGGGCGAGGCCCTCGAGAAGAACGTCGGAGTAGGAACCGAGCATGCCGCCACGGGTAGAGATGTATTGCAAGTTGCTCGCCTCAGTCATCGTGTTTCACCGGGAATGTGCGCCCCCATCGTATCGGGGCGGGTCAGTCGCGCGAGGTGCCCTTGACTTCCGGCGTCTGCTCGCGGGGCTGAACCTCGAGCGTGCCCGTCTCGTCGACGAGGTCCGCCCGCCGCTTACCGGCCGCCCCGACGGCGAACTGGTAGGCAAGGAGCATCAGCGCCAGCCACACGGCACCGACCACGAGGGCCACGCGCGTGTTCTCGAACCAGCCGAGCACCCCGAGCACAAACACGAGGAAGCCCAGCGTCGCCCACGACGCGTACGGCCACAGCGGAACGGGGAACTCGGAAGCGCTCCGCCCGCCACGCGCGATGTCACGCTTCATCGCGATGTGCGAGCAGACGATCATGATCCACACCCACACGGTCGCGAAGGTCGCGATCGAGGCGATCACGAGGAACACGTCCTCGGGGATCACGGCGTTCATCCACGCGCCGACCGCGAGCGCCGCGACCATGAGCGCCACCGTCGCCCACGGTACGCCGTTCCTCGAGACGCGCAGGAAGACGCGCGGCGCCTGCCCCTGCTCGGCGAGGCCGAAGATCATGCGCCCAGCCCCGAACACGTCCGAGTTGATGGCCGAGAGCGCCGCCGTGATGACCACGAAGTTCAGGATGTGCGGGGCGGCGGGGATCCCGAGGCCGTCGAAGATCGAGACGAACGGGCTCGCATCCCCCGTGATCGTGTTCCACGGCGCGAGCATCATGATGACCGCGAGCGCGCCGACGTAGAAGAGGAGGATGCGCAGCGGCACGCTGTTGATGGCCTTCGGGATGACCCGCTTCGGGTCTTGCGCCTCGCCCGCCGTGATGCCGATGATCTCGATGCCGCCGAACGCGAAGACCACGATCGCGAAGGAGGCGATGAGGCCTTCGATGCCCATCGGGAAGAACCCGCCCGCCGCCGGGTTGAAGAGCGCGCCGATGCCGGACGCATCCGCTGACTGGTTGCCGAAGCCGAAGATGATGATCGCGATGCCGCCCGCGATCATGGCGATGATCGCCGTGACCTTGACGAGGGCGAGCCAGAACTCGAGCTCGCCGAACGCGCGCACGCCGAGCAGGTTGATGGCGGCGATGAAGAGGATGACGGCGACGATCCAGACCCAGCGCGCGACGTCCGGGTACCAGAAGCCCATGTAGACGCCGAACGCGGTGACGTCGGCGATCGCGACGACGACCATCTCGAACGCGTACGTCCAACCGGTGATGAAGCCCCAGCGCGCGCCGAGGTAGCGGTTCGCGAACTGCCCGAACGACCCCGTCACGGGGTGACGCACCGTCATCTCCCCGAGCGCGCGCATCACCATGAAGACGGCGGCGCCGGCGATCATGTAGGCGAGCAGCACGGCTGGGCCGGCGGCCTGGATCGCAGCCGACGACCCGTAGAAGAGGCCCGTTCCGATGGCCGAGCCGAGCGCCATGAAGCGGATGTGCCGCGCCGTCAGCGCACGCGCGAGGGGCTGCTTCTGCGTCGCCCCGGTGTCGATGCCGTTGTTCTCGACCGTGTTCATGCGCAGCTCGTGTCTCTCGTGGTTCCGGTGGCGCATCCACCCGACCGTCATCTGCGCCGGCGCGCCACCTGCGGAATCGTAGCGCCTCACGGTGGTGCCGGGTGACTCCAGACATTGTGCAGAGAATGCCGGGAAGACCCCGAAACTGCGGCCGGCGCACGACTGCTTGCCCTAGGTTGGCGTCAAGCATCTGCCCCGCTCGAACGGGGCGTCGAGGAGGACACCATGCCAGAGACACTGCCGTTGCCAGAATCGCCCCGCCAGGGCGTGGAGCGCTTCGAGTTGACCGCCGTTCCGCTGGCCGTCGCCCGGTACGACAACGTCACGATGGGCGACCTGCGCACGCTCTTCGACACGACGTTCCAGGCACTTGGCGCCGCGATCGGGGCCGGCAAGGTGCAGCCTGCAGGTCCCGCCCTCGCCGTTTACCACGGCGACCCAGCCCAGACGTTCGACGTCGAGATCGGCTTCCCGGTTGTCGAGCCCATTCGAGAGAAGACGCTCGTCGGGGACATCACGATCCAGAACTCAACGCTGCCGGTCGGTCCTGCTGCCGGCGCCTCGCACCTCGGCTCGTTCGACGGCCTCGGCGAATCGTGGGGGCGCCTCATGCAGGATGTCCTGGACTCCGGCGACGGCCCAGGCTCGATGGTGGAGATCTACGTCACCGAACCGAGCCCCGAGATGAACCCCGACGACCTGCGCACCGACCTCATCGTGTCGCTCGCCCCGCGCGGGTAGCGGCGCAGCAGGTCCGCAAACCTGGGCCCCGCGCATCCGTTCGGCGACGAGCGGATGCGCGGGCCCCACGTCTGTGCAGGGCCCCAAGTTTGCGGAGGGCCCTACGTCTGCGGAGGAGAGGCCGGCGCGCGAACTTACCTGGGCCTCGCGCATCCGTTTGGCTGCGAGCGGATGCGCAAGCCCCAGGTCTATGCCGGGAAGCGCGGTCCGCGCGCAGACCTATGGAAGGCGCATCCTCGGCGCAAGCAGCAGTGCACAACCCCAACATCTGCGCCGGAGATGCGAGCGCCCGGCCGGCGGAGCAAGCGCCAGCGCCGCGCCCGGCCGGCGAGAAACCGCCGGGCGCAGCACACACCCAGGGCCCCCTAGACGCGGGCGGCGCCTTGGGAGGGGAGCACCTCGAACGTTGCGGGCTCCGTGAAGCCCGCCGACGCGAAGGCCTCGTGGATGCTCTGCGAGATGGATGCGAGATCATCGCGTTCCACGAGCGCGATCGCCGCTCCCCCGAAACCGCCGCCCGTCATGCGCGAGCCGATGGCCCCTGCAGCGACGGCCGTCGATACAGCGAGGTCAAGCTCGGGCACGGAGATCTCGAAATCGTCGCGCATCGATGCGTGCGACTCGGCGAGCAGCGGGCCGATGCTGCGCGGGCCGCTGTCGCGCAGCGCATCCACGACGGCGAGAACTCTGGCGTTCTCGGTCACGATGTGACGCACGCGGCGGAAGGTCTCCTCGTCCAGGACCTGCTCGGCCCGCGCCAGGTCGTCGACGCTCACGGCGCGCAGCGACGAGACGCCGAGGCCAGCAGCTCCCCGCTCGCAGGACGCGCGCCGGTCGGCGTAGCCGCCGTTGGCGTGAGCGTGCTCGACGCGTGTGTCGACGACAAGCACCGCAAGCCCCTGCGCCTCGAACGAGAGCGGCACGATCGTAGACTCGAGCGAACGGCAGTCAAGCAGCACACCGGAATCACGCTGACCGAGGAGCACCGCCGACTGGTCCATGATGCCCGTCGGGGCGCCAACAGCCTCGTTCTCGGCGAGGCGGCCGATGCGCGCGAGCGTCCGCCGGTCGAGCCCAAGCTGCCACAGCTCGTCGATCGCGACTGCCACGGCACCCTCGAGGGCAGCGGATGAGGACAGCCCAGCCCCGAGGGGCACGTCCGACTCGACGTGCAGGTCGAGCCCGCGGACCTCGCTGAGTTCCGCGCCGAACTGCCCGGCGGCCCACAGAACACCAAGTGCGTACGCGGACCAGCCGCCAAGCGCATCCGGCGCCAGGTCGTCGATCGAGATCTCCTCGACGCCATCGCGAAGGCCGCTCGAGACGCGGACGAGCCGGTCGTCGCGCAGCCTCGCGGCAACCACCGTGTGCCGGTCGATGGCGAACGGGAACACGAAGCCCTCGTTGTAGTCGGTGTGCTCGCCGATGAGGTTCACGCGACCCGGCGACGACCAGAGGCCGTCTGCTGCGCCGCCGTGGATGCGCGCGAACGCATCCGTCGCCACCGTCGCCAGCTCTGGCCGGGTCACGCTGCGTCCACCTTCGCGAGCGCCGCGCGCAGGAGGCCCGCCGTGGCTTCGGGCGGGACGTCGCCAATGAAAGCACCCATCGCCGACTCGGATCCCGCGAGGAACTTGAGCTTGTCCTCGGCGCGCCGAGGTGACGTGATCTGCAGCATGAGCCTGATGTCATCCCGATGTGAGTTGACGGGCGCCTGATGCCAGGCCGCGATGTAGGGGGTCGGGGTGTTGTAGATCGCGTCGATCGCGCGCAGCACGCGGCGGTACTCGCGGGCGATCTCGTCGCGCTCCTCCGGCGTCGTCTCGGCGAGGTCTGCGACGTGACGGTGCGGCAGCATGTGCACCTCGAGCGGCCACCTCGCGGCGAACGGCACGAAGAACGTGACGTGCTCGCCGCGGATCAGCACGCGATCGGAGGCCTGCTCGTAGTCAAGGATGTCCTGGAACAACGTGGGCCCGTACTTCTCGACCGAGCGGATGAGGGCTGCCGTGCGGGGCGTGATGTACGGGTACGAGTAGATCTGACCGTGCGGGTGGTGCAGGGTGACGCCGATGTCTTTGCCGCGGTTCTCGAAGGGGAACACCTGCTGCACGCCGGGCAGCTGCGAGAGCGCGGCCGTGCGGTCAGCCCACGCCTCGACGACGGTGCGGGCGCGCGAGAGCGAGAGCGACGCGAACGACCCCTCGGATTCGGGGCTGAAGCAGACGACCTCGCACCGGCCGATCGACGGCTTCGTACGGCCGAGGCCAACGGATGCAAGCTCCTCGAGCTGCGCAGCCGCGTTGAAGTCGGCGTCGGCGAGCGTCGGGCCGAACGATGGCGACTTGTTCTCGAAGACCGCGACGTCGTAGTTACTCGGCACCTCGGTGAGGTTCGCGGGGCTCGAGGGCGCCAGCGGGTCGAGGTGTTTGGGCGGGAGCATGACGCGGTTCTGGCGGGCGGCCGCGATGGAGATCCACTCACCGGTGAGCGGGTCCTGACGCATCTCGGCGACGGGGGGCCTGTCGGCGGGGATGCGACTGTCGAGGGCGCGCTCCGGGTCGAGCGTCGTGTCGGCGTCGTCGAAGTAGATGAGCTCGCGGCCGTCGGAGAGCAGCGTCTCGCGCTTGACGATGTTGTTCGTGAGGGATTGCACGCTCCGATTACGCCACTTTCGTTTTCGAAAGTCAAGCTTCGATTCTCTTGCGAAGGCGTAAGCTGTGCATTGTGGTGAACAACGACTCGACCCCAGACCGCCCAGCAGAGGCACGGAGAGCCGACGTGGTCGAGCTCGTCAAACGTACCGGCTTCGCGAGGGTCGCGGATTTGAGCCGCGAGCTCGGAGTGTCGGAGGTCACGGTGCGGTCAGACCTCACGGCGCTCGAGCGCGAGGGAATCCTCGGCCGAGTCCACGGCGGGGCGATCTACGGGCACGGGCCGGTCGGCCTGGAGACGTCGTTCGAGACGGCACAGCAGAGCGCCGCCGCCGAGAAGCGGCGCATCGGCATCGCCGCCGCCGCGCTCGTGACAAGCGGCTCGAGCGTGCTCCTCGACGTCGGGACGACCACGACTGCAGTCGCCGAAGCACTGCTCGCTCGCGACGACCTCGATGACGTCGTGATCATCACCAACGGACTCTCGATCGCGCTCGCGCTCGAATCGGCCATTCCCCGCTTCACCGTCGTCGTGACCGGAGGCACCCTCCGCCCGCTCCAGCACTCGCTTGTCGCGCCCTACGCGTCCGCGATGCTCGAGCGCATCCACACCGACCTCGCGATCATCGGCTGCACCGGTGTGCAGGTCGGCGCAGGTGTCACGAACGTGAACCTGCCGGAGTCCGAGCTGAAGCGGGCCATGCTGGGCACCGCCGACCGCTCTGTGGTCGTCGCCGACGCCAGCAAGCTCGGCCGCGCCCACGTCGGCGTCATCGGCGGGCTCAGCGAGTTCGAGAGCCTCATCACCGGAACGGAGGCAGACCCTGCTGAGGTCGCGGCACTTCGGGCGGCCGGCTGCGACGTGCGCCTGGTCTAGAAGCACCCCGCTGGGCTCGACCGCGCCAGCTGCCCCGCGCTCGATGCGCGCCGGCTACCCCGCGCGTGTCCAACATCAGTGCAAAATCTGCGGCATCTGACGCCGAGACGCCAGATACGGCCGAAATCGCACTGAAGTCGGTCAGGCGACTCCTCCTCGGACGCGGGCGCCCGCGAACGCCGTAGACTCGTCCGGTGCGGACACGCCCCGACTTCTCCGCATCGCGCCGCCAGAAGGAGCCTCGCCAGTGAGCAGCCAGACCATTCACGTCCCGGACACCGTCGACAACGCGAAGGCGACTCCCGAGAAGGAGCAGCCGTACGGCGCCCTCGGGCTGAAGCCTGACGAGTACGACAAGATCCGCGAGATCCTCGGCCGCCGCCCCACCTCGGGCGAGCTGGCCATGTACTCGGTCATGTGGTCGGAGCACTGCTCCTACAAGTCCTCGAAGAACTACCTGCGCCAGTTCGGCCAGAAGGTCTCTGACGAGATGAAGAAGAACCTCATGGTCGGCATGGGCGAGAACGCGGGCGTCATCGACGCCGGCGAGGGCTGGGCTGTGACCTTCAAGGTCGAGTCGCACAACCACCCCTCCTACATCGAGCCGTTCCAGGGCGCCGCGACCGGTGTCGGCGGCATCGTCCGCGACATCATCTCGATGGGCGCCCGCCCGGTTGCCGTCATGGATGCGCTCCGCTTCGGCGCCATCGACGAGGCCGACACCGCGCGGGTCGTGCACGGCGTCACGAGCGGCATCTCCTTCTACGGCAACTGCCTCGGCCTGCCGAACATCGGCGGCGAAACCTGGTTTGACAGCGTCTACCAGGCGAACCCGCTCGTCAACGCCCTCGCGGTCGGCGTGCTCCGCCACGAGGACCTGCACCTCGCGAACGCGCGCGGCGCCGGCAACAAGGTGGTGCTCTTCGGCGCCCACACGGGTGGCGACGGCATCGGCGGCGCCTCCATCCTCGCCTCGGACTCGTTCGACGAGAAGGGCCCCACGAAGCGTCCAGCAGTCCAGGTCGGCGACCCGTTCGCCGAGAAGGTGCTCATCGAGTGCTGCCTCGAGCTGTTCCGCGAGAAGGTCGTCGAGGGCATCCAGGACCTGGGCGCCGCCGGAATCTCCTGCGCGACGAGCGAGCTCGCAGCTGCCGGCGACGGCGGCATGTACATCGAGCTCGACAAGGTGCTGCTGCGCGACCCGAACCTGACGGCTGAGGAGATCCTCATGTCGGAGAGCCAGGAGCGCATGATGGCGGTCGTCGCTCCCGACAAGCTCGACGCGTTCATGGCGATCGTCGACAAGTGGGACGTCGAGACGAGCGTGCTCGGCGAGGTCACCGACACGGGCCGCCTCGTCATCAACTGGCGCGGTGTCGAGATCGTGAACGTCGACCCGCGCACCGTCGCGATCGACGGCCCCGTCTACGACCGCCCAGTCGCCTACCCGACGTGGATCGACGCACTCCAAGCCGACTCCGCATCCGCGCTCCCCCGCCCCCAGTCGGGCGAAGAGCTCCGCGAGCAGGTGCTCGCCCTCATCTCGTCGGCGAACCTCGCCAACCCCGAGTGGATCACGCAGCAGTACGACCGCTACGTGCTCGGCAACACCGCCTTCGGCACGCCGGAAGACGCCGGCATGGTGCGCATCGATGAGGAGTCCGGGCTCGGCTTTGCCATCAGCCTCGATGCCAACGGCCGCTACGCGCAGCTCGACCCGTCCGCGGGTGCGAAGCTCGCCCTCGCCGAGGCGTACCGCAACGTCGCAGCCACCGGCGCACGCCCGGCCGCCGTCTCCGACTGCCTCAACTTCGGCAGCCCCGAGAACCCCGAGGTCATGTGGCAGTTCGCGCAGGCCGTCGAGGGCCTCGCCGACGCCTGCCTCGAGCTCGGCATTCCCGTCACGGGCGGCAATGTGTCGTTCTACAACCAGACCGGCGACGTGCCCATCCACCCGACGCCCGTCGTCGCGGTGCTCGGCCTCATCGACGACGTGGCCCGCCGCGTCCCGTCCGGCTGGCAGGAGGAGGGCGACAACCTCTACCTCCTCGGCACGACCCTCGAAGAGCTCTCCGGTTCCATCTGGGCCGACGTGGTCCACGGGCACCTCGGCGGTCTGCCGCCGCAGGTCAACCTCGAGCGCGAGAAGGCGCTAGCCGACCTCGTCATCGGCGCCGGCCAGCAGGGCCTCCTCACCTCGGCGCACGACCTCTCCGAGGGTGGCCTCGCGGCGGCGATCGTCGAGTCTTCGACCCGCTTCGGCGTCGGCGCGCGCATCGTGCTCGACGGTCTCATGCAGAAGGAGGGGGTGGATGCGGCTACCGCGCTCTTCAGCGAGTCGGCCGGGCGCATCCTCGTCTCCGTTCCCCACGACGATGACGTGCGCTTCCAGGCCATGTGCGAAGCGCGCGACTTCCCCGTCACGCGCGTCGGCGTGAGCGACGGCACGGGTGCCGACGCGAAGCTCGAAGTCCAGGGCCTCTTCGAGTTCACGCTCGCCGAGCTCTCGGAGGCGCGCGGCGCGACCCTGCCGAAGCGCTTCGGCGACGTCGTCGGACCGAACTCGGCACCGATCTCGGCGGCCACCTCGGCTGCGATCTCAACCGCGATCTCCTAAGGATCGCCGCTCTTGAGTCTTGGGATGGGTTCCTCGCTTCGGGATGGGTTGCAACCCATCCCGAAGCGAGGAACCCATCCCGAAACTGTTGGCGCGGGTGCGAGCGAGGCTGCGGCCGAGGTCTTCGCGAGCATCGTCTCGTCAGCCGCGTCCGCCGGCTTCGCCCTCGACGACGGTCAGCGGATGGTCGCCCTGCGTCTCGCAGCCCTCGGCGCGCACATCGTCGGGCACGAGGCGGTCTCTGGTGAGCGCCGGGCTCTGAGCCCGGATGCGGGCGACATTTCCGGCGTTTCGGAATCAACGCAGCTCGGTGCCGTCGAGGCAGAAGATGCCGACGCATCCACTGCCGGGTCGGCGACCCCGCGAGGCCTCTATCTGTGGGGTCCGGCGGGCCGCGGCAAGTCGTGGCTACTGGATGCGTTCTACGACGCGGTCCCGATCGAGCGGAAACTGCGCGTCCACTTCCACTCGTTCTTCAACGAGCTGCACTCCCGTATCTTCGCGAACCGCGGCTCTGACACCGTGTTCGAGAATGCAGTACGGGAGCTCATCGGCGACGCTCGCCTGCTGCTGTTCGACGAGTTCCATGTGCACGACCCCGGCCACGCGACGCTGCTCACCGGCCTGCTGCGGTTCGCGCTCGAGCACGGCATCACGGTCGTCGCGACCTCGAACTACCCGCCGCACGGCCTCCTCCCGAGCCCCGTCTACCACCACATCTTCGAGCCCGGCATCGAGCTCATCGAGCGTGAGCTCGACGTCGTCGAGCTGCCCGGCGAGGTCGACTACCGCCGTTCGCGCGTTGACGCTGTCGAGCGTCGCGGATTTGCGACCGGGTCCTGGATTCACGTACCGAGCGCCGCATCCGCCGCCGCTGGCCACGCAGACGGAGATTCCGCTGCCGAGTCGGACCTCGCGTTCGCTGACAACTGCCCGTCACCAGCTGAGTCGACGACGCTCGAGCTCGGCGGCCGCACCTTCGAGGTGACCGCCGTGCGCGGCCGCGAGTTGTGGGCAACGTTCGCGGAGCTGTTCATCGTGAAGACGTCGTCGCTCGAGTACCTGCAGTGGGCGCGCGACTTCGACACGTGGCACGTGCTGGAAGTGCCGCTGCTCGCATCCGTCGGCCGTGACCCGCAGCAGCGTTTCGCCAACGCCGTCGACGTGCTCGTCGACTACGACATCGAGGCGCACTTCCACGCCGACGCATCGTTCGACGAGTTCGTGGGCGCAGCCGCCGGCCGTGCCGACGCGTTCCGCATGGTCAGCCGCCTGCACCTCCTGCAGCACTGACGACCGAGATTCGGGAAGGGTCGCGCGGCGCACGCGAATCACGATTCAGTCCTGAGCATGCGAAGTGGCTGTCGAGTTCACTAGGCTCGTCGAGCAAGCAGAGCGCTTGTCGTCGCAGGCGCACCCGCTCACGACGCTCTTGGGGGATTCTCAATGACGACATCCACAACAACCGAGGTCAAGCCTCGCGAGCAATGGACCGGCCAGACCGGGTTCATCCTCGCGGCCATCGGCTCCGCCGTCGGCCTCGGAAACATCTGGCGCTTCCCTGGCGTCGCGTATGAGAACGGCGGGGGCGCGTTCCTCATCCCATACCTTGTCGCGCTCATCACGGCGGGCATTCCGATCCTCTTCCTCGACTACGCGATCGGGCACCGGATGCGCGGGGCCGCACCGACCGCCTTCCGTCGCGTCGCGAAGTGGATGGAGAGCCTCGGCTGGTTCCAGGTGTTCATCTGCTTCGTGATCGGCCTGTACTACACGGCGATCATCGCGTGGGCGCTGAGCTTCTTCGTGCTGTCGTTCAACCTCGGCTGGGGTGACGACCCGGCAGCATTCTTCATCAGTGACTTCCTGCAGGTCTCCGACCCTGGCATCTCCATGCAGTTTGTGCCTTCGGTCCTCATCCCGCTCGTTGCCGTGTGGGCCATCACGATCTTCGTGTTGGCTGCGGGCATCGCGAAGGGTGTGGAGCGCACGAACTTCATCTTCCTGCCGCTGCTGCTCGTGTCGTTCCTCATCCTCGTGGTCCGGGCACTCTTCCTGGAGGGCGCCGCCGACGGCCTCAACGCGCTCTTCACACCTGACTGGGTCGCGCTGGGCGACCCGAGCGTCTGGATCGCGGCGTACAGCCAGATCTTCTTCTCGCTATCCATCGCCTACGGCATCATGGTCACCTACTCCTCGTACCGGAACCGACGATCGAACATGACCTCGCCCGGTCTTGTTGTCGCCTTCTCCAACTCGTCGTTCGAGATCCTCGCCGGTATCGGAGTCTTCGCGACGCTCGGCTTCATGGCGCACCAGCAGAACGTCGCAGTGAGCGAGCTCGAGGGGCTGACCGGCCCGATCCTGTCGTTCGTGACGTTCCCGGCGATCATCTCGGAGATGCCCGGTGGGCAGATCTTCGGGGCGCTGTTCTTCGGCTCGCTCGTGATGGCGGGGTTCACATCCCTGCTGTCGATCCTTCAAGTCGTGTCGTCGGCGTTCCAGGACAAGTTCGGCTGGACTCCACGCAAGGCCGCGATCATCCTGGGCAGCGTCAGCGCCGTCATCTCGATCCTGGTGTTCTCGACCACGACTGGGCTCATCGCCCTCGACACTGTCGACATGTGGACCAACAACATCGGCATCATCGCGTCCGCCGTCGCGACGTGCATCGGCGTCATCTGGGTTGCTCGCCGTGGCGAGGAGATGCGCCTGCATCTCAACTCGGTTTCGACGTTCCAGCTCGGCAAGTGGTGGCTTGTGCTCACGGGAATCCTCGCGCCGGTTGTCCTCACCTACATGCTCATTGAGCAGATCAGGTCCCTCATCGTCGACGGCTACGAGGGCTACCCCCTCTGGTACATCGGTGTCTTCGGCTGGGGCGCGGTCCTCATCATGCTGGTGGCGAGCGCCGTCATGACGCTCATCCGCTGGCGCACGAGCCCCGACAATTTCACCGCCTGGCCATCAGCGGCTGAGCTGCGCAAGAACGAGAAGGAGGCGGTCCGATGACCCCGGAAGCCATCACGATGCTCATCGTCGCGATCGGGATCGTGTGGGGTGGATGCGCGGCATCCGTCATCGCGCTCCGTCGCCACCCGGAACGCGCCGACTATCCGGCTGGCGGCTACGACGATGGCAGGGCCGAGCAGGCACCGGTCATCCACGACACCTGATCCGTCCGACCTCGGTCGTTCTCAGCAGAGGCGAACCCCGCCCGCGATTCGTTCGCGGGCGGGGTTCTCGCTTGTGCGATCGCGCTGCTCAGTCCTGCGATTTGCGCTGCCAGACGCCGAATCGGTTGCCAAGCGGGTCGCGCAGGTGCGCGAACTTGATGGTGCCGTTGTCGACCAGCGGGATCACGGTCTCGGCACCGTTCGCGGCGGCCTGCTCGAGCTTCGCCTCGATGTTCTCGACCTCGACGTAGAAGACCGCCCAGCTGCCACCGCCGACGGTGTTCGAGTCCCAGAGCCCGCCGCCGTTGCCCGCGCCGTCGACCATCCCGTAGCCGCCGGGCTCGAGCGAGCCGAACGTCCAGCCGAAGGTATCGCCGTAGAAGGCCTTCGCAGCTTCAGGGTTGGTGGTGCCGATCTCGAAGTAGTTCATGTTGTCCGACATGGTCGTTGTCCTCTCGTTCAGATGCGCCGCAGCGCCCCTGCGTTGCGGCGCCGGCCTCGTGCGCCGGTGATCCGATCGTGAGGTCTCACACAGTGTGAGAGTCAAGTGCCGATCTCAGGCCGCGATCGGCACGTTCACCTCGGTGACCCAGTTGTCGGGGTTCGGGTCGCGGCCGGGGCCGTGCACGTAGACGTTGAAGATCGGCCCGACTCTCGTGCGGTGCTGATCGGCGACCCAGGCCCCCGCGGTGGCAGTCGCTTCGTTGATCGTCTCGAAGCCGCCGCGGTGCGTGACGGTGGCGACGCGCTGCTCAGGCAGCTGGACGACCTCGTATCCGTCGGGCACAGATGCACCGCGGTACTCGCGCCAGATCGCCATCTCCACGTCGGAATCGCGATACTCGTCGTCGAAGTAGGTGGCACCGCCGACGTCGCCGAAGACCGCCGGGTCTCGCGAGGTGAGCTCGGCGACCGGCCCGCGGAAGTTGACCCAGAGCGGCCCCTCGGACGGGTAGTCGGCGACGGTGCGCCGCAGGTAGAGCACGCGCAGCGCGGGGAACGTGCGCTCAACGACATCGAGCCGTCGTGTTCGCGCCTCGAGCTCGCCAAGCAGGTTCACCGCGAGCACCTGCTGCTCGGCCACCCGTCGTGCCTCTGCCTTCAGCTCGTCGAGGTGCGACTGCAGGCGAACCCGCAGCACGTCAGGCGAGTCGAAGAGCGGCAGGAGTTCAGCGATCGCCGGGATGCCGCAGCCCGCGTCGCGGAGCATCCGCACCCGCCCAGCGTCCTGCAGTTGCGCGGGTGCGTAGCGTCGGTATCCGCTGAACTCGTCGACCTCGGCCGGTGCCAGCACTCCTCGATCCGCGTAGTGCCGCAGCATGCGCACGCTCAGCCCCGAGTAGCGCGAGAACTCGCCGATGCTCATCAGGGTTCCGGGAAGCTCACGGTTCATGCGCCAAGTGTGGCACCGGGTTCCGTCTGCCGCCGATCTCTGTCCAACATCGGTGCGATTTCTGGCCCTCAGCCCGGTTTTGGCGCCGGAAGCGCCGATTCTGCACTCATGTTGGACACGGATCGCGGGTAACCGCCCCGCACCGCCCCACCACCGCGACCGCCGAAGCGTCCCAACGCCTACACGCGTCTTACTTCCGGGCGGCCTGCGCGGCCCGGGCCGCTTCGCGCCGGCGGTCGCGCGCGGCGTCGGCGGCCGCGGCTTCCTCGGGCGTGGGGGCGGTGCCGCCGAGGACGCGCGGCTGCCACCACTTGCCGGTGCCGTCTTCGGGGTAGCTGGACTGCAGTTCGCCGAGCAGCGCCTCCATTGTCGTCTTGAGCTTCGCCGTGGCGACGGCCGGGTCTTCACCGGCAGTGACGTGGATGGGCGCACCGAACGAGAAGTGCACGGGAACACCGAGGCGCTCCTTCATGCTGATCTTGCGATTCTTGGTGAGCAGCCGGTGCCCGCCCCACACGGCGACGGGGATGATGGGCACCTCGGCCTGGGCGGCGAGGCGCACCGCCCCGGTCTTGAAGTCGCGGATCGTGAACGATGCGCTGACGCCCGCCTCAGGGAACACTCCGATGAGCTCGCCGTCACGCAACGCGGTCGCGGCCGCTGCGAACGCGTCGGCGCCGGCCTTCATGTTGACGGGGATGTGTCGCATGCTGCGCATGAGGCGGCCGACGACGGGCTTGTCGAAGACACTCTGCTTTGCCATGAAGCGGATGCGCCGACGGTTGTGCATCCAGGTCGCGCATTCGACGAGCGCGAACTCGAGGTACCCGAAGTGGGTCATCGCTATGACGGCACCGCCGGTGTCGGGGATGTGGTGCGCGCCGCGGACCGTCTGGCGAACGCGGAGGGCGGCGAACACCGTGCGCCCGACCCCGATCGCAAATGAGTAGACGGGTTCGCGAGTCATGTGGCTCCCTGGTCCAAGTGTGAGGTGCCAGCTTATTCGCGGTGCCTGGGACGAAATCGGTACGGGCGGCGTTGTCCGTGGGGCTCCAGCGTCCGAAGCCTTGCCAGTTTCTGCCCGTGGATGCGATACTAACCTCATTGCACGTTCGTACAATCTATAGTGCAACTTTGTGCATACATCCGCTAGGAGCAACTGACAATGGCTGTCCCCATCCCTGTACGGAGCCCGTTTCTCATCGTCAACCCGAAGGCCTACCTGACGGGCAGCGAACTCATGAAGCTGGCCCACCTCACCGACGAACTCGCCGGAGAGTTCGACATCGACGTCGTCTTCACGGCGCAGCACATCGACCTGCGGTCCGTGGTCGCCGAGACGACCAACCTCTGCGTCACCGCCCAGCATGTCGACCCGATCGTGCCGGGCCGCGGCATGGGGCACATCCTCGCCGAAGGCCTCGCGGAGGCCGGCGTCAAGGCCGTCGTGCTCAACCACGCTGAGCACCCCCTCACCTTGGCCGACCTCGACCGCGCGATGCGCCGTTGCGAAGAGGTCGGTCTTGCAACCATCGTCTGCGCCGACTCCGACCTGCAGTGCCGGGCCGTCGCCGACCTCGACCCGTCCGGCATGATCTGCGAGCCGACCGCCAACATCGGCACGGGCCAGATGGATGCGGGCGACTACATCGAGCGCACGACCCAGATCGTGAAGAACGTCGACCCGTCGATCCTCGTCGTGCAGGCTGCCGGCGTGAGCCGCGGCGCGGACATCACGCGCGTCCTGCAGCAGGGCGCCGACTGCTCGGGCGGCACAAGCGGCATCATCAAGCACCCCGACTGGCGCGAGATCCTCACCGAGATGTTCCAGGCGCTCGCCGACCATCGCGACGCGCAGGCGTCCACCTCCCCCACCAACTGACCCGCTCCTCACCAGGGCACCAGAGAGAAGATCCACGCATGCTCATCGGACTCGACGAAGCGCTCCGCTACGCACAGAAGCACAACATCGCCATCGCGGCAGTCAACACCCCGTACTTCGAGGGGCTCCTCGGCACGATCGCGGCCGCCGAGCAAGCCGGCGTTCCCGTCATCCTGCAGCACGCGCAGGTGCACGAGAGCACGCTCTCGATCGACGACATCGGGCCGGCGATGCTCGCCCTCGCGACGCGCAGCGAGGCGCCGTTTGTGCTGCACGTCGACCACGGCGAGGACATCGACTACATCGCCCGCGGCCTCGACATCGGCTTCAACTCAGTCATGATCGACGGGTCGACGCTGCCGTACGAGGAGAACGTCGCTCGCACGACCGAGGTCGTGAAGCTCGCGAAGGAGCGTGGAGTTGGCGTCGAGGGAGAGCTCGGCGTCATGACTGGCAACGAGAACGGTGACCCCAGCCAGGGCGTCGCCGACGAGACGCTCTACACCGAGCCGGCCCAGGCGAAGGAGTTCGTCGAGCGCACGGGCGTGACCGCGCTCGCCGCGTCGTTCGGCACCGTGCATGGCATGTACCACCAGGAGCCGAAGCTCAACTACGAGCTCATCGAGCAGCTGCGCGACGCGACTGGTGTGCCCATCGTCATGCACGGCGGTTCCGGCCTCAGCCTCGACGAGTACCACAGCTCGATCACGCGCGGCGTCCGCAAAATCAACTACTACACGTACGCGGCGAAGGCGGCACTGGATGCTGCACTCCGGGCCGCAGACCAGCCCAACACGATCCTGTTCCCCAAGGTCGCGAAGGCCGTGTCGGCGCAGGTCGAGAGCGATGTCGCCGAGTTCATCCAGGCGCTGCGACCGGGCGCCTGAGCCGCGGTCGCGGCATCCACTCACCCACCGCATCCACTGACACCCGCGCGTTCGTCGACGCACGCGCATCCACGACTCGAAGAGGAACCCCGATGACCGTCACCCAGACCACCCTCCAGCTGCAGTCGCACGGCGGGACGCCCAGCTACATCGACGTCACCGCCGAGGTGAAGGACGCGATCGCGGCGAGCGGCATCACGTCCGGCACCGTGACCGTCATCTCGCCCCACACGACGTGCGCTGTCTTCTTCGAGGAGTTCGTGCACGACCGTCTCGAGGACGGCACCGAGTTTTTGCAGGCCGACCTCGACGACGTGCTGAACCGCATCGCCCCGAACCAGACGGCCGTGCCACCGGAGGGCGAGTACCGCTACCCGGGGCCCGAGCACTACGCGGACGTCGAGTCGTGGCCTGACGCCGAGGTGTACCTGCCCGGCGGCGACAAGACGGCGCTGCTCAACGCGGAGGCCCACATCAAGGCGACGATCCTCGGCTCGAGCGAGGTGTTCGCCGTCATCGACGGCAAGCTGGGCGTCGGCGTGACCGGCTACATCTACTTCGTCGATTTCGACCGCACACGCGCCCGCTCGCGCAAATGCCAGGTCGTCGTCATGGGCGAGTAGGTCCCCCGGCTTCCTCGCTCCTGAACGCCGCCAACGCCGTCGGCGCGCGACGCCGCCGGTCCATCACGCCCTGATTCCCCCATCAGCGGCGCGGTCGATCGGCGGCGTTCGTGTGTCCGGGCTGCGATATGCGGGCACGAGCGGGCGGATGGATGCGCAGAGCGAGAGGATGCGGTCGGCAGGATGCGAACACGTCCCGAGCAACCCGAACTTCGACAAGTGTGGGCGAGAAGCATCGCCCCGCAACCGAGAGCCTGCTTCTGGCTGACTCTTCGGCGCCAGATGAGGGCTCTGCCTACACGAGCTCCACGAGCGCGCGGGCGAGGTCCTCGTCGAGGATGACACCGTCGAGCGCTCCCGTGCGCAGTGAGCCTGCGACGCCTGGCGCCTTCTCGGCGCCGGCAGCGAAGCCGACGACCTCGGGGATGTCGGCGAGCTGCTCGAGCGTAATGCCGATGACGCGCTCCGAGACGGGCGAGCCGAGCGCGCGACCGGACGCGTCGAAGAAGCGGCCGCAGATGTCGCCGACCGGTTCCTGCGCGTCGAGCTCGGCGCGCTCGGCGTCGCTGAGGCGCATGGCGGAGACGATGTGCCGCGACGCGTGGAGACCGTACGAGCCGATGCCGACAAACGCGAGCTGCACATCCGTCGCGCGTTTGATGGCCGACGAGATCGACGACTCGCGGGTGAGGGCGGCCCAGGTCTGCGGCGACTCGACGACGGCCGGCGACTCGAAGCGGAACGCCTTCGCTCCCGACTTCTGCGACAGCCGCTCGAGGGCGGTGTTCCCGGCGGGGCCCGAGTCGAACGGCATACCCCCGACCAATGGGCACAGGGTGAGCGCGCGGCCGGTCGACTCGAGGTGGATCTGCTCGACAAACGCGTCGATCGACTTGCCCCAGCTGAGACCGACCGAACCGACCGACGGCACCTGCTCCGCGAAGTAGTCGGCGGCGGCACCCGCCACGACGTCGAGCGGATGCCGACCGGGGAGGGCGGCAACGACAACGGCCGAACCGACGCCGAACGCATCCACGATCTGCTGCTCGAGCTCGCCCACACGGCCGACGACGTTCGGGTCGTGGATGCGGATCTCGACGATCCCCTGGTCGCGGGCGGCCGAGAGAATGCGCGACACGCTCGCCCGTGAGACGCCGAGGGCGTTCGCGACGTCGCTCTGCGAGAGGCCGTCGAGGTAGTAGAGGCGCGCCGCCCGGACGAGCGTCTCGGCGTTGCGAGGTGCTGGCATCCCGTCTGCTCCTTCGTCGTGGTGCGGCGGCGGCTGTTGCGTGCCCGCGGGGCCCGGACGACCGCGGCTCCCGAGCCGCGCATCCGCACCGCTGGGGAGCCGTTCCGGCGCCGCGCACGAGGCGCGGCGCCGGCGGTCCGGTTCACATGATCCTACCGAGCGGCCGCCGCCCGGCAGGCCGCAAGGGCCTCAGGTCCCGCCCGAGGTTCCCTAGACGCCGATGACTCCGGCGGCCACAAGCGAGTCCTGCAGGCGACGCATGGCGATGAGCGGGCGCGTCTCGTCGAGCTCGACGTCGTCGTAGGAGACGATCTCGCCGGCCTTGATGTCGCGCTTCAGGATGCCGCCAGAGATGAGGCCGATCGGGATGGAGTTGTTGGCGCGAGCCTCATCGGCGTCGACGGCCCAGCCGTGCACGTGGTGCCCGCCCATGCCCTCGAGCTTCGTGCCGGCAGTGAGGTCGAACTTCGCCTTCGAGGCGACCTCGGTGCGCCACGTGATGGTCTGGAAGTCGGCGCGGCGTTCGAGCACGGCCTCGCTGATCGAGAGGATCGCCTCGACGGATGCGAGGTGGTACGGGCGGTAGAGCGCGTAGTACGGGCCCTTGCCGAGCTTCAGGTAGTCGAGCTCGTGCGTGACGACGTCGTCTTCGGACTTCACGACGACGAACACACCTGGCGCGACGTCGCCCTCGACGGTGTACTCGACGGCCGGGGTCGAGGTGAGGACGCCGCCGTCCTCGACGGGGATGAGCGTCGTCGCGAGGGTCGCGATATCGGCGGCGGGGCCGTGCATGCCCGGCTTGTTGACGGGGAAGCCCGTGGCGTTCGACAGCGACGCCATCTCGATCTGCGTCTTGGTGCCGTCGGTGAACTCGCACAGGATGCGCGGGTTCATGTTCTTCGCCTTCGCCTCTTCCATGACGTCTTCCGGCACGTCCGTGGGGCGGTTGGGGTTGTTCTTGCCCTTGCCTGCTGCGACGACGGTGAGGCCGAGGTCGGTGGCGTGCTCGACGAGCTTGAGCGCTTCGACGGGCTCGTCACCGCGGCAGATCGTGTAGACCTGCTCGCCGGCGTTGGCGATGCTCGCGAGGAACAGCCCGACGGTCACGTCGGCCTCGACGGTCATGAGGGCCACGTCCTTCTTGCCGAGGAGCGACGCGTAGGCGACCTGCGCGGCGATCTCAGTGACGCCGGAGACCTCGAGGACGACGTCGACGGGGAGCTTCGGGATGAGGAGTCCGTCGTTGATGACAACGGGGCGGCGGGCTTCGATGTGCTCGGCGACGACGGCGAGGTCGTTCTCGACCTGCACGTCGGTGCGGCCGGCGCGAGTGTACGCATCCACGCCGCGCTCGACGGCGATGTCGGCGACGACGGCGACTTCCATACCCTTCGCGCGTTCGATCTGGGCGATGAGGCCTGAGCCCATCTGACCGGCACCCACGACGCCGACGCGGATGGGACGGCCAAGCTCTGCTTCGCGCTGGATGAGGCGCTGCGTGTAGTTCATGTGCGTTCCTTTTTGCTTGGTTCGTGGGGGCTAGTTGCTGACGCGGGAGAGGCCGGCGAATTGCTTCGGGGCCGCGCCCTTGATGGCGGTCGGCTGACCGCGCTTGGCCTTGCCCTTCGCGGGCGGCAGCGTGACCTGTGCGCGCACCTGGTGGGGCAGCATGCTGATCGCCTGGCGCACGGCGGTTCCGAGGTGCTTGTGGCGGGCCGCCGCACGGTCGAAGACCGTCTTGAGCGGCCCTTCGAGGTCGGGGGCCGGCTTCAGACGGCCGAAGACACTGAAGCCGACAAGTGCTCGAGCCTCGACGACCTCGAGGGTCGTGGGGTCGACGAGCAGCACGGCGATCGCGCCGCGGAAGGCGCCCTTGCCTCGTCCGCTCACCAGGTTGAGGTTCTTGCCCGCGTTGGCCTTCGCGATCTCGTTGACCTGTCGCATGTACGCGCGCATCTGCACAACCGTCATGAACATGCTCAGGACAAGCGCGAGCACCAGGACGGCGGGGAATCTCCAGTCCATGGTCTAGACCTCGTTCCGGCGCACGCTGACGAATGCGCCCTCGGTGGGGGTGGAGAGGGATCCGGTCGCCTGGATGGCGCCGGGAAGGAGCGCGGTGTCTTCCGCGTTCAGGTAGAGCACGACGTGTCCGAGCTCCTGCAGGTTCGGGTTGGCGAGGTCACCGACCGCTGTGACGGTGACCGCCTCGTCGCCGATCACGAATTCGTCCCCTGCCTGCACCGGCACGAACTCACCGGAGTGGCCCTTGTGCACGAGGCTGACCTCGGCGAGCGCGTCCGGCACGGGTTCGCCGAAGAGGATGTAAACGCCGCCCTCGAACATGTCGTTCGCGTCGGGTCCGATGCGGGCGATTTCTGACTGCCAGATGGTCGTGGACACGTTGTGGTCCCTTTCATGGTTCAAGAGTTCAGTGGATGCGCGGGCGGGCCGGGTCTCGGCCCGCCCGGCGCCACCTAGACGAGGAGGAAGGAGGCGAAGTAGGCGAGCACGACCGCGAGGGGCGACGTGATCTGCCTGGAGAAGAGCACTGCGGGGACACCGACCGCAACCGTCTCCGGCTCAGCCTCACCGAGGGAGAGACCGACGGGGATGAAGTCACAGCCGACCTGGCCGTTGACCGCGAAGAGCGTCGGCAGCGCGTACTGCACCGGCAGCGCGCCGGCCGCGATCTGCGTGCCCATCAAGACACCGACGACCTGGGCGATCGCGGCACCTGGGCCGAGGATCGGCGACAGGAACGGGAGGCCCGTGATGACGCCGAGCAGGATCAGGCCAATCGGGTTCGACGCGAGCGGCGACACCGCGTTGGCGATGAAGTCCGAAGCGCCCGTGTACGTGACGACTCCGATGAGGAGCGAGACATACGCCATGAACGGCAGGATCGTGTTGAGCGTCAGCTTGATCGCCTGGCGGCCCGAGGAGAGCAGCGTGTTGATGAAGTAGCCGATCGCGTTGCCGAACTTCACGACGAAGCCCGTGAATCCGCTTCCCTGTGCTGCGACCCTGGCGCGTGCATCCGCCTTGGCCTTCGCGGCGATCTCTTCCGGGCTCTGCGCCGGAGCAGCTGCCGCGGCGGGTGCGCCAGCCGCTGCGGTTGCCTCTGCGTCGAGCGCAACCACGTCGCGGGGCGCGACGTCGGAGACGAAGATGTCCTCCGTGATGAACTGGGCGAGCGGGCCGCCCGGTTCACCTGGGTACACATCCACAGTCGGGATGCGCTTCTTCGGGTAGACGCCGATGCGCGCCGTGCCGCCGCAGTTGATGACGGCGCAGAGCACGTTCGCGTCCGGAACGTTGTTCTTGAAGCCGTCGACTGCCTCGGCGCCCGTGAGCTCCGCGATCTTCTGTGCGACGGGGTGGATGCCGCCTCCGGTCACCGAGAGGACGATGTTCTTCTCGGCGTTCGGGACGAGGGTCAGGCCGTCGCCCCAGCCGCCGCGACCGCGGTTGACTTTGACGCCCTTGTAGTCGGCCGTGCCTGCGCTGGAGTTCTCGGCAGCGCTGGCGTTCGTGTTCTCAGCGTCTGTGCTCACAGGACACCACCTTCGGTCTTGGAGCCCTGGAGGTGGCCCTCGGCATACATCTCGTCGAAACGGGCGAAGGTCGCCTCGTGGCCGCCGCGCTTGATGAGGACCTTCGTGATCCACTGCGTGGTGATGCCGCGGATGAAGATGACGACGATGCCGACCATGAAATAGAGGGCGGCGAGCGTCGCGTACTTGTCGGGCGCGATGGCGAGGACGCCAGCGGAGATGCCGGTCCAGACGAACAGCTCACCCGCGTTGGCGTGCGGGAGGAAGGCCGTGACCGGGTGCACGAACGACACCGCAGAGTCGTAGAAGGCCGGCTTGTAGCGTTCGGGGAGGAAGCGACCGAACGTGTACGCCATGGGGTTCGTCAGCATGATGACGGCGATGATCGGCATCACCGTGTAGCGCGTGATCGCGTACTTGCCTGCCCAGCGGACAGCGCGGGTGACGCGCTCCTCGCCGATCCACGTGGTCACGGCGTACATTGCCGTGAGCAGCACGAGGAGCAGAGGGAGGATGCCCGTGATGAGACCCATGAGGCTCTCGGCGGAGGCGTTGAAGAGGCCGATGAAGTTCTCGGCGATCCAGGTGATTACTTCCATGCCGGCTGCCCTCCCGACGTGGTCGTCGAGCTCTGCTCGACGGTGCTGGCCGCGGGGGCGGCGAGCGGCGACTTAAACCGCATGTTCTGACTCCTTTGTCGGGGTGTGCACGAAGTTGCAAATAGATCTGATCGTTTGTGCACCTGCCGAAAGTGTAGGCACGAGCGCCCCCGTGCGCAAGAGGCGATCTGCGGGCATCCGAAACAGCTTCGATTCGTCTGACGGGTCCTGACAGGGCCTGTCTCCGATCAGCCGCGCGACGTAGCGTCTTCACCATGAGCACCACGAACCTGACCCTGAGCAACGGCGTCGAACTTCCCGCCATCGGCTTCGGCGTCTTCCAGTCCTCCCCGGAGGAGACGGCAGCCGCAGTCGCCGAGGCGCTGCGCGTTGGCTACCGGCACATCGACACGGCCGCCGCCTACGGGAACGAGCGGGAAGTCGGACAGGCGATCGCCGCATCCGGTCTCCCCCGCGACGAGATCTTCATCGAGACCAAGATCTGGATCAGCGACTACGGCTACGACGAAACGCTCCACGGCTTCGAGAAGTCGGCCGCCAAGCTGGGCGTCGAGCAGATCGACCTCCTCATCCTCCACCAGCCGCTCCCCACCGCCTGGGAGAAAACGATCGGCGCCTACCGGGCCCTCGAACGCCTCCTTGCCGACGGCAAGGTGCGGGCAATCGGCGTGAGTAACTTCATGCCAGACCACCTCGCCTCCCTGCTGGAGGCGACCGACGTCGTGCCCGCCGTGAACCAGATCGAGCTGCACCCCTACTTCCAGCAGAAGGAACTCCAGGCAGCGGATGCGCGCCACGGCATCCTCGACCAGGCCTGGTCACCCATCGGCGGCATCACCTTCTACCGCGAAGGCGACGGCGGCAGCACCCTTGAGGATGCGACGATCGGCGCCATCGCCGAGGCGCACGGCAAGAGCCCGGCCCAGGTCATGCTGCGCTGGCACGTGCAGGAGGGCCGCTCGGTGATCCCTAAGTCAGTCAAGCCGCACCGCATCGCCGAGAACTTCGACATCTTCGACTTCGAGCTCACCGCTCACGAGGTTGCCCAGATCGACGCGCTCGACAAGGCAGTGCGCCGCGGCCCCGAGCCCGAGTCGCTGACCCTTGAGGCGTACGGCATGCCCATCCCGGAGGCCTGATCCGCGCAGGGCCGGCTCAGGCCGAGCTGCAGCTCCGCTCTTGTCCAACTTCAGTGCAGAATCGGCCCTTCCCGCCGCTTTCAGCGAGTTTCGGCCGGACTCTGCACTGATGTTGGACAGCCCGCCAGCCGCGGCCCAGGTCGGACCCGCACCACTGAGCGCGCGGTGCCACCGTCCCGCTGCAAATTTCGGTGACTATTGGCTGGTTCGCGCGAGAATTCGCACACTTCCGCGCGAAGAGTCACCGAAGTTCTCCGCGCTGCGAAAGACCACCGGGCGGAGGGCGCGGCGTTCTGGGCAGGTACTCGCGGGGCCTCCCTCGCTCGGCTCTGCGGGCGTAGCTTGGACGCATGAACGATGTGCGCGAACAGGTGAAGGAGTTCCTCAGCTCCCGCCGGGCGAAAATCACCCCGGAGCAGGCTGGCCTGCCGGCGTACGGCGGGAATCGCCGCGTCGCGGGGCTGCGGCGCGAGGAAGTCGCGATGCTCGCGGGAGTCTCCGTCGACTACTACGTGCGGCTCGAGCGCGGCAACCTGTCCGGCGCCTCGGAGAGCGTGCTCGACGCGATCGCTTCGACGTTGCAGCTCGACGAGGCCGAGCGCGAGCACCTCTTCAACCTCGCCAGAGCGAGCGCACCGTCGCGCCGCGCGTCGAAGAAGCAGCGCGGCGGCGAGCTGCGTCCCGCCGTCCGCCAGATGCTCGACGCGTTCTCCGAGGCTCCCGCGTGGGTGCGCAACGACCGGCACGACGTGCTCGCCGCCAACCGTCTGGGTCGCGCGCTCTACTCCCCCGTCTTCGACGACCCGCGCCGCCCCGTGAACACGACGAGGTACATCTACCTGAACCCGGCCGCCCGCGACTTCTGGCCGGATTTCGACCGCATCGCCGCCGACGCCGCATCCATGTTGCGGATGGAGGCGGGCCGCAACCCGCACGACCCAAAGCTGCACCAGCTCATCGGTGAGCTGTCGACGCAGAGCGAGCTCTTCCGCGAGATGTGGGCGGCGAAAGACGTGAAGTTCCATCGCAGCGGCGTGAAGCGCCTGAACCACCCGGTTGTCGGCCTGCTCGAGCTGAACTTCGAGTCGCTGCCGCTGCCGAGCGAGCCCGGGCTGACGATGAACGTTTACACGGCCGCGGAGGGCAGCCCGAGCGCTGACGCTTTACGGATGCTCGCGTCCTGGGCGGCAACGGAGTTCCCGGCACAGACACAGGCAGCCTTCCAACAGCACTAGGCGCGAGCCAGCTGGCAGCTGCCAGCTGCCAGCAGTCCCCGCTCGAACGCGAAGAGTGAGCCAGAAGCATCCACCCACACGGGTTCTGGATGCGTCTGGCTCACTCGTTCGGTGCGGAGACCACGAGGCCGCGGCTGGGCCGGCAGGCAAGCGCGGCCTGCGCCCGGGCCACCCCCGCTGACTCACCCCGCCACTAGGGAGTGTCTGACAGTGGATCGCCGCAGCGAGCACGGTCTGGTCGTGCGAGATGCAAGGCGGAGAACGAAGCCAAATGCGGAGCATTGCCCGAGTTCTCCAACGCAGCAGATCGCGCGATCAGGACGAGCGGAGGAGGCAAGACAGTGTCAGACACGACCTAACCCTGCGGATACTCCTCCGGCTTCAGCAGCTCGCCCCAGACAGTCTCGGGCTCGTCGGAGTCAGCGCCGGGCCCCTCCCACAGCGCGAGGTGGCACATGAAGTTGTCCGCGGATGCGCCGTGCCAGTGCCACTCGCCGGCCGGCGTGTAGACGGTGTCACCCGGGCGCAACTCGAGGAGCTCTTCGCCGCGCGACTGCACGTAGCCGTACCCCTCGGTGACGTGCAGCGTCTGGCCGACCGCGTGGCGGTGCCAGGCGGTGTGCGCTCCAGGTGTGAAGCGCACCAGGTTGAGGCGGGTGCGCGACGGCTCAGTCCCCGCGTAGTAGGCGTTGAAGTAGACGTCGCCGGTGAACCACTCGGCTGGCCCCTTGTTGGTCGGGCTCTTCGGTTGGAGTTCTGTGCTCATGAGGAGGTTCCTTTCTCGGGTTGTAGCGCGCACGGCTGCGGGGCGACTACATCTGGACGAGCACCTTGAGCGCTTCGCGTGCATCCATGGCTGCGTAGCCGGCCGGCACCTCGTCGATGCCGATCGTGCGGTCGAAGACGCGACCCGGGTTGATGTCACCGTTCAGGACCTGCTGGATTGCGGGTTCCATGTACGCGCGCACGGGGGCCGGGCCGCCGGTGAGGGTGACGTTCTTCCCGAAGAGCGAGCCGAAGCCGATGGGCGCTTCCTCGTACTGGGGCACGCCGACGCGCGAGATGACGCCACCGGGGCGGACGACGCCGTAGGCCTGCTCGTAGGCGGGCATGTGGCCGACGGCCTCGAGCACGACGTGGCTGCCTTCGCCGTTCGTGAGGTCCATGACCTGCGCGATGCCGTCGTCGCCGCGCTCGGCGACAACGTCGGTCGCGCCGAACTCGATGCCGAGGTCGGTGCGCGAGGTGTGCCGCCCCATGAGGATGATGCGCTCGGCGCCGAGCTGCTTGGCGGCGAGCACGGCGGAGAGTCCGACGGCGCCGTCGCCGATCACGGTGACGGTCTTGCCCGCCTCGACGCGCCCCATGTGGGCTGCGTGGTAGCCGGTGAGGTACACGTCGGAGAGGGTGAGCAAGCTCGCGGCGAGCTCAGCGCTCTCCCCACGGCCAAGGGCGGCCGCGTCGACGCCGGGTACGACAACGAGGCTGCCGTCGGCCTGCGGGATGCGCGCGAGCTCGGCCTGCAGACCGCCGACCTCCGGGCTGCCGTAGAAGCCGCCGTGGATGCACGAGGTCTGGAATCCCTCACGGCAGAACACGCACGTGTTGTCCTGGAACGCGAAGGGGGCGATGACGAAGTCGCCGACTTTGAGTGTCGTGACGGCCGCACCGATCTCCTCGACGATGCCGATGAGCTCGTGCCCCATCGGGGAGCCCTGCTCGCTGGCCTGCATCGAGTGATACGGATGCAGGTCCGAGCCGCAGATGCAGGCCTGCGTGACGCGGACGATCGCGTCGGTCGGCTGCTGGATGGTCGGGTCCGCGACGGTCTCGACTCGGACGTCGCCTGCTGCGTACATGAACGTTGCCTTCATGGGTGCCTCTCGTTGCGCTTCCGGGAACGGCAGCGGGACGCGCCCCTACTCCGAGAGCGCCGGCCGTCGCCGTTCCTCCATTGGATCGCTTCCAGCCTGCGCCCGGGAGGGTCGGGTGTGCCAGGTACTGGCATGCCCTGCCTGAGGCGGGCCAGGACGAAGCGCGGACTTGTGACGTGGACTCGAAGCGCCGACTCGTGGCGTGGACTCGTGGCGTGGACTCGTGGCGTGGACTCGTGGCAGTGCGTCGCGCGTGACCAACTTCAGTGCAGAATCGGGCCATCTGACGCCTTATCGCGGCTCGGGGCCCGTTTTTGCACTGATCTTGGACAGACAGCGCGTCACGTCGACGGGCGAGGCGGCCGCGGGCGGTGCCGCGGCGGGCCGGGACAGGCCAGGCCAGGCCAGGACAGGCCGGGACAGGCCAGGGGCCTGCCCGCCACGCCCCCTGCACGCCACCCCTACGCCTCGGCGGTGAGGCCTTCGTGGATGCGGCGGAGGTCTTCGATGAGCGAGCCGATGAGCACCCAGCTGCCTCCCTTGGGTGCGGAGACGACGAGTGGGGCGGTCAGCGCCGGCGGCTCCAGGATGAACGCCTTCGGCTCCCCGGGCTCGCTCGGAATGAGGATGCGCGTGTCGTGCGCGGCCCGTCGCAGCTGCTCGGCGATGGCGATGGCCTGCGGTTCGTCGGCGAGCGTCGGCTCCCAGTGTTCGGCGACGGCGCGGGTCATGCCGGTGAGCTGCGTGACGATGGGGCGGAAGCGGTCGAGCAGCTCGCGGCATTCGACGAGCTCCTCGTGGTGCCTCGACTTCCGCGGGTTGAAGGCGAGCGACTCGAGTCCGTCGGCGATGGAGTTCTCGGCGGCACCCGCCATGGGCCGCAGGAGGCGGGCCTTGAGGAGCATTTCGGTGAGGCTCGCGGGCGTCTGGGGCTGCTCGATGGCGTCGGCGAGGCGCTCGAGCGACGCGGCGATCTCGTTGCCGAGCATCGCGGTGTCGCGCTGGGCCGGACCGACGAGCACGGGCGGCAAGATCACGGCGTTGATGAGCAACCCGAACGCGGCGCCGATGAGGGTTTCGAGGATGCGGTCGAGCGCGTACTCGGGGGTGGATGCGCCGAGCGCGAGGACCAGCATGGCGCTGATCGCGACCTGGTTGCTGGTCGTGGAGGTCATGCGCAGCAGCCACGCGACGATCATGGCGACGACGATGGCGAGGAGGATCACCCACGACTGCGGCCCAAGCACCAGCGAGATGGCGCTCGCGACGGCCACGCCGATGACCACTCCGGCGCTTCGCTCGAGGGCCTTCGCGAACGACTGGTTGACGCTCGGCTGCACAACGAGCAGGGCGGCCACGGCAGCGAACACCGGTAGCGGGCCGGGGATGAGCCAGCCGGCGAGCAGCCACGCCCCGACCGCAGCGATGGCGGTCTTCGCGACCTGCAGGGCGGGCACGCGCTTGCTCGCCTGTATCCGGTCGAGGCCGGTGAGACGAGTGAGGGAGCGCACGTGCTCAGCGTAGGACGCCGGGCGGGGCCCGCGCCCAGGCGTCGCCCAGCGGCCCGGTCCGCCGGCTCAACTCGGCTCGGCTCGGCTCGGCTCGGCTCGGCTCGGCTCGGCTCGGCTCGGCTCTGCTCTGCTCTGCTCTGCCAGCGCAGCTCAGCTCAGCTCAGCCCGGCCCGGCTCGGCGCGGCTCGGTTCGGTTCGGTTCGGTTCGGCTCGGCTCGGTTCGGCTCTGCTCTGCTCTGCCAGCGCAGCTCAGCTCAGCTCAGCCCGGCCCGGTCAGCTCGTCGTTGCCGTGAAGATCGCGAAGGCCACGACGATTGCCAGCACGATGACGACGGCGAACGTCGCACCCGCGATCAAGAGCGCGAAGGCCACCGGATGCGCCTGCCACCAGGGCACGAGGCGCGGGTCCCTGGCGCGCAGCTGCGGAGGGGTGATCGGCTCGGGGACGGAGATCCACGGCACGCCGCGGCTCGCGAGGTCCTGCATGACCGCGGTGAGCTGCTGCTGGGTCCACATCTGTCCGACGAGGATCAGCAGCCTGCGGTCGCCGCCCGTGACGATGAGGTGGTGCGTGGGGGCACCCATGAAGCCGCCGAGCGTCATCTGGTCGACCGTGACGACGCTGGTCGCCTCGGCCGCGGAAAACCGGCGCGTGCGGAACATCCACCTGTGCTCGATCCAGCCGTCGCCGAACCGGATGTAAGTCTCGCGCATGGACTTGCGGGCGAGCCAGATCGAGAGCGGCACGGAGCCGCCGATGAGCAGAACAACGAGCATCCCGTAGCCGAAGCCGAGCCAGAAATCCTGGAGGGAGAAGATGACGACGAGCACCAGGAGGATGGGCGCGAGCATGGCCAGGCTGATCCAGGACTGCCGCATGTTCAGAGCGATGGCGCGACGCTGGGTTTCCGGGGAGAGACGTAGCTCGTGCATTGGAAGAGCCTAGAGTGTGTGCCCGTATGGTGGGCTGATGCCGAGACGCTCGCTGACCGCACCGCACGGGGTGGAGGCGACGAATTCCGCCGTCGTCGGGCCCCACGGGCCGGTCCCGGTGCGCACCTACTCCCCTGCCTCCCCTGCTCGCGGCGCCCTGCGCTCGCCCGTTCTGCCCTTCATCTGGCTGCACGGCGGTGGCTTCTACTCCGGCGGGCTCGCCCAGCCGGAGACGCACGAGGTGGCTTTCGCTTTGGCCCGCGCCGGGTTCGAGGTGACGACCGTCGACTACCGGCTCGTGACGCTCGGAGGTCGCGCGAAGTCCAAGGCGGCGGATGCGAGCGGCGGGGGCACCGCGGACGACAGACACCGGACGTGCAAGTCGCGCCGTGACGACCACCCCGAGGTGCGCTACCCGGTGTCGCTCGACGACGTGCTCGCGGTGGTGGCGACCGTCAGCGCGCGGTCACCGGAGGGGCTGGTGCTCGGCGGCGCCAGCGCGGGCGCGTGTCTCGCAGCGGGCGCGGCGTACCGGCTCGAGCGTGCCGGAGCCTCCCCGATCCGCGGGCTCTTCCTGACCTACGGGACGTTCCACGCGCGGCTGCCGGCGCGGTCCCCCGAGCTGCTGAGTCGCCTGCGCGGCGGCCGCCGCTACGTGCACACACCATGGCTCATCGGTGCGATGAACCTCAACTACGCGGGCAGCGAGGAGGTCTTGTCGCGGCCGGACGCGTTCCCAGGCGGGCACGACCTGAGCGGGTTCCCGCCCTCGCTGGTCGTGGATGCGGACCGCGACGCGATGCGCGCATCCGGTTCGCTCTTCGCGCGCGAGCTCCACGACGCCGGTGTCGACACCGAGTACCGCGTGCTCCCCGGCAGCTCGCATGCGTTCCTGAACCGTCCGCGCGACCCTGCCTTCGTGCGCGGCATCGACCTGCTCAGCGACTGGATGCGGCAGCTGGGCTGAGCGGACTTGTCGCGCTGGCGAGGGCCGCCGGTTCACCGACGCGGGGCGCGTGGCGGGTTCGGGTCCTTCGGAACACCGACCCTTGTGATGAACAGCGGCACATCACGGCGCGAGAGTCCGAGCCTGTAGCGCAGCTCGCCTTGCGCGAGCGACGAGTCGATGATCTCGGAGGCTGGCGAAAACGCCGCCCCGCGCGCGCTCGCAAGCAGCCACAGCCGCATGAGCGCCTGGCCGGCCTCGAGCACCCGTTCTGGTGAGAGTCCGAGCGGAGAGTTGAGCACCCGCGTCGCATCGGCTCCAGATCCGAGGTCGAGCAGCTTCGTGTCTGCGACCAGGACGAACGCTGCCGCGGCGGCAGGGGCGTCCTCGCCAGCCGCCGAGACTGGCACCTCGAGCAGCACCCGCCGCCACAGCTCTCCGACTGGGGCCACGACGCGCACCGCTGCCTCGCGCAGGCGCCGCTTCCGTGTGAACGCCGACGCAAGCCGGGACACCAACGCGGGCACCCCGAGCACCTTGTTGTTGAGACCGTCGACGTCGTAGCGCGGATGCGAGGGGTGCAGACGCAGCCAGTGCGCAAGCTCGCGAGCGATGGCAGGTTCGCGCAAAGTGTCGGCGGTGCCGAGCGCGGAGAAGTGCCGCAGGTCGTCCGCGTCGACGGGCACGAGCCGCAGCCAGGCAGGCAGCGCGTTCGCGAGCTCGATCACAAGCCCCTTCGCTGGCGCGAGATCACCGCGCACCGTCCTCCGCGACGCCAGCAGCTGTCGGTCGGAATCCGGGCCGGCCGAGGGCACAGGTTCCGCGCCGCCGGCGGGGGCGCTCCCGCTGCCAGGCGTATCCGCCGCCGTGCCCTGCGAGTGGGTTCCGGTGCCGGTCGCGCTGACACCGGCGCCGACACTGGCGCGCACGTTCATGGCGCCGTCGACTGAATCGGCCCCTGGGCCGCCTCCGGCTTCGCGCAGCTCGATGCGGAGCACGGGCTCGTCGCTCCTCGCGTGCACGATGGCCTCCGGGTCAGCGAGCGCGGGCAGGACCTCAACCTCGAAGTCGACCCCGTGCGCGGCCGCGCTGACGCTGAACGCCTCGAGCCAGGCGCCCAACCCGAGCAGGGTGTCGCGTCCGGTGGGGTCGGAGGCGGGGAGCGTCCGCTTGCGCGAGACCCGCAGCTCGACCGCGGCCCCGTCGCCGATCATGCGCGGCGACCAGGGTTGCGTGTTGTGCGCGGACGGCGCGGACGCGGCGTCGGCGATGATCTGGTTCAGCGTGTGGATGCCCGTCATGGCTGCTCCCCCTCGTGTGTCGCGTTCCCCTCGGGACCCGCCCCGACAGCCCGGCGGTAGAAGACGGTCTCGTGCAGTTCCTGGCCGCCCATGCGGCTGAGCTGCCGCGCCGACGCTGGGTTGTCGCGGCCGATGTAAGTCGAGCGCAGCGCCGTGTAGCCGCCTTCGATGAGCGCCTCCCCGACCGTGCGACCGAGGAGCGTGCTGATGCCGCGGCCCCGCGCCTCGGGGATGGTGCCCTGGATGGTGAGCACGGCTTCCCTCGGTTCTTTGCGCTGGCGCCAGATCTCGAGCAGCTGCCTCAGCCCGATTCTGCCGGAGGAGCGCTGCACGATGCGCGTGACGTCGGGAACGCAGAGGAGGAAGCCGAGCGGCTTGCGCGTCTTCTCGTCGAGCGCGAAGACCCAGATGCTTGGGTCAATGATCGCGATGAGTCCGCTTGTCGCCTCCCTCATCTGCGCTGGCGAGATCTGTGTGTAGTAGGGCAGCCTGGCGAAGGCAGCGTTGACAAGCTCGCGCTGGCGGGCGACCTCGCGTGGGAATCGCAGGCGCGACGCGTGCTCGATGACGATGCCCGCGGCCTTGAGCTCCGCATCGGTGGGCGCGGTGAAGGCGTCGCTCTCGATCTGCCCGAGGCGGCCCTGCTCAAGGCGAGCGAGCCAGGTCGCCGACTCGTTCCAGGTCGTGAAGCCGAGCCCCTCGTAGGCGGCTGGCACCCAGTCCGGGTTCCAGGCCCCCTCTACGAAGCCCCGCTCCCCGAAGCCGCTCGTGATGACACCGCCGACCTGGTTCGGGAGGAGCGTGACGGGCCCCAGGAGCTCTTGCCGGCCTGCCTTCACCGCTCGGGCTTCGACGGCTCCGATGATCGCGCCGAGCGCATCCGCATCGGCCGCAGTGACGGCTCCGAACAGTTGCAGGCGCGAGTCGAGCTTGGCGTCGAGGGCGGCGCTTGTGTGCGTTACGGCTCGGGCGAGGGGTGTGCCCTCGCGGTAGGCGAGCAGCAGCTCCACCTCCGGTTCGTGCGCGGCAGAATCTCTTCGCGGAGAACGCGGGCCCTTCCACCACGACCGGAGCGTCGACTCGAGCACGGGCACCTCGCGGCTCGGATCGGAAACGCGCCCCGGTAGCTCGACGAACTCAAGGAATTCGAGCTCCGAGCGCACGCGGCGCACCTCGATCCCGCGTGACTTCGGCGTCGTCCCAGCGAGACCGGACGTCGCGTTGGATCTCGGTAGCGGGGCAGACTCAGCCAGGGCCGAACTCTGCGCGTCCGTCCGAGGAACAGCACCAGGAACAACACCAGGACCAGGACCATCCGCTCCGTTCGCCGAGCTGCTTTCGACACTCGCCAGCTCCTCCTCGCTCGCGAAGAGGCGGATGAACCCGGCGTTGGCGTTCCTGGTGTCCTTCACGATCCACTGCATGAGGTGCGTGTGCTCGGGCATTCTGGCGAAGCGCAGGAGGGCGTCACGCGTAGAGAAGTTCGCGAGCGTTCCGAGGGTCCACGGCGCCTCCCAGTAGATGCCGTGCCAGCAGTAGTCGGGCATCCTTCGCATCTTGCCGGTCATCTGCCCCCAGATGCGGCCCGTCACTGCCCAGGCGAGCGGGGTCGTGTAGCGGGTTGCACCGACGAACATCGATGCAGTGTCGAAGATCGTGTGCGTCGGCGGTGGGATCGGGCTTGTCAGCTTCCTCGGCTTACGTGTCGGCTCGGCGACAAGCGGCGGTGTGCGCCCCTCGGCGCGTTCTTTGGAGACGGGGGCGAAGTGCGGGTTGTGCGCCATCTCGCCGGGTGGTGGTTCGGGATCGGCTCGCCAGATGCCGTTGGAGTAGCCGCGAGTCTCGGCGAGCAGCAGCTTCGTGCGCCCATCGTGCCCGGCCGCGACCTCACGCGCTCGCTCGACACTCTCGAAGAGCAGCAGCTCACCGCTGACCCGGCGGTCGGTGAAGCGCTGACGCCAGATCACACCCTCGCGGCTGGCGCTGCGGCCTTCAGTGATGACCAGCGCCTCCGCCTGTCCCTGGATGGGCGCCTTCGAGAAGTCGGTGGTGAACATGGCCTACTCGGCGTTCTTGACGACGTAGACGTTCTTGATCTTCGAGTTGCCTCCCAGGAACGGCCCCGTGCCGAACGGGTGCACCTCGATGCGGAGGTCGCCCGTCGACGGGTCCTCGTCGAGGGATTGCGCGAAGTCTCGCGAGACGGAGGCGAGGTGCTCGACGATGCCGAGCCGGGTCGTCTCGCTCAACTGTGCGACGTCCTTATCCGAAAGCGCCACCCCGTCGCGCAGCTGGAGGTGCACGATGGGCCGCTGCTCGTGCCCGTCGAGTTCAAGCAGGCCGAGCTTGAAGGACTCGATGTCTCCGGCATGCGGGTTGTCGCGGTAGAGCCCGTTCTCGATGTCGATCGGGTAGAGGTTGGCGCCCATGTAGGAGATGGTCGAGTCCTTCCGGCCGAAGAGCAGGAGGAACGGCAGCTTCATCCGCTGCACCGCGAATGCCCGGTGGAATGCGCGAGACAAAGCCGGGTCGAGCTCGGCGATCTTCTCTCGCACCTCGGGGAACGAGAGGATCTTCGCCTCGTCGCCGATGTTGTATCGCAGCTTCGGGCTGAGCACTGCGGAGGAGTTGAGCGTCACCACGAGCTCGTTGTTCGGATTCGTCTCGAGGTACGTCTCGAGCGGGTTGTACTGGAAGACCATGGGGATGCGCGACTCGTCGCCGCCGAGGAGGGCCCGCCTCAGCCGCTCGTCGGCGAACATCGCTCGGCGCAGCCACACGCACGCGTCCGATTCGCCGGCCATCCCGATCGTGAGGTCGGAGGCCCCGTAACCCGAGTAGACGCGGCCGAAGCGCTCCTCAAGGTAGTCGCGCAGCCCCTCCGTCATCGCCTCGCCCCCGACGAAGCCGTTGAGGCGATGCTTCGACCAGTCGAACCATTCCTCGCCGTCGAGCCGGTCGCGCAGGTGCTTCAGGAAGGGCGGGTACGCGCTGACGAGGTACTGGTATTTCGGCCCGAAGTGGCGGATCGTGTCGACGATCTTGTCGATGTCAGGGCCGGTGTTCTTGACCATCGAGATCTTCGAGAGCGCGTGCCCCGTGTTGGTACCAGTGGCCCACGCCCCCATCGAGAAGGCGTTGATGCCGAACAGCTTCTTCGTGCCGAAGAGCAGCGTGATGTACCCGGCCACGTTGTTGTGGATGGTCGCGAGCTCGCGCCGGCCGCGTATCCAGTTGAAGGGCGAGCCGCTCGACCCACTCGATTCGTCGACGACCGTGCCGACCGTGTCGATCTCGCCGCCCCAGCAGCGCTCGTCTTCCGTGTAGCGCTTGACGTAGTCGTCCTTGTTCGTCTCCGGGTAGCTCGACAGCTGCCACCAGCGGAAGCTGAAGTCGTTCTCGTGCAACCACCGCTGGTAGGCGGGCACGTCGAGGTTGGCGCGCTGGCAGATCATCCACGCGTTGAACTTCGCGAAGTCGCCCATGGCGGGCACGTAGTGGCGTGCGGTCCAGCGCCAGACGGCCGGATGTAGGTGGTACAGGTCGTAGGTCTTCGTGAGCGCGCCCGACCCGAGCCGCAGGAGTGACTGCCGCAGCTTGGACGCACGCCGCAGGCCGGCCGGTCCGGGCGCAACCTCGCTGCCCGCTCCCGACTCCCGAACACCGATCTGCTGAGTCACGTTGCTCCCCCGCTCACGTCTTCCCTGAAGTGTGCGCATAGCTAAGCACGAGCCACGGACATTCAGCCTGGGATGCGAGCCATAGCCCTGGCATAGGAACGCCATAGTCCCCTGCCTGGCCGGCGACTCATGCTGGCTCTCGTTCCACGACGAAGAGCAGGAGAGTCACCATGATCAAGATCCCCGAGCCCGACCTCACCCCAGACGGACCCGCCTACGAGGGCAGGCTTCTTGACCGTGCCGACGAGGAGGTCGTCGACCAGGGCGTGTCGTTCGACCTCGGCACGCTCATGTCCCGCCGCGGCCTGCTGAGCATTTTCGGGGTCGGAGTCGGAACGGTGGCGCTCGCAGCGTGCACCCCGGCTGGGTCCGGGGCGTCGAGCACGGCGGCGGCCACCGCAGCTGCCACAGCGACCGCCAGCCCGACCGCGAGCGCAGCGGCGGGCACCGTGCCCGCGAACGAGATCCCCGACGAAACCGCGGGCCCGTATCCGGGCGACGGCTCGAACGGCGCGGACGTGCTTGAGCAGTCCGGAGTCGTGCGCAGCGACATCCGCACAAGCATCGGCAGCACCACGGCCGCTGTCGGCGTGCCCATGACGCTCACACTGACCATCCTCGACATGGCAAACGGCGACAGGCCGTTCGCGAACGTCGCCGTCTACGTCTGGCACTGCGACGCCACGGGCGGCTACTCCATGTACTCGGAGGGCATCGAGAACGAGACCTTCCTGCGGGGCGTGCAGGTCGCCGACAGCTCGGGCAGCGTGACCTTCACCTCGATTTTCCCCGCCTGCTACACGGGCCGCTGGCCGCACATCCACTTCGAGGTCTACCCCACGATCGACGACATCACCGAGTCGACGAACGCCATCTCGACCTCACAGGTCGCCCTGCCCGAGTACGCATCGAACGCCGTCTACGCCCTGTCCGGCTACGACGGCTCCGCCCCGAACATGGCCCAGGTCAGCCTCGACTCCGACAACGTCTTCGGCGACGACGGCGGTGCCCTGCAGCTCGCGACCGTCACGGGCGACGCGACAAGCGGCTACAACGTCGCCCTCACGGTCCGAGTCGATACGACGACCACACCGACCGCGGGGGCAGCGCCGTCAGGCGGCGGCGCGGGTGGCCCCGGCGGTTCTGGCGGCCCAGGCGGCCCAGGCAACTGAACCCGGCGCATCCGGCCAGACGGAACTCTCAAACGCCCCCACCGCAGAAGACCAACACGACGAAAGGCGACCATCATGCTCGCGAACCTCACCGGCTGGCACGGCATCGCCGTGCTCGCCATCATCGTGCTCATCTTCGGCGCCTCGAAGTTGCCGGCCCTCGCGAAGAGCGTCGGGCAGTCGATGCGCATCCTCAAAACGGAGGTGCGCGACCTCGAGGCGGAGCTGACGCCAGACGCCGGCGGTGCGGAGGGTTCAACCCCGCGCGGGGGCTGAGACCCTCGTGACGACAGGATGCCCCGGTCGGCCAAGACCCCCACAGTCGCCAGCACATCCGCCCGCGCATCCGCCGCCGTCACACCCCAGTCGCCGCGAGCCGCTCCACTGCGGCCTTCAGGTACGCGGATGTCGCACTGCCCTCGACCGCGGCCACCTCTTGCGGGGTGCCCTGCGCGACGATCGCTCCGCCCTCATCCCCAGCGCCCGGCCCCATGTCCACGACCCAATCTGCCCCCGCGACGACGCGCGTGTCGTGCTCGACCAGGATGACGGTGTTGCCGAGGTCGACGAGGTCGTGCAGGTGCCCGAGCAGGCGGTCGGAATCGGCGGGGTGCAGGCCGGATGTGGGTTCGTCGAGCAGGTAAAGGGTGTCGCCCTGCTGCGCACGCCGCAGCTCAGACGCGAGCTTCACCCGCTGCGCCTCCCCTCCGGAGAGTTCAGGCGCGGGCTGGCCGAGCGAGACGTAGCCGAGGCCCACGTCCGCGAGCGCATCCAGATGCTGGAGAACTTCGGAGTGACCCGCGAACTTCTGCCGCGCTTCGGTGACGCTCAGGTCGAGCACGTCGGCGATCGAGGACCCCTCGAACTCGACCTCGAGAGTCTCCGCGTTGTAGCGCTTACCGCCGCACGTCGAGCAGGGCGCCTGCACTGTGGGCAGGAAGAGCAGCTCGACTTCCATGGTGCCCTCGCCCTTGCAGGTCGGGCATCGACCGCTTGGCAGGTTGAACGAGAAGCGGCTGGCGCTGTATCGTCGCCGCCTCGCCTCATCCGTCGCCGCGAACAGCGAGCGGATGCGGTCGAACAGTCCCGTGTACGTCGCGACGTTCGAGCGCGAGGTGCGGCCGATGGGAGCCTGGCTGACCTGCACGATCCGCTTGAGGCGTTCCGCCGGCCCCCTGGCCCGACCCTGTGTCGCCGCTGCATCGACGGCGAGCATCGGGTCAGCCCGCTCCGGCTCACTGGCCGCCGAGACCTCGCCGACCTCGCTCGCAAGGCTCGCGCGAAGCAGGTCCGGCAGCGCCTGGTTGACAAGCGTCGTCTTCCCGGAGCCGGAGACCCCCGTGACCGCGGTCAGGCAGCCGAGCGGGAACTCCACCGAGAGGCCGCGGATGTTGTTGCGCACGACACCTTCGAGGGTGACGTGCTGGTTCCGGGGCCGTGGCTCCCGGAACCTCGGCTTCGGAGAGTCGGCGCCGTCGAACAGGTAGCGGCGCGTCACAGACTCCTCGGCGTTCTTGAGGCCGCTGAGCTCGCCCGAGTAGACGATACTGCCGCCAGAAGCACCGGCCCCCGGGCCGATGTCGACGATCCAGTCGGCCTCGCGGATGACGTCGAGCGAGTGCTCGACGTAGAAGACAGTGTTTCCCCGATCGCGCAGGCCACGCAGGATGCCGAGCAGCGCCTCCGTGTCCGCGGGATGCAGGCCCGCCGAGGGCTCGTCAAGCACAAACACGACGCCGAAGAGACCAGCGAGCAGCTGATTCGCGAGCCGCAGCCGCTGCAGCTCACCACCGGAAAGCGAGCCCGTCTGCCGGTCGAGCGAGAGGTAGCCGAGCCCGAGATCAGAGAGAGGCGCAAGCCTGGCGCACAACTCGCCGGCCAAGCGGCGGGCGGCGTGGACCTGCTCGGGCGCGAGCGCCGCCGTCTGCCGCCGATCGCCGGCCGGACCCCAGTCAGGTTCGAGCACGCCCCTCATGAGCGCGGCCAACTCGCGAAGCGGCATCGCGGCGACCTCCGTGATGTCCCGCCCCTCGAACGTCACGGCGAGCGCATCCGGCTTCAGCCTCGTGCCACGACATGCGGGGCACTGGATGCTCTCCATGAAGGCAGCCGCCTTCTCGCGCATCCGCTCGCTCTTCGAGTTCGCGAACGTGTCGAGCACGTAGCGCTTCACCCCGACGAACGTGCTCATATACGACGGCTCGTCGCCCGCTGCCACCGCTGCTCGCACCTCGGCTGGCGGCAGGCCCGTGAAGACGGGCACCTGAGGCTTCTCGGATGTGGACAGCAGCCAGGACCTCTGCTCAGCAGGAACCTCCCGCCACGGGATATCGATGTCGTAGCCGAGCGAGACGAGGCTGTCGCGCAGCTGCTTGCCGTGCCAAGCCGTGGGCCAGGCGGCGATCGCCCCGTCGCGGATGCTCAGTGAAGCATCCGGGATCATGAGCTTCTCCGGCACTTCGTAGACGCGGCCGAGCCCGTGGCAGTTCGGGCACGCACCCTGCACGGTGTTCGCCGAGAAGTCCTCGGCAAGCAGCATCGGCGCACCCGCGGGATACTCGCCGACCCTCGAGAAGAGCATCCGCACGACGTTCGCGATTGTGGAGGTGCTCCCGACCGTCGAGCGAGCGCTCCCGCCGCCACGCTGCTGCGGGAGCGCCACCGCAGGCGGCATGCCCTCCACCGCATCCACGTCGGGCGGGGAGACCTGGTTCATGAGGCGACGCGCGTACGGCGCGACAGACTCGAAATAGCGGCGCTGCGCCTCCGCGTACAGCGTCCCGAAGGCCAGGGAGCTCTTGCCGGAGCCGGACACGCCGGTGAACGCGACCAGCGCGTTGCGCGGGATATCCACGTCCACATCGCGGAGGTTATGCTCGCGCGCGCCCCGCACGAGGACTCGGTCTGGGGCTCCGAATGGCGTTCGTTCCTCGGCAGATTGCATCAACTCAGCATGCCGCTTGCGCGCCGCCCCAGCCTGGGCGTCGTGGGCAGGGCCTTCAGGTAACGCAAGGTTACGCAAAGCTACGACGCCCCAAAACCGAGTAGAAATGTCTCGTTGTCCGAACATATGACAGCTCCAACCTGGACAAAGGAGTTCCCATGACAGACCAGACCGCCAGCAGCCCCCGCACCATCGGAGTTGGCCTCATCAGCGTCGGCTGGATGGGCCGCCTCCACTCGCGCGCCTATCGCGCCGTGCCCGACCATTTCCCCGAGCTCGGCATCAAGACGCGGCTCGTGGTCGCCGCAGACCCGGTGCCAGAGGCACGCGCGCAGGCCGAAGAGCGCCTCGGCTTCGAGCGCACCGTCGCCGACTACCACGAGGTGCTCGCCGACCCCGAGGTCGACGTCGTTTCGATCTGCTCGCCCAACTTCCTGCACGCGGAGATGGCAATCGCGGCGGCCGAGGCCGGCAAGCCGTTCTGGATCGAGAAGCCCATGGGCCGGTACGCGTCCGACTCGCGACGCATCGCATCCGCAGTGGATGCAGCCGGCATCGTCACGGCCGTCGGGTTCAACTACCGCAATGCACCGGCGATTGCCCACATGAAGCAGCTCATCGAAGAAGGCGCGATCGGCCGGGTCACAAACGTGCGCGGCGCGCTCCTCGCCGACTACTCCTCCGACGCCCTCGCCCCGCTCACGTGGCGTTTCGAGCGTGAGCGCGCCGGCTCTGGCGTCCTCGGCGACCTGCTCTCGCATGGCCTGGACCTCGCTCAGCACGTCGTGGGCCGCATCGGCAGCGTCTCGGCAACGGCGGAGACATTCATCACGGAGCGCCCCGCGCCCGGCACCGGCATCGTCGATCGATCCAAACCTGGAACCGGCGAGCTGAAGGCCGTCGAGAACGAGGACTACGCGGCGCTCCTCATGCGCTTCGACAACGGTGCAATCGGTATCATGGACTCCAGCCGCATCATGCGCGGCCCCCGCGCCGAGTACGCCCTCGAGGTGTACGGCACAAACGGCTCGCTGCGGTGGGACTTCCAGCGGCTCAACGAACTCGAGGTCTGCCTCGACTCGTCGAACCCCTACGGCTACACGACCGTCTACATGTCCCCAGGTCACGGTGAGTTCCACCGCTTCCAGCCGGGCGGCGGAACCGGCATGGGCTTCGACGACCTCAAGACCATCGAGGCAGCCCGCTTCCTGGAAAGCGTCGTCACCGGCAAGCAGGTCGCGCCGTCGGTTGCCGACGGGCTCGTCGCCGCGCAGATCGTCGAGGCCGCAGAGGCATCCATCGAGGACGGCCGCTGGCACGACGTCCCCGCCCGCGCATAGCGGCGGCGCGCACGTCCGCTCGCCGCACGGCTCCAGGGCGCGCGGCCCCGCTCTGCGTCAGGTTTCGGGATGGGTTCCACGCTTCGGGATGGGTTGCACCCATCTGCGTGCGCGCAACCCATCCCGAAACCGTGATTCAGCGAGCCGGCCCTGCCGAGCCGGGCCTCTCGCGGAGGGCTGTCTCTCGCGCTAGAACGTCGCGGCGTCGATCACGAAGCGGTAGCGCACGTCCGACTTGAGGACACGCTCGTAGGCGTCGTTGATCTGGGCGGCGTCGATGAGCTCTACCTCGGGCGCGATGCCGTGCTCGGCGCAGAAGTCGAGCATCTCCTGCGTCTCGCTGATGCTGCCGATCGTCGACCCGGCGAAGGAGCGACGGTTGTTGAACAGCGTGAACGCGCGCACGGGGATGGGCTCGGCGGGTGCTCCGACGTAGACCATGGTGCCGTCGAGCGTCAGCAGGTTCAGATACTGGTCGATCTCGAGGTTCGCGCTGACCGTGTTGATGATGAGGTCAAACGTGTTCCGCAGCTCGGTGAAGGTGGCCTTGTCGCTTGTCGCGTAGTAGTGCTTCGCGCCGAAGCGCAGGCCGTCTTCCTGCTTGCTGAGGGTTTGCGACAGCACGGTGACCTCAGCGCCCATGGCGACAGCGATCTTCACGGCCATATGGCCGAGGCCGCCCATGCCGACGACGGCGACCTTCTTGCCAGGGCCCGCATTCCAATGGGCGAGCGGCGAGTAGGTCGTGACGCCCGCGCAGAGCAGCGGAGCCGCCTTCTCGTATGGAATGCTCTCGGGCACGCTGAGTACGAAGTCGGCGTCGACGACGACGTTCGTCGCGTAGCCGCCCTGCGTGATGCTGCCGTCTCGGTCTTTGCCGCCGTACGTCATGACGTTGCCGTTGGTGCAGTACTGCTCGGAGCCTGCCTTGCAGTTGTCGCACTCGCGGCACGAGTTGACCATGCAGCCGACACCGACGCGGTCGCCGACCTTGTGCTTCGTGACGTCGCCGCCGACCTCGGCGACGGTTCCGACGATCTCGTGTCCGGGAGCGAGCGGATACGGGACCCGCCCCCACTCGCCGCGCACCGTGTGAATGTCGGAGTGGCAGATGCCCGAGTATGCGATGTCGATGAGCACGTCGTTGGGGCCGACGGCGCGGCGCTCGATGGTGGTGGGCTCGAGCGGCTCGGTGGCTGAGGGGGCGGCGTACGCCTTTGCGGTCGTCATTCATGCTCCTTCGGGATGTTCGTGGAGGTCACTGCTCGCACGCGCTCCGGGTTCTCGGAGCGAGGCGGGACCGAGGAGACTCTATGCCTCCCCTCCGACATTCACTCTCCGCGGTCGTTCAGGTCGCCGCGCCTGAGGGCGACATTGGGATGCGCGGGCGCCGCCGGCTTATCGCCCGAGCCGCCCGAGCCGCCCGAATCGCCCGCGCCGCTCGCACCGCCCGCAGTGTCCACGACCTCATCCACTGAGACGATTCGGAGCATCCCCGTCTCGAGGCCAACCGCGACCTCGTCTGGGATGACAAACAGCGCGCGCGTCTCCGGACCGGCGGTCGCGGTGCCGCGGAACTGGCGCTTCGACATGACCATGGCCTCGGGCGTCGCGTTGCGACGGCGACGACGGCGCCTGAACTGGCGGGCGAGGAACCGGCCGAGGGTGACGCCGCCTGCGATTCCGATGCCGATCGAACCGGCCTGCACAAGCCGCAGGACCCCGTCGTCGGAGGACTCGCTCGAGGTGATGTCGAGCATCCCCTGATAGATGGCGAGGCCCGGCAGGAGCGGCACGGTGCCGCAGACCGCGGTGATGGTGGCGGGGATGTGCAGCCTTCGTGAGAGGGATTCGGCGAGCAGGCCGACGATGAGGGCGGGCACGGCGGTCGCGACGAGCGGCTCGGTCCCGGCGGTGACCAGCACGTCGTAGACGAGGTAGGCGATGCCGCCGAAGATCATCACGACGAATGCAGTGCGCATCGTCGCGTAGGAGGCGAGCGCCCACGCGCCCGCTGCGATGGCGGCGCCGAAGACCTGCACGGCCGACGGCCACGGCTGCACGGATCGCTCCACGAGGCGCAGGTCGATGCCGAGCCCGCGGGCCACGTCGAGCACGATCGCGATGCCCACGATGAGGCCGAGCGTGAGCAGAACCACCTCGAGGAGTCTGCCCATGGCGGTGATCGGGAAGCCGTTGATCGCGTCGTCGGCCGCACCAACGAAGGACATCCCGGCAAGCAGCACAACCAGTCCGGATGCGACGACAAGCGCGGGCGGGAGGGCAGCGAATTCGCCCGGCAGGACCGGACGCGCCGCGAGGAGCCCGACGGCGACTCCCGTGGCGATCGCGGCGCCGGCGATCTGGAGGAAGAAGGCTGGCAGGCCCCAGCGGCCGAGGGCTTGGAGGACGAGGTCGACGACAACCGTTGTCGCCGCCGAGAGGAGGCAGACGAGCGGGCCGCCGCCGAGCAGGAAGCCGACGCCGCCCGCCATGAGCGCGAGCCAGAGGGTGACCATCGAGCGGCGGAAGCGCTGCGGGGCGACGAGGATCTCGTCGAGGCGCTGGTGGAACGACTCGAGCTGCTCGAGCGCCGCCTCGAGCTTGGCCGGGTCGTCGATCGTCTCGACGACATCGATGTCGTTGGGGTCGGCGGCGATCTCGCGCGACAGCTCCATGACGCGGGTGAGGCGGTCGTAGTCGGGGAGCCTGCTGTTGACGACGCGCAGCAGACTGATGCCCGCACCGTCGTTGGCGCCGTCGTGCACGACGAGGATCGACGTGAACGTGAGGTCGATCTGGCAGTCGACGCCGAAAGCCTTCGTGGTGCGGCGGATCGCGTCGGTGACGTCGGTCGCGGATGCGCCGAGGGCAAGCATCGTCTCGCCGAGCCGCACGGCCAGTTCGAGCACTTCGCGGATGCTCCGCTCGGCCATGAGGGCACGTTGCGCGCGGCGCCCCACGGTCGTCGACGGGGCTTTCCCGCCGACCTTCCTGGCCAGGTTGTCGAAGAAGTTCTTACCGCGCACGGCCGGAGTCTAATTCCGCGGAAGGGTCCGCGTCAGCGTCCCGAGACGATGTGCATGAGGCCTCGCAGGGCCTCGCCGAGCGGCTCGACCTCCTCGGCGGTGTTGTGCGCGTGGAAGGAGAGCCGCAAGTTACCGGCGCGGTTCGCGGCCATCACGTCGAGCCTCGCGAGCGTGTCCTGGATCTCCAGAGCTGCGCCCTCGACGGGGGCGAGGGCGAGGATCGCGGAGCGCGCATCCGGGAGCCCGGCGGCGGCCGCGAATGCGGCGCTCACCTCGAGCGCGTGCGCCTCCAGCGCGGGGGGGCCGATACCGAGCAGGAACTCGAGCGAAGCCTCTGTGCCGACCCATGCGTGCCAGGCCGGCGAGACGTCGAAGCGGCGCGCATCCGCTGCAAGCCTGAGCGGCAGCCCGTAGATGCTTGTCCACGGATCCTCGCCGGCGTACCAGTTCGCTGCAAGCGGGCGGATGCTCTCGTGCAGTTCAGGGTGCAGCGTCAGGAACGCGGTCCCCCGCGGGCAGAGCAGCCATTTGTAGGCGGCGCACACGGTCGCGTCGAACCGACTCGCGTCGATGTCGTTCCACCCTGCGGACTGCGTCAGGTCGATGAGGGTGCGCGCGCCGTGCTCCTTCGCCGCAGCCTCGATGGCGTCGAGGTCGGCGACGGCCCCGTTGCTGGATTGCACTGCCGACACCACCACCCAGGCCGTGCCTGGGCCGATCTCATCGGCGATGCGATGCAGGGGCACCTCGCGCAGGCGCAGCCCCCGGTCTGCGTGCGCCGCGAACGGGAAGCTGACGCTCGTGAAGTCGTTCTCGGCGAACAGCACCTCGGCGCCGTCGGGCACGGATGCGGCGATCAGCCCGACGAGCGGCGAGACCTGATTGCCGATCGCGACCCACGATGCCGGCACGTGCACAAGCTCCGCGTACAGCTCGCGCGACCGGCGCACGGTGCCGTCGTAGTCGTTCGCCTGCCGACGCCCCGCGCTCCACCCCGCGATCTCGTGCGTCAGCGCATCCGTTGTCGGCCGAGGCGGCAAGCCCATCGAAGCGGTGTTCAGGTAGAGGGGCTCCGCCGAGAAGGCGGCTGCGTGGATCCAGGACATGAGGCCAGGCTAGCCACCGAGCTCGGGGCGCGCCCAGGGTGTCGGGCAGAGGAACGTGAGTCTGGCCAGCTCGACCGGCCTCGGCTACGTTGAACCCATGCAGCACGCGCACCACCGCCGCCGGAACCGTCGGAACCTGGCCGCCTCCGCTGGCGCTCTTGCCGCTGTCATCGCCATGCTGACGGGGTGCTCGCCGGACGGACCGGCCGAGCTTGCGCAGCCAACGCCCCTCGATGGGCTGGTCGTCACCGCAAGCTACGAGCTTGAGCCGGTCGAGTCGCGCAGCACCACCGAAGACGAGGCGGATGCCGCAACGACGGCCCACTTCGCAGACTCCGAGAGGTGGCCAGACCTCAACATTCCCCTGCTCAACGCTGCCTTCCTCGACGAAAACGAAGAGTCGGTCCAAGTCGTCCGCTTGGACGCCGGAGGCGGCCCCTGCTCGACCAGAGCAACACGCCTGGAAGCCCTCGGCGACGCAGGGATACGCATCACCTATGAGGGCAAGGAGCCGACTGGTGAGTTATGCGCAGCGTTGGGCGTTCTGGTAGTCGACGACTTCGACCTGCCCAAAGAGGCGACAGGGCGCCCCATAACGGTCGAGCTCGTCGGTGACGAGATCTCAGCGGCGCTCCTCACGGCGCACTGACGAGCCCGACTCACGGAGCCTTCCGCGGGACCGACCCAATCGGTAGCCTTCGAGGGTGACCGAGACGACAGCGCTGCGCCGATCGAAGATGCCCCTCGCCGCGACGCTCGCGGGATGCGCACCCGCGGACCCGCACGTCGGGAACCCAGCGGAGACTCCCGCGGCTGACGCCGGTGTCTACGTCGAGGAGTTCGAGCCCGCGGTCGCGCGGTCGGCGACGCGTGAGGAGGACCAGCTGCTCTGGCAGGAGGACAACCCCCGCTCCGAAGCCGCCGTGCTGAGCGAGGATGGGAAGACGTTCCGAGTCGTTCGGAACGACAACGGGGAAGATTCTTGCAGCGAAGCCCCGTCTCGGCTGATGGTGCTCGACCCCGAGACAATCCTCATCACGTACGCCTACCTCGGCGATCCCGAGCTGGCCTGCACGCTGACCGGGACGACACGAGTCGACGAGTTCCAGGTCCCGCCCGGGATCGACCCGTTGGGCGTCGAGGTTCGCATGACCAGCGAGTACGTGCAGACCGATGACCCGACGATCGAGCTCCCTGCAGGGGCGACGACGGAGGCGGTCGCGCCAGCAATCACCGTGCTCGACGGCGCAGTGGCGCCTGTCGCGACGGCGGAGCAGTCTGCTCTCATTCTCGGCACGGACATTACACAGCGCCGCCCTGTGCTCGTCTCGAACGACGACGGTACATTCACCGTCATCCGTCAGGACGGTGCCGAACCCTGCAGCCACGCACCGAGTGAGCTCATCACGTTGAGTGCATCCGAGATTTCGATCAACTACCGGTACCTCGCAGAGGGCGGTGAGGGTGGGGGTTGCGGCTTCGAGCCGATCGATCGTGCGGACGTGATCGAGGTGCCAGCCGGAGTCGCCGGGTCGGTCTCCGTTTCGATCACTCATGAGCTCTCGAGCCTCGGCCCTGTCTATATCGAGGCCACCACGACGTGAGATCGTGGACGCATGAAACTCGCCGAAGCGCTCTTGGAGCGCGCTGACCTGCAGAAGCGCGTCGAGTCGCTACAGGCTCGCATCGTCGCGAACGCCTCCTATCAGGAGGGTGAGCAGCCCACGGAAGACGCGGGCGAGCTCCTCGACGAGTGCGCGACGCGCCTTTTGCAGCTCGAGCGCCTCGTCACGTCGATCAATATCACCAACGCGACTTCTCCCACCGAGGACGGACGCACGATCACCGCCCTCCTCGCGGCGCGCGAAACGCTGCGAAGCCAGCACAGCATCCTGGTTCGGGCAGCGGATGCGGCGGCCGGGTCGTGGGGGCAGCGCCAGATGCGCAGCGAGCTGCGGCAGATGTCAGCACTGCCCGTGCGCGACGTGCGGGCCAAGGCGGACGGTGTTGCGCAGGCGCTGCGCGAACTCGACGTCATCATCCAGCGGACGAACTGGGAGGTCGAGCTCCTGGAGGCGTAAGCCTGGCCCCAGAGCAGAGAGCAGCGAGCAGCGAGCAGCGAGCACATCATCGCGGTGAGTCGGTAGGCGCACGGCGCGAGCACACACCGAGGGCTGGCGGTTTCCCAGTCCACCTGTCGACGCGGTGGGCAGCGTCACGGCTTCGGCCGTCACACCTCAGCCCAGCACCCCTCACCGGGAACCGCGCACGCAGGACACCTCATCACCACGTGCTGGCCGGACGCCGAGGGCGGGATCGGGGACCTCACCGCGTCTCGCGTGGGATCGAACGCGCTACACCTGTTCGCTCGGTTGCACCGACACGGCGAACCACCACCCGTAGCCGTCCTGGGCGAACGTGACGATCGAGCCGCGGTCGATGACCGGGGTATTGTGCGTCCCGCACATCGACACGTACTGCGTGTCGTACTCCACGCCCGGGCGCACCTTGCCGTCGACGATCGGCAGCAGGGCGATGGGTCCATCCGTGTTGAGTCCGGGCAGGTGGCGGTCGCCGATGCGGAACCGGTCTCGTTCGATGCCCGTGTTCGTCGCGAGCGCATCCACGTCGCTGTACGGACAGCCGAGCACAAACGCGGACGCATCATCGGGCAGCAGCTCGTCGATGTTAAGCGTCGCGGACAGCTCGTTGACGGCGAGGTGATCGACGAGGCGCACGGGGTCGGGCGGCGCGCACGCAGACAGCGAGGTAGCGGCGAGCACGCTGAGGGCAACGAAGGTCACGACTCGACGGGAATGCACAGGCTCGACAGTACGCGTTGGACCGGGCCGATCACGTCATCCGAAGTGGTGAACTTCGTCATCCGAGAGATGTACGCGGGAAACCGGAGCCCATGCGTCCGGCCCCTCACATCACAGGCCGCGCATATTCGGGGCCACGATCGCGTCGGAGATGGGCTGCGGGAAGAGGCCATCCGACGCGAGGATCTCGGCTCGGTACGCGCCACACGTGCCACACGTGCTGTAGATCACGATGCCGAGAGACGTCGAGTGGCGGGATGCGGTTGCCCATCCGTGCTCGACACAGGTCAATGATGGCGAAGCGAGCCCTTCGGCCTTGAGGCCACTGATGCGGGGCAGCTCGATCGGGCGGGTTGCGAAGTCGTCTGTGGGGGTGAGTTTCGTCATGCCTCCGAGCCTGGTGTAATAGCCTTATGCATCTCAACCCTTACGGCGAATACGCGGTTGTACTGGCAGCATCCCTCGCCAACGACTGGCCAGTGGACCGCCCGGCACTGCTTGCCAGAACTCGCGAGCACGGCATGACGATGCCCTTCCCACCGGAGGCCGAGGACCACCCGCGAACCCGATCGGTGATCGACCAGTGGCTCAGGGTTGTGGATGCCCCCACCGACGAAGAGCGCGCCGAAGTACTGAACACGCTCATGGCCTCGGCGACCGCATACCCGCGCCTCACAAACCACGACAACGAGGGGTGGCACCTCCACTACCGAGGCTGGGAGATGTCACTGCCAGAGATCCTGCTCGCCGTCATCACCGTCGGCACCGCCCTCCACCTCACCACCCGCGGCATGCACCGACTGAGCCGGTGCGCGGCGGGACTCGACGCCGGCGACGACTGCCGGAACGTCGTCGTCGACGTCACCCGGAATGGCCGGCAGCGCTACTGCTCCGTGCGCTGCGCGAACCGGGCCGCAGTTCGCCGGCATCGCGCGCGGGGTGCGTGATGAGCGCGTTCAGACCTCGAAACGTTGCACGAAGTGGAGGAGACTACGATGCAGCGCATGGCTCACAGTGACACACACTCGCAGTCCGGTCCCGAGAACCGCGCGACCCGCAGCGCAGCCGCGACCCTGGTCGCCCTCACGACAGCACTCACACTCGGCGCTTGCAGTGCCCCGATCACCACGGCCTGCCCCGCAGTCGGGTGGTTCGACAACCTTGAGGTGCAATTCGAGGGCGACACCAGCGAGGTTGCCGAGGTCCAGCTCTGCCCGGAACGCACGTGCCTTTCGACCCTATCCGAGCCGCTCAACGAAGAGATCCTCGTCCCCGGCGATCTCATCGCGAGCAACCCGACGGCGGGAAGCTGGACCTTCCGGATCGACATGTACCACCCCGAGGAGCTCACCGTGAGAACCCTGGATAGCGCCGGGGGCACAGTCACGGACACGGTCGTATCTCCAGACTGGAAGCGAGACGACGCTGACGTCTGCGGCGGCCCCTCCAGCGCGATCGTGACCGTGACCGCCTAACGGAGCCGGAAGAGGAACACCTCCGGGCTAGCATGCGCCCCTGGTGCGTAAGGGGCGCTGCGGGCGCCGACCTACGCTTTGGTCGCCTCGAGTCCGCGTTCGAGGTCGGCGAGGATGTCGTCGATCCCCTCAATACCGATCGACAGGCGGATGAGCCCTGGCGTCACGCCGGCCTCGTCGCGCTGCTCCTGCGAGGAGCGCTTGAAGATCGTCGACTGCATGTGCAGCGCCAGCGTGCGCACGTCTCCGATGTGCGTCATATGGCTGACCAGCTCGAGGGCCTCCACGAACTTGCGCGCCGCATCCGGCCCACCGGGCAGGTCGAACGAGACGACCGAACCGGCCCCGTTCGGCAGGTACTTCTGTGCGAGCTCGTAGTAGTCGTTCGACGGGAGACCCGAATAGTCGACGGAAGCAACCTCGGGCCGAGACTCGAGCCACTCCGCGACGCGCTGCGCGTTCTCGACGTGGCGCTCCATGCGCAGCGACAGCGTCTCGATGCCGTGCAGCAGCAGAAACGTGCTCGTCGGCGGCACCGTGGGGCCGTAGTCGAGCACGGTCACCGACTTCACGTAGCTCATGAACGTGTCCGCGCCGTAGCGTTCGATGAACGACGGCGCCCCCTCGAATGAGCCCTTCGTGAAGTGCGGGAAGCGCGCAGAGTTGGCCGCCCAGTCGAACTTGCCGGCGTCGATGATGACGCCGCCGATGACCGAGCCATGACCAGAAAGCCACTTCGAGGTCGAGTGGATGACGATGTCGGCGCCCCATTCGATGGGACGACACAAGTAGGGGGTCGCAACCGTGTTGTCGACGATGAGCGGCACGCCTGCCTTCGCCGCCACGCGCCCAAGGAGCTCGAGATCGACGACGTCGTTCTTCGGGTTCGGCACCGACTCCGTGTACACGGCACGGGTCTCTGGCCGAACGCGTGACAGCCACTCCTCTTCGGTCGCATCTGCGCCAAGGAATTCGAAGTTCAGGCCCTGCCGTGTGAGGCTGCCGTCGAAGAGCTGACGCGTGCCACCGTAGAGGCTGGCCGTCGAGAGGATGTGATCACCGGAGGCGGCCAACGAGAAGAGCGTCATGGCGATGGCCGCCTGCCCGCTCGACACGACAAGACCGTTGCGCCCACCCTCGAGGTTCGCGATGCGCTTCCCTGCCACGACGTTCGTCGGGTTGTCGCCCCGAGAGTAGGCGCGCCCGACGCTCTCGCCCGAGAACCTGGCCTCTGCCTCGTCGTACGACGGGAAGACGTACCCAGCGCTCTGGTAGATCGGCGTCACGCGCGCGCCGACGTCGCTGTCGACGACCGCGCCGGCGTGGATCTGCCTGGTCGCAAAGGTCTGTTCATTTCGTTCTTCAATGGCCACAGGGTCAACGTACGGAACTCGCGTCAGCTTGTGGAGCCGCGGCGAAACCTTTGGAAATACGCGGGGGGCCTTGAACGTTCACATGGCTACGCTTCCCCCATGCCCACGCCGACAAGCAAGACACCACCGTCAAGCAAGGTGGCGACCACCACGCGCTTCGATGCAATCAGCCGCGCGGAACTTGACCGCCCTGACAGCCGAAAGTGGAGCCTCAACGAGGGCACCATCGGCGCGTGGGTTGCGGAGATGGACTTCGGCACGGCCTCCAACGTGCGGGACGCGATCGTGAGCGCCGTCACAAAGGACGAACTCGGCTACCTCGCCCCGCCCACCTGGGCACGGACCACGGCCGCCGCATCCGCCTTCTTCGAGCGACGCTACGAGTGGGCCGTGGCCCCGGAGCGCATTCACCACGTCGCCGACGTCATGGGCGCCTTCGACGTGTTCGTGCGGCACTTCACCGCGCCCGGCTCCCCCATCATCGTGCCGACGCCCGCCTACATGCCGTTCCTCGTCACCGAAGCGCTGCAAGGACGCGAGACGATTGAGGTGCCAGGCGTCATCGAGAACGACCGGTGGACGCTCGACTTCGACGGCATCGAGCGGGCCTTCGCGAACGGCCCCGCCAACGTCGTCCTCGTCAACCCGCACAACCCGACGGGTGCCATCTACACGCGTGAGGAGCTGCTCCGCCTCGCCGACATCGTCGAACGCGGCGGCGGCCGCGTGTTCGCCGACGAGATCTGGGCGCCGCTCACTCTCGACGGGCCGCCGCACATCCCCTACGCCTCGATCTCCGAGGAGGCAGCGCGCCACTCCGTGACCTCGACGGCAGCGTCAAAAGCCTGGAACGTCGCCGGCCTCAAGTCAGCGCAGCTCATCTTCACGAACGACGACGACCTCGAGCACTACCGCACGTTCGGGTTCGGCGTCGTCTGGGGATCCTCGATCCTCGGCGCATTCGCTGCAGAGGCCGCGTACCGCGACAGCGATGACTGGCTCGATGAAGTCAACAGGGCGCTCGTCGCGAACCGCGACCTCCTCTTCTCGCTTGTCGCCGATCACCTGCCCGGAGTTCGCGCGATCGTGCCGGAATCAACCTACGTGGCCTGGCTCGACGTGTCAGAGCTCGGCATCGAAGGCCCTCCCGCAAAGTTCTTCCTCGACAACGCGGGCGTCACCCTGACCGCCGGCGCGTCCTGCGGCGCGGGCTTCGAGCAGTACGTGCGTATCGTCTTCGCAACACCCAAGCCGATACTCGAGGAGATCATCCAGCGCATGGCGGATGCACTCGCGCGGCGCTGACGAGCCGGGCCAGGATGCACTGGGTCCGGGCTGGACCGGGCCGGGCTGGGCTGGGCTGGCGAGCTAGACCTGCTCGGCGATGCGCTCGTGGTGGCGGATCACCTCGGCGATGATGAAATTGATGAACGTCTCGGCGAACTCAGGGTCGAGGTGCGCCTCCTCCGCGAGCTGACGCAGGCGGAGGATCTGGCGGCGCTCCCGGTCCGGGTCCGCGGGCGGCAGACCATACTCGGCCTTCAGCTCACCCACGAGGGTCGTGAACTTGAACCGCTCTGCGAGCATGTGCACGAGGGCTGCGTCGATGTTGTCGATGCTGCCGCGGATCGAGGTGAGTCGACGCAGCGCCGCGTCGTCAGCCTCGTGTTCTGCTTGGGCGGGGGCGTCGGGCGATGAAGGCATGGGAGGAGCCTAGCGGGGGTCGAGGCGGCTCGAAAAGTCACCAAACTGCAGATTGTCAACAATCTACGGTCGGGCTACCCTGAGGTCATGCCGATTCCCCACAAGCCAGACGACGCCGAGCCCACCAGCGGCCACTCGTCAGAGCACGACCACGAGGGTGGCGAGTCGTTCAGCCCTGAACACCCCTGCGTCGAACGCACATCGACCGACTCTGACGGGCACGGCCACAGCCACGGCCTGGGCGACCACGCCACGGCGACGGGCAAGCACCGCAAGAAGCTCATCATCGTGCTCGCGATCACGGCCAGCGTGTTCCTGGTGCAGGTCGTCGGCGCGATCGCCTCGAACTCGCTCTCCCTGCTCGCCGATGCCGGCCACATGCTGACCGATGCCGCCGGGGTCACCGTCGCACTCCTCGCCAGCTACGTCGCGACGCTGCCCGCATCCTCCAGACGCACCTTCGGCTTCCAGCGCGCCGAGGTGCTCGCGGCGCTCATCAACGGCCTCATCCTCGGCGTCATCGCGGTCACGATCTTCATCGAGGCAATTCGCCGCTTCGGGCAGGAAGTCGAGATCGAATCGGGCATCATGCTCCTCGCCGCCGTCATCGGCGCCGTCGCGAATCTGGTCTCCCTCCTAGTGCTCCGCTCGGGGCAGAAGGAGAGCCTCAACGTCCGCGGCGCGTACCTCGAGGTGCTTGGCGACCTGCTCGGATCTGTCGCCGTCATCATCGCCGCCATCGTCATATGGGTGACCGGGTGGATGGTCGCCGACCAGATCGCATCGATCCTCATCGCGGTCCTCATCTTGCCGAGAGCCGTAAGCCTTCTCCGCGAGGTCGTGGATGTGCTCATGGAGGCAACCCCGAAGAACGTCGACCTCGACGCCACCCGGGAGCACCTCCGGTCGGTGCCGGGGGTCGTGGATGTGCACGACGTGCACGCGTGGACCATCACCTCGGGAGTTCCCATGTTCTCCGCCCACGTCGTCGTCGCCCCTGAAGCGCTCGACGAGCGGGGCCTCGACGCCGTGCTGTGCGAACTCGATGCGTGCCTCAAAGAGCACTTCGAGACGAGCCACAGCACGTTCCAGGTTGAACCTGCCGCGCATGTCGGCCACGAAGCCCACTCCGGCCAGCTGCACTCATGAGCGCATCCCACCAGAGCACGACGGCGCTGCCCGGGATCCAGAGCCAGTCGACGTCGGCGATCATCGCCGAGCACCTGCGCGAACGCGTCGTGGATGGGACCTTCGCGCCGGGCTCGCAGCTGAACGAGGCGCGCATCGCCGGCGACTTCCAGGTCTCCCGCGGCCCTGTGCGGGAAGCCCTGCAGAGGCTCATCCAAGAGGGGCTGCTCGAGAGCAGACGCAATCGCGGGGTGTTCGTTCGCGAGCTCACCGACGAGGACGTCGCGGAGATCTTCGCGGCCCGCGAAGTGCTCGAATGCGCTGCCGCCGCCGTCATCGCGGCCAGGCCCGCCGCGGAGCGGGCCGCCATCGCATCTGCACTCTCCTCGGTCGTCAGCGAGCTCGACGCTGCCATCGCGGCGGGCAGCGAAGCTCGAGCGCTGCGCCTCGACCACGAGTTCCACACTCGCTTCGTGGCGAGCGCAGGCAATTCGCGGCTCACGCGGGCCTACGCGACGATCGCCACCGAGTCCCTCATCTGCTCGTCCCACGCCGTGGGTGCGCATGCACCCCTCAGCGACTTCAGTTCGCACCACGAAGCCCTCGTGCGGCTCACCGAGCAGGGCGACATCGAGGGCATCCACGCGACAGTGCACCGTCACCTCACTCGAGCCTGAGGCACGCGCGCTGGACACTGCGGTGCACCAGATCCCGTGTGACGAGCGGTCTTCACTTGCATATGCATGGACCGGACCAATCCTGACTCGACCCCTGTAAGGTCAAAGACGCTACTTATAAGTAGCGTCTTTGAATCATCCCAGGGGGGAATATGAAACGGAAAGCTGCGGCCGCCACACTGGCGGCACTCATGGGCATCACCATCATGAGCGCCGTGCCGGCGCATGCCGATGAGGCGGGGGAGACACCGAGCGAATCGGAGTCGCAAGAAGCCATCGAAGAGGTCACACCAGAGGTCTTCGACAACCTCCACGAGGACATCGTCGTCAGTGGCACCGACGCGACTGCGACAATCGACCCGGGCGATCAGACGGAACCGACGACGGTCGCTCTGGAGTCCAGCTCGAGTTCCATCGAGGTAGACCCGGCCGATGGCACGGCCGTCACGATGTCGCTTGTGCAGGCAACAGGTGCGGAGGCGCCGGCCGAGATCACGAACGACGGAACGCTCTTCGTGGACCACACGAGCGGCATCAGTTCAACTGCAGTGGTCAAGGAAGACGGCTCGGTACAGGTGGTCTCCACGATCGCCGAAGGGACAACGACCCAGGAGATCCCGTACGAATTCGAAGCGGCCGGGCTTTCCCACATTCAAGAGTCCGATGATGGGGCTCTCTTCCTTCGCGCCGCTGACGGTACCCTGCTCGGCGGGGTCGCACCGGCCTGGGCCAAGGACGCGAACGGCGTGGAAGTTCCCACCCACTACGAAGTGACCGGAACACAGGTAGTCCAAGTCGTGGAGCATACGGCAGGTGACTTCCAGTACCCGATCGTCGCCGACCCGTTCTGGGGCACCAACCTGTTCGACTACGTCAGATGGATCAACGGCGTGCACGTCATGAAGCCGTCCGGCTGGAACCGCGCCATTCGCCTCGGGGCGGTCAACACTCCACACAGCCCCAACATTGGCTTGTCGATCATCATGGCCGACGGATGGAACGAGTTCGCGAACAAGTCTCCCGCGCGTTACAACATCAATCATTCCACTCGGCAGCAGTACTACTGCCACGCCATGTACGGTGTCGATGTGCTGACGAACCCGACTTGGGACCTGGAGCCATACCGCCCAGCGCTTGCCAAGGAGAACTGGCACGAGGTGTTCCGCCACGGGTGCAACTGGTCGAAACCCAATGGCGACAAGTGAGACAGGCGAAGCCATGAAGCGCTGGGGCCTCGCCGTCGTGCTCGTCGCAACCGCCGCGTTGATGACAAGCTGCCTTACCGCACACGACGTCGAACTCAGGTTCGTGTGGGACACGGAAGCCGCGGAAGAGTTGACGAACCAAAAAGATGTCACAGGGACCGTCTGCGGCGCGATGTTCGACTGCGTGGAAGCGCTGCAAGCCGACCAGGGGCTTTTCCTGAAGTTCCCGTCTGAAGACGCCGCCGCCGCGGCGAAGCAGCCGAACGACGAACTCGTCCGAGGGATCTTCCTCATGCGGTGGTCGGAAGGCGTGCCCGTCGAAGACAAGGAATTTGTGACCTTCGTCCTCGAGAACGCTCTCCAGTCCGGAAAAGAGATCCCGGACGCACTGGGCACGCCGAATCCTCTCGGGAGTGATCTCGGTACAGCTCGTCCATAGCCTCGAACCCACCGCGTTCTTCGGCACAGAGGCACTAGCCTGTCTCCGGAACGCACGCCATCCAACAGGGTGCGTGCGTTCCGCGTGCACGTGCAATACCGGCGGAGGCCCTCACCCCGAGTTACTCGTGACTCTTAACTCGTAACTCGATCAGAGGAACCGTTTCATGGAACGCAAGAAATCGAAGGCAATCTCATTTGCGGTGTTGGCTGCTGTGCTCTCGACTCTCTTGGCGGGCTGTGACTACCTCCGAGATGATGTGACTCTCGCGGGTGTATGGGACACAGAGGCCCCAACGATCCTGACGTCACAGGAGGATGCGACAGCCCAGGCCTGCCAGGGCGAAAACGCGTGTGTAGAGGCGCTCAGCTCAGACCAGGCAGATGTCTTCAAGTTCTCTTCGAAAGAGGACGCGGACGCAACCCGCTTGGAGAGTGATGTTCAGATTCGCGATATCTTCATCATTCGCTGGAAGCAGGATATTCCTGCAGAAGACAAGGAGTACATCGAGTACATGCTCCGGAACTCTGGGAACTCCGAATAGGTGCCTGCCGCGCGGAAGATCCTGCCTGGACCCAGGACAGTCGCCACACAGAGACGCGCGTCACCCTTGCGGGTGACGCGCATCTCTCGTTGTCTGCCCGAACTTAGGAAGACAGTCCGTCGAGCACGGCCGCGGTGCCGGAGAGGCCGAGACGCGACGCCCCAGCCTCAACCATGGCAAGCGCATCCGCCGTCGAGCGGATGCCGCCAGACGCCTTGACGCCGAGCCGCTCGCCGACCGTCGCGCGCATGAGCGCCACGGCATGGGTGGATGCTCCCCCAGCCGCCGAGAACCCGGTCGACGTCTTCACATAGTCGGCCCCGGCAGCCTCAGAGGCCTCGCAAGCCGCGACGATCTCGTCGTCGGTGAGCGCGGCCGATTCGATGATGACCTTGAGCAGGGTGTGCGGCGCCGCCACCCGAACTGCTGCAACATCTGCCTGCACGAGATCGGCACGGCCAGCCTTCAGCATGCCGATGTCGATGACCATGTCGAGCTCATCGGCGCCATCGGCGACAGCCCTCGCAGCCTCTGCCGCCTTGATCGCCGAGTGGTGCTTCCCGGACGGGAACCCGATGACCGTCGCGATCTTCACCCCACCCGCCTCGCCCTGCACGGGCAACATGTTGGGGGAAACGCAGATCGAGAACGCTGTGAGGGCTTTCGCCTCCTCGAGGAGGGCGGAGACCTGGTCGGGCGTCGCGTCGGTCTTCAGCAGCGTGTGGTCGACGATGGCAGCAAGTTCTGCCCTCGTGATCTGCTCATCCTCGTGGTGCTGACCAGCCTGTTCGTTCAGCTCAGTCATCAGCTGACGACGTTGATCTGCACGTCGACGTTGCCGCGGGTCGCGTGCGAGTAAGGGCAGATGTCTTCGTGCGCGACGCGGGCGACCTCAGCAGTCTCGTCCGCGGAGAGGTTCGGCGCGTACACGTCGTGCACAACGGAGAGCTCGAAACCGGTGGGCTCGCGTTTGCCGATCCCCACTGAGGTGGAGACGGCCGCGTCCTTCGTGTCCTTGCCGAGCTGCTTGCCCGCCGCGTGGAACGCGCCGAGGAAGCAGGCCGAGTAGCCAGCCGCGAACAGCTGCTCAGGGTTGGTTCCCTCGCCACTGCCACCCATTTCCTTGGGGGGACGCGTGTCGAGGTCGATGCGGTCGTCTTCCGAACGCACGTGGCCGTCACGGCCACCACCGGAAGCATGGGCAATTGCGGTGTACACAGGAGTCGTCATAGCTCCATGGAACCACGTCTCCCGAAAGACACGCTCAGTCGGCGCGCGTCGCTCGCGTCAGTCCGAGAAATCACCGCCCGGGAGCAGCCCTGCGCCGCGCTCCACCCGCGCGAGCAGACCCCGCCGTATGGTCGGCCACTCCGACTCGATGATGGAGAAGCGAACGGTGTCGCGCCAGGTGCCATCAGCGCGAGGACGGTGCCGTCGCAGCACCCCCTCACGGGTAGCTCCGAGCTTGGCGATGGCAGCCTGAGATCGCTCATTGAGATTGTCCGCGCTGAACGCGACCCGCCCGAAGCCCACCGCGAAGAGGTGGTCGAGCAGCACCAGTTTCGTCGCAGGGTTCACGATGCTGCCCCAGACTGCTGGCACGTAGGCCGTCCAGCCGATCTCGGCGGACTCAGTTGCGAGGTCGACGCGTCCGATCGAGGTGGTGCCGACGGCTCGGCCATGCTGAGGGCCGCCCGCAACGCGAACGATGTAGGTGCATCCGGCTTGTGGCCCTGGCGTGTAGTTCGAGACCCAGCCGTCCCAGTCGGCACGGTCCGGGATACCAGAGGGGCCGCCACCCCACCCCGAAGCGAACACCTCCGGAACGCACAGCGCGTCACCGAGCTCCGCCCAGCCCTCAGGGCTGGCTGGCTCGAGGGTGACGTGCAGCCCGTTGAGTGACTTCTCCGGATCAAGGTTCATGTCTTCATGTAACACGATCCGTTCGTCACAGGAAGCCCCCGCGAGTGGCATATCACACACCATGATCCAGAATCGCCAACGGAAGCGCGGAAACGGCATTCTCGTGAGAGCATGCATGGATCGGTCCATTCGTCTAGGTCAGAACTCCCCTGGTCAGAAGCGGATTCTATGTACCCGACCAACCAGACGGCACGCGGACGATACCCATGGACTAAATGCGCCTATCCGGACCCCTCAGGAGTGCAAGCGCGCCGACTTCTCGTGTTAGTTTCCTTCTCGTGAGAGCGATACAAGCTCCATCCGGACGGCCCCACGCAAGTGAAGCTACTTTCGGAGGTAACGCCCCACATCCCCCAGATCTTGAGCTTCGGCCTGAGATCCACAACGGAACAGAGAGCAACCAAATACTCCCCGCGCCGGCGCGTAACGCCCGGTTTGAGGAACTGCAGGCCCCAATCGACACCGGGGCGGGCGTCATCGGGGGACGACGCCCAACTGCACTACTCGCCAAGGCGACCGCGGCAGGGGACGATGGGCACCAACTTCGGGGGAGGTTGGTGCCCATCACTACTTTCACGAGACGCCCGCGCGCATGCGAGTCCACATCGTGAAAGTTCAAGGGCGGCGAACCCATCGGGTTGGCCGCCCTTTCACATCGCGCGATACCTTCCCGGGCGATGGTTGAGCATGATGATGAGGCTCATGACGCCGGCTCCCACCGCCGAGATGAGCACCGACAGCGGGGCGATAACGTTCAGCGATGCGAGCACGACGAGTAGGTCCAGGGCGAGGAGCACCCAACCCGCCCTGATCCCGAATCGCTCCTGAACCACGAGCGCAACCACGGTGAACCCGCCGAGACTCGAGTTGTGGCGGAAGAGGATCAGCAGCCCGACCCCGCAGAGCACATTGCCTAGCAGCACTGCGTACACGGGATGGAGCTCGAGATGTCCGACCCCGATGGCGGAGGCGTGCAGGGATGTCAGGAGTGACACGAGGCCGATCGAGGCGAGGCTCCTCCCGACAAACGGCCACCCCTTTCCTCTCGCGGCGAGGGCGAAGAACGGAAGGTTCACGACGACGAAGATGACGCCGAACGGCATGGGCAGCACATAACCGAGCAGAAGCGAAAGCCCAGCGGTTCCCCCTGTGACGAGTCCGCCGGCTTTGAGCAGGAACAGCCCGAAGGAGATGACGAGGGCGCCGACGGCGAGGCCCGCGATGTCATCGATGACGCGGTGCCGTGGGGGCTCGACAAGTTCAGGCATGCGCAGAGCTTCGTCGTCGCGGGTATTCTGCGCAAGACGAGGTGCAGTGCGTGAGCAAACTGCACACAAACCCACGCAGGAGGAGCACAAATGCCCAAGCAGAGTGGCTTCGACGCTTTGGATGCGCGCATCATCCGCGCGCTCGACCGGCACTCGGGAGCATCCGTCTTGGCGCTTTCTCGCGAACTCGGGGTGGCGCGCAACACCGTGCACGCTCGGCTCATGAGGCTCGAGCGCGAGGGGATGCTCGCCCCAGAGAGCAGGCGGCTCGACGCCGCCGCCCTCGGCTTCCCGTTGACTGCCTTTGTTGCCCTCTCGCTGAGCCAGAACGCCGCGGATGAGGCCTACGCGAGGCTCGCGGAGCTGGCTCAAGTCGTCGAGGTGCACTCCACGACCGGTGACGCTGACCTGCTTGTGCGCGTCGTCGCGAAGGACACCAGCGACCTGCACCGGGTGACGCGGGCGATGCTTGATCTCCCCGGCGTCACCCGGACCAGCACAACAGTCTCGCTTTCCGAGGTTGTGCCGTATCGACTCACCCGTATCCTCGACGCCATCGCCGAAGGCTGACGAGCCAGGCTCTGATCGCTAGTCCTGCTTCGTGCGCTAGTCCTGCTTGGTCGAGAACGCCGAGTCGAACGCTGCCTCCGACGGGCGGTACGTGGAGAGCTTGCGCACGAAACCGAGCGCTTCCGGAGCGCCGACGAGGCGGTCCATGCCCGCGTCTTCCCACTCCACCGACAACGGACCCTCGTAGCCGATCGCGTTCAGCATGCGGAAGCAGTCCTCCCACGGCACGTCCCCGTGCCCGGTCGAGATGAAGTCCCACCCCCGCCGCGGGTCAGCCCACGGCAGATGCGACGACAACCGCCCATTGCGGCCATTGCTGAGGCGCTTCTTCGTGTCCTTGCAGTGCACGTGATAGATGCGGTCCTGGAAGTCCCACAAGAACCCCACCGGGTCGATGTCCTGCCACACCATGTGCGACGGATCCCAGTTCAACCCAAACGACTCCCGATGCCCGATCGCCTCCAACGCGCGCTTCGTGGTCCAGTAGTCGTACGCGATCTCCGACGGATGCACCTCGTGCGCGAACCTGACCCCGACCTCCTCGAACACGTCCAGGATCGGGTTCCACCGGTCCGCGAAGTCCTGGTAGCCGGCATCCACCATCGCCTCGGTGGCGGGAGGGAACATCGCCACGTACTTCCAAATCGAGGAGCCCGTGAAGCCCGTGACGGTCTTCACGCCGAGCGCCGCCGCCAACCGGGCCGTGTTCTTCAGCTCTTCCGCGGCCCGCTGCCGCACGCCCTCGGGCTCGCCGTCGCCCCAGACCCGGTCGGAGACGATGTCGCGGTGCCGCTGATCGATCGGGTCGTCGCACACGACCTGCCCCTTGAGGTGGTTCGAGATCGTCCACACCTTCAACCCGTTGCGCTCGAGGACCTCCAGCTTCGAGGCCACGTACTCGGCGTCATCCCACCGCCACGGATCCAAATGGTCACCCCAGCAGGCGACCTCCAGACCGTCGTACCCCCACTCCCCCGCCAGCCGCGCAACCTCCTCGAACGGCAGATCGGCCCACTGACCGGTAAACAACGTGACAGGACGAGACATGCGTTAGCTCCTCTGGAGTTCTGGTTCGGCTGAAGCTGGGGCGGCGGCGGCCGGCACGGGGATCGCGACCCACGAGCTGCCGTTGGCCGAGCTCTCCTCGACGGCGGCAAGCACACGTTGGACGGCGAGGCCGTCCGCGAAGGAGGGCGCCGGTGCTCGGTGGGCCGCGATGTCCTCGACCAGCTCGACCGCCTGGTGCGTGAAAGCGTGCTCGTAGCCGAGGCCGTGGCCAGCAGGCCACCAGGCTTTGATGAAGGGGTGATGGTCTGGTTCCGTGACAAGGATGCGCGTGTAGCCGGCGGTCGCCTGGTCGCCGGTCGCGTCGAAGTACTCGAGCACGTTCATGTCCTCGAAGTCGAAGGCGAGCGAGCCCTTCGTGCCGTTGATCTCCAGGCGGATCGCGTTCTTTCGCCCATACGCGAAGCGCGTCGCCTCGAACACGGCGATGGCCCCGCCCTGCAGGCGGCCGAAAAAGACGGCAGCGTCGTCGACCGTGACCGGTCCGCGCTCGCTGCCACCGGTGCCGGAAAGCCCCGCGAAGTCGTCGGCGATCGGCCGCTCCTTCACGAACGTCTCCACGAGCCCGGAGACTCCACTGAGCTGCTGTCCAGTGATGAAGTGAGTGAGGTCAACGATGTGCGCGCCGATGTCACCGAGCGCCCCGGAACCTGCCTTTTCCTTGTCGAGGCGCCACGACAGCGGCGCGTTCTCGTCGGCGAGCCAGTCCTGCAGGTACTGGGCGCGAACCTGGCGGATGTCGCCGATACGCCCGTCCGCGACGAGCTGCTGGGCGAGGCGAATGGCGGGTACTCGGCGGTAGGTGAACCCGACCATGGCACGCACGCCACGCACCTCGGCCGCGATCGCCGCCGCGTTCATCCGCTCGGCCTCCTCAACCGTATTGGCGAGCGGCTTCTCGCACAGCACGTGCTTCCCCGCCTCGAGGGCTGCGATCGCGATCTCCGCGTGCGTGTCGCCGGGTGAGCAGATATCGATGAGCTGCACGTCGTCGCGAGTCAGCAGCTCACGCCAATCAGTGGTGCTCGACGCCCAGCCGAGCTTGTGGGCCGCCTGGGCAGCCCTCTCGGCACTGCGGCCCGCGACGACTTGCATGCGAGGCGCAAGCGGCAGGTCGAAGAACCTCGGCGCGTTCCGCCACGCCTGCGAGTGCGCGGCACCCATGAAGGCGTAGCCGACCATGCCGATACCCAGCTCCGGCTGTGCGTCTTGACTCATTGTTCACTCTTCCGTTCAGGAGGCCAACGCGGGGCGGAGTCAGAGAGGAGGAGAGCTCCACCCCGCGTGGGCAGTGTGGGCGACTGGCTACGACTCGAACGCCGTGTCGATGTACTCGTCGACGTTCTCGCTCGTCACGACGGGCGCGTACAGCTGCACAAGACGCGGCACGCTGTGCGACGAGAGGTCTCCGAGCGAACGGTCGTGGGCGATGAGACGGGCCAGCTTGATGCCGTCAGCAGCCTGGGTCGACGGGTAGATGACGGTCGCCTGGACGACGCTGTCGCCTTCCTGGATCTCTCGCATCACGTTCGCCGAGCCAGCTCCGCCGACAAGGAAGAACTCGTCGCGGTTCGCGTTCTCGATGGCCGAGAGAACACCAACACCCTGGTCGTCGTCGTGGTTCCAGAGTGCGTCGATCTTCGGCGCCGCCTGAAGGAGGTTGGTGGCCGCCTGCTCGCCGCCCTGCACGGTGAAGTCAGCTGCGACGCGGTTCGAGACCTTCAGACCGCAGTCCTCGAGTGCATCCGCGAAGCCCTGGCTGCGCTCCTGCGTCAGCGGCAGGGAGTCGATGCCGGCGATCTCCGCGACGACAGCGTCTGGCGTGTCGGCGAGCTCCTCGCACATGTAGGTGCCGGCGCTCACCCCCATGCCGTAGTTGTCGCCGAGCACCGTGGTGCGGGCCGCGAAGGGGCTCGTGAACTCACGGTCGACGTTGATGACCGGAATGCCGGCCTCCATCGCCTTCGTCGCGACCTCGGTGAGCGCAGCCCCGTCGAAGGGCAGCAGCACGATGGCGTCGACACCGTCGTTGATGAAACCCTCGATCTGGCTGATCTGGAGGTTCACGTCGTTGGTGCCCTCCGCGACTCGCAGCTCGACGTCCTCGTACTTCGCCGCCTCAGCCTCAGCTGCCGAGGTGATGGCACCCATCCAGCCGTGGTCGGCGGCGGGGGCAGAGAAGCCGATGACCAGCGGCTCGCCGGCCGCGTCATTGTCGGACGCGGTCGCGTTGCCGCCAGCTGGCGCTTCACCCTCCGCCGCCGGCGGAGTGTTCGAGAGGCAGCCGGTAAGCAGCAACAGCGCCGAGGCTGCCGTTGCTCCCGCTGCGAGGATCCGGCGCTTCCGGGAAGCTGTCTTCCTGAAGGAACTCGTGGACATGGGGATCTCCTTTGATGCTGCCCTGGTGATGGGATTGGGTCTGGTGAGGTTCGGTGAGTCTGGTGAGTCTGGTGAGGGATGGGCGTGCAGTTCGGGGCGAGGGCCGGAGCCCCCGGCTAGGACGTCTTCGCTCGCGACGAGAAGCGCTGCTGGAGGAGCACCGCGACCACGATGATCGCGCCCTTCGCGATGGCCTGGACGGAGCTGTCGAGGTTCGCCTGGATGAAGATGTTCGTGAGCGTCGCGAAGATGAGCACACCGAGGACGGTGCCGACGATCGTGCCCCGGCCACCCACGAGCAGGGTGCCACCGACGACAACCGCCGCGATCGCATCCAGCTCGTAGAGCATGCCGTTGGTGGACGACCCTGCCGTCGTGCGGGCGAGCATCATGACGGATGCGATACCGGCCGTCAGCCCGACAAGCGCGTAGAGGTACATCGTGTGGCGCTTCACCTTGATGCCGGCGAGGCGCGCAGCTTCGGGGTTGCCGCCCACCGCCACCGTGCGGCGGCCGAAGGTCGTGCGGTTCAGAAGGAACCAGCCGCCAACGGCGACGAGCACGAAGATCCAGACGATGACGGGGATACCAAGCAGGTCGCCACGGAACGTCTCGAGGAACGAGTCGACGTTGACGATCTGTGTGCGGCGGCCGGCGATGAGCTCAGCGAAGCCTCGGGCGGCAACCATCATGGCGAGCGTCGCGATGAACGCGACCACCTTGCCGTAGGCGATGAGCACGCCGTTCACGACTCCGGCGCCGAGGCCTACGAGGAGCGAGGTGAGCACGATGACCCACCAGCCCCAAGCCTCGGCGTAGGCCTGAGTGGACAGCGTCGTCGCCCACACGGAGGCGAGCCCGAGCACGGAGCCGACCGACAGGTCGATGCCGCCAGCCGTGATGACAAACGTCATGCCGATGGAGAGGACGCCGATGATGGAGGCCTGGCTCAGCACGACCATGAGGTTGTCGACGCTCGCGAAGCGCTCTCCCGCAGAGACGGTGCCGGCGATGCACAGCACGACCAGCGCGAGGATGAGGCCGAAGTTGCGTGCCGAGCTGCCGCGGAAGAAGCCGCCACGCTTCGCGTTGTCGCTGGCCACCTCGTGCTCGACCCGCGAGCTCTCGTCGGCTGCCGGGGCGATGACGCCGTCGTCGTACGGGGATGAGGACTGGGGAGTCTGAGTGCTCATGCTGCGCTGCTTTCCATAACCATGTCGAGTACGGCGTGCTCATCGAGAGCGGATGCGGGGCCCTGGTGGACAACTCGTCCTTCCGAGACGACCAGCACCCGGTCGGCGAGGCCGAGGACCTCCGGGATCTCGCTCGAGACGACGACGACCGCCGCCCCTTCGTCTGCCAGCTTGCGGATAAGGGCGTAGATCTCGGCCCTCGCTCCCACGTCGACGCCTCGCGTCGGCTCGTCGAGCAGCAACACGCGGCAGCCGTGCACCAGCCAACGGGCCAGCATCGCCTTCTGCTGGTTCCCGCCCGAGAGGGTGCGGATGTCGCGCTCGACGCCGGCCGGCCGCAGGTCGAGGTACTCGGCCTGCTCTTTGGCGGCGCGGCGCTCGTCGCCCTCCTTCAGCCACGAGAAGGAAGCGAAGCGCTGGAACGTCGAAAGTGTGATGTTGCGGTACACGGGCTCGTCGAGGAGGAGCCCCTGGCTCTTGCGTTCTTCGGGTGCCAGGCCGATGCCCGCATTGACCGCGGCGGTGACAGAGCCGCGCTTGAGCGTCTTGCCCTCGACCGTGACCGTGCCGCCCGTGGCCTTGCGCGCGCCGTAGATGGTTTCGATGATCTCGCTGCGGCCAGCCCCGACGAGCCCGGCGAACCCGACGATCTCACCGGCTGAGACCGTGAACGAGACGTCCGAGAAGGTATCCGCGAGGGTCAGGTCCTGCACGTCGAGCAGCACGGGTGCATCCGCTGGCAGCTCAGGCGACTCGGGGAACAGGTACTCGACCTTTCGGCCCGTCATGAGGGTGATGAGCTCGGAGGTCGGCGTCTCGCTGACAGGCAGGTTCTGGGCGACCGTGCGGCCGTCCTTCAGCACCGTGATGCGGTCGCCGATCGTGCGGATCTCTTCCAGACGGTGAGAGATGTAGATGATCGCGACGCCCGCCTTCGTGAGCTCCTCCACCACACGGAAGAGGTTCGCGACTTCTTCGGAGTCGAGCACCGCGGAGGGCTCGTCCATGACGATGATGCGGGCGTCGTGCGACAGCGCCCGCGCCATGGAGACGATCTGCTTGCCGGCCGCCGACAGTTCGCCGACCTCGGTCGTCGGCGAGATCTCGGAGTGACCGAGCCGCGCGAGGATCTCCTTCGTGCGCTGCTTGGCCTCGGCGCGGCGCGAAACACCTGCCGTGTCGAGCTCGTGCCCGAGGTAGACGTTCTCCGCGACCGTCAGGCCGTCGACGACGTCAAGCTCCTGGTACATGGTCGCGATGCCGAGGCCGAGGGCTGCAACGGGGTTCGGGATGGTGATGGGCTCGCCGTCCAAAAGCAGCTGCCCCTCGGTTGGCTGGTGTGCGCCGGCGAGGACTTTGATGAGCGTCGATTTACCTGCGCCGTTCTGGCCCAGCAGGCAGTGCACCTCGCCGGGGAGGACGTCGAGGTCGACGCCGTCGAGAGCCCGTGCACCAGGGAACTGCTTGACGATGCCGCGCATCTGCAGGAGCGGGGATGGACCCAATGTGGGGTCTTCGTTGACCATGTGTCGAAAGCTACCCGCACTTCTGTCGACGGTCAAGCAAAAGTCTCATGTCTGTTGCACAATTGAGATGTGCCGCCACACAGAAGCGTTGCAGTCAACGTTGACGAGCAGCGCGGTAGCGTGGCGGAGCCCCCACCGCCCACCGTTGAGCCCAGAAAGAAGACGCCCATGGTCATCGAGCAGCTGCCGAAGCCGGTATCGCGCCAACCAGGACCAGGGGAGCTCTTCCAGATGCTCCGAGACGGAGCCCCGCGCACTCGCGCCGAACTCGCATCCGTCACCGGCCAGGCCCGCTCGACGGTGGCGACTCGCATCGACCTGCTCATGACGGCCGGCCTCATCGTCACCGTCGGGGAGGCGCACTCGACCGGCGGCCGGCCACCCGCCGTGTTCGCCTTCTCCCCCGAGAGCCGGGTCGTGCTCGCCGTCGACCTCGGCGCCACCCACGCCCGCATGGCCCTCACCGACCTGGCGTCGAACATCATCGCCGACTCCGAAGACAAGCTCCCCATCGACCTCGGGCCCGACAAGGTCCTCGCCTGGGTATGCGAGAAGGGCGACGAGATGCTGGCCGGCTCCGGCCGCGGGCGCCGAGAGCTCGTGAGCGTCGGCGTCGGCCTGCCTGGCCCAGTCGAGTTCAGCTCGGGCCGCCCCATCAACCCGCCCATCATGCCCGGCTGGGACGACGCCGATGTCGCCGGCAGGCTCGGCGCTCACTTCGACGCGCCCGTTCTCGTCGACAACGACGTCAACATCATGGCCCTCGGCGAGCACCGCAGCGAATGGCCGGACGTCTCAGACCTGCTCTTCGTGAAGGTCGCGACGGGCATCGGCTCAGGCATCATCGCCGACGGCTCCCTGCGCCGCGGGGCGAGGGGCGCGGCGGGCGACATCGGCCACATCGCCGTGCCTGGAGCTGACGAAATCCCCTGCCGCTGCGGCAACCTCGGCTGCCTCGAGGCCGTCGCGGGCAGCGACGCGATCGCCCGCAGGCTCCGCGAGGAGGGCATCGAGGTTACGGGCAGCGCGCAAATCGTCGCGCTAGTCCGCTCGGGCGACCTCAACGCAGCCCGCTCCCTCCGTCAGGCCGGGCGCGACGTCGGCACCGTGCTCGCCGCCTGTGTCAGCATGCTGAACCCCTCGATGATCGTCATCGGCGGAAGCATCGCCGAAGCCGGCGAGCAGCTCATGGCGGGCATCCGCGAGGTCGTCTACTCGCGCTCGCTGCCCCTCGCGACGCAGCACCTCAGAGTCGTCGCATCCCGAGCGCGGGGCGAAGCCGCCATCCTCGGAGCGAGCGCCCTCGCCGTCGACCACGTGCTGTCGGCCGACGCGATCGACGCGGCCCTCGCCTGAGAGCTTCGGCGAAGCGAGCGACTCCAGCTAAGAAGCCACGGTGAGCAGGTCCGGATGAGCAGGTCCGGATGAGCAGGTCCGGATGAGCAGTTCGAGGTGAACAGGTCGGGGTGAACAGGTCGGGGTGAGCAGTTCCGGGCGGGCGGCTAGGGGACGATGCGCGTCGTGTCCCAGCCGCCGTCGACTCTCGTGAAGCGGCAGCGCAGGTGCTCATCGGCTGACAGGTCGATCGCGTCGATGTCGTTCACGTGCACGGCGACCCAGGCGAAGCGCGCGTAGCCCGCCGCATCGTCCCTCGCGTCACCGCTCGCGTTGGCGCTCGAGCCGCCGTCGGCCCGCGCATCCGCTCGAGGCAGCGGGCTCCCCGGCCGAAGCGGCGAAGCGAACAGCTGCCGCGTGCCCGCTCCGAACGACGCCCAGGTGGCGCGACGGGTGCTCTCGTCCGTGACGACCTCAGCCCGCCCCTCGAGGCGCAGCTGCACGTCCGCTTCGGCGTCGTAGAATGTGACGGCCACAAGCGGGTTCCGCTCAAGCTGCCCGATCTTCGCCGAGAGCGAATGGGTCGAGAAGAAGACCGTGCCTGTCTCGGCGTCGACCGCGCGCACGATGACGGCGCGCACATGCGGCTGACCGTCGACGTCAGCCGTGCCGAGGTACCCGAGCGTGAACGCGGTGCGGGTTCGAGTCGCCGCATCCAACGCATCCCAGATGGGCGATGCGCTGGCAATGCCGTCGTCGTTCGCCATCAGACGAGGTCGTCGAGGAGGTCACGCGCACGCACGAGCTCGGCGTCGTGACGATCGCGGATGCGCTGACGTACGCTCTCGAGCACTTCCACGGTCTCCCCAGGCCGCTCGACCCCGTCGCTCGCTTCGGTCTGGACCCGAGCGATGAGACCCGCCAGCTCGTCGTCGAGCAGCGCGCCGTCCTGGACGGAACCGAAGGCCTTGGCGACCCGCTTCCATGCCTTCCGTTCCCCGCCTGCCTTGAGGTCGGGCAGCCCCTCGAGCACCTCGAACGCGTACCGCACCGACTTCGCCGCCTTCCGAACGTCATGCCAGCGGTCTGACTTCTGCGGCTTCTTCCGCGCCCGGTCGGTGAGGGCAGCCACGCGGCTCATCGCGTCCCGAGCAGCTCGGCGCATGGCGCCCGCGGCGCGAAGCTCGGCGTGCGACGCAAAAGGCGGATCGGCGAGGAAGTCGACGATCTTGACGTGCAGGGCATCCCAGCGGGCACTGTCCACGGCCGCTAAGAACTCCGAGAACGCGGCGTCGTGACGCTCCCCCAGCCATCCCAGGACAAGCTCCTGCACCTCAGGGACCCTGAGCTGCGTCTCATCGGCGGCGAGCGCCTCGAACTCTGCCGCGAGCAGCTCCGTGAGGACCTCCGCGTCGCGCGGCTCACCGAGGACTCGACCGACCCAACGGAGCTCGTCCCGCAGCTCGTCCGTCGCCCCCTTCGTGAACACGTCCGCGTACACCGTGAGGACACTGCGCAGGCGACGGACGGCGACCCGCGTCTGGTGCACCGCATCCGGCTCGTCCGTGCGAGCGTGGGCCTCGCTGGCCTGGAACTCGCCGAAGCGCTGTGCGAGCGCCGCCACGACGGCGTCACCAACCGGCCCGCGCGCGGTTGCAGGCTGAGTCGCCTCGACCCCGTCAAGCGACCGCACCATCTTGGACTTATGCGCGGAGGCTGTCAGCCCGGCTGCGAAGAGGACCGACTCGATCTCGTCGAAGACACGAGGCGGGGCATCGCCCACAAGCTCGACCTCGTATTCGCGCCACTGCAGCTCTCGCTGGTGACCGAGGCGCACCACCTTCGCGTGCACGGCGTCCTCGCAGATGAGCGCCACGAGCTGGGGCTCTGCTGCCTCGTCGGCGTCGGCCGCGCTCACTTCACCGCGCACCTGGGTTGTCGTGCGCATCGTCGTCAGTTCGACAAGCGGAAGCACGGGGCGATCGCCCAGGATCTCTGCGAACTCGGCCCGCAGCTCGGGCGGCACGCGGCGAGGGGAACCTACCGGAGCGTGCAACTCGATGCGCTCGTCCCCGCTGCGTGGACGCTTCAGGTGCCACCCCTCGTCGTCGCCGCCCGTCCGTCGACGCAGCACACACCGCGCGCCGAGAATGACCAGGTCGGGACTGTCGACGTACTCGGCGACCAGCTTCTCCGTGCTGGGCTCGCCAGCGCTCAGGCCACCGCCGAGCTTCGACAGGTCCGGCTCGCCCGCCCCTTCGGGGATGTCGTACTTGCGCTCGACCTCCCGCTGTTGCGTCGGCGTGCGTGCCTGCTCGCCTGATCCGTCCTGCCCGCCCTGCCGGTGCTGCTGGCGCTGCCCGCTTTGCCCTTCGAAGTTCATCAGGGAAGGCTAGCGCGCACACCTGGTGTCGAACGGAGCTTGCCGCAGCACAGCTGGGTGCACGGCGGAGTCTCCCGGCGGAACAGGAAACATCGGTGACAACTCGAGCTCATGTGACGTCTCCCAGTCGAAAACGGCAGGTTGTCACCGAAATTCGCGGGCAACGGCTGGCACCACCGTCAGGAGTGGGTCGACGCGCGCAGCGCGGCCTTGACGAGCGGGATCTGCAGTGGCAGGCGGGCGACCGAAACGACAAACGCGACCATCGACCGCGCAGTGCGCTTCCTGAGCGCCCGCCTGCCGAGGTCGACGCTCATCTGTGCGTTAGCAGGCCACACCGCGAGCAGCACGGCCGCGCTCATCAAACCCGCAGCGGGCCGTGTGGATGGGCGCAAGAGTCCAGCAGCGCAGACCAACTCGGCAAGACCCGACGCGACGACCAGCTCGCGGCCGCGGTTCCGCAGCGGCTTCGGGATGATCGGCTCGAACACAGCCGGCTTCACGAGGTGGATCACCCCGGAAACCGCGAACGGGAGGACGACGATCCACGGAATGGTTCCGTCATGCGAGCGAGCGCGACGCTTCAGTGCCTTCGACATGCAGGCATCCTGCCGCCCGAGTCCGAGGACAGACCCAGGCACCCCGGGTCTGCGTCAGCTAAGAAGTGTCTGACGCTGGACCGACGCGGCGGAGCAGCGAGACATTGCCACACTCGACCTTGACCCCGCGCGGTCAGGCTTCTTCGGCGAGGAAGGCGAGGGCAGCAGCGCGGAAGTCGCGCGAGCCCGGCGCGTTGAAGTGGTGGCGATCAGGGATCTCGAAGAAACGAGCCTGCGGCGTCGCCGCCGAGAGGGCCCTCGATCCCTCGATGATGCCGTCGAGCGAGCCGGTCGCGAAGAGCACCGGTTGCTGGGGGACGCGACCGAGGTCGGGGTCCGCCTTCCCGGATGCTCGCATCCCCTCGGCGATCGCGAGGAGCGCCCGCAGGTCGTTGCCGCCGACGCGCTCGGTGAGCGCGAGGTAGTTCTGCGTGACTGGGTCCCGCACGGGCGTGCCGTCGTCGATGAGCTTGCGTACCTGCCCGATGTCGAGACGCCCGAGCGGCACCCCGTCAGGCACACCGCCAAGCACAACCCGTGGGATGCGGTCCGCGAAGTCCTGGGCGACTTCCCACCCGACGCGTGCGCCGAGCGAGTAGCCCACGTACAGGGCCGTGTCGACGAGGTAGGCGTCGAGGACCGCCTCGACGTCGGACGCGAGCGTCCGGATGTCGTAGTCGCGCCCCTCGTGCGGCTTGTCGCTCTGCCCGTGTCCGCGCTGGTCGAGGCCGAGCACACGGTAGCCGGCGCGCAGCAGGTCCCGCACCCAGCCGGTGGCTACCCAGTTGTCCTTCGTGCTCGACGCGAAGCCGTGCACGACGATGACGGTGGGCGCATCAACGTCACCCCAGGTGTAGGTGGCGATGCGGTGGCCGTCGCCGACCATCACGAATTGGGGGTCAGGCAAGACGGTCAGGGCTGAGGGAGCGCTATTCACGTCCTCGATTGTCTCAGGCCGCGGGAGCCCTGCCGCGCACGCTCGCAACGCTGCGACTCGCGATGGGCAGGATCAGAGACGGAGGGCCCGGACGGTCCCACAAGGTGGGGATCCGTCCGGGCCTTCCTCGAACGACTTCGTTCAGTTGGACTGTCAGTCGATGAGGTCGTGGATCTGGATGATCTCATCGCGCTTCGGGCCGACGCCAATCGCGGAGATGCGGGCACCGGAGAGACGCTCGAGCGCCTTCACGTAGAGCTGCGCGTTCTCGGGCAGCTCCTCGAAGGTGCGGCAGCCGGAGAGGTCTTCCGCCCAGCCGTCGAAGTACTCGTAGATGGGCTTCGCGTGGTGGATGTCCGACTGCGAGACGGGCATCTCGTCGAAGCGCACACCCTCGACGTCGTACGCGACGCAGACGGGGATGCTCTCGATGCCGCTGAGCACGTCGAGCTTCGTCATGACGAAGTCGGTGACGCCGTTGATGCGGGCCGTGTAGCGCGCGACGGGCACGTCGTACCAGCCTGTGCGGCGCGGGCGCCCCGTGGTGGTGCCGAACTCGCCGCCGCGCGTGCGGAGCAGCTCGCCCCACTCGTCGAACAGCTCGGTCGGGAAGGGGCCGGCTCCGACGCGCGTGATGTACGCCTTGACGATGCCGATGATGCGGTTGATCTGGGTCGGTCCGACGCCGGCACCCGTGGATGCGCCTCCCGCGGTCGACGAGGACGACGTCACGTAGGGGTAGGTGCCGTGGTCGACGTCGAGCATCGTGGCCTGGCCGCCCTCGAAGACGACGTTTCGGCCCGCGTTGAGGGCGTCGTAGAGCTCGAGCGATGTGTCGCCGACCATGGGACGGAGGCGCTCCGCGTGGACGAGGAGCGCGTCCACGATCTCGTTGACGGTGATGGCGCGGCGGTTGTAGACCTTCACGAGGAGGTGGTTCTTGCCGAAGAGCGCGGCTTCGACCTTCTGGCGCAGGATGTTCTCGTCGAAGAGGTCCTGCACGCGGATGCCGATGCGGTTGATCTTGTCGGCGTAGGCCGGGCCGATTCCGCGGCCCGTCGTGCCGATCTGGCGCTTCCCGAGGAAGCGCTCTGTCACCTTGTCGAGGGTCGTGTGATACCCGGTGATGAGGTGGGCGTTCGCGGAGACGCGCAGCTTCGAGGTGTCGACGCCTCGCGCCTCGAGGTGGTCGATCTCGTGGAACAGCACGTCGAGGTCGATGACGACGCCGTTGCCGATGACCGGAGTCACGCCCGGCGTGAGGATGCCTGAGGGCAGCAGGTGCAGCGCGTACTTCTCGTCGCCGATGACAACCGTGTGCCCCGCATTGTTGCCGCCGTTGAACTTCACGACGTAGTCGATGCGGTCACCGAGGAGGTCGGTCGCCTTGCCCTTGCCCTCGTCGCCCCACTGGCCGCCGATAATCGCTACGCCTGGCATGTTGCCCCTGTTCTCTGTCGGATCGGCGCAGCTCGCGCCTGTCGTGTGCGTGGCGTGAGCCGCGCGGTCGGGCTGGCCGATTCCGCGGCCCCGCCCCTTCCCTGCTTGTCCTGTGGTGTGACTCGGTGCGTCCGAGCGGATGCCCGCTCAGTCGGCAGCGTACGTCCGGTCGATCTCGACGATCGCCTGCGGGTCGGCGTCGTGCAGCAGGTCGGCGAGCCGCTCTGGCTCACCTGCCTCCCCGATTTCGGCCGCGCTTCGCCGCAACGCGTAGAACGCGCGCAGCACTCCCCTGTTCGGCTCGTGCGACCACGGCACGGGGCCCTGCCCACGCCAGCCCGCCTTGCGGAGCGCATCGAGCCCGCGGTGGTAGCCGACTCGCGCGTAGGCGTACGACCCGATCGTGTTGCCCTCGGCGTGTGCCGCATCTGCGAGGGCAGCCCAGGCCAGCGAAGACGCGGGGTGCTTCTCGACGATGGCCGCGAGCGCGGCCTGGTCGTGAGGCAGGTTCGAGAGGTCGTCGACGACCTCTGGCTCAGCAGCGAGGCGCGTCTCGGGGATACCGAGGAGATTCGTTCCGGTCACGGGACCCGATTCTATCCTGTGGTTGTTTCGGAGGCGCGGCCAGTTGCAAAGCTGTGGAAAGCGGCCGGCCCATCCGAGGTCAGCGACTGGGGAAGATGGCGCAGGTGCTTGTCGCCGTGGCGAGCAGCACCTCGTTCGAGTCGCGCAGCTCCGCCTCGACGAACGCTGCCCGCGACCCCGATTTCACGACCCGTCCACGAACTCGCACGGGCCCGGTCTCGGCCGTCATCGGCCGCAGGAAGCTGACTTTGATCTCGAGAGACGTGTAGGCCTGACCCGGGCGGAGCGTGGTGTGGACGGCTGTGCCGCACGCTGAGTCGAGGAGAGTGGCAGCGAACCCACCGTGCACGGTCCCGATCGGGTTGTAGTGCGTCCGGTCAGGCACACCCTCGAAGACGACCTCACCCTCGGCGAAGCTCACGACGGACATACCGAAGTGCTGAGCGATTGGCGCGATCTCCGCCCCGCTCGCGAGGTGAGCCTGCAGCTGCTCGAGTCCGGTCATCGATGTCGGGTCGGTCATGTCGCTCCCCTGCGCCACGGCATCCGGGGTGGATGCTCACCCCGAGCCTGGCACCGATCGACCGGCGGTTCGAGCGCGTTGTGGCGACCATCCAAGTCGCGGGGGCGAGGTGCCCAGCGCGACTGGGGCGCGGCTACCAGTCCTGCGCGTACCAGGGCATGCTGCGCCTACCAGGGCATCCTGCCTTTACCAGGGCATGAAGGCGAAGAACGAGACCGCGATACCGATCGAGATCGTGGCCCCGACGAAGCAGAGCGCGAGGAGCTCGCCCGGCATGACGGTGCGCTGGTAGACGTCCCAGTAGCGATCCTCTGCGCGTCGTCGAGCGTCGGCTACTGCAGTGCGGTTGAGCCTTCGTCGATGTCCGAGCATGTATGTAGCTTATCTAACTAAATGTCTCGGAGGTGGGGGTTGACTCGCTCCACTGCAGCGAGTATGTGCCTGTGGTGCGCCGCTTAGGAGCGGTGGACAACCATGACTGGCGCCTCGTCGACGCTCCCACCTGCTGAGTCACCTGCTGAGTCACCGGCTCCCGAGTCGGCAGCTTCCTCTGCGCCAGCGGAAGGCGGCGCCTCGACGGAGCCGACCATTCCGGACAGGAACTTGGCGACGCCGTCGAGCTCCGCGACGCTCAGTGAGTCCACGACGGCGATCATCCGCTGGTGCATGACGCCGAGCGTCTCGCGTACTTCCCTGTCGGATTCCCCTGTCGGCGCGATGATCGAGGCCCGACGGTCGGTCGGGTGCGGTCGGCGCTCGACGTGACCGCTCTTCACGAGGCGATCCACCAGGCCCGTTACCGACGCGGAAGAGATGTTGAGGCGCTCCCCCAGGTCTTTCTGCACGACGATCTTGCCGTGCCTCTGCTGCTGGAGCAGGAAGCGGAGCGCAAGAAGGTCGTTCTCGTTCATGCGCATGGATGACCGCGTTCTGGCGCGCATCTTCGCCTCCGCCTCGCGGTACTCGCGAAGCAGGTTGAGCACGTCGACTGAGGTCGCGTGCTCACCACCCGTGGGGTACCAGTACCCGGACGAGCGCTCGGCTGGCTTCTGCGCCATGGTCCTCCTCGTACTGGCGCGCTGGACGCCAGGGAAACTAGTTCAACAAACTAGCAAAAACGGTTGCGGAAGCGGGCACAAAACACAGATCGGCGAGCACGTGCCAGCTTTTCGTCGACATTTCCGCTCGTGACGCCCGGGGAAACTCCGCGGATGCCCGCATCGAGAACAAGGTGGAGCGGCTGACTCAGTCGATGCATGGCCCTTCATGGTCGAAGTGCACCCCCTCGAAGCCAACAGGACGCCGCTTCCTGCTCCTGGCGGTCGACGCCGGTCTTGCCACCGAAGTCCATGACGATGAAATGCGATTGCGCACCGTCACCAAGGCCCTCTGCGAAGTCGGTTGCCTTGTCACGGGTCGCGAAACGGTAGTAATCAGCCTGGTCAGTCGACCACGCCTCAACGCAGTCGATCTCGTTACCGCAGGCCGGCTCAGTGATCTCAACGGGGTTGCTGGCGAAGTCTGGCCCGTGTACTCCGCGTCAACCACCGCCTGTCTGATCGTGAGCCCGTATTGCGGGATGAGGATCGAGCATCCGCTTGTCGTGAGCAACGCGGCCGCTCCAATGCTGGAAACCAGGCACGCCCTTCCAGCACGCATACTCAGTTCTCGCCCGTCTTGCGGTTCTCGCCCGTCTCGCGCGACTGCTCCGCCTGATCCGAGCTGACCGCTGCACTGCTCGCGGTGTTGGGCTCAAAGCCCGGCACCCCAGGCGGGTAGACCGCACCCGAATCGGGTACGTCTGCGGTCCAGCCGGTGTCGGCCTGGGCACCCAGCGGGATGTAGGTGACGGCGCCGGTGCGGTCGCCCTCCGCCGTGGAGATGATTTCCATCCCACCTCCGCCCAGCTCGTCGCCGTCCGGTTCCGTGCCGTCGCCGAGCAGCCGCCGAGTGAGCGCGGACTGCGCCGACATCAGTTCGTCGAGCTCGTGCAGCAGAATGCTGTCGTCCGGTTCGACGCCTGCCCTCGCAGCGGCGAGCACCGCGCGGCGGACAAGTTCCTTCGCGAACGAACCCGTGGTCTGCTCGGCGCGACCAGACGCCTCCAAAAGCGCTTCCTCGCTGAACGTCAACCCTGCGGCGTACTTCTCGAGGAGGCGCAAGCGCTCCGGCCCGCCTGGCAGCGCGATCTCCACGGCCAGGTCGACGCGACCAGGCCTGGAGACGAGGGCGCGCTCGAGCACCTGGACGCGGTTCGTGGTCATGATGAAGGCGACGTCGGCATCGCCGTCGAGGCCATCAAGCGCGTCGAGGACCTCGAAGAGCAGCGGCTGCGGCGACGCGTGGCGTTCCATGGCGACGAGGTCAATGTCCTCGAGTACGACGATCGACGGCTGCAGTGTGCGGGCCAGTTCGGCGGCCACGCTGATGTGCTGGATGCTCGACCCGGTCAGCAGCACGGCCGTCACCCCCTCCGTCCGGCTCAGGAGATGCCTGACGGTGAGCGTCTTCCCGGTCCCTGGCGGCCCGTAGAGCAGCACGCCCCGCTTCAGGTGCTGGCCGGCGGCAAGCAGGATCTCGCGTTGCCGCCCGATCTCGATGACGTGCGCGACCACCGATTCGAGGACGCCGTGCGGCAGGATGACGTCACCCTCGGCGACGTCCGGTCGCTCCAGGAACGACGCGCCAGCGTCCATCCGGTAGTCGCTGTTCTCGAATGCGAGCACCTTGCCGCGCAGCACGCTGCGCTCGACCATGAGGGCGCGCACCTCGCCGAGGAGGTCGGAGACGAGCGAGGGCTCCGCGGCGGTGAGCACCTCGAGCTGCCCCTGTGGTCGCCCCATGTCGGGTCGGGATGCACGCTGCATGACCACAACTCGCGCGCCACGGTAGGTGAAGAGGCGTGCGCCGAAACTCACGACCTGTCGTGTTGACCTGGGCCCCGTCGCCTTCTCGGCGAACTCGGCGGGGCCCGACCTGAACGGCATGTGCGGGCTCGAAATGAGCTCCGCGAGACCCGCGTGCGCGTGGGCGGAGCCGCCGGCGACACCGACGAGCCTCGCCTCGTCGCGGCCGGCGATCTCCTCGAGCGCAATGTCGGCGTCGACGATCCGGTAGCTCGCGAACTCCTCGACGACAACCGGGAGCGCCTCGGCGTCGGCACCGAGGAACTCGCTCAGCTCGCCGCCGAAGGGCGTGCGCACAACCTGGACCTCGGCCGGCGTCTCGTTGACGCGTTCAAGGAACCGCTTGAACGCGCGGAAGAACTGGACATCGTCGTGTGGCTGCTCGCTCATGCCATCCCCTACCTGCGGGCGCATCCCGCCGCTCGAGAGCCTAGGGCCGCATCACCGGAGAGGCACCTGGTAAATAAACGATATTCAGTTAATTCGGCCTGAACCCTGGGTTTCCTAGGCCACATCTCCTAGGCTTCACCCAATCGCGCGATGCTGCGCGCACGCATCCAATGTCTGGAGTGAGTTTGAGCACCTACGTAGTTGTGAACCCAGCGACCGGCGATCAGGGAGAGGAATTCCCGCTCGTCACCGAAGACGGCATCGAGACTGCGCTGCAGAGCCTCGACAACGCGTACCGCACCTGGTCGAAGCCCAGCACCGTCGCCGAGCGCGCCGCCCTCATGAGCCGCGCCGCCGAACTGCACCGCGAGCGCCGCGAGGAGCTCGCCGAGATCATCACCCGCGAGATGGGCAAGCCCATGGAGCAGTCGTATGGCGAGGTCGACTTCAGCGCCGACATCCTGCAGTACTACGCCGACAACGCGGAGAACTTCCTGAAGGACGCACCAATCGAGCTGCTCGGCGGTGAAGGGACCGCCCTCATCCGGCGATCGGCGATTGGACCCCTCCTCGGCATCATGCCGTGGAACTTCCCCTACTATCAGGTCGCCCGCTTCGCAGGCCCCAACCTCGTACTCGGCAACCCGATCCTGCTGAAGCACGCCGGGCAGTGCCCCGAGTCGGCGACGGCGCTTGAGCAGATCTTCGCGGATGCGGGCTTCCCGCAGGGCGCGTACGTCAACATCTTCGCCACCAACGAGCAGATCGCCGACATCATCGCCGACGACCGCATCCACGGCGTCTCGCTGACCGGTTCCGAGCGCGCCGGTGCGGCCGTCGCCGAGATCGCGGGACGCAACCTCAAGAAGGTAGTGCTTGAGCTCGGTGGGTCAGACCCGTTCATCCTGCTCAGCACCGACAGCGTCGACGAGGCCGTCGAGGCCGCCGTCGCAGCCCGTCTCGACAACTCCGGGCAGGCCTGCAACGGCGCGAAGCGCATGATCGTCATCGACTCGCTCTACGAGGAGTTCGCCGAGAAGTTCACCGCTGCAATGGCTGCGGTTGCCCCCGTCGACCCGACCAAGGATGACGCCGAGCTCGGGCCGCTCTCTTCTGCACCGGCGACGAAGAACCTCGCCGAGCAGGTCGAGCGCGCGGTCGCGCAGGGCGCGCAGCTCCTCGCGGGTGGCGGTCACGACGGCAACTTCTTCCAGTCGACGGTGCTCGCCGGAGTCACGCCTGACAACGACGCGTACACCGAGGAGTTCTTCGGCCCGGTCGCCGCGCTCTACAAGGTCAGCAGCGAAGAGGAGGCCGTCGAGCTCGCCAACGCGACCCCGTTCGGCCTCGGCTCGTACCTCTTCACGACTGACCAGGAGCAGGCGCAGCGCGTCGCCGACGCCATCGAGGCAGGCATGGTCTACATCAACGGCGTCGGCCTCGACAGCCCGGAACTTCCGTTCGGCGGAGTGAAGCGCTCGGGCTTCGGCCGCGAGCTCGGCTCGCTCGGCATCGAGGAGTTCGTCAACAAGAAGCTCATCCGCCAGGTCAAGTAGTCCAGACAGGCCGAGAGCCCCTCAGGTCGGAGTTCATCTCCCGCCTGAGGGGCTTTTGCGCGCTCGCAAGCCATTTGTCGGTGGCACCTCCTAGCGTGTGGGCATGCTTGAACTCCTCGCCATCGAGAACTACCGGTCCATCAAGAGCGTCACCGTGGGACTCGAACGCCTCAACGTCGTCACTGGTGCGAACGGCAGCGGAAAGTCGAATCTGTACCGGGCCCTGCGCCTGCTGCACGACATCATCCGCGAAGGTGCCCTGTCGTCGCTCGCGATGGAGGGCGGCCTGCGCGCAGCTCTGCACGCGGGCGAACGGTCTCGTGGCACGCCCGTCACCCTCAAGCTCGGACTCCGCACCTCGACGGCCTCGTACGCCACTGATCTCGGCATGCCGCCGATGAAGCATCCGCGGCCACTGCAGAACTTCGCGATCGATCTCGGAATCCCCGTCATCTCCGACTTCCCGTTCGACCCGGTCGTGAAAAGCGAGCTCGTCTGGTCCAGCGAGCTGCTGCGGCCCTCGACAACCCTCGTCGAGCGTCGAGGAAATCTGGTCAAGGTGCGTGACGCCAACTTCAAGCTTGTGCACGCCGAGTGGAGTGTGCGGGAGGCAGAGTCGATGCTCGCGACGCTCGCAGACCCTTCGACTACCCCGGAGCTCTACGCGCTCCGAGAGTCGGCACGGGGCTGGCGCTTCCTCGATTACCTCCGCACCGACGCGGCGGCACCGGCGAGGCTGCCGAGCCCTGCGACCTTCACCCCAGTGCTACCGAATGACGGCTCGCGCCTCCCCGCGGCCCTTGCGACGGTGCAGCGGGTCGGTAACGCGAGGGCGTTCCACGCTGCCATCGACGCCGCATTCCCGGGCTCGAGCGTCGGTATCGAAGAAGAGGAGTCGGGCATGGCGAGGCTCGTCATGTCGCAGCCCGGCCTCGCGAGGCCGCTCGATGCCCGGGAGCTATCCGATGGCACGCTCCGGATGATCCTGCTCGCCACCGCACTCCTGTCTCCCCGAATGCCGGAACTGCTGGTCCTGAACGAGCCGGAGGCGAGTCTGCACCCCAGCCTGCTTCCGACACTCGCGGGCCTGATCAGGCGCGCATCCGAGCACACGCAGGTCATCGTGGTCACACACTCGCAGCCCCTGGTCGACGGACTGCGCGACGACGCGAACGTCATCGAGCTCGAGAAAGAATCGGGCTCCACGAGCATTCGCGGCCAGTTGCAGTTCGAGGGCCCGCAGTGGGTGTGGCCGAAACGCTGACAGCACTGGCGGGGTCGATGCAGAGGAGTCGGAAACGCGGATGCCCGTTCCCATGAGCATCCGCGCTCCCCGTGCGGCGAACTCCCCAGTCGCGCACACAGTCGCAACACCCCGGGCTGCGATAGTCCAAGCACACCAGCAGACTTCGATCACGACTATCCCTATTTGTGGGCATCTTTTCCCAGAGTTCAGTCGGCGTCCATGCCCCTACTTGGCGTCGCCGTAACTGTCGACGACGTGCGCAACCACGGGGAAGGTGACTTGGCTGCCCGAGAAGAGGAGCCGCCCGGCTTCGGCGGCGGCCGCCACGACCTCCACCGCCGCGCGCTCGGCGACCTCAGCGGGCGCATGCACCACAACTTCGTCGTGCAGGAAGTAGGCGAGGTGGGCGGTCTGCTCGAGTGGAGCATCCACAACCGCCCCAGTCGCTCCCCCTGTCACCACGCCGAGCTTGGCGAGGCGCTGCCTGATGCCCGCCATCCAGGTGAGCGCCCATTCGGCGGCGGTGCCCTGCACGATGAAGTTGCGCGTGAAGCGGCCGAAGTCGCGCGGCGAGAACTCCGCGGGCGGCCACGGCGAGGTGCGTCCAAGCCAGGTGTGCACCTGTTGGCCGCGTTCTCCGGATCGTGCTGCAGACGCTACGAGCCCCATGGCACGCGGGTAGACCCGTTCGAGGCCAGGTAGCAGGACGGCGCTCTGGCCGGTTGTCGCGCCGTACATGGCACCGAGCATCGCCACCTTCGCACTGTCGCGATCCGGCACGACGCCGCGGTCCACGAAAGCGGTGTACATGTCGCGCTGCGCACCGGCTCTGGCCATTGCCTCGTCGCCCGACATCGCGGCGAGGATGCGAGGCTCGAGCTGGGCCGCGTCGGCGACGATGAGCTTCCAGCCGGGGTCAGCAACGACGGCGCTGCGGATCTCCTTCGGGAGCTGCATCGCCCCGCCTCCGCTCGTCGCCCAACGCCCGGTCACGACCCCGCCTGGAACGTAGTCGGGCCGGAAGCGCCCGCCGTGAATCCACTCGTCTCGCCACGTCCATCCGTTCGCCGTGAAGAGGCGATGTAGACGCTTGTAGTGCAGCAGCGCCTCGACGACGGGGTGTTCCTTGCCCCAGAGTTCCCATTTGCTGGTGCTCGCAACGTCGAGTCCCGCCCGACGAAGGGCGGCCAGCAGGTCCTTCGGGGAGTCGACGTTCAGCGTCTGCTCGCCGAGCGCAGCCCGAACGGATGAGGCAGCGGCCTCGAGCTTCGCGGGCCGTCCGCCAGCACGCCTCGACCCGAGCACGTCCACCAGAACACGCTCGTGCCGTTCGACACTGAAAGGCATACCCGACGCACGCAACTCGGCCGCGACGAGCGTTCCCGCGCTCTCAGCACCCACGAGAAAAGCCAGGGCGCCTTTCCTGGTTCCCCCTTGATCGGCGGCCTCGATCGCAGCGAGTTGCGCCTCGAAGAGCTCCCGCGTCGCCGCGACCGTGCCCGGATTCTCGGCGTCGAGATCGAAGAGGCCCTCTCCGGGGTGTGCCCCTCCCCGAGCGTCCGCGACATCGAAGCGGGCATCGAGGTAACCGGCGGTGATGAGGATGCGGCCGGTGAGCCGAAGGTCGTGGCAGCGCCCCACGCGCACCCCGTGAGCGAGAAGACGAGGCACGATGTCCTGGCTGTTCCACACCCACCGGATCGGGTCGCCCGGCGTGGCAGACCGCTCCCGCTCGGACACCAGCTGCGCGAGCCCGATCGCGTCGGGGACGATCCGCACTCCCGGGTTCGAGTCAGCGGTGGCGGAGGAAGTCGAACTACCAGAAGTGGAGCTGGAGTGAGCGGAGTGGGCGGCGGGTACGGCGTCGCGTCGATCTTCGAGCGCGAAGCCGCGCTCGAGCGACGTGACCAGGATGTGCATTCGTTCATTGTGAGGCAGACCACGGACAAGATCGGCCTCAAGGGCAGACCGTTGCGAAAGCGGAGTCCGAGTTGAGTGCGGCGCAGAGAACACTGCAACTTTGTAGTTATCACGAGTTCACACAAGCGATTAGACAAGATTCGAACACAGCAACGAAAATCGTGGAATAAGGTTACGACTACGTCTGGGGATAACTGGCGAATGGGCCTGTGAAAAGTGCTTCGTCGGTGAAAAAGTTATCCACGACCCACTGAAATGTCGGTGGTGGTGCGTAGTGTTTGGGGCATGCAACAGCACCGCGATGATGACGTTCCGGACCCTGGGTTTGACCCTTCGGATCCGGTGTCGGTCGCGGCGCGGCGGTCGGAGATCCTGGCGTTGGAGGAGGCTGCCGCGGCGATGCTCGCGGCGGGTACCGCGTTGCAGTTGCGGGCGCACGCGGCCGCGTACGAGTTCGGGCACGCCCTTGATCGTGCTGAGGGGTGCGCGGAGTCGGCGATGCACGTGCGCTCGATCGCGAACGAGGTAGGGCTGCTGGTGAGGCTCGCCGCTGGGACCGCGCAGGGGCACCGGGCGTCGGCGGCGGTGACGTTGCGGGAGTTCCCGGCGCTCACGCTCGCGCTCGAGGAGAACCTGGCAACGCCTGCGCAGGCGAGCACGCTCGCGAGCGTCGGGTTGAAGGTGAACCATGAGGATCCCGCGGAGCAGGCGCTGCGTCGGGCCGAGTTCCTGCAGGTCATGCTCGAGCGGGTGCGGCAGGAACCGTTGCCGCCCAAGGCTCTCCAGAAGGCGGCTGAGCGGGTCGCGGAGGAGCTCACCGGGGAGTCCATCGATCAGCGTTACGAGCGGGCGAAGAAACGCCGCCGCGCGAGCGTCGAGGACCTCGGCGACGGCATGAGCGTGCTGCGTGTGCTGATGAGCTCGTTTGTCGCGAACGCTGTCCTGGACCGGGCGCGGAAGCAGGGCAAAGCGATCATCAAGGCCCGCCCCAAGCCAGACGCCACGATCGAAGAGCCAGCGGACGGCGCGAACGCTGCAGCGGACACGAGCATCAACGCGGCGGGCGGGGAAGACAGCGCGGACCATGCGCCCGACGAGCGCACCCTTGACCAGGTCATGTCGGACGTCATCGCGGACACGCTCCTCACCAGCGACCCCATGAACCCCTCGGCCACCGCCGCCCGAGGCATCCAAGCCACCGCGCACATCAGCATCCCCGCCACGAGCATGCTCGCCGGCCCGAACAGCCGCGGCCCCGGCAGCCGCGGCCTCAACTCCGGCGGCCCAGGCGGCCGGGGCTTTGCTCCGGCGCTGCTGGATGGCATGTCGCCCATGCCGCTCGAAGAAGCGAAACGCCTCGCCGCCACCGCGCCAGCCTTCCTCCGCGTCCTCACCCACCCGGTCACGGGCGCCGTGCAGGCCGTCGACTCGTACACGCCCACCGCCGCGATGCGCGAGTTCCTCCAAGCCCGCGACGTGCACTGCCGCTTCATCGGCTGCCGACAACCCGCCGCGAGATGCGAACTCGATCACACCATCGATCACCAGTACGGGGGCAAGACCGCCGTCTGGAACCTCAGCGACTTCTGCCTCGCGCACCACATCGTGAAACACCACACCGCCTGGCAAGTCAGACAGTTAGGCGGCGGGATCCTCGAATGGACCACTCCGAGCGGGAAGGTCTACATCGACCGACCCGAACCCTACGGCGTGATCTTCACACCAAGCGACGAACTCGCCTTCAGGGACTCGGTGACCGCTGCGAGGTCAGGGCCGGCGCTTGGGGACGCGCCTCCGGACGGACCTCCGGATCCGCTCACGGATCGACCTCGGCCACCGTTCTAGACACGCACGGTCCTCTTCGACACACGCAGTTGTTCTCGACGCACACAGTCCCTCCGGACACGCAGTCCTTCCGGATACACAGTCCCTCCGGACACACAGTCCTTCCGGACACACACAGACACACGCAGTCCTTCCAGACACGGGCAACCCCGCTACACTCGCGCCGTTGCGCCCGGATGGGAGGTCACGCCAATTCCCCGGGTCTGTGGGATTCCACAACAACTGCAGGCAACCTGTCGAAATGAAAACGAAACCGGTATCCCCCACCGGAGCGTCAACCGAGAGCCTCGAGAACGTCACGCGCAGCGTCGCGCGGGACGGAACAAGCTACGTCGTGACGCTCGATCGCACCTTCACGAACACCCCCGAATCCGTATGGGCGGCCTGCGCAACACCCACAGGCCTCGCGCGCTGGTTTGAGCCCCTCGAAGGCGAGCTCGCACAAGGCGGGAGGTACAGGCTGACGGCCAGCGGAACATCCGGCACGATCGAGCACTGCGAGCCGAGCTCAGAGCTCCGGGTGACTTGGGAGTACGAGGGCGATGTCAGCCGCGTCAGCCTGAGACTCGAGCACATCGCAACGGGTGGCACCCACCTCACGTTGCACCACACCGTCCCGGACAACGAGCACTGGGCTCAGTACGGCCCAGCCGCAACCGGCATCGGCTGGGACGGCGCCTTCCTCGCGCTGGCCCTCGCGCTCGCCGACGGAGCGGCCCACGGCGCCACCCACAACGGCACTCAAGTGGGCAGTGAAGCTCAAGTAGGCAGTGAAGCTCAAGTAGGCAGTGAAGAAGGCACTCAAGCAGGCACTCCAGCACGCACTGAAGGAGTCAGGGATGTGCACGCCATCATGTCCGCCTTCAACGACTCCGAGGAAGGCAACCAGTTCATCGAGTCGGCGGCCGAACGCTGGTGCCTCGCCCACCTCAGCGCCGGAGCCGACCCCGACGACGCACACGACTCCGCCGCCCGCACCGCATCCTTCTACCTCGGCGACGAGTAGGCAGGCGCACGGGACCAAGGGGCAGCCCCGGGCCAGCCGCACCCGCACAGCGGCACAGCCCGGCGCGACACGGCACAGCCCGGCACAGCCCGGCCCGGCCCGGCAAAGCCGGCACGACACAGCACAGCCGGCACGGCACGGCACAGCACAGCCGGCACGGTCGGCACGGTCGGCACGGTCGGCACGGTCGGCACAGTCGGCACAGTCGGCACAGCCGGCACGGTCGGCACGGCAACAGCGCAACGCAACGCGACACGCGACACGAACCGCCGGGAACAGGAGAAGCGTGCCGTCGGTTGCATTCAAGGTGACTGTTCCTCTCTCCATCCTTGACCTCGCCCCCATCGCCCCCGGCCAGACCGTGAGGGAGAGCTTCCAGGCGAGCGTCGAGCTCGCCCAGGCAGCCGAACGGTCCGGGTACCGACGCGTCTGGTACGCCGAGCACCACAACATGCCCACGATCGCTTCGAGTGCGACGAGCGTGCTCATCGGGCACATCGCGTCGCAGACCTCGACGATCCGCCTCGGTGCCGGCGGCATCATGCTCCCGAACCACTCCCCGTTGGTCATCGCCGAGCAGTTCGGCACCCTCGCGACTCTCTACCCCGACCGCATCGACCTCGGCCTCGGCCGCGCCCCCGGTAGCGACCAGGCGACGTTCCGCGCGCTGCGACGCTCACCCGCTTCCGCAAACGAGTTCCCGCAGGACGTTCTCGAGTTGCAGGCTTTCCTCCGCGGCGAGTCGACCATCCCGGGCGTGCAGGCCGTGCCCGGCGGCGGCACCAACGTGCCCCTCTACATCCTTGGCTCGAGCCTTTTCGGTGCGCAGCTCGCCGCGCAGCTCGGCCTCCCGTACGCCTTCGCGTCCCACTTCGCGCCGGACCAGCTGTTCCAGGCCATCGCCCTGTACCGCGAGCAGTTCCAGCCATCAGAGCAGTTGGCCGCGCCGCACCTCATCGTCGGCGTGAACGTCGTCGCGGCCCCCGACGCGGCGGATGCGCAGGAGCAGTTCGCTCGCTCACGCCGTTCGCGACTCCGCAGCATCCTCCTCCGCGGCCCGAACTCCGACTTCACCGACGAGCAGATGGACCAGATCATCGCGAGCCCACAGGGGCAGCAGATCGCGAACATGATGCGCTACACGGCCGTCGGCACAGGCCCCGAGGTGCGCGACTACCTCACCGAGTTCGCCGAGGCGACCGGAGCAGACGAGCTCATCATCGGACACGGAGCCCTCCAGAGCGCCGACCGTATCCGCTCCCTCGAGATCACCGCAGACGCGATGCGAGGCGCGGAAGCCGATGTCACTCCGGCGGCGATGTAGCTCCCAGCCATGAATCTCCCGGGTCACGCATTCACCACCACCGACTGGGCCTCGCAAACACCGACCGTGCACACGGGAGCCACTGGCGAGGCGATCTGGCGTACACAGCAGATCGGCGAGACGCGCATCCGCCTGGTGGACTATTCGCCCGGCTACCTGGCCGACCACTGGTGCTCACGAGGCCACGTGCTTTTCGTTCTCGAAGGCAGCCTCGACACGGAGCTCGATGACGGGCGCCTCGTCACCCTCCAGGCCGGCCAAAGCTACCAAGTCGGCACCGATATGGAAGCTCACCGGTCGAGCACCAGCACCGGCGCAAGGCTGTTCGTCGTCGACTAGAGACGGTCCGACATGAATCGGCGCAGCGAGCACCGCCCCGTCTGTGAGATGCAGGGTTCTGACATGCAGGGTTTTGACTTGCAGGGCTCTGACATGCAGGACGGAGAACGAAGCCCTAGGCGGAGGATTCGGCGAGTCCTCCAACGCAGCAGATCGCGCGATCAGGTCGAGCGGGGTAGCCGGGACATTGGCAGACACGAGCTAACCACGCCCTGACCGCTGGCCTTCGCCCAACCCCGGGGCCCGCGCAGGCGAAGACGCAGACGCAGACGCAGACGCAGACGCAGACGAAAACTAAGGCTACGGGCACGGCCACCGCCACCGCCACCGCCACCGCTACCGCTACCGTGCGCGTCGGGCCCCGCCGGTGCCCCAGGTCAGATCATCGTCTGGGTCGTTCGCGCGGGTTCCGTCGCCGGTTGCCGCGGCCGCCGACGCGTCAGAGACCTTGCCGAACGCAAACACGTTTGCAAGCTTCCCGACCGCCCCGAGGAGGTCACCCTTCTCGGCTGGCGGCTCAGCACCGGACTTCTCCTCGCGGGCGACGAGATCAGCTGGGTCCCCAACGGGGTCGCCTGCGAATGAGTCTCCCAGGCGCTCGTCACTGTGCTGGTTGTCTTCCATGGTGGGTCCCGCCGTTCAATCGCAAATTCGATGGCAGAGGTGTTCGCAGCGCTATTCGCACCGCTCTTCTGCGGAGGTCACTACTCCCAGGCAATCACGCGATCCTCCACACCTCTGGTGAGGAGCGCAGCTCTGGCGAGGAAGGCATCTCTGGTGAGGAAGGCATCTCTGGCGAGGAAGGCATCTCCGGTGAGGAAGCCACGAAGCACTCAGGCGGGCAGCCGCGCCTCGACGAGGTGGCGCGACGAATGGGCGACGAACGGCCCCGGCTCTGGACGAGGTCGTGGCGGCCACGCAGGCGGCCCGGTGCGCCTCGAGAGTGAAGCCGGCCACCCACCAGATCACTTGCCGCAGCGAAGAGACGACGGCGTCGAGATCGTGGATCGCAATGCGAGGCCGCTCCTCGCGGAGGCCGACGATCTCGAGGCCGACAAACTCGAGGCCGACGATCTCGAGGCCGACGGCTCTGGCAGCGTCCACCTCGGCGCGGCCCGTCGCCCGAGCTGCGCCGCTGGCTGGGGCCAGGAAGAACTCGATGAGCTCGATGAGCTCGACCGCATCGGTAGGCCCGACGTGCTGGACATAGTACGTGCCGCCTGGCCGCAGCAAGCGGACGGCCTCGGCGGGGCAGTGGTCGCGCGGCTCGGCGGGGCAGTGGTCGCGCGGCTCGGCGCGACCACTGCCCCGCAGCGAGCGGACGGCCTCCGCCCACCGGTTCGTGGCATGGTGCCGACTCGTCACGACGTCAAAGGCTTCGTTCGCGAACGACAATCGCGGCGCATCGGCGACGACGACCACGGCGAGGACCACCCACCACCACCACTATCCCCGCTACCACCGCTACCACCACCAGTGGATGCAGGAGCCTGGTCGACTTCGCAAGGTTCAGCGGGAACGACTCCATCGGCACGGCTAGCGGCGGCATCACGGGTGACATAGTGAGGACCTCGCCTCCGCCGGTCTGAATATCGAGCGATGCGCTCGCACGCAGCATCCGCTCACCCAGCAGGCGCGAGCAGCCCCAGCTCGGTCGTTCTTTGATGGCCCGCCCCGCGAGCCAGGAGAAGTCCCAGCCGTCGCCGACGATGACGTCGGCGGCGCCAGGTCGCCCCCGACGTCCAGGGTGTCTCGGGTCCGCGCGGGCAATCGTCCGACCAGCGCGTGTGACCATTGGGCATGCCCGTCGTCGAGTCCCGTTGCGTTGTCCCCGTGACCCCAGCGGTCGCGTTCGCCGTATCCCAGACCACAGGCGAGGTGCGGATGCGGTGGGACCCGTTCATCCGCCGCCAGCACTTCCTCGACGGGGCCACGCTGCCGGCGAAGGGCGTGCGCACCTTCACTGTGCAGCGCCTCGGCTTCCGCATGATCAGCGAATACGTCTCCTACAACCCGCCGTCGAACGTGGGGATGAAGATGACGAAAGGCTCCTGGTTCTTCGAGCGGCTCGGCGGGGGTTGGCGATTCAGTCCCGCACCGGACGACGAGGGCCCTGGCCAGCCCGCGACTCTTGCCGTCTGGCGGTACAACTTCGCGTGCAAGCCCAGATGGCTCGCTCCCCTCGCCGAGCGAATCGGCGGGTACCTGCTGCAGCGCGACATCGATCGACGCATCCGAAGCTTCGCTCGCGCATGCGAAGACCCCGTTGTGCTCGCCGCGGTGGCTGAGCCCCGGTAACGGTCAGCCCTCAGCCCTGTGCCGTCTGCCCTCAACTCTTAACCCTCAACCCTCAACCCTCAACCCTCAACCAGCCATCTCACCTCAGCCCTGAGCGGGCAGATCTCAGCGAGCAGATCTCAGTGTTCGGATCTCAGCCCCCAGATCTCAGTGACGCACGGGCCGCCGCCGAGACGGCCGCGGCCGACCGGGCAAGCGCGTCAGTGTGCAGCTGCCACTGCTGCCAGAACAGGGGCACATCGATCGACGCCCCGGGGTCAATCGGAATCAGCGCGGCGTCGTCACCCAACTGCAGTTCAGGCACAAGTCCCCACCCGAACCCGAGGCGGATGGCTCGGACGAAGTCGGTAGACGAGGGCACGTAGTGGCAGGGCGGGCTCGCCGCGTCGACGCCGAGGCCGCGCAGGTAGCGATCCTGGAGCGTGTCGGCGCGATCGAACAAGACAACCGGGGCGCGACCGAGCGAGGCAGCAAGCGACCCTGCACCGGCGCCGGCGCCGGCGCCGGCACCGACACCGACACCGACGCCATCACCGGCACCGCCAGCAGCACCGCCACCGCCACCCCCAGCACCGCCACGACGACGAACACGTCCATCACCATCACCGCCACCGCCACCGCCACAATCACCGTCACCGTCACCGTCACCGTCACCGTCACCGCCACCGTCACCGCCACCGCCACCGCCACCGTCCGCGTCCCCATCACCGAACCAGCGATCCGCGAACTCGGGCGACGCCACGGGCACGTACCGCATCGCCCCGAGCAGCACCGAGCTGCAGCCCTGCACCGGCACGGGGTCTGCCGTGATGGCGGCCGTCACGCTGCCCCGCCGCAGCAGCTCAGTGGTCTGGGTCTCGTCGGCCCTGTGCAGGTCGAAGGCGATCTCCCCGGCTAGGGGTGCGAGCGCGGGCAGCAGCCAGGTCGCGAGCGAGTCGGCGTTGACCGCGATCGGAAGCCGCTCCAGCACCGGCTCCTCGTCCCCCTCGCCCACACCGGCACCGGATGCCCCGCCGACCCGCCCGAGGACACTCGATGCTTCCCGGCCGAGCGCATCTAGCTGCCGCGCGAGCCGGAGCAGCACCTCGCCGGATTCGGTCGGCTCGACCGGCTTGCTGCGCTGCAGCAGCACGCGACCCGTCTGGCTCTCGAGCGACTTGATGCGCTGACTGATGGCCGAAGGCGTGACCCGCAGCTCACGGGCGGCGGCCTCGAACGTCCCCGTCTCGACGGCAGCCCGGAGGGCGGCGAGGCGTTGAGGGTCGAAGGGCTGCGACACGGATCCAGACATGAAGAAATACTAATGATTCACAAGGAACATGAGCTGGTGCCAACGCCCGTGCCCACAATATCGTCGCGACATGACCTTGGATCTCCTCACACCCCTCGCCGGGTTCGGCTTCGGCCTCTCGCTCATCGTCGCGATCGGCGCGCAGAACGCGTTTGTGCTGCGCCAAGGTCTCCTGCGCAAGCACGTGCTCGCGGTCGTCGCCGTGTGTGCCCTCTCCGACGCGTTCCTCATCCTGCTGGGCATCGGCGGCGCCGGCATCGTCTTCACGGCCCTGCCCTGGCTGACGACCGTTGTGCGGATCGCGGGCGCCGCTTTCCTGCTGGTCTACGCCGTGCTCGCCGCCCGCCGCGCGATCAGGCCGAAGGCAATGGATGCGGCCGACGCGCAGACCTCGCCCACCCTGCTCCCGACCGTGCTCACGTGCCTCGCCCTCACCTGGCTCAACCCGCACGTCTACCTGGACACGGTTGTGCTCCTCGGTTCTGTCGCCAACACGCACGGCGAGGCACGTTGGCTCTTCGGCGCGGGCGCGGCGGCCGCGAGCATCGCCTGGTTCGCGGCCCTCGGCTACGGCGCACGCCTTCTTCAGCCGGTCTTCGCGAAGCCTGCCGCGTGGCGTGTTCTCGACGCGATCATCGCGGTTGTCATGGCGGGCATCGCCGCCTCGCTACTGCTCGGTCTCTGACGCCTCTGACGTCTCGACGGTGAGCTGGAGGTGCAGGAGCGGGAACGGCCTCCCCTCCCCATCCAGCTCGGAACGACCGACTTCGATGAACCCTCGACTCGCGTAGAAGGCGCGCCCTGAAGGGTTCTGCTCGTTGACATCGACCCGCAGCGTTGTCCGCCCCGCGAGGACCGACCTCAGCAACGCGCTCCCGACCCCGCACCCCTGAGCCTTCGCGTCGACGAAGAGCGCCTCGATGGTGTCACCCTCGACGGCAATGAATCCTGCGACCTCGTCACCCTGCGCGGCGACGCGCAGATCGGACAGGCGGGGCAGGTACCCCCGCACATCCACCGCGATCGCGTCGAGTTGTGAGCGTGAGAGGAATGCGTGCGTCGCTTCGACTGAGCGGCGCCAGAGAGCGTGCAGTGCCGGGAAGTCCGCCGTCACTGCTGGCCGAATCGAGATCACGACCCCATGCTAGGGCGCTGGAACGCGCATCGCACCGCCCACTTGTATCTTGCGCTTGAAACAAGATCTTGTACCCTTTCGAAAACACAAGAGGCAAGCAGCAACGCAAGGGGGCACCCGTGAGTCCACTGTTCTTCATCTTGATGACCGACCTGGTCACGTTCGTGCCCGCAGCCCTGCTCTCGCTTGGCCTCGTCTTCACCCCGTGGGTGCGCTCCCGAGTCACAGTCCCAGACTCCTCGCGGAACCTGCGGCGCGCCCGCCCGGACTCTCTGGTCAGCCTGGGCCTCAGCGTCGCAGCCTTCCTGGCCGTGCTCATCACGCTTGCGCCGTTCGTCGAGGGGATGCTGCCGAGCTGGCTCACGCTCGGCTCTGACCCGTTCGCGTTCCGCTGGCACGACTTCTCGAGGGAGCTCCTGTTCGGCTCTGTCGCGCTCGCCGTCGTTGCCTTCGCCCTCATCGTCGCCCGGCGCACCCCACGCAGCCCCGTGCCGCCCGCCGGGCCGCGGGGCTGGCGCACGTACGCATCGGGTCGAGGGGTCGCGACGCTCGCTCTCGTCTTCGCAGCGTTCATCCTCGTGACGATCTTTGCGGGCTCCGTCTCGAGCCCGGACGACGACGGCCGCCACACCCTGTTCGTCATCGAGTCGGGAGGCGACTTCTGGGGTGCCTCGGGCCGCTTCTACGGCTGGGCCTACGGGGTTCCCGCCGCGATTGCGGCGACTGCCCTCGTGGGGGTCACCGCCTTCACGCTTCAGGCCAACGCTGCCCGCGCCTTCCTCGAGCCGCAGAGCGTGGAATGGGAGACAGCGAGCCGCCGGGCCATCGCCACCCGCATCCTCTGGTTCTCCATCGGCGTGCTGGTCTACGTGCTCGGTTTGTGCCTGCTCCGCATCGGCGGGGCCGCCGGAGCGCAGCTGAGCGCCCCGGGCTACACCTGGGGCACCAGCTTGGCCACACTCGAGACGGTCCTCACGTGGGGTGGGCGCATCACTCGCGGCCTCGGCATGGCGCTGCTCCTGCTCGTCGGCCTCACACACCGGACGGGTCGAGCGAGTCGAGCGGATCGGACGAATCCGACAGATCGGACAGATAGCGCGGGTCGGGCAGATCAGGCAGATCGGACGAATCCGACGAATCGGACGGATAGCGCGGATAGCGCGGATAGCGCGGGTCGAACGGATCGGGCAGATCGGACAGGTCGGGCAGATCGGGCGGATCGGACGGATCGGACGAATCGGACGGATCGGACGGATCGCGCGGGTCAGGCGGATCGGACAGATCGCGCAGGTCGGACGGATAGCGCGGGTCGGGCAGATCGGGTCGGCGGGTACGGCGGGTCGGGCGGGCACGGCAATGAGTGAGGGCACGTCAGATCAGGTGGCCGCGCATTTCCGTGGACTCATCCTCTCGGGGCTGATCGGCGCGGGCGACCGTCTCCCAACCGTGCGTCAGACGGCCCGGGACTTCGGCGTGGCTCTCGGCACGGCGGCCAGGGCGTACCGGATGCTCGAGGCCGAGGGCACGATCGTCACGCGGGGAGCCGCGGGCACCCGGGTGGCCGACCAGCCGTCCGCTCTGCCCGGCTCCGTCCTCGCGAAGCTCCGGGCTGCCGTCGAGGAGGCAAAGGAGCTGGGCACCTCGCGGGCGGAAGTGATGAACGCCCTGCGGGCAATCTGGGACGCCGAGCACCGCATCCCCGAGCAGACCCCAGACCCGTAGTCGACCCCAGACCCGAGCAGACCCCAGACCCGTAATCGAGCTCAGACCCGTAGTCGAACCCAGACCCGAGCAGACCCCAGACCCGTAGTCGAACCCAGACCCGAGCAGACCCCGGACCCGTAGTCGACCCCAGACGCCAATCGACCTCACCCTTAGCCCACCTCATCCCAGTCCACCTCATCCCCAGTCCACCTCATCCCTAGTCGACTGGCGGTTTCGAGGGAAGCCCCCGCGAACTCCCAAGCGGCGCGCGCTATCGTCGCCCCAGTCAAGGAAGACCCCCGACCGGAAGGCCCACGATGAGCGACCAGAAGATCTCCCACGACAGCGATGGCGACGAGAAGCCCAACGGTCTCGGCGAGGACGGCACGATCCCCAACTCCGACGACGGCGTGGCGGTCGGCTACGACCCGGATGCTTCGACGTTCGAGCCGGAGGAAGACTGACCCGTCACGAGTCCACGACTCTCGACCAACCGGAAGCCGGGGCCATCAGCCCCGGCTTCCGTCGTCAGCAGCGCAAGGCAGTGACCACGGCGCCCGCACCTGCCTCCCTGCCTGCACCCGCCTGCCTGCCTGCCTGCCTGAACCTACATCTGCACCCGCCTGCACCTGCACCTGCACCCGCCTGCCTGCCTGTCTCCCTACCTCCCTGAACCTAATCAAGCGAAGCGGGCCAGTCTCAGTCCTGCTGCCAATCAGGTCGAACCTTCCAAGCGACGAAGGCGCTCGCCGCGAAGAGCGCCCCAAGCGCGGTTGGAACCCACGCGGCGATGGTCGAGGCCGGGTCGATCGCGGGCGGTAGCAGGAGGATCAGAGCCGCGCCCGAGACGACGACAACGGCGAAGAATCCGAGGAACCAGGCGAGGGAGCGTCTCATGCGGCCCGACCCTAGCCTGAGCTTCTGAGGACGCCAGACTCACGGGGTCCGTGCACCCCGAGCCCCGCAGGCTCCCAGGACGAGACCCCAGGCTCGCTTGATGACCTCCCAGACACATGACCACGACCACGACCACAACCCCTCGCAAGAAGACGGTCTCTCGCAAGAAGACGGTCTCTCGCACGGCGAGCAGCTCGAGAAGGACACCAGCTACTCCCCAGGCAGCGAGACCGAGACGCAGAAGAAGCAGGAGACGAGCACCGAGCGGGTGGATGAGGTCGACGGCCAGGTCGACCGCGACATCGACACGGGTCAGGTGAACGTACGCCCTGGCACGGGCGGACCCGATGATGTCGGGGACATCGACGTGGATTCCAGCGAAATCAACTTCCCGAGCGCTGAAGAAGCGAGCAGGGCGGCTCCCACCGACAACTGAGCGTCACGCCTGAGCGTCACGCCTGCGCGTCACGCCTGCGCGTCACGCCTGCGCGTCACGCCTGCGGGGGATGCTGTGGCTCGAGCATCAGCCGGTACCCCATGCCGGCTTCGGTCAGTAGGTGCCGCGGCGACGACGGCACGGGCTCGAGCTTCTTGCGCAGCTGGGACAGGTACAGCCTGAGGTAGCCGGTGTCGTTGACGTGCTCGGAACCCCAGATGCTGGTGAGCAGCATCTGCCTGGTCACGAGCCGCCCTGCGTTGCGGATGAGCAGTTCGAGCACCTGCCACTCTGTCGGCGTGAGCCGCACGTGCGCGGCCTCGCCGTCGACGCTGCGCACGACGCTCTTAGCCGCCAGGTCGACGGACACGTCGCCGAACACCACTACGGGTTCGGCGTCGCCCTGCGGAACGCGACGAGACAGTGCCCGGATGCGCGCGAGCAGCTCGTCGACGGAGAACGGCTTCGTGACGTAGTCGTCGGCTCCCGCGTCGAGCGCGTCAACCTTGTCTCCGGCCCCGCTGCGCCCGGAGACGACGAGGATAGGCGCCTCCGACCAGCCGCGGATCGCCTGGATGACTTCGAGCCCGTCAAGCTCCGGCATGCCGAGGTCGAGGAGGTACAGTTCGGGGTGGCTGTCGATGGCCACCGAAATGGCTTCCGCGCCGTTGCGGGCGACCAGCACCTGATACCCCTTAGCGGTGAGGGTGATGCGTAGCGCTCGCAGCAGCTGCGGGTCGTCGTCGGCGATCAGTATCTTCACGCGCGGTCTCCCCTGGTTCCTTCAGCCACGTCACCGGCGACCGGAAGCGTCACGACCATCGTGAGCCCACCGCCCGGGGTGTCTTCGGGCACCAGTGTGCCGTGCATCCCCTCGACGAACCCCTTCGAGATCGCGAGGCCCAGCCCGAGGCCCGTCGTGTTGTCGGTGTCGCCGAGGCGTTGGAATGGCACGAACACGTCTTCGCGGCGCTCGGCCGGGATACCTGGCCCGTGGTCGATGACTCTGATCTGCATCTTTCCGCCGAACTCGCTCGTCGCGAGGCGCACCCGCCTGTCTGCCGGCGAGTGGCGCACCGCGTTGGCGAGCAGATTCACGAGCACCCGCTGCAGCAGGGCTGGGTCTGCGGCGACGGATGCGTCGCTCTGGTCGAGCGCGAGCTCCACGGCGCCGGGGCCGAGGTGGAGCTCGTCGAGGGCGGGCACGATCACGTCGGCGGGATCCGTTGCAATGATCGAGACCGCGAGCGCCCCGGATTGGAGGCGGCTCACGTCGAGCAGGTCGGTGACCAGGGAGGCGAGGGTGGCGAGGCTCTCGTCGGCCGCCTCCAGGAGCTCCTCGCGGTCCTCCGCGCCGAGCTCATCGCCCGCCGCGCGAAGCCCGCTGACCGCGGCCGTCGCCGCTGCGAGGGGACGTCGCAGGTCGTGGCTGAGCGCAGAGAGGAGCGCGCGGCGGACCTTGTCGGAGGCGGCGAGAGGCGCGACTTCGTCTGCCGCGTCCCGCAGGTCGCTGTGCTCGAGGGCCGCACCCAGTTGCGCCACGATGACAGTGAGGAGGCGTCGCTCCGACGCGTCGAGCTCACGCCCGTGCAGCTCGAGCACCACGGCTGTGCCGGTCGTCGCGTCCCCGATCACTGGCACGGAGACGTGCCGGTTGCCGCGCACGGGCTCCCCGCAGCTGGCGAGCACACGAGGCTCAGCTTCGCGCGGCGCATCCGCACCCCGCGCATCCACGAGCCGCACCCCGGCGAGCCCGAACGCCTCACGAGTGCGCTCGACGAGCGCCTGCATTGCGTTCTGCCCGCGGAGCACGCTGCCGGCCACGGTCTGCAGGAGCTGCGACTCGGCGGCCGCCCGCCGCGCCTCGCGTGTTTTGCGGGCCGCGCGGTCGACGACGAGGCTGACAAGCGCCGCGATGACGACGTAGAGCACGATCGCGAGCAGGTGGCTCGGCTCCGTGATGAGGACCGTGCCGAAGGGGGCGACGAAGAAGAAATCGAGCGTCACACCAGAAAGCACGGCCGCGAAGAGCGCGGGCCAGAGGCCGCCGACGAGGGCGACCGCGACAACAAGGAGTTGGTAGCTGAGCGCGTGCGTCGTGAAGGAATCGACGCTGCCAAGCGACGCGAGCGCCCAGGTGAGCAGCGGCCCCGCGACGAGCGCAAGCACGAACCCGGCGATCCGGCGACGCATCGTGAGCGCCCCGCCGAGCTGCGGCAGCCTGAGGCCTCCGCCAGCACTCGCGTGGTTCACGATGTGCACGTCGATGCTGCCGGCCTCGCGGGTGACGGTGCTTCCGACGCTCGGGCCGGTGAGCAGTGCCGAGAGCCTGCTCCGGCGGCTCACCCCGATGACCAGCTGTGTGGCGTTGACGGACCTCGCGAAGTCGATGAGGGCGGAGGGGATGTCCTCGCCGACGACCTGGTGGTAGCTGCCACCGAGCTGCTCCACCAACGCACGCTGCCCCGCGAGGTGCGCAGGGTCTCCCGCGCGCAGCCCGTCCTGGCTCGTGACGTGCAGGGCGAGCAGCTCGCCGCTCCCCGACCTGGCCGCGATGCGCGCCCCCCGGCGAAGCAGAGTCTCGCCCTCCACCCCGCCGGTGAGCGTCACGACAACCCGTTCGCGCGCCTCCCACGTGGAGTTGATGCCGTGTTCGTCTCGGTAGCGCTTCAGCGACTGATCGACCTCGTCCGCGAGCCACAGCAGCGCGAGCTCGCGCAACGCCGTGAGGTTGCCGAGGCGGAAGTAGTTGGAGAGCGCCGCGTCGACGCGCTCGGCCGGATACACGAGCCCGCCAGCGAGCCGGTCGCGCAGCGCCTGCGGCGACAGGTCGACAACCTCAACCTGGTCTGCTCGGCGCAGCACGTCATCCGGGATGGTCTCGCGCTGTGGCGCTCCCGTGATCTGCTCCACCACGTCATTGAGCGACTCGATGTGCTGGATGTTCACCGTCGAGAGAACGTCGATGCCGGCAGCGAGGACCTCCTCGACATCCTCCCACCGCTTCGCATTCCGGGAGCCGGGGGCGTTGGTGTGGGCGAGCTCATCGACAAGCGCAACCTCCGGGCGGCGCTGGAGCACGGCGTCGACGTCCAGTTCCAGGAGCGTCACGCCGCGGTGGATGAACGGGGCACGCCCCAGGACTTCGAGCCCCTCCGCCGCGCCCGCCGTCGCTGCCCGGCCGTGGGTCTCGACAACCGCGACGACGACGTCCTGGCCCGCGTCGCGCATCCGCCTGCCCTCGTGGAGCATCGCGAACGTCTTCCCGACGCCGGGGGCGGCGCCGAGCAGCACCCGCAGCCGTCCCCGCTTCGCCATCGCTCAGCTCTCCTTGCTTGTCGTGCTCGTCGTGCCTGTCGTGGTCGTCGCGCCTGTCGCGCCTGTCGTGCTCGTCTCGCCCGTCGTGCCCGTCGTGCCTGTCTCGCCCGTCGTGCCTGTCGGGTTCGAGGCCCCGAGCGCGTCAAGCGCTTGGTTGAGCTCGAGCACGTTGACGGTGGCTCCCCCGAGGAACCCGAGGAGGGGGCCGGTCGTGTGCGCTGCGACCAGAGTACGGACCTCGGCGGGGTCGAGCTCGCGCGCCGCCGCGACGCGCTCGACCTGCAGTGCTGCGTAGTCGGGGCTGATGTGCGGGTCGAGTCCGGATGCCGAGGCCGTCACCGCATCGACCGGCACCTCCTCGGGTGTGACCCCGTTGAACTCGGCGACCTGGGCGCGCCGCTCGATGATGGCCGCGATGAGGTCGGCGTTCTCCGGCCCGAGGTTCGAGCCGGAGGAGGCGCCAGAGTCGTATCCGTCGCCAGCCGCAGACGGTCGCGACTGGAAGAACTCGGGGAGGGGCCTGCCGTCTGCGTCGAGGAACGACTGCCCGATGAGACTCGAGCCGACGACCTCGCTGCGCGCACCCGCATCCCCGCCGGGGCCGCGCAGCTGAGAGCCGTTGGCCTGCGCCCCGAACGCGAGCTGCCCGAGCCCGGTGATGACAAGCGTGTAGCCGACGCCGAGCACGGCCGTGAAGAGGAGCATCGCCCGCACGGCGACCCAGGTGGTGCGCGCCGTGGCGCGGGTTGAGGAGTTCATGGGGAGTCCTGTCAGGTCGGTCTTTGGGGAGCCGGTTGCAGAGGAACCGGTTGAGAATCGCTGGAAGGGTGAGCTCAGAAGCCCGGGATGAGTCGCACGACGAGGTCGATCAGCCAGATCCCGATGAAGGGCGCGATGATGCCGCCGACCCCGTACACGAGGAGGTTGCGGCCGAGGGTGCTCGAAGCGTTCGATGGTCGGTACTTCACGCCCCGCAGGGCGAGCGGCACAAGCAGCACGATGACAACCGCGTTGAAGATGATCGCCGACAGCACGGCCGAGGCCGGCGAGTGGAGCCCCATGATGTTGAGCACGCCGAGGCCGGGGAACACGCCCATGAACATGGCCGGGATGATCGCGAAGTACTTCGCGATGTCGTTCGAGATGGAGAACGTCGTGAGCGCGCCCCGCGTGATGAGGAGCTGCTTGCCGATGCGCACCACGTCGATGAGCTTCGTCGGGTCGGAGTCGAGGTCGACCATGTTGCCCGCCTCCTTCGCCGCCGACGTGCCCGTGTTCATGGCCACGCCGACGTCAGCCTGCGCAAGCGCGGGGGCGTCGTTGGTGCCGTCGCCCGTCATCGCGACGAGGTTGCCGCCCTCCTGCTCGCGGCGGATGTAGGCCAGCTTCTGCTCTGGCGTCGCCTCGGCCAGGAAGTCGTCGACCCCGGCCTCCTTCGCGATCGCGGCCGCCGTGAGCGGGTTGTCGCCCGTCACCATGACCGTGCGGATACCCATGGACCGCAGCTCCGCGAAGCGCTCTCTGAGCCCTTCCTTCACGACGTCCTTGAGGTGCACGACCCCGAGGACACGGCCGGATACCGTCCCCTCGGCGGGGGCATCCATCACCGCGACGACCAGCGGGGTGCCGCCGCTCTGCGAGATGCGTCGCGTCGCGTCCTCGAGCTCCTCGATCTGGGACGCCTCCACGGGCGCGCCCTCGGCGGCCAGCCAGGCCGTCACTGAGGACCCGGCACCTTTGCGGATGCGCGAGCCATCCGGCCGGTCGAGCCCGGACATGCGCGTCTGCGCCGTGAACGGGATGATCGCACCAGGGGCATCGCCGCCCGCCGAGCCCGCCGGCGCACCGACATCGACGCCCTCACGGCTGGCGAGTTCGACGATCGAGACGCCCTCCGGGGTCGGGTCGGCAAGCGACGAGAGAGCCGCGGCCCGAACCAGTTCCTGGTCTCGCACACCGGTCATCCGCACGAACTCGGATGCCCGGCGGTTGCCGTACGTGATGGTGCCGGTCTTGTCGAGCAGCAGCGTCGTCACGTCGCCGGCCGCCTCGACGGCGCGGCCCGACATCGCGAGCACATTGCGCTGCACGAGTCTGTCCATGCCGGCGATGCCGATCGCCGAGAGCAGCGCACCGATCGTCGTCGGGATGAGGCACACCAGCAGGGCGATGAGCACCGTGATGCTCACCGGCTTCGCCGCGTACGAGGCGATCGGGTTGAGGGTCAGCGCGACCACGACGAACACGATGGAGAGCGACGCGAGCAGGATGGAGAGCGCGATCTCGTTGGGCGTCTTCTGCCTGGATGCCCCCTCGACGAGGGCGATCATCCGGTCCACGAACGTCTCGCCTGGCTTCGAGGTGATGCGCACGACGATCCGGTCGGACAGCACCCGGGTGCCGCCCGTGACCGCGCTGCGGTCCCCGCCGGACTCGCGGATGACTGGGGCCGACTCGCCCGTGATGGCCGACTCGTCGACCGAGGCGATGCCCCACACGATGTCACCGTCACCAGGGACGAGCTCCCCCGCCGAGACCACGACGACGTCGCCGAGGGTGAGGTCTGCGGAGGAGACGTCGGCCGTGACTGCGGAGCTGGCCCCGGCGTCAGCCGCAGAGTTGTACGCGTCGACGCGGTGGGCGACGGTGCTCGTGCGGGTCTGGCGGAGCGTCTCCGCCTGCGCCTTGCCACGGCCTTCAGCCACCGACTCCGCGAGGTTAGCGAAGAGCACCGTGAGCCACAGCCAGACGGCGATGCCCCACGTGAAGGAGGCCGGGATCGCCACAGCGCCTGATTGCGAGAGTCCTCCAGAGTCGGCGGGCCCGCCCAGGAACGGCTCGGCCACGGCGAGCGCCGTCGTGAAGGCAGCCCCCACCCAGACGATGAACATGACCGGGTTGCGCCACTGCTGACGCGGGTCGAGCTTGCGGAACGCGCCGGGCAGGGCAGCGACGAAAGAGGCAGGCTGCAGGGTCGTGCGCTGCATGGTTGCGGGCTTCAGGGTCGTGCGCTGCAGGGTTGTGCGCTTCAGGGTTGTGCGCTGCATGGTCAGGAGAGTCCTTCTGCGAGGGGCCCCAGTGCGAGCACCGGGAAGTAGGTGAGCGCTGTGATGAGCACACTGACGCCCGTGAGGAGACCGACGAACTGCGGGCGGTAGGTGGGGAGCGTGCCGACCGTCGCCGGCACCTTGTCCTGGGCCGCGAGCGAGCCTGCGAGAGCCAGGACGAACACGATGGGGACAAACCGGCCGAGCAGCATGACAACGCCGAGCACCGTGTTGAGCCACGGCGTGTTCGCGGTGAGGCCTGCGAACGCCGAGCCGTTGTTGTTGGCGGCCGAGGTGAAGGCGTAGAGCACCTCGGAGAGTCCGTGGACGCCCGGATTCCAGATGGAGGTCGCAACGAGGTCGTCGCGGATACCGGGGATCGCGAAGCTGAGCGCGACCCCCGTGAGAACCAGCGCCGGGGTGACGAGTATGTAGAGGCTCGCGAGCTTGATCTCGCGTGGCCCGATCTTCTTGCCCAGGTATTCGGGGGTGCGCCCGATGAGGAGTCCCGCGATGAACACGGCGATGATCGCGAGGACAAGCATCGCGTAGAGCCCGGAGCCGACCCCGCCTGGTGCGATCTCACCGAGCATCATGTTGAGCATCGGCATGAGCCCGCCGAGCGCCGTGTAGGAGTCGTGCATGGAGTTGACGGCCCCCGTCGACGTGCCGGTGCTGGTCGTGGCGAAGAGGGTCGAGCCGACGATGCCGAATCGCTGCTCTTTGCCTTCGAGGGCGCCGCCCGCCGCATCCGGCGCCGACCCCATCCCGGCCGACTCGACGGCGGTGAGGATCGCGAACGACACCGTGAAGAGCGTCGCCATCACGGCGAGCACCGCGTAACCCTGGCGGACGTCGCCGACCATGCGGCCGAAGGTGCGCGGCAGGGAGAACGGGATGGCGAGCATGAGGACAACCTGCAGCAGGTTGGTCACCGCGTTCGGGTTCTCGAAGGGATGCGCCGAGTTCACGTTGAAGAAGCCGCCGCCGTTGGTGCCGACGAGCTTGATCGCCTCCTGAGAGGCCACCGGCCCGCCGGGGATCGACTGCGTCGCCCCCGTGAGCGTCGCAACATCGGTGAAGCCGTTGAAGTTCTGGATGACGCCGCCCGCGAGGAGCGCGAGGGCTGCCACGGTGGAGATTGGGAGGAGCACGCGCAGGGTTCCCCGGAGGAGGTCGACCCAGAAGTTGCCGAGCGTGCCGGAGCGTCGGGCGGCGAGGCCCCGCACGAGCGCGATCGCGACGGCCAGGCCGACGGCGGCGGAGACGAAGTTCTGCACGGTGAGCGCCGAGAGCTGGACGGCGTAGCCGAGGGTGACCTCCGGCGAGTACGACTGCCAGTTCGTGTTCGCGACGAACGAGGCGGCCGTGTTGAACGAGAGATGCTCCGAGGGAGCCGGCAGCCCAAGCGAGTAGGGCAGCCACTGCTGGGTGCGCTGCAGCAGGTAGACGAGCAGCACGCCGACGGCGGAGAAGACGAGCACGCCGCGCAGGTACGCCTGCCAGGTCTGCGGCGACGCGGGGTCGACGCCGATGAGCCGGTAGGCGGCCCGCTCGATCTTCCAGTCCTTCGCGGATGAGTACACCCAGGCGAGGTAGTCGCCGAGCGGGCGGTGGAGGGCGGCGAGGATCAACGCGACCGTGAGGAACGAGAGGGTCGCCTGGAGCACGACGGGTGCGTCCATCAGAAGTTCTGGGCCCATCAGCAGCGATCGGCCCATCAGAAGCGGTCCGGTTTTACGAGGGCGACCACGAGGTAGGCGATGGCGGCAAGGCCGAGGCAGAAGGCGATGAACTCGAACACGATCACAGCTTCTCCACCGCCTTGCCGAGGAGGCCGATGGCGGCGAAGAGGGCGATCACGCCCGCGACGAAGACGACGTCAAGCACTGGAGCTCCGTTCGGAGGTCGGCAGCCCAGCGGGGGTGGCTGGGCTGCGCGCCATTCAGGCGCAGTGCCTGATACAACTCCCCTCTCGTCGCCGTGAGGGCTCTCCTCACGGAATCCATACGGGTGGGATGCCGTTCCTTACGGAACTCGCACGCGGCTCGCTGAGGGCGTCGAAGACGATCGTGCCGGGGCGGCGGCAGCAACCGAGAATGCAGCCGCGATCGTGAACACGAGCGCCGGGCTCGCAACGCCGAGTGCCCACCCGGCGAGCGCCGCCCCGAGGCCCTGCCCCAGGACCAGGACGACGAAGAGCAGCGCGGTTCCGGCGGAGGCGCGCCCGTCGTCGATGTCCGCCGTCCACGTGATGAGAGCGCCCGTGGCCGCGGTGTACCCCCAGCCGAAGGCAACACACGCGACGAGAGCAAGCACCTGCACACCGGGGACGAGTCCGATGAGCAGTGTCGAGGCTGCGACGACAAGCGAGGTGAGCCCCCACGCCCGCGTGTGTCCGAGGCGACCGAGTGCCGCCGAGAGCGGGAGCACCAGCGCCCCGCCGACCCCGAGGCACATCCAGGCGAGGGCAGAAAACGTGGCGGATGCGCCCGCTTCGACAAGCACGGTGCGCCCGAAGGTCCACACGGCCGCCGAAGCGGCCCCGAGGAGGAGCGCGGCGCAGACCGCACGCGCATGTCTGGCGAACCAGGAGCGCGGCGGGACCAGAACGGTCGACGGGGTGCTGCGCATCCTGGGTCTGGCACGTGCCGTCGACAGCAGCACCGCGATCGCGGAGAGCACTGTGACGAGTGCCGCCGCGGCCCAAGCCAGGCGCCAGTTGGGGAGCAGCACCAGCGCCAGCGCGCCGGCCAACACCAGGCCGGGCCCCGTTCCAGCGTTGACCATCACCTGAAAACGCTGCCCACGGTTGCCGCCCACAGCTCGGCGCAGGAGCTCGACAAGCGAGGGCGATGCGAGGCCGGCCCCGGCGGATCCCACGACAGCGAAGACCGCGAAGGCCTCGACCTGCGACGAGAGCGCCATGCCCGTGGCGCCACCGGCGGCCGTTGCCGCTGCGGCCACGACCAGCAGGCGCGGGGCGCGAGCCGCCAGGAAGAAGCCGACGACCGCGGCCACGCAGTACATGGCCGACGCCCCGCCGGAGACCGCCCCAGCGAGCGAGGCATCAAGACCGAGTTCGGTTTCGACATCCGGCAGATAGAGCCCGTACGCGAGGCGAACCAACCCGTAGCAGGCGGCCACGAACCCAACCCCACCTGCCGCGAGGAGACGCTGCTTCGACCGCCCATCAAGCTCAAACGAAAACGTACGTTTCATATTTGAAGCCTAAGGTGTCTGTATGAGCATTCGCACCACGAGCGCGACGAAGCTCCTCGACGCCGCCGAGGAGCTCTTCTTCACCCAAGGCATCCACGCAACCCCGGTCGACGCCGTCATCGAACGCGCGGGCGTCTCGGCGGCGACGATGTACCGCGGCTACGCGAGCAAGGAAGCGCTGCTCGCGGCCACCCTCGACCGTCGGCAGACGGAGTGGCTCAACACCTGGGATACGGCAGTCAGCCGCGCGACCACGAGGGAGGGTCGCATTCTCGCCATCTTCGACGCCCTCGACGCATTCCGCGAGCACCCGGTGCGCGCCCAGTGGTGCGCGTTCCTCGGCTCAGCCGCCGAGTATCCGCATGCGCCGGCCGAAGTGCGCGCGGCTGTTGACGCCGACACGGCAGCCTTGCGGGAGCGCCTCACAGCCGCCATCGCCAACACCGCAGCGGGCCGTGGAACGGGAATCGGCACGGAGGCGAACGTGGACGACACCCCGGGGGCAGCATCCCGCGACCGCGAGCTCGCCGACCAGTTGCTCCTCATCGTTTCCGGCGACCTCGCGATGCGACTGCGCGATGCGGCACACACGACGGCCTCGGCACGGCGCATCGCGGCAACTCTCATCCACGAGCACACCGCATACACGGAAGCCGACGAAGTCGACGGCTGACAACCGCGGAAATATGTGACTTCTCGACAGAGTTGGTCACGTTCTGGCGCATCTCGGCCGACTCACAAGCGCCGGCGACTAACGTCACTCACGCCAAGTGGCTGCACGCACGCTCGGCCCCACAGGGCCTCGACGCTGTGCATGCAACTCGCGGCGCGACCAGATCGGGGGATCGGGGTCGCGCCGCGAGTTTCTTGCGAGTTTCTTGTGCCATACCGGGGCAGCAGCGGTTATCGCTTGATCAGCTTCCACGCGGATGGCAGCAGGGCACTCACGGCCGCGATCTTGATGGCATCGCCGATGAGGAACGGCACGACCCCGAGCGCAAGCGCGGTGCCGAGGTCGACGCCGAGCGAGAGCGCGAGCCACGGCACGCCGGCCGCGTAGACAAGCAGCGTGCCCAGCACGGAAGCGCCGACCGTGGAAACGACGTGACGGTCGGCCCGGCGCCGGGCGAGCGCCCCGACAGCGACCGCGGCGAGCACGTAACCGACGATGTAGCCGAACGACGGGAAGAGAACGCCGGATGCACCGTCGGCGAAGATCGGCGCTCCAAGAGCACCGAGCGCGAGGTACAAGCCGGCGCTCGCCGCCGCGCGGACGGGCCCAAGGGACGCACCCGTCAGCAGCACGGCGAAGGTCGCAAGCGAGACGGGCACGGGCGTGAACGGCAGTGGGATGACGATGAAGCCCGCCGCGATGAGGAAGAGGGTGCCGCCGAGCACGAGCGCGACGTTGCGAAGGGCAGCACCGGACGCGACCCCGGATGTAGACCCGGATGTAGACCCGGATGCAGACCCGGATGCAGACCCAACTGTGGACTTAGCTCCAGCAACGAGGTCGGCGAGGACATGCGGCGCCGGGCCGCTGGCGGGACGCCCGGAGGCGCCGATCGATTCGGTGCTCATGGGGGGTGACGACCTTTCTCCGAAAACTCCTGAATGGTGCTCAATGAACAGTGTTCAGTGAACAGTGTTCAGTGAACAGTGTTCAGTAGATTAGCGTCATGACACCCCGTGGTCCAGCCGAAGGCTCAAGCCTCGACAAGCTCAGCCGCAGCGAGATCGTGACGACCGCGCTCGAAGTTCTCGACGAGCACGGCCTCCCAAGCCTCTCCATGCGACGCATCAGCGACTATCTCGAGGTGCAGCCGAGCGCCCTCTACTGGCATTTCTCGAACAAGCAGGCGCTGCTCGCTGCCGTGAGCGATCGCATCCTTCAGCCGCTCAGCACTGAGACCTGGCTCCTCCCAGACCACGGGCCACAACCGGGCGCGCAACAGACCCGCACCCTCGCTCTTGAACTGCGCGGGGCGCTGCTCTCACGCCGGGACGGCGCAGAACTCGTCTCGAGCTCCTTCGCCCTCGACCTTCTCACCATCGACCTCGCAACGATCATCTCCGGTGCCGCCCACAGCGACTTCGGCCTGGGCACAGCGCTGAGTCGGACGTGTGCTGAGGCGATCGTCCACTACACGATCGGGCAGGCCTTCCACGAGCAACAGCAAGCCCACGCTGCAGCAGTCGGCGCGCTTCGACCGCGGAGCGTCAGCCCACATAGCCTGCAGGACCCCACCGAGCGCTTCACCGCCGGGCTCGACCTCATCCTCGCCGGAGCGGCAGCCCTAGGCGAAGTCGACGTGTTGGAGCACCCAGGTGTGCATCGCGACGGCGGCCGCCGCTGACGCGTTGATCGAGCGGGTCGAGCCGAACTGCGAGATCTCCAGCACCGCATCCGAGACCTCGATCGCTTCCTCCGAAACCCCGGGCCCTTCCTGCCCGAACAGCAGCACGCACCGCTCCGGGAGCTCGTAGGTCTCGATCGGCACGCATCCAGGCACGTTGTCGATGGCGAGGACGGGCATCTCCTCGCCCCTCGCCCACTCGATGAACGCTGCAACCGTCTCGTGGTGCACGACGTGCTGGTAGCGGTCGGTGACCATGGCGCCACGCTTGTTCCAGCGGCGCTTGCCCACGATGTGCACCGTGTCGGCGGCGAACGCGTTTGCGCTCCGCACGATCGACCCGATGTTCATGTCGTGCTGCCAGTTCTCGATGGCGACGTGGAATGCGTGGCGCTTCGTGTCGAGATCGGCGACGATCGCGCTCATCGACCAGTACCGATAGCGGTCGATGACGTTGCGCCGATCACCGTGCTCGAGCAGTTCGGCGTCGAACCAAGGACCCTCCGGCCACTCCTCGCGGCCACCGGGCCAGGGCCCGACTCCGTGCGGGGCGTCGTCTTCGCTGCCGAACTGCTGCTGATCACTCACCGCCACAGCCTAGGCGGGTGTGGCGTACACTGCACTTAGAGTCGATTTGACCATAAGTAAGAGGAGGAGCAGCGGATGCCAGCCACCAACGTGACCCTCGCCGTCTCCACGGTGATCTTCGCGCTGCGCCCACCACCTCCCTCATCGCACCGCGCCCCGGCGCCCACGATCTGGGTCCCACTCGTCCGCCGACAGCGGCAGCCGTTCATCGACCTCCTCGCGCTGCCAGGCGGACCGCTCGGCGACGAGGACCTCGGCGCCGCCGCCTCACGCACCCTCTCCGAGACGATGCGGCTCGCACCCAAGTACCTCGAGCAGCTCTACGCCTTCGGCGACGCAGACCGCGTCTTCGGAGACGACCCGCGCGTCGTATCCGTCGTCTACTGGGCGCTCGTCGGCAACGAGGAGGCGAGCTCAGCGCGCCTCGGAGACAACGTGCGCTGGCACCCCGTCGACAACCTCCCGCCCCTCGCGTTCGACCACCGCCGCATCATCGACTACGCCCTCTGGCGCCTCCGCAACAAGGTCGAGTACAGCTCGATCGCGCACAGCTTCCTCGGCGAGTCCTTCACGCTCGCGCAGCTGCGGGAGGTCTACGAGGCAGTGCTCGACCGCCCGATCGACCCCGCCAACTTCCGCCGCGACATGCTCGCCTCGAAGTCCCTCACCGAGACCGGCGAAACCCTCGCCGGCACCAGGCATCGACCCCCGAAGCTCTACAGGTACCTCCCCCAGAAAGACCCGAACCATGACAACAACAGCCTCAGTCCACACGACGATCACGCGCATCCAGACCGGGAAGCAGGCCGGCGAGAGCTGCTCACCGGAGCTCGTGAAATCCCCGTGGGTGTTCGACCTGCAAGCGCCGTCCTACGGTCCTGGGGCGTCAATGGCCGACCAGCTCCCTCCGGCGGCACCCCGGCAGGCGCTCCTGCCGGAGGAGTACCGGACGGCGAGTGACGAGGAGATCCACGCGCGCATCCTCGCCGCCAAGGCGACGCTCGGCGACCGGGTCGTGACCCTCGGCCACTTCTACCAGCGCGACGAGGTCGTGCAGTACGCCGACTTCATCGGCGACTCCTTCCAGCTCGCGAACGCCGCGAAAGCGAAGCCTGAGGCCGAGGCCATCGTGTTCTGCGGTGTGCACTTCATGGCAGAGACAGCCGATATCGTGTCCGCGCCGGAGCAAGTTGTGATCCTCCCGAACCTCGCCGCCGGATGCTCCATGGCGGACATGGCCGACAGCGACTCTGTCGAAGAATGCTGGGAGCAGCTCACCGCGCTCTACGGCACGGAGCCGGACGCCGACGGCCGCGTGCCCGTCATCCCCGTCACCTACATGAACTCATCCGCCGACCTGAAGGCGTTCTGCGGGCGCAACGGGGGCATCGTCTGCACGTCCTCCAACGCGGAGACGGTGCTGAAGTGGGCGTTCGAGCGCGGGCAGCGGGTGCTGTTCTTCCCCGACCAGCACCTCGGCCGCAACACGGCGAAGGCCATGGGCGTGCCGACCGAGCAGATGCCCCTCTGGAACTCACGCCGCCCCCTCGGCGGCCAGACCCCCGAGTCGCTCGACGCCGCCAAGGTGATCCTCTGGAACGGCTTCTGCTCCGTCCACAAGCGCTTCACGGTCGCGCAGATCGAGAAGGCGCGCGCCGACTACCCGGAGGTGCGCGTCATCGTGCACCCCGAATGCCCCATGGCGATCGTCGACGCGGCCGACGAGTACGGTTCCACCGACTACATCACGAAGGCCATCGCGGCGGCCCCGGCCGGGTCGGTCTTCGCGATCGGCACCGAGATCAACCTCGTGCAGCGGCTCGCGGCCGAGTACCCGCAGCACACGATCTTCTGCCTCGACCCCGTCGTATGCCCCTGCTCGACGATGTACCGCATCCACCCCAGCTACATCGCCTGGGTGCTCGAGGGGCTCGTGGCCGGCGAGGTGCGCAACCAGATCAGCGTGCCAGCCCACGTCGCAGAGCCCGCGAGGGTCGCCGTCGAGCGGATGCTCGCGGCAAGGCCAGACACCACGATGGCCTCCTGAGATGCCAGAGAAGTCTGCCGTGCCCCACGAAGGTGGGCGCCTGCGTGTGCTCATCGTCGGCAGCGGGATCGCGGGACTGACCGCGGCGCTCGCCGCCGCAGCCGACGGACACGACGTGACCGTCGCCACCAAGTCGACGCTCGACGACACGGCCACCGCCCACGCGCAAGGCGGCATCGCGGCCGTACTGGCCGCTGGTGCTGATGCTGATGCTGATGCTGATGCTGGTGACCCTGCTGATGCTGGTGCTGGTGCCAGTGCCAGTGACACTGCTGATGACACTGCTGGTGACACGGTCGCGTCGCACGTGCGCGATACCCTCACCGCCGGTGCGGGGCTCGGTGACCGGCGCGCGATCATGGTGCTGTGCGGGTCGGCGGATGCACGCATCCGCGACCTGATCGACCTCGGCACGCGCTTCGATGTTGCGTCGAGTGGGCAGCTCGCGCGGGGTCTTGAGGCCGCGCACGCGCATCCGCGGATCCTGCACGCGTTTGGCGATGGCACCGGGCGAGAGATCCAGCGGGCGCTGAGCGAGGCAGTCCGAGCGGCGGCAGGCCGCGGCGAGCTCCGCCTGCTCGAGCACACTTTCCTCGTCGATCTCGCCCAGGAGCCAGCGCGGACGCAGAACCCCGAGGTCGCAGCGCTCCGGGTGGTCGGCGCGTGGCTGCAGACCTCAGACGGCGCGAACGTCGCTGCCCCGCACCTGTTCGACGCGGACGCGGTTGTGCTCGCGACGGGCGGTGCCGGGCAGCTGTTCGCGCACACAAGCAACCCCGACGTCGCGACGGGCGACGGCATCGCTGCCGCCGTGCGGGCCGGGGCGAAGATTGCCGACCTGGAGTTCGTGCAGTTCCACCCGACCGTGCTCGCCGGGTCCGGCGGCGCCCTCATCTCGGAGGCCGTGCGCGGCGAGGGCGCCGTGCTCCTGAACGACGCCGGCGAGCGGTTCCTCGTCGGCGTGCATCCCGACGCCGAGCTCGCCCCCCGTGACGTCGTGGCGCGCGGCATCGCCGACGAGATGGCGAAACAGGACGGACGCCCCGTGCTGCTCGACGCGAGGCACCTGGGCCGGGAGTTCCTGGAGCGTCGCTTCCCGAGCATCACGGCTCGCATCGACGCGAGCGGGCTCGACTGGTCGCGCGAGACGGTGCCCGTCACGCCAGCAGCCCACTACCTGATGGGCGGCGTCGTCACTGACCTGAGCGGACGCACGAGTATCCCCGGCCTGTACGCGGCCGGGGAGACGGCGCGCACCGGCGTGCACGGCGCGAACCGGCTCGCGTCGAACTCGCTCCTCGAGGGCGCCGTGTTCGGGCGGCGAGTCGCGGAGGCCCTGCTCGAGCAGACGCACGCCGCCCGACGCAGCGCAGACGGCAGCGCCGACCACAGCGCCGACGCAGACGCAGACTCCGGCTACGACGCCGACGCAGACTACGACGCAGACGGCAGCGCAGACGCAGACGCCGGCCACGAACGCTCCCCGTTCGCTGACCAACTTCAGTGCAAATTTGCGCCCACGGAGGCGGTTCAGCCGTTTTCTCGCCAAAATTGCACTGAAGTTGGACAGGCAACGTCGCACGACGCGGCGTTTCCCTTCTCCCGAGGGGCTTTGCAGGCTCTCATGTGGAGAAATGCTGGGCTGCACCGCAGCCGTCCCGCCCTCGAAGAGGCCAGTCGAACGCTCAACGCGTGGGCAGGCGCCCAAAGGAGCCCCAAGACGCACGCGGTGCTCGCCGAACGCGAGGACGCGAACCTGCTGCTGCTCGCCCAGCTCACCGTCGCTGCCGCCCTGGCCAGAGCCGAGTCGGCAGGCGCACATTACCGGACAGACCACCCAGCGGTTCCCGGGTCCCAGCCCGTCGCCCGAGAGCCTCACTCCCCTTCCGCAGCCCCGTCCTCGCTTCGACGCCCCCTCCCACAGAAAGCCATGGCTCACTGATGCTGACCTCCGCCCACATCACGACGGCCGTGAGCGCCGCCCTGCTCGAGGACGCCCCCTGGGGTGACGTCACGGTCGAGACGCTCATCCCAGGCGACGCGACCGCAAGCGCCACCCTCGTGGCACGCGAGCCCGGCGTGCTCTCCGGCATCGACGTGTTCGCGGCCGCGTTCCGGCTGACCGATGCGCGCATGCGCGTCGAGCTGCACGCGGCCGACGGCGACGCGTTCGGCCCTGGCCAGACGCTCGCCACAGTGACGGGGCCGGCGAGGTCAGTCCTCACTGCGGAGCGTGTCGCCCTGAACTTCGCGCAGCGGATGAGCGGCATCGCGACCCTCACGAGGAGGTACGTCGACGCGGTTGCGCACACGTCAGCCCGCGTCACCGACACCCGCAAGACGACGCCGGGACTTCGCGCGTTCGAACGGCACGCCGTGGCGAGCGGCGGTGGCCGCAACCACCGCTTCTCCCTCTCCGATGCCGTCATGGCGAAGGACAACCACCTGGCGGTGCTGGTGCAGCAGTCTGGCCTGCACCTCACGGAGGCGATCCTCGCCGCCCGCGCGAAGCTGGGCCACACGACGCACTTCGAGGTTGAGGTCGACCGGCTGGACCAGGTCGCCCCGGTGCTCGCGGCGGGCGTCGACACGATCATGCTCGACAACTTCTCGATCGCCGAGCTGCGAGCGGGTGTGGGACTCATCGCAGGTCGTGCGACGGCGGAAGCAAGCGGAGGGGTGAATCTCGACACGGTGGCGGCGATCGCCGAGACGGGCGTCGACGTCATCTCGGTGGGCGCCCTCACGCACAGCGCAAGCGCCATCGACCTCGGGCTCGACATGGCCCTCGAGACCGGCCTCGAGCCTGCCCTCGAGCCCGCCCCATCCGAGGCGGCGGCGGTGGCGGCGGCGGCGGGGACCGGCGCCTGACATGCTCCACCTCGATAACGCCGCAACCTCCCCAGTCAGGGAGGCGGCACTCGCCGCGGCCTGGCCGTTCCTGACCGCGTCCTTCGGCAATCCGTCGAGCACGCACGGCCTCGGCGAGGAAGCGGCGGCCGCCCTCGCGGACGCGCGCAAGGGGGTTGCTGCGGCGCTCGGTTGCCGGGCCACCGAGGTGGTCTTCACGTCGGGGGGCACCGAGGCGAACAACCTCGCGATCAAGGGCCTCGCCCTCGGCGACCCGCGCGGGCGGCACCTCGTGACGAGCCGCATCGAGCACGAGTCGCTGCTCGCCTCCGTCGACTACCTGGCGCGGTTCCATGGCTTCGAGGTGACGTTCGTCGAGGTGGATGCGAGTGGCCGGGTCACCGGGGAGGCGCTCGCCGCCGCCCTCCGCGACGACACGACGCTCGTCTCGCTCGCGACGGCGAACAACGAGGTCGGTACGGTGCAGGACGTCGCGGCGCTTGCATCCGTCGCCCACGCCCGCGGGGTGCCGTTCCACGCTGACGCGATCCAGGCGGCCGGCTCGCTCGACGTGTCGATGGCGACGACGGGCGTGGATGCGCTCAGCCTGTCGGGCCACAAGCTCGGCGCCCCGAAGGGAGTCGGGGTGCTCGCGGTGCGTGCGCGACTCCCGCTCGAGCCGCTTCTTCACGGCGGCGGGCAGGAGCGGGGGCGCAGATCCGGCACGGAGAACGTCGCCTTCGCGGTGGCGTTCGCGGTGGCGCTGCGGCTCGCGGAAGCGGAACGGTTCGAGGAGCAAGAGAGACCTTCCCGAGAGCAACCGCTCCTGCCTGGGAGCGCCCGCGACACCTTCATCGGTGACGTGCTCGCCCGCATCCCGGATGCCCGGCTCACGGGACACGCATCCGCACGCCTCCCCCGGCATGCCTCGTTTGTCCTGCCAGGGGTGAACGGCGAGACGGTGCTCCTCGAGCTCGAGCAGCGCGGGGTGCTCGCATCTGCCGGGGCAGCCTGCGCGGCGGGGCACGACGAGCCGTCCCACGTGCTCCTCTCGCTCGGTATCGCCGAGGACGACGCGCGCACTGCGCTGCGGTTCACGTGGGGAGCATCCACCACTTCGGCAGAACTCGAAGGGGTCGCTGAGGCGCTCGCGGACGTCGTCTCGAAGGTCTCGTCCCTCACGCGCCCGCCTGCTCTGCAATAGGTTTGGCGTTGCACCGTTCGAACGAGCACAGAGGAACACATGAGCTACGGACAGCTTCCAGCTAGCCAGCCAGCACTCGATCAGCCGTACTACGGGGCATCTTTCCCCGAGGCGATCACGCGCTTCGTGAAGAAGGCGTTCATCTACCGCGGGCGGGCGAGCCGCAGCGAATACTGGTGGGTCGCGCTTGCCCTCGCAGGAGTCACGATCCTCTTCAACGTGATCTCGCTGGGCTTCGACGCCTCCAACAGCAGGGGCCTCGCGATCGGCGGCGTTCTGTTCGGGCTCCTCAGCCTCCTCGTCAATCTCGCGCTGCTCCTGCCGTCGATCTCGCTCACGGTGCGCCGCCTCCACGACGCGAATTTCTCCGGCTTCTTCGCGTTCATCGGGCTCTTCCCGTTCCTCGGACCGATCACCCTCATCGTGTTCGCATGCCTTCCGTCCGTGCAGCAGGGGGCTCGCTTCGACGGGACCGGACAGTACGTCGCGCCAGCGCAGCCGTACGGCCAGCAGAGCTACGGGCAGCCGGGCTACGGGCAGCAGCCGCCAGTCCAGCAGCAGCAGCCAGTCCAGCCCTACGGCCAGCAGCCCAGCGCCGCTCCCCTCCAGACTCCCGCGCAGCCACAGGCTCCGGGCCAGTACCAGGCTCCTGGGCAGTACCAGGCTCCGAGCCAGTACAGCGCACCAAACCAGTACTCGGTGCAGCCCTCAGCCCCTGCACAGCAGGCACAGTCGGACCAGTCGGACCCGTCGGCACAGTCGGACCCGTACTCCGCTCCCGATGAGGGCGACGCCCCTTCGTCGACGAACTACGGACAGCCCCGCTAGCTGTACAGCTAGCTCAGAACTCTCACCAGGCCACTGGTCACGGGCCAGGCGTCACAGCGACTCAGCAACGCACTGACCCACTGACTCACTGCTCAGCGACTCAGCGACTCAGCGACTCAGCGACTCAGCCTGGCCCGTTTCGGTGCCGCGGACAGCAGGCGGGTGCCGTCCTTCGTGAGCTTCCGGTACTCGACGCCCTCCGGGCCGAGGCGCTTCCTCATGGTGCGGAGCGCATCCACTGACGCGTCGACGGTGACGAACCGGCGCCCCGTCTCGCGAGCGACGGCCGCAGTCGTCCCGGAGCCGCCGAAGAAGTCGGCCACCCAGTCGCCCTCGCGGCTCGAGGCGCGGATCATGCGCCGCAGGAGCCCGGCCGGTTTCTGCGTCGCGTAGCCGGTGCGCTCCTTGCCGGTCGGGGACACGATCGTGTGCCACCACACGTCGGTCGGCAGCTTCCCACGCTCGCGCTTCTCCTCGGTGACGAGGCCCGGCGCCATGTACGGCTCCCGGTCGACCTCGGCGGCGTCGAAGTGGTATCGCTTCGGGTCTTTCACGTAGACGAGGATCGTGTCGTGCTTCGCCGGCCACCGCTTCGAGGTGCGCGCGCCGTAGTCGTACGCCCAGATGATCTCGTTGAGGAACTTGTCGCGCCCGACGAGGGCGTCGAGCACAACCTTCGCGTAGTGCGACTCCCGGTAGTCGAGGTGCAGGTAGAGGGTGCCGGTCTGGTCGAGGAGGCGCCACGCCTCCACGAGTCGCGGCTCAAGGAACCCCCAGTAGTCGGCGAACTCGTCGTTGAACGCCGACAGCTCGCCGAGGGTGTGCTCGTAGCTGAGGCCCTGGAATCCGGTGCGCGTCAGCGGGGTGGATGCTGGCGCATCCGGGTCTCTGAGGCCTGCTGGGGCCTCGTCGTGGGCGAGCGCCTCGCCCAGTTCGGCGGCCTCGACGGATTCCTCTACTGGCGACTGCCGCTTCACCTTCACCGACTGCCGCCTCTGTTGCTTGCCGGTGTTGAACGGCGGGTCGAGGTAGATGACCTGGAAGGCGCCGTCGGGGAGGCGGCGCATGGCGTCGAGGTTCTCGCCGTGCACCACGAGGTCGGGGCCGGCGGCGTTCCACAGGGAGGTCACGTGTCGACATTAACGCGCTGCGGGCCCTGGAGAAAACCCTCCCCTCATCGGCCGAAGCGCGCACGCTAGTGTTTTCGCATGACGGTGAACTTCGACGACGGCCGCACGATGAAGCAGCGGATGCTCGCGGGCGACCTGTACCACGCGGACGACCCCGAGCTTTCGGCGGGCGCGGAGCGAGCGACGCGGCTGCAGGCGGAGTACAACGCGACGTACCCGGTCGACGGGGAGCGCGCATCCGGGATCCTCGCCGAACTCGTCGGCGGCCTCGGCTCGAACGTCGCCGTGAAGGCGCCCCTCTACGTCGATTACGGCTCGAACATCACGATCGGCGATGGCACGTTCGTGAACGTGGGCCTCGTCGCCCTCGACGTCACGCCCATCACGATCGGGGCGCACTGCCAGATCGGACCGAACGTGCAGCTGCTGACGCCGACGCATCCGCTCGACCCCGAGCCGCGACGCGCTGGCTACGAGGCGGGGAAGCCGATCACGCTGGGCGACAACGTGTGGCTCGGCGGGGGCGTCATCGTCTGCCCCGGCGTCACGATCGGGGCGAACACGGTCGTCGGCGCCGGTGCCGTCGTCACGAAGGACCTCCCGCCGAACGTCGTCGCGGTCGGCAACCCGGCGAAGGTCATCCGCGCCCTCGTCTAGCAGTCGAATCCCGCAGCCCTCACAGAGCCTCGCACAGCACGGAGCATCCCCACATGGCTTCACGCATCTACGCACGCGGCACCACCGAGTTCGATCGCGGGCTGACGTTCTTCGACGCGATCTACGCGGTCGCCATCACGATTCTGATCGTCGGAATCGAGCCGCCGACGGCCGACCATTGGGCGAGCTGGGATGCGCTCGCCCGCTCGGGCGTGCTCGGCCAGCTGCTCGCGTTCACGATCAGCTTCTTCGTGATCGCGAACTTCTGGAAGATCAACCACCGGCTCATGGGCCAGGTGTCGGCCCTCGACGGGGCCCTGCTGAACGTCAATATCATCGCGATGTTCTTCATCGTCGTGCTGCCGTTCTCGACCGCGGCCATGAGCGAGTCGACGCTCGACACCCAGCCGTTGCCCGTCGTGCTCTACGCGGTGACGATCATCTGCGCGTCCCTCGCGCAGCACATGATCTGGGTTGTCGCCGTGCGCCGCGGGCTGACCGAGAACTCGGCCGCCGCACGCCGGCGCTCGGCGTTCACGTTCGTGGTTCCTGCCGTTTTCGCCCTGTCGATCCCAGTCGCCTTCGCCTTCGGCCCCGATCCGGCCCGCTACACCTGGCTGCTGTTGCTCCTGACCGGCCCCGTCTCGTCGACCATCCAGAAGCGGATGGCCGCGCGCGATCCTGAAAGCCCTACCCCCGAAGCTCCGTCCCTCAACTCTGCGTCCCCCAACTCTGCGTCCCCCGACGCCGCATCCCCCAACTCTGCATCCCCCAACTCTGCGTCCCCCGACGCCGCATTCCCCGACGCCGCATCCCCAGTGCAAGAATGAGCCAGGTGCATGTTCCAACTCGCGCGAACATGCATCTCGCGCATTCATCTGCACGTTCAGCGGCAGGCCCACGCCATGCGCGCGCCCGCGCGGCGCAGCTACCGCATCCAACGCACATCCCCCGCATCCAACGCCTGCAACTCCTGCAACGCCTGCAACGCATCCAACGCCTCAAACGCCTCAAACGCATCAAACGCATCCAACGCTCAGCAAGAGTCAGCCGGAAGCACGCTGCTTTCGACAGGAATGTGTTTCTGACTCACTCTTCTCACCGGGGCCGGGGCTGGCACTCGGGCTAGGGCCGGGGCCGGGGG
>NZ_PSTQ01000001.1 GCF_002931075.1 Pseudoclavibacter sp. AY1F1 | reverse complement strand
ACCAAGCGCGTCCACGAACCCAGGGAACTCGCGCACCACGATCCCCGCATCCGACAACGCACCCTCCGCCGCCGAATGCCCGATCTGCTCGATCAACGCACCCTCCGCCGCGACCGACTGCACATGCATACCGTGCTCGGTGGTGCCCTCCATCGCATCCAACACCGCCGCCATCTCCGCCAGCTTCGCCCGCACCCGCACCTGATCCGCCGCGACCGCAGCCGCCATCACCGCAAGATGGGCATCCCAATCCAACAGAAACTTCCGCCACACCACGACCGACGCCGGGTCGTTGGGATCAAGCCCCAACACCTTCAGCGGCTCACCGTCGTAGAAGTCGTCCATGACCACAGCCTGGACCGGACCACCGACAAACCACGCCCCAGCGGCAGCGCACCGAGAAAAACCCAGATGCTCAGGCGAGTCTCGAGCGCAGACTCTACTCGGTCAGCGACTGGCCCCTGGCCCCGACGATCGAGCGGAGCATCGCGCGCAGGATCCCGAAGAACCCGAGCAAACCGATGACAGCGCCGAGCAGGTTGAACAGCTGCAGGCCTGGGGCGAGCGTCGGCCCGCCGCCGGCGACGACCAGCACGATCGCGAGGATGACCGCGGTCAAGGCAACGGCCGTGTCGATGCCCCGGCTCACGAGTCCTCCCAACCAGCTGCGGTCTTGGCGGTCCGAGAACGGGCTGACGCGAACGCTCAGCTCGCCGTCCTCGAGCTTCGAGACGATAGTGTCGATGCGGTTCGGCATCCGGGCGGCGTAGGCGGCGGCGACGGCGGCCTTCGCCTGCGCCGTTCCGACGACCCGCTTGAGCGCCAGCAGCTGCTTGAGGAGCTTCGGCACGAACGGGAGCGCGCGCTGCACGAAGTCGAAGTCGGGTTCGATGACTCGCAGGCAACCCTCGAGCGTCGCGAAGCTGCGGAACGCCGACGCGAGTGTCGAGGGGAGTGCCAGATGGTGTTTCCGGATGACGTCGAGCATCATCGTGAAGATCGAGCCCTCGCCGCGCGGCCAATGCTGGACCGAGGTCAAGGCGATCCCGATGTCGTGGCGGAACGCGTCGACGTCGAGGTCCTCCGGTGCGTCGACGATGAGCAGCAGTGCATCCGCGGCGGAGACGTCATCGTCGCTTGCCGCTGACAGCAGAAACGCGGCCAGGTGCTCCCGCTGGCTTCGCTGCACGATGCCGATAGCACCGAAGTCGATGAGGCCGAGCGTGCTGTCGTCGCGGATGAAGACGTTGCCGGGGTGCAGGTCGGCGTGGAAGACCCCATACACGAGGATCTGCTCGATCACCGTCTCCATGAGCGTCTGCGCGAGGTCGTGGCGCACCTCGGGGCCGAGAGCTTCGAGGCGCTCGGTCGCTGAGCTCAGCGGGCTGCCGTCCATCACATCCATCGTCAGCACCCTGCGGGCGCTTGCCGCCGCGTACACCGCCGGGATCGCGATCTCCTGGAGCTCGGGGGAGCCGGCGTGGATGTCGCGCATCGTGCTCTCGATCATGTGCACGTTGCGGGCCTCGACCCGGTAGTCGAGTTCCTCTTCCAATGTCGTCGTGAAGCCGGCCGCCATCGCCGAGAGTCGCATCTCCCTGCCGAGGGCCGTGTGGGTCTCGGCCCGGTCGGCGAGGCGCCCGATGATGTCCACGTCCGCTTCGACCTGCGCCCTTGCATCCGGACGCTGCACTTTGATCACTACCGGTGTGCCGTCGACGAGGCGAGCGCGGTGCACCTGCGCGACGGAGGCGGCCGCCAGGGGAGTGGTGTCGATCTCTCCGAAGATCGTGTCGAGCGGGACGCCGAGCTCGCTTTTCAGGACCTGCTCGATATCGGGCCACGGCACCGTCGTCGCGTTCGACTGCAGACGGGCGAGTGCCGAGAGGTAGGGCTCAGGCACGAGGTCCCGCCGCGTGGAGAGCACCTGCCCGAGCTTCACGAACGTGACTCCGGCGTGATTGATCGTCGTGATGAGCGCATCCGCGCGCTGCTGCGCAGTCGTGCGTCCCTCGGCGGTCGGGGTTCGGCGTCCGTGCAGCAGCCACCCAGCCCCGTCGCGGGAGGCGATCGTGAGGATCTGCAGGTACCGCTTCGTCCTGCTGCGTCGTCGGATGGCGGAGCGGACGAGTTCGATGGGGTTCGGGAACGCCCGCGTGGGGATCGTCGCCTCGAGCGCCACGAGGACCAGCACCCCGAGGGCGAAGATCCACGAGACTGCGAGGAGGACCACGACGACGACGACGGTGAAGTTGGTCTCGCCATCCTCGAGCTGATCGACTCCGGTCTCGCGGATTATCCAGTTGCCGAACGGAAGCGAGGCCACAACAACGAGGGCACCGACGATGACCGCACGGATGTAGCCGATCGGCACACCGAGCACGCGGCGGGACACGAGACCCACGAGGATGGCGGCGAGGATCGCTACGGCGATCAGCAGGACGTTAGCGAACACGGCGCTCCTCGTCAGGTGGGGGACTCGCCCAGGCTAGCGGCTCGCCAGCGGACCTCGCCTCATCGACCCAGGTAGGGAAGGTGTGGCGCGGCGTCCTCCGCGAACTGGCGCAGTATGCGTCGCTGCGTCTCGGCGGGGTAGTCGAAGGGGAGCGCGATGACAAGCTCGTCCGCGGCCTTGATGCCGGCGTCGTCGGAGAGCGCTTCCGCGATCTGCTCACAGGTGCCGTGGGCCACGCGCCCGAACTGGAACGGAAGCGGGCCGCCGCCGACGTTGGCCGCGCGCTCCGCGTCACGCTCCAGCAACCATTCGAGTTCGGCACGCTCCGCCGGTGTGCTGAACGGCACGATGGCTCGGCTGACGGAAGCGAACGAGGGGGAGTCGCTCACCTTCGCGTGCTCACCGCGGTAGTCGCGGATGTACGCGGCCTGGGTCGACTCGAAGCCGAGGTCGCCGATCTCCGTGTTGAGGGTCGACAGCTGCAGACGCAGGCCTCTCTGCCCGGTCTTCCTGGCGCTGGAACCACCGCCGGCCCCATATGCGACGCGCTCCCTGAGGCCAGGGCTGTGCGGATGCACGGTGAGCTCCTCGCCAGCCTTCGCGAACGAGAGGTCAGACTCGGCGGTCGCAACCGTCTTGCCTTCGACGGCAGCGAGGAACGTGTCGAGCCTCGCGTCGACGAGGGCCCGCACGTCGTCGCCGTCAATCTTCCCGAAGGCCTGCGCGAACGTCGACTCCGTCGCGGCGTAGCCGGAACTCAGCCCAAGTTCGAGGCGGCCGTCGGCGAGGAGATCGAGCGTCGCCGCATCTTCGGCGAGACGCACTGGCTGCTCGAAGCGCAGGGGAGTGACGCTCGTTCCGACGCGGATGCGCTTCACCCGTTGGGATACGGCGGCGAGGAACGTGAACGGCGAGGACAGATAGGTCTCGAGGTGGCGGTGGCGCACGTAGCCCGTGTCGTAGCCGAGGTCCTCCGCGTACTCGAAGAGCTCGAGGCCTTCCTGCAGTCCGAGCGATCGGTTCATGGAGACTCTCGTGTGCTCGACGAACGCGAGGAAGGAGAGACGCTTCGGGGCGGCGGATGCGGGCTGCGTGACGGGATCGCTCATGGTGCCCTCAGCATCCCGCCGCCGCAGCCTCCCGCCCCGCGCGATCGTCACGTGGCGTAAGGGCCGGTAAGACGGCGCAAGGCGTCCCGCCGGTCTCGTTCCGCCGCAGGCATATGAAAGATATAAAGGCGCGCCCGGTGTCTGTGCTTGTCGACGCATTCTGTCGGACGCCAACTGTGCCGTGACCGCGAGCGACAAGAATATTCGCCGCTTGGTCCTCGGGCATCGGACTGTAAGGTCCGACGCGGTCGGCTCGGTTCTGGCGCGGATCCGGTGCAGATCCGGCGCCAGTCTGGCGTCAGTCAGGCACAGGAGAGAGGAGTGATCGACGCATAATGTCATAATGTGCATTATCGGATGTAGTGGAACCTGGCTCGGCGTGCGCGAGCTCAGCGCTTGTCATCAAGTAGGCTGTGAGTGCACGGTGAGTACTTTGCCGTGGCTGACTTCGTGGCCCGAGCCACCTTGTTGTTGTTTGTGTCACTGAGAGATCCTGGGAGCCGACACTCGTGAGCGTTCTGATTGCCATCGGTTGCATCATCATCTTCGGCGCTGGCATCTGGTGCTACGGCCTGGCGTTCCAGGTCGACGGCGACACGCTTCGCCTCCTGGTGTTCCTGGCGGGCATCCTGCTGAACTCGCTTGCGCTGTTCATCCCTTGGCAGCTCGTGGGCCAGAGCCGCAAGTAGCGACCAAAGCTTCACGCGCGGTGTTCACCCCCAGCATCGACATCAGCGTTCGTATCAAAGCTCCTGCTGAGCTCATCTGGCAGGCCCTCGTCGATGAGGATCTCCGTGAGCTCTGGTGGGCCGACTCCGAGTTCAAGATCAAGCGCGGTGCCAAGATCTCGGCGAGATCCCTCCGGCCTGGCAAGAAGAAACCGCGTATCACCTCGGGAAACATTACCAAGATCGACGCCCCAGAGGAACTCCACTTCACGTGGAAGACGAAGGCGGGCGATTTCGAGACCAACGTCGTGCTCGTTGTCGTCCAGCAGAAAGACAAGAAGAGCAAGGTTCGTGTGCTCGAGCAGGGGTTCCCCCGCGGCGACTACGCGGAGATCCACGTCGCAAAGTATCGCGACGGCTGGCGTGAGCACCTCTTGCAGCTCCAGGAGCTGTTCGAGGATGGTCCCGGCCGCAAGCTCGCGACAAACTCACTCAAGCACTCCTGACGGTGCTCCCCCGCGCTCAGCGCTGACGAAGATGCCCGGACCACGTGGTCCGGGCATCTTCGTTTCCGCGCGTCTGACTCGAATGGCAGCGGCCGGAATCGCTACTCGCTGACGAACCCCGAAGTGTCGCCGATGAGTCGCAGGTTGTCGGCGGGGACCGGCTCGACGACCGCCTTTGTGACCTCGGCCGCGAACTCCTGCACGTTGTAGAGCTTCCCGGCCTCCTCGCGGCGGGCTGCGATCGCACCGGGGTTGAGGCGATCAAGCAGTGTTGCCGTGATGGTGCCCTCGATCATGTCCCCGGAGACGACCACGAACTCGACACCGCGCTCGGTCAGCTCCGGAACAAGCGCGAGCAGGGCATCCTCGCCGGCACGCTTGGAGCTCGCGACGGCCTCGTACTCCGGCATGGTCGGGGTGGTCCGGATGAAGTGCGCCTGGTGGCTCGTGACGAACACGACACGCCCGCCGTCGCGCATGAGCTCGAGTGCCGCCTTGAGTGTCTCGACCTGCGCATCACGGTTGAGCTTGAGGGCGTAGTCCTCGCCGAGGCCGGACTCCATGCCCCCGGATGCGTTGAGGACCAGGACATCGAGGCCGCCGTACTCGCGGTCGATCGTCGAGAAGAGCTCCTGACGGCTCGCCTCGTCGGTGAGGTCGGCTCCGACGGCGATGGCGGTGCCGCCATCGGCTGCGATCGCGTCGACGAGCTTGACGGCCCGCGCTTCCTTGTTGCGGTAGTTCACGACGACCTTCGCGCCAGCCTGCGCAAGGAACTTGACGGTGTCCGCGCCGATGCCGCGTGAGGAACCCGTGACAAGCGCACGCTTGCCCTCGAGTGCTCCAGCGGCCAGCGGGTTGAGAATCTGTTCAGCCATGCGTCCGATTCTATTGGGCGCGAAGCGATGCGAGCGCACTAGCGTTGGTCGCATGCAGCACCCTTACCTGGATGGCGCTCCCCCGCGAGTGCTCGCTCATCGTGGCCTGGCTCTGGAGGCGACGGAGAACACGATGGAGGCGTTCGCCGCGGCGATCGCGGTTGGTGCAACGCACATCGAGACCGATGCGAGGGCTTCGAGCGACGGACGGGCGGTCCTGTGGCACGACAAGACGCTCGAGGGCTTCGACGGCAGCGCCAGGGCTGTTGCTGACTCCCCCATGTCCGTGCTGGCCGGACTCAGGTCGACGGGGTCCACCCCGGGTGCCGAGCTGCTTCCGCTTGATGCAGCGCTCGACGCGTTTCCGGCTGCGAGGTTCAACATCGATGTGAAGTCGGGTGATTCCGTGGTGGCTGTCGCTGACGCTGTCCGGCGTGCAGGCGCCGAGTCCCGGGTCCTCATCACTTCGTTCTCAGCCCTGCGTCTGCGGCAGACCGCCCGGTTGCTGCCTGGCGCGGCCCGTGGCGCAGCGGGTCCCGGCATCGCGGCGGCACTCCTCGCGATGTCGGTTCGCTCGGGGCGGATGCTACACCGCGCCCTCCAGGGGACCGCGGCCGTCCAGATCCCCGAGCGGGCATACGGCCTCGAGCTCCTCTCCCCCGAGAGGCTGCGCGCGTTCCACCGCTACACGCCGGAGGTCCACGTGTGGACGATCAACGATCCCGCGACGATGCGGGACCTGCTCGAGCGAGGAGTCGACGGGCTTGTCACCGACCGTGCCGATCTCGCCGTGAAGGTTGTGAGAAGTCACACAAATCTATGAGTTTTCGAGGAAAAGCGGGAACGCGCGGGAATACCTCGGCACAATCGCACGTTGGGACGATAGAAGTAGAACCGCACTGACGAGGAGAGGAGGTCAGCAATGGCTGATCGGAGTCTGCGCGGAATGCGGCTCGGCGCACAGAGCCTGCAGAGTGACGAGGGCGTTGTCCTTGTCGACCGCCAGGTGCGAACGTACGAGACGACACTGGGTGAGCGCTTTGCCGTCACCTTCGCCGCTGAAGCGGAGGTGCCCGAGGTCTGGGCGTCACCGAAGAGCGGCAACGAGGGTCGTCTGCTGGATGAAGGCGGCGAGCAGGTCGCCTACGAGGCGCCGGAGCAGAAGCACCAGCGCACTCACTGGGACATGCTGCTCGAGCGTCGCACGCGGGAGGAACTCGAAGAGGTCCTCCAGGAGCGACTCACGTTCCTGCGCTCACGGCGCGGAACCAAGGGCGCAAAAGACGTCTGACCCCCGCAGGTCGCTCGGCGAGCGACCGTGAACGTCGAAAGGGACGAAGCCAGCGGCTTCGTCCCTTTCGTGTTGCGCGGCGCCGGGGACAGCCTCTTTTCCTCGAGCTGACCGTTGACGGGCGAGCCTCGCGTCGAAACCCGGCCTACCGCCGCGGGATACGCAGGGCGGAGGCGCTCTGTCGCTGGGTCTTCGAGGAGCCGGCCCCGAGAAGGAGCCCGAGCCCGAGCATCCCGAGTGTGACCTCGATGCCGCGCCCGAGGAGCACGGCGGGAGTGAGTCCGTCGGCGAGGGGAACGTCGACGATCATCACACCAGGCTCGTACCAGGGAAGCTCCGCGAGCACGCGGCCCTCTGGCGAGTAGATGGCGCTCATGCCGACCGTGGACGCCTGCACGATGGAGCGCCCGGTCTCCATCGACCGGAGACGAGCGAAGGCGAGCTGCTGCGCCGGCTCGTCGGTCTTCCCGAAGTCGGCGTTGTTGCTCGGCGCGAAGAGCACCGTCGCGCCTCCCAGGACGGCGTCCCTGATCAGCACGTCGTCGACGATGTCATAGCAGATGTACGTGCCCGCCCGGATGTCGCCGATCTCGAGGATGCTGTCGCGCTCCCCCGGCGAGTAGCCGCGGCCGATCATGCCGATGAGATCAGGGGCCAGCGAGTACCAGAAGTCACGATCCGGAACGTACTCGCCGAACGGAATCGGGTGCTTCTTGTCGTACTGGTCGCCCCAACCCGACTCCGCATCCCACACGAACTGGGAGTTGAAGAAGCGGTCGTCCGCCTCGGTCTCCCCCGGCTCGATCGTCACCGTGTTGGCGACGATGGGCGCCCCGTAGCTTTCGCTCAGCTGATCGAGGGTACGGCGAACTCCTGGCGACGCAAGCGGGTTCAGGTCGATCGAGCCTTCTGGCCACAGGATCACGTCGACGTCAGCGTCGGCCGGAATCGTCCGCGTCGCCTCGACGTGGCCGAGGAAGACGTCGCCGGGCTCGCCGTCGACGAAATACGCGGCCTCGGGCGTGTCTCCCTGCACGGCGGCCACCCGGGCAGATCCGATCGTGCTTGTCGGGAAGAGCGGCACGGCCACGACCACGAGCACGGCTGCGGCCGCGGTTGCCCAGGTGATCGGGCGGACGCGTGCGCGGCCCAGCTCGAGGAGAAAAGCCACGAGGAAGACCATCACGAAGCCCATGCCCGAGAGTCCGAGCCACGACACGAGCTCAGCAAATGGGCTCGCCGACTGCGACTGGGCGACTCGGCCCCAGGCGAAGCCGCCGTACGGCCAGGCCGAATAAATCGCCTCGCGCAGCGTCCAGAGGCCAGCGACCGCCGCGGGGACCAGGATCAATCGCTTGCCGCCGTCAGCCCAGCGGGCGGTGGTCCGCCGGTAGGCAAGGGCGATAAGCAGCGCGCCCCCAGCCCAGAAGAGCGACGAGAGAATGCTCAGTGCGCTCCACGGGACGGGCCCGAGGAAGAGGGAAGCCCAGGCGATGAGCGGGAAGTAGTACGAGAGTCCGGATGCGAGACCGACGAGGAACGCGCCACCCGCCGAGCGGTGCATGAGCGAGCAGAGCACGAGGCCGATGCCGAGGAAGGCGAGCGGCCAAAGCGCTGGTCCTGGGAACGCGGCTCTCAGCAGCAGACCACCTGCGACGGCGGCGAGCAGCGAGAGCCAGAAGGACCTCACCCGACCCCCGAATAGGCGACGATGCCGCGGCGCACGCTGTTCGCCGCCTGACGCGCGGTCGACGCGAACTTGCCCTCCGCGACCTTCTCGATCTGATCGAGCACATCGAGCACCTGCTTGCACCACCGCACGAAGTCGCCGGCCGCCAAGTTCGACTCATCGAGCACCCGCTCGAGCTCGGCGCCATGCGCCCAGTGGAAGATCGCCGGGGCGAGGTTCGTGGCCAGCCGAGACGAACGTGGAACGCGGAAGCGCTCCGCGAGTTCATCCAGCCCCTGCCAGTGCTTCTCCGTCGTCTTCATCGCCTCGCGGAACGCGCCACGTGGCAATTGGTACTCCTCGAGGCTCTCCTCCTCGCGACGCGGCTCGTAGACGAGCACTGCAGCCATGGCCGCAAGCTGCTGGGGGGTCAGCTCGTTCCATGCCTGCCTGCGCAGGCACTCAGCGATGAGCAGGTCGCGCTCTCCGTAGATGCGGGCGAGTGTGCGCCCGTGCGCAGTCACCTCGAGGTCCTTCTCGCCGCCTTCGAGGGGGGCCAGGTAGCCGAGCTCGAGCAGCAGGTCGGTGATCCGGTCGAAGACCTGGGCCACCGCCCCCGTGCGCGACTCGATCTGACGCGTGAACTTGTCGTTCTCGTGCTTCAGCTTCCAGTACCGCTCGCCCCAGCGTGCATGCTGCTCGCGGTCGGGGCAGACGTGGCAGGGGTGACGCTTGAGCGCGTTCTGCAGCTGGGTCAGCTTCGCCTGGCGGCGCTCGCGCGCGGCGTGCTGGTGAGCCTCATCGTGCGGGATGCGCTTGCGCTCGAGGTCGTTCAGCTCGCGTCGGATGCGTGAGTACTCGAAGAAATCGCCGAGGTGGCACCTCATGCCGTCCTCGTAGCCAGCGAGAGCTTCTTCTTGCTGTCGGACGCGCTTGGCAAGGTCGACGACGGCGCGATCAGCCTGGAACTGCGCGAACGAGGACTCGAGCACGGAGCGCGTTCGAGCGCGACCGAAGCGGTCGATGAGGTTGACCGCCATGTTGTAAGTCGGCTTGAAACTGGAGTTCATGGGGTAGGAACGACGTGACGCGAGGGAGGCGATCGCCTGCGGGTGCATCCCGCCGACCCACTGCACGACCGCGTGGCCCTCGACGTCGATGCCTCGGCGTCCTGCCCTGCCCGTCAGCTGCGTGTACTCGCCTGGCGTGATCGGCACCCGGGACTCGCCGTTGAACTTCTCGAGCTTTTCGAGGACCACCGTGCGGGCGGGCATGTTGATGCCCAGCGCGAGCGTTTCCGTAGCGAAGACCAGCTTGACGAGCTTGCGCTGGAAGAGCTCCTCGACGACCTCCTTGAACGCGGGCAGCAGGCCGGCATGGTGCGCGGCGATACCGCGCTCGAGGCCTTCCGTCCACTCGTAGTAGCCGAGGACACCGAGGTCCTCGTCGAGCAGGTTGCGGCAACGGTCTTCCACGATCCAGCGGATCTCGTCGCGCTCTTCCCTTGTCGTCAGCGAGACGCCCGCACGCAGGACCTGCGAGACCGCCTGGTCGCAGCCCTTGCGGCTGAAGATGAAGTTGATGGCGGGCAGCATGTCCGCGTCGTCGAGCATCTTGGTCAGGCCGGCGCGGTCGGCGCGCGGCGCCTGGAAACGCTGATCCTTCCAGCTGCTCCCCCGCCCGCGCCGCCCGACACGGTCACGGTCGCGACCGTCTTCGCGTCTGCCGCCGCCGCCTTGAGTCGCCCGGACCAGGTCGGGGTTCACGCGGTCGGCGATGTCTCCGTCGCGCGTCTCGAAGAGGTCGTAGAGGCGATGACCAACAAGCACGTGCTGGAAGAGCGGCGTCGGGCGCTCCTCCGAGACGATGACGTCAGTGTCGCCGCGCACGGTCTGCAGCCAGTCGCCGAACTCCTCGGCGTTCGAGACGGTCGCGGAGAGCGAGATGAGGCGCACCTCGCTGGGAAGGTGGATGATGACCTCTTCCCAGACGGCTCCGCGGAAGCGGTCGGCAAGGTAGTGCACCTCGTCCATGATCACGTATGCGAGGTCGTCGAGCAGGTCGCTGCCCGCGTAGAGCATGTTCCGCAGGACTTCTGTGGTCATGACCACGATGCGCGCCCGAGGATTGATGTTGACGTCGCCAGTCAGGAGCCCGACTTCGCTCTCGCCGTAACGCCGGACGAACTCGCTGAACTTCTGGTTGCTCAGCGCCTTGATGGGCGCCGTGTAGAAGATCTTCGCGTTCGGCTGGCGCATCCCCAGGAAAACGCCGAATTCGGCGACAACCGTCTTGCCCGCGCCCGTCGGGGCCGCTACGAGCACGCTCCGGCCCGCCTCGACGCTCGCGCACGAGGCGATCTGGAACTCGTCCAGGTCGAAGCTCAGCTCGCGCCGAAACAGCTCGAACTGCTGCAGCTTGGCGCGTGCCCTACTCGCGGCGAAGCGCTCTGACGGACTCTGGGTCATGCAGCCGACGCTTCGGCTGCCGCCAACTCGGCCTCGAACTTCTTGTGCTTGCGGGCGCGGCGGCGATCGTTGATCATCGCAATGCCCACGGCGAGGAAGTACAAGCCGAGCATCGGGGCCATGAGGAAGAACATGGAGAGCACGTCCGCCGAAGGTGTTGCCATTGCTGCGAACAGGGCAACGAGGAGGACAGCAGTGCGCCATCCCTTGAGGATCGCCGAACCCGTGATGATCCCCGCGAAGTTCAGCATGACGAGAACAACGGGGAGCACAAACGCGATGCCTACTGCGATGCAGAGGGTCATGATCAGCTTGTAGTAGTCACCTGCGCTGATGAGGCTGGAGCTGTCTTCTGGTGCGAAGCTGACCATGACCTCGACGATTCGAGGCATGAGCATCCAGGCGACCCAGACGCCTGCGAGGAAGAGTGGGATGGCGGTGCCGACGAAGCCGATCGCATACCAGCGCTCGTTTTTCTTGAGGCCGGGCATGATAAACATCCAGATCTGGTATAGCCAGACCGGCGACGACAGGATGACACCAAGCCCGAGCGAGATCTGGAGACGCAGATCAAACGCGCCCGTCACGCTCTGGAAGTTCAGATCAGCTGTGCGGCCCCGTGTCTCGGCGATGTCGTGGATGGGCGCCGCCATGAGATTGAAGACCCAGTCGGTGAGCAGGAAGCCGCCCACCATACCGAGCACGATCCCGATCGCAGCGATGATCAGGCGGTTGCGGAACTCGATGAGGTGCTCCGCAAGGCGCATGCGTCCGTCAGGGTCGCGCTTGCGGCTCTTCTTCGCTTTCGACTTCGTCGGCTCGACCGCCAGCGGAGCCCCCTCGGGTTGAACGGTCACGTCAGTTGGAGGTGCCCGTGTTGCCCCTGGCGTCGGAGCTCGGCGCGGCAGGTGCCTCTGGAGCCGGGGCTGCCGGGGCGGAGTTCTGGACGGGCGGCGTCACGGGTGCCTGCGGGGAGGCCGGTGCCTGTGGTGCGGCCGGCGCGTTCGAGGCGGCAGGCTGCGAGTAGACGTCGGTTGCCGGAGGCACGTCGACTTCGTCGTCCTTCTTCATGTTCTTGACCTCTCCGCGGAAGATACGCATCGACTGTCCGATGCTTTTCGCGAGGCCTGGGAGCTTCGGAGCACCGAAGAGCAACAGGACGATCACCAGGATGATGATGAGGTGTGGGCCAGTCAGATTCGGCATGGTGTCAGTTGCCTTTCACAAGGTGTTCGAATTGAGACGGGTCTGCCGTCGTCAGGTCGCGGGCGCGCTGAAGGCGTTGCTCGCGACGCTGTTCTTTGGTTTCGTCGAGCGCTTCTCTCAGCGCACCTCGCTCGACCTGGACCTCGCGGAGACCGCGGACGATCGCGTTGCTCCGCGGGGGCGTGAACGAGACGAGCGTTTGCGCACGCTGCTCGAACGCCTCGAGGAGTACCTCGAGACTCGCCAGCTCGCCCTGCAGGAGGACGGCCTTCTTGAAGAGCCAGTAGCCGAGCGCGCCGAGCACTGCAAGGAGGATGAGCACGAGGCCCACCCAGATCAGAACCCAACTCCACCACGGCATAGTGACTCCAACGATACCTGGTCTCAGGTGAATCACCAGGCCACCGCTCGTGCCCGATTTCCAGGTTCAGCGGTCCCCATGCTCGCGGAGGGCGGCTTCAGCCCAGTCAGCGACGGCGGTTCGCGCCGATTCTGGCGAGATGACACGGATCTCGCCGGCGTTTCCGGACACGAGCCTGGCCAAGTGCTGCAGGGAAGCGATGCGGACTTCCACGATGGCGCGCCCGTGCTCGTCGGCCTGAGGGGTTGGCTCCCCCGCCGGCAGGTAGTCCCGCACGAGCGGCATCGCGGCTGAGCCGACCTCGAGGGTGACAAGCGCGTGCTCGTCGCTCGGTGTGAAAATGGGTCTCGTCCGCTCGACACCGGGATGCGAACCTGCGGACACATCCGTGACAACCGCGTCCCGCATCCGGTCGAGCCTGAAAACTCGTGCGGCGTCGCGCTCCACGCTCCACCCGTGCAAGAACAGGTCACCGCCGAGCGTCTCGAGGGTAAAGGCATCGACGTGCCGCACGCTCTCCTCGCCGTCCTCGCGGCGGTAGCGGAAGCGAAGTCGTCTGCCGGTCGCTAGGGCGGCCGCGACCGCATCTCGCGCGGCCGGGTACTCCCCCGCCGTCCCAAAGGCGAAGTGCGGCGTCGCGCCGCTTGCCCCGAGCTTGCCGAGGAGCTCCTCGATCCGTGACTCGTCCACGAGACGGGGCAGGCTCCGGAGGAAGCCGAGGCCCGCGATGACGGCGGCCGCCTCTCGGTTCGACATGCGCGGGGCCTCTTCGAGGGCCACGAAGTGGGTGACCTCGATGAGGTCGTGCAGCTCGAGCGCGTCCCAGTTGATGTCGAAGAGGTCAAGGTGGCTGTAGACCCCCGCCTCGCCGGGGGTGCCGGAGACGGCGATGAGCCTCACGGCGTCTCGCACCTGCTTCGGTTTGACCCCGAAGTGCGCCGCCGCGGTCTCGACTGGGACGGCCTCCTCCTGCTGGCGGAGGTACGGGACCAGTGACACGAGGAGAGCAAGACGGTCCGCGGAGACGAACGGGCTCATCGGGCGAGCTCCGAGTGTGTTGACACGACGAGAGTGAGTCGCGCGGCGACCAGGCGCTTGAGCTCGGGCGGAGACACGACCCTGACCTCACCGCCGAACGACGCGAGGCGGTCTGCGAGGAGGCTCAGGTCCGTGTAGCCGAGCTCGACCGCTCGCCAGGATGCCGTGAGCGCCGGTGTGCCGCTGCCGAGCCGGACCTCAGCGTCGGTGCCCTCGCGGACCTCGAGCGTCGCCCGTTGTCGTTCCGCGAGTCCTGCGAGCTCATCGAGCGCTCGTGCCGCGTGACGCTCGGCGGTCACACCGGGGTAGCGTGAGGCATCCACGTCCCCGACCTGCCGCGGGGTGGATACGATGCGCGAGAGCAGGAACATGCGCTCGGACAATCGATCGAGATCGTAGGAGACGAGCAGCCAGTTGCCGTCGGCGAACACAAGCGCGAGCGGTTCGACGCGGCGCACCTTCGCCTCGGTGTCGCCGGGCTTCGCGTACGAGAACGAGACAAGCCGCCGCTCCTCGATGGCCGTCGAAAGCGGCTCGAACGCCGCGTCACGTGCTCGCAGTCTGGGCGCGACGCCAATGAGGTCATCGCGAGTCTGGGCGCCGAGCGCCTTGAGCTTCATAAGCCCTCGCCTCGACTCCTGGGAGACGGAACCCTCGCGCCACACCTGGGCTGCGAGCGCCAGGAGTGCCGTCTCGTCTGCGTCGAACTCGAGCCCCGCTGGCATCGCGAAGCCGCCGCGCGGGACGCGGTAGCGTACGAGCTGGTTGTTGCCGGGCGCGGATGGGTCGTCGATGACCTCGACGGGAACCCCGAGGTCGCGAAGCTCCGCCTTGTCGCGTTCGAAGCGCTTCTCACGGGCCGCGGTCGCACCGGCGGTGCCGGTGTCTCTGGTGTCGTCCGCGTAGCCGTGGACGGTCTCGAAGATGTCGGTCTTCGTCAGGCCGCGCTCGGTGGTCAGGAGCGCGAGAATCAGCGAGAACTGGCGCTCCGCCGCAGCGGGGGCCTTTGCTCGCGATGTTCGCTCGTGCGTCACGCCTCGACTTTAGATCGTGCCGAGGATGTCGACGACAAAGACCAGCGTCGAGCCGGCAGGGATCGTGTCGCTTGCCTGGTCGCCGTAGCCGAGGGCAGGTGGGATGACGGCGATGACCTGGGAGCCCACCGTCTGGCCGACGAGGGCCTGGGCGAAACCGTCCACGACACCGGTCGTCGAGAACTGGGCGGGCGTTCCGCGATCCCACGAGCTGTCGAACTTCTCGCCGGTGGCGAAGAGCACACCCGTGTACTGGACGACAACGGAGCTTCCCTCGGCGACGACGCCGCCGGTCCCCAGCTTCCGGGTCTCGAGGACAAGTTCGCTCGGCGCGGCACCGCCCTCGACGATCGAGATCTGCGGTGCACCTTCGGCGGCATCTGTCACCGTGACGAGATCCTGCGTTGACGGCTGCTCAGCTCCGACTGCCCGTGCATCCGGCACCTCGATCACATCGGCGACGACAAGGGCGGGAGGAGTGTCGGTGGCGCCCGCGTTCGCGGTTCCTTCCAAGAGGAGTGCTGAGGGGATGAGCGCGACGACACGAGACCCGGAGGTCACGCCTTCGAAGAGGCCCGTCAGATAGCCGGGGATCCCCTCGGCGCTGAGGTCTAGGACCTGCCCGAGCGGCCCGTATGGGCTCTGTTCGGCCTTGGTGCCCGCGTCGTAGACCGTGAGGTCGGCTGCCACCGTCGAGTCGAGCGTCATCTCCTCGCCGTCCCCCTCGATCTCGACTCGGCGTTCGATCTCCTCGCCGAGGCCCGAGACGTCGCCGATCGTGACCGTGGGGGCCGCTCCGAACTCGCCGGTGACCTCGACGGTCTTCAGCGCATCACCGTCCGCGACCGGCGTGGAGCTGCCGGCGCACGAGGCGAGCCCGAGGGAGAGGAGGACGGCCGCGGCGACCGCGGGGAGACGTCGTTGCATGGATCCGCCTTGCGTTGAGTGGGAGAAGCGTCTGTGGATGGGGCTGGCGCCTATTCGGCGGCCAGGATGTCGATCACGAAGACGAGGGTGCTTCCCTGCGTCGTCGAGGCGTTGAGGGGGCCAGGCTGGGATGCGAGCCGCTCCGGCGGGAGCACCACGACAAGCTGCGAGCCGACGGGCGTGCCGACGATCTCCTCGCTCAGTCCGAAGAGGCCATCCGTCGGTGCGGTCGTGAGCTGCAGCACGTTGTTGCCTGGCGTCCAGGTCGAGGCGACCTGCTCGCCCGTTGACCAGTCGAACGCGGAGAGCTGCATCGTCACGAGCTGCCCCTCAGCGACCGGTGAGCCGTAGCCCTCGATGCGGACGTGCCGTTTGGGAGCCGCGGGCGGGTCCTGCGCCGGCATCGTGACGCCCGGGGTGCCGTTCGGCGCCGTGACGACGGCGGGGATGCCGTCCTCTGGCGCGGCGATCCGGCCGCCCGCGCTTGACGGGTACACGTCCAGCACGTCCGCAATCGCTACGATCGTCATGGCCGGGTCGACGCCGACCGACGTAGCGGCCTCACCGAAGAGCACGCTCGCCGGCATGACGGCGACGACGCGCTCTCCCGTCTGCGAGCACTCGATTGCCTGAGCGAGCCCAGGGAAGGTGTTCGCGATCGTCGCCACGCTTGTGGGTGCCGCCGCGCCCGACGAGTCTGCGACCGTGGGGCTGTACGGGACAAGCACTTCCCCACCGGCGCCATCGAGCAGTTCGAAGTTGGCTCGCACGACGCCGGACGGCGTGACAGGGTCGCCCGTTCCGACTCCGTCGCGGGTCGTCTCCAGCGAAGTGATGGAGAGCGGATGCGTGAGCGTCGCGCCGCTGATCTCTCCGAAGGCTCCCTCAGCCGAGACGCTTGCGGTCGCGGCGCCGTCGATGCCGGGCAGCTCGCAGGCTTCTGCATCGAGCTCGCTCTCTGGCCAGCTCACGCAGCCGGTGAGCGCGACCGCCACGGTGGCCGCGGTCAGCGCGGCTCCCGCGAGTCGCATGCGTGTGCGCGTCATTCGCTGTCTCCCTGTGAGTTCGTGCTGGTGCCTGTTGGCGCATCCGTCGTGGCTGTCGCGTCTGGTGCCTCTGTCGCGTTTGGTGCATCGGTATCGGAGTCGGACTGCTCCCGCCCCTTCTCCGCGGTGATCGCGGCGCCTCGCTGTGCGAGCCTGGCGCGCTTGCGCAGCACCTTGTCGCTCACCTGACGGTCGCCGAGCGATCCAGGCGTCCAGATCTCCACATCCTCGTCGCTGAAATCGGACTTGGATGCGCGGCGTTTGAGGTTCGGTAGGACAGCCCCATCAGCCAGGCGGCGGGCCGTCAGTAGGAAGCCGGTGTGCGCGATCATGCGGTGGTCAGGTCGGACGGCGAGGCCCTCGACGTGCCAGCCGCGGACCATGGTCTCGTCGGCGTTCGGGTCGGTGAAGAGCCCGGTTGCGCGGATCGCCTCAGCGACACGGGAGAGTTGGGTGACGGTCGCCACGTAGCAGAGCAGGACCCCGCCAGGCTTGAGTGCATCGGCGACGACATCGAGGCACTCCCAAGGGGCCAGCATGTCGAGGACCGCACGGTCTGCGGTGCCGTCGGCGTGCTGCCCGGGGAGCGCCTCAGCGAGATCTCCGAGCACGAGGCTCCAGTTGTCTGGCTTCTCGCCCATGACGCTGATGACGTTGCCCTCAGCGACCTGGGCGAACTCCTCACGTCGCTCGAAGGACGTGAGCGAGCCGGTGCCGCCGAGCATGCGGAGAATCCAGAGCGAGAGGGCACCAGAGCCGACTCCCGCCTCGATGACACGGGCACCCGGCCGGATATCGGCTTTGGCGAGGATGGCGGCGGCGTCCTTGGGGTAGATGATCGCGGCACCGCGAGGCATCGACATGACGATGTCTTCAAGCAGCGGGCGAAGCGCGAGGTACTGGCCCCCGTCGGTCGCGGAGATCACGGAACCCTCTTCCACGCCGATGATGGTGTCGTGGTCGATCATGCCCTTGTGCATGAAGTAGCGCTTGCCCGGCTCCAGGTAGAGCGTGCTCACGCGGCCCTTCGGGCCCGTCAGCTGCACGCGGTCTCCGGCGCGGAAGGGTCCGCCGATGTCGGTCTCGGTCATAGCTGTGCTTCGCTTTCTGAATCGGCGGCGCCATCGGCCGTCTGTGCGTTCTCGCGCTTCGCCGCGTCGCCCGCGACCCGTTCGACGAGGTCACCGAGCGTCTCGAGCGTGATCCCCTCGAGGGTCGACGTGACGAGGTGCGCGTGGTGTGCCTCGAGCGTCTGCCCGTGCGGCACGCCGATGGTCGCGCATCCCGCGGCCAGGGCGGCTTCGAGGCCCCGCCTCGAGTCCTCGACGGCGACGCAGCGCTCCGGTGCGACGCCGAGCTGCTCGGCTGCGCGCAGGTAGGGCTCTGGATGCGGCTTGCCGTTCTCGACCTCGTCGCCCGCGATCACGATCGTGAACAGCGGGTCGTCGAGAGTGGAGACGACGGCGTCGGCGAGGACCCGCGTTGAGTTGGTGACGAGTGCGTTCGGGATGCCGGCCGCGTGCAGCGCCACGAGCAGCTCCAGCGCGCCCGGGCGCCAGTCGAGCTCCTTCAGGATGCTCGCCATGACGGTGGTGTTCATGTGGTCGACGATCTCGCTGGGCTTGAGCTCGACACCGAGGCTCGCGAAGAACTCCGACGCATCCGCCATGCTCGACCCGACCATGCCGAGCTCCTGCTCCCCGGTGAGCGGAGGCAAGCCATGGTCGGCGAGCAGGTTCAGCTGGGCGGTCTGCCAGTACTGCTCGGTGTCGACGATGGTGCCGTCCATGTCCCACAGGACGGCGGCGGGAAGTTTCGAAGGAGCCACGGGGCGACAGTCTACGGGGCGGCAGGACGGCCACCGACGCCCGACGCGTATCCTTGGACAACACTTCATCCATGGCGAGGAGCACGGTGACGGATCACAGCGAGGCCACCACACCATTTGCGCGAGGCCGACTGCTTGTGGTCGCCTTGCTGGGCTGGAACGACGCAGGCGACGCCGCCTCGAGCGCTGTCCGCGCGCTGCAGGAGGCCATCGGTGCCGACCGCGTCATCGAGGGCATCGACGACGAGTCGTTCTTCGACTACTCGATCCACCGGCCCGTCATGAGGGCCGGTACCGAGGGCGTCCGGAAGATCCAGTGGCCCAGCGTGTCGTTCAGCGGCACGCCGCTCCGTGAGGCCGAGACGGTGGATGCGCCAGCCGAGAGCACGGAGCTTGCTGCTGACGCCGGCCTCTCTGTCAGCTCCGACAACGGAGAGAACGTGTTCGTGCTGATCGGCCCGGAACCGACGCTGCGCTGGCGGAGCTTCACGAAGCAGGTCATCGATCTTTGCGAGCGGGAGGGAATCACGCGCGTCGTGCTGGTCGGCGCGCTGCTCGCGGATGTGCCCCACACCAGACCGATCACGATCTTCATGTCGAGCGACGATGCAGCGGTGCGGGACGAACTCGATATCGATCGCAGCGAGTACGAGGGCCCGACCGGCGTGCTCTCGGCGATCGGGGAGGAAGCCCGCTCGCGGGACATGCTGGTGCTCTCGCTGTGGGCATCCGTTCCGCACTACGCCCATCACTCCCCGTCCCCCAAGGCGACGCTCGCGCTCGTCGACCGCTTGACCGAGATCGTCGACGTCTCCATTCCTCACGGCGACCTCGTGACGGAGTCGGCCGAGTGGGAGGCCGAGGTCACCGAGGCGACGGCTCAGGACGACGAGATCGCTCAGTACGTCGGCTACCTTGAGCGGACGCGCGACATGGTCGAGGCGCCAGAAGCATCAGGCGAGGCGATCGCCCAGGAGTTCGAGCGGTTCCTCGAGCAGGCGGCGGGCAAGAAGCCCCAGCCGGGCCCCGCAGCGTTCCCCACGGATCTATCCGGCACGGCGCAGCGACCGATGGGCGTCGACCGACGATCCCCTGATGAGGGTCAGGCACCAGAAGCGAACCCAGAAGCAAACCCAGAAGCAAGCCCTCAGACGAGCCCAGAGGGGAACGCAGAGGGGAACGCAGCGGCGAACGCCGATGCGGGCCGTGACACGACGCCAGATTCGAAGTCGGATCCCGATGGCGCCGGCAAGGGCGCCGAAGGAGAAGCCGAGGAAGGTCACAGCGAACAGCCCTGACCGGCGCTGCGCCAGGGATTCTTCCTGGCGCAGCGTGCTCCGTTGGCTCAGTCGGCGGTGAGCTTCACCCCGAGGAGTGCGTCCACGAGCGTGACCACGTCCGCATCGCCCTCGGCACCGGGGGTCGAGGCCCACTCGTCGACGATCGCTGCGACTCGGGGGGTGTCGAGGTCGTCCGCGATGGCTTCCCGCATCCGCACGACAAACGAGTTCTGCTCAGCCGGGAGCGTGCCCTCAACGGATCGGGCCGCTCGCTGTCGCCAATCTTGCAGGCGGACGCTGGAGCGTGCGAGCTCCTCGTCGGTCCACTCCCAGTCGCTGCGGTAGTGGTGGGAGAGCATTGCGAGGCGGATGGCCATGGCATCCACGCCCGCTGCGGTGAGCCGTGAGACGAGCACGAGGTTGCCCAGGGACTTCGACATCTTCGTCCCGTCGTAGGCGATGAGTCCGGCGTGCGCGTAGCTCCGCGCGAAGTCGCCAGAGGTGCCATGCGAATCGGTCGCGACCAGGGACACCGCGTGCGCGGCGGAAAGCTCATGGTGGGGGAAGCGAAGGTCACGCCCGCCGCCCTGCACCGAGATCGGGGCCCCAAGGGTTTGGGTCGCGATCACGGAGCACTCGATGTGCCAGCCGGGGCGACCGAGACCGACGGCGCTCTCGAACGCCGGTTCTCCGGCACGTGCGCTGCGCCAGAGCAGCGGGTCGAACGGCCCGCGTTTGCCGGCACGCTCCGGGTCTCCCCCGAACTCGAGGAACGCGGCCTCCATCTCTGCCGCCGTGTATCCGGAGACGTCGCCCATCGTCCAGTCGCTGGCCGCCTCAGCCGCGGCGACGTCGTAGTACACGTCCCCGAGCTCGGTCGTGGCCGACGGCTGCGCGTCAGGGGTGACCTCGACCCGGTACGCGAGTCCTGCCTCGATGAGCGTCGCGATCGCGTCGCCCGTCTCGGCGATGCTGTCCTGCACACGCACGTAGGAGTCCGGCGGGATGACGCGCAACGCGGCCATGTCAGAGCGGAAGAGATCGGTCTGCGAGGTGGCGATCTCCTGCCAGTCGCGCCCGGTCTTCGCCGCGCGCTCCAGAAGCGGGTCGTCCACGTCGGTGATGTTCTGGGCGTAGCGCACCTCGAGGCCCGTGTCCCGCCACGCTCGTCCGAGTGTGTCGAAGGCGAGGTAGGTCGCCGCGTGCCCGAGGTGGGTCGCGTCGTAGGGGGTGATCCCGCAGACGTAGAGCGTCGCGATGCCGTCAGGCGTGACCGTGTCCTGCACCTGCCCGCTCGCCGAGTCGAAGACCCGGATCGCACCACCGCCGTTGCCGGTTACCGAGGGAACAGAAGGGATGGGCCACGAGGGAACGGTTCGCACCGGAACATCCTATGTCGCGCCCCAACCTCGCTCGCCCCGCGGGACAGGCGTCAGCGTGTCAGCGGGTGCTTCCCGGAGGAGAGCGCGCGGGTCAGGCCGCGCCGCCCGTCGGATCCATGAGGCCGAACGACAGCAGGATGATGATGAGCGTGCCGAGCGCGATCCGATACACGACGAACGGCAGGAAGCTGCCCTTGTTGAGGTACGCCATGAGGTACTTGATGACCACGAGACCCACGACAAACGAGATGATCGTCGCGATGATCGTCGCGACGACCGGAGCCTCGGCTCCCTCCGCTTCGCCGAACGCTGAGACGAGCTCGTAGAAGCCGGACCCGAAGACTGCAGGGACGGCCAACAGGAAGCTGTAGCGCGCAGCTGATGGGCGGTCGTAGCCCATGATGCGTCCGGCCGTGATGGTGCCGCCGGAACGCGAGACGCCGGGGATGAGGGCAAGCGCTTGGGCGAACCCGTAGACGACGCCGTCTCTTGTGTTGAGGTCCTGCAGGGCCTTGGCGCGCTTGCCGAAGATGTCGGCGAGTCCGAGGATGACGCCGAAGATGATGAGTGTGAACGCCACGATCCACAGCGAGCGGAACTGGTCGCGGATGAGGCTCTGCAGCAGGAAGCCGAGGACCACGATGGGGATGGATCCGAAGATGATGAGCCAGCCCATGCGCGCATCCGGGTCGCTGCGGGGAACGCTGCCGCGCAGGGAGCCGAACCAGCGCGAGATGATGCGCTTGATGTCGCCCCAGAAGTAGACGAGCACGGCGGCTTCCGTGCCGAGCTGGATGATGGCGGTGAAGGTTGCGCCCGGGTCCTGGACGCCGATCCACTCGCCGACGATGCGGATGTGCGCGCTCGAGGAGATCGGCAGGAACTCAGTGAGCGCCTGCACGAGCCCGAGGATCACGGCGTCAAACCAGTTCATTGCTACTGCCTTTTCCGAGAGAGATTTCCTGCTGCGGGCCGCGGTGAGGTCACGTCGGGCCCGGCGCACGCTAACACGAAACCCGAGTCAGGTGCGGAGGGCACCCCGGTGGTCGAGGGATGCGAGAGGGACGCGAGAGGCAGGCGCGCAGAGGTTGAGCGCGCCCGCCGCACCCTCAGTAGCTGCGCAGGAAGTCGCCGAGGACCTTGCGTCCGAAGACCAGCGACTCGAGGGGAACGCGCTCGTCGACGCCGTGGAACATCGCCGGGAAGTCGATGCCTTCCGGGAGGCGCAGCGGGGCGAATCCGTAGCCCTCGATGCCAAGCGTCGCGAGCGCCTTGTTGTCGGTCCCTCCCGAGAGGAAGTACGGGACCACGACGGCTTCGGGGTCGTGGCGCTGCAGGGCGGCTGTCGCCGCCTCGACGATGGGGCCGGAGACGGGCGCCTGCGTGCCGATTCCGCGGAACACGGTCTCGATCTCGATGTCGTCGCCGACGATGGCCTGGATCTCGGCGAGTAGCTCGTCCTCCGCCCCCGGGAACGGGCGGGCGTCGATGGCGACGCTCGCCGACTCAGGGATGACGTTGTGCTTGTAGCCGGCGCTGAGCATTGTGGGGTTCGTCGTCGACCTGAGGCTTGCCGTGAGGAACCCTGACGCGCTGCCCGTCGCCAGGACGATAGCGCCTGGCGTCGTCTCCTGCGGGTCGACGTCGAGGAGACGTGCAAGCTCGGAGATCATCGACGTGGTCGTGTCGTTCAGCAGCACTGGCCACTCGTGGGAGCCCAGCTTCGCGATCGCCTGGGCGAGTCGCGTCACGGCGTTCTCCTCAGCCGGGATGACTCGTGAGCCGTGGGCCGCGCGGCCCTTTGCGTGGAGGCGGAGCCACAGGAGTGCCTTCTCGCCCGTCTGCAGGAGGTAGGCGCGCTTGCCGCCGACCGTGATCGAGTAGCCGCCCACCTCGGAGATCGCCTGCGTCGCGCCAGCGAACAGCTCAGGGTGATCGCGGGCGATGGGTTCAGACCCGAACTGGCCGCCGTTCTCCTCGTCGGCGAAGAAGGCCAGGACCAACTCGCGCTCGGGAAGCTCCCCCGCCCCGAGGATCTCCTCCACGGCGGTCAGGATCATGGCATCCATGTTCTTCATGTCGACGGCCCCACGCCCCCACAGGAGGCCGTCCTTGATGACCCCCGCGAAGGGGTCGACGCTCCAGTTGCCCGCCTCGGCCGGAACGACGTCGGTATGGCCGTGCACGACGAGGGCCGGCTTGTCCGAGTTGCGTCCGGGGATGCGCGTGAAAATGCTGGGGCGCCCAGGAGCTGCCTCGATCGTCGTCACGTCGAGCCCAAGCGACTGGAGGCGGGACTCGAGGTACTGAGCGGCCTCGGTCTCACCCTTCGAGCGGCCTTCGCCGTAATTCGTGGTGTCGAGGCGGATGAGGTCCTGAGTCGTCGTGACGGTGGGGTCGAGTTCGAGGGAGTCAGCCATGCCCCAACGCTACCGCCGCAAGAGGCCCGGAATTCCGCCGCGACGCGCCCGGGATGCACGCATTTCGGCCTCGATTAGCGTTTCGCCGGAATCCTGGTAATGTTTCTCCTCGTGCTCAACAGCACAACCTGCGCGGGTGGCGGAAATGGCAGACGCGCTAGCTTGAGGTGCTAGTGCCCGTATTAGGGCGTGGGGGTTCAAGTCCCCCCTCGCGCACAGGTTGAAAGGCCCGGGAGTTATCTCCCGGGCCTTTCGTGTTCCCTCGTGCAGTGTTTTCTCGTGCAGTGTTTTCTCGTGCAGTGTTTTCTCCTGCAGCGATCCCTCCCGTAGCGTCCCCTCCTGCAGACCGACTCACGACGTAGTGAGATGCCGCGGAGCGCAACACTCGGCAATGTTCGTTTGCCAGGACGCGGTCGGCGCGTGACGCTCGAGGTTGCCCATTCCCCGTCACCCCAGGAGTGCACCAGTGCCAGCTGAAACCACGTCGCTCGTCACCCACGCGCAGACCGACCAGACCGAGCTCTCGGAGAACTTCCGCTCCCTTTTCCGACAGCACCCCTCTGGCGTGGCGGTCCTGACGGCGCAGACCGAGGAGGGTCCTGTCGCGATGACAATCACCTCGCTCACGTCGGTGAACGCCTCCCCCGCCCTCGTGGCCTTCTCGCTGTCGAAGGCTTCCTCGGCCACACCCGGCATCCTCTCGTCCTCCAGCGTGCTCGTGCACTTCATCGACGAGGAGTCGCTCGCCGTCGCGCAGGTGGCCGCGACGAGCGGCGTTGACCGTTTTGCGGATCGGGACAGCTGGGGCTACCTGCCGACCGGTGAGCCCCACTACACGGCCGCCCGTCGCTGGGCCCGCGGCAGCATCCGAAGCACGCTCGACGTCGATGGGGCGGTCCTCGTCGTGCTCGACGTCGTGGAGGCACGTGACGGGCGTCTGGACGCGACGGAGGGCGACGGCGGTGTCGTGTACCGCAATCGCGTCTGGCGCAAGCTCGGCGCCCCGCACAGCTGACGGGGTGGACCCGGCAGTTCACGGGCCAGACGAGACAGTTCACGGGCCAGACGAGACAGCTGACAGGCCAGGAAAGTCCCGTCGGGTAGTTTGGGTGGCAGCACAGTGACGAGCGATTCGCGCGTGAACTGCTCCGACGCTCCCAGACTGAGAAGGACCTCCTCGAACCATGCCTGGCCTCGCCACCGCCATCCTGCACGCCGCTAGCTCAGGAGGGGGCGCCGTCGAAGAAGCCACCGGTGGAATTTTCGGGGTCATCTCCGACTGGGCGATCGAGATCATGGGCACCATCGGGGCGCCCGGCGCGGGTATCGCCGTGGCGCTCGAAAATCTCTTCCCACCGATCCCGTCTGAGATCATCCTGCCGCTGGCTGGCCTCGCCGCGCACCAGGGCAAGTTCTCGGTCATCGAGGCGATCATCTGGACGACGATCGGCTCCGTCGTCGGCGCCTACGCGCTTTACTGGCTGGGTCGCTGGCTCGGGCACAACCGCATGGTGTGGCTCGCTCGCAAGATTCCCCTCGTGGACGCCGCCGACGTGGTCAAGACGACCAACTGGTTCAAGAAGCACGGCAAGAAGGCGGTCTTCTTCGGGCGCTTCCTCCCCATCTTCCGGAGTCTCATCTCGATCCCGGCAGGTATCGAGCGGATGCCCGCGCTGCAGTTCGGCCTGCTGACCCTCGCGGGATCCGCCATCTGGAACACGGTCTTCGTCATGGCCGGCTACTTGCTCGGCGACTCGTGGGAGCAGATCCTCATCTACGCGGATGCGCTCAAGTACCTCGTGTACGCCCTCGTCGGCGGCGCTATCGTCTGGTTCCTCGTCGTGAAGATCCGCGGCCGAGTGCATCGGGGCGGGCACTCCGCCTGAGGTGTTGCCCGAGACTTCGCCTGAAAGCGCTGCCTGGGCGCGTAAGGGGACGCCAGCGTCGCCGCTGGCGTCCCCTTCTCGTCTGGCTTGTCTGACGCGTCTACGAGCGCATTCGCCGCCTGAGAACGTCGATGCGGGCCTGGATCTGCGAGACCGTCGCCTGGCCGACGGCGGGGCCGCCGCAGCTGCGGCGCAGCTCGGCGTGCACGATGCCGTGCGGCTCCCCCGACTGCTTGGAGTAGACGGAGACGAGACTGTTGAGCAGTGTTCGCTGCTCCTTGAGGGTCCTGTGGAGCGCCTGGGGCGGCGCGGGCGCCGGGGGCCCCGCCTTCACTCGCGATTCCTGGATGCGCCCCTGCTTCGCCTGCCGCTGAGAGAGGACTGAACGCACCTGGTCGGCGTCGAGGATGCCAGGCAGGCCGAGGAACTCCAACTCCTCCTCGCTGCCGACCTCGGCCGCGTAGCCGAAGTCTCCCCCGTCGTAGAGCACCTTGTCGAAGAGCGCCTCGCTCGAGATCGCCTCGAAGGTGAACTTGCCGAGCTCGTCTGAGGTCTTGTCCGGCCGCTCGGCCGCCGCCATCATGTCTTCCTCCGGCGCCCGCGAGTCCTCGGCGTCGGCGAGCCGGTCCAGCGCGTGGTTGCGCTCCATCTCGAGGGCGTGCGCGAGCTTCGTGAGCTGCGGCACGCTCGGCACGAAAACGGTCGCCGTCTCACCCTTCTTTCGGGCGCGCACAAAACGGCCAATGGCCTGCGCGAAGAACATCGGCGTCGAGGCGTTGGTCGCGTAGACACCGACGGCGAGCCGGGGAACGTCGACGCCCTCCGACACCATACGCACGGCGACCATCCAGCGCTCGTCGCTACCCGCGAACTCGGTGATGCGGTCGGACGCGCCCTTGTCGTCGGAGAGGATGAGCGCGGGCTTCGTGCCCGTTATGGTTTTCAGGATGGCCGCGTAACCCTTGGCGGCTGCGTGGTCGGTCGCGATGACAAGCCCACCAGCATCCGGTACTTCCTGGCGTACCTCGCTGAGGCGCTGGTCGGCGGCTTGGAGGACCTGCGGGATCCACTGACCCTCGTGGTCGAGCGCCGTGCGCCAGGCCTGCGAGACGATGTCCTTCGTGTTGTCTTCCGCGAGGCCCGCCGACATCTCCTCGCCCTGCGTGTCCCGCCAACGAACGTTGCCCGCGTACGACATGAACAGCACAGGGCGGACCACGCCGTCTTCGAGAGCGCGGCCGTAGCCGTACGAGTAGTCGGTGAGCGAGGTGCGGATGCCGTCCTCGTTCGGCGCGTACGTGACAAACGGGATCGGGGCGGAGTCGGAGCGGAAGGGCGTTCCCGTGAGCGACAGGCGGCGGTCTGCGTGCCCGAAGGCCTCACGGATCGCGTCTCCCCAGCTCAGCGCGTCTCCGCCGTGGTGCACCTCATCGAGGATCACGAGGGTCCGCCCGGAAGCCGTCAGATGGCTGTGCACGCTCGGCTTCATGGCCACCTGTGCGTAGGTCACGGCCACGCCGTGGAACTGGCGCGAGTGGATGCCCTGGTTGTTGCCGTAGCGAGGGTCGATGCGGATGCCGACGCGAGCGGCGGCTTCGGCCCACTGCGTCTTCAGGTGGTCGGTCGGGGCGACGATGGTGATGCGGTCGACTGCGCGCCGCTGCAGGAGCTCGGTCGCGAGTCGGAGGGCGAACGTGGTCTTGCCTGCCCCGGGAGTTGCGGAGGCGAGGAAGTCGCGTGGTTCGGATTCGAAGTAGACGTCGAGCGCCTCGGCCTGCCACGCCCGAAGTCTGCCCGCCGTGCCCCACGGGGCGCGTTGTGGGAACGACGGGGAGAGATGCTCGGCGGCGAACGTGCCGACCTGGTGACCGTAGCGGGAGCCGTCGTGGTTAGTGGCGTGAGCTTCCTGGACGGCCTCGCGTTCGGTCATTGCTGCGTCGCCTTCCTTTCAAAGCTCGGGCGGTTCAGCCTCGTCGGGCTCCCGCCCGTTCAGCGGCTGGGTGGTGGGTCTTGGATCGGGCCGAGGCGGTGGCTGGCGTGCAACCGACGGACGGCCCGCTCGTTGGACGGGTGCAGCCCGCCAGCGAGCACGTCTCGCAACAGGCGCGCGAGCTCATGCCCGGAACGGTAGCCGCTGCCACCGACAATCCCGAGCGCATCCTGCGTCGTGGCCGTCGCGGCAGCAACTGCCTCGTACTTCGCCATCGTCAGGCGCGCGAACCAGGCGTCGCCGTGTGGCGCCCCTTCGTCGACATCGCGAGCGATGGACTCAACGAGGGTACGCGCTGCGAGCTGTCGAATACTCATTCTGGCGATTTCTTCTCGAACTTGCACGTCGTCGGCGAGCCGGATCCCTTCCTGCGTCGAACTCGTCCTGTAGTTGGCGGCATCAACAGCCAGCTCGAGCGCACGGTCACCGATGCCGACGTAGCAGGAAGCGACGAGCAGCAGGAAGTTCGAGTGCACTGCGAAGATGTGCGGTTCGCTGTTCGGGCCGACGGGCAGTCGGGCGATGACTCGCTCCGGCGGGATCAGCGCGCCCTCGAGCGATGTGGAGCAGCTCTGCGTGGCCCGCATCCCGAGCGTGTCCCAGTCGTCGTGGATGCGCACACCTGCGTCGTCGCGACGCAACACGCCGTGCACGAGGGCCGGGGTATCACGCGTGTCGTCGCGGCCGAACGTCACGAGCCTCGTCCAGACCGGCGAGAGCGAGGTGAAGATCTTCATGCCGTGGAGTCGGTAGCCCCCATCTGGCTGCGGTTCCGCGCGGACGTTCGAGTCGTAGAGCACGGCGTCGTTGCCGATCTCCGAGATGGCCAGGGCGTAGGTCTCCCCCGCCACGATCTCGCGCAGCATCCAGTCGAGGGCATCGTCGCCCGACTCATGCCTCGCGCGAGCGATGCCCGCGACGACGTGGTGCATGTTGACGGCGAGCGCCGTCGCTGGCGCAGCGGAGGCGAGCCGCGCCTGGCACTTCACCGCCTGCTCCAGCGACGCTCCCGTGCCGCCGAAATCCCGAGGGACAAGCACCCTGAGGTACCCGGTATCGCGCAGAGCCTCGAGGTCGTCGGTGGGGAATGAATTCTCCGAGTCGTGGCGGCTCGCGCGCTGGTTGAGCACCTCGAGCAGGTCGTCGGCCAAAATGGATCTCGGGTCTGAAGCTGGCATGCCCACCACGCTACTCGTCAGCGCTTCGACCTCTATGAAGAAGTCGCGGCCGACGAGGGTCTAGTCTTCAGTTCCGATCGAGGAGAGAAACAGCGAGATGTCAGAACGCGAACTCATTCCCTGGAGCCGCTACGTCGCTCTCGGTGACTCCTTCACGGAGGGCGTCGGAGACCCCGAGCCCACCGCTCCCGGCGGCCTTCGAGGCTGGGCTGACCGTGTCGCCGAGGAGCTCGCCGCCCACCGCTCCGACTTCGCTTACGCGAACCTGGCCGTCCGCGGGCGGCTGCTTGACCAGATCGCCGAGGAGCAGCTCGAACCGGCGCTCGAGCTCAAGCCGGACCTCGTGACGATCTCCGCCGGGGGAAACGACATCATCCGGCCAGGAGCCGACCCTGACGCCATCGCCGCCCGTTTCTCCCGCCTCGTGGGCTCGCTGCGCAAGTCAGGCGCAACAGTTGTCGTCTTCACCGGCGTCGATACGAAGTTCGCGCCCGTGTTCTCCTCGATGCGCGGCAAGATCGCGATCTACAACGAGCACATCCGCGGCATCGCCGAGTACCACGACTGCATCGTCGCCGACCAGTGGGCCCTGCGCGCCATCCAGAGGCCAAGCATGTGGGTCAGCGACCGACTGCACCTCAACTCGTACGGGCACCATGAGGTTGCACGGATGGTGCTCGACGCGCTCAACGTCGAGAACGAGCTCGTCGCGATGCAGCCGGCGCCCGCGCGTCCCGCCAGATGGCGCGAGGCACGCGCTCAGGACATGGTTTGGGCGCGCGAGCATCTCGTGCCGTGGGTGCTCCGCCGCCTCCGGAACGAGTCGTCTGGCGACAACGTGCTCGCAAAGCGTCCGTTCGCCGAGCCGTTCTCGTTCGGCCGGGACGACGCTCCTACCCAGTGAGCGCGTAGAGCGCGACAGCGCTGGCCGCCGCCACGTTGAGCGAGTCGACACCGTGGAGCATCGGGATGGTGACGGTTGTCGTCGCCGCGCTCAGGGCGCCGCGGCTGAGTCCGTCCCCCTCCGTGCCGAGCATGATGGCGACGCGCTCCGGTCTGTTCGAGGCGTAGTCGCGGAGCGAGACCGCCTTGTCGTCGAGGGCAAGAGCGGCAACGTCGAAACCGGCGTCGGAGAAGAGCGTCGCGGCGTCACGCCAGGCCGGAAGCCTGGTCCACGGCACCTGGAAGACGGTGCCCATGCTCACCCGTACGCTCCGGCGATAGAGCGGGTCCGCGCACTCCTGCGTCACAAGAACTGCGTCAGCACCGAGTCCGGCTGCCGCGCGGAAGACTGCGCCGACGTTGGTGTGATCGACGAGGTCCTCGAGAACAACAACCGTCTTCGCTTCAGCGAGCAGCTCCGCGGGGTCGAGGAGCGCGGGGCGGTGCATTGAGGCGAGAGCGCCCCGGTGCATCCGAAAGCCGGTGAGCTGTTCGAGCTGGTCACTGGAACCGACGTAGACGGGCACATCAGGAAACGGCTCGAGCAGCGGTGCGACGGTTGGCAGCCACTGCTCCATGAGCAGGAGCGAACGCGGCGTGTGGCCCGCGCGCAGCGCACGTTCGATGACCTTCGGCGACTCGGCGATGTAGAGTCCGCCCTCCGGCTCGAGTCGCTTGCGGAGCGCCACGTCGGTCAGCCGGGAATAGTCGGCGAGTCCAGACTGTTCGAGTGAACGGACGGATGGGGCCGCACGTGGCCAATCGGTCGACTGGAGAGGGGTCAGGCGCATGGAGGTAATCCTGTCAGAAGCGAGCAGCGTCAATGCCGCGCGTTCGCGAGCCGAAGGGCTCGCCCGAGCCGCCGACCTGCTCTCGGACCGCACCTTCGCAGTGCTCACGGGTGCCGGCCTTTCGACCGACTCCGGTATTCCCGACTACCGAGGCGACGGCAAGGCGCCACGTATCTCGCCGATGACAATCCAACAGTTCATGTCAGACGAGGCCACTCGGCGGAGGTACTGGGCCGGCGCGGCACTTGGAGCCGCCCGGTTCTCAGGCGCATCGCCCAACGCCGGGCATCTGGCTCTGGCAGACCTTGAGCGCCATGGCGCCGCCACTGGTGTGGCGACGCAGAACGTGGATGGACTGCACCTGCGAGCCGGGAGCCGAAACGTCGTCGAGCTGCACGGCAGCATGCGCACGGCGAGCTGCACACGCTGCGGCCACGAGATCTCGAGAGCGGCCCTGCTTGCCGGCATCCTCGACTCCTCCCCCGGCATCGCCGAACTCGCTGCCAATGCCAGCAGCCGTCCGGACGGGGACGCCGACGCCAGTGGCGCCGAGATCGAGACGCTACCCTCCTGCCCCGTCTGCGGCGGCATCCTGCAGCCCGACGTCGTCATGTTCGGCGACGTCGTGCGCCCGGCGGTCGCAGAACGAGCTCGCCAGCTTGTCGACGGGGCGGATGCGCTGCTCGTCGCGGGAACGTCCCTGGTCGTCAACACCGGGCGCAGGCTGGTCCACCGCGCTGTCGCGGCGAGCAAGCCTGTTGTGCTCTTCAACCGGGGTGACGCGGCCATCGGGCACGTAGCCTCTGTGCACGTCGAGGGCGGCACGTCGGAGTCGCTCGCTGACCTCGCAGCCCGACTCACCTCGGACTCCTAGACGCGCACCGAGTAGTCAGGAGCGGCGCTGCTCCACCACCTGCCGGCACGCTTCGAGCAGCTCGGCCGCGGAGCGCTCCCAGGAGTACTCCGCCGCGCGGGCAACGCCGGCGCTTGACGCCGCAGCCCAGGCTCCCGGATTGTTCTGCAGCTGCCTGGCCATCGTCGCAAGCAGTCCAGCGTCGTCCGCAGGGAAGTAGCCGGCGGCGTGCCCTCCGACTTCGCGGAAGATCGGGGTGTCGCTGACCAGAATGGGGGTGCCGGCCGACATCGCTTCCACGAGAGGCAGGCCGAAACCCTCGCTTTTCGAGGCCGTCACGAGTGCGGTCGCACCTTTGAGCAGCGTGAGGTACTCCTCGTCGCTGACGCCCTGGTGTGCGACGATCGACCCCTCCGGGGCGATCGCCTCGAGCGAGGACAGCGTCCGAGCATCCACCTTCGAGCAGAGGTGCAGGCGCCAGCCAGGCAGGTCCCGCATGGCGCGAGCGAGCGTCTCCACGTTCTTGTACGGCATGAAGGAGCCCATGTAGATGAGGTTCGGCTCGCTCGGTGGCATTGGCCTCGGGGCGGAGACGAAGGCAGGGTCCGGCGCGTTGGGAACAAGCGGGATCGGCCGCCGGGTGAGCCTCTGTGCGCGCAGCAGCTCGCGGGTAGTGGCCGAGACGACCGCCACCTGGTCGGCGCCCCGCAGCAGCAGACGCTGCGGCCAGAAGGACAGGTGGTAGATACGCCACAGGGCACGGACGTACCAGGGCAGGAACTGCGGCGGTTTCGGGTGCTCGTAGTAGATGAGGTCGTGGATCGTCAGGATGAGCCCGTAGTCGCGTCCAAGCGAGCCCATCGTCTGCATCGGGCTGACGACGACATCAGGGCGCAGCTTGTTGACCTGGCGCGCCACAAGCGGCTCGGCGGCCGAGGTGGGCGAGCTGATGAGCTCGTGCGGGAGGCTCGGCAGCATGGGCAGTTGGCGCTCGTCTGAGATGAGCATCGTCACCGGGTGCAGAGCGGAGAGCGCGCGCACGAGTTCAGCCGAGTACCTTGATATGCCGTCGTGTCGGTCGATGCGCACGTAGCGGCAGTCGAACAGGAGCCTCACCTCGTGCGCTCCGTCCTGTTACGGAGCTCTGCCTCGCCGCCGGTCTCTGCTTCGTCGCCGGTCTCTGCTTCGTCGCCGGTCTCGTCGCCGTCGCTCTCTGCCTCGACACCGTGGCTGTCTGCCTCGGCAATGAAGGCCGACAGCAGACGCGCCGCCGCGATGGGCGTCTCGTAGTGCACGAGGTGGCCTGTGCCAGCGATGACGTGCAGCGGTAGGTCGGCGACGCGCGCGAGTTCGAGCTGTGCTTCAAGCGGTGCGATGTCGTCGAGCGCCCCTGCGATGAGCACGGTGGACGACGGCAGCTCGGTCGCGTGAGCGAGGACTGAGTCGGAGACGGATGCCCGGAAGGCCTCGAGGAGGGTGTCCCGGTCCGCGAAGTCAGAGAAGTGGCGTTCGTGCTCAGTATGGATCCAGGCCCGCAGCGGCCTGGACTTCGTCTTGGCCATGACCTCGCTCATGACGCGCGTGATGAGCGGATGCGACAGGAGGAGCTGGCCGGCGGGCGCAGGGAGGCGCGAGCCGAGCCAGTAGTAGAAGATCGCGAGCCGCGTCAGGATGGCCTGCGGCCCTTCCAGGGCGGGCGAGGCGATGGGATTCACCAGCACGAGGCGACGCTCGCCGATGGCGGCAGGCCTGCGGGAGATCACGAGAGAGCCGAACGAGTGCCCGAGGACGATCGCCTCGCCTGCCGGGTCGACGTGCTCCAGGAAGGACTCGAGCCAGGCCGAGTAGTCGTCGAGCGAGTGGCCGCGCGCGAGCGGCCCCGACTCGCCGAACCCGGGCAGGTCAGGCGCGATGAAGCGAACTTTCGGGAGCCGATTCACTACAGGAAGCAGCCCATGGTGGGTGCCGCGGAAACCGTGCACCAGCACGATCGTCGCTTCGGCCTCGGCTGCGGGCGGGCCGACCTCCCACCACGCGCACTCGGAGCCGAGGACGTGCGTCGTGTGGGCGAGCGACGGGGACTCAGGAGTGGCTGCGAGAGAGGAGGAAGGCATCGTGCAAGAGTGTACCGAGCAGGGCGGGAGCCCATGCTCAGGCGCGTCCGCGCTCCGTCGGGGACGCCGCGCCTGCAAGATGACTTCGAGGCGGGATGAGGAAGCAATGACCGAGTGGACGAAGCGGATCGCGGTGTTCGACCTCGAGACGACGGGCATCGACGTCGAGAATGACCGGATCGTCACGGCTTTCGTGGGGCTGATAGACGGCGAGGGTACCGTCGAGCGTGGAACGGACTGGCTTGCTGACCCCGGGGTCCCCATCCCGGAGCGCGCCGCCGCGGTGCATGGCATCACCACGGAGATCGCGCAGGCCGAGGGGCGACCCGCCGTGGAGGTCGTCACCGAGCTTCGGGCGGCCCTCGACTGGATCGCGAGGCACCGGGTTCCCTTCGTCATCTACAACGCCCCGTACGACCTCACGCTGTTCGCTCGGGAGTGCGCGCGCCACGGCGTCGAGCAGGTTGCGTTCGCCGAGCAGGTCGTCGATCCGCTGGTCATCGACCGCGCGCTCGACAAGTATCGCAAGGGGAAGCGGACGCTCACGGACACGTCGATTTTCTACGGTGTGGAGCTGATAGACGCGCACTCGGCAGGCGACGACGCCGTCGCGGCTGGCCAGCTCGCGCTTGCCCTGGCCGCGAAGTACCCGTCGGAGCTCGACATGACGTTGCCGGCGCTCCACACGAAGCAGATCACGTGGGCCGCCGACCAGACCAGGGACTTCGAGGCCTACATGCGGGCGAACCGCGACCCAGACTTCACCGCCGACGGCGCGTGGCCCGTGCGCACGGCTCCCTGAGTCTCTGGCGCCTCGGCACTGCGACTGAAGCGGGCCCGGTCTGCTGGACCCGCTGCAGCCGGCAGGAAGCCGCGAAAGGGCGGCACCGAATCGGTGCCGCCCTTTCGCGCGAGCAGTGTGCTCATCTGCGATGCAGAGGAGACTACTTGCTGCCGCCGCCGAACTTGGCGTAGCGGTTCTTGAACTTCTCGACACGACCGGCGGAGTCCATGATGCGCTGCTTGCCCGTGTAGAACGGGTGCGAAGCGCTGGAGATCTCGACGTCGATGACTGGGTACGTGTTGCCGTCTTCCCATTCGATCGTCTTGGCGCTCGAGACCGTGGAACGGGTGAGGAACTTCTCCCCCGATGCGAGGTCGTTGAACACCACCGTGTTGTAGGTGGGGTGGACGTCAGCCTTCATAAGGGTTCCTTCAACGAGTTTGGTGAGCAGAATCGGACCACGGGTCCTGAGCCAAAGAACAACTTTAGCAGATAGGAGCGAGTGGGTGTCAGTTCGACGCGCGGGCGGCGTAGCGGCCGCCCGCGTTCGTGACGTGCAGGGGAAGACCGAAGGTGGTCTCGAGGTTCGCGCTGGTGAGGACCTCGGCGAGAGGTCCGGCGGCGACGACCTTGCCATCGCGCAGAAGGAGCACGTGGGTGATGCCCACTGGAATCTCCTCGACGTGGTGCGTGACCATGACGATGGCTGGTGCGAACGGGCTCTGTGCGAAGCTGGAGAGTGCTGCGAGGAGGTTCTCGCGAGCCCCGAGGTCGAGTGACGCGCTCGGCTCGTCGAGCAGGAGGAGCTCCGGGTCGGTCATGATCGCCCGTGCGATGAGCGTGCGCTTCTGCTCTCCGTCGCTCAGCGTGCCGAACTCGCGCTCGGCGAAGTCGCCGAGGTTCCACTCCTCGAGCACGCGCTGCGCGCGACGCACGTCGATCTCCTCGTAGTCCTCGTTCCAACGGCCGGTGACGGCGTAGGAGGCGGTGAGCGCCACATTGAGGACGCTCTCGTCTCCCGGGATCCGGCGAGCCATCGCGCTTGAGGCGACGCCGATCCGAGGGCGCAGCTCGAAGACGTTGGTCCGCCCGAGGCGCTCGCCGAGCACGTCGACCTGACCCGTTGTCGGGTGCTGAGTCGCTGAGGCCAGCGAGAGCAGCGTGGACTTGCCTGCCCCATTGGGGCCCAGCACCGCCCAGCGCTCTGACTCGTCGACGCTCCAAGTGACGTGGTCGAGGATCGGACGACCGTTGCGAACGACCGTAGCGTCGTTGAATTCGAGAACCGTTGCCATATGCCTAAGCCTAAACGCGGCTCACGCGCTGGCTTCGGCGGCGCACCGCGTCAGCCAACGAGCTGTTCGTAGATCGCGATGGTCTCGTCACTGATGCGGCGCCACGTGAACTCGCGCTCGGCGCGTTCACGTCCGGCTTTGCCGTACCGCGCCGCCGTCTCGGGGTCGCTGACGACCTCCGTGAGGACCCTGGCGAGGTCGGCGACGAACTTGTCGGGGTCGACGGGCGTTCCAGTTCCGTCCGTGGCCTGCTCGATGGGGACGAGTCGCCCCGTGACGCCGTCCTCGACGACCTCGGGGATGCCACCCGTCGCTGTGCCCACGACTGCGGTGCCGCAGGCCATGGCCTCAAGGTTGACGATGCCGAGCGGCTCGTAGATCGATGGGCAGGCAAAGACGGTGGAGGCGGAGAGCGCCGTCATGATCTCGCGCTTGCTCAGGTGTCGCGCGAGCCACACGACGCCATCGCGCTCGGTCTGGAGCTGTGCGACAAGGCCGGCCACCTCCGCTTCGATCTCCGGGGTGTCCGGAGCGCCGGCACACAGAATGACCTGGACTTCAGGCGGGAGCTCGCGAACGGCGCGCAGGAAGTACGGAAGTCCCTTCTGACGGGTGATTCGGCCGACGAACACGACCGCAGGTCGGTCGGGGTCGATGCCCAGCTCGCGCGCCGCCTCGGGGTCCTCGACGCGTTGCCACGTCTCGAGGTCGATGCCGTTGTAGACCACCTCGACCTTTGCGGGGTCGAGGTTCGGGTACGCGCGGAGGATGTCTGCCCGCATGCCGTGGCTCACGGCGATGATGCGGTTCGCGTGCTCATAGGAGACCTGCTCGATCCAGCTGGAGAGGCGGTAGCCACCGCCGAGCTGCTCGGCCTTCCACGGGCGGAGCGGCTCAAGGCTGTGCGCGGTGATGACGTGCGGGATGCCGTGCAGGAGCTTCGCCACATGGCCCGCGGCATTCGCGTACCACGTGTGCGAGTGCACAAGGTCGGCTCCCGCGATGTCGTTCGCGATCTCGAGGTCGGTGCCCAGGAAGCCGAGCGCCGGGTTCGCGGAACGAAGCGCAGGCGGCGTCGTGTAGGCGTACGTCTGCTGCTCGTCGCGGGCATCGCCGAAGCAGCGGACGTTGACATCGATGTCGCGTCTCATCGCCTTGACGAGCTCGGTGACGTGGACTCCAGCCCCGCCGTAGACGGCCGGTGGATACTCGCGTGTTACCAGATCTACTCTCACGGGCTACACGGTAGTACAGCAGGGCTGTGAACCCCTAAGCTCGAGTCATGTCACAGGCAAAGGTGTTCGGCATCGTTCTCGCTGGCGGTGAGGGGAAGCGGCTCATGCCGCTCACTGCAGACCGGGCTAAGCCCGCTGTGCCCTTCGCAGGCCAGTATCGACTCATTGACTTCGCGCTCTCGAACCTGGTGAATTCCGGGCTTCACAAGATCGTCGTCCTGACGCAGTACAAGTCCCATTCGCTGGACAGGCACGTGTCGCACACGTGGCGCCTCCCCGCGATGCTCAACTCCTACGTCGCCTCTGTGCCGGCGCAGCAGCGGCTCGGCAAGCGCTGGTTCTCCGGCTCAGCAGATGCCATCAGGCAGAGTCTCAACCTCATCAATGATGAGTCCCCCGACATCGTTGTCGTGGTGGGTGCGGACCACGTCTACCGGATGGACTTCTCGCAGATGATTGAGGCGCACATCGCGTCCGGTCGCAGTGCGACGGTCGCCGCCATCCGGCAGCCGATCTCCCTCTCCGACCAGTTCGGCGTCATCGACGTCGATCCGGACGACCGCACGCTCATCCGCGAGTTCCTCGAAAAGCCGGAGGACGCGCAGGGCCTCCCGGACAGCCCCGGCGAGATCCTCGCCTCCATGGGCAACTACGTGTTCACGGCAGACAAGCTCGTCGAAGCGGTCATCCGCGACTCGACGCTCGAAGACTCGAAGCACGACATGGGCGGCGACATCATCCCGAGCTTCGTCGCTCAGGGCGATTGCGGCGTCTACGACCTCAAGGACAACGTCGTTCCCGGGTCGACCGAGCGCGACCGTGACTACTGGCGCGACGTCGGCACGATCGATTCGTTCTATGACGCGCACATGGACCTCATCTCCACGCTGCCGATCTTCAATCTCTACAACGAGAAGTGGCCGATCTTCGCGCAGCAGCTGAACTCGCCGCCCGCGAAGTTCGTCCGTGACAGCCGTGGCTCGACGGGAACCATGATCGACTCGATCATCTCGCTCGGGTCGGTCATCTCCGGCGCGCACATTGAGCGCAGCGTGCTCGGGCCGTGGGACAATGTCGAGTCGGGAGCCGCAGTCGTCGACTCCATCCTCTTCGACCGCGTCAACGTCCAGGCCGGCGCCGTCGTGCGGCGCGCGATCCTCGACAAGAACGTCATCGTCAAGGAAGGCGCCTCGGTCGGCGTCGACCGCGAGCACGACCTCCGCCGCGGGTTCACGGTCACCGACTCTGGCCTCACGGTCGTGGAGAAGTTCGGGATCGTCGAGCCGTGACCTCGAGCACGTCAGCTCGTGCACCGTTCCTCGTCCTCCTGGACGTCGATTCGACGCTCATCGAGGACGAGGTCATCGAGCTCATCGCCGACTACGCCGGCGTGACCGCTGAGGTGACGGAGGTCACCGAGCGAGCCATGGCTGGTGAGCTCGACTTCGAGGAGAGCCTGCGCGATCGCGTGGCGTTGCTCGAGGGTGTCTCCGCGGCCGACGTGGCGTCCGTCGTCGATCGCGTTGTCGTCACAGACGGGGTTCCCGAGCTCGTGGCGGGTGTCCACGAGGCTGGTGGCTACATCGCGGCTGTCTCCGGCGGGTTCCACGAGATCCTCGACGAGCTCGCCGAAAGGCTCGGCCTTGACCGGTGGCGAGCCAATCGGTTCGAGGTCTCCGACGGGAAGCTCACGGGGCGCGTCTCAGGCCCGATCATCGGGCGGGAGGCGAAGCGGGAGACGCTGCTCGAGTGGGCTGAGGAGCTCGGCGTCGACCCGACGCGCACGGTCGCGATTGGCGACGGAGCCAACGACCTCGGCATGATGTCGGCTGCAGGACTCTCGGTTGCGTTCGACGCGAAGCCGGTCGTGCGCGAACAGGCTCACGTGAGTCTCCCCGACCGCGATATGCGTCAAGTGCTGCACGTGCTCGGCCTTCAGGGCTGACGCGCGACACGAACGCGAGGGGCCGACCGGATGCACGCATCCGGTCGGCCCCTCGCGTGTTCGCTCGGTGAGCCGCTGGCTAGTGACCCATGCCGAGTCCACCGTCGACGGGGATGACGGCACCGGAGATGTACCCGGCGTCGTCGCTCGCGAGCCAGGCGGCGGTCTTCGCGATCTCGTCGACGCTGCCGTAGCGCGCTGCGGGAATCTGCGAGAGGTACTCCTTCTTGGTGTCCTCGGGGAGCACCGCCGTCATCTCGGTCTCGATGAACCCCGGCGCGATGACGTTGGCCGTGATACCGCGCGACCCCAGCTCCCGGGTGAGCGAGCGGGCCATCCCGACGAGGCCCGCCTTCGCGGACGAGTAGTTGATCTGGCCGGGCGAGCCGAAGAGGCCCACGACGCTCGAGATGAAGATGACGCGCCCGAAGCGAGCCTTCAGCATGCCCTTGGAGGAACGCTTCAGGACGCGGAAGACGCCGGTCAGGTTCGTGTCGATGACCTGCTGGAAGTCGTCCTCGGACATGCGCAAAAGCAGGTTGTCCTTCGTGATGCCGGCGTTGGCGATGAGGACCTCGACGGCGCCGAGCTCCTGCTCGACCGCCTTGAACGCCGCGTCGACGCTCGCGGAGTCGGTGACGTCGGCCTGCACGGTGAGCGCGCCTTCCGGCCCGCCCTCTCCCGAGCGTGAGGTCACCGCAACGCGGTGGCCCAGGCTGACGAAGTGTGCGGCGATGGCGAAGCCGATGCCGCGGTTTCCTCCCGTGACGAGGACGGTTCTGTGGGTCATGCTGCTCCCTTGAGACGGTTCGCTCCAGTCTAGGGGCGAGGAGTAAGCTGAGCAGATCGCCGAGAGGAGCACCTGCCACCGTGCGATCAACAACTACGAACGTCACCTCCATGGCGGACAGCGAGTACGACGAGCGCGCCGCTCGCATGAAGAAGTACACCATCATGATGCTCATCAGGGTGGCCTGCTTCGTCGCGCTCATCTGGGTGCGGGGACCGTGGATGTTCGTCTTCGCGGCCGGCGCCATCTTCCTGCCGTACTTCGCCGTCGTCATCGCCAACGCCGCGACCCAGCGCCGAACGCGCAAGGTCGAGCGACCCAGCTTCCTGCAGCGCCGAGGCAAGCCGGATGCGTGACGGATTCGACCTGCTCGGCGCGCTGCAGGGTGCTGGCCTCGACGCCATCGGCGACGAGCCTCGATGCTCGCGCGCGGCGTGCGGCGCGGATGCGACGACGCGCCTCGTGTGGCGCAACCCCCGCATCCACGACGAGTCTCGCCGCAAGGTCTGGCTCGCGTGCGACGAGCACGCCGGCTACCTCGAGGGCTTCCTCCGCCAGCGCGACTTCCCGGTAGCGGCCTCCCCGATCTCGGCTGGCCGTCTTGATGACGTGGACGGGCACGCGTGAGCGGCGAGCGCCGCTGGCGATTCGCGTTCTCGAAGCGTTGGCTCGGCTACCTCGGGCTGCTCGTCGTGTTCGCCATCGCGTGTGGCTTCCTGAGCCACTGGCAGTTCGAGCGGCGCGATGAGCGGGTCTCCGAGAACGCGCGCATCACGGGCAACTTCGACCGGGAACCCGTGCCGCTCGAGGGCGAGCTCGCCGAACTCGACGACTTCACGATCAATCAGGAGTGGACGCCCGTGCTCATGGAGGGCCGGTACCTCACCGACGAGCAACTGCTCGCGAGGTCGCGGCCGCACAACGGCCTCCCCGGCTTCGAGATCCTCACGCCGTTCGAGACCGACGACGGCCGCGTGTTCATCGTGAACCGCGGGTGGATTCCGACGGGCGATGCGCAGGACTCCCCCGACCATGTTCCGGCTGCGCCAGCCGGTGACGTCACAGTTGTGGCACGCCTCAAACCCGGCGAGCCGGAGATCCCGGGCCGCAGCGCCCCAGCCGGCCAGATCGCGACCATCCACCTGCCGCAGTTCGCGGCCGAGCTCGGGGCCGACCGTGTCTACACGGGCGCCTACGGCCTGCTTTCGGCTGAGCGACCGGCGACCGAGACCGGTGCGCTCACGGCCAAGCCCGCGCTGACGGAGGGGAACCACCTTTCCTACGCCTTCCAGTGGATCATCTTCGCGATCATCGCTCTCCTGGGTCTCATCTTCGGTCTGCGCGCTGAGTACCGCGACCGCAACCCGGACGACCCGAAGGTTCGGCAGGCGATCGCCCGCGAACGCGAACGAGCCGGCAAACGTCGCAAGACCGACGCCGAGATCGAGGACGAGCTGCTCGACCGCGCCGGCGGCTGATCGCCTCGGCGCTCGGTCACGAATGAGCGAAGCGCATGCTCCCCGGGAGGAGCATGCGCTTCGCTGCAGATGTGAGCCTGTGCCCTGGCGGGCCCGGCTAATTCATCGTGATGAGGTCGAAGTAGTCGGGCGTCCAGTGGTCTTCGACGCCGTCCGGCATGATGAGCACGCGCTCGGGGTTGAGCGCCGCGACAGCACCCTCGTCGTGGCTGACCAGCACAACCGAACCCTCGTAATGAGCAAGAGCGTCGAGGATCTGCTCACGGCTCAGCGGGTCCAGGTTGTTCGTGGGCTCGTCGAGGAGCAGCACGTTGGCGCTCGAGACAACGAGCATCGCCAGCGCGAGCCTGGTCTTCTCGCCGCCAGACAAGACGCCGGCGGGCTTGTGCACGTCGTCTCCCGAGAATAGGAAGGAGCCGAGCACCTTGCGCGCCTCGGTCTCCGTGAGGTGGCTCGAGACGCTCACCATGTTCTGCAGCACGCTGCGGGCGACGTCGAGGGTCTCGTGCTCTTGGGCGTAGTAGCCGATCTTGAGGCCGTGACCGGGCTCGAGCGCGCCGGTGTCCGGCTCGTCGACTCCTGCGAGCATGCGCAGAAGCGTCGTCTTACCCGCTCCGTTGAGGCCGAGGATGACGACGCGTGATCCGCGGTCGATGGCGAGGTCGACGGCGGTGAAGATCTCAAGCGAGCCGTACGACTTCGAAAGGTTGGATGCGCGCAGCGGCGTCTTTCCGCACGCGGCTGGCGTTGGGAAGCGGAGCTTCGCGACGCGGTCGGCGACGCGGACCTCCTCGAGCCCGGAAAGCATTTTCTCGGCACGACGCGCCATCTGGTGCGCTGCAGTGGCCTTCGTCGCCTTTGCACCGAACTTGGCGGCCTGCTGCTGGAGCACGGTCGCCTTCTTCTCGATATTGGCGCGTTCCTTCTTGCGTCGCTCCTGGTCTGCCTCCCGCTGACGCAGGTAGTGCTTCCAGCCCATGTTGTAGACGTCGATGACCTGACGGTTGGCGTCGAGGTAGAAGACGCGGTTGACGGTGTCGCCCACGAGCTCGACGTCGTGGGAGATCACGATGAGCCCACCCGAGTAGCCCTTCAGGAACTCTCGGAGCCAGATCACCGAGTCGATGTCGAGGTGGTTCGTGGGCTCGTCGAGGAGCATCGTCTCTGCGCCGGAGAACAGGATGCGCGCGAGCTCGATACGTCGACGCTGTCCGCCGGAGAGGGTCTGCAGCTCCTGGTCGAGGATGCGGTCAGGCAGCTTGAGGTTGCTGGCGATCGCGGCGGCCTCGGCTTCGGCCGCGTAGCCGCCGAGCGCGAGGAAGCGATCGTCGAGCCGCGAGTACTTCTTCATCGCGGCCTCCTGCTCGGCAGGGCTGCCGTCCGCCATTGCCACGGTCGCCTCGTCGATGCCGAGGCGGAGTTCGCCGAGGCCTCGTGCGTCCAGGATGCGCGTTCGGGCCGTCTGCGTTGGGTCCCCGCTCCGCGGGTCCTGCGGGAGGTAGCCGATCTCGCCGCGTCGCTCGATCTTTCCAGCGGTGGGCAGGGTGTCCCCCGCCAGGATCTTGGTCAGCGTCGTCTTGCCAGCGCCGTTCCGGCCAACGAGGCCGATCTTGTCGCCAGCGGCAACACGAAAGTCGACTCCCGACATGAGGGTGCGGGCACCCATGGTGATTTCGAGGTCATGTACGGCGAGCAAGAAGTGATTCCATTCAGTGGTGTGCGGGAGGGCTTCGTGGTGAGGAGCCGAGGTCGATCGGAGCTGGCGTCGGAGGCAACCGGTGCTGCCCCGGAGCCGACAACCTTCCCAGTCTAGACGAGACGCGGAAGAGCCCCACCAATGGCGGGGCTCTTCGCCGTCAGGGCAACGGTCAGATGTTGAAGCCGAGAGCGCGCATCATGTCGCGCCCGTCGTCCGTGATCTTCTCCGGGCCCCACGGCGGCATCCAGACCCAGTTGATGACGAAGCGTTCGACTTCGCCGTCCAGCGCCTGCGCCGTCTCGGACTCGATGACGTCCGTCAGCGGGCAACCCGCCGACGTCAGTGTCATGGAGATGACAAGTGCGTCGGAGTCGTCGTCCCAGTTCAGGTCGTAGATGAGCCCCAGGTCGACGATGTTGACGCCGAGCTCCGGGTCAACGACCTCCTTGAGCGCCTCTTCGATCTCGTCGTAGCGTGTCGCTTCGAGTGTCGTCAGTGCCATGGCGAGATCCTACGCCTCGACCTGCTGCGCGAGGTAGCGGTCGTACCCCTCGTTCTCGAGGCGGTCAGCAAGCTCGGGTCCGCCCTGGTCAGCGACCTTGCCAGCGACGAAAACGTGCACGAAGTCCGGCTTGATGTAGCGGAGGATGCGCGTGTAGTGGGTGATGAGGAGCACACCGAGGCCGGTGTTCTCCTTGACGCGGTTGACGCCCTCCGACACGATGCGCAGCGCATCCACGTCGAGGCCGGAGTCGGTCTCATCGAGGACGGCGAACTTCGGCTTGAGGAGCTCGAGCTGAAGGATCTCGTTGCGCTTCTTCTCGCCACCGGAGAAGCCTTCGTTGACGTTGCGCTCGGAGAAGACCGGGTCCATGCGGAGTGCCGCCATGGAGGCCTTGACCTCCTTCAGCCACGGGCGCAGAGGCGGAGCTTCGCCAGCGACGGCGGTCTTCGCCGTGCGCAGGAAGTTCGCGACCGTGACGCCAGGGATCTCGACGGGGTACTGCATCGCGAGGAAGAGGCCCGCTTTCGCTCGCTCGTCGACGGACATCTCGAGGACGTCCTCGCCGTCGAGCGTGATCGAGCCGCTGGTCACCTCGTACTTCGGGTGGCCCGCGATCGTGTAGGCGAGGGTCGACTTGCCGGAGCCGTTTGGGCCCATGATGGCGTGGATCTCGCCCTTGTTGATCGTCAGGTCGACACCGCGGAGGATTTCCTTGGTGCCCTGGTCGGTCTCGACCGTGACGTGGAGGTCGGATATCTGCAGCGTGGACATGTGCTAGCTCTTCTCCTCGAAGATTGGAGTGGGGTCGATGTAGATGTCGCCCTCTTGCACCTGGATGCGGTACACGGGCACTGGTTCGTAGGCGGGGAGGGTGCGGGGCCAGCCGGTCTTGAGCGAGAACTGGGAGCCGTGCGCCCAGCACTCGATCGAGTCGTCCTCCACGAAGCCCTCGGCGAGTGAGATGTCTCCGTGCGAGCACCGGTCCCCGAGAGCGAAGAGCTCACCGGCCGAGTCTCGGACGACGCAGATGGCCTGTCCCTCGATCTCGAAGCGCTGCGGCGCCTCGACCTTCACGTCATCTGCCGCGCAGAGACGCACCGAGGTCATCGCTCTGCGACGAGCAGAGGGCTTGCGCCCTCGTTGAGCTCGCGTTCGAGCGCATCCCGCAGGTGGGTGGCGATCTCCTCGTTGCCGATCTGCTGGACGATCTCGTTGAGGAAGCCGTGCACAACAAGACGGCGGCTCATGGCCTCGGAGATGCCGCGGCTCATCAGGTAGAAGAGCTGCTCGTCATCGAAGCGGCCCGTCGCGGAAGCGTGGCCTGCCCCCTCGATGTCGCCGGTCTCGATCTCGAGGTTCGGGACCGAATCGGCCCGTGTGCCCTCAGAGAGCACGAGGTTGCGGTTCTGCTCGTAGGAGTCAGTGCCCGGTGCGTTCCGGCGGATGAGCACATCCCCGATCCACACGGCTCGCGCCCCTTGGCCTTGCAGGGCGCCCTTGTAGTTAACGCGACTGCGAGTGTGCGGCGCATTGTGGTCGACGAAGACCTGGTGCTCGAGGTGCTGTCCCGCGTCCGAGTAGTAGAGGCCGTAGAGCTCCCCATCCGCGCCCTGCGCGTTGAGCTGCAGTGTCGGGTTCAGACGGACGATGCCGCCGCCGAGCGAGACGACGATGTGCTTGATGAACGCGTCGCGCCCGACCGACACGAAGTGCGTCGACAGGTGCTGCGCCGAGTCTTCCCACTCCTGCATGGAGACGACCGTGACGTTCGCACCGTCGCCCACGAGGAGCTCGACGTTCTCGGCGACCGTCGCCTCGCCCGTGTGGCGGAGGATGATGAGGCCCCTGGCGTGCGGCTTGATGTCGATCACGACGTGAGCAGCGACAGCAGCTCCGCCGAACCCGTTGCGGTCGAGGACAAACTGCTTGTCGTCTTCGCCTGAGACTTCGACGAGGAGCGCCTCTTCGAAGTTGGTCCATGCGTTTGCGGATGCGCGGTCTTCCGGCTTCCCGGCCGAACCGATGCGCGCATCCGAACGAGGGATCCAGCTGACCGAGACGCCCTCTGTCTCCGTGAACTCGAGCTCGGAGCGGGAGCCAGTGAGCTCACCGTTGATGAGCGCGTCCAGCTTCGCGACGGGGGTGTACTTCCACTCGATCTCGCGGCCGCTCAGTGGCGCGAAGTCGGCGAAGTCGAAGGAAGTGAACCGCTCCGACCTCGTCTGCACCGGGACCTCGGACCCCGGCCCGTGGCTGTGCTTGTTGAGACCGAGCGGGTTGATCTGCTCGCTCGTGACCTGCGTCGTCATCTAGCCGACCGATCCTTCCATGCTCATCTCGATGAGCTTGTTGAGTTCCAGTGCGTACTCCATCGGCAGCTCGCGCGCGATCGGCTCGATGAATCCGCGCACGATCATGGCCATCGCCTCGGTCTCCGGGAGGCCGCGGCTCATGAGGTAGAAGAGCTGCTCCTCCGACACCTTCGTGACCGTCGCCTCGTGGCCGAGCTGGACGTCGTCGACTCGGATGTCGATCGCGGGGTACGTGTCAGAGCGTGACTGCGTGTCGACGAGCAGCGCGTCGCAGACGACGCTGTTCGACGAGTGGTGTGCCTTGGCGTCGATGCGGACCTCGCCCCGGTAGCCGGCTCGTCCCCCGCCTCGCGCTATGGACTTCGACGTGATCGAAGACTGCGTGTACGGAGCCATGTGGATCATCTTCGCTCCGGCGTCCTGGTGCTGGCCGGGGCCTGCGAACGCGACGGACATGGTCTCGCCCTTTGCGTGCTCGCCGACCAGGTAGATCGACGGGTACTTCATCGTGACCTTCGAGCCGATGTTGCCGTCGACCCACTCCATCGTCGCGCCCTCTTCCGCGATCGCGCGCTTCGTGACCAGGTTGTAGACGTTGTTCGACCAGTTCTGGATCGTCGTGTAGCGAACGCGGGCGTTCTTCTTCACGATGATCTCGACAACCGCCGAGTGCAAGGAGTCGGACTTGTAGATGGGAGCCGTGCAGCCCTCGATGTAGTGCACGTAGCTGCCCTCATCGGCGATGATCAGCGTCCGCTCGAACTGACCCATGTTCTCCGTGTTAATGCGGAAGTAGGCCTGCAGCGGGATCTCGACGTGGACACCCTTCGGCACGTAGACGAACGAGCCTCCGGACCAGACGGCCGTGTTGAGCGCCGCGAACTTGTTGTCGCCTGACGGGATGACCGTGCCGAAGTACTCCTCGAAGAACTCCGGGTGCTCGCGAAGCGCCGTGTCGGTGTCCATGAAGATGACACCCTGCTTCTCGAGCTCCTCGTTGATCTGGTGGTAGACGACCTCGGACTCGTACTGGGCCGCAACGCCGGCGACGAGGCGCTGGCGCTCCGCGTCCGGAATGCCGAGCTTCTCGTACGTGTTCTTGATGTCGTCTGGCAGGTCTTCCCAGGTCTGGGCCTGCTTCTCCGTCGAGCGCACGAAGTACTTGATGTTGTCGAAGTCGATGCCGGAGAGGTCAGCGCCCCAGTTGGGCATCGGCTTTCGCTCGAACATCTTGTAGCCCTTGAGGCGCGTCTTGAGCATCCACTCAGGCTCGTCTTTCAGGCGCGAGATGTCGGCGACGACGGCATCGCTGATGCCACGCCTCGCGGACGATCCCGCTACGTCGGAGTCAGCCCAGCCGAACTCGTAACGGCCGAGGCCCTCAAGTTCTGGGCGATCGATCAGGACATCTGACATGTCTGCCTCGTCTCTCTCATCTCTGAAGTCGTTCTGCACACGCGGCTCAACCTCGGGCTCTTCGCCTTCGATATATCTTGCGCGTGGGGTCTTCGGCCGGTGGGCCCGCGGCTGCTCGGGCAGACGGCGTGCGTCTACCTCTCGTAGAATGGAACCCGCGAAGGGCCTCCATTGTTCCCTGCGCCGCGATTCGGGCACACGTCCCGAGCGAAGACAACAACTTCTATCCTACGCCAGACATACTCGGCGTCTGAAAGGCAATCGTGACCGCGCAAGTCGCTCCCGTCCGTCCCCCACGCGCGGATGCTCTCCTCGCGAGACTGATGCCGACGAGCATCACGAGGTACACGCGATTCCTCGCGTGGGCGAGTCTCGTGGCCAACATCGGCATCGTCGGGACCGGCGGCCTGGTGCGGCTCACGGGCTCCGGCCTCGGCTGCCCCACGTGGCCGTACTGCACCGACGAGTCACTCATCAACACGCCCGAGATGGGTATCCACGGGATCATCGAGTTCGGGAACCGGACGCTGACGGGCGTCCTCGCAATCATCGCGCTCCTGCTGTTCCTCGCGGTCCTCCGGGCCCGGCCGAGCGGGATGCGCCTCGCCGTCCCCGCTTTCGCGATCGGCCTGCTCATCATCGTCCAGGCGATCGTCGGCGGCATCACCGTGCTCACGGGCCTCAACCCCGACATCGTCGGGTTCCACTTCCTCATCTCGGGACTCATGGTCGCCATCGCCGCAGTCCTGCTGTTCCGCGTGCGCAGGGGCGAGCAGGTCCCAGAAGTCGGGGCGCGTCTCGACATGAGCCGGTCTGGTCTTGTGCTCACCCTGAGCGTCGTCGTGAACGTATGGGTCTGGGTAACAGTCTTCGTCGGAACGCTCACCACCGGGTCCGGCCCGCACGCCGGTGACTCCGGTTCGGCCAGGAACGGTCTTGACCCCGTCGTCATGCAGCATGTCCACTCGTGGCCCGCCTACATCCTGCTCGCGTGCGCACTTGCCTTCGCTGTGGTCGCCGCCGTCCGCGGGTTCCCCGCCACGCGCCGGGTCTCGTTCGCGCTCCTCGGGCTCATCGTGGCCCAAGCGATCGTCGGCATCTGGCAGGCCAGGACGGGGCTCCCAATCGGGCTCGTGATCGTGCACATGGTCCTGTCGGTCACGAGCATCGCCGTCGCGACCACCGCGGTCGCGACCATCCGTCGCGAGGGGCGCCCCGGGCGAGTCTGAGACTCGCGGGGGGTACAACCAGATACAGACGGCTCAGCCCCGACGAGAGAATCTCTCGTCGGGGCTGATTGCTGTGCGCGGCCGCCGCGTCGTTGCCTGTGGCAGACCGCTCGCTTCTTGCGCGCCGTTCGCTCGGTGCTAGCCGAGCAGCGGGTCGATGCCCACGGCGACGAAGACGAGCGTGAGGTACGTGATGGAGAGGTGGAAGACCTTCATAGGCTTGCCGCCCTTCCCCGTGATCGTGCGGTAGTAGAGCACGTGGGCCTCGTAGAGGAACCAGCCGCCCGAGAGCAGCGCGACGGACGTGTACAGCCATCCCATGCCTGCGATCGGGACGAGCAGGAGCGAGCAGATGACCGTCGCCCACGCGTAGAGCACGGTCTGCAGGGAGACGGAGAGCTCGCCTTCGGTGACGGAGAGCATCGGCACGCTGGCCTTGGCGTAGTCATCGCGGTACTTGACCGAGAGCGGCCAGTAGTGGGCCGGCGTCCACAGGAAGATGATGGCGAAGAGCACAAACGGAGCCCAGCTGAGTGAGTTGGTGACTCCCGCCCAGCCGATGAGCACGGGCATGCAGCCGGCGACGCCACCCCAGATGATGTTCTGCTCGGTGCGTCGCTTGAGCACGATCGTGTAGAACACGACGTAGAGCAGGATGGCGCCGAGCGAGAGGGCCGCGGTCAGCGGGTTCGCGACGAGCCACAGTACGACGATCGACAGGATGCCGAGCGCAAACGAGAAGACGAGAGCCTCGCGATCAGTGAGCTCTCCGGTCACAAGCGGGCGTTTGGCAGTGCGCTTCATGAGGCGGTCGATGTCGCGGTCGATGTAGCAGTTGAACGCGCTCGCGCTTCCCGCGGACATGGCTCCGCCGAGCACGACGCCGAGGACAAGCCACAGGTTCGGGATGCCGCCGTGGGCCAGGAACATCGTCGGCACCGTCGTGATGAGGAGCAGCTCGATGATGCGAGGTTTTGTCAGCGCCACGTAGGCCCGAACCTTGCGCCCGAAAGGCTTGCGCTCCGGGGGTGCGACAGCCACTAGTTCGTCGACAGACAAAGCCACCAATTCCTCTTCGCTCGAAAACTCCTGGCAATTCTATCTGCTCTTGCCCAGAAGCCGTCCCGTTTGCTGAGCGAGCCACGTGTCACACCCCGCTCCAGACACCGTGAGGCCCGTCGCAATCAGAAACATGGCCGGCAACTGAACACTCTTCCCCCCGCGCGGACCCGACGTGGCGATAAGCTGTCAGGCGGCCCTTTCCCAACGACGACGGGACGCAGTGTGACGAATTTTGAGTGGTCCGAGCTCGATCGACGTGCAGTCGACACAGCAAGGATCTTGGCGGCAGATGCAGTTGAGAAGGCGAAGGGTGGTCACCCCGGTACGGCGATGAGCCTCGCCCCCCTCGCGACGTTGCTCTACCAGCACGTGATGCGGGTCGACCCGAAGGACCCGCACTGGATCGGGCGAGACCGCTTCATTCTCTCCGCGGGTCACTCCTCGCTGACGCAGTACTGCCAGCTCTACCTTGGCGGCTTCGGCCTCGAGCTCGACGATCTCAAGCAGCTTCGCCAGTTCGGCTCGAAGACGCCGGGGCACCCCGAGTTCGGCCACACCGACCACGTCGAGATGACCACCGGACCGCTCGGTCAGGGGCTCGCATCCGCGGTCGGCTTCGCCTACGCGCAGCGCTTCGAGCGCGGACTGTTCGACCCAGAGGGTGAGGCGGGCCAGAGCCCCTTCGATCACAGGGTCTATGTCATCGCGAGCGACGGCGACCTCCAGGAGGGCGTCACGAGCGAGGCCTCCTCGCTCGCCGGCCACCAGGAGCTCGGGAACCTGATCGTCTTCTACGACGCCAACCAGATCTCCATCGAGGACGACACCGACATCGCCTTCACGGAAGATGTCGCCAAGCGCTACGAGGCGTACGGCTGGCACGTGCAGACGGTGGACTGGACGGCTGGCGAGCAGTACCACGAGGACCTCGCGGCACTCCACGACGCAACCCTCGCGGCCCAGGCCGAGACCGGCCGTCCCTCGATCATCGTGCTCCGCACGATCATCGGCTGGCCGAGCCCGAACAAGCAGAACACGGGCGCCATCCACGGCTCCGCGCTCGGCGAGACCGAACTCGAGGCTGTGAAGAGCCTCGTCGGCTTCGACCCGAAGCAGAGTTTCGAGGTCCCGGAGGACGTCCTCGCTTACACGCGCGGCCTCGCGGACCGCGTCGCCCCCGTTCGTGATGAATGGCAGCAGAGCTTCGACGCCTGGAAGAGCAGCAACCCGGAACGAGCTGAGCTCTTCGCGCGCCTCGAAGCTGGCGAGCTGCCGGAAGACCTCGCGGAGGCGCTTCCCGACTACGCGGGCGTTGCCAAGGTCTCCACCCGCAAGGCGTCCGGGGACGCGATCAACGCGCTCGCCGCGCAGCTCCCCGAGCTCTGGGGCGGCTCCGCCGACCTCGCAGGCTCGAACAACACGACCATCAACGGCGCGGCGTCGTTCATCCCGGAGAAGTTCTCGACGTCGAGCTGGACGGGCAACCCCTACGGGCGAGTCCTCCACTTCGGCATCCGTGAGCACGCAATGGGCGCGATCCTCAACGGCATCACGCTGCACGGCAAGACGCGCGCCTTCGGCGGGACCTTCCTCATGTTCAGCGACTACATGCGCCCCTCAGTGCGTCTCGCCGCCCTCATGAACATCCCATCGATCTTCGTGTGGACGCACGACTCGATCGCCCTCGGTGGCGACGGGCCGACGCACCAGCCAGTCGAATCGCTCACCGCTCTGCGCGCGATCCCGAACCTCGCGGTCGTTCGCCCGGCCGACGGACCAGAGACCGCAGCCGCGTGGCTCGAGGTCGTCAGCCGCCGCGGCGGCCCGACCGGCCTCATCCTCTCCCGCCAGGACCTCCCGGTCATCGCGCGCGGCTCGGGTGACGCCAACGAGCAGGAGTTCGGCTCGGCCGCTGGAACCAAGCGGGGCGCCTACGTGCTCGCAGAAGCTGCCGGTGGATCGCCTGAGGTCATCGTGCTCGCGACCGGCTCCGAGGTGCAGTACGCACTTGAGGCTCGCGAGACGCTCCAAGAGCAGGGCCACCCGACGCGCGTCGTCTCCGTCCCCAGCTTCGAGTGGTTCGCAGAGCAGGACGAGGCGTACCGAGAGCACGTGCTCCCCGCCGCAGTCGAGGCTCGCGTGAGCATCGAGGCAGGCCTCGCCCTTCCCTGGCTGCAGTTCGTCGGTCCGAAGGGGCGCAGCATCTCGATCGAGACGTTCGGCGCATCCGCCGACCAGCCGGAGCTCTACAAGGCCTACGGGATCACCGCAGCGGCCGTCGTCGACGCGGCGCTCGAGTCGCTCGCCAAGTAGCGCCTGCGCACCACAACTCAGCTCTTCTTCACCTGCAACGCGAAGGAACACCAACAATGACTTCCACACCAACAGCAGCACTCGCCGAGGCCGGCGTCAGCATCTGGCTCGACGACCTCTCACGCTCCAGCCTCGAATCCGGCGCTCTCGAACGTCTCATCTCCGAGCGCGGGATCGTCGGCGTCACGACCAACCCGACTATCTTCGCCGGCGCACTCAGCAAGGGCGAGGCCTACGACGCGCAGGTCGCGGAGCTCCAGGCTCGCGGCGCGAGCGTCGACGAGGCGATCTTCGAGATCACCACCGACGACGTGCGCTCGGCATGCGACCTCTTCCTGCCGATCTACGAGTCCACGGACGGTCTCGACGGGCGAGTCTCGATCGAGGTCTCCCCCGAACTCGCCCGCGACACCGCGGCGACGATCGAGGAGGCCAAGCGTCTCTGGGCCACCGTCGATCGCAAGAACGCGATGATCAAGATCCCGGCGACCGTCGAGGGTCTCCCCGCCATCACCGAGGTCATCGCTTCCGGCATCAGCGTCAACGTCACGCTCATCTTCAGCCTCAGCCGCTACCGCGAGGTTGTCAACGCCTACCTCTCAGGTCTCGAGCAGGCTCGCGAGCGAGGACACGCACTGTCGACGATCCGCTCCGTCGCCTCGTTCTTCGTATCGCGCGTCGATGCAGAGATCGACAAGCGCCTCGTGGCCGTCGGAAGTGACGAGGCGATCGCGCTCAAGAGTCTCGCGGCCCTCGCGAACGCTCGTCTCGCCTACGCCGCCTTCGAGGAGGAGTTCTCGAGTGAGCGCGCGAAGCTCCTGCTCGCAGAGGGCGCCAACGTCCAGCGTCCGCTCTGGGCCTCGACGGGTGTCAAGGACCCGGCGCTGCCCGACACGCTCTACGTTACGGAGCTCGTCGCGCCGCACACGGTCAACACCATGCCGGAGAAGACGCTCGAGGCTGTCGCCGACCACGGCGTCATCACGGGGAACACCGTGGCGGGCACCGCCCACGCCGCCAACACCACGCTCGACGAGCTCGAGGCTATCGGTGTCAGCTACGTCGAGGTGACCGAGCAGCTCGAGACCGAGGGCGTTGACAAGTTCATCGTCTCCTGGCAGGAGCTCAAGGCAACCGTCGACTCGCAGCTGCAAGCTGCCGCGGCGAAGGCGTAGGGGCCACCGCCATGGGCATCAAGGTCAGCGCTGCCGGAGCCGCGAGCGAAGCCGCTGCGGAGAAGCTCGGCGGCCTCGTCGCCGATCGTTTCGCCTCTCGCCTCTTCGCACAGGATGCAACGCTCTGGGGCGCGGCAGCCGAAGCCGAGTCTGCAGTCCGGCTTGGATGGACGCGCGCTCACGAGGTCTCCCGGGAACTCGTCGACGGCATCCTCTCGCTTCGCGACGAGTTCGCCGCGGCCGGTGTTACCAGGTTCGTGCTGTGCGGCATGGGCGGCTCCTCGCTAGCTCCCGAGGTCATCACTCGGACTGCCGGCGTCGAGCTTGTTGTGCTCGACTCGACCGACCCGGCACAGGTTCGCGCCGCGGTCGAGGAAGGCGTCGAGCGCACCGCGATCGTCGTCTCCTCCAAGTCGGGATCCACGGTCGAGACTGACTCCCAGCGTCGCGCCTTCGTGAACGCGTTCGAGGGTGCTGGAATCGACCCAGCCGGACGCGTCGTGATCGTCACCGACCCGGGGTCGCCCATGGAAGCCGCCTCACGTGAGGCCGGTTACCGGGTGTTCCTCGCCGACCCCCACGTGGGCGGACGGTTCTCGGCGCTGACGGCGTTCGGTCTCGTCCCGTCCGGGCTGGCCGGCGTCGACATCGCGGGCCTCCTTGACGACGCCGGCGTGGCCGCCGCGGCTGTGGCCCTGGACGACGAGTCCAACCCAGCGCTTGTTCTCGGCGCCGCTATCGCAGCCAAGCGCTTCCTTGGCGTCGTCGACGACGGAACATCGATCGTCGGATTCGGTGACTGGGTCGAGCAGCTGATCGCGGAATCGAGCGGCAAGGACGACCTCGGTATTCTGCCCGTCGTGCTCACGCCGAGCGCTCCCGAGATCGACTCGCGACCGGCCGACCTGCAGCTGGTCCGTGTCGTGGCCGACGCGGAGGCTTCCCCGGCGAGCGGCGACGACATCGCCGTGTCAGGCTCGCTTGGTGGGCAGTTCGTGCTCTGGGAGACGGCAGTAGCCGTCGCGGGAGCCGTCATCGGCATCAACCCGTACGATCAGCCCGACGTCGAGTCCGCCAAGGTCGCCGCCAGAGGACTGCTCGAGGCGACGCCCGAGCCGACACCGGCAGCCTTCGCAGTTGATGGCGTCGAGGTGCGCGGCACGCAGGCGGTCGTCGAGGGCCAGAGCACACTGAGCGGCGCCATCGACGCGCTCGTGGCGCTCATCCCCGCCGATGGCTACCTGTCGGTCCAGGCGTACGTCGACCGGAACCGCTTCGGCGCTCTCGAATCGCTCCGCGACGAGCTCGCGAAGCGCTCAGGGCGACCCGTCACCTTCGGCTGGGGTCCGCGCTTCCTGCACTCAACCGGACAGTTCCACAAGGGCGGCCCGAAGGTCGGCGCGTTCCTGCAGATCACCTCGGCAGAGCCGAACGATCTGGAGATCCCGGAACGCCCCTTCACGTTCGGCACGCTCATCTCGGCGCAGGCAGCCGGCGACGCGTCCGTGCTGGAGTCGCACGCGCAGCCAGTGCTGCGCATCGAGCTCGGCGAATCCGGTCACGGACTCGCCGCGCTCCTCGGCGCCATCTCGCGCTAATCGATCAGCGGGGCGGGGATGCGAACACCTTCGCATCCCCGCACTCGTGTCTGCAGGACACACACGGGCCCACCCAACGCCCGTGCCTAGAAAACAAGGAGGCGACGCTGTGACGCCAGTCGACATCAGCGCTGACAACAACCCCCTCAGGTCCATCGACGATGGACGGCTCAGCCGCATCGCCGGCCCGTCGAGCCTCGTCATCTTCGGAGTAACGGGAGACCTCTCCCGAAAGAAGCTCCTGCCGGCGGTCTACGACCTCGCGAACCGCGGCCTGCTCTCGCCCTCATTCGGCCTCGTCGGCTTCGCTCGCCGGCCCTGGTCAGACGACGAGTTCCGCGCTTTCGTCAAGGAGAACGTCGAACAGCACGCCAGGACGCCATTCAATGAGGACGTCTGGACGCAGCTCGCGAAAGGAATCCGCTTCGTCTCCGGCGAGTTCGACAACGACGAGTCCTTCGACTCGCTCAAGCTTGTCCTCGGGGAGCTCGACGAAGACCAGGGGACGCGCGGCAACCACGCGTTCTACCTCTCCATCCCGCCACGCTCGTTCCCCGAGGTCACGACGCAGCTGCGCCGCTCTGGCCTGGCGGAGGAACGTGAGGACTCCTGGCGCCGCGTCATCATCGAGAAGCCCTTCGGTCACGACCTCGCCTCGGCGCGCGAACTGAACAGCATCGTAGAGTCGGTCTTCGCGAGCGACGCGATCTTCCGCATCGACCACTACCTTGGCAAGGAGACGGTGCAGAACATCCTCGCGCTGCGCTTCGCGAACTCCATGTTCGAGCCGCTCTGGAACGCCAACACGGTCGACCATGTGCAGATCACGATGGCGGAGGATATCGGGGTATCAGGCCGTGCCGGCTACTACGACGGCGTCGGCGCCGCGCGAGATGTCATCCAGAACCACCTCCTGCAGCTCCTCGCACTCACTGCCATGGAAGAGCCGCTCTCCTTCAACGCCAAGGACCTCCGGCAGGAGAAGGAGAAGGCCCTAGCAGCCGTTCGACTCCCCCGCGACCTGTCGCTGGCATCCGCTCGTGGCCAGTACGGCTCCGGATGGCAGGGCGGCGAACTCGTGCGTGGCTTCCTCGAGGAAGAAGGCATGAACCCGCAGTCGACGACTGAGACTTACGCGGCTCTCCGTGTCGAGCTCGACTCGCGCCGCTGGGCGGGAGTCCCGTTCTACCTGCGCACCGGGAAGCGACTCGGTCGCCGTGTGACGGAAATCGCCGTCACGTTCAAGCAGGGGCCGCTGTATCTCTTCGACGAGGCGCAGCGCACCTCGCTCGGGCCGAACGCACTCGTGATCCGCGTTCAGCCAGATGAGGGTGTCACCATCCGCTTCGGCTCCAAGATCCCGGGATCCGGCATGCATGTCCGTGACGTGACCATGGACTTCGGCTACGGCCACGCCTTCACCGAGTCCAGCCCGGAAGCCTACGAGCGTCTCATCCTGGACGTCCTTCTGGGCGACCCGCCCCTCTTCCCCCGCCACGAGGAGGTCGAGCTCTCCTGGAAGATCCTCGACCCCGTCGAGGAGTACTGGGCGACGCAGGGCCAGCCCGAACTCTACAAACCCGGCAGCTGGGGCCCGGCATCTGCCACTGCGCTCCTCGCCCGCGATGGCCGCACCTGGAGGCGCCCGTGATTATCGAACTCGGCAACACCACGACCTCAGCCGTTTCGAAGCGGCTGGTCTCGATGCGTGAAGAAGGCGGAGCGGTCGCTCTCGGTCGCGTCCTCACGCTTGTCATCTCGACCGGCGAGCGCCGGGGCGAAGCTGCGATCGCCGCTGCGAACTCGGCGTCGGGCGAGCACCCCATGCGCGTCATCGTCATCCACGTGGTCGATCGCGACGCGAAGACCTCCAACATGGACGCGGAGATCCGCGTCGGCGGAGACGCCGGAGCGAGCGAGGTCATCGTGCTCCACGTCTCCGGCCCCGCCGCGGACGATCCGGAGACGCTTGTGCAGGCACTCCTCCTCCCCGACGCCCCGGTCGTAGCCTGGTGGCCCGACTCCGCGCTCGGCGCACCAAGCGCCTCGTCGCTCGGTCGCATCGCGCAGCTGCGCATCGTCGACTCCGGGAGCTCCACCAATGGTGAAGAGACCGTCACGAAGCTCGCGGCGGGCTTCTGCGACGGGGACAGCGACCTCGCCTGGACGCGCCTCACCAGCTGGCGTGCACAGATCGCGGCTGTCCTCGATCAGCCGCCGTACGAGCCGATCCAGGAGGTGGAGGTCATCGGGCGCCCATCGCAGACCTCGACGTTGCTCATGGCGGCCTGGCTGCAGCTCGCGCTGCAGGTGCCCGTGCGCCTCTCTCAGGCCACCGACCGCGAGCTCGGACGCGCACAACTGCGCGCGATCAAGCTCACGCGCCCGAGCGGCGTCGTCTCGTTCGAGCGCGTGAGCGACTCGGCCGTTGTGCTCACGCAGCCGGGGCAGCCGGAGCAGAAGATCCCCATGCCCGTCCGCGACCTCCCAGATGTTCTCGCAGAGGAGCTGCGCTCGCTCGGGCCTGACCGGGTTTTCGGCGAGGTGCTCGCCGCGGCTGCGGAGACGGAAGCCGAGGCCCGGGAGTCGGCGGAGGCAGCGCCCTCCGACGACGAGCAGGAGCAGGCATGACGCAGGCCACGCGGGTCAGGCACGTAGAGCCCTCGGTCGCCGGAGTTGCACACGACGCGGCCCGGCGCTTTGCGGGGCTCCTCGCGTCGACCACCGCGGAACTGCACATCGCCGTGAGCGGCGGTTCTGTTGCCACCAAAGTGCTTCCCGCCTTCGTGGCAGCTGTTGACAGCGCCGGACTCGACTGGACGCGCGTACATGTGTGGTTCGCTGACGAGCGCTTCGTGCCGACCGGTCATGACGACCGTAACGTCGTAGCCGTGGCGGAGGCGCTCAAGGGAGCCAAGGGGTTCGAACAGTCACGCCTGCACGCGACACTCGCGAGCGACAGCGGCGAGTCGCTCGACGACGCCGCGGTCGCGTACGAGGCTGAGCTGCGAGCACTCGTGCCTCCCGCAGACGGAGTCCTTGGCGGCGTCCCATCGCTTGACCTCGTGCTCCTCGGCGCGGGCGGTGACGGGCATACCGCCTCGTTGTTCCCGGGGAGGCCCGGGCTCGAGACGGCGCCCGCGCTTGTCGAGAGCGTCCGCGACTCGCCCAAGCCGCCGCCGGAGAGGCTGACGCTGACGCTACCCGCCATTCGAGGGGCTGCACGCGTCTGGGCCGTTGTCACAGGTGCCGAGAAGGCGGATGCGGTGCGGCTGGCCGCCACCGAAGGCGTCACCGCCGAGGAGTCACCGCTCGGTGCGGCGACCGGCCGTGTGGAGACGCTGCTGCTGCTCGATGCGGCCGCGGCCGAGGCGCTCGGCTAGCCGAAGCTCAGGCACCGGCAGAAACGGCTCCGGTCGTGAACGCACCCTCGTGGTGGTTCACGACCGGAGCCGTTTCTTTGACCGCGTAACCGTGATCAGCGCTTGGAGGTCGTCTTTCCGCGACGCTCGCGGAGCTTCAAGAGCGCCTCATCGAGCAGTCGCTCGGCTTCCTCGCTTGTGCGTCGTTCTTTGACGTACGCGAGGTGCGTCTTGTACGGCTCATTCTTCACGGCAGCCGGCGGGTTCTCGCGGTCGCGGCCCGCAGGAAGTCCGGAGATCGGGCAGTCGATGAGTTCAGGGATGTCGTCCTCCGCGATCTCCGCGGAGTAGTGCCTGACCGTCTCGTTGCCGAGCGCGTCCCAGTAGGAGATGGTGCGGCGCGCAGCGTGCACACCGTGGTCCAACTCCCCCATAGGTCCCGCGCCGACGCGCGATCCCCTGATCGCTGAGCCCCCCTGCGCCACCTAGCTCACCACGACGGTCTGGATGCGGGTGATGATTCCCATGGCGACGATGGCCAGCAGCCAGATGACCGCGAGGGTCACCGTGATGCGGTTCAGGTTCTTCTCGGCGACGCCTGACGCGCCGAGGTTCGATCCCATGCCCCCACCGAACATGTCGGAGAGTCCGCCGCCTCGTCCGCGGTGCAACAGGATGAACAGGATCAGCAGGACGCTGGTGATGGCCAGCACGACCTGCAGGATGACGAGGAGAATATCCACGGAATCCCTCTCAGATGAACGGACTCGGACGTGGCCTGAATGAACAGGCCACGTCCGAGTATAGATGGTTGGGGTTCGCGGCTAGGAACCGACGTGCTGTCGGAACCGGGCAATGGCGCTGAACTCATCGACCTTGAGGCTCGCGCCTCCGATGAGTGCACCGTCGACGTCAGGCTCGCGCATGAAGCCGGCGATGTTGTCCGACTTGACCGAACCGCCGTACAGGATGCGAGTCGCCGCGGCCACTTCCTCGCCGAGCAGCTCTTCGAGCGCGGCGCGGAGCGCGTGAGCGACGGTCTGCGCCTGGTCGGGAGTTGCGGCCTGGCCTGAGCCGATGGCCCAGACGGGCTCATAGGCGACCACGAGGTCCGGGGTGCCTTCGACGCCCTCGAGCGCAGCCTTGAGCTGAGCGACGGGGACGGCGCTTGCGCCGAACTTCTCGAGGTCCTCAGACGTCTCGCCGACGCACAGCACCGGGACAAGCCCGTGCTTGAGCGCAGCCTTGACCTTGCTGCCGACGACCTCATCGGTCTCCGCGTGCAATGTGCGGCGCTCTGAATGCCCGAGGATGACGTACTTGCAGGCGAGAGCGCTCAGGAAAGCACCCGAGATCTCACCCGTGTAGGCACCGGAGTCGTGGGCCGAAACGTCCTGGGCGCCATAGCTCAGCGAGAGCTTGTCGGCGTCCACGAGCGTCTGCACGCTGCGAAGATCGGTGTACGGAGGGAAGACCGCGACCTCGACGTCATCGAAATCGTGCTTCGCATCCTTGAGCGCCCAAGCGAGCTTCTGCGTGAACGCGATGGCCTGGAGGTGGTCCAGGTTCATCTTCCAGTTGCCCGCCATGAGCGGGGTGCGAGTCGTTACCATCCGAGAACCTGCAATCCGGGCAGCTGCTTGCCTTCGAGGAACTCGAGGCTGGCACCGCCACCAGTAGAGATGTGGCCAAATTCGTCATCCGCGAAGCCGAGCGTGCGCACGGCCGCCGCGGAGTCACCGCCGCCGACGACCGAGAGGCCCTCGACATTGGTCAGGGCACCAGCAACGGCGCGAGTTCCTTCCGCGAACGCGGGGAACTCGAACACGCCCATGGGGCCGTTCCAGAACACGGTCTTCGAGTCGCTGATGACCGCGGCGAAGGCCTTGGCCGTCTCGGGTCCGATGTCGAGCCCGATGCCCGAAGCGCCGAACCTGCTGTTCTCGATGCCGTCAGCGGGGACGACCTCGTGCTCCGCGTCCGCCGAGAACGACGCCGCAACAACGACGTCGGTCGGCAGCACGATCGAGACGCCACGCTTCTCTGCGTCCGCGAGGTAGCCGCGCACGGTGTCGAGCTGGTCGGACTCCAGGAGCGAGGCTCCGACTTTATGGCCCTGTGCTGCCAGGAACGTGAACAGCATTCCGCCCCCGATGAGGATCGAGTCGACCCTCGGGAGAAGATGCTCGATGACTCCGAGTTTGTCGGACACCTTCGAGCCGCCGAGCACAACCGCGTACGGCCGTTCCACGGCCGATGTCAGTCGCTCGAGCACCTCGAGCTCGTTCGCCACGAGGAGTCCCGCGGCGCTCGGCACGATCTGCGGTAGGTCGTAGACCGAGGCCTGCTTGCGGTGGACGACGCCGAACCCGTCTGAGACGAAGGCGTCCGCGAAACCGGCAAGCTGCTCAGCGAAGGCACGACGCTCTGCGTCGTCCTTGCTGGTCTCCCCAGGGTTGAACCTGAGGTTCTCGAGCACAACAAGCTGGCCGTCTTCAAGACCGGCAACAAGGCGCTGCGCATCCTCACCGACGGTGTCGGCGGCAAGCGGGGCATCGATCTCGAGGAGCTCGCCGAGACGTGAAGCCGCCGGGGCGAGCGAGTACTGCGGTTCTGGTGCCCCCTTGGGCCGACCAAGGTGCGAGATCACAATGACCTGCGCACCCTGGTCGAGGAGGAGGCGGAGCGTGCCGAGGGAGGCGCGAATCCGACCATCGTCGGTGATCGCGCCCTCCTTCAGCGGCACGTTCAAGTCGCAGCGGACGATGACCTTTTTTCCCGTGAGGGAGCCAAGGCTCTCGATTGTGCGAAGCGCCATGTTGGCGATCCTTCCTCTTGTGCCGAAGTGGTTAGAGCTTGCTTGCGACGTACTCGGTCAGGTCGACGAGGCGGACCGTGTAGCCCCACTCGTTGTCGTACCAGGACGACAGCTTGACCTGGTTGCCGATGACCTTCGTGAGCGGCGCATCAAAGATCGAGGAGTGGTTCTCTCCGACGATGTCGCGCGAGACGATGTCTTCCTCGTTGTACATGAGGAGGCCCTTGAACTCGCCCTCTGCGGCTTCCTTGTACGCGGCGTTGACCTCCTCGACGGTCACTGGCGTCTTGGAGACGACGGTGAGGTCGGTGATCGAGCCGGTCTCAGTGGGGACGCGGAGTGCGAAGCCGTCCAGCTTGCCCGCCAGCTCAGGAAGAACGAGGCCGATGGCCTTCGCTGCACCCGTCGAGGTGGGGATGATGCTGAGTGCTGCTGCGCGGGCGCGACGGAGGTCCTTGTGGGGGCCGTCCTGCAGGTTCTGGTCGGACGTGTAGGCGTGAATCGTGGTCATGAGGCCAGACTCGATGCCGAACTTGTCGTTGAAAACCTTGACGAGCGGCGCGAGGCAGTTCGTCGTGCACGACGCGTTCGAGATGACGTCGTCATTCTCGGGGTCGTACTCGGTGTGGTTGACGCCGAAGACGAAGGTCGGTGCCGGGCCGGAAGCCGGGGCCGAGAGGATGACCTTCTTGGCGCCTGCGGCGATGTGCGCGCGGGCCTTCTCGGGGTCCGTGAAGTGGCCCGTGCTCTCGATGACGATCTCGACGCCGAGCTCAGCCCAAGGCAGGTTCGCGGGGTCGCGCTCTGCCGTTGCGGTGATCTTGTTGCCGTCGACGTAGATTGCGTCGTCGTCGTACGAGATGTCGTTCTTCAGCTTGCCACCCGTGGAGTCGTACTTGAGGAGGTGTGCAAGCGTCTTGTTGTCAGTGAGGTCGTTGATTGCAACGAGCTCGAGGTTGTTGTCATCCTGCAGCAGTGCGCGTGCGTAGCTGCGTCCGATGCGTCCGAAACCGTTGATGGCGATTTTCGTCACGTGATGCTCCTTTTTCCTGTTGTTTCTCCGATTAGACAGGACTGTGTGGCCACTGGGGCCGGGTGCACCATCGCACCGAGTTCGTGGGAACGGTCCGCGCGGCGAGCCCGTTCAACATCGTCAGCCTAGTCCCATGGGCGGTCGCCGAGGTGACCAAATGGGGAGAGCTGACCCGTGCGGGAATCAGAGCTCGTCGAGGACGGGCAGATTCGACTCCGTGCCGGGGATGCCGCGGTCCGAAGCCTGCTTATCCGCCAGAGCGAGCAGTCGACGGATGCGCCCGGCGACGGCGTCCTTCGTCATGGGCGGATCCGCGTAGCGGCCGAGCTCGTCGAGCGATGCTTCTCGGTGCGCCAGGCGCAGCTGTCCCGCGTACTTGAGGTGGTCGGGGGCTCCCTCGCCGAGGATCTCGAGGGCCCGCTCGACGCGGGTGCACGCGGTGACCGCGGCCTGAGCCGACCGGCGAAGGTTGGCATCGTCGAAGTTCACGAGACGATTCGCTGTCGCCCGGGTCTCGCGACGCTGTCGCAGGCTCTCCCAGCTCTCGACGGTCGCGTGGGCGCCGATGACCGTCAACATGGCGCTGATGGCGTCGCCGTCACGGATGACGACCCGATGGACTCCGCGAACCTCTCGCGCCTTCGACGAGACGCCGAGCCGACCGGCGGCTCCGACGAGGGCCATCGCCGTCTCCGAGTTCGGAGTGATGATGTCTAGGGAAGCGGAGCGGCCCGGATCGGTGAGGGAACCTGCCGCGAGGAACGCTCCACGCCAGACGGCGGTCAGGTCGTCCTGGCTGCCGGTCGTGAGCCGATTCGGGAGGCCGCGGACGGTGCGTCGGCGAGCATCCATGAGCCCGGTCTGTCGCGCGAGCGTCTCGCCGTTCTCGAGCACGCGCAGGAGGTAGCTCTCCCCCGGTCGTGCGCCGGAGCCGGCGACGATGGAGATCTTCGCGCGGACCCCGTAGAGCTCGAGGAGCTCGCGACCGAGTCGGCGGGCGAGCATCTCCGAGTCGAGCTGGGCTTCGACTGCGATGCGCCCCGAGATGAGCTGCAGACCACCCGCGAACCTCAGGAGCGACGCGACCTCGGCAGCACGAGCTTGGGTTGTGGCTGCGCGAGTGCGCAGAAGCTCGTGCTTGACATCGGCGGTGAGCGTCACCGGGGTACCTCCATGGATCAGAGTGAGTGGGCGCGACGAAGCGTCGTCGCGAATGCGAGATGGAACGAGAGTCACTCGCGACCGAGGTCGCGGTGGCGCACGCTGATGATCGTGTCATCGCGTTCGCGCAGCAGACTCGCAATGCGCTCGGTCATGGCGACCGAACGGTGCTTGCCGCCGGTGCATCCGACGGCGAGCGTGACGTGCCGCTTGTTCTCTCGCTCGTAACCCCGCAGGACGGGGTCAAGCATCTCAATGTAGTGGGTCAGGAACTCGTCTGCACCTTCTTGGTCGAAGACGTAGTCGGAAACGCGCTTGTCTCGGCCGTTGAAGGCGCGGAGTTCTGGCTCCCAGAAGGGGTTGGGGAGGAAGCGCATGTCGACGACAAGGTCGGCATCCGTTGGGATCCCGTACTTGAAGCCGAAGCTCTGAACCGTGACGGCGACCTTGTTCTGGTCTGCTTCGCCGAAGCGCTTCACGATGCGGGTTACGAGCTGGTGCCCGTTGAGCTCCGAAGTATCGATCACGATGTCGCTCGCCTCGCGGATCTCCTGAAGGCGGCTGCGCTCGCGCGCGATGCCGTCGAGGATCGTCCCGTTGCCCTGCAACGGGTGCGGGCGGCGTACGGCCTCGAAGCGCCGCACAAGCGTTCCGTCCGTGGCGTCCAGGAAGAGCACGTCGACTTCGTGTGTCTCGCGCAGACCACCGACGAGAGCAGTGAATTCCTCGAGCAGGTGACCGCCGCGCACATCAACCGAGACGGCGAGCTTCGGGAGCGAGTCTCGAGCCTTGCCAGCGACCTCGATGAGGGGCCTGATCATCTGCGGGGGCAGGTTGTCCACCACGAACCAGTCGAGGTCCTCGAACGCCTTGCAAGCTGTCGACCGTCCCGCACCGGACATGCCAGTGACGATCATGATGTGCTGGCGTCCTTCGCCGTCGATCTCCGCCGAACTCATGCGCAGGTCACCTCCCATGGACTAAAACACCAGCCTACATAGCCCGAGCGTGCGTCTCTCACTCTTCCGCCGATTGTTCTCGTGCGAATCGCTCGGAAATAGCCGTTGCCGTGGCCTCGCCGATGCCCTGGACAGCAGTGAGCTCGTCGACGGATGCAGCGCGGAGCCGCTTGACGGAACCGAACTTCTTGAGCAGGGCCGCGACCCTCGTCGGCCCGAGGCCGGGGATGTCCGCCAGCACCGTGTTGATGTCGGCCTTGCGCTTCGTGCGCTGATGCCTGATCGCGAAGCGGTGGGCCTCGTCGCGGAGGCGCTGCACGAGGAAGAGCGCCTCGGAGCCACGCGGAAGGATGACCGGGAAGTCGTCGTCGGGAAGCCAGAGCTCCTCGAGGCGCTTGGCGATGCCGACCACGGCGATACCGCGGACGCCGGATTCCTCCAACGCCCGTTGGGCTGCGTTCACCTGCGGCACGCCGCCGTCGATGAGGAGCAGCTGCGGACGGTAGGCGAATTTGGCGCGCGTCGATTCCTGGCCTGCTGCTTTGGCAGGGTCGGCCGAGAGCGCCGCGTCTTCAACGATCTCTGCGGGTGTTGCGTCGTCGCGCAGATACGCCAGTCTGCGGGTGAGCACCTGGTGGATGGAATCGGTGTCATCGGTCGACGACGCGATGTTGAAACGCCGGTAATGGGACTTACGTGCCAGACCGTCCTCGAACACCACCATCGACCCGACGATGCCGGTTCCCTGCAGGTGCGAGATGTCGTAGCACTCGATGCGGAGCGGGGCTTCGGGGAGCCCGAGCGCGTGCTGCAGCTCGGTCAGCGCATCTGAGCGAGCGACGTAGTCGCTGCTGCGCTTGAGCTTGTACTGCGCGAGCGACCCCATGGCGTTGATCGTCGCGGTCTTGAGCAGCTCGGACTTGGGACCGCGTTGCGCCGTGCGCAGCTTCACCTTGGCCTGCCTGGTGGCCTCGAGCCACTCGGAAAGCGCTTCGGAATCGTCGGGGAGGGCCGGCACGATGATCTCACCTGGCGGGAAGAGGCCCTCCTTGCCGTAAACGCGCTGCATTGTCTGGTCGATGATCGTTCCGAGATCCGTGTCGAGTTCTTTGTCAAGAACCCAGTTGCGTACTCCGCGGATGCGGCCGCCTCGAACCGTGAACTGCTGCACGGAAGCGCTCAACTCGTCCTCGGCGATGCCGAAGAGGTCGAGATCGACGTTGTCCGGCAAGACAACCGCGCTTTTCTCCAGGACGTTCTCAAGCGCGCCGATGCGGTCACGGAGCCTGGCCGCGTCCTCGAACCTCATCTCGCTCGCGGCGAGCTTCATCTCGTCTTGCAGCGTCGTCAGCAGGCTGCGGTCGTAGCTCTCCATGAATCGCACGAACTCGTTGACGATGACGCGGTGCTCTTGGATCGTCACGCGACCGCTGCACGGCCCTCCGCATCGGCCGATCTGACCGGGGAAGCACGGCCGGCCGCTCTGCATGGCTCGCTTGTAGTTCGCGTCGTTGCACGTGCGGATCGGGAACGCCTTGACCATGAGATCGATGGTCTCGTTGACCGCCCACACCTTGGGGTACGGGCCGAAGTAGCGGGCGCCCCGAATGCGACCGTTGCGAGTGACCAGCACGCGAGGGGCTTCGTCCCCGAGCGTGACGGCCATGAACGGGTAGCTCTTGTCGTCCTTGAACTTGACGTTGAACGGCGGGGAGAACTCCTGGATCCAGGTGTATTCGAGCTGCAGCGCCTCGGTTTCGGTGCGCACAACGGTCCACTCGACGCGAGTCGCGGTTGTCACCATGTGGCGCGTGCGCTCGTGGAGTCGTTCGAGTGGCGCGAAGTAGTTGCTCAGCCTCGCGCGGAGGTTCTTCGCCTTGCCGACGTAGAGCACACGTTCATCGTCCCCAAGGAATCTGTAGACACCGGGGGCCGTCGGGATGTCACCCGTCGCGGGGCGGTATGGCAGGACGTTCGCCATCAGCGCGCAGCTGCCTCCCGCTCGAAGATCTCCTTGAGGTACTGACCAGTGTGGCTCTCGGCGAGGCCCGCGATCTTCTCCGGCGTGCCGACTCCGACCACGGTTCCGCCGCCGGAACCGCCTTCTGGCCCTATGTCGATGAGCCAGTCCGCCGACTTGATGACGTCGAGGTTGTGCTCGATGACGATGACGGTGTTGCCCTTGTCGACCAGCCCGCCGAGCACCTTGAGGAGCTTGCGGACATCCTCGAAGTGAAGCCCGGTTGTCGGCTCGTCGAGCACGTAAACGCTACGCCCGTTGGAGCGGCGTTGCAGCTCTGTGGCGAGCTTCACGCGCTGTGCCTCGCCACCCGAGAGCGTCGTCGCCGACTGGCCGAGTCGCACGTAGCCGAGCCCAACCTCCACGAGGGTCGAGAGGTAGCGGTGGATGGCCGTGATGGGCTCGAAGAAGTCCGCGGCCTCGGCGATCGGCATCTGGAGGACCTCTGCGATGTTCTTGCCTTTGTAGTGCACGCTCAGCGTCTCGCGGTTGTACCTCGACCCACCGCACACCTCGCACAGCACGTAGACGTCCGGCAGGAAGTTCATCTCGATCTTGAGCGTGCCATCGCCGGAGCAGGCCTCGCAGCGTCCGCCCTTGACGTTGAAGCTGAAACGGCCGGGCAGGTAGCCGCGGGCCTTCGCTTCGCTTGTCTCGGCGAAGAGCGTGCGGATGCGGTCGAACACACCGGTGTAGGTGGCCGGGTTCGAGCGAGGCGTGCGGCCGATCGGGTTCTGGTCGACGTGGATGACCTTGTCGAGCTGGTCGACGCCCGTGATCCGCGTGTGCTTGCCGGCGACGGCGCGGGCGCCGTTGAGTTTGGCGGCGAGCACGCGGTACAGGATGTCGTTGACCAGCGAGGATTTTCCGGACCCGCTGACTCCAGTGACTGCCGTCAGGATCCCGAGCGGGAAGCTGACCTGCACGTTCTGCAGGTTGTTGGCTCGTGCGCCGACGACGGTGAGCTCGCGCTTCTTGTCGTACTTGCGGCGCTTCTTGGGCGTCTCGATGCCAACCCGTCCAGAAAGGTAGTCACCCGTGATCGACCTGGTGTTCTTCTCGAGGTCGGCGACGGAGCCGCTGTGTACGACCTCTCCCCCGTGCTCGCCTGCTCCGGGACCGATGTCGACGATCCAGTCCGAAGTGCGGATGGTGTCCTCGTCGTGCTCGACGACGATGAGCGTGTTGCCGAGGTCGCGCAGCTTGATGAGCGTCTCGATGAGTCTGCGGTTGTCGCGCTGGTGGAGGCCGATGGAGGGCTCGTCGAGGACGTAGAGCACGCCCGTGAGCCCTGACCCGATCTGCGTCGCGAGGCGGATGCGCTGCGCCTCGCCGCCGGAGAGAGTGCCGGCGGCACGCGCGAGGTCGAGGTAGCTGAGGCCGACTTCGATGAGGAAGTCGAGGCGAGCTCGGATCTCTCGGAGCACCTGTGCCGCGATCTTAGCCTCGCGGTCGGTGAGCTCTACCGTGTTCATGAAGTCGAGGCAGTCGGCGAGGCTCAGCGTTGTCGCGTCTGCGATGGAGCGACCGTGCACCTTGACGGCGAGCACTTCGGGGCGCAGTCGCGCTCCGTTGCACGCGGAGCACGGGATTTCGCGCAGGTACTGCGCCCAGCGCGCGCGTGTGGCGTCGGTCTCAGCCTCGGCGTACTGACGCTCGATGTACGGCATGACGCCCTCGAAGCCTGAGCTGTAGGTCATCTGCCGCCCGAAGCGGTTGCGGTACTTGACCCTGACCTCGTACTCGCGCCCCTCGAGGATCGCTTCGCGAACCTCTTCAGGGAGCTTCTTCCACGGAGTCGTGAGTTTGAACTGGATCTGCTCGGAAAGGCCGAGGAGGAGGCGCTCGTAGTACTGGTAGAGGCTCTTTCCCTGCCCGCTCCACGGGAGGATGACGCCGTCGGCGATCGAGTCGAGGGGGTCGCCGATCAGGAGCTCCCGGTCGACGGACATGCGCGTTCCGAGTCCGTCGCACGTCTGGCAGGCACCGAATGGTGCGTTGAAGGAGAACGTCCTCGGCTCGATTTCGGTGAGCGCGATGGGATGGTTGTTCGGGCACGAGAGCTGCTCGGAGAACGTCGTCCACGCGTCGTCACCGTCCGCATCCACGAAGTTGATCTGCACGAGGCCGTCCGCGAGCCGCAGCGCCGTCTCGAGTGAGTCGGTGAGCCGACCGAGTACGTCGTCTGCCGCCACGAGGCGGTCGACGATCACGGAGATGTCGTGCTTGAAGGATTTCTTGAGCTTCGGCGGGTCGGTGAGTTGCACGCGCTCGCCGTCGACCATCGCTCTGGCGTAGCCCTGACCTGAGAGCGACTGGAACAGGTCGACGAACTCGCCCTTCTTCTGCTGGACGACCGGGGCAAGCACCTGGTATCGGGTGCCCTCTTCGAGTTCCATGAGGTGGTCGGCGATCTGCTGGACCGTCTGTCGCTGGATGACCTCACCGCAGACCGGGCAGTGCGGTACGCCGATTCTGGCCCACAGGAGACGCAGGTAGTCGTAGATCTCCGTGATCGTGCCGACCGTCGAGCGCGGGTTGCGGTTGGTCGATTTCTGGTCGATCGAGACCGCGGGGCTCAGGCCCTCGATGAAGTCGACGTCTGGGCGGTCGACCTGACCGAGGAACTGCCTGGCGTAGGCCGAGAGCGATTCGACGTACCGGCGCTGGCCTTCGGCGAAGATCGTGTCGAACGCGAGCGATGACTTACCTGACCCGGAGAGGCCGGTGAAAACGACAAGGCTGTCACGCGGGATCTCGAGGTCGACGTTCTTGAGGTTGTGCACGCGGGCGCCTTGGACGCGCAGCTGCGAAGAAGGAGGAAGGACGGCCATAGCTCTTTCGGGTTCTCTATTCGTGTGGATGCTCTGTGTGCCCGGCGTGGGTGGGCGGCCGTGGTCAGCCCTTGGTGACGTGCCCGGCACGTTCCATGGTCCGCAGGTCCTGCTTCAAGGCCGAGAGCTCGTCTCGGAGGCGTGCCGCGAGCTCGAACTTGAGCTCGGAGGCGGCGTCGAGCATCTGAGCGTTGAGATCCGAGATCATGTTCTCGAGCTCCCTTGCGCCGGATGCGGCGAGTCCCTCGCGCTTGAGTTTAGGTGTCGTCTGACGCTTGTTGTCGCCCTTGCCCCTGGCCGCGAGGAGCTTCTCGGTGTCCTGGCCCTCGCGCATGAGCGACTCGGTGATGTCGGCGATCTTCTTGCGCAGCGGAGTCGGGTCGATGCCGTGCTCCTTGTTGTAGGCAAGCTGACGGTCGCGGCGCCTGTCGGTCTCTTCGATGGCCTTTGCCATGCTGTCGGTGATGCGGTCGGCGTACATGTGTACCTCGCCCGTCACGTTTCTGGCGGCACGTCCGATCGTCTGGATGAGGGAGGTGCTCGAACGGAGGAAGCCTTCCTTGTCTGCATCCAGGATCGCGACCAGAGAGACCTCTGGGAGGTCGAGGCCCTCCCTCAGGAGGTTGATGCCGACCAGGACGTCGTAGATGCCCGCCCGCAGCTCGGAGAGCAGCTCGACACGTCGAAGCGTGTCAACGTCCGCGTGCAGGTAGCGGACGCGGACGCCGTTCTCCCCGAGGAAGTCGGTGAGCTCCTCGGCCATCTTCTTGGTGAGCGTCGTGACGAGGACTCGCTCGTCGCGATCGGCCCGCACGCGGATCTCTTCGAGCAGGTCGTCGATCTGGCCCTTGGACGGCTTGACGACGATCTGTGGGTCAACGAGTCCCGTTGGTCGGATGATCTGCTCGACGAATCCGTCCGCCTGAGCGAGCTCGTACTTGCCGGGCGTGGCTGAGAGGTAGACGGTCTGGCCGACGCGGTCGCTGAACTCGTCCCAGCGCAGCGGCCGGTTGTCGAGGGCGCTCGGGAGGCGGAAGCCGTGGTCGACGAGCGTGCGCTTCCGTGACGCGTCTCCCTCGTACATCGCCCCGATCTGGGGGACGGTGACGTGCGATTCGTCGATGACGGTGATGAAGTCGTCCGGGAAGTAGTCGATGAGGCAGTGCGGAGCCTCGCCAGGCGCGCGGCCGTCCATGTGGCGCGAGTAGTTCTCGATCCCCGAGCAGAAGCCGATCTGCTCCATCATCTCGAGATCGAAGGACGTGCGCATGCGCAGGCGCTGGGCTTCGAGCAGCTTCTGCTCGCGCTCGAAGACGCTGAGGCGGTCGTCGAGCTCGTCGCGGATCTGGCCCATCGCTCGCTGCATGGCGTCGGCGCCCGCCACGTAGTGCGAGCCAGGGAACACGCTCACGGAGTCCATTGAACGGACAACGTCGCCGGTCAGCGGGTTCAGGGCGGTGAGCGCCTCGATCTCGTCGCCGAACATCTCGATGCGGATCGCGAGCTCCTCGTACACCGGGATGATCTCAATGGTGTCACCGCGCACGCGAAAGGTTCCGCGCTGGAAGGCGACGTCGTTGCGCTGGTACTGCATCGTCACGAATCGCCTGAGCAGCTCCTGCCTCGGGATGCGGTCGCCGACGTGCATGGCCAGCATGGAGTTGAAGTATTCTTCTGGTTTTCCGAGGCCGTAAATGCAGGAGACCGTCGACACGACGATGACGTCGCGGCGGCTCAGGAGTGAGTTGGTCGTCGAGTGTCGGAGCCTCTCGACTTCCTCGTTGACCGAGCTGTCCTTCTCGATGAAGGTGTCGGTCTGCGGTACATAGGCCTCTGGCTGGTAGTAGTCGTAGTACGACACGAAGTACTCGACCGCGTTGTTGGGCATGAGCTCGCGGAACTCCGTGGCGAGCTGCGCGGCCAGCGTCTTGTTGTGCGCGAGCACGAGCGCCGGGCGCTGGAGCTTCTCAATGAGCCAGGCGGTTGTGGCCGATTTGCCGGTTCCCGTGGCGCCCAGCAGCACGACGTCCGGTTCGCCCGCGTTGATGCGGCTCGCAAGCTCCTCGATGGCCTTCGGCTGGTCGCCACTCGGCGTGTACTCGCTGACGACTTCGAAGGGACGGACGCTGCGTGTTGCTTGCATAGAACAAGTGTACGTGGCGATGGCGACATTTCGGGGCCTCCCTGATGCGCTCTACGCGATCATGGAGGCCCCGGTGTGCCGTCGGCGCGGCTTAGTTCTCGCTCGAGAGCACGCCCTGCGTGTTCTCGAGGTGAGCTCGGATGAACCACTGGAACTTCTCGAGCTCGGAGACCTGACCGATGACGAGGTCCTGGGTCACGAGGTCGAGGTCGTCGAGCTTCTTGATGGCCTCGCGGTGGTCGGTGATGACCCCCACATACACGTGGTCGAGCGCCTCGAGGTGCTGGCGCGTGCCAGCCCTGAACACGTCGTAGTCTCCCCATGTCCGGGCCTCGACGAGCGCTCCGGGCAGCCCGTTCGGTGGGACGCCCAGCGTTGCCATGCGCTCCGCGACCTCGTCCGCGTATCCACGGACGAGCTCGATCTGCGGGTCGAGCATCTCGTGGACGCTGATGAAGTCGCGCCCGATGACGTTCCAGTGCGCGTGCTTCAGCGTGAGGTGGAGGTCGTTGAGCGCGTGCAGGCGGAGCTGGAGGAGCTCTCCGATCTCGTGGCCCTTGTCGAGCGAGAGCCCGGGGACCGTGTATTCGCCGTTCTCGGTCTGCTGGCCTGAGGCTGTCGTGGTCATGTCAGTCCTCTCTTGGGAGCGCGTGCCGCGACTCCCGATCAGTGGATCCCATGCGTATCGGGGGGAGTTCAACCTTGTCAGCCAGGTCTGAACGTTTGGTCGGAACGTGGGCGGGATTGCGAAGGCGCGGCCGTAGACTGCCCGGATGCGCGCCGAACGGTCTGATGGCTCCGAGCACGCTGCTCGCGCAGCCCCCGCGCCGCGCTACGGTGTCCTCGCCGATACGATTCCTATCGACCACGAGATCGAGATCCGCAGGTCCCGGTTCATCTGCCGCCTCCAGCGCGTGGAGGACGAGGCGGAGGCGAGGGACGTCATCGCGGGGCGCCGGACCGCACACCGCCTCGCGCGCCATCACTGCAGTGCGTTTGTGCTCGGGGCCGGGCGGACGGTCCAGCGTTCCAACGACGACGGCGAGCCTGCTGGCACCGCCGGTACGCCCATGCTCGAGGCTGTGGTGCTCCACGAGCGCGACGGCGTGGGAGCAGCGGATGTGAGCGACGTGGTCGCAGTCGTCACGAGGTACTTCGGCGGTGTCCTGCTCGGGGCCGGAGGTCTTGCGCGCGCATACTCCGAGTCGGTCTCATCGACCCTGCAGCTCGCGCGTCTGGTGACTCGCGAGGCACGGGCCGTGTTCGGTCTCGACGCGCCACACGCGACGGCGGGGCGATGGGAGAACGAACTCCGCGCGCGAGGGATCCTCGTATCAGGGGCGGACTATGTCGGCACCTCGGCCATGCTCAGTCTGGCGGTGCCTGATTCGGTGGACGCCAGAGCGCGCCTGTACTCGGAGGTCGCCGCCGTCACCGCGGGTCAGGGGTCGCTTGTCGAGCTCGGCACCGAGTGGGTCGACCTCGCCTGAGCTCCCCGATTCCGTAGGCCAGCTGCGTCGTCGCCTCGGCGTGTGCCGACGCTCCAGCCTGTGCCGACGCTCCAGTCTGTGCCGGTCAGACGCCGTAGGTCTGCGTCTCCGGCGCCCGGAGTGCTGCCCCGGCGAGTCGACGCCACTCCCCGTCGACCTGCTCGAGCGTCTCGTCAAGCGGGGCGCTCGTGTCGATCAGCACGTCGGCGATGCGTCGCCGCTCTTCGTCGCTTGCCTGCGACGCGATGCGAGCCTTGGCCTCCGCCAGCGACATGCCACGGCCCTCGACGAGTCGTTCCTCGCGGACCGCGGCTGGCGCATCCGCGACCCAGATCTCCTCGTAGTCGTAGTTGCTCTTCGACTCGACCAGGAGGGGGATGACGTGCACAACCAGGGCCGTGGGGTCGTCGGCGAGCACCTCGTCGAGCCGCTCTCCGGTGAGGCGACGCACCTCGGGATGCACGATGTCGTTCAACGCGCCCCGGGCCTCCTCATCGCCGAAGACCAGCGCGCCGAGCGCGGGACGATCGAGCGTGCCGTCGGCGAGCAGCAGGTGCTCCCCGAATCGCGCGGCGATCTGTCTGAGCGCGGGCGAGCCGACGGCGACGGCCTCCCTCGCGAAGACGTCGGCGTCGAGGATCACACCGCCGAGCTCGGCCAGGCGCTTCGCGATGGTCGTCTTGCCGGAGCCGATCCCCCCGGTCAGAGCGATGGTGACCATGATGTGCCGTCCTCTCGTCTGCGGATGCCGCGCCAGCTCCGGCATCTTGGTTGAGGCCAACGCTACTGCGCGGAGGCCGTGAGCGCCCTGCGGCATTCCGACCCGCCTTGGTGCTTCCCGCGTGCCAGACTGAGACGCAGGAGGCACTAGACACATGCTTGAAATTCTGACCGGCCTGGGGCTCGCGACGGCGAGTGGCCTGAACGCGTTCATCCCCCTGCTGGGCATCGGGCTTCTCGCCCGCTTCACGGACCTCATCGCGCTCCCCGCCGGCTGGGCCTGGCTGAGCAACGACTGGGTTCTCATCATCTTCGGCCTACTGCTGGTGCTCGAGCTTGTCGCCGACAAGATCCCGGCCCTCGACCACGTCAATGACTGGATACAGACGGTCATCCGCCCGACCTCCGGTGGCATCGTCTTCGGCGCAGGCACGGCGAGCTCCACCGCGGCGATCCAGGATCCCGCGTCCTTCTTCACGAGCAACGCCTGGGTGCCAGTGGTCATCGGCATCGGCGTCGCCCTCCTGACACATCTCACGAAGAGCAGCACGCGCGCCGCAGCGAATGTGGTGACTGCAGGCGCCGCCGCTCCCGTGCTGAGTGTGGGCGAGGATGCCATCAGTGTTGGGCTGCTCTTCTCGGCGATCCTCGTGCCGTTGTTCGTGTTGGTCATGCTCGCGATGCTCGGCGTCCTCGCGTGGTTCCTCTTCAGGAGCTTCAAGCGGGTGAGGGATGCCAGAGCCGCCAGGGGGAAGTCCGCCGCTCCCCCGGTGCCGCCAGCCCCGGGCTTCACCGCCTGACTTCACACCAGCGCTCGTTCAGGCGCAGCAACGCCCGGTCGCATCTGCGACCGGGCGTTGCTCTTTCTTCTCATCTCTCTACGAGTCTCTCCACGAACGACCGAAGGCCGGCCCCAGAACTGGGACCGGCCTTCGGTGCAGTGATGCTGCTGGGAACTAGTTCCCTGCGAGCTTCTCGCGAAGGGCTGCAAGCGACTCGTCGTCGGCAAGCGTTCCTGCGCCAGCTGCTTCGCTCGTGAACGAGTTCGAGGAGCTCGACGGCGCGACGGCGCTGACGTTCTGCTCGATCTCGGCTGCCGAGGCGACCTGCTTCTTGTGCGCTTCCCAGCGAGTCTGGGCGAGAGCGTACTCCTGCTCCCAAGCTTCGCGCTGAGCGTCGAAGCCTTCCTTCCACTCGTTGGTCTCGGGGTCGAAGCCCTCGGGGTACGTGTAGTTCCCCTCGGCGTCGTACTCGGAAACCATGCCGTAGAGCGCGGCATCGAACTCGGTGCCCTCGGGGTCGACGCCATCGTTCGCCTGCTTGAGCGAGAGCGAGATGCGGCGGCGGTCGAGATCGATGTCGATGATCTTGACGAACAGCTCCTGGCCAACCGACACGACCTGCTCGGCGAGCTCGACGTGACCGCTCGAGAGCTCCGAGATGTGCACGAGGCCCTCGATGCCGTCTGCGACGCGAACGAACGCGCCGAACGGAACCAGCTTCGTGACCTTGCCCGGTGCGATCTGTCCGATGGCGTGCGTGCGTGCAAGCACCTGCCACGGGTCTTCCTGCGTTGCCTTCAGCGAGAGCGAGACACGCTCGCGGTCGAGGTCGACCTCAAGGATCTCGACGGTGACCTCCTGGCCAACTTCGACAACCTCGGAAGCGTGCTCGATGTGCTTCCAGCTGAGCTCGGAGACGTGCACGAGGCCGTCAACGCCGCCCAGGTCGACGAACGCACCGAAGTTGACGATCGAGGAGACCACACCCTTGCGGACCTGGCCCTTCTGGAGGTTGTTGAGGAAGTTCGAGCGAGTCTCGGACTGCGTCTGCTCGAGGAGCGCGCGGCGCGAGAGCACGACGTTGTTGCGGTTCTTGTCGAGCTCGAGGACCTTGGCTTCGAGTTCCTGACCGAGGTACGGCGTGAGGTCGCGCACGCGGCGGAGCTCGATGAGCGAAGCCGGGAGGAAGCCGCGGAGGCCGATGTCAACGATGAGACCGCCCTTGACGACCTCGATGACGGTGCCGGTGACGACGCCGTCTTCTTCCTTGATCTTCTCCACGTCGCCCCAAGCACGCTCGTACTGAGCACGCTTCTTGGACAGGATCAGACGGCCTTCCTTGTCCTCCTTCTGGAGAACGAGGGCCTCAACGGTGTCGCCGACCTGAACGACCTCGGTGGGGTCGACGTCGTGCTTGATCGAAAGCTCGCGCGAGGGGATGACACCCTCGGTCTTGTAACCGACGTCGAGGAGGACCTCGTCGCGGTCGATGCGAACGACGGTGCCCTCGATGAGGTCCCCGTCGTTGAAGAACTTCAGCGTCTCTTCGACCGCGGCAAGAAAGTCCTCAGCAGATCCGATGTCGTTGATGGCGACCTGCTTGGTTGCCTTTTCGGTCGTGGTGGTGGTCATGTAGGTAATGCTCCAGGTGGGCTATAAGTCGGCCCGGATGCGCCGCTCGAGGCAAGAAGCCAAGGGCAACGGGGTTCATCCGGGAATACGGATACGTGCACACAGAAAAGTGCTCTGTCAGCCTAGTCGGCCACCCCAAGCGAGGGCAAGTGCCGCGCGCGGGGAGTTCCCCCGTGTTTCGAGGCGAGTCGCACGCTGGGGCCCGAGAACATAGCTTGCGGCCGGGTCAGGAAACTGCCGAGGGCTCCACGTCCGTGCCGTCCTCGTTCATGAGCTGTGACCTGATCAGGAACCGCTTGCCTTCCGGAGCCTCGAGCGAGAACCCGGAGCCTCGGCCAGGCACGATGTCGACGGTGAGGCGCGTGTGTCGCCAGTAGTTGAACTGCTCCCGCGACATCCAGAAGTCGACGTGGCCCGCATCCGGGATATCAGCCGTACCCAGAAGCACGTCGGCGTCACCCGTGAGGAAGTCTCCGGCCGGGTAGCACATGGGCGATGAACCGTCGCAGCATCCGCCGGACTGGTGGAACATGAGGGGTCCGTGGCGTCGCCCGAGCGAGGAGATCATGTCGACCGCCTCCCCGGTGAAGGAGACCCTGGAGAAAGTCTCTCCCTCGATGGCAGGCGTCGAGGCGAGGTGAGCTGCCTGACCGAGCTTGTCAACGTCATTGCGCACTTCGCTGTGCATAGGATCACCTGCGGATTCTGTCGTGGCTGTTGGAGTCGTGATCGATGCACGGCAAGGAGCCGTGCCTGCGGCGAGCGTACGCCGGGCGCCCGAGGAGTCGGTGAGTACTCGGATGCCCGGCGGGCTCAGGGAATCAGAAGAAGCCGAGCTTGTCCTCGCTGTAGCTCACGAGCAGGTTCTTCGTCTGCTGGTAGTGGTCGAGCATCATGAGGTGGTTCTCGCGGCCGATGCCGGATGACTTGTAGCCACCGAATGCGGAGTGCGCCGGGTACGCGTGGTACTGGTTGACCCAGACGCGACCGGCCTGGATGTCTCGACCCGCGCGGTAGGCAGTGTTGCCCATCCTCGACCAGACGCCCGCGCCGAGACCGTACAGGGTGTCGTTGGCGATCGAGATGGCGTCGTCGTAGTCGGAGAACTTCGTGACTGCGACAACCGGGCCGAAGATCTCCTCCTGGAAGATGCGCATGCTGTTCTGCCCCTCGAAGATCGTGGGCTGCACGTAGTAGCCGCCCGCGAGGTCGCCATCGAGCTCGGCGCGCGCGCCTCCGATGCGCACCTTAGCGCCCTCCTGCCGACCGATCTCGAGGTAGCTGAGGATCTTCTCGAGCTGGTCGTTCGAGGCCTGCGCCCCGACCTGGGTGTCGGTGTCGAGCGGGTTGCCCTGCACGATCTTGCGCGTGCGCTCCGTCACGTCCTCGAGGAATCGGTCGTAGATCGAGTCCTGGATGAGGGCACGCGACGGGCACGTGCAGACCTCGCCCTGGTTGAGCGCGAAGAGGGTGAAGCCCTCCTGGGCCTTGTCGTAAAAGGCGTCGTCTCGGAGCGCGATGTCCTCGAAGAAGATGTTCGGGCTCTTGCCCCCGAGCTCGAGCGTCACGGGGATGATGTTCTGCGAGGCGTACTGCATGATGAGGCGCCCCGTGGTGGTCTCCCCCGTGAAGGCGATCTTGCGGATCCGCGAGTTCGACGCGAGGGGCTTGCCCGCTTCGGCGCCGAACCCGTTGACGATGTTCACGACGCCTGGCGGGAGCAGGTCGCCGATGAGCTCGAACAGCACGAGGATCGAGGTCGGCGTCTGCTCGGCCGGCTTCAGTACGATCGCGTTGCCCGCGGCGAGTGCTGGGGCGAGCTTCCAGACGGCCATGAGGATCGGGAAGTTCCAGGGGATGATCTGTCCGACCACGCCGAGCGGCTCGTGGAAGTGGTACGAGGTCGTGTTCTCGTCGAGTTGGCTGAGCGTGCCCTCCTGGGCCCTGATCGCCCCGGCGAAGTAGCGGAAATGGTCGATGGCGAGTGGGATATCGGCCGCGAGGCATTCGCGGATCGGCTTGCCGTTGTCCCAGGTCTCCGCGACCGCGATGTACTCGAGGTTCTCCTCGATGCGGTCCGCGATCTTGTTCAGGATGATCGCGCGCTCGGCGGGGCTCGTCTTCCCCCAAGCCGGGGCCGCGGCGTGGGCCGCGTCCAGAGCGGCTTCGATGTCCTCAGCCGTCCCCCTTGCAACCTCGGTGAATGGCTGCCCGGTCACCGGGGTGATGTTCTCGAAGTACTCGCCCTTCACGGGCGGCACCCACTGGCCGCCGATGTAGTGCTCGTAGCGGGGCTTGAACGAGACAAGAGCCCCGTCGGTGCCTGGCTTCGCGTAAACAGTCATGAGGACTCCCTTGTCCTAGGTGCGCAGCGTCACCGCGCTGCGCGAGTGAACTCTTCCCTCGAAGCGTAGGAGCGGCGACGTTGCATCTACGTTGCAGGGGCCAGCTGGCCGGCGAGCTCGCCTCAGGAGTCGAGCGACTCGAGTGCCTCGATCCGTGCGACGAACCTCGAGCGCGCCGGCGAGTGGGGCGGGAGCACGGCGAGCGCCGTGCGAAATGCCTCTGTATCCTGCGCGACCTCTGGCAGGTCGAGGTACGCGAGCAAGGTCGGCGTGTCTGCGGTGCCGAGCACCTGGTCGCGGAGGGTCGCAGAGATCTCGGCGCGCAGCTCCCGGATGCCCGGAGCATCGGACGCGGGGAGGAGCTCGCCGCGGTAGGCGGAGACGGCCGAAGCCACGTCGCCGGTTGCGAGCAGCCGGAGCACCTCTGTTGCGTCGCTGCTGACTCCCTGGACGACCCGGTAGGGGCGAGGGGCAAGGTCGAGGCCACGTTCGGCGAGGAGCGGCCTGAGTCTGGCCAGCTCTGCCCTGAGCGTGACCTCCTTGGCGCTCTCCCCGTAGACGCGGAGCGAGAGTTCGCCAGCGGTGAGTCCGGACGGGCGCGCGGCGAGCAGCGTCAGGATCTCTCCGTGCCGCCCGCTCAGCTCGAGCGTGGCGGAGCCCCGAGTGGAGAGGCGGGCGCGCTGAACGCCGAGCGAGCTGACCCGCCCAGCGGCGGCGTCGACCGGCGAGGACGGCGATGGCGATGCGACGCCGGAACGGTTCTGGTGCCCCGCGAGGAGCAGGGCGAGGTGCATCTCAGCTTCCGAGGCGGCTACCGCGGCGCGCATGAGGGCGAGTGAATGCGGACCTACGGCACGCTCGTCGCCCGTCAGGTCGATGGCGCCGACGGCGACACCCGAGATCGGGTCGTGAATCGGCACGGCCGTGCAGCTCAGCAGCTGAACGGCAGGGGCGAAGTGCTCCGCGCCGGCGATCTGCACGCCGCGGCCGGACACGAGGGCCGTACCTGGCGCGCTCGTGCCGACGGCGGCCTCAGACCAGTCCGCGCCTGCCACGAAGTCCATGTGCTCCGCGCGACGCAACGTCGCGCTGTCACCGCGCACCCACAGGAGCCGCCCCTGCTCATTGGTGATCGCGACGATGAGGCCGGTGTCCCTCGCCGGCTCCACGAGCAGGCGATCAAGCACCGGAAGGACGTGCTGGAGGGGGCTGCGCTCTCTCGCCGCCGAGAGCGGCTCGAACTGATCGAGGTCGCGGGCCTTCGCGTTTGCCGGGCTGCCGAGGTGCTGCAGCGACCTGAGCCAGGAATCCCGGACGACACTGCGGAGCCCGGCAACCGCCGAGCGCAGGTCGACTCCCCCACCCCTGCCTCCGTCGGCATCGATGAGGGAATGAGCGGATGCCGCGGCAGCCTGATCGGACCCTGCCGAATCGCCACTCTGCGGGTGCACCTTGCGGCCTCCTCGGATTCGCGGCAGCGAGTGCATCCATGCACTCGCTGCCGCGAGCCTAGGCCAGCCAGCCTGAAAGAGGACAGACCACAGGTGTGCGCCTCGCTCTCGGAGACCGACAGCTCGAGGCGCCGGATCAGTCGGTGCTCAGCACCTCGCGAAGCGTGTCGAGACCGAGGCCACCGAGGTCGAGCGCACGCGAGTGCCACGCCTTGAGGTCAAAGTCGTCGCCGCCGCGCCGCTCGGCGTCCGCGCGAAGGTCTTCCCAGATGCGCTGCCCGATCTTGTACGAGGGGGCCTGGCCCGGCCAGCCGAAGTAGCGGTTGACCTCGAACTTCACGAAGCCGTCTGGCATGTTCACATGCTGGCGGAGGAAGGCGAGCGCGTACTCGTAGTCCCAGACCTTGTCGCCCTCCGGAACGGTCTTGCCCAAGTGGACGCCGATGTCGAGGACAACGCGTGCCGCTCGCATCCGCTGCCCGTCGAGCATGCCCAGCCTGTCTGCTGGCTCGTCGAGGTAGCCGAGCTGCTCCATGAGGCGTTCGGCGTAGAGCGCCCAACCCTCTCCGTGGCCTGAGGTCCAGTTGTTGCGCCGCCAGGCGTTCAACTGGTCGCGGTTGAGCGTTGCGCGCGCGATCTGCAGGTGGTGGCCCGGGACGCCCTCGTGGTAAACGGTCGTGAGCTCACGCCACGTGTCGAACTGCGTGACACCCGGCGTGACCGACCACCACATGCGGCCCGGCCTCGAGAAGTCCTCTGACGGGCCCGTGTAATAGATGCCGCCCTCTTCCGTCGGGGCGATCATGCACTCGAGGCGTCGCATCTGCTCCGGGATGTCGAAGTGGCTCTCGGCGAGCTCGGCAACCGCGCGGTCGCTGGTCTCCTGCATCCACGCCTTGAGCGCAGGCTTGCCGTGCAGCTTGCGTGCCGGGTCGAGCTCGAGGTGGGCGATGGCCTCGGCGACCGTCGCGCCCGGGAGGATCTCGTTTGCGATCGCCTCCTGCTCGGCCTTCATGCGGGCGAGCTCGGCGAGACCCCACTCGTAGGTCTCGTCGAGGTCGACCGCCGCGCCGAGGAATCCGCGCGAGGCGAGGGCGTAGTGCTCGCGCCCGACGCCGTCGGTCTCGCTTGCTGCCGGCAGCAGCTCGTCGTCGAGGAAGGTCGTGAACGCACCATAGGCCGCCGAGGCAAGCTGCGCGCCGCGGCGCAGCCGCTCACGGAGCTCCTGCGAGACCTCGCCGTGCGTCGGTGTCGACTCCGCGAGCTGCTCGAAGAAGTTCCCGGCCGCGGCGTACTCGCCCGTCTGGACCGCGACCTCGCGCACCTGTCGCTTGGCGGGGACGACGCCGGCCATGATGCCGGCGCCGAGGCGCTCCGTGTACCCCTCGACAGCTGCTGGAAGGTTCTCGAGGCGTCGAGCGATGTCCTCGAAGTCGGTCACGGTCTCGCGGGCCATGAGGTCGAACACCATGCGGATGTCCTGGGCAGGAGATGCGATGTTGGAGAGTTCTCGAAGGTGCAGCCTGGCGTCGATCATCTCGACCTCGAGGCCGAGGCTGCGCCGAAGCTCGAGGGCCGTCACGCGATCGACCTCGTCGGCCTCTTCCAGCGTGTCGAGCTTCGCGAGGACCTCGACGATCGCGGCGCGCTTGCGGGGCGCCGCCGCTGACGAGTAGTCGCCGTACTCGGACTTGTCGCCCTCGACGCCGAGCTCAACCCGCCGCTCGGGTGAGAGCTCGATCTCGGTGGAGACCCAGGCCTCCGCGAGCCGGTCGATGTCGGTCTGCGGTCGCGTCTGACCGGTGTTCTGGGGAAGTGGAGCGGAAGTCGTCATCCCCCAAGCCTATGCTCGCCCCTCGGCAAGCACGCTGAACGGCGAACGGCGAACAGCGAACAGCGAACAGCTGAGGGGCGAGGGCGAGGCGCGTCCGGCGCGGCTAGTGACCGGCCTCGTCCCAGTTCGGACCGCGGCCGATCTGGACCTCTAGCGGCACCGTGAGGTCGGCGGCGCCGGCCATCTCCTCGCGGACGATGGCCTCCATCGCCTCGCCCTCGCCCTCCGCGACCTCGAACACGAGCTCGTCGTGGACCTGGAGGAGCATCCGCGATGCAAGCTTCTCGTTGCGGATACGGTCCTCGATCGAGTTCATCGCGCGCTTGATGATGTCAGCCGCCGACCCCTGGATGGGCGAGTTGAGCGCCTGTCGCTCGGCATTCTCTCTGGCGATCCGATTCGTCGAGTGCAGGTCTGGGAACGGGCGCCTGCGACCGAAGATCGTCTCCGTGTAGCCGTCCTCCTTGGCCTGGAGCACGACGTTGCGCAGGTAGTCGCGGACGTTCCCGAAGCGCTCGAAGTAGTCGATCATGAGCTTCTTAGCCTCGGCGACGTCGATCTGCAGCTGCTTCGAGAGGCCGAAGGCCGAGAGGCCGTACGCAAGGCCGTACGACATGGCCTTCACCTTCGAGCGCATCGCGGGCGTCACATCAGCGGGGTCCACGCCGAAGACGCGGGAACCGACGAAGCGGTGGAGGTCCTCCCCCGCGTTGAACGCCTCGATCAGGGCAGCGTCGCCGGAGAGGTGCGCCATGATGCGCATCTCGATCTGGGAGTAGTCGGCCGTAAGCAGCGACTCGAATTCGGGCCCGTGAACAAACGCGCGACGGATGCGCCTGCCCTCCTCAGAGCGGATGGGAATGTTCTGCAGGTTGGGGTCGTTCGAGGAGAGGCGACCCGTCGCCGAGCCGATCTGGTGGTAGCTCGTGTGGATGCGGGAGCCGTCATCGATGGCTTTGAGCAGGCCCTCCATGATCTGACGGAGCTTCACCGCGTCGCGGTGCTTGCGGAGGGCACCGAGGAACGGGTGCGGGCTGTTGCGTTCGAGGTCGGCGAGCGACTCGGCGTCGGTCGAGAAGCCCGTCTTCGTCTTGCGAGTCTTCGGCATCTCGAGGGTCTCGAACAGCACAACCTGCAACTGCTTCGGCGAGCCGAGGTTGATCTCGGTACCGCCGATGGCGTCGAAGGCCTCCTGCTCGTAGGTGCGGATGCGCTCGGAGAGGTCGTCGGCGAGGCCCTGCAGGAACTCCCGATCGATGGCAACGCCCTGGAGCTCCATGCTCGACAGCGTGGAGAGCAGTGGCGTCTCGATCGACGTGAACACGTCGAGGGTGCCTGGTTCGAGCATGCCGAGCGCAGCCGTGGTCGCGCGCTGGGTGTACCAGGCGTCACTCGCGGCGAGCGACGACTCGTCGCCGATCTGCAGCTGGTTCGGGTCGACCTCAGGGAGCTGTTCGTCGAGGCGCATCTGCACGAGCTCGGCGAGGCGCTTCGGCGCGTTCTGGGGGCGGTACAGCCAGCCGGCGAGCTGGCCGTCCTTCACCTGTCCGCCAACCTCGAGCCCGGCAACCGTCAGCGCCTTGAGCTGGGGCTTGGCGTCGAACATGAGCTTCGGGGCATCGCTCGCAAGCCACGCCTCGAAGGGGGCGTAGTCGACTCGGTCCGGGATCCAGCGGAGCTCCGTGGCCTCCGCGGCTGTTGAGACTCCGACGGCGAGGACGCCGCCCTCTGGACCGTGCTGCACCGTGAGACCGAGACCCTCCGGGGTTGCGGCGACGGCCTTCTCCAGCCACTGCTCGAGCTCCTCGTCGAGCAGCTCCGGGCGAACCGGGGCCGCGACGATCTCTGCTGGTGCGAGGTCATCGCCTGCCTCGTCGGCGAGCTTGAGCACGCGGTCCTGCAGGGTGCGGAACTGGAGCTTCGTGAAGATCTCGCGCACCGCATCCGCATCGATGGAGCCGCGACCCAACTGGGCTGGCGCGACCGGCAGCTCGACGTCGTCGATGAGGCGGTTGAGCTTGCGGTTCCTGACGGCGTTCTCCCGGTGCTCACGGAACGACTCGCCGACCTTGCCGCCGATCTCGTCGGCGTGGTCGAGGATGCCCTGCAGCGAGCCGTACTGGGCGAGCCACTTGGCCGCCGTCTTCTCGCCGACCTTCGGGACGCCTGGCAGGTTGTCGCTCTTCTCGCCGACAAGTGCGGCCACATCCGGGTACTGCTCGGGGCGAACGCTGTAACGCTCCTCGACCTTCGCCGGGTCGTAGCGAGTGAGCTTCGTCACGCCCTGCGTGGACGGGTAGAGCAGCGTGACGTCGTCGGTGACGAGCTGGATCGAGTCGCGGTCGCCGGAGACGACAAGCACCTTGAAGCCCTGCTCGCGCCCCTGGCGCGCAAGCGTGGCGAGGATGTCGTCTGCCTCGAAGTCCTCCTTCACGACGGTCGTGATGCCCATCGCGTGCAGGGCGTCGCGAAGCAACGGGACCTGACCCTTGAACTCGACGGGGGTCGCATCGCGGCCCGCCTTGTATTCCGGATACTCGCGGGTGCGGAAGGAGCTGCGCGAGATGTCGAATGCCACCGCGATGTGGCTCGGATTCTCGTTCTGCAGCAGGTTGAGGAGCATCGAGACGAAGCCATGAATGGCGTTCGTGTGCTGCCCCTCGGCGTTCACGAAACTGTCGACCGGCAGGGCGAAGAACGCCCTGAAGGCAAGCGAGTGGCCGTCGATGACCATGAGGGTAGGCTGATTTTGCGCTGACACACGGTCAGCCTACTTGCCGCCCCAGACACTGCGCCGATGCGCGCGTGTTGTGGGGCGTTCTTCGAGGAGGAAGCGTGATGACACCCCTGGAAACACCGCCGTCGACGGTCAACGGTCTCGCGATCCCCGACCAGCACGAAGTGACCTACGGGCGCGGCTTCGGCGCGCTCGCCGAGCGCATGGGCATCCTCTGCGTCGAGCTGAGTCCAGAACGCTCCGTGGCCGTCATGCCGGTTGAGGGGAACACGCAGCCCATCGGCCTGCTGCACGGTGGCGCATACTGCGTGCTCGGTGAATCCCTGGGCTCCATGGCTGCCAACGTGCACGCCGGCCCCGGGCGCTTCGCGGTCGGCATCGACATCAACGCGACCCACACTGGATCCGCCGTGAGCGGCTGGGTCACGGGCGAGTGCACGGCCATCCACCTCGGAGGGTCGATGACGGTTCACGAGATCGTCATCACCGACGAGAGCGGGAAACGCTGCTCGACCGTGCGCATCACGAACCTCATTCGGACTGCCAAGTAATTCGAGGCAGGGCCGAAGAAGCCCTCACCGCGACAACGCGGTGAGGGCTTCTGTTGATTGGGGCCCGGCTACTTCTTGGCCGAGAGCTGCTGGATGACCGCCTGCGCGACCTCCTGCATCGTCAGGCGGCGGTCCATCGAGGCCTTCTGGATCCAACGGAACGCCTCCGGCTCGCTGAGGCCCATCTTCTGGGTGAGGAGGCCCTTCGCGCGGTCGACCTGCTTGCGCGTCTCGAACCGCTCGTTGAGATCGGAGATCTCGGCCTCGAGCGCGATGAGCTGCGCGTGGCGTGCCAGTGCGATCTCGATCGCGGGAAGCAGGTCGTTCTGCGTGAACGGCTTCACGACGTAGGCGAGGGCGCCTGCCTCGGTCGCGCGCTCGACCAGTTCCTTCTGGCTGAAAGCGGTGAGGAGCACAACCGGGGCGATGCTGTCCTTCGACAGCTGCTCGGCTGCGGAGATGCCGTCGAGCTGCGGCATCTTGACATCCATGATGACGAGGTCGGGGCGAAGTTCCTTCGCGAGGGCGACCGCGGTCTCCCCGTCGCCGGCCTCTCCGACCACGTCGAAGCCGTTGTCGCGGAGGATCTCCACGATGTCGAGCCGGATGAGCGACTCGTCTTCAGCGACGACTACACGGCGCGGGGCTTGAGAGGTTTCCTGTTCAGTCACGTAGTGAGCTTACGATACTGTGTCCGAGGTAAAGCGCCGGCTTGGCGGAATGGCAGACGCGGTGCACTCAAAATGCTCTGTCCGAGAGGGCGTGTGGGTTCGAATCCCACAGCCGGCACCAGACAAGAAGCCCCGGCTTGCCAGTGAATCACTGGTAAGTCGGGGCTTCTTCCGTCGATGGTGGCCGTCCTGGGTGCTATTCGACGGCTGCAGGCTGCTCTTCAACTTCGCCGGAGCTGGCGCCTGTGCCCGACCACGTGGCCGTCGCATCCCAGAGATTCAAGGTGTCGTCGACCAGGACGTCGACCTCGACCTCGCTCTCGGGAATCGTGACGCCGTCGGCAGCCCCAGCCTCGACAAGTCGCTGCACGAGCTTGTCAGTCACGTCCGAGAGGGCCTCCTCCCCGGCGTCAGCCTCGGCCGAGGCGGTTCGCATGTATGTCTTGACTTCGCTCATGCGCCCATCATCTCAGCCACCGCGACCATGTCAGTCGCCTGACCATGTCAGCCGCCGCGACCATCTCAGTCACCACGACCATCTCAGCCGAAGAAGAGCTTCGTGGATGCCGCGACGAACCCCGTCTGCCCCAGCTGCTCGCGCATGCTCAGGTACTCCTGCGCGTCCTCGCCGATGACGTAGCTGATCTGCTCGGTGCCGTCCGTCACCGCGTCGAACGCTGCCTGGGCGACCTGCTCGGCAGATGAGCGTGTCGCGTCGCGGGCAGGGTCGCGGAACCGCGACGTCGCCTTGATGAGCGCATCCATGTACTCGGGGTGGCCGGTCTGGTCGAGGCTACGGCCGCCGAAGTCGGTGCGGATCCCGCCAGGCGCAATCGTCTTGACGCGGATGCCGTACGGAGCCAGCTCGTAGGAGAGCCCCTCGCTCCAGCCTTCGGCGCCGAACTTCGCGGCGTGGTACACGGAGTTGAAGGGCATCGTGACCTTGCCGCCGATGGAAGTCGTCGTGAGGATGACCCCGGTGCCGCATTCGCGGAAGTGCGGGATGAACTCCTTGGTGACGCGCATGACGCCGAGGAGGTTCGTCGAGATGTTCTGCACGATCTGCTCATCCGTCGCCGCTTCGAAGGGGCCGGCGAGACCGTAGCCCGCATTGTTGAAGAGGACGTCGACCGGCTCCTCCGCGAGCGTCTCGGCGACGACTCGCACGATGGCGTCAGGGTCGGTCACATCGAGTTGCTTGAGTGTCACGCCGGGGAGCTCACCGAGGGCGGTTTCCTTCTCTGGCGTTCGCATCGTGGCGATGACGCGCCAGCCCCTCGCGGAGAAGAGCTCGACGGTCGCGCGGCCGAGTCCCGTTGACGTTCCGGTGATGAAGATGGTGCTCATGGTGCCTCTTACTGTTGGTGCTGGCGCGAGTGCGCGTTCCGGATCGTACTCCTCAGCCCACCAGGTGGTAGGTCAGCGTTTGCCAGGATTAGCGGCGCGTGGCCTTGCATCAGCTTTAGGCAACCCTTACCGTACGTATACCGCTTTGCCGCTGGGAAGCTCGCACCGCACCAAGTGCCGACTCCCGCAGACGAAACCTCCAACGTTGCAGTGTTCGCGTCGCCTGTTCCCCTCGCTGCTGTCCCCTGGAGGCATCTTCGTGTCGCAAAAAATCGCTGGTCTGTACCGTCCTGAGCTCGAGAAGAGCGACTGCGGCGTTGGTTTCGTCACACGCAAAGACGGTGTGCAGCACCATGACGTGATCCGTCTCGGCAACGAGGCGCTGTGCGCGATCCCGCACCGCGGCGGCATGTCGGCCGAGGGTGTCGGCGACGGTGCCGGCATCAACGTGGACCTCTCGGTCGAGTTCTTCAGTGCTGTGGTCGGCAGGCCGCTCACGGCCGGCCTCTTCGGCGTCGGTAACTTCTTCATGCCGAGCGACAAGGACCAGCTCGGAGCCGCTCACGAGCTGATCTCCAGCACGCTGAGGGCACACGGAATCGAACCCGTGCTCGTGCGCGACGTTCCTGTCGACCCTTCCGTGGCCCGTCCGGCGGCCGAGCACTACCAACTCCCGATCGTGCAGTGGGTCTTCGAGGCCGCCCCGGGGTGGAGCCGGGCGGAGATGGATGCGGCGGCGAACACCGCGCTCCTCGAGATCGAGGGCGTCGCCTACGCCGACCCTGCGCTGCAGGGCCTTTACCCGCTCTCACTGAGCGCTCGCACGCAGACACTCAAGGGGCGTCTCAATTCGAACGAGGTCATCCCCTACTTCACGGACCTCCTCGACGAGCGCCAGTCCGTGCGAACGCTCTTCTTCCACACGCGCTTCTCCACGAACACGGAACCGCACCCGAGCATGGCGCAGCCCTTCCGCATGCTCGCGCACAACGGCGAGCTCAACACCGACCGCAAGAACCGGCTCTCCGAGAACGCACTCGCGACGGCTCGCGGGCGCGTCATCGTGCATCCGCCCGGGCAGTCGGACAGCAGCCGGTTCGACCAGACGCTGCAGAGCCGCGTCTTCGACGACGGTCTCGAGCTCGTCGAGGCAGTCGTCTCGACCATGCCGCCCGCCTGGGAGAACGACCGCACGCTGACCCCCGAAGTCCGCGACATGCTCGAGTTCTTCTCGCTCTACGAGGAGAAGAACGACGGGCCCGCCGCCCTCGTGTTCAGCAACGGCGACATCATCGGCGCGCGTCTCGACCGCCTCGGTCTGCGCCCATTGCGCACGGTCGAGACCGACGACTACCTCGTCGTCAGCTCGGAGGCGGGCCAGATCCAGTTCTCGCCCGGCACGATCATCCGCCGCGGCCGTATCGAAGCGGGCGGGATGCTCTACTTCGACCACAGGCAGGGACGCAGCTTCCGCACGTGGGAGGCCCTTGAGCAGCTCGCGCTTCGACGCGATTACAGTGCGGAGCTCGGAGCCGCGCGAGTGAACATCGAGGACATCGAACTCCCCGAGATCAGCCGCGGCAGCAACACGCTCGGTTACGAGGGCGACCTCTCCCCCGCAGGCAGGTACGTCGCGTACTCGCTCAACCAGGAGAGCTTCAAGTTCATGATGGATCCGATGCTCGCCAACGGCACCGAGCGGATCTCTGCCATGGGCTACGGCAACGCGATCAACGCGCTCTCCGACCAGGAAGGTGGGCTCGCGAAGTACTTCTCGCAGCGATTCGCGCAGGTCACGAACCCGCCGCTCGACAGCATCAGGGAAGCCGACGGAATGACGCTCCGCGTGGCGCTCGGGGCGAAGCCGGACGGTGGAAACCGGACACGCCAGATCGTCGTGCCCTCGCCCATCCTGAGCCACCTCAACATGGTGGCGCTGCGCGAGCAGCGTCTCGCGCCGCTCGAGCGGTTCGAAATCCTCTACACGCCGGTCCAGGGCGACGCTGCCGCGAACGCGGCCTCGCTGCGCGCCGCCGTCGAGCGTGTCTGCGACGCCGTCACCGGCTTCGCGCGGACACAGGGCGGGATCGCCGTGCTCACGGACCGCAACGTGTCACGAGAAGCGGCGGCCATCCCCCTCATCCTTGTGATCGCCGCCGTCAACCAGCGGCTCATCAGGGAGGGGCTGCGTCTTCGCGTCTCGATCATCGCCGAGAGCGGCCAGCTGCCCTCCTCCCACCACATCGCCTCTGCGCTGGGGTTCGGCGCTGCCGCCGTCTACCCACTGTGCGTGCGCCTGCGCGCCGAGGAACGCTACCCGAGCGGCGCCGCATCCGTCGACACGATCACGGAGACCGACCTCGCGGTCGCCCGCTTCGCGAAGGCGGCAGAGAAGTCGCTCATGAAGACGATGGGCCGGGTCGGCCTGTGCACGGTCGAGAGCTACATCGGCGGGGAGTTCTTCGAACCCAACTACCTGGACACGAAGGACCCCGTCCTCGCCGACTACTTCCCGCACCTCGCGGCCCCCGTCGGCGGGGTGCGGTTCGAGCGCATCGCCCTCGCCGTCGCCGAGTGGCACGAACGAGCCGTCGCAGTTGCCGACGAGAAGCAGATCCCCCTACTCGGACTCTTCAAGGAGCGCCAGGAGGGCGCAGGTCACTCCTTCGGCACGACAGCCGTCCGTGGATTCATCGACATGACGGAGGAGCCGCGCATCCTCGAGACGCGCGACGCCGCTGCGGCGAGGGAACCGGGCGTGGCCGAACCCCACCCTGGCCACGACTCGCTGCGCCTGCTCACGCTCGGCCAGCTCGGCGACGCATTCGGGCTCGACGACAAGGCATACACCTACAGCGGATACGGGGCGCTCACCCCCGAGCAGATCGACGCGTTCGAGATCACCCCCGGCTATCGCGACTTCGTCACCAACACCATCCAGGAGCGCACGAGGCGTCCGTCCGCGCTGCGTGACGTGCTCTCGCTGCCCGCCGACGTCAGACTCGCCTCCACGCCTGCCGAGTTCGCACGCGAGCTGAGCAGGTTCTCGCTTGAGGGCAACAGCGACGTCCGCGTCCGCGGCCTCGAGATCGACCGTGTCGCCAACGAGCTCTACCGCCTCACGCTGACGGGCCCGCTCGGCGGCGACGCCACGCGCCACGATGCCCTCGCCCAGGTGCTCACGGCGCTCGACGCGGAGGTCGTCGTCGAGACCACTGCAACGGATTCACACCTCGAGATCACGGTGGCTCCCGGTTCCGCGGGCATCCTGAGCCTGCTGAGGACTGCGCCGGACAGCATCTCGCTCAGCGAGGTGCAGCCAGCGCACGAGATCGCGCGCACGCTCGCATCCGGAGCAATGAGCCACGGCGCGCTCGTCGCGACGGCCCACGAATCGGTCGCGCACGGCACAAACATGGTCGGCGGCATGTCGAACTGCGGCGAGGGTGGCGAGCACATCACCCGCTACAACACGATCCGCGGCTCGCGCATCAAGCAGTTCGCCTCCGGCCGATTCGGCATCTGGGCCGGCTACCTCGCCGACCCGATGCTGCAGGAGCTGGAGATCAAGATCGGCCAGGGCGCCAAGCCGGGTGAGGGCGGGCAGCTGCCAGCACCGAAGGTCACGGTAGATATCGCGGCGGCGCGAGGCGGCACCCCCGGCGTCGAGCTCGTCTCCCCGCCACCGCACCACGACACGTACTCGATTGAGGACCTCGCCCAGCTCATCCACGACTGCAAGGCGGCGCGTGTGCGCGTCGTCGTGAAGCTCGTCTCGTCCGAGGGCATCGGCACGATCGCCGTGGGTGTCGCAAAGGCAGGCGCCGACGTCATCAACGTCGCGGGCAACACGGGTGGCACGGGGGCTGCGGCCGTCACGAGCCTCAAGTACGCGGGTCGCTCGGCAGAGATCGGCGTCGCGGAGGTGCACCAGGCGCTGCTCGCCAACGGCCTCAGGCAGAAAGTGGTGCTGCGGTGCTCTGGCGCTCACCAGATGGCGAGCGACGTCGTCACCTCGGCGCTCCTCGGCGGCGACAGCTTCGAGTTCGGCACGACGGCACTCATGATGCTCGGCTGCGTCATGGCCAAGAACTGCAACATCAAGTGCCCGGCGGGGCTCACGACGAACCCCGAGGTGTTCGACGGCGACCCGCGGGCACTCGCGCAGTACCTGCTGAACATCTCGCACGAGGTGCGGGAGATCCTCGCGTCGCTCGGCCTCCGGTCCCTCGCAGAGGCTCGGGGCCGCGGCGACCTGCTGCAGCTCCTCGCGCACCCGGCGAGCGTCGGCGACCTCGACGTGCGCGACATGCTTGCGAAAGTGCCGGAGAAGATCGTCGTCGACCCGATCTACCTCGAGAAGGACTTCAGCATCGACGACTCGCTTGTCGAGCAGATCCGCGCGGCGCTCGTCGAGCGGGCCGAGCCCGAGGTGCGCATCGAAGGGGTCGAGATGGGCAATCGCTTCAAGTCGGTCGGCGGGCAGTTGTCGATCGATATCGAGCGGATGCTCAACTACGAGCTCGACGCCGAGACGGTGGCAGGGCTTCCGGCAGTTGTCGAGGACGAGCGCGGCAGACGCTCGCTTGTCGATGGCAGCGTGATCGTCACGACCCAGGGGTCGGCGGGCCAGTCCTACGGCGCGTTCAGCAACGACGGCATGCGCCTCGTGCACACGGGCACCGCGAACGACGGAGTCGGCAAGAGCCAGGGCGGTGGCACGATCGTCGTCCTCTCCCCCGGCGGCGGAGGTTCGGAGCCCGGCGAGAACGTGCTCATCGGAAACTTCGCGCTCTTCGGGGCGACGGGTGGACGCACGTTTGTGCAGGGAGAGGCCGGCGACCGCTTCGCCGTGCGAAACTCCGGCGCAACGGCGGTCGTCGAGGGCATCGGCGACTTCGGGTGCGAGTACATGACCAACGGGGCCGTGCTCAACCTCGGGGCCGCGGGCAAGGGCCTCGGCAACGGGATGAGCGGCGGCTTCGTCTACCAGTACGACGCCGACGGGTCGACTCGCGACAACGTGAGCGCGGACTCGCTCCTCGTGTTCCCCATCACCGACACCAGCCGCGGAGACTTCCACGAGGCCGCCGTCAAGCTCCTCCTGCAGTGGCATCTCGACGCGACGGGGTCCCCGCTCGCCGCGCGGATTCTCGGTGACTGGGAGGTCGAGCGGAGCAAGTTCTTCTGCGGGATGCCGCGCGCGCTTCTGCTCTACCAGGACGCCGACGAGATCCTCGCGGCGAAGGGACGCAAGGAGCTGCTCGACGAGCTCTCGACCTCCATCGCGACCCAGCGCATCCGCCTTTTCAAGGAGGCCTACCGCGGCGGACACCCCGTCATCGACGGTCGCACTCCGAGCGGGTCAGAGTCGGATCGCGACGACCGGTTCGCCCTGCTGGCGTCCTACGCGGTGCTGAACATCTCGCAGGACATCGCTCTCACTCGGGTGCCGGATGCTCAGGGTCCGGACGACCCCCGGGTAGTTGACGCCGTGCGCAAGCTCATCCTCACGGAGGACTTCTTCGTCATGCAACGCGTGAACAAGTACCTGCGCGGTGAGCTCGACCGCTTCGAGGATGCGGAACTGGCGGCGCTCATCGCCGCCAAGCGACTCGAGGACTATAAGGACGCCCTTCGCCTGCGCAATGTGCGCAGCATCGACGCGCCAGGAACGACGGGGTGGATCATGCACCAGAACGTGAAGAACCGGCGCCTCCTGGAGTCTGTCGGGACCGACGAGATCCTCGCCACGGCCGCGATGGTGGACATTGCAAGGGAACTTGTCGTCACGGAGAAGCGCCAGCAGCCGTCCGTTCCCGTCGCGGGACTCGCAGCGACCGCGGGAGGACTCGCGTGAGCGCGCCGTTCATCCCGGTAGACGCACCGTTCACCCGGGAGCAGCAGGCCTGGCTATCGGGGTTCATGGCGGGGCTTGCCGCTATCCCGACCGCCGACAAGGAGGTCCAGGCGGCGACGCTCACCTTGGAGATCCTCATCGGAACGCAGACCGGGAACTGCGAGTTCGTCGCGGAGGACCTCGCGGCGGCTGCCCGCGGTGCCGGGCTGGCCGCGACGCTCGCACCGCTCGATTCCGTCTCGCCTGAGGCGCTCGGCGGCGAACGCAACATCATCGTTGTGACGTCCACGTACGGCGAGGGCGAGATGCCGGACAACGCCGAGCTGTTCTGGGAGGAGCTGTCCGCCGACGGTGCCCCACGGCTTGAGTCTGCGAAGTTCGCGGTGCTCGCGCTTGGCGACAGCAGCTACGACGACTACTGCCAGGCGGGGAAGCTCATCGACACCCGCCTTGAGCAGCTCGGCGCCACCCGCGTGGTCCAGCGGGTCGACTGCGACGTCGACTACGAGGACAGTGCTGCGGCCTGGATCGCCGAGGTCGTCGAGCACTTCGGGGCGCTGCAGCCGAACACGGCGGCCCCGGCTCCGGCTCCAGCGGCCGCGGCGGCGCCGGCCCGGGTGCGCTCCCCTTGGAACAAGAAGACCCCGTACCCGTCCCGTCTCGCAGTGAACCGCGTGCTCTCCGGCCCCCGCAGCTCGAAGGAGATCCGACACTACGAGTTCGATCTCGGCGACAGCGGCATCACCTACGCGGCCGGCGACGCCCTCGCGGTCGTGCCGGTCAACGAGACGGCGCTGGTCGACGAGTTGCTTGGGCACCTCGGCTTCTCCGGGGACGAGACGCTCGAGAGCGGCTCGAGCGTGCGGACCGCGTTCGAGCGGGAGCTTGACATCACGGCGCCCTCGAAGGACCTGCTCGCTGAGCTCTCCGCGCGTGAACCCAGCGGGGCGGTCGCCGAGCTCGTGCAGCGCGGCGACAAGGCGCAGCTCGACGGCTGGCTGTGGGGCCGCGACACGCTCGACGTGCTCAAGGCCGCGCAGGGAGTGGCGTTCGGCGCGGACGAATTCGCGGCTTTGCTCCGCCCACTGCAGCACCGCGCATACTCGATCTCGTCGAGCCCGCTGGCGAGCCCGGACCGCATCCACCTGACCGTCGCCTCGGTTCGGTACGGGAACGAGGCGCGGCGCTACGGCGGTGTCTGCTCCACGTTCCTCGCGGATCGTGTTGGCGACCTCGACCCCGTGCACCTCTTCCTGCAGCCGAACGCCGCGTTCCGCGTCCCGGAGGACAACGACGCACCCATGATCATGGTCGGCCCTGGCACGGGCATCGCCCCGTTCCGCGGGTTCCTGCACGAGCGCGAGGCGAGAGGCGCGGCTGGCCGCAACTGGCTGCTCTTCGGCGACCAGCACCGCGAAAGCGACTTCATCTACGAGGAGGAGCTCGAGGGGCTCACCGAACGCGGTGTGCTCGATCGCCTCGATCTGGCATTCTCGCGTGATCAGGCGGAGAAGATCTATGTGCAGACGCGGATGCTTGAGCACAGCGCGGAGCTGTACGCGTGGCTCGAGGAGGGCGGGCACTTCTACGTCTGTGGCGACGCTTCCCGAATGGCGCGCGACGTCGACGATGCGCTGCACGCCGTCGTAGCCCAGGAGCGCGGCGTCACCTCGGAGGGGGCAGCGGAGTACGTGGCTGCCCTGAAGCGCCAGAAGCGCTACGTGCGGGACGTGTACTGAGCCATGCTGCCGGAGGACACCGCGGGCCAGGGTGAGGTCTGCGGGGTGAGCGGGAACTGCCCGTGTGCGCGGCGGAGGCACGGCGGGCCTGGCGAGCGCGGGCACACAAGCGCCAGCCCCGGGCACCACCGGCCGGTGAGCGCGCAGGGAGCTGGCACTCTCGACAGGCTGCTCGCTTCCCCGCACACCATGCTTCGCAAGGTTGCTCTCACGCCGGAGGCGCTGGCCTACGGGCTTGTGGGATTCGGAACGGCGACGGCCACAACCCGGAACGCTGTGTGCACGATGCACCAGATCGGCAGCTACGACCTCCCGACGGCTTGCGGCAGTGCGCTCGTTCCCCCTTCTGCGTGGATCACGCTCCGGGTGCGCCCGACGCTCCTCGGCGCCGCTGTCATCGCGCATGACGAGGGGGTGCCGGGCGCTCTGCCGACTCTCTACGTCTATTCGAGTTCTGGGCACCTCGTGCATCGCGTGCTGGTCCACTCCGAAGCTGATGCGCAGCTCCTCTCGGAACTCGGCCGTTCTCGGGGGCTGACGGAGGCGCAGCTCGCTCGTGCGCAGCTCTCGCGTGCTGAGGAGACGGGCTGGCGCGACGGCGACCAGCTCGCTCAGCTCGACGCCGTGTTCGAGGACGGCGGTGCCGATCGTCACGCGGCGCTGGTGCGAGGCGGCTCGGGCGAGGCCCGCGGGGTGTGGGGCGTTGGCGGGGTCGGGAGCAGCCGCGGCGTGGACTGCTCGGTGGTCTCGGCGCTGTTCGAGCACCTGAGCTCCGTTGGTCTGCCGGTGTGCGTCGGGGTGCCGTCGAGCGCTGTCCTGCAGTTGAGTGCGGGCCGAGTGCACCTGGTCGAGCGCGTGGGCAGTCTGCTTGTCGTGTCACTGGGTGAGGGAATCGTGGAGCTAGACCTCTCGGCGCTGCGCTCGTGCCTGCTGGTGACGTCGTGGGGCCCGCAGGGGCCGACGACGGCCCTGGAGCTCTACGACGAGCACTCTCGCTGCGTGGCCGTGCTGACGCAGCTTGGGCTGGTCGGGCAGGACGTGCTCCGGTCCTGGGAGCACATGCTGGAGTCCTTGCCGGCCGCCTGAGACCGGCCGCCTGAGACCAGCCGCCTGAGACCAGCCGCGGTGCTTGCTTCGCTTGGGCCGTCGACACTCTGCTAGGCGCGCTTTGGGCCGCGCTTCTCAGGCACATTGTGTCAGGTGCGGCAGTTCCAGACTCTCCTGTTTCAGCTTCTGCGGTTCCAGTCGGGTCGGGGCGCGTCGGTGTGTTGGTAGACGCGGCGCCGTGGGGTCCGGCGTCGGACGTGGTGGCCGACGGTCGCGACGACTCTCCACCTGCCGTCGGCGCCCAGGATGAGGGTGAGTCTGTCTCGGTGGACTTTGTGGTGGTGGAAGGAGCAGAGCAGGATGCCGTCTTTCACGTCGGTTGGTCCGCCTTCGCTCCAGGGCACGGCGTGGTGTGTTTCGCACCAGCGTGCTGGCGCTCGGCAGCCGGGAGCTCGGCAGTGTCGGTCTCTGACGAAGATCGCCCGTCGCTGGCCCGTCGTGAAGAGTCGTCGGCGCCTGCCGAGGTCGAGGATCTCCCCGTTCGTCCCCTGGACTGCGACGCGGATGAACCCGTCGCACATGACTTTCGCGGCGAATGACGCCGGGACGGGTTCGCCGGTGTGCTCGAAGTGGGACACGTCCTCGGGACGCGCAGGGTTTCCCTCGAGCCCAGCCTCGGTGGTCACGACGACGAGCGTGGGCGCTTCCCCGCCGATGCGGGGCGCGTCGGTCGATTCGGCGTAGGACGTCAGAATCGAGGCGAGCGCGTCCATGCGCCGCTGCGGCTGCGTGCGCAGATCCTCCAACGGAACCTGCACCTCGTGACCCTCGACGCCGACGTAGCTCGTGCTTGCGCCTGTACCTGCATCCGCCCCTGCATCTGTTTCTGCGCCCACGGCTGCGCCTGCGTGGTCACCGTCGCACGGATTTCCGTCCGTGCCGAGGGCCGCGGCGTGCGGCTCACCGCAACTCGTCGCGGCGGGGAACTCCACCGCCCGGCGAGGCGAGAGTAGCGCGTCGATGTCCAAGATCAGCTGCTCACCCTGCTCGGGCGTCGCGACGAACTTTCCCGTGATCGCCCCATCAGCGCGCCGCGACCACCACAAACCCCGCTCCGCCGCGATCTTCTCCGACCGCGGCTCGTCACCATCCGGATCCAGGTACGACACCCACATCGCGGCCTGCACCTCCAGCACCTTCGGCACCGCCGGCTGCTCATCCTCCGGGTTCACCCCACACGCCGACGCCACCAGCTCCGCCTCGGCCAGCGCGAGATCATCGACGTCGACGCGGTCACGCGTGTGCTCAAGCCCCTTCGTGATCGCGGCCGCCTGCGCCACCGACATCACCCCCAACGAAACCGCCCGGGACACCGCTGCGAACTTCGCGGGGATCGGCTCCCCCGTCATCCCCATCCGCTCCCGCGTCACGGAAGCCACCTTGACGAGCGTGTTCGCCTCGAACAGCTTCACGCCGAGCACCTGCTCGACCATGCCGGCCAGATTCCGGAACCCCGCCTTGCGTGCGACCGTCTCCGACCGCGGCGACTCATCCTCCCGCCGGAGCATCTCGGCAGCCACTTCCACCAACGCCGCATCCAACACCCGCCGACGAGCCGCCAACTCGTGCAGCACGACCACGATCTCCGCGTCAGGAACTCCGGAAAGTTGGGTTCGGGCCTCGAGGAGCGCATCTACAACAGCCGTCTCCATCGACGACAAACAACGCGCTTCCTGCCCCGGCTGCGATGCCACGGTAACCTCCCCCAAGATCACCACCAGCCTACCACTGGACCGGATCAATGACGAGTTCCAGACCAGCCTTTTTCAGCCAAACTCGTATCTAGTTTCGATGATGGTTTACGGTCTGAACACCCCAGATCGACAGGTTAAATCGACCGAGGGCGCGGTGGGATTCTCTCAGTGAACAAGTTCAGTGAACGTGTTCAGGGTATTGTGCACGTATGCCAGCAACACGCGCGGAGACCAAGCGCGCGACGCAAGCCCGCGTGCTCGACGCCGCCGAGCGTCTCTTCGAGGACGAGGGGTTCGCCGCGACAACCGTGCGTGGCATCGCCGACGCGGCGCAGGTCAGTGTGGGTACCGTCATGGCTGTCGGTGACAAGCAGGCACTGCTCGTGAGCGTCTTCGATCGCTCGATCGAGGCGGAGCACAACAAGCGGGTGGCTGATCGTGGTGTCCCTCGCGCCACAGCGATCTCCGCTGCGGGGAGGTCAGGCGCCTGCCCCGACCGCTTGGTGGCACTCACTGCGCCGTTTGTGTCCCTTTTCACGCGCCACGACGATCTCGCGCGCGTCTACGCTTCCATCCTTGTCTCCGGCGGCCACGACTCGCGGCTCTTTGCAGACCTGGCGACTGGGCTCACCCAGGAGTTTCGCGCTGTGATCACCGAGCGGGGGTGCACGAGTTCTGACGAGGCGGCGGCCAAGGCTGGTGCGCTGTACTTCACGTACGTCGGGCTGCTCTTCACCGCGTCGGCCCGCCGCACGGTCGACGCCGCGGCGCTCTCGACCGACCTTCGCGGCGCCTTCGCCGCGATCTGCGCCTGCAAGGAGCACTGATGACACTCGTTCCGGATCCGTGGTGGCCGACCCTCGTGCTCGCAATTGTGCTCGCGGGTGACGCGGCTATGTCGATCAGGCCGCCCAAGTTCATCCGCGACTGCTTGGACGGCGTCGAGTTTCCGCGTGACTGGTGGTGGCTGCTCGTCGTGATCAAGTTGCTCGCCGCAGGTGGACTTGTCGTGGGTATCTGGGTTCCCGGTGTTGCTTTCGCTGCCAACGTGGGCGTCGTCGCCTACTTCATCTGCGCCACGGTCGCACATGTGCGTGCCAGGTTCCTCGGGCGCGAGTTCTGGCTGAATTGCCTCGGGATGCTTCTCCTCGCCTCACTTGCGCTCGCCGTGTCGCTCTGACGCGAACGAGCTAAGCGCGCGGGCAGAGGATGCTGCTCGGCTGGTTGCCGCCAATGCCCCTCCGGATCTCGTGCTCTGAGTACGGGTGGCCGCAGTCGCGGCAGGCCGCAGGGGCTCGCACGGGGTCGGTTCGCACGGCTCCCCCGGTACCCACCTGGGCAGGACCCATGAACGGGAAGAGAGCCTGGTTGAGTCGGTTCCACCATCCAGGCTGACCCTTGTACGGGTTGGGGAGTCTGTCGCTCGGCATGTAGTTAGTGTACTAACTATTTGTGCCCTGCGTCGATACCGCTACGCTGGAGGAGTGGACCTCCTCGCTCTCGATAAGCAACTCTGCTTCGCCCTCGCCGCTGCGAGCAGGAGCGTCATCTCTCTGTACCGTCCGATCCTCGAGCCCCTCGGTCTGACGCACCCGCAATACCTCGTGATGCTCGGGCTCTGGGAGGACGACGGCCAGACGCTCGGGCAGCTTGCCAAAGCGCTGTACCTCGAGCCGGCAACCCTCAGCCCCCTCGTGAAGCGCCTCGAGGCCTCCGGTCTCATCACCCGACAGCGCCGGGCAGCGGACGAGCGTACCGTCGAGATCAGACTCACTGAGGCTGGCCGCAAGCTGCGGCTCAAAGCCGTCGAGGTGCCCGTCAAGGTCATCGCGGAACTCGGATGGAGCCGAACCGAGCTCGAGGCCCTCAAGGACACCCTTACGCAGCTCCTGGCCGACTCCACGACCGCCAAAGGGGATATGGCCACGCGCGACGAGGCCTGACCACCCTCGGCGGCAAGGCTCCGAGCGGTCTGCTAGGCCATGCTTGCGCGCCAGTACTGCGGGGCGACGAGCTGCTCCTGTCCGTCCCCCAGCTGGACAGCCGCATGCACGGCCCAGTTTGGGTTCGCGAGCGCGGCGCGCCCCACTGTGATGCCGTCAGCGTCTCCTGCCACGAGGATAGCCTCGGCATGGCGTGCCTCGGTGATCTGGCCAACGGCCGTCACGAAGGTGCCCTTTTGGGGCAGCGCTTCGCGTACGGCGCGCGCGAGCGTCACCTGGTAGCCGGGCCCAGTCGGGCCCGTGAACGCCCCGATGCCGCCGCTCGACAGGTCGAACACTGTGACACCAAGCTTGTGGACGCGGGTGGCGAGCTCGACGGTCTCTGCGATCGTCCAACCACCTTCGATCCAGTCCTCGCCAGAGAACCGGATGGCAAGTGGCTTCTCAGCTGGCCAGTTGCGTCGCACTTCGGTCACGATTTCGAGGGCGAAGCGGATTCGGTTCTCGAACGATCCCCCGTACTCGTCTTCGCGCTGGTTCGAGCGCGGCGAGAGGAACTCGTGCAGCAGGTACCCATGCGCGGCGTGGATCTGCAGTGCGTCGAAACCGGCTTCGTGGGCACGTCGCGCCGCGCGGCCCCAGGAGGCCACGAGCTCGCCGATCTTCTCCACGCTGAGCGCTGCTGGCAGTGCAAGACCGAAGACATCGCTGCTCGATGGGGCCTCGGCTATCCACCCCCCTGCGCTCTCGGGAACAGTGCCTCGTTCAGCATCGGGGAGCGCGGGGTACGTGGATGCCTTGCCCCCTGCGTGAGCCAGCTGGATGCCGGCAGCTGCGCCCTGCGAGTGGATGAAGTCGACGATCGGCTTCCACGCCTCCGTGTGCTCGTCACTCCAGATGCCCGTGTCCTCCGGCGAGATGCGGCCCTCAGGAACCACGGCGGTCGCTTCCGTCCAGACCAGCCCGAAGCCGCCGCTGGCCCGTGCTCCGAGATGCACCAACTGCCAGGAGGTCGGCAGCCCGTCACGCTCCGTCACCGAGTACTGGCACATGGGCGCCAGGAAGGTCGCGTTGCGGAGCGGCAGCCCGTCGCCTTCCACGCTCGGGAGGGTGACTGGTGACAAGAGACGGCTCATGCTGACCTTTCGGCTCGGAGGGGGTACACGCAATCCAACCGCGATGCTGCGGCGGATGTTCCCCTCAGCTCAGGTAGCCCTTGAGCCATCTGGTCATCGCCTCGAAGGCCTTGGCGCGCACGTCGGGTGCGGAGAGCAGCACATCGTGCAGGGCGCCATCCAGACGCCGAACCGTGACAGTGTCGCCAAGATTGAGCGAGCGCCTCGCGATGTCATCAACTCGCAGGACCGAGTCGGTCCGGCGCATGGAGTCATGCCAGATCGGCGACAGGGTGCTGCGCGACGACAGCATCGTGAGCACTGGGGCCTTGATGTCGAGGCCAACGGCGACCGCCGCGTGGCCGGCGAGGATCGCGTTGAGCCAGCCGGCTCGCACCGTGAAGCTCGGTGTTGGCCGCCAGCGGTCGTCGAACTCCCACTCCCCGCCGAGTTCCTTCTTGACCGCGCGCGTGTAGAAGCCGAAGTCGATGTTGTTGAACGTGTCCGTGGGCCGCAGCTGCGCGGCCACCGTCATGAGGGGCGTGAGCGCGGTCCTCACCGCAGCTCGCGTCTGCAGCTCGAGCCAGGGACTGTTGAGGATGAGCGCATCCGCACGCCCGGGGTGTCGGTCGGCCCACAGGCTCAGCGTGAGCCCGCCGGTGGAATGCCCGATCAGGATGAGCGGGTGCCTGCCCCTGCGGTGTCCCCCTGGGCCGTGTCCCATGACCTCGAGGGCGCGGTCCAGGTCCTCGTCGTAGGTCGCGAGGTCGGTCACGAACCCCGGCGTCTGGTGGTCCCGGAGGCTGCGCCCATACTTGCGGAGGTCGAGCGCGAAGAAGCGCGCTCCCTCCCCTGCCCAGTAGTGCGCATGGTGCTTCTGGAAGAAGTAGTCGGACCAGCCGTGCACGTAGAGGACGTCGGCGCCGCGAGCCGCACCACGCGCAAAGCGATCAGCCCGCGGTCCTCGCACGAGGGTCGCGACGACCTCGCCCTCGTGGTCGGGCTTGAGCGGCAGGTCGAGCGCGGAAAACCCCGCGCCGAGCACATCGGGTCGCCAGGCCGTCGAGGCGACCAGCGAATCGCTGGAGTCCATCTCCGTGGAGCCCTGCACTGGAGTCACTTCTCGCTACCGGTCTCTGAGGTCGACATGCTCAAACGATACCCGGCGTCAGGCAGGCGGGCTGGTGCTCAGACAGCAAGAGGCCGGACAGGACCTTGTGGTCCTGTCCGGCCTCTCAGGCACATGTCTGGGCTCAGCGGGTGTGCTTGCCTTCGTACGCTGGGACGGAGCGGTCGTCATCGACACCCACGCGGTGCACGCGCAGGTCGTTTGTGGTGCCAGCGCGTCCCGGCGGCATGCCGGCCACGACCACGACGACGTCGCCAGCCTGGGCGAGGCCGTTCTCGATGAGGTACTTGTCGACCTGGCCGATCATCTCGTCCGTGTGGGTGACGCGGTCGACGATGGCCGCCGTGACACCCCAGTAGAGGTTCATGCGACGCGCGATGTGTGGCGACGGGGTGAACCCGAGCACGGGGATCTCAGTGCGCAGGCGAGCCATACGGCGCACGGAGTCGCCCGACTCCGTGAACACGCAGTAGTACTTCGCCTTGAGGAACTCGCCAACCTCGGACGCCGCGAGGGTGATCGCGCCGCCCTGCGTGAATGGCTTCGTGCCAAGCGGCGGGATGCGGTCCATGCCGTGCGTCTCGGTCGATTCGATGATGCGCGCCATGGTCTTGACGGCCTCGATCGGGAACGCGCCGACGCTCGTCTCGCCGGACAGCATGAGCGCGTCAGCGCCGTCGAGGACGGCGTTCGCGCAGTCGGAGGCCTCCGCGCGGGTGGGACGCGGATTCTCGATCATCGTCTCGAGCATCTGGGTTGCGACGATGACGGGCTTCGCCCAGCGGCGGGCCTGCTGGATCGCGTTCTTCTGCACGATCGGGACCTGCTCGAGGGGAAGCTCAACGCCGAGGTCGCCGCGGGCGACCATGATGCCGTCGAACGCGTCGACGATCTCGTTGAGGTTCTCGACAGCCTGTGGCTTCTCGATCTTCGCGATGACGGGGAGGCGGATGCCTTCCTCGTCCATGATCGCGTGGACGCGGTTGATGTCCTCGGCAGAGCGCACGAAGGAGAGCGCGATGATGTCGGCGCCGATGCGCAGACCCCAGCGCAGGTCGTCCTCGTCCTTCTCGGACAGCGCCGGCACGTTCACGGCGACACCCGGCAGGTTGATGCCCTTGTTGTTCGAGACCTTGCCTGGCACCTCGACGCGGGTCGTGACGGTCACGCCGTCGGTCTCCACGACGCGCACGAGCACCTTGCCGTCATCGATGAGGAGCGGGTCGCCCGGCTTCACATCGGTGGGCAGGCCCTTGTAGGTCGTGCCGACGAGGTCCTTCGTGCCTGGCACATCCTGAGAGGTGATCTTGAAGATGTCCCCGACCGCGAGGTCGTGGGGTCCGTCCTCGAACTTCTCGAGACGGATCTTCGGGCCCTGCAAGTCGACCAGGATCGCGACGGGAACGCCGAGCTCCTCAGCCGCATCCCGCACGAGCTTGTAGTTGTCGGTGTGCACGGTGTGGTCACCGTGGCTGAGGTTGAAGCGCGTGACGTTGACGCCGGCGCCGATGAGGGCGCGGATCCCTTCAGGGGTGTTGACGGCTGGACCGAGGGTGGCGACGATCTTCGCTCTACGGCTCATGCATATCTCCGGTTCGTCGAAACTGTTGTGCGCCAGGGGGCGCGTGGTGGCGGATTCAGAGCGAGATCGCGCGCTCGGTAGCGAGGATCGGCTCGGGAAGTTCCGTCGACTGTTCAAGATACCGGTCGACGGAGGCGGCTGCCGCACGCCCCTCGGCAATCGCCCAGACGATGAGGGACTGTCCGCGCCCCGCGTCGCCCGCAACGAACACTCCTGGGAGTTCCGTCTCGTACTCGGCGGTGCGGTCGAGCTCCCCCCGAGAAGTGAAGGGCAGCTGGAGCTGCGGCTCGATCGTGTGGCGCTCCGGGCCGGTGAAGCCCATGGCGAGGAGCACGAGGTCGGCGGGAAGCTCACGCTCGGTCCCTGCCTTCGGACCACGCGATCCGTCTGCGCGGAACTCGGTCTCGGCGAGACGGATCGCGCGAACACGGCCAGACTCGTCGCCGATGAACTCGACCGTCGAGGCCTGGAACGCGCGCTCACCGCCCTCTTCGTGCGACGTGGATACCTCGAACAGCGTCGGCGTGGTTGGCCACGGCTGGTGAGCTGGGCGCTCCGTCGGTGGTTCCTTGCCGATGGCGAGGTTGGTGACCGAGGTCGCGCCCTGGCGGTGCGACGTGCCGATGCAGTCGGCTCCCGTGTCGCCACCGCCGATGACGATGACGTGCTTGTCCTCTGCGTGGATCTGCGAGGCGAGGTCATCACCCGCGACGACGCGGTTCGACTGGGTCAGGAAGTCCATCGCGTAGTGGACGCCCTTGAGCTCACGGCCTGGCACGGGAAGGTCGCGCGGCACGATGGCTCCGGTGCACACCACGACTGCGTCGTAGCGCTGGCGCAGGTTGTCCCAGGTGATGTCCCGGCCGATCTCGATGCCGGTGCGGAAGCGAGTTCCTTCAGCACGCATCTGCGAGAGGCGCGCGTCGAGGACGGATTTCTCCATCTTGAAGTCGGGGATGCCGTACCGCAGGAGGCCGCCGATACGGTCGTCCCGCTCAAAGACCGCCACCGTGTGGCCTGCACGTGTCAGTTGCTGGGCAGCCGCGAGGCCAGCGGGGCCGGAGCCCACGACAGCGACGGTCTTGCCCGAGAGGCGCTCGGGCGGGTGCGGACGCACGTTGCCCTCCGCGAAGGCCGTGTCGGCGATCGACTGCTCGACTCGCTTGATGGTCACCGCGGGCTGGTTGATGCCGAGCACGCACGAAGACTCGCACGGAGCCGGGCACAGGCGGCCCGTGAACTCCGGGAAGTTGTTCGTGGCATGCAGCCGCTCGCTTGCTCCGGCCATGTCGCCGCGGAACGTCAGGTCGTTCCACTCGGGGATGATGTTGCCGAGCGGGCACCCCTGGTGGCAGAAGGGAACGCCGCAGTCCATGCAGCGTCCCGCCTGCCGACGGAGCTGGGTCGGCTCCTGCGGGTCGTAGACCTCGCTGAAGTCCATGATCCGCACGGGAACGGGGCGGCGCTTTGGCAGCTCTCGCTCGCGGTTGGTGAGGAATCCTCTCGGGTCAGCCACGGGTCGCCTCCAGAATTTCGTGCCAGGTATTGCTGTCGTCAGGGTCGCCACCACGTTCGATGGCGGCGTTGCGGATCTCGGTGACCTTCGCGTAGTCGCGAGGGAGCACCTTCGTGAACTCCTTGGAGACGGTGTCGAAGTTGTCGAGCATCTCGCCCGCCAGCTCTGAATCGGTCTCCTTGTAGTGCCGCTCGAGGATGTCGCGCAGTATGTCAGAATCCGCGCTCGTGAGCGTCGTGAGGCCGAGTTCCCCCGTCGAGATCATGTCGGGGTTGACGAGCTTCGGGTCGAGCTTGTGCACGTAGGCGATGCCGCCGGACATGCCGGCGCCGAAGTTCTTCCCCGTCTCTCCGAGGATCACGGCGAGGCCGCCGGTCATGTACTCGAGTGCGTGGTCGCCAACGGCCTCCGCGACAGCCGTCGCGCCCGAATTGCGAACCAGGAAGCGTTCGCCGACGACGCCGCTCAGGAACATCGTCCCGCTGGTTGCGCCGTAGCCGATGACATTGCCGGCGATGACGTTCTCGTGCGACTTGAACGGGGCTCGCTCGTCGGGGCGGAGAATGATCTCGCCACCGCTCAGGCCCTTGCCCACGTAGTCGTTCGAGTCGCCGACCAGGCGGATGCGGATGCCGTTGGGCAGGAATGCGCCCAGCGACTGCCCCGCGGTCCCCCGCAGCTCGATGTCGATCGTCCCCGCCGGCAAGCCGTGCTCGCCGTGCTTGAGGGTCACGTGGTGCCCCAGCATCGTGCCGACTGCGCGGTCGGTGTTGATGACATCCAGCGACACCTTGACGGTCTCGCCGTGTTCGAGCGCCTGCTCGGCCAACTCGAGGAGCTTCTGGTCGAAGTGCTGGTCGAGCTCATGCTCCTGCGTGACGAGGCTGCGCGTCGGCGCGTCGCCGAACTCGTGGCCGGTCAGCACACGCGAAAGGTCGAGGCCCTCGGTCTTCCAGTGATGCATTGCGTCGTCGACCTCGAGCAGCTCGCGCTTGCCGATGATCTCGTCGAGTGAGCGAACGCCGAGCTCGGCCAGGTACTCGCGCACCTCCTGTGCGACGAACTCGAAGAAGTTCACGACGTGGTCTGCCTGCCCCGTGTACCGGGCGCGAAGCTCAGGGTTCTGTGTGGCGACGCCGACCGGGCACGTGTCGAGGTGGCAGACACGCATCATGATGCAGCCGGACACCACCAGCGCCGCGGTCGCGAAGCCGAACTCCTCGGCGCCGAGCAGCGCGCCGACGATGACGTCACGTCCCGTCTTGAGCTGACCATCCACCTGCACGACCACACGGTCGCGGAGGCCGTTGAGCATGAGGGTCTGCTGGGTCTCGGCGAGGCCGAGCTCCCAGGGCGTGCCCGCGTGCTTGAGCGAGTTGAGCGGCGAGGCACCGGTTCCGCCGTCGTGGCCGGACACGAGGACAACGTCGGCGAGCGCCTTCGTCACTCCAGCGGCGACCGCGCCGATGCCGTTCTCGCTGACGAGCTTCACGTGGATGCGCGCGGACGGGTTGGCCCGCTTGAGGTCGAAGATGAGCTGCTTGAGGTCTTCGATGGAGTAGATGTCGTGGTGCGGTGGCGGCGAGATGAGCCCAACGCCAGGCGTCGCGTGGCGCGTGCGCGCGACCCACGGGTACACCTTCGTCGGGGGCAGCTGCCCACCCTCACCGGGCTTCGCGCCCTGGGCGAGTTTGATCTGGATGTCATCGGCGTGCGTCAGGTACATGCTCGTCACGCCGAACCGTCCGGATGCAACCTGCTTGATCGCGCTGCGGCGCTCTGGGTCGAGCAGACGCTCGACGTCCTCGCCGCCCTCACCGGTGTTCGACTTGCCGCCGATCCGGTTCATCGCGATGGCAAGCGTCTCGTGCGCCTCCTTCGAGATAGAGCCGTAGCTCATCGCTCCCGTCTGGAACCGCTTGAGGATCTCCGATGCCGGTTCGACCTCATCGATCGGAACAGGGGGACGCTCTCCTACCTTGAACTTGAACAGTCCACGCAGCGTCATCGTCTCGGCTGCCTGGTCGTCGACGAGCTTCGTGTACTCCTTGAAGATGTCGTAGCGACCCTCGCGAGTTGAGTGCTGGAGACGGAAGATCGTGTTCGGGTTGAAGAGGTGGGGCGGCCCCTCTCGGCGCCACTGGTACTCCCCGCCGATGTCGAGCGGTCGGTGCGACGCAGGCGCGGCCTGGGCTGGGTATGCGTGGCGGTGTCGGAGCTCGTTCTCGCGGGCGATGCCCTCGAGCCCCATGCCAGAGATCTTGCTCGCTGTGCCGGTGAAGTACTCGCCGACGAGCTCGTTCGAGAGGCCGACGGCCTCGAAGCACTGCGCCCCTGCGTACGACGAGACCGCGGAGATGCCCATCTTCGACATGATCTTCAGGACGCCCTTGCCGAGCGCCTTGATGAGGTTCGCGACCGCCTTCTCCTCGGTGACCCCCGTGAGCTTGCCCTGGCGGACCATGTCCTCGCAGGACTCCATGGCTAGGTACGGGTTGACGGCGGAGGCACCGTAGCCGAGCAGCACGGCGACGTGGTGCACCTCGCGAACGTCGCCGGCCTCGATGACGAGCCCGACGCGCATCCGCCGCTCAGTGCGGATGAGGTGGTGATGGACGGCACTTGTCATGAGCAGCGACGGGATGGGCGCGTAGTCGCGGTTCGAGTCGCGGTCGGACAGCACGATGAAGCCGGCACCCGCGTCGATGGCGCGGTCTGCCTCCTCGCACAGCTCCTCGAGCCGCTTGCGCAGGCCTTCCACGCCGTCGTCGACCCGGTAGCAGCCGCGGAGAGTCTCCGCCGCGTCGATGCCAGGCCGCTGCTCGATGTGCTGGATCTTCGCGAGCTGGTCGTTGTCGATCACCGGGAAGTCGAGGACAACCTGCCGAGCGTGCTCTGGACCAGCACTCAGGAGGTTCTCCTGCGGCCCGATGCTCGTCGTGAGGCTCGTGACGACCTCTTCGCGGATCGCGTCGAGCGGTGGGTTCGTGACCTGCGCGAAGTTCTGCGTGAAGTAGTCGAAGACAAGACGCGGGCGGTCGGTGAGGATCGCGATCGGCGTGTCCGTGCCCATGGCGCCGATCGGCTCTGCGCCGTTCTTCGCCATCGGGGCGAGCAGGATCCGCAGCTCCTCCTCGGTGTAGCCGAATGTCCGCTGGCGGCGCTCGACGGATGCGGGAGTGTGCGTCACATGCTCGCGCTCCGGGAGCTCGGCGAGGTTGATCCGGCCCTCATCGAGCCAGTCGCCCCACGGCTGAAGCTCGGCGAGGTCGTGCTTGACCTCGTCGTCCTCGATGAGGCGCCCCACTTCGGTGTCAACCAGGAGGACCTGGCCCGGGCGCAGACGACCCTTGCGGATGACGGTGGCGGGGTCGAGGCTCGCGACGCCGACCTCCGAGCCGAGGACGATGAGCCCATCGGCGGTCTGCACGAAGCGGCCGGGGCGCAGCCCGTTGCGGTCGAGGGTGGCGCACACGTAGCGACCGTCGGTGAAGGCCATCGCTGCCGGCCCGTCCCACGGCTCCATGATGAGCGAGTGGTACTCGTAGAAGTCGCGGACCTCTGCGCTCAGGTCCTCCGCGGTCTCCCATGCCGCGGGCACCATCATGTGCACTGCGTGCGAGAGTGACCGGCCTGAGAGCGTGAGGAGCTCAAGCACCTCGTCGAACGACGCGGAGTCGCTTGCCCCCTCGGTGACGATCGGGAACAGGTCGGACACGTCGCCCAGAATCTCGGATCGGAGCTGCGACTGGCGCGCACGCATCCAGTTCCTGTTGCCACGTACGGTGTTGATCTCGCCGTTGTGCGCCATCATGCGCATGGGCTGCGCAAGCTGCCACGACGGGAACGTGTTGGTGGAGTAGCGCGAGTGGACGATCGCGAGCTTCGACGCGAAGCGCTCGTCACCGAGGTCAGGGAAGAACGGCTCGAGCTGGAGCGTCGTCACCATGCCCTTATAGGTGATCATGCGGCAGGAAAGCGACATGAAGTACACGCCGAGCGAGTGCTCCGCGCGCTTGCGCATGCGGTAGCACTGGCGGTCGAGGGATGCGCCCTTGCGGGGGTTGCCGCGGAAGTTCTGTCGCTCGCTGCGGACGTACAACTGCTCTATGACCGGCATCGCTGCCCGAGCCAGCTTGCCGAGCTCGTCCGGCTGCACGGGGACCTCGCGCCAGCCGATGACGCGGAGGTCTTCCCCCGCTGCCAGCTTCGCGATTCCCGCCTTGACTCTCGCTCGCTCGTCGGCGTCGACGGGCAGGTAGGCGTTGCCAACTGCGTAGCGGCCCTCGGCAGGCAGCTCGAAGTCACTCACCGCGCGGAAGAACTCATCAGGGATCTGCGTCAGGATGCCGGCGCCGTCGCCCGTGCCAGCGTCAGAACCGACCGCACCTCGGTGCTCCATGTGGCGCAGCGCGTCGAGCGCGTGATCGATGATGTCGTGACCAGGCGTGCCACGCAGAGTCGCAACCATGGCAAGCCCGCAGGCATCGCGTTCGTTCGCAGGGTCGTACAAGCCTGCTGCTGTCGGGTAGCCATTCGTGGGAAAGGCGGCGGAGGTCATAACTCGTCCCCTCGTCGGTGGTGCCATGGGTCACTTGGCGGACTCGACAGAAGACTGATGTTGACGGAGCCCGTGGGGGCGGGTGCCTACAGGCGTCCGTCGGTCCATTCAGCAGATTACGACCGCTGTGTTACTTCTGTGTTTCGCAGGTGACCCCCGACGCCTGAGCAGGACGGGGTCGGAGTGGTCAGCTCTTCGGTGCGCTGGTCACTTCTTCTTTCTCATCAGGGGATTCTTCGCTGTCCAACGAGTTAGGCAAGGCTTCGGAAGTTTCCTCGTCGTGACCCTCGTGTTGCGCGGAGGTTTCCTCAGCGTCATCGAGGTCGACAGCGTCAGCGTCGTCTTCCGCTGCCTTCAGCGCTTCCGATTCAGGGTCCCTGCCAGGCAGGTAGATGCTGCTGCTCAACTGAGAGGCGGGCAGTCGAGACACGTAGACGAACAGCGCGATGCCGACGATCACGAGGCACAGCGCCCCGAACACGTTCGAGCGCATGCCCAAGATGACCTCGGAGTAGTCGACGCGAATCGATTCGATCCAGATGCGCCCAGTGCCGTACCAGATGAGGTACGACGCGAGGGTCTTGCCGGTGCGCCAGCGGAACATCCGCTCGAGGAGCACGATGAGCGCGATGCCGACGAGGTTCCAGAGCATCTCGTAGAGGAAAGTCGGGTGGAAGAGCGTTCCCTCCGGCAGACCGATGGGGAACGCAGGGTTGCTCGACTCGATCTGCAGACCCCACGGCAGGTCGGTTGGCCAGCCGTACAGCTCGTGATTGAAGTAGTTACCGAGGCGCCCGACCGCCTGAGCGAGCAGCAGGCCGGGGACGAGCGCGTCCGAGAAGGCGAGCATCCTGATGCCGGTCATGCGGCTCGCGATGAGAATACCGATCGCCCCGCCGATGAGGGAGCCGATGATGGCGTTGCCGCCCTCCCAGATGAAGAAGATGCGCCAGAAGTTCGCGCCCTCGAAGAAGTAATCGGCGGGGTGCGTGAACACGTGGTACAGGCGAGCGCCGAGAAGCCCGAGCAGCACGGCCCAGATCGCGAAATCGACCGTGATCCACTTCTCACCGCCACGCGCCGTCAGGCGGCGGTCGGTCCACAGTACAGCGAGGACCATGCCCGCCACGATGAACAGCGCATAGAGGTGCACCGTGAGCGGGCCGATCTCGAAGCTCGACCACTCGAGGGGCGGGCTGGGGATTCCGGTCAGTGGCGTCATGCCTGTTCCTTCGAAGTCGTGGCGTCGAGCGCCGTGCCGCGTGCAAGCTGCGCCGCGGTCTCCGCGACCGCTTCGACGCCGCCCGATGCGAGGGCTTTGACGAGGGCAGAGCCGACGATGGCGCCCTCGGCGTAGTCCAGCACTTCACGCACCTGCTCTGCCGTCGAGATGCCGAGGCCGACACACGCCCTCATGCAGCCGTGAGCGTGCAGTCGATCAGCGAGCGTCCTCGCGGCCTGGTCGACGTCAGCCCGGGCCCCGGTGATGCCCATTGTGGAGACCGTGTACACGAACCCCCTGCTCGAGTTGATGACGAGGTCGAGTCGAGGGTCGCTCGAGGTGGGAGCCGCCAGGAACACGCGGTCCAGGTCGTGGTCCGTGGCCGCCGTGATCCACTCCGCCCCCTCGTCAGGCACGAGGTCAGGGGTGATGAGCCCGTTGCCGCCAGCAGCGGCCAGGTCGCGAGCGAACTCGTCGACGCCGTACTGCATGACCAGGTTCCAGTAAGTCATGACGACGATCGGGGCATCGACCTCCGCGCGGATCTGTCTGATCGCCTCGAAGACGTGCTCGGTGCGGAAGCCGCCCTCGAGCGCCTGCACGGCGGCGGCCTGGATGACGGGGCCGTCCATGACGGGGTCGGAGTACGGCATGCCGAGCTCCAGCACATCAGCTCCGGCCTTGATGACGGCGATCGCCGCGGCCACTGACGTCTCGAAGTCCGGGAACCCGACGGGCAGGTAGGCGACAAGAGCGCCCCTGCGGTCGCGGTTCGCGGCGTCGATGACGCTCTCGAGTGCGGATGGTGTTGAGGTCACTTGCTCTGTCCTTCTGCTGATTCGTGACCCTCGGTGCGATCCGGGTCGCCGAGCCTGAAGTACTCGGCAGCTGTCTCCATGTCCTTGTCTCCTCGGCCGGAGAGCGAGACCAGGATGGTTGCGTCCGGGCCGAGCTCCTTGCCGAGTTCCAGAGCACCTGCGAGCGCGTGGCTCGACTCGATGGCCGGGATGATGCCCTCGGTGCGCGCGAGGAGCCTAAACGCCTCCATGGCGGCCGCATCCGTGACAGGCAGGTACTGCGCGCGGCCGATCGCCGCCAGGTAGGCGTGCTCTGGCCCAACTCCCGGGTAGTCGAGACCAGCCGAGATCGAGTGCGACTCGATGGTCTGGCCGTCCGAGTCCTGCAGCAGCAGCGTTCGTGCACCGTGGAGGACTCCCGGGCGACCGGCACCGATCGTCGCCGCGTGCCGTGGTGTGTCGACCCCGTCGCCTGCAGCCTCGTATCCGTAGAGGGCGACGGACGAGTCGTCCAGGAAGGCGCTGAAGATGCCGATGGCGTTCGAGCCTCCGCCGACGCACGCGACCACGGCGTCAGGCAGCGAGCCGGTGAGGTCCAGCACCTGCTGGCGCGCCTCTTCGCCGATGATCGACTGCAGGTCGCGGACCAGGGCCGGGAAGGGATGCGGGCCAGCTGCGGTGCCGAAGAGGTAGTTGGTGGTGTCCACCGAAGCAACCCAGTCGCGCATGGCGTCGTTGATGGCGTCCTTGAGCGTCGCTGACCCCGACTCCACGGCAACGACCTCGGCGCCGAGCAGGCGCATCCGGGCGACGTTGAGCGCCTGGCGGGCCGTGTCGACGGCTCCCATGTAGATCGTGCAGTCGAGCCCGAAGAGCGCGGCCGCCGTCGCCGTGGCGACACCGTGCTGGCCTGCACCGGTCTCGGCGATGACCCTGGTCTTGCCGATCCGCTTCGTGAGTAGCGCCTGGCCGAGCACGTTGTTGATCTTGTGCGAGCCCGTGTGGTTGAGGTCCTCGCGCTTCAGGATGATACGAGCGCCACCGGCGTGCGCCGCGAAACGCGGGGCTTCTGTGATGATCGAGGGGCGCCCCGAGTAGTCGCGGTGCAGACGGGCGAGTTCAGCCCAGAACTCGTCGTCCGCTTTTGCCGCCTCCCAGGCGGTCGACAACTCGTCGAGAGCGGCCATGAGGCTCTCGGGAACGAACCTCCCGCCGAACTCGCCGTAGTAGGGGCCTGAGGCGTCGCGCAACGACGTCGTGCTTGGGGGCTGAATGCTCATGCGAGGTGGAAGGTCTCCAGGGTTGATTCGGGGTCACCGCCCGTGACGAGCGCCTCCCCGATGAGGACTGCGTCGGCACCGGCGTCGCGGTAGCGGCGAACGTGCGCTGGTTCGAGGACCGCCGATTCGGCGACTTTGACCACGTCGTTCGGGTAGAGGGGGGCGAGCTCTCCGAAGAGCTCGGGGTGGAGTTCGAACGTCGCGAGGTTACGGGCGTTGACGCCGAGGATTCGTGCTCCCGCGTCGAGGCCGCGAAGCAATTCGTCCTTCGAGTGCGCTTCGACGAGCGCCGTCATGCCGAGCTGCTCGGTGAACTCCGCGAGTCGTGCAAGCGTCGACTGGTCGAGGCCCGCCACGATGAGGAGCGCCAGGTCCGCGCCGCAGGCACGTGCCTCGAGCAGCTGGTACTCCTCGGCGATGAACTCCTTACGGAGCACAGGCACGGCAACCGTGTCGCGAACCGCACGAAGATCGTCAAGCGAGCCGAGGAACTTCCGCTGCTCGGTGAGTACGGAGATCGCGGCTGCTCCCCCGCGCTCGTAGGAGGCGGCGAGAACTGCCGGGTCTGGGATATCGGCGAGGCGCCCGCGGGACGGGCTCGCGCGCTTCACCTCGGCGATGATGTTGACGCGCTCCGAGCGCGCAAGGGCCGAGTAGGCGTCGAGCGCGGGAGCGACGTCCGAAATACGGGCCTCGAGTGCCCGTGCCGGTGTTCGTTCTCGACGCTCCGCGGCGTCCTCGAGAGCGCCGTGGTACAGCGACTCGAGCAAGCTAGTGCGCCTTCGGCCCGAAGCCGAGGCGTGCAAGCGCTGGCCAGGCGATGGCGCCGACGACGATCGCGACGACACCAACCCAGGTCACGATGTTCTGGTCGAACCAGATGCCGAGCGTGCCGACGGTGAAGCCGACGAGCATGATGAGGACTCCGGTCCAGGCGGCGACCGAGTGCCCGTGGCTCTCGTGCGGCTCCTGCAGCGGTGCTTCCTGAATCTCCTCGGCTTCGGCGATGCTCGTGGGTTCGTGGGACGTCTTCGCGGCCAGTTCAGTCATGAGGGTGCTCCTTGTCACGTGCGCTGGGGGTAAGTCTAGCTGGACCGCCGCGGGGAACCGGCGTCGGTCGGGTCGTCGCCGTGGCTCAGCGCGTCCCACTGCTCGACGCGCCGATCGCTGTCCGTCCCCGCGGCGGCCGGTGCCGCATCCGCTTCGCTGCCGCTTTCGGCCTCGGAGTCGACGGGCTCGAGCGAAGTCGTCTTGAAACGACGCCCGCCTGTCGGCCACCGGCGCGCCGTGACAATCGCGAGCACACCCGCGAACGCGAGAACGGCCCCGGCGACAACAGCCAGCCACGGCCAGAAAGTGACCGAGACGGTGCCAGCCGCAACCGCGTCCGCGATCGTCTGCTCACCGGCCAGACCGGATGCGGCGGTCGCCCCGGGAGCGATGGCCGGGACGGGGTTGGCAACAGCCAGGAAGGCCTGGAGCACGAGCACGGCGCCGACAAGCGCGAGGAGCGCGCCGAGGATGTAGCGGAACACGACCCCGGCCAGAGCGAGGGCGGCCAGGACGGCGAGGCCGGCGAGCGCAAGGGCCATGACCGCGGGCGCGGCGACGTCGCCGCGCACCTCGCCGCCGTAGAACTCGGCGCCGAGGGCGAGGTTGTAGGAGAACCAGACCTGCGACCAGGCGAGCATCGCCAACCCCACGCCGACGATGATCGTGAGCAGCGTCCCGCGCTTCCCGCGCTTGCCGGCGAGGTCAGGCGCGATCATGAGGCTGGAAGTCGAGTGCGTGCTCGTCGCCGTCGAAACACGTGCGTGTGCCCGTGTGGCACGCGGGGCCCTGTTGGTCGACGCGGATGAGGATCGTGTCGGCGTCGCAGTCGAGTGCGAAGCTCACGAGCCGCTGAGTGTTGCCGGAGGTGTCGCCCTTGCGCCACAGCTCGGACCGTGACCGCGACCAGTAGACAACCCGACCCTCGGTGAGCGTCATGCGGAGCGACTCAGCGTTCATGTACGCGAGCATGAGCACCTCTCGCGTGTCCCACTGCGTGACGATGACGGGAACGAGTCCGCGTTCGTCGAACGAGGTCCTGGCCACGATCTGATCGATGTCGCCCCGTGCCACAGGGAAGCGTGCTGCCCTCATCTGACGCTCCTCCTCACGGTGACGCCCGCCTCGGCGAGAGAATCCTTGACCTCGCCGATCGTGAACTGCCTGTGGTGGAAGACGCTCGCCGCGAGCACGGCGTCCGCGCCTGCCTCGACTGCGGGCGCAAAGTGCTCGAGCGCACCAGCGCCGCCCGAGGCGATGACGGGGACAGAAGCCAGCTCGCGCACGAGTCGTGTCAGCTCCAGGTCGAACCCAGCCTTCGTCCCATCGGCATCCATCGAGTTGACGAGGAGCTCTCCCGCACCGCGTTCAACGGCCTCGCTCGCCCAGGCCAGCGCGTCGATGCCGGTGTCGGTGCGGCCCCCGTGTGAGGTGACCACGAAGCCCGACTCCGTGGCGTCGGAACGCTTGACGTCGAGAGAGAGCACAAGCACCTGCTTCCCGAACGTCGAAGAAATCTCGTCGAGGAGCGCAGGACGGGCAATCGCCGCGGAGTTGACGCCGACCTTGTCGGCACCGCACGCGAGCAGGACTCGCACGTCTTCGACGCTGCGGACACCGCCGCCGACGGTCAGCGGGATGAAGACCTGCTCAGCGGTCCGGGTCACGAGGTCGTAGGTTGTCCCCCGTCCCTCCGTCGACGCCGTGACGTCGAGGAAGGTCAGCTCATCCGCACCCTGGGCGGCGTAGAGGGCTGCGAGCTCGACCGGGTCTCCCGCATCCTGCAGGTCAAGGAAATTGACGCCCTTGACGACGCGCCCCGCGGCGACGTCGAGACACGGGATGACGCGAGTCGCGAGGCCCGTGCCCCGCGTGGACGGCGAGTCGGTCACCGCCATCACATCCGGACGGCTTGCAGCGCCGTGACGATGATGGCCTTGGCGCCCGCATCCTGCAGGCGGTCCATGACCTGGTTGAGTTCGTTCTGCGGCACCATGGAGCGCACAGCAACCCACTGCGAATCCCGCAGAGGCGAGATCGTGGGCGACTGGAAGCCCGGCGTGATCGCGAGCGCGGCTTCGAGCTTCGAGGATTCGATGTCGTAATCCATGATGGCGTAGCGGCGAGCCACCAGGACCCCGTCGAGGCGTCCCAGGAGGCGCCTCGCGGCGTGCTCCTTCTCTGGCGTGGAGATGAGCACGGCCGTCGACTCGAGGATCACCGGTCCGAAGACCTCGAGGCCCGCCTTGCGCAGCGTCCCGCCAGTCGAGACGACGTCGGCGACCGCGTCCGCGACACCGAGGCGGATAGCCGACTCGACAGCGCCCTCGAGCGGCACGAGTTCCGCCTCGATGCCCGCGCGAGCGAACCAGGACCCGAGGAGCCCCGTGTAGCTGGTCGCGACACGCTTACCCTGCAGCTGACTCACGTCCGTGAACTCGCCGGCGGGACCCGCGAAGCGGAAGGTGGAGTCGCCGAAGTCCAGCGCGCGGACCTCCTTGGCCGCCGACTCGGTGTTCAGCAGGAAGTCGCGGCCGGTGATACCGGCATCGAGCACTCCGGAGCCGACGTACGTCGCGATGTCGCGGGGGCGCAGGTAGAAGAACTCGACGTCGTTGATGGGGTCGATGGCGACGAGCTCTCGGCTGTCGCCGCGGCCGCGGTATCCGGCCTCTTGCAGCATTTCGTTTGCCGTCTCGGCGAGCATGCCCTTGTTTGGCACGGCGATGCGAAGCATTGTGGGAACGTCCTTGGTTCTCGGAGTTGCGAATCGGGGGTGGATGCGCGGGGCCCGGTGGATGCACCGGCGCTGTCGCGCGAGCTGCTCTGCAGGGGCGACGGCCAGCTGGCTCGCCCCGCTGCCGTGGGTTGCCGTCTAGAGCTTGCGGTAGACGTCGTCGAGGGTGAGGCCCTTGGCGAGCATGAGGACTTGCAGATGGTAGAGCAGCTGCGAGATCTCCTCGGCTGTCTCCTCGTCGCTCTCGTACTCGGCGGCCATCCAGACCTCGGCGGCCTCCTCGACGATCTTCTTCCCGATCGTATGCACGCCGGCGTCGAACTCGCGGACCGTCCCGGAACCCTCTGGGCGGGAGCTGATTTTCTCGGAGAGTTCTGCGAACAGCGTGTCGAAGGATTTCACAGCCACAGCGTAGTCGCTTGGCGCCTAGTGCGCGTGCGAGGCACCCGTCGCGGCTGCGCGGAGGGCGGCGATCTGGTCCCCGGGGTCGCCCCGGAACACGGCAGACCCTGCGACGAACGTGTCGGCTCCGTGAGCCGCCGCGAGCTCGATCGTGTCGAGCGAGATGCCGCCGTCGACCTGCAGCCAGGTCTCGAGGCCGTGCGAGCGACGGAGGGCATCCGCCCTGGCGAGTTTCGGCATCATGTCCGCCATGAACGACTGGCCGCCGAAGCCGGGCTCGACGGTCATGATGAGCAGCTGGTCGAAGTGGGGCAGGATCTCTTCGACCGCGCTGAGCGGCGTCGCTGGGTTGATCGCGATGCCTGCTCGTGCGCCGCGCTCCTTGAGTTTCTTCGCGAGGGTCACGGGGCTTGTCACCGCCTCTGCGTGGAAGGTCACCGAGAAGACGCCCATCTCGGCGAACTGAGGCGCCCAGTGGTCCGGGTCCTCGATCATGAGATGGAGGTCGAGCGGGACGGGGCTGATCTCCTGAAGGCGCTCGACCATCGGCTGTCCGAACGTGAGGTTCGGGACGAAGTGGTTGTCCATGACGTCGACGTGCGCCGCGTCTGCGGACGCGATGCGACCGAGGTCCCTCTCGAAATTGGCGAAGTCTGCGGCCAGGATGCTGGGGTTGATGCGCGCGTTCACGGGGCGATCCTACGGGGTCGGTCGCCGCCGCTAGGCGGGATTCTCCGCTGGCGCGCGTCGGAGCAGCGCCAGGAACATCGCATCCGTCCCGTTTCGGTGCGGCCATAGCTGAACGAGCGTGCCGTCGCCAAGTGGCCGGCTGCCGAGCTCGAGGTCGCTCGCGCTGGAGGCACGGGTGGCGATCGCCGCGGCGTCGAGTACCTCGGCCCCGGAGAGTCGAACCGCTCGGCGCACGACCGCAACCGTCTCGGCTTGGTGCGGGGAGCAGGTGACGTACGCCACGATTCCGCCTGGCTTCACCGTGGCGAGCGCGGCCTCGAGCAGCTCCTCCTGCAGCGCGACGAGCTCGCCCACATCGCTACTCTGCTTGCGCCAGCGAGCCTCCGGCCGGCGACGCAGCGCGCCGAGCCCCGTGCAGGGTGCGTCGAGCAGCACACGATCGAACTCGCCTGGGTGAGATTCGGCGAACGAGCGGCCGTCCTCGTTCGTCACGGTGACGGGAGCAGCGAGCGGCGCGAGGGCCGTGCGCACGAGGCCAGCGCGCGCTGGGACGAGCTCGTTGGCGGTGAGCCTCGCCTCGAGTTCTGTGGCGCTGGCGGCGAGGAGTGCCGCCTTGCCGCCTGGGCCGGCGCACATATCGAGCCAGCGTTCACCCGGCAGCACCGGAGTTGCCTCGAGCAGCGCGAGCGTCACGAGCTGCGATCCTTCGTCCTGCACCCTGGCGCGTCCCGCCTTCACCTGCGGCACCCACGAGGGGTCGCCAGAGGCGAGGGTGAGACCCCGCGGCGAGACATGGCCGGGACCGAGCAGTTCGGGGTTGGCCTCGACGAGCTGGTCCGGTGTGTCGAAGCCAGGCAACGAGACGATGCTGACGGCCGGGGAATCGTTGTTGGCTGCGAGGGTTGCTGCCAGTTCGTCGGCGCGGTCCTCTGCGAAAAGGGCGTCGCGGAGGGCGCGCACGATCCAATCCGGATGCGAGTGGCGCACGGCGAGAGCCCGCTCGGCGGTCAAGCCTGACGTGACTTCGTCGAGCCAGTCGTCGAGTTCCGTGCGCGAGATCTTCCGGAGGATGGCGTTCACGAAGCCTGAGGCGCCGCGGGATGCGATGCGAGCAGCCTGCTCGACCGACTCGTTGACCGCAGCGTGGCTTGGCGTGCGCATGCTGAGCAGCTGGTGAGCTCCAAGACGAAGCACATCGAGGAGGGGCGGATCGATGTCGAGGACGTCCCGCCCCGAGGCCTTCGAGATGATGGCGTCGTACGTGCCGCGCCGACGCAGCGTGCCGTAGGTCAGCTCGGTCGCGAGACCGGCGTCGGACGGCGAGAGCCTCGCAGCGGAGATGCGGTGAGGGAGCAGCAAGTTGGCGTAGGCGTCGTCCTCGTCGACCGCCCTCAGTACTTCGAAGGCAACCTGCCGGGAGCGGGTCACCCCGCGGCCGGCCGGGGGCTGGTCCGGTCGTCGCTTGCCGTCGAACGGTCGGTTGCCGCGGCGCCCGCCTGCGCCTGCGGGACTCATGCCAGCACCAGCGTCTCGGCGTCGCGTCGGCCGCGGAGCCAGTCTCTCGCGGGCATCGGCTTCTTGCCGGCAGGTTGCACCGAGAGGAGCTCGAGTGGGCTGGTGCCCGTGCCGACGAAAACCCGCTTGCCGACTGCTCCGAGATGTCCAGGGGCGAGCGTCGGCACCTCGGCGTCTTCCGACGGGCGCGAGATGCTGAGAATCCGCAGGGGCTGTCCATCGACGAGCGACACCGCCCCGGGTTCCGGTGTGACTCCCCGGATGTGGGCGTCGACGACCTCGGAGGGCGCCGACCAGGTGACAGCTGAATCGTGCTTGCCCAGTTTGGGGGCGAACGTCGCCGTTCCCGCCTGGGGCACGGCGTTCAGCGTGTCCGCGCCGATCGCCTCGACCGTCGCCGTGAGGAACTCGGCGCCCTCCACCGCGAGACGTTCGAGGAGATCGCCAGACGTCTCGTCCGCACCGACCGGGGATGTGCGCGCGGCGAAGATGGGGCCCTCGTCGAGCCCGGCGGTGAGCTGGAAGATCGTCATGCCCGTCTCGGAGTCGCCGCGCATGACGGCGCGCTGCGCTGGGGCGGCGCCGCGGAGCTCGGGAAGGAGCGAGAAGTGCAGGTTGACCCATCCGCGGGTCGGTGCCGCGAGCGTCGCCTCGTCGATGAGGGCGCCGTAGGCCACGATCACGCCGAGCTCGGCGTCGAGGTTCGAGAGCTCGTTCGTCACCTCTTCCGACATGCGGTTGCTCTTGATCACGCGAAGCCCGAGTTCCTCGCCGCGGGCAGCGACCGGGGAGGGGGTGAGGACCCGAGAGCGTCCCACCTTGGCATCATCGCGGGTCAGCACAGCCACGATCTCGTGGCCGTCGTCGACCAGTGCGTCGAGGCTGGGGACAGCGGTGATGGGAGTGCCGGCGAAGACGAGCCGCATAGCTGGTGCCTCTCGAGGTTGTTGCGAATGTGGTGCTGGGGCGCGGGTCAGAAGATTCCCGGCGGGTCAAATCGTACGCGCAGGGTCGAAGCGTGGCCGCCGCCACGACCCGCGACTCGCGGGCGCCTGCTCGTCGCAGCGCGAACGAGCTCGCTCTTCAGGGCCCTAGCGAGCGGTGCGCCGAGTGCAAAGCCGAACTTGAGCACTGCCCTGCTCCCGATGTCCTGAGGTGTTGGGCCGAGGATCTGCAGCGCGGCTCCCTGCTGCAGCTCCGGCGTGGCCTGCACCGTCGCGAGGGCGCCGCGGACTTCCTCGTCCGTGCCGGTGATTGTCGCCACGCGGACGGCGGGCGGGAAGTGCAGCTCCCTGCGCTCCGAGAGCTCCCGCGTCGCGAACTCGGGCTGCTGCCAGGTGCGCAGGGCGTGGGATGCCGGGGTCTCTCCCCCGACGATGACGACTTTCGCGCTCGGCCCGGCCAGCGCGGCTGCGTTGGACCAGCCGCGGAGCGCGTCGATCCCTGCGTCGAGGCGTTCCTGGGCCAGCGAGCGCTCCGTGTCGAGCAGCACGATGCCGGCGTAGCCGGACAGCGGGACCGGCTCCGCGCCCCGTGTCGCCACGACGAGGCAGGGGCGGTCGTCGATAGAGACCGTCTCAGAGGCGCCATCGGCGACGATCACTCGCGCGCCGGGGAAGGCGCGACCAAGTTCCTCCGCAGTGCGCTCGGCGCCGAGCGAAGTGTTGCGGAGTCGTTTGTCGCCGCATTCAGGGCACTGCCATTCGGGGTGCAGCGAATCACAGACCCGGCAGGATGGTGGTGCGGACGGGCGTGCGAACTCGAGCGCCCCGCCGCAGACGGTGCAGCGGGCGGGATGCCGGCACTTGGCGCAGCTGAGGCTCGGGATGTATCCGGCGCGAACGACCTGGAGCAGGACGGGCCCATGCTCGAGGGCGCGTCTGGCCTCCTGCCAGGCCAGGGCCGGGATGCGGGCGTGGGACGCTGGCGTCTCCTCGGCGAGCGCCTGGCTGCCGGAGATGATCTTGGGCGAGTCGGGGCGCGCCAGCGGAACGGGGGTGAGCCAGCGCATCCCGACCAGGCGTGCGACCTCGAGGCTCGGGGTCTGGGCCGCGAAGACGAGCGTGAGCGACTCCCGCTCGGCGCGGAGGAGCGCGACGTCTCGTGTGCTCGCGTACGGCGCGAGTTGCTCGGTGAAGCTCTCGTCTGCGTCGTCCCACACGAGTACGGCGCCGAGGTTGGACGCCGGGGCGTAGATGACGCTCCTCGTGCCGACGACGACGCCCGGTGTCTCGTCAAGGCAGGCGAGGAAGGCGCTGTAGCGATCCGCGGGCTTCGCGCGGGTGTCGAGTCTGCGGATGCGCGACGGGTCGAGGAAGCGGCCGAGCGAGCGCAGCGCGAGTTCGACGTCGCGGTAGTCCGGGACGGCGAGGATGACGGACTCGCCCGCCCGAACCCGTGCCGCCGCCGCCGCCGAGAGAGCCAGAAGCGAACGTGGCACGCCTGAGTCGACTCCGACGGGAGCATCGAGTGCCAACCGGGCGGCTCTTCCCCGGGCGAGCAGAGCGGCCGCTTCGGCTCCGTACATAGGGACGAGTGCAGCCTCCGGGTCCTCGAGTTCGCCAGTGCCCGTCGCCGCCGGCGGTGCTAGGCGCGTCTGCTCGGTATCGACTTCGGCATCGACCTCTTCGTCAACCTCGGTAGCGACTGCGACAGCGGCCGCTGCGGCGGCCTCGGCTCGAGCCTCAAGCCAGCGCTGCTCGACTCGGACGGACCTGGCCGGGATGGCGAGGCGCAGCACGTCAGCGGCGCAGCCGGCCTGTCTGTCGGCAACGGCGCGTGCGAGGCCGGCGATCTCAGGGGTGAGCACCCTGGCAGTCGAGACGAGCTCGGTGATGACGGCGAGCTTGCCGGCGTACTCGGCGGCGTGCTCGACGGCCACGACAAACCCCTGCAGCTGGCGGTTGGACGTGCGCAGCGGCACGGTAACCCGCATGCCGACGCCGATGCGCTCGCGCAGCTCGACCGGGATCTCGTATTCGAGTTCTCTGTCGAGCTGCGGGAGCGGGGAAGCGACGACGACGCGCGCTACCCGCGGCAGGGGGTCGTTCACTGCTGGCTGGCCGATCAGAGGCCTGCCGCGCGGCGGAGCTCCTCAGCCCGGTCGGTGCGCTCCCAGGTGAAGTCGGGCAGTTCGCGCCCGAAGTGGCCGTACGTCGACGTCTGGGCGTAGATGGGGCGGCGGAGGTCGAGGTCCTCCACGAGGGCGCCGGGGCGGAGGTCGAAAGTCGAGCGGATCGCCGCGCTGATCTTGTCGTCCTCGATGTGGCCCGTGCCAAACGTCTCGACGTAGAGGCCGACGGGCTCGGCCTTGCCGATCGCGTAGGCGATCTGCACCTCGAGGCGGTCAGCGAGCCCGGCCGCGACCGCGTTCTTCGCGACCCAGCGCATCGCGTAGGCGGCCGAGCGGTCGACCTTTGACGGGTCCTTGCCGCTGAACGCTCCCCCACCGTGTCGTGCCATGCCGCCGTAAGTGTCGACGATGATCTTCCGACCGGTCAGGCCGGCGTCGGCGCGGGGACCCCCATCGATGAAGCTGCCGGAGGGGTTGACGAGGAACGTGGGATCGGCGTCGGCGAAGCCGTTGCGCTCGAGGACCGGGCGCACGACGTGATCGACGACGTCCTTGCGGATCTGCTCCTGCGTGAGGCCGGGGTCATGCTGCGTCGAGATCACCACGGTCTCGATGGACGTGGGGACGCTGCCCTCGTAGCCGACCGTGACCTGGGTCTTGCCGTCGGGACGCAGGTAGTCGACCTCGCCCGACTTGCGGACGGCAGCGAGCTGCTGGGCGAGCTGGTGCGCCAGGTGGATCGGCAGCGGCATGAGCGCCTCGGTCTCGCGGGTCGCATAGCCGAACATGATGCCCTGGTCTCCCGCGCCCTGCTTGGCGATCGCGTCCTCCGAGCTCTCGGACCGGTGCTCGAGGGAGGTCGTGACGCCCTCGCCGATCTCCGGAGACTGCTCACCGACGGAGATCGACACGCCGCAGGAGGAGCCGTCGAAGCCGACGTCGCTCGAGGTGTAGCCGATCTCGCTGATCGTGCGGCGCACGATGCCCGCGATGTCGGAGTAGGCGTTGGTGGTGACCTCGCCGGCGACGTGCACCTGGCCGGTTGTCACGAGAGTTTCAACGGCAACGCGCGCCGCCGGGTCCTGCGTCAGCAGGTCATCGAGGATGCGGTCGGAGATCTGGTCGCAGATCTTGTCGGGGTGACCCTCGGTGACCGACTCCGAAGTGAACAGGCGAAGAGAAGACAAGCGGGACCCCTTGCGGTGAATTGACGGCTGGCCGGTTTGGCGGCGCCGGTGCGACTAGACGATTGCGAGTAGATCCAGGATGACATCGGCCACCGACAACTTGTCGCCTGTGTGACGCGAGACAACGTCGCCGGACGCCGCGAGGACGAAGATCGAGTTGTCGTCCGACTGGAAGCCCAGGCTCCAGCCGACTCGGTTCACGACGAGGTAGTCGCAGCCCTTCCGCGCGATCTTCGCACGGCCGAGCTCGAGCAGCTTGGCGTCATCCGGTTCCGTCTCGGCGGCAAAGCCGATGATGACCTGATCGGCGCCCCTGGAGGAGGAGAGGTCCTGCAGGATGTCGGGATTGCGCGTGAAGGTGAGCGTGAGCTCCTCACCAGCCTGCTCCTTCTTGATCTTGCCCTCGGCCACGGTCACCGGGCGATAATCGGCCACTGCGGCGGCCATGATGACGACGTCGTGACGCGGGGCAATCTCGGCGCAGGCCTGCGCCAGCTGCTGTGCGCTCGAGACGGTGACGAGCTTGACGCCGTCCGGCGGACGCACCTCGGCGTTGGCGGCGACGAGTGTGACCTCCGCGCCTCGAGCGAGCGCACGCTCGGCGAGCGCGAACCCCTGTCGTCCGCTGGAGCGGTTCCCGATGAAGCGAACGGGGTCGAGCGGCTCGCGTGTGCCGCCGGCGGTGATCAGCACACGCCGACCCCTGAGATCGCTGGCGAGGTCTGCGTCCCGGCGTCGCCGGCGCTCGCCTCGTCCTGCGCTCAGAATGGTCGCGACGATCTCGGCTGGATCGGCGAGGCGGCCAGGGCCGGAATCGTTGCCCGTGAGCTGTCCCTCGGCTGGGCCGACCAAGACCACGCCGCGTGCATCGAGCCGGGCCGCGTTGGCCTGCGTCGCCTGGTTGAGCCACATCTCGGTGTGCATTGCTGGCGCGAGGATGAGCGGAGCCGTCGAGGCGAGGATGGTCGTGCCGAGCAGGTCGTCGGAGAGCCCGGCAGCGATCTTCGCCATGGAGTTGGCGGTTGCCGGTACAACAGCAATGACGTCGGCCTGCTGGCCGAGTGCAACGTGTCTGACCTCAGCGACGTCGTCGAAGACATCCGTGCGCACCGGGTTGCGAGAGATGGCCTCGAACGTCGGCCGCCCCACGAAGCGCAACGCGGATTCCGTGGGGACGACGTCGACGTGATGGCCGAGCAGAACAAGATCGCGGATGACCTGGACGGCCTTATACGCGGCGATCCCGCCCGTCACACCAACGACGACGCGCATCGGCTGCCCATCGGACGCGTCGGTCTCGTGGTCAGTCGGATGCCCGCCGGCGATCTCGCTCACGGTCGTGTTAGGCCTGAGGGGCGTCGTCTTCGAAGTTGATCTCGTCGTCGAAGACGATGACGTCGTCGGGAGTCTCGAGCGGGCGTGCCTCGACCATGACGATCTTCTGCTCGTTGATCTCGTGCAGCGCGATCGAGAGCGGCTTGTCGTCGATCGAAGAGTCGATCAGCGGGCCGACGTTCTGGTAGATCGCTCCGTCGTGCAGGTCGGAGTAGTAGTCGTTGATCTGACGCGCGCGACGCGATGCGAAGATGACCAGCTGGTACTTGTTGTCGACTCGCTGCAGCAGCTCGTCCATCGGCGGGTCGATGATGCCCTTTGGCTTCTCAATCATGCGTGCTCCTTGTTCAGTCCCAGATGTTCGACTACGCGTGCCGCAGCCTCAGGCACGGAGTCGTTGACGACCAGTGCATCGAACTCGTCCTGGGCGGCGAGTTCGACCTTCGCGGTTTCGAGGCGCCGAGCCTGTTCTTCGGCCGATTCCGTACCACGCCCGACGAGGCGCCGCACGAGCTCGTCCCAGCTCGGAGGCAACAAAAATACCAGTCTAGCCTCTGGCATGCGTGATCTGACCTGCCTCGCGCCCTGAATGTCGATTTCGAGCAGGACCGACCGCCCGGAAGCGATGGCCTCGTCGATGGGCGCGCGCGGCGTGCCGTACCTGTAGGCGTTGTGCACGGTCGCGAACTCGAGCAGCTGCTCTTGCTCGACGAGGCGGTCGAAGCCGTCGTCGTTCGTGAAGTGGTAGTTGATGCCGTCCACCTCACCAGGGCGAGGAGCGCGGGTCGTGGCTGACACCGAGAGTTCGACCTCCGGGTAGTGCTCCCTGATGTAGTTGGCGACAGTGCCCTTGCCGACGGCCGTCGGGCCGGCGAGCACTACAAGGCGGCTTTCGCCCGTCTGCGCGCCGAGCCGCTCCTCGAGGAAGGCGCGGAGGCGGATGCGCTGGTTGCGCCCCAGTCCGCCGAGGCGCTTCGAGGGCGAGATAGCGAGGTCCTCGAGGATGCGAGCCTGCTTGGTCGCACCGATGTGCGGGATACTCAGCAGGAACTGCGTCACGCGGAGCGAGTGCTCGGCAGCGTGCTCCGGTGAAGCACTTGCGTCGAGAATCGAGAGGGGCGAGCGGGCGCCGCTCGCGAGTGCCCGCTTGACCTCGGCCCTGGCCTGACGGGCGAGCACGGCGGCGCGCGACGCAGCGACGCGGTCGACTGGGGGTGGTACCTGGGTCATGAGAGCACGTCCTCCAGCTCGGCGGTCTGCTCGTCGATGGCTGCAGTTATTCGGTCAGGCCCAGCCGCGAGGACGCTCCGCGAAACGTTCACGATGATCGACTCTGTCGCCTCCCCGAACGTGTCCCTGATGCGTGCGAACTCGGCCCCCTGGTGGCCGAAGCCTGGCGCGAGCACCGGGGTCCTCGGAGCCTTGCCCAGTGACGGGAGATCCACGCCGAGGAGGTCGAAGTCGACCGTGCCACCAAGGACGAGCCCGACGGAGCCGAACTCACCTCGAGCGTGATCGGCGTTCCAGGCAGCGGCGCGCTTCGCGATGCCGCCTGCGACGGTTGCGCCGAGCTGGCTGCCGTGAACGCGACGCGCCGTCTGGATCGAGGTCGACTCGGGGTTCGATGTGGCCGAGAGGACAAACAGCCCCTTGTCGAGGCGCTCCGCGAGCTCGAGTGCTGCCGCGAGCGAGTCGAATCCCTGGTAGGGGTTGACCGTCATGGCGTCCGCCTCAAGAGGCGAGCCCACCTCGAGCCAGGCCTTGGCATAGGCCTCGAGGGTCGTTCCGACATCGCCGCGCTTGACGTCCGCGATCACGAGCAGGCCTGCATCCCGAGCAGCGCCGAGCACCGCTTCGAGCGCCGTGAAGCCCGCGGCGCCGAAACGCTCGAAGAACGCGATCTGCGGCTTGACGACGCCGGTGCGGCCGGCCGCGGCTTCGACGACCCGCAGGCCGAACTCGCCGGCACCGGCTGCCGTGTTTGGCAGCCCCCACGCGTCGAGCAGGAACTCGTGCGGATCGATGCCGACGCAGAGCCGACCCCGCTTCCCCACGGCCTGCTGGAGCCGGGTTCCGAACCCGCCCCCTCCAGCACGCGACGCCACCACTTCAGTCAACTAGCTATCCCCCCTCTGGGTGTTGTACTCCTGCAGGCTCGTGACGGTGAAGCCGCTGCGAAGCGCGGAGAGTGAGCCGACGGCCGCTGAGAGCTCCGAGATCGTCGTGAAGATGGGGAGGTCGGCAGAGACTGCCGCAGTGCGGATCTCGTAGCCGTCAGCCCGCGAGGCGCGGCCGGACGGCGTGTTGATGACCATGTCGACCTCTCCCCCGTGAATCATGTCAACGATATTGCGATCCTGGCCCGGTGTGGTGCCGTCGGGCGAGTCCGGGGTGAACTTGCCAACGACCTTGGCCGAGATGCCGTGGCGGGCGAGAACTGCTGCGGTTCCCTCGGTGGCCGCGATCGAGAAGCCGAGCTCCACGAACTTCGCGATGGGGAGCACGATGGCGCGCTTGTCGCGGTCGGAGACGGAGACGAACACGGTGCCCGACTTCGGCAGTCCGCCGTACGCGGCGAGCTGGCTCTTCGCGAACGCGGTCGGGAAGTCGGTGTCGATACCCATGACCTCGCCGGTCGAGCGCATCTCCGGGGAGAGCAGCGAGTCGACGATGCGCCCATCCTTCGTGCGGAAGCGCTTGAAGGGAAGCACGGCCTCCTTGACGGCGACGGGGCTCGACGCGGGCTGGTGCGTCCCATCCTTCTCGCGCAGGAGCCCCTCGGCCTTCAGTTCTGCGATCGTGACGCCGGTCATGACACGGGCGGCGGCCTTCGCGAGCTGGGTGCCGAGCGCCTTCGAGACGAAGGGCACGGTCCGGGATGCACGCGGGTTGGCCTCAAGCACGTAGAGCTTCCCGCCGGAGAGTGCGAACTGCACGTTGAGCAGGCCGCGGACGCCGACACCCTCGGCGATTGCGAGGGTCGCGTCGCGGACGTTGTCGAGGACCGCGCTCGAGAGCGTGACGGGCGGCAGGGTGCAGGCCGAGTCGCCGGAGTGGATGCCGGCCTCCTCGATGTGCTCCATGATGCCACCGATGTAGAGCTCGTTGCCGTCGAAGAGCGCGTCGACGTCGATCTCGGTCGCTTCGTCGAGGAAGCGGTCGACCAGCAGCGGGTGTGCCGGTCCCACGATCGCCTGTCCCTCGATGCGCGAGAAGTAGTCCTGCATCTGCTCTGGGTCGTAGACGATCTCCATGCCGCGACCGCCGAGCACGAAGCTCGGGCGCACGAGCACCGGGTACCCGATCCCGACGGCGACGTCGAGCGCGCCCTCGAGGTCGATAGCGGTGCCGTTCTCCGGAGAGATCAGGCCGGCCCGGTCGAGGACGCCGGAGAACAATCCACGCTCCTCAGCGAGGTCGATGGCTGCTGGGCTCGTGCCGAGGATCGGGACGCCCGCGGCCTCGAGGCCCTTCGCGAGCCCCAGAGCAGTCTGGCCGCCGAGCTGCACAACCACACCGAGCAGCTCGCCGGCTCCACGCTCGACCTCGACGATCTCGAGGACATCCTCGAGGGTGAGCGGCTCGAAGTAGAGGCGATCGCTGGTGTCGTAGTCCGTCGAGACGGTCTCCGGGTTGCAGTTGATCATGATGGTCTCGAAACCCGCGTCCGAGAGGGCGAAGGACGCGTGCACGCACGAGTAGTCGAACTCGATGCCCTGTCCGATGCGGTTCGGGCCGGACCCGAGGATGATGACCTTGCGGCGGTCGCTCGGGGTCACCTCTGACTCCTGGTCGTAGCTCGAGTAGTGGTACGGCGTGAAGGCGGGGAACTCGCCAGCGCACGTGTCCACGGTCTTGAAGACGGGGCGGACTCCGAAGTTGTGGCGGATCGCGCGGACCTCGTCCTCGCTGCGGCCACGGAGCTCGGCGATCTGCGCGTCCGAGAAGCCGTGGCGCTTCGCGTGGCGGAGCAGGCGGGCGTCGACGACCTCGGCCGAGCTGATCTGGCCAGCGACCTCGTTGATGAGCACGATCTGGTCGATAAACCACGGGTCGATCGCGGTCGACTCGAAGATCTGCTCCGGCGTCGCACCCTTCCAGAGCGCGCGCTGGACGTTGACGATGCGTCCGTCGGTCGGCACCTTGATGATCTCGAGGAGCTCGTCGACCGAGACCTCGTCTGCGGTCCACGTGAACGACGAACCGCGCTTCTCGAGCGAGCGCAAGGCCTTCTGCAGCGCCGTCGAGAAGTTGCGGCCGATGGCCATGGCCTCGCCGACCGACTTCATGGTCGTGGTGAGCGTCGTATCCGCGGCCGGGAACTTCTCGAAGTTGAAGCGCGGTACCTTGACGACGACGTAATCGAGTGTCGGCTCGAAGCTCGCCGGCGTCACCTTCGTGATGTCGTTCGGGATCTCGTCGAGGCGGTAGCCGATGGCAAGCTTCGCCGCGATCTTCGCGATCGGGAAGCCAGTGGCCTTCGATGCGAGCGCCGAGGAACGCGAGACACGCGGGTTCATCTCGATGACGATGATGCGGCCGTTCGAGGGGTCGATGGCGAACTGGATGTTGCATCCGCCCGTGTCGACGCCGACGAGGCGGATGATCGCAATGCCGATGTCACGGAGCCGCTGGTACTCGCGGTCGGTGAGCGTGAGCGCAGGCGCGACCGTGATGGAGTCACCCGTGTGCACACCGACGGGGTCGACGTTCTCGATGGAGCAGACGACGACCGTGTTGTCGGCCGTGTCGCGCATGAGCTCGAGCTCGTACTCCTTCCAGCCGAGGATCGACTCCTCGAGGAGCACCTCGCCCGTCGGGCTCGACTGCACGCCGTCGGCGACGAAGCGGATGAGGTCTTCCTCGTTGTACGCGAAGCCGGAGCCGAGGCCGCCCATCGTGAAGGAGGGGCGCACAACCAGCGGGTAGCCGAGGTCCTCGGCGAAGCCGATCGCCTGCTCGACGCTTGTCGCGATGTGCGATCGCGCGACTTCCGCGCCGGCCTCGATGACGAGGTCCTTGAAGATCTGGCGGTCCTCGCCGCGGCGGATCGCATCCACCTTGGCTCCGATGAGCTCGACGCCGTGGCGCTCGAGGATGCCCTGCTCGTGCAGGGCGATGGCGGCGTTGAGCGCCGTCTGTCCGCCAAGCGTGGGGAGGATCGCGTCTGGGCGCTCCTTGATGATGATCGACTCGATGATGTCCGGCGTGATCGGCTCGACGTAGGTCGCGTCGGCGAAGTCGGGGTCGGTCATGATCGTCGCGGGGTTGGAATTCACGAGGATGACGCGAACGCCCTCTTCGCGGAGTACGCGGCAGGCCTGCGTGCCGGAGTAGTCGAACTCGGCCGCTTGGCCGATGACGATGGGTCCAGAGCCGATGACGAGGACGCTCGAAATATCTGTGCGCTTTGGCATGCTTACGCGTTCTCCTGGCCGTTGGTGGGGGTGGATGGGGACGCGAGGTGCGCGAGCACCATGTCCCTGAACTGGTCGAAGAGCGGGGCGGAGTCGTGGGGGCCCGCCGCCGCCTCCGGGTGGAACTGCACGCTGAACGCCGGGATGTCGAGGCAGCGGAGGCCCTCGACGACCTGGTCGTTGAGGCCGATGTGGCTCACCTGGGCCCGGCCGAAGCCAGCGGGCGTCTCGACGGGGCCGTCGAGCGGCGCCTGGACCGCGAAGCCGTGGTTCTGGGCCGTGATCTCGATGCGCCCCGAGAAGGTGTCGACAACCGGCTGGTTGATGCCGCGGTGTCCGAAGGGGAGCTTGTACGTGTCGAAGCCGAGAGCGCGTCCAAGCAGCTGGTTGCCGAAGCAGATCCCGAAGAACGGCGTGCCGTCCCTGAGCACGTTGCGGAGCAGCTCGACGTGCGTCTCGCTCGAGGCAGGGTCGCCCGGGCCGTTGGAATAGAACACGGCGGTTGGGGCCAGCTCGCGCAGCTGCTCGATGGTCGTGGCGTGCGGCAGCACGTGCACATCGAAGCCGCGCTCGGCGAGCGCCTTGATCGTGGCCGTCTTGATGCCGAGGTCGATGATCGCGACGGCGCCGATGCGCTCCTCGGCCGTCGAGGGGTGGACGACGGCCTCTGGCGTGGAGACGAGGTCGCTCAGGTTGCGGCCGGCCATGCTCGGCTGGGCGCGGACCTTCTCGAGCAGGGTCTCGTCCGCGGCCGAGGCCGCCTCGCCGGAGAAGATGCCGCCCCGCATCGACCCTTCGCTGCGGATGCGGCGCGTGAGTGCGCGGGTGTCGACGCCTGAGATGCCGACGATGCTCGTCGAGGTCAAAGCGTTCTCGAGCGTGTCCTCAGCTCGCCAGTTGGAGACGACTCGCGAGGGGTCTCGGACGACGTAGCCGTCGACCCAGATCTGGCGCGACTCCATGTCTTCCTCGTTCACACCCGTGTTGCCGATGTGCGGGGCCGTCTGGACGACGATCTGACCCGCGTAGCTCGGGTCGGTCAGGGTCTCCTGGTAGCCGGTCATGCCGGTCGAGAACACGACTTCGCCAAGCGTCTCGCCGACGGCGCCGTAGGCGTCGCCCTCGTATCGCGTCCCGTCCTCCAGGACGAGCACGGCGGGAATTGGTGGCGTCATGAGGACTCCTCGGTCGTGGGGGCTGGGGTCAGCTGCAGCGAGTGCAGCGCGGTCTTGAGCTGTTCGCGCGCGTTGGCGTCGACAACTCGGAGAGAGGTTTCAACGGAGACGCGATCGGTCGCGACCTCGTCGGCTGGCAGGAGCCACCGGATGATCGTCAGGCCGCCGTTCTCGACCACCCGGTCGATCGTGACGGTGCCGTCGATCGTGGCTTCGATGTCTCCGGCCGGGATGAAGAAGGGTCGCTCGCCGGCAATCTGGACAACGGGGCCCTCTCGGAGCACCGTGACCTCGGCTCGGCCTCTGAACCCGAGCGGGGGCACGACGATGCGGTCGAGCGCGTCGCCGGTTCGGCTCGTGGACACGTAGTGAACGTCGCGCCATTGGCCGATCGGCTGTGACGTTGACTGCGGGACCTCGAGGGGGCTCGAGATTCCGGCCTGGGCTCGAGTTCGTCGTCGCCAGCCGAGCCACATGAGCGCGACGATGACGAGGAAGGCGAGGATCGTGAGAGCTGCCGGGAATACGCGGTCGTCCATCAGGCGAGTTCCTTCTCTCGTGCCCGAGCCGCGGCGGCTGCGCCCTCGGCGGAGAGCAGCGCCCCGTCGTCGAGCGTGCGTGTTCCGCGGTAGACGGTGTGCACGACCCGTCCCGGCAGAGGCATGCCGAGGAACGGAGAGTTGATGCTCTTGCCTCCGAGCGCGTCCGTCGTGAACGCGGCCGTCGGGGCGGGGTCGTAGAAGACGAGGTTCGCGAGTTCACCGGCGGCGACGGGGCGGCCTGAGATCGGATCGCCGCCGATGCGGGCGGGCGTCTCTGACATGATCCGTGCGACGTCCGCCCAAGTGAGAGCGCCAGTGTCGACCATGGTGTGCTGCACGACGCGCAGCGCGGACTCGAGTCCCACCATGCCCATCGCTGCCTGGTCCCACTCGGTTTCCTTGGCGTCGACCGGATGCGGCGCGTGGTCCGTCGCGACGATGTCGATCGTGCCGTCGGCAAGCGCTTCGCGGACGGCGAGCACATCGTCCTGCGTGCGAAGCGGCGGGTTGACCTTGAACCTGGCGTCGTAGCCGCGCACGAGCTCCTCAGTGAGGAGGAGGTGGTGCGGCGTGACCTCAGCGGTCACGTCGATGCCGCGCGACTTCGCCCAGCGGACGACGTCGACGCCCTCTCGCGTGGAGACGTGGCACACGTGCAGACGTGACGACACGTGGTCGGCAAGGAGTGCGTCCCTCGCGATGATCGAGGATTCGGCGACCGCGGGCCAGCCGCCGAGGCCGAGCTCGGCTGAGAGCGCGCCCTCGTTCATCTGAGCGCCGGCCGTCAGGCGTGGGTCCTGGGCGTGCTGCGCGACTACGCCGCCGAATGCCTTCACGTATTCGAGCGCGCGGCGCATGATGAGCGGGTCAAAGACGCATTTGCCGTCGTCCGAGAACACGCGCACCTCGGCGTTCGACTGCGCCATCGCGCCGATCTCCGAGAGACGCTCGCCCTCGAGTCCCACCGTCACGGCGCCGATCGGGCGAACGTCGGCGTAGCCGGCAGCGCGCCCGAGGGCCGCAACCGCCTCGACGACGCCGGCCGTGTCCTGGACCGGGGAGGTGTTCGCCATGGCGAAGACCGTCGTGTAGCCGCCGAAGGCTGCCGCGCGCGTGCCGGTCAACACGGTCTCGCTCGACTCGAAGCCGGGTTCGCGGAGGTGGGTGTGGAGGTCGACGAGGCCGGGCAGCAGTACGAGGCCCTCGGCATCGATGACGCTTTCCACACCGTCGAGTGAACTGGTTCCGGCCGGAGCGACCTCAGCGATCGTGGTTCCAGTGACAAGCACGTCGACGGGGTCGACGCCGAGCAGCTTGGCGCCTCGGTACAGCGTGGTCATGGTGCCTTTCTCGTTTCCTTGGCCCTCGTTCACGATGCGCTCCCTGAGCGTTCTCCCGAGCACAGCACGTAGAGCGCCGCCATGCGGACTGCGACGCCGTTCGCCACCTGCTCGAGCACAGTCGACTGCGGGGAGTCGGCTGCGATGGAGGAGATCTCCAGCCCTCGATTCATGGGGCCGGGATGCATGACCATCGTAGCGTCGGGCAGGCCCCGGAAGCGGGCCTCGCCAAGTCCCCAGTTCTTCGCGTACTCGCGGGTGTTGGGGAAGAACGCGTCGTGCATCCGCTCAGCCTGGATCCGCAGGAGCATGACCGCAGTCGGGTCAGTGGCGAGGGCCGTGTCGAGGTCGCTTGTGATGGTCGCTGGCCAGGCCTCCGTGCGGACGGGGACAAGCGTCGGCGGGCCGACGAGCGTGACCTCAGCGCCCAGCGTCGTCAGCAGCCAGACGTTCGAACGCGCGACCCTGGAGTGCAGGATGTCGCCGACGATGACGATGTGGCAGCCGTCGAGGCCCTTGCCGCGAGCAGCGCTACGCCCGTGGACGCGACGCCGAAGCGTGAAGGCGTCGAGGAGCGCCTGCGTGGGGTGCTCGTGCATGCCGTCGCCCGCGTTCAGGATGGGAGCGTCGATCCAGTCTCGCTCGGCGAGCAGCTGGGGCGCGCCGCTCGAGGGGTGCCTGATGACTACGGCATCCGCGCCGATGGCCTTGAGAGTCTGCGCCGTGTCCTTGAGCGACTCGCCCTTCGAGACGCTCGACCCCTTCGCGCCGAAGTTGATGACGTCGGCAGAGAGCCGCTTCTCCGCAGCCTCGAAGGAGATGCGCGTGCGCGTCGAATCCTCGTAGAAGAGGTTCACGACGGTGATGCCGCGCAGGGCCGGGAGCTTCTTGACCTCGCGGTCGCCGACGTCGGACATGTCCTCGGCGATGTCGAGCAGCATGATCGCGTCGTCGCGGGTCATGCCCTTCGTTGAGAGCAGGTGCTTCACGCTCGTCCCCCATCGGTGATGACAACTCGGTCGCCGCCGTCGAGCTCCGTGAGCTCGACGCCGATGCGCTCGCTGCGGGCCGACGGGAGGTTCTTGCCGACGTAGTCGGCTCGGATCGGGAGCTCCCGGTGTCCGCGGTCCACGAGGACCGCGAGCTGGACGGCCCGAGGACGGCCCGTGTCGCTGAGCGCGTCGAGGGCCGCACGGACGGTGCGACCGGAGAACAGCACGTCGTCGACGAGGACAACTGTCTTCCCGTCGATGCCGCCCACGGGGATGTGCGTCGGCTGCGATACGCGAGCCGGGCCGCGGCGGAGATCGTCGCGGTACATCGTCACGTCGAGTGCGCCGGCGATGTCCGCGGCTTCGACGTGGGTTCCGTGCGAGGCCTCGAAGCCAGCGATGAGGCCGGCGAGGCGCTTCGCGAGGGGTACCCCACGGCTCGGGATGCCAAGCAGCAGCAAGTCTTGCGACCCTCGGTTCTGCTCGAGGATCTGGTGCGCGATGCGCACGAGGGCTCGTTGAACGTCGTCGTGATTCAGCACGGTTCGCTGTGACACGTCGACCTCCTTCCCCGCCTCACTGGACGGTGTTAAAGGATGTCTGGGATGGAGACCGCGTCTCAACCGAAGTTGACGCTGCGGCCAGAGCCCGACTGGGGCCCGGGTCGTCTCGCCGAAGCGGGTTCGACCCAGGCACCCAGCCTAGCATCGGGCTACTGCTCGCTGATGCGGCCGAGCACTCCGTGGATGAACTTCCCCGACGCGTCCGTCGAGTACTCGCCAGCGGCGCTGACGGCCTCGGTGATCGCCACAGCGGCCGGAATCTCATCGTTGTACTTGAGTTCCCAGATCGCCACTCGGAGGATCGAGCGGTCGAGCGCCGGCATGCGCTCGAGCGTCCAGTCTCGCGCCGTCTCGACGATGTAGCCGTCGATCTCGTCGGCGTGCTCGATGACGCCCAGGACGATCTCCCTGGCGTACCGCCAGCTCGCTGCGCGGTCGGGCTCGTCGGCTGCGCGCTCCGCCTCCTGCCCGAGGAGTTCGGGGATCGGGGTCCCGCGAACGTCAGAGGCGAAGAGGATGTCCATGGCGCGCTTGCGCGCCTTCGTGCGTGCGCTCACTAGTCGTTGACGCGGCCCAGGTAGTCGCCCGTGCGAGTGTCGATCTTGACCTTCGTGCCAGCGTCGACGAACAGCGGCACCTGGATCTCGGCGCCGGTTTCGACGGTTGCCGGCTTGGTGCCCGCGTTCGAGCGGTCACCCTGCAGGCCCGGCTCCGTGTACGTGATCTCCAGCACAACTGACGGCGGGAGCTCGATGTAGAGCGGCTCGCCCTCGTTCAGGGCGATCTGCACGCTCTGCTGCTCAAGCATGTACTTGGCCGCGTCGCCCACGATCCGCTCGTCGAGCGTGATCTGGTCGTAGTCGGTCTGGTCCATGAAGACGTAGCCGTCGCCGTCACGGTAGAGGTACTGGAAGTCGCGGCGGTCGACTGTGGCCGTCTCGATCTTGGCTCCGGCGTTGAACGTGCGGTCGACGGTCTTGCCGCTGACGACCTGCTTGAGCTTGGTGCGCACAAACGCACCGCCCTTACCAGGCTTCACGTGCTGGAAGTCGATGACCTGCCAGAGTTGCTTCTCGATGAGAAGCACAACGCCGTTCTTGATGTCTGCCGTAGTTGCCATGGAAGTTTCTCCGTGTCCATCCCGCGGTGTTGCGGGATTCTTCAGTTATCGGCACCTGGTTGAGGTACGCGCGAGCTGTCGGCGCGAGGCTTTCGCCCCAGCGGCCCCGGAGAAGTCTAGTGCAGGGTGTCGCGCGAGCGCCGATTCGCCTCGCTCAGGGTGCGGATGCCCTCGAGCGCGGCAAGATACGAGCCTGCGCCGAGTCCGGCGACGACGCCCGTTGCGACGGCGGTGATGACGCTCGTGTGTCGGAACGTCTCGCGGGCGTGCGGGTTCGAAAGGTGCACCTCGATGACCGGAGTTCCCGTCTCGGTGACGATGGAGACCGCGTCGCGCAGTGCAATCGAGTAGTGCGTGAGCGCTGCAGGGTTCAGGATGACCGGCGTTCCTGCATCCGCGGCCTCGTGCAGCCACTCGACAAGCTGTCCCTCGTAGTTGGACTGGCGAGCGTCGATCTCGATGCCCTCGCCTGCCCTGCTGCGCAGCAGTTCGACGATGTCGTTGAGCGTCTGCGTGCCGTACGTCTCGGGCTCACGAGTGCCGAGTCGGTTGAGGTTCGGGCCACCGAGAACGAGGATGCGCATGCCCGCAGTCTATCGAGGCGGTCAGGCGAAGGCGGCGGAGCCAACGACCGACGCATCGGCCGCGACGAGCCCGTTGCGCACAAACGCGTTCCAGACCCCGTTGTCGTCCACGCCGGTCGTCACTTGGTCCGCGTGCGCTTTGATGGCGTCCGGCGCGTTGCCCATCGCGACGCCGACGCCCGTGACCTGCAGCATCTCGACGTCGTTGATGCTGTCGCCGATTCCGATCGTGGCCGCCTGGTCGAGGCCCTTGAGCCGGCAGACCTCGAGGATGGCGCTCCCCTTGTTGACGCCGCGCTGCAGGAGCTCTCCGCTGTGCGGCCCGAGCACGGGGACGGTGGCATTGATGACGTCAAAACGACCGGAGAACGCGGCCCTGATGTCGTCGATTGGAGTCTCGGCGCTCAGGAAGCACATCTTGCCGATGTCGTCGCGCAGCACGTCGCCTCCCTGCTCGAAGAACTTCTCGAACTGCAGCTCCCCGTCTGCCTCGACCCGGTTGGACTCCGCGAGCTCGGCCGAGAGCAGTCGGCGCAGGTGCGCCCGGAAACCGTCGCTCGCGACGACGGCCGCGTCGCTCTGCACGTAGAAGTCGATACCGGAGCGCGTGAAGTAGTTGATGGCGAACTCGGCGTCCGCGACCGGCATCGTGCGCGAGACGCGAGTCTCACCGTCGAGCCAGACGAAGCTGCCTCCGGCGCTCACGATGCCGTCGAAGCCGATGTCGAGGATCTGCGGGTAGATCTCCGCGCGGGAGCGTCCGGTGCAGATGAAGAGCAGGTGCCCGGCGGCCCTGGCCCGCACGACCGCTTCGACGGTCGATGCCTGGATGTGCTCCTGATCGTCGATGAGGGTTCCGTCGATGTCGAGGAAGACGATGCGTCTGGTCAACTTGGGTCTTTCTGCTGAGTGGATGCGCGTGGCCCGGCAGCGCCGAGGTGCGAACGCTGAGCTTCCGCCGGCCCGCCGTCCAGGCTAGACGATGCGTCAACTGTGACTGTGACTGTGACTGTGACTGTGACTGCGGCCGCGAGCTCGCTGGCGCTGTGGGCGGAGTGCGCTTAGCCTCGCAGCATGGCTGCAGACCACAAGACCCTCGCCGACGCGGGTGAGCGGGACCCCGCCCATGGCTGGGCTGTGTCGGCGCTCAGGGCGAGCTGGCCCGCGCTCGACGAGCGGCGCCTGCGCGGATGGAGCCTTGGCTTCTCCGAGGGGTTCACGAGGCGGGCGAACAGCGTGTGGATGCTCGGTGAGGTGGGTGACGAAAGCGATGTCAGGGCGGCCATCGGCACCGTCGAGGAGGCCTACCGCGTGCGTGGGCTGCCGAGCCGCTTCCTCACGACGGATTCGAGCGACCCGAGCGAGGTCGCCGCGTTGAAGGCCTTCGGGTACCTATCGTCGCTGTCCGGTCGGATCCTGATGCGGGCGCTCGACGCTCCTCCTGCTGCTGCTCCTGGAGCCGAGGCTGCGGGCGCGAGCGTGCCGGACGACGTCGTCGCCCCAGGCGTAGCAGTGCTCTCGACGACGGCCCGGGATGTCCCGTCCGAGTGGCTCGACGCGTGGCTGGAGTGGAACGGCCGGCGCCTGGCACGTGATCGGCGCGTGGCCCCGCGCATCCTGGCGGCGAACGAGGCGGTTTTCCTCGAGGTGCGGGTCGAGGGCAGGCTGGTGGCGCTTGCTCGCGTGGCGGTGACCGATGGCACGGGTGTCATCGACTGCCTGGCGACCGAGAGCAGCAGCCAAGGGCGCGGCTACGGTCGTCTGCTGCTCGAACGTGCGGCGGGTGAGGCGGCCGCGCGGGGAGCTGCGTCCTGCCTTGCGATGGTCGTCGACAGCAACGCAGTCTCTCTTCGTCTCTTCGAGCGGGCTGGCTTCCGTCAGCTCGGGGCGTTCCGCTACCTGGAAGCACCGGAGCGAGTCAGCTGCTGCTGAACTCGTCCGGTCTCGCGTCCTCGTTTCAGGGCCTTGGACTAGGTTTCTCGAAAAGCAGAGGACACCGGGAGCAGCCATGCGAGAACTTGTGTACTACGTCGCAACCAGCATCGACGGATTCATTGCAGACCCCGATGGCGGCTTCGAGGCGTTTCCCATGGAGGGCGACCACATGGCCGCTCTCCTCGCCGAGTACGCGGACACGTTGCCGGCGCACGTGCTCGCGGCCGTCGGCGCCAGCGCGCCCGGGACGAGGTTCGACACCGTCATCATGGGCTGGAACACGCTGCTGCCAGCCCTCGAGGCTGGCATCAAGAGCCCGTACCCGCACCTCAGGCAGTTCGTCGCGAGCCGCAGGAGAAAGTCAGTTGCGGACGATGTCACGCTGACCGGAGATCCGCTGAAGACGGTGCAGGAGCTGAAGCTGGAGCAAGGGCTCCCCATCTGGCTGTGCGGCGGTGGCGAACTCGCCGGCGTGCTGAGAAACGAGATCGACCGGCTCATCCTGAAGCGGAATCCGGTGGTCTTCGGGGCCGGTGTTCCGCTCTTCGGCCGGGCCGACTACCTGCCGTTGCCCTTCACGCTGGTCGGGACGCGGCGCTTCCAGTCCGGCGTCACGATCGAGGAGTACGTCCGCCTCGACGCGACAGCGCGCGACGAAGCCGACGCACCGCGGGCAGCCGGCGCGAACGAGCAGTGCAGTTAGCTCGCGATCTCCTGGTAGGCCGCGAAGAGCAGGCTCTCGTCAGGCGCCTGCATGATCGTCGGACGCCCGAGGCCGTCGAGGACCACAAAGCGAAGCATGGCGCCTCGTGACTTCTTGTCGCGGCGCATGGTGGCGAGCAGGGTCTTCCAGCGTCCCGCCGGGTAGCTCGTGGGCAGGCCGAGAAGCTCGAGGATCGCCTTGTGGCGGTCAGCCGTCGCGTCATCGAGCCGTCCGGACAGGCGAGCGAGCTCGGCGACAAACGCCATGCCGATGGAAATCGCCGCGCCGTGGCGCCATTGGTAGCGCTCAGCGTTCTCGATCGCGTGCCCGAGGGTGTGCCCGTAGTTGAGGATCTCCCGAAGCCCCTGCTCGGTGAAGTCCTCGCCGACGACCCTCGCCTTCACACGGATCGCGAGCTCGAGGACGCGCAGGAACTCTGGGGTGGTCGGATCCGTCGCGAGCTCGGGGTCGCGCTCGATGATGTCGAGGATCTCGGGCTCGGCGATGAAACCGGCCTTCACCACCTCGGCGAAGCCCGCAAGGAGCTCGTTCCTCGGGAGGCCGGCCAGGATCTCCGGGTCGATGACGACACCTGCCGGCGGGTGGAATGAGCCGACGAGGTTCTTGCCCTCGTTGGTGTTGAGCCCGGTCTTCCCGCCGATGGCGGCATCGACCATCGCGAGCACGGTAGTCGGCATGTGCACGACCTTGACGCCGCGCAGCCACGTGGCTGCGATGAAGCCGCCGATGTCGCTCGTCGCTCCCCCGCCGATCGTGATGACGGCGTCAGAGCGCGTGAAGTCGGCCTGGCCGAGGATCTGCCAGCAGAAGGCGGCCACCTCGATGCGCTTCGCACCCTCAGCATCCGGGATCTCGGCGATGAGGACCTGGTTGTACTCGCTGACGAGCTGCTCGCGAACGCGCTCAGCCACATTGGCGAGGTGCGGCGCGTGCACGATGAGGACCTTGGCGACGCCGTCGCCCAAGAGGGGTGGAATCACGGACGCGGCGTCGCTGAACTGGCCGGCCCCGATGATGATGTCGCCGTGGGCGCCGGGAACCTCGATGATCTCAGGCAACGTCGCTTGGTCCTTCCTTGGTGAGCTGGTCCAACCACTCCGCGATGTCTTCGACAACGCGGACCATGGGCCGGAATGAAGTGTCGAAGCTTGCATCCGCGAGACGCTCGTAGGTTTCGCGGCGCGCTTCGTAGATTTTCGTCCAGCTCTCGATGCCCGTGATGAGCGGGCGCTTCGAGTTGCCGGTGATGCGTTCCGTGATGGCGGCTGGGGTGGCAGTCAGCAGCACGACGGTGTGAGCGTCGAGTCGCGCCTGCGTCTCCGAGTCCATGACCGCGCCTCCCCCGAGGGAGAGCACCTCGGTCGTCTCCAGGTGCTCGGCGATGACCTCGCGCTCGAGGCGCCTGAACTCGGCTTCTCCGTGCTTGGCGAAGATCTCGGGGATCGCGCCGTGCCGATCGACGATGACCTTGTCCGTGTCCGCGTAGCTGGCTCCGAGGACCTTCGCGAGGCGACGCCCCGCCCTCGACTTACCAGCGGCCGGCGGGCCGATGAGGACGACGCTCATACGCGCCACTCGCTGAGCGAGTCCCCCATCGGGGTCTCGTCGACTGGCCCGGCCTGCAGCGCCGACTCGGAGACGGACTCGCTCGAGGTCCGCAGCAGCGGCGGAATGCTCGCGAGGTAACTCTCGATGTTCCGCTTCGTCTCAGCAACCGAGTCGCCGCCGAACTTCTCCAGGATGGAATCGGCGATCGTGAGGGCCACCATCGCCTCGACGACCACACCGGATGCAGGCACGGCGCAGACGTCTGAGCGCTGGTGGTGTGCTGCCGCGTCCTGGCCCGTCGCGACGTCGACCGTGTGCAGCGCCTTGGGCACCGTCGCGATCGGCTTCATCCCGGCACGCACGCGGAGAACCGTGCCCGTCGCCATGCCACCCTCGATGCCGCCAGCGCGGTCGCTCGAGCGCACGATCGAACCGTCGCGAACGTAGAGGGGGTCGTGCGCCGCGGTGCCGGGGCGCCGCGTCGTCTCGAAGCCGTCGCCGACCTCCACACCCTTGATGGCCTGGACGCTCATGAGCGCCTTCGCGAGCCGGGCGTCGAGCCGACGGTCCCAGTGGACGTACGAGCCGATTCCCGGCGGCAGGCCCCAGACCAGCACTTCGGTCACTCCCCCGAGCGTATCGCCGCTCTTGCGGACCTCGTCGATGAGCGCGACAGCTGCCGCTGAGGTCTCCTCGTCGAAGACGCGAACCGGGTCGGCGTCGATCGCGGCGAGGTCGCCGTAGCTCGGCAGCGGCGCATCCTCGGGGACACGCACGGTGCCGATCGCAAGGGTGTGGCTCAGCGTCGTGATGCCCAGTTCGGACAGGAATCGCTTCGCGATGGCCCCGAGCGCGACTCGTGCCGCGGTCTCACGGGCGCTTGCTCGCTCCAGCACGGGGCGAGCTTCGTCGAAGCCGTGCTTCTGCATGCCGATGAGATCGGCGTGTCCTGGGCGTGGGCGGGTCAATTTCGCACCGCGGCCGGTGTCGAAGACAGCGGCATCGACGGGTTCGGGGCTCATGACCTCGACCCACTTCGGCCATTCGGTGTTGCCGATGCGGATGCCGATGGGCGAGCCCATCGTGAAGCCGTGCCTCACTCCAGCGGAGAGCGTGAGCTCATCCTGCTCGAACTTCATGCGAGCGCCACGGCCGTGGCCGAGCTTTCGGCGTGCGAGGTCGGTGCGGAGATCGTCGAGGGAAAGCGGGACACCAGCCGGGAGTCCCTCGAGGATCGCGAGGAGTTCTGGGCCGTGGGATTCCCCGGCCGTGAGCCATCGAAGCATTGGACTATTCTGACACGCGCAGCGCGGCACTCCGCATCGCGGAGCGCACCTCGACCTCTCGCGGCAGCGGTTCCGACTCGCCTCGGCCGGTGAAGAGCCTCACTTGCAGGAGCGCCTGAGCAAGCAGCAGCTCGAGTCCCGACACGACTCGCCCTCCCGCCGACTGCCAACGGGCAGCGAGTTTCGTCGGCCACGGGTCGTAGAGCACGTCGAAGAGCACAGCCCCCTGCACCCAGGACTTGTCCACCCTCAGGTGGTCGCGGTCACCGGGAACCGTGTTCACAACCAGCTCGGCCGCCTTGGCACTGGCCGGCCTGGCGTCGAACTGCGCGAAGGTCATGACCTCGACCTGCAGGCCAAGCGATGACGCGAGCTCAGCCAGGGCCTGCGCGCGCGGCGGGGAGCGGACGACGAGCGAAAGCGCCTCCGTCCGGAGCGAAGGAAGTGCAGCGACCACGGCGGCGGCCGTCCCACCCGCACCGAGCAGCCGCACCCGCCTGGCGCTCTCGATGCCCGCCTCGCTGAGCGCGGCGATGAACCCCGTCACGTCGGTGTTCCAACCCCGGGCCGGCGCCGCCGGGTCGGTCGTGTCGAAGACCAGCGTGTTGACGGCACCGATCTCGGCTGCCGCTGGAGCGAGCGTGGACGCGTAGGCGCGGGCCTCCTGCTTGAGCGGCATCGTCACGGAGAACCCACGCCAACCTCCACCGCGGTTCGCCATGAAATCCGCGAGCTCGCCTTCAGGTACGTCGAAGCGCTCGTAGCGCCAGTCGAGCCCGAGCACCTCGTAGGCAGCGGCGTGGATCGCTGGCGACTTCGAATGCCCGATCGGCGAGCCGAGGACAGCGAGCCGCGTGCCGGTTCCTCTCCCCAGCCCTGCCTTCGCCTCAGCCATACTCGGGGTGCTCATCCATCCAGGCCAGCCACTTGGCAACGGCGACCTCGTGTTCCTCGAACGTTTCGGAGAAGATCGTCTCCCCCGTGTCGAGGTTCCAGGTCACGAAGTACACCCATGGCCCGTCGGCAGGGTTCACGGCAGCGTCGATCGCGATATCTCCAGGGTTGGAGATGGGGCCCGTGACCATACCCGGATGCACGTAGGTGTTGTAGGCGTTCGCGGCGTCAGCTCGCTCAGCGTCGCTCGTCGAGACGCGGTGCGTGTTTCCCGTGCCGTACGCGACCGTCGCGTCGGACTGCAGGAGCATGCCCATGTCGAGACGGTTGAGGAAGACCCGCGAGACCTTGTAGTAGTCCTCGCGGAGGCCGGCCTCCTTCTGGATGAGCGACGCGAGACGTACCGTGTCCCAACGCGCCTCAGGGGCGACGCCGTGCTCGTCCAGCGACTGGAACATGCGGTCGACAAGGGTCTTGAGCACGGTCGTCGCGTCGACGCCAGGGTCGAAGCTGTACGTGGCAGGGAACAGGAAGCCCTCGAGTGTCGTGGCCTCCGCAGGGAGCCCGAAGTTCGCGGGGATCGCTGCAGCCTCGAGGTCGGCAACGGGAATGCCGATGCCACCTTCGATCAGCGCATAGACATCCTGGAGCGCCGTGCCCTCTGGAATCACCACGGTCGACTCCTGGCGGTTCTCCGGGTCGAGCAGCGACGCGAGTGCCGACTCAGCGCTCATCTCTTCCTGCATGCCGTAGCTGCCTGGGATGAAGACTGGGTCCTCCGGCTGCGCCAGAACTTCGTGGACAAACGCGCCTGAGGTTTTCACGATGCCGACTTCGGCGAGTCGTTCGCCGATCGAGGTTCCTGTGTCCCCCGATTCGATCGTGAACGCGGTTTGTGTGCCGTTCCCGGTGCCCTCGAAGTCGGCAGAAGAGGCGCCTCCCCCGAACAGGCTGCGGAGCTGGGAGCCAAAGCCAAACCAGACGACCGCGGCGCTCACAGCGACGACCACGACGAGGACGAGGATGACCAAGAGGCTCCGTTTGCCCTGCCTGACGGCCGCGGACTCGCGTCTGCGCGTGCCGCCAGACCTGCGCGGGTTGCCGCCGTTGGCATCCGCCTGCGTCGCGATCTCGCCGGAGAACAGGTCCCCGAACGGGTCATCCGGGGTGAAGCGCTTTCGTCCGTCTTGGCTACCTGGGGGCTGGTTGTCCGTCAGAGTCCTGATCCTTTCGGGAGAGGAGCTCACCCGGCGCGCGTCCGGATTGGCGCTCCGCGTCGAGCGAGGTCTGCAAGATGACGACTGCCGCCATCTGGTCGATGATGTGCCGAGATCTGGATGCTTTCCTGCCGACGTCACGCAGCTGCCGACTTGCACTCACCGTCGTCAGACGCTCGTCCACCAACCTGAGTGGCACCGGGGAGTGAGCGGCGATCTGCTCGGCGACCCCCCGCGCGTCTGCGGTGGACGCGGTCTCGGCGCCCGATAGCGAGAGCGGAAGGCCGACGACGATCTCGATCGCGTCGTACTCGGCTACGAGTTCCGCGATGCGCTTCGCGTGCGCATCGCCCTTGGCACCGTCTCGCGGCACCGTCTCGAGCGGCGTCGCGAGCATCCCGTGCGGGTCACTCCTGCTGACGCCGACGCGCGCCTTGCCCACGTCGACGCCGAGGCGCGTGCCGAAGCGGATGTCAGCCATTCGCCAGTTCGGAGCGGATCGCGGCGAGCGCGTCGTCGAGGCGCGCGACGTCGGTGCCGCCGCCCTGGGCGACGTCGGGCTTGCCGCCGCCACCGCCGCCGAGGATCGGGGCCGCGATGCGGACGAGCGCGCCGGCGCCTGCCCCTGCGTCGCGGGCAGCCTGGTTGGTGGCCACGAGCACGATCGGCTTGCCGTTTGACGCTGCGCCGAGCGCGACGACGGCCGGGCGGTCACCCAGCTGCTCGCGCACGGCAAGCGCAAGCGAGCGCAGCTCGTCAGCGCTGCGGACCTCACCGAGGTGCTTCGCGACCAGCACGACGCCACCGGCGGTTGTTGCCTCGGCGGCGATGGCCGGCACACGCTGCATTGCCTCGGCCGCTTCGAGCTCTGCGATGCGCTTCTGCGCAGTTTTGAGGCTGGCGGAGAGGTCCTGAACGCGTTCAGCAAGCTGCTCGCGTGGAGTCTTGAGATTGCTCGTGAGCTGCGAGACGATTGCGCGCTCGACGGCGAAGTCGGCGAACGCATCCCGACCCACGAGCGACTCGATGCGACGGTTGCTCGACCCTACCGAGGACTCGCCGACGAGGTTGACGATGCCGATCTCCGACGATGATCCGACGTGCGTCCCGCCGCACAGCTCGCGAGACCAGGGCCCGCCGATGTCGACCATCCGCACCCTGCTGCCGTACTTCTCGCCGAACAGCGCTCGAGCGCCGAGAGACTTGGCCTCGTCGAGATCCATCTCCCGTGTGGTGACGACGTGGTTCGCGCGGATGGCATCGTTGACGATGCCCTCGAGCTCCGACTTAGTGTCGGTCGTGAGCGCCTGAGTCCAGGAGAAGTCGAGGCGGAGGTAGCCGGCCTTGTTGTAGGAGCCGGACTGGTGGGCGTCTGGCCCGAGCACGTCGCGGAGCGCCGCGTGGAGGAGGTGCGTCGCCGTGTGCGCCTGGTTCGCGCTCCGACGGTACGCCCGGTCGACGATCGTCTCGACGCGGTCACCGACGGCCACCTCCCCAGAGACGATGGAGACGGTGTGGCTCACGAGACCCGCGATGGGCCGCTGGACGTCAACCACGTTAGCGACCAGTCCACGGGACGCCGACGTGATCTGTCCTGAGTCGGCTTCCTGTCCGCCGGACTCCGCGTACAGTGCCGTGCTCGCGAGGATGATCTCGACCTGCTGCCCGACGCCCGCGCTGACGGCTGGCAGCCCGTCGACGATGAGGCCAAGGACCTCGCTCTCGTGAGCGAGGTCGGTGTAGCCGACAAACGTCGTCTCGCCGAGCGAGCGGAACTCGCTGTAGACGGAGACATCGGCCAGGGCGGAGCGCTTCGACTTCGCGTCTGCTTTCGCCCGTGTACGCTGCTCGCTCATGAGGCGCTCGAATGCCTCGCGGTTGACACTGACGCCTGCCTCTTCAGCGATCTCCACTGTCAGGTCGATGGGGAAGCCGAACGTGTCGTGGAGCTTGAACGCTGTCTCGCCCGAGAGGTGCTGCACGCCGCTGGCGCGCGTGTCGGTGACGGCGGTCTCGAGGATGGCGGTGCCTGCCGCAAGCGTGCGGAGGAAGGTCTCCTCTTCGGCGTAGGCGAGGCGGGCGATGCGTGGGAACTCCTCGAGGAGCTCGGGGTAGGCATCCTGCATCGCTTCCTTGGAAGCAGGCAGGAGCTGGGGAAGGCTCGCGCCCTCGAAGCCCAGGAGTCGCATGGCGCGGACCACGCGGCGAAGCAGACGACGCAGGATGTAGCCGCGCCCCTCGTTGCCTGGCTCGACTCGGTCGGCCATGAGCATGAGCGAGGAGCGCACGTGGTCTGCGACAACGCGCATGCGCACGTCGTCCTCGTGGACCGCACCGTATGCCTTGCCCGAGATTTCGGCCGCCTTATCGAGCACGGGGCGCACCTGGTCGATCTCGTACATGTTGTCGACGCCCTGCTTGATGAACGCGATGCGCTCCAGGCCCATGCCGGTGTCGATGTTCTGCTTCGGGAGGTCCGCGACGATCTCGTAGTCGTCCTTCGTCGTGCCCTCGCCACGCTCGTACTGCATGAAGACGAGGTTCCAGATCTCGACGTAGCGGTCGTCGTCGGTCTCGGGCCCTCCGTCCGCGCCGTACTCGGGGCCACGGTCGAAGAAGATCTCCGAGCAGGGGCCCGCTGGGCTGCCGGGGCCACCGGCAGACCAGAAGTTGTCCTTCATCCCGAGCCCTTGGATGCGCGCGTCCGGGAACCCGGTCACCTCGCGCCAGATACCGCGGGCCACGTCATCTTTCTCGTAGACCGTGATCCAGAGGTCCTCCGGCCTGAAGCCGAGGCCGCCGGCGCTTTCTGGAGTCGTGAGCAGCTCCCAGGCGAACTCGATCGCGCCCTGCTTGAAGTAGTCGCCGAAGGAGAAGTTTCCGCACATCTGGAAGAACGTGCCGTGCCTCGGCGTCTTGCCGACCTCTTCGATGTCGTTCGTCCTGATGCATTTCTGGACGCTCACCGCTCGGTCGAACGGGGCGGGGACCACTCCGGTGAAGTACGGGATGAACGGCACCATGCCCGCGATCGTGAACATGATCGTCGGGTCGTCGCTTACCAGGGGCGCTGAAGGAACGACGGTGTGCCCTCGCTGCTCGAAGAAGTCGAGGTAGCGGCGACGGATCTCGGCGGTTTGCATCGTGCTGTGTGGCTCTTTCTCTGGCGGCGAGTGACGAAGATCCCCGCGGGTTGCGCGGAGGCTTGTCGCGCTACTTGATGTCGGCGATGGCTGCCGAGAGGTCCTGCGTGCGGGCGCGGTAGCCCTCACCGACGGCTTCGGTGAACTCGTCGACGCGCCCGTTCACGCCCGCGAAGAACTTGCGGCCGGCCGGCGTGGAGTTGACGAGGTGAGCGAGGGCGAATCCTGCGGCGATACCGCCGATGATGCTGAGTGCTGTGCGCATGGGGTCTCCTAAGACAAGGTGTGCGGGGAGCGGGCTGGTCAGCGAGTGCCGCGCTGCTTCGGCTTCTTGGGCTTCGCCGACGACTTGACCGCCGCTGGGGCGTCGCTCTTGAAGCTGGAGATGCCGGCGCGGACAGCGGCAGAGAAGCCCGCGAGCTTGATGAGCGGGCCGCCGACCGTCGCTGCGGTCAATGCGACGAGGCTCGAGACGTTGCTGGTCGTCTCGGAGACGTGGGTCGTGATGCTGTCGATCTTCGCGAGCTGCTTGTTCGCCTCGAGCACGGTGACCTGGGTCTCGGCGAGCGTCGGCGTGATGGCATCCACGGACTCGCGGATGCCGCTGCGCACCTCGTCGAGGACCCCGCCGAGCTTCAAGAGCGGGACGGCGAGCAGAAGGACGAGGACGAGGAAGACTCCGGCCGCGATGAGGCCGGCGATGTCGCCACCAGACATGGTGCTCCTTAATGAGTTCGGCGAGCTGCCGCACGAGTAGGCGGACGGCTTTGCCGCACGGGTAGACGAGCGGCGCAGCGCCGCAGGACAGACAAAGGGGCGGGTCATCTTGCGATGACCCGCCCCTATGCTAGTTGGCTCAAGCGGCTCGGGTTGCCCCGAACTGCCAGTTCCGGTGAACCGGAGTGCCTGCTTGGCTAGCGAGCAGCGTAGTACTCGACGACGAGCTGAACTTCACACGTCACCGGGACCTCGACGCGCTTCGGGCGACGCACGAGGCGCGCCTGGAGCGTTGCGAGGTCGACATCGAGGTACGCAGGCAGCTTCGGGAGGACGTCCGCGTGGCCACCGGCTGCGGCGACCTGGAAGACCTCGAGGGCCTCCGAGCGCTGCTTGACCTGGATGAGCTGACCCGGCTTCACGCGGAAGCTGGGACGGTCGACGAGCTTGCCGTCGACGAGGATGTGACGGTGCACGACGAGCTGACGTGCCTGAGCCGTGGTGCGGGCGAAGCCCGAACGCAGAACCAGCGCGTCGAGGCGCATCTCGAGCAGCTCGACGAGGTTCTCACCCGTCAGGCCAGCCGCGCGACGCGACTCTTCGAAGACGATGCGAAGCTGCTTCTCGCGGAGCCCGTACTGGGCGCGCAGACGCTGCTTCTCGCGCAGGCGGACGGCGTAGTCGCTGTCGGTCTTGCGACGCGTGCGGCCGTGCTCGCCCGGTGCGTACGGGCGCTTCTCGAGCGCGCGCTCTGCCTTCGGGGTGAGTGCGATGCCGAGTGCGCGGCTGAGGCGCACCTTGCTGCGTGAACGTGAGGTCTTGGACACAATTGCCTTTCGAGCGAAGTTTGGCGCGCGTGAGCGCGCAGAAATGAAGTTGCTCTCCGCCAAGGCTGTGCCCCGGCGTCAAACTTGAGCAGTGTCACGCGTGCGTCGGCTACAGACTGCACGCCTTACTCTCGGACGCGCAGCCGCACGAAACCCCGGGAGGTAGACCGAGAAAGACTAGCACAGTGCCGGATGCGGTCAGGTTCCTGGCTTCGTGATGGCGCGCAGCTTCTCGAGCCGCGCTGCGATCTCTCGTTCCTCGCCGAAACGGGTCGGCGAGTAGTACTCGCGTGAGCTCAGCTCGTCCGGGAGGTACTGCTGCTCCGAGACCCCACGCGCGTCGTCGTGCGGGTACTTGTAGCCCTTGCCATGGCCGAGGCGCTTCGCTCCGGCGTAGTGGGCGTCCCTGAGGTGCTTCGGCACGCGGCCGATGCCGCCGGCCTTGACGTCGGCGATCGCCGCGTTGATACCAGAGTACGCAGCGTTCGACTTCGGGGCCGTCGCAAGGAAAACAGTCGCCTGGGCGAGCGGGATGCGCCCCTCTGGCATGCCGATCAGCTGGACTGCGTCGGCGGCGGCCACCGCCATCTCGAGCCCCCGCGGTTCCGCGAGCCCGATGTCCTCGCTCGCGAGAACGATGAGCCTGCGCGCGATGAAGCGAGGGTCCTCCCCCGCGACGATCATGCGCGCCAGGTAGTGGAGCGCGGCGTCTGGGTCGCTCCCCCGCACCGACTTGATGAAGGCGCTGATGACGTCGTAGTGCTCGTCGCCGTCTCGGTCGTACCGAAGCAGCGCTTGGTCGGAGGCGCTGGAGACGATCTCCGCGTCGATCGTCGTCTGCTCTGACGCGTGCGCGGCGGCGGCTGCCGCTTCGAGGGTTGTGAGCGCTCGGCGGGCATCGCCGGAGGAGAACTGGACGATCGCGCGCTTCGCGTCATCTGCGACCTCGAACGCACCTGAGAGGCCCCGCTTGTCTGAGGCCGCCCGGTCGATGAGCTCGATGAGGTCGGCCTCGTCGAGCGGCTGCAGGGTGAGGAGGAGACTCCTCGACAGGAGCGGGCTGATGACGGAGAAGGACGGGTTCTCCGTCGTCGCGGCGACGAGTGTGACCCAGCCGTTCTCGACTCCGGGAAGGAGCGCGTCCTGCTGCGCCTTCGTGAACCTGTGGATCTCGTCGAGGAAGAGCACGGACTGGATCCCGTAGAGGTCTCGCTGAGTCAGCGCCTCATCCATCACCTGACGAACGTCCTTGACGCCGGCCGAGATCGCCGAGAGCTGCGTGAATCGCTTCCCGGACGTGTGCGCGATCGCTTGAGCGAGGGTCGTCTTCCCTGTCCCCGGCGGGCCCCACAGGATGACAGAGGTGCCGGCCCTCGTGTCCTGCTCAGGGGAAGCGAGCGCTCGGAGGGGCGAGCCGGGGCGCAGCAGGTGCCGCTGCCCGACTACCTCGTCGAGAGATCTCGGGCGCATCCGCACCGCAAGGGGCGCAGTTGTGCCCGCAAGGCTTGGCGCGTCACCGGTCATGAAGCCCGATGTTAGTAAACTCCCCTCTGGTGCCTGCACGGCATGCTGAAGACAAGCGAATGGGGCACAGTGGCAACTTCGGACAAGAACTCCCGCGAACAGCGTCGGCGGACCCGCGAGTATGAGGCGCGTGTCGCCGTCCACGAGCGCGGAGTGCGACGACGGAGCCGGGACAACCGCACCTGGGCGATTGCGCTCGTCATGGTGGCGCTTGTCGTCGGCGCGCTGCAGGTCTTCTACTTCACGGGCGGCCCGGGTGGGGAGACGCCTGTCGCGGAGTCGACGTCGACGCCAGGGGCAACGCCCTCCGGTGAGGTGCCGGACCCCGCCCTCGCCGAGGCTCGCACCTGGACCGGTGAGCTGACCATCAACGAGGACATCGCGCTTGGCATCGAACTCGACGGCGCCGCTGCCCCGCAGGCAGTCGCCAATATGGTCTCCCTCAGCGGCGAGAACTACTTCACGGATACTTCCTGCCACCGCCTGACGACGGAAGGGCTCTTCGTGCTCCAGTGCGGCGACCCGACCGGCACGGGGACCGGTGGGCCCGGCTACAGCTGGGGTCCCATCGAGAACGCCCCTGAGGATGGCGTCTACCCGGCCGGGACCATCGCAATGGCCCGTCAGGGCGGCAACGCTGAGAGCATGGGAAGCCAGTTCTTCATCGTCTACGAGGACACGACGCTGCCAGGCGACGCCGCGGGCGGTTACACCGTCATGGGCAAGGTCACGGACGGTCTCGACCAGCTCATCTCCGGAATTGTGGACGCCGGCGTGGACCCAGCCTCCGGAGCAGGTGACGGGGCCCCGGTCGTTCCCGCCGTCATCACGTCGCTTACCCTGAAGTAGCTCGCTCGATCCGATCTCCAGCGACGGCTCCGCTCCCCCCGTCGCGGAGACTGGACATGCGCTGGTGAAGGAAACCTCCGTAGTGTCCTAGCATGGGGAGTCAGTCGCGCAAGCTGCGCAAACGCCTACCGTGAGGGAATACCCGCCATGTCTGCACTCCCCCAGAATCCATGGGGCCGCGTCGAAGAAGACGGCACCGTGTACGTGATCGAAGAAGGTACTGAGCGCAAGGTCGGCCAGTACCCCGACGGCACGACCGAGGAGGCTCTCGCGTACTTCGTTCGCAAGTTCTCCGACCTCGAGGGTCAGGTGTCCCTGCTCGAACAGCGCGTCAAGAATGGAGCACCGGCTTCCGATATCGCGAAGTCGGCCAAGCACCTCAGCGCCCAGCTGGACGGTGCAAACGCCGTCGGCGACCTGGCAGCGCTTCGCACTCGACTCGAGGCCCTCGGGGGCACCGTCAGCGAGCTGACGGAGCAGCAGCGCGAGGCGCAGCAGGAAGAGATCGCTGGAGCCCTCCAGGAGCGAGAGGCGATCGTCGTCGAAGCCGAGCGGCTCGCCGCTCAGCCGCCGGCCTCCATCCAGTGGAAGCAGACGACGGCAAGCATCGACGAGCTCTTCACGAAGTGGAAGACGCACCAGCAGGACGGACCCCGTCTGCCGAAGGCGGAGGCGAACGCCCTCTGGAAGCGCTTCCGCGGTGCACGCAGCACGCTCGAGCGTGAGCGTCGTGCCTTCTTCGCCGAGCTCGACGCCAGCCACAAGACGGCGCGCGACGCGAAGACCAAGATTCTTGAACGCGCCGAAGCGCTTGCCTCGCGCGGTGCAGACGGCGTCGCCGACTACCGCCGCCTGCTCGATGAGTGGAAGGCAGCAGGCCGCGCCGGTCGCAAGTACGACGACGCCCTCTGGAACCAGTTCAAGGCCGCCGGAGACGTGCTCTTCCAGGCCAAGGGCGAGGTTGACGCCGCAGACAACGAAGAGTACGCCGCGAACTACGAGGTGAAGGCCGCTCTGCTCGAGGAGGCGACACCCATCCTGCAGATCACGGACCGCCGAGCCGCCCGCGAGAAGCTTGCCGACATCCAGCGCCGCTGGGACGAGGTTGGCCGCGTTCCTCGTGAGAACTTCAAGGCTACCGAGGACCGCCTGCGCGCGATCGAGCAGCACGTGCGCAAGCTGGACGACGACCACTGGCAGAAGTCCAACCCTGAGCGCCTGGCGCGCAGCCAGGGTATGCACAGCCAGCTCACCGAGGCGATCGAGAAGCTCGAAGCCGAGCGCGCCGATGCCGAGGCGCGCGGCGACAAGCGGGCCGTGAAGGAAGCAGAAGAGGCGCTCGAGGCGCGCCGAGTCTGGCTCGGCGCCATCGGCAGCTGAGTCCCGACAGCACTCTCCACAGCTCTCTGAGCTGATCGGAGCGTGCGGACCGAAGTGGGGCAGGATGCGAGTGTGCATCCTGCCCCACTTCGTCTGCTCCCCGAAGCTGAGCTGCAGGTGATGGTGCGTGACGGCGACATCGTTCGGTTCGGGCACGCGGACGCCGTCGGCTATGTCTCGGTGGCGGACAGGATCACGGCCGAGGTCCGCGCCGCTACGCTGGAGCCCCTGCTCACGGGCAGCTGCGCCGTCGGCGGTGCGTCGGCAGTATGGGTCCACGAGGGTGGGCCGACCCCGCACCTGGTGACACTGGCCACCTCACGCGGCTCACGCCCGCCCCAGGGGGTCGGCGGAGTGCGCTACCGCTCGACGGCCCCGCCAGCGCGGGCCGTGATGCTCGTCGGCGGCGTCCGAGTGGTTCGGCCATGGCAAGCGCTCTTCGACCTGCTCCACGACCCGCAGGCCTGCCAATCGACGATCGACCTCGCCGCGCGGCTCCTGGGCCTGAACCCCGTCGAATTGCTCGCCGAGCATCCGAACGTCAGACGCCCGTATGCTTCGCTCGCGAGGAGGCGAGCGACACTGGCGCTCACAAGCGAGACGCGCGAAGCTGGCGAGACTACTGAGTCTTGACCCGGTACACGTCGTAGACCCCGTCGATGCGACGCACGGCGTTGAGGACCCGGTCGAGGTGTGTTGTATCGCCCATCTGGAAGGAGAACTTGCTGATGGCCAGACGCGCCTTCGAGGTGTGCACGGTCGCAGACAGGATGTTGACGTGATGCTCGCTCAGGACGCGCGTGACATCGCTCAGCAGACCGGAGCGGTCGAGCGCCTCAACCTGGATGTTCACGAGGAACACGCTTGAGGAGCTCGGGGCCCACTGGACCTCGATCATGCGCTCGGGCTCGCGCAGGAGGGTCGAGACGTTGTTGCAGTCGGCACGATGCACAGAGACGCCCTGGCCGCGGGTCACGAAGCCGAGGATCTCGTCCCCGGGGACTGGAGTGCAGCATTTGGCGACCTTGACAAGGATGTCAGGCGCGCCCCTCACGAGCACGCCGGAGTCGCTGGTTGTCGGAATGGTCGTGCCCGGAGTGAACTGCGGGGCCTCATCCGCGGCAGGCACATCCTGCTCCTGGCGAAGTGCCGCCTGCAGCTTCTCCATGACGGACTGCGTCGAGACGTGCCCGTCGCCGACGGCCGCGTAGAGCGCGGTCACGTCGAGGTAGCGGAGGTTCGAGGCGACGGACGAGAATGCCTCCTGGACGTGGTCCTTGTTGAGTGGCAGGCCGGCCTTCCGGAGCGCCTTCGCGACGGAGTCCTTGCCTTGCTCGATGGCCTCGTCGCGGCGCTCTTTCGAGAACCACTGCCTGATCTTGTTCTTGGCTCGGGCGCTCGCCACGAAGGTCAGCCAGTCCTGCTTCGGCCCGGCGTCCGGATTCTTCGACGTGAAGACCTCGACGACGTCACCGTTCTGCAGCTTCGAGTCGAGGGGCAGGAGACGCCCGTTGACCTTGGCGCCCATTGTCCGGTGGCCGACGTCGGTGTGGATCGCGTAGGCGAAGTCCACGGGCGTTGCACCGGCGCTCAGCCCGATGACCTTGCCCTGCGGCGTGAAGACGTAGACCTCTTTGGCGCCGAGGTCGAAGCGCAACGAGTCGAGGAACTCGCCAGGATCCGTGGTCTCCTGCTGCCAGTCGCTGAGGTGCTTGAGCCACGCCATCTCCGTGCGGGTCTCGTCTGCCTTGTCCTGCTTGCCCGACTGGGCGTTCTGCTTGTACATCCAGTGCGCTGCGACACCGAACTCGGCGCGTCGGTGCATCTCGACGGTGCGGATCTGGATCTCGACGGGCTTGCCGTCTGGCCCGATGACCGTGGTGTGCAGCGACTGGTACAGGTTGAACTTCGGCGTTGCGATGTAGTCCTTGAAGCGGCCGGGCATCGGCGTCCACCTCGCGTGGATCGCTCCGAGCACGCCGTAGCAGTCGCGCACGGAGTCGACGATGAGGCGGATGGCCGTGAGGTCGTATATCTCGTCGAAGTCGCGGCCGCGCACGATCATCTTCTGATAGATCGAGTAGAGCTCCTTGGGGCGCCCGTAGACGTCTCCCCGCATCTTGAGCTGGCGGAGGTCGGACTGCACCTCGGCGATGACGCGCTGCACGTACTTTTCCCGCTCAGGCTGGCGGTGCGCGACGAGGTTCTTGATCTCGGAGTAGATCTTGGGGTTGATGACGGCGAAGGAGAGGTCCTCGAGCTCGTTCTTCATCGCCTGGATGCCCATGCGGTGCGCGAGGGGCGCGTAGATCTCGAGGGTTTCTTTGGCTTTGCTCTTCGCCTTTTCCGGGGACATGAAGCCCCACGTTCGGGCGTTGTGCAGCCGGTCTGCCAGTTTGATGACAAGAACGCGGATGTCCTTCGACATCGCGACGACCATCTTGCGCACGGTCTCAGCCTGGGCGTTGTCGCCGTACTTGACCTTGTCGAGCTTCGTGACCCCGTCGACGAGCATCGCGATCTCGTCTCCGAAGTCGGAGCGGAGCTCGTCGAGCGTGTACTCCGTGTCCTCGACGGTGTCGTGGAGGAGTGCAGCTGCGACCGTTATCGAGCCGATGCCCAGGTCGGCGAGGATCTTCGCGACCGCGACGGGATGCGTGATGTACGGTTCGCCACTGCGGCGGAACTGCCCCTCGTGGGCGTCCTTGGCGACCTCGTAAGCGCGCTGCACGAGCGCGGTGTTCGCGCGCGGGTCATGCTTTCTGAGCGACTTGAGAATCGGCTCGAGGACGTGCACGGGCTGCTTCGCGAACATTCGCGGCATTCGCCAGCGCAGCGAGGAGACTTCACTCACACAGCACCTCCATATGAATCATCACCCTGGTCTGCGTGGGTACGCAGACCAGGGTGATGACAAGTTATCACCGTGCGGGCAGTCCTCAGGACGCGGAGGCCTTCGGCGCCGGCTCGGACTCCGCAGCGGCTTCGTCCGCGGCGTTCTCGACTTCGTCCTTCGCGTCGTCTGCAGAGTCCTCGCGCTCCTTGAGCGCGCGGGCACGGGCAGCGAGGATGCGCTTGTCGGTGCGGGCGATCTCGGGCTCGCGAGAGCGCAGCGCGGCGTAGAGCGGACCGGCGACGAAGATCGTCGAGAGAGCTCCTACGAAGATGCCGATGAAGAGCGCGAGCGCGATATCGCGGAGCGTGCCAGCCCCCATGAGGAACGCGCCGATGAACAGGATCGCGCCGACCGGAAGCAGGGCGACAACCGAGGTGTTGATGGAGCGCACGAGGGTCTGGTTGATCGCGAGGTTCACGAGTTCGCCGAAGGTGCGTGAGGACTCCGCGTTGTAGTCCTCGGCGTTCTCGCGGATCTTGTCGAAGACCACGACGGTGTCGTACAGCGAGTAGCCGAGGATCGTCAGGAAGCCGATGACGGCGGCAGGCGTGACCTCGACACCCGTGATGGCGTAGACGCCTGCTGTCACGACGAGGTCGTGGGCCAGCGCGACGAGCGCCGCGATCGACATCTTCCAAGTGCGGAAGTACAGGGACATGAGGATGGCGGCGATCGCGACGAAGACGCCGAGGCCGATCACCATCTGACGAGTGATGTCCTGCCCCCACGATGGCCCGATGGTCGAGAGGTTCACGTCCTCGACCTGCACGGAGTACGCCTCGGCCAGCACGGCGCGAAGCTCGGTGTTCGCGTCCTCCGTGAGCGAGTCGGTCTGCACGCGGATGCCGCCGTCGCCGAGAACGGCGACCTTGGCGGGCGTCGGCGTGAACTCTGCGGCCGCGGCGATCGCGGGCTCCTGTTCGTCGCTTGCGGGCTGCGAGATCAGGAACTCGGAACCACCCGTGAACTCGATCCCGAGCTCGAGTCCGCCTCTGAGGATGGGAACGAGGATCGAGATGAGGATCGCAATTCCCGCGATGGAGAACCAGATCTTTCGCCTGCCGACGAAGTCGAAGGAGCGCTCACCGGTGTACAGGTCGTTGCCAAGCGTCTGGAACTTGCTCATCAGGCCTTCTCCCCATTGCTGGTCGTCGACTTCTGGTCGGCGCTTCCCGATCCGGCGGCAACGAGGTCGTCGCCGGCTTTCTTGGCCGCTTCGGCCTTGCGCTCGGCGAGGGTCTGCCGCTTGGTGGCCTCACGGGTCGCGCCGCGCTTCTTCTGCTCCGGCGTGCGGAACGTGCCGCGACCCCGGTAGACGGCACCGAGCGAACGCGGGTCGAGCCCGGATGCCGGGTGTCCGTCCGCGAAGAACGGGGTGCGAGCGAGGAGCCGCATGAGCGGGTGCGTGAACAGGGTCACGACGATGATGTCGATGATGGTCGTGATGCCGAGCGTCAGCGCGAAGCCGCGCACGTTGCCGACCGCTACGAAGAGCAGCACGATGGCGACGAGGAAGTTGACGGCGTCGGAGGCGAGGATCGTGCGGATCGCCCGGGTCCATCCGCCCTCGACTGCCGAGACGAGCCCCTTGCCGTCTCGCAGTTCGTCCTTGATTCGCTCGAAGTAGACGATGAACGAGTCGGCCGTTATGCCGATGGCGACGATGAGTCCCGCGACACCCGCCAGCGACAGCCTGTACCCCTCTTGGTTGGAGAGGTACGTGACGACGATGTAGGTCAAGGCGGCGGCGATGACCAGTGAGGCGACGGTGACGAGGCCCAGCGTCCGGTACTGGAAGAGCGAGTAGACGACGACGGCCGCGAGCCCGATGAGGCCCGCGATGAGGCCGTTCACGAGCTGCGAGCTGCCGAGGGTCGCCGAGATCGTCGAGGTCGACTGCGCGACGAAGTTGAAGGGCAGCGCGCCGAACTTGAGCTGGTCGGCGAGCGCCTTGGCGCTCTCCTCGTTGAAGTTTCCGGAGATCTGCGGCTTGCCGTCGGTGATCGCCGCGTTTGTGGTCGGAGCGACGATGACCTGGTTGTCGAGCGTCACGGCGAAACGGTTCTGGTTCTCCGTGAGGCCGACGAGGCGTTCGGTGACTCCCGCGAACTCCTGGGTGCCTTGTGCGTCGAACTCGATGTTGACTGCCCACTGGTTGGTGGTCGCACCCGTGCTCGTGGTGGTGAGCCCGCTGGAGGCGTCTGCGATGCGCTCGCCGGTGACCTCGACTGGGCCGAGGACGTACTTCTCGGTGCCGGAGTCGTCACACGTGATGAGCGGCTGCGTCGGGTCGATCTCGGCGGCGGGGGCGAGGTCGGCGCAGTTGAACTGCAGGAAGTCGACGTACATCTGCTCGGTGACCCAGTTCAGGTCACTCGCGTCGGTGGGCTCCGCCGTCGGCGTGGTCGAGAGTTCCTCTGGGAGCTGGTCTGCGGGGATGGCCTGGGTGTTCGCGGCCTGATCGGCGACAAGCACGGCCCGGAACTCGAGCTTCGCGGAGTTCTCGATGCGGTCGCGCGTCAGTTGGTCCATCTCGCCGGGCACGGAGACGACGATGTTCCGGCCGCCCTGCGTGGTGATCTCGGCTTCGGAGACGCCCGAGGCGTCGATGCGCTGGCGGATGATCGAAACCGCCTGCTGCATCTGCTCGGAAGACGGATCGGCCTGGCCCTCAGGCAGCTGGGCCGCGAGCACGACTTGCGTTCCGCCCTCGAGGTCGAGCGCGAGGCGCGGGGTCCACTGACCCCCCTGCGTGGCGACGGCCAGCCAGTTGAGGCCCACGAGGGCAAGGATGAGGATCAGGAGCCACGTGAGCGTGCGCCAGGCGCGCTGGACGATGCCAGCACCCCGACCACGACGCGCCGATGACGTTGTCGACTTCGCCAAAAGAGTTCTGCCTTCTGACCTCGAGACGAGGCCCGTGCGTGAAAGGGAGGGAGTCGCCTACGCCTTGTTGATGTTGGGTCCGGACTCAGAGCCGTTGTCGCCGTCGCGACGTTCTGCTTCTGCCTCAGCTTCGATCTCGGAGCGCTCCTCGACCGCGTCGTGCTCGGCGAGCGCGGAGGCGTCGTCCGGAACGGCCGGCGTGAGGATGTTCGCGATGGTCATCGAGTGGACGCGGAGGCGCGTGCCGGGCTCGGACTCGATCGTCGTGATGTTGTTGTCCTCGTCGATGTCGACGATGGTGCCGTATACGCCGCTCTGCGTCATGACGTCGGCGCCGATGACGGCGCTGCTGCGCATCTCCTGCTGCTGCGCCGAGCGCTTCTTGTTGCTGCGCCACATGAAGAAGATCATGACGCCGAGGAGGACGAGGGGAAGAAGGAGCGTGAGATCCATTGTGGGTGCCTTTCTGGCAGTCCGTACTACGACTATGCACGCCCGGAACGACGGCAAACGCATCTAGTGTACGTCGGGCGCGCCCGGATGTCGCTCAGCAAGAGGTGGAGCGTGAGGTGCCGCGAGTCAGAGGTCGAGGACCGGCCCCGTCGGAACCACTCCCCCTGGCAGGGCTCGGCTCAGGTGGGCGTAGGCCTGCTGGGTGGCGACTCGACCACGCTGCGTGCGTGTCACGAGTCCGGTCCGAACGAGGAATGGCTCCACGACGCTCTCCACGGTCTCCGCTTCCTCGCCGACCGAGACCGCAAGCGATCTGACTCCGACCGGACCCCCGGCGAATCGGTCGATGAGGGCCTGCAGGACAGCCCTGTCGAGCCGGTCGAGGCCAAGCGCATCCACGTCGTACACGAGCAGCGCGTGCTGGACAGCCTGCTCGTTGGCGTCGGTCTCGTGCACAAGGGCATAGTCGCGGACACGCCGCAGGAGGCGGTTCGCGATGCGCGGTGTGCCACGACTGCGCGTCGCGATCTCGGCGAGCGCCGCGTCGTCGACACGCAGGTCGAGGAGCCGGGCCGCGCGTGCCAGTACGCGCTCGAGTTCGCCGTCCTCGTAGAACTCGAGGTGTGCGGTGAAGCCGAAGCGATCGCGGAGGGGGTTTGGCAGGAGTCCAGCGCGAGTTGTCGCACCGATGACGGTGAACGGTGCGAGCTCGAGCGGCACGCTTGTCGCCCCCGCGCCCTTGCCGACCATGATGTCGATGCGGAAGTCCTCCATCGCGAGGTACAGCATCTCCTCGGCGGTGCGCGCCATGCGGTGGATCTCGTCGATGAAGAGCAGCTCGCCCGGCACGAGGCTCGAGAGCACGGCCGCGAGGTCGCCGGCGTGCTGCAGCGCGGGACCGCTGGTCAGCCGGATGGGCTGCCCGGTCTCCTCCGCCACGATGAGCGCAAGCGTCGTCTTGCCGAGGCCCGGAGGGCCAGCGAGGAGGATGTGGTCGGGCGTGCGGCTCTGCATGGCGGCGGCCTTGAGCAGTAGTTCGAGCTGAACTCGAACCTTCGCCTGTCCGACGAACTCCGCGAGGTTCGCTGGCCGGAGCGCGCCCTCGAAGGCGATCTCCGCCTCGGACTCCGGCGCTTCCGGGATGCGGGACGCGTCGGTCACGAGCGGCTCCCGGCCGGACCGAGCAGCTTGAGCGTCGCGCGCAGCAGCGCCGCGACGTCAGGATCCTCGCCATCAAGTGCCTTGGCGGCGTCGTCAACGGCGGGTGCGGCCTGACGCTCGGCGTAGCCGAGGCCAAGCAGGGCTTCGACGACGTCGCGGCGCAGCGCCGCGGAGGCGCTCTCGATGCTGGGCTCCCCCGCCGCCGTCCCTGGGGCGGGCGCAAGAGCGATTTTGCCCGCGAGCGAGAGAATGATGAGCTTCGCTGTCTTGGGGCCGATGCCGCTCACGGCGGTGAACGCCTTGACATCCTCATCGCTGACAGCTCGGGCGACCTGTTCGGGCTCGAGCTGAGCCAACACGCCGAGTGCGGACTTCGGCCCGACTCCGGTGACCGTGATGAGGTGCTCGAAGATCTCGAGCTCCTCGGCGCGCTGGAAGCCGTAGAGCGTCCACGCGTCTTCGCGGACAACGAGGTGCGTGAGGAGCAGTACCTCGGAATCAAGTCGCAACTGCAGCGCGTGGGCCGGGGTCACGTTCACCTGGTAGCCGACACCCGCGGCCTCGATCGTGACCGTGGTGGCGGTCCGGTACAGCACCTGGCCGCGGAGGGAAGCAATCACCGGTCTACCGTACGCGGCGGCTGCGCGTTTTCGCGGCACGCTCGGCGGCGAGCCACGCGCTCTGCGCAGCCGTCGGGGCATCCTTCGATCTAGGCGCAGATGCCGCCGCGCGCTCGGCAGGCGCGCGGTTCCCCGCTGACGCAAGTGCGTCGAGCGGGGACTTCCACGCGGAGCAGATCGCAAGCGCGAGGGCATCGGCGGCATCGGCCGGCTTCGGGATCTCGTCGAGGCGCAGGATGCGCTGCACCATGGTGCCGACCTGCTTCTTCTCGGCAGAGCCGTAGCCGGTCACGGCGGCCTTCACCTCGGAGGGCGTGTGCATGGCGGCCGCGATGCCGCGTCGTTCCGCCGCGACGAGCACAACGCCGGAGATCTGGGCGACACCCATGACGCTCGGCAGGTTCTGCTGCGCGAACACGCGCTCGAGCGCGATGGCGTCTGGTGCGAACTCGTCGAGGATGGCTTCGATGCCGTCGGCGAGGAGCCGCAGGCGACGGGGCAGCTCATCGCCTGGCGCGGACGTGACGACAGAGACATGGACGAACTCCACGCGCTGCCGTCCGTGCGCGTCGACGATGCCGAGGCCGCAGCGTGTGAGACCCGGATCGATGCCCAGGATGCGCCGCGGCACTCGGACTACTCGTCGTCTTCCGAGAGCTGCTGCTGCACCTCTGGGGATACGTCGATGTTGGTGAAGATGTTCTGCACGTCGTCGCTGTCTTCCAGCGCATCGATCAGGCGGAAGACCTTGCGAGCGGTCTCTGCGTCTGCTTCGACCTTGACGTTTGGCACGAACTCAGCGTCGGCCGAGTCGTAGTCGATGCCAGCGGCTTGCAGTGCGGTGCGCGCGCCGACCATCTCGCTCGCCTCGGTGCGGATCTCGAACACGTGGCCGTGGTCGATGACTTCCTCGGCCCCAGCGTCGAGCACGACCTCGAGGACATCGTCCTCGGTTGGCGTCTCCTCGTGCGGGACGACGATGACGCCCTTGCGCTCGAAGTTGAAGGCGACGGAGCCAGGGTCTGCCATGTTGCCGCCGTTGCGGCTCATAGCTGTGCGGACCTCGGCGGCCGCCCGGTTCTTGTTGTCGGTCAGACATTCGATGAGGAGGGCGATGCCGCCTGGGCCGTACCCCTCGTACATGATCGTCGTGTAGTCGATCGACTCGCCGGTGAGGCCAGCGCCGCGCTTGACGGCGCGGTTGATGTTGTCGATCGGGACGCTTGTCTTCTTCGCCTTCTGGATCGCGTCGGCGAGCGTCGGGTTGCCCGCGATGTCAGCTCCGCCGATCTTGGCCGCGACCTCGATGTTCTTGATGAGCTTGGCGAACGACTTCGCGCGACGCGAGTCGATGATGGCCTTCTTGTGCTTGGTCGTCGCCCACTTGGAGTGTCCGGACATCTGTTCTCCGTTGTTCTCGCGCGTCTCGCCGAAGCGGACCCCGCTGCTGATCGTGTGCACGCCGACACCATGGCCCGAGACGTGGGGCATCACTGGTCGCCGCCGGCGAGCGGTCTGCCCGCTAGTTTACTCCGGCTCCTGGACCGCTGCTGTTCAGTGTTCGGTCTACGCGTGCTCAGGCCATGCGCCCGCGAGGAAGACCGCGAGGGCGCGTTCCAGGGCCTCGATGTCGGCAATCGCTGCCAGCTCCCGAGCGGAGTGCATCGAGAGGATGGGGATACCGACGTCGACCGTCGAGATCCCGAGCCGGGTCGCCGCGATGGGGCCGATCGTCGACCCGCACGGCAGGGCATTGCTCGACACGAACGGCTGCACGTCGACGCCGGCGTTCTGGCAGACACCGCTCCAGAGTGCGCTCCCGCGCGCGTCCGTCGCGTAGCGCTGGTTCGCGTTCAGTTTGAGCAGAGTTCCGCGGCCGGCGACCGGTCGCGTCTCGTCGTCATGCTTCTCCGGGTAGTTGGGATGCACGCTGTGGCCGAGGTCGCTCGAAACCAGCCACGAGGCTGCAAGCGCACGGCGTTGCTGCGCGGGGCCAGCTCCGAGGCCTTCCTGGATGCGCGCGAGGACGTCACCGAGGAACGGGCCGGCTGCCCCTGAGCGACTTGCCGAGCCGACCTCTTCGTGGTCGAAGGCTGCGATGACCGGGATGACGCCGCTCGGTACGGTTTCGACGAGAGCCGTGGTGGCAGCGTGCACACTCACGAGGTTGTCGAGGCGGGCTCCCGCGAACAGGGCCTCGCCGTGCCCGAAGAGACGGGCCTCTTGCGCGTCAGCGACGAAGAGATCGTGCCCCGTGATCGACTCGGGGTCGATGCCGGCGTCCGCCGCTAGCGCCGCCAGGACGCCGCCAGCGGCATCGAGACCGAGCACGGGGTGCGTGTGGCGCTGCGGATCGAGCACAAGCCCACGCTCGTTCACTCCCCTGTCGAGGTGGATGGCGAGCTGCGGAATGCGCGCGATGGGGCCCGTCGCGGCGAGCACGGTTGTCCCGTCGGCGAGCGCGAGACGCCCGGCGACGAGGAGTTCACGGTCGAGCCAGGAGTTGAGGAGGGGGCCGCCGTATACCTCGACTTCGAGGCGCCGCCAGCCCTGCGCGGTTGACTCCGGAGTCGGCTTGAGTTTGAAGCCCGGAGAGTCGGTGTGGGCGCCGACGATCGCGAACGGCGTGGTCGGCGTGGTCGATTCAGGCACACGCCAGGCGATGACCGCGCCGTCGCGGACGACGACGTACCCCCCTGCATCCTGTGGCCATTCGTTGCGCTCGTCGAGCGCCGTGAAGCCGGCGTCCTCGAGTCGTCTGGCAACCTCGGCCGCCGCGTGGAAGGACGACGGCGAATCGCGGATGAACGCGGCGAGCGAATCGCTCACCTGCTTGCTTCTGGCTGCCTTGCTCGGCCGGCGTCTCGCCATTTTCTGCTCCTGGCTCTCTATCGATTCGACTGGTGTGCTGGCTCTGGTCAGGCGGAGTGCTCTGCGACCAGGTCCAGGAAGTAGCGGTGGAAGCGCGCCTCGCCGTTCATCTCCGGGTGGAAGGAAGTCCCAAGCAGGTTGCCCTGCGCGACGGCGACCACTCGCCCGTCCGGGAGCGAAGCCATGGCCCGCGCCTGCGGCCCGACGGACTCAACCACCGGTCCGCGGATGAACGTGGCATGCACGGCGGGTTCGCCGAGCTCCGGCACGGCAAGCTGCGTCTCGAAGGACTGGTTCTGTGAGCCGAAGGCGTTGCGCCGCACGGTGACGTCGAGTCCGCCGAAGCTCTGCTGTCCGTTGATCGAGTCAAGTACGGTGTCGGCGAGCATGATGAGGCCCGCGCAGGTGCCGAACACCGGCATGCCTGCCGCGATGCGGGCCTTGATGGGCCCAGCGATCTCGAAGATGCGCGACAGCTTGTCGATGACGCTCGACTCGCCCCCCGGGATGATAAGGCCGGAGACGGCATCGAGCTGGGCGGGCGTGCGGACCTGCACCACTTCTGCACCGAGGTCCGTGAGCACCTGCTGGTGCTCACGGACGTCGCCCTGCAGTGCGAGGACGCCGACTGCGGGAGGTAGTGCCAAAGCCTCGCTACCAGCCGCGCTCTGCGAGGCGGTGCGGGGCCGCGAGGTCGGAGACGTTGATGCCGACCATCGCTTCACCCAGTCCGCGCGAAGCTGCGGCGATCACAGCCGGATCGTCGAACGCCGTGGTTGCCTTGACGATCGCCGCGGCGCGCTGCGCCGGGTTGCCCGACTTGAAGATGCCTGAGCCGACGAAGACGCCGTCGGCGCCGAGTTGCATCATCATGGCGGCATCGGCTGGCGTCGCAACGCCGCCCGCAGTGAAGAGCACAACAGGCAGCTTGCCGGTCTCGGCGATCTCGCGGACCAGCTCGTACGGCGCCTGGAGTTCCTTGGCGGCGACATACAGCTCGTCGCGCGTCATCGAGGTGAGGGCCGCAACTTCGCCGCGGATCTTGCGGATGTGCTTGGTCGCCTCGGACACGTCGCCCGTACCTGCCTCACCCTTCGAGCGAATCATGGCTGCACCCTCGTTGATGCGGCGCAGCGCCTCACCGAGGTTGGTGGCGCCGCAGACGAATGGCGTCGTGAACTGCCACTTGTCGATGTGGTTCACGTAGTCGGCCGGGCTCAGCACCTCCGACTCGTCGATGTAGTCGACGTCGAGGGCCTGGAGCACCTGCGCCTCGACGAAGTGGCCGATGCGGGCCTTCGCCATGACGGGGATGGAAACCTCGGCGATGATGCTCTCGATGAGGTCTGGGTCGCTCATGCGCGCGACGCCTCCCTGCGCGCGGATGTCGGCGGGTACGCGCTCGAGGGCCATGACGGCGACGGCGCCGGCATCTTCCGCGATGCGGGCCTGCTCGGCCGTGACGACGTCCATGATCACGCCGCCCTTGAGCATCTCGGCCAGGCCGCGCTTGACTCGGTTGGAGCCTACGGTCCCGTCGGCGCCGACGAGAGGGGCAGTGCTTTCGCTCATGATGTCCTTACTTTCCGCGTGCAGTCAGTGCAAGGCGGTTCGGGTGTGAATAGTGCTCAAGTCTAGACGGGCGTGCACCGGCGGATGGTTGGGCGACTGCCCAATGAAAACGCCGGAGTTCAGGCGGTCGGCCAGGCTTCGGCGAGCGCTTGTCGTGTCTCCCCCAGCAGCGACGGAAACGCTTTCGTCTTCGCGATGATCGGGAAGAAGTTGGCGTCGAACTGCCAGCGCGGGACGATGTGCTGGTGCAGGTGCCCCGCGATGCCAGCGCCCGCGAGCCGTCCCTGGTTCATCCCGATGTTGAAGCCGTCAACGTTCGAGACCTCCCGCAGCACCCGCATCGCGGTCTGCGTGAGATGCGCGATCTCCAGCACCTCGTCTTCCGATGCCTCGTCGTACATGGCCACGTGCCGATACGGGCACACGAGCAGGTGCCCCGAGTTGTACGGGTACAGGTTCATGACGACAAACGCGTGCTCCCCGCGGGCCACGATGAGCGACTTGGTGTCATCCATCGTGGGCCCGACGCAAAATGGGCAGGCATCTTCGGCGGGGTCCTGGCCGTCCTGGATGTACGCCATCCGATGGGGCGTCCAGAGCCGCTGGAAGGAATCGGGCACCCCGGCGAAGTCGGCGGAGCGCTCGATCTCGAGGCCGTCCAGTTCTCCTTCGGGGAACCCGAGAGCGCTCATGCCAGGTCTTCTGCCGTGTTGACGAGCAGGTGCTCGTCGACCGCTCCCCGCACAAGCCGGATCGCGTCCTCGATCGGAACGCCGTTGCGCTGCGTTCCATCACGGAAGCGGAAGGAGACCGTCTTCGCGGCACGGTCATCTTCGCCCGCGATGAGCTGGAACGGCACCTTGGCCTTCGTGTGATTCCGGATCTTCTTGGGCATGCGATCGTCGGATGCGTCGAGCTCTGCGCGCACACCGTGCGAGCGCAGTTCGTCGACAATGCCCTGCAGGTACTCGCCGTACTGCTCGGCGACGGGGATCGCGACGAGTTGGACCGGCGACAGCCAGACAGGGAAGGCACCCGCGTAATGCTCGACGAGCACGCCGAAGAACCGTTCGATGGACCCGAAGAGCGCGCGGTGGATCATGACGGGACGCTGACGCGTGCCATCCGGTGCCGCATACTCCATGTCGAACAGCTCTGGGAGGTTGAAGTCGAGCTGGATGGTCGACATCTGCCAGGTGCGTCCGATGGCGTCGCGGGCCTGCACGGAGATCTTCGGCCCGTAGAAGGCGGCCCCGCCCGGATCCGGCACCAGGTCGAGACCGGACGCGGTGGCAACCTCCTCGAGGGTGCGAGTCGCCTCCTCCCAGGTCGCGTCGTCGCCCACGAACTTCTCCGGGTTCTTGGTCGACAGCTCAAGGTAGAAGTCGTCGAGTCCGTAGTCCTTGAGCAGCGAGAGCACGAACTTGAGCGTGCGAGTCAGTTCGTCGCGCATCTGGTCGCGCGTGCAGTAGATGTGCGCGTCGTCTTGGGTGAAGCCGCGCGCACGAGTCAAGCCGTGCACAACCCCGGACTTCTCCATGCGGTAGACCGTGCCGAACTCGAACATCCGCAGCGGGAGTTCGCGGTACGAATGCGCCCCCTGGTTGTAGATCAAGTTGTGCATCGGGCAGTTCATGGGCTTCAGGTAGTAGTCCTGGCCCTGCTTCGTGACGTTGCCCGCCTCATCCACTTCCTCGTCGATGCGCATCGGCGGGTACATGCCGTCGCGATACCAGTCGAGATGTCCGGAGATCTCGTAGAGACGTCCCTTGGTGATGTGGGGCGTGGAGACGAAGCTGTAGCCCTCCTGCACGTGGCGCTTGCGGGAATGCTCCTCCATCTCGAGCTTGATGATTCCGCCCTTGGGGTGGAACACCGGAAGCCCGGAGCCGAGCTCGTCCGGGAAGCTGAACAGGTCGAGCTCGCGACCGAGGCGGCGGTGGTCGCGCTTCATGGCCTCCTCGATGCGCTCCTTGTAGGCGCGCAGCTCGTCCTTGGTCGGCCAGGCGGTTCCGTAGATGCGCTGGAGCTGCGGGTTCTTCTCCGAGCCGCGCCAGTAGGCGGCAGCCGAGCGGAGGATGGCGAATCCGTTGCTGAGCATGCGGGTCGACGGGACGTGCGGGCCTCGGCAGAGGTCCTTCCAATAGACCTCGCCGGTCTTGGGGTCGACGTTGTCGTACATTGTGAGCTCGCCGGCCCCGACTTCGACCGACTCATTGTCCGCGTTGGCTCCGCTGCCCTTGAGGCCGATGAGTTCGAGCTTGTAGGGCTCGCTCGCCAGCTCCGCCCTGGCCTCATCGTCAGTGACGACACGGCGCACGAAACGCTGACCCTGGCGCTGGATGCGCTGGGCCTCCTTCTCAATCGCCTTGAGGTCCTCGGGGGTGAACGGCGTCTCGACGTCGAAGTCGTAGTAGAACCCGTCCGTGATGGGCGGGCCGATGCCAAGCCTGGCGTCCGGGTTGATCTTCTGCACTGCCTGGGCGATGACGTGAGCGGCCGAGTGGCGCAGGATGCTGAGTCCCTCGGCGCTGTCGATTGTCACGGGCTCCGCGACGGCACCCTCTGGCACGGCCGTGGCGAGGTCGACGAGCTCGCCGTCGAGCTTCATCGCGACGACGGAGCGGTCTGTGAAGAGCTCGAATCCGGTGGTCGTCGCGCCGGACGTGTTGTCCTGGCGGGGTTCGGTCTCGAGGTCAACGGGATCGCTGGTCACGATGCTCCTTGTCGTTAGGCATGAACAAGCGACCACTTTATCGCGGGACGACCCGCTCCCAGCGCACCGAACAGGGGGAGTCGGGCAGGCGACTACTTCGAGCGTCCGTCGGCCTTGGGCGTGAACGTGCCGATGTCCTCTGGCTCGTCGTGCGCCGAAGCAGAGGGAGCCGATCGCCCTGAGGCTCCGGCGGGCTTCGCCCCGTCCGGACGGGGCGAACCCTTGGCCTCCGACTCGGTCTTCCCGTCCTTGCCGAGGGTGTCGACGAGGCTGTTCAGCGCGAGGAGGGCGAGGCGAATCTTCTGGTGGTGGCGGCCGGCCGTCTTTACGTCCAGCTTCTCGGCAAGCTTCACCGCCTGGTCCTTGATGACGCTCTCACGCCCGGTCACGACCTTCTTCAGCCCCGTGTGCACGGCCTGCACGCGCGCGCCGGAGTCGGCAGATTCCCGCATGCGCTCACCATTGGGCGCACCGGTTTTCCCACCGGTGTTGCCGCTGCTGCCGCTGCCAGTCGAAGTCATCGTTCCTCCAAGTGCGCCGGGCGGCGCGATCCGTGATGGCATCAAGATACGCGTAATCGCGATACATCGCGTGTGAAGACGCTGGGTGACGATTTGGCCAGATACACAGCCAATATGTCCTCGTCTCCCACTAGCCTGAAGTCAGCGATCGGCACACTGCCTTTGGCGAACGAACAACCAAAGGTTGCCGAACGAGGGGATCCTCACATTTCGACTTCATCTTCTCCGCTCCCCCAAGCGTCCGGCCCTATGCAGGGCATCGGTCGCATCCGGACAACAAAGCCTCGCACCCCCGGGGCCAAGTCCGTCACCCAGAGCTACAGCGCCGTGTCGAAGGTCATCCGCGAGATGGGCCTACTCAAGCGCACACGCTGGTTCTACGGGATGCTGGCGGCCGGCCTGATCGTTGCCCTCGGCGGCGCTATCACGGGGTTCATCCTTCTCGGCGACAGCTGGTTCCAGCTCCTGATCGCCGCCGCGCTCGGAATCATCTTCACGCAGTTCGCGTTCATCGCCCACGAGGCCTCGCACCGCCAGGTGCTTGAGTCCGGCCCTGGCAATGACCGCCTGGGGCGCTTCCTCGCGGCCGGCGTTGTGGGTATGAGCTACAGCTGGTGGATGACGAAGCACACGAAGCACCACGTGAACCCGAACAAGATGGGCAAGGACCCTGACATCGACTTCGACACAATCTCCTTCACGGAAGAGGATGCTCGTAAGCAGACCGGTCTGCTCGCGCTCATCACGCGCAAGCAGGGCTACCTGTTCTTCCCGTTGCTCACGTTCGAGGGGTACAACCTCCACTTCCGCTCCATCAAGTCGCTCTTCACGCGTCAGCCCATCAAGGGCCGCTGGATTGAGTTCACCATGATAGCCGTCCGCTTCGCGATCTACTTCGGTGCCATCTTCTGGCTGCTCCCTCTCGGTATGGCGTTCGCGTTCGTCGCCGTGCAGATGGCTGTCTTCGGGGTCTACATGGGCGCCTCTTTCGCCCCGAACCACAAGGGCATGCCGATCATCCCGGCTGACGTGAAGATGGACTTCTTCAGCAAGCAGGTCCTCACGTCGCGCAACGTCAGCGGTGGCTGGTGGGCCAGCGCGCTCATGGGTGGCCTCAACTACCAGGTCGAGCACCACCTCTTCCCGAGCATGCCTCGTCCGCACCTTGCACGAGCCCGCGAGATTATTCGCGAGCACTGCCAGAACCTTGAGGTCCCGTACACCGAGACGACGCTCATCAAGTCCTACGGAATCGTGATCGAGTACCTGAACAGGGTTGGCCTGCAGGCCCGCGACCCGTTCGACTGCCCGCTCGTGAATCAGTTCCGCCGCGTCTGATCTCAGACACGCAGAGAAAGCCCATCCGGAGCACCGGGTGGGCTTTTTCGTTTCCGTGACGACCCCGCTCTCCAGCTATTCGTAAATCTACGAATAGTGATATGCTCGTGGCATGAGCATCCACTTCCAAGCACAGATGCCTTCCGGGTGGAAGGCCACCAGCGCCATCCGCACAATGCGCTTCCCAGGCGGCGAGGTCTCCCTCGTCATCCCAGAAGCACTCGACGAGAAGCCGGCGTACGCAACCGTCACCGGGGCCGACCCGGTTGACTACCTCGCCCTCGGACTCTGGGCCGACTACGTCCACCAGGTGGGGCACCGCGCGGTCGCACTCCTGCCCTACCTGCCAGCTGCGCGCGCCGACCGCGGCGTGCCGTTCGGCGCCAAGGTCTATGCCGAGCTCATCAACGGGTTCGCGCTTGACCAGGTGATCGTGTTCGACCCGCACTCCGAGGTCGCGCCGGCACTGATCAAGAACGTCAAGGTCATTGGCTCCGCGCCGTACGTCCGTCGAGCTGCCATCGGTCGCGTGGGCGACGATCACGACCTCGTCGGCGTCATCGCACCGGACGCCGGGGCTGTGCGTCGCGCCCAAGCAGCGGCCACGGCGCTCCACCTGCCCCTTTACCTGGCAGAGAAGCACCGCGACTTCGCAACCGGTCGCCTCTCTGGCTTCAGCTGCGAGTCGCTCCCCGCAACCGGTCGCCTCTTGGTCGTCGATGACATCTGCGACGGAGGCGGCACCTTCAGGGGCCTGGCGGAGGCGACCGGCCTACCGAGGGAGCGCCTTGCCCTCTTCGTCAGCCACGGGGTCTTCTCGGGCGATGCGCCCTCCCTGCGACAGCACTTCGGAGAGATCATCACCACCGATTCGCACCCTGGCGCCGCGCGCGAAGGGGTTGCCACCAAGGTGCTCTCGATTCGCAACATCCTCGCGCCCTTCGTCGAGGCCTAGCCCTCCCGGTGCGGCTCGTCTCTTCCAGACGACCACATCGTTCAGACGGCCAGACCACATCGTTCAGACAGCCAAATCAGAAAGGCAAGACCATGGATTTCGCGCCAGTTGCCCCGCTCTTCCAGACCGACGCCTACAAGCTCGGCCACCTTCAGCAGTACGGACTTGCCGGTGAGGTCACGGGCGTGTACTCCAACTACACGAACCGCGGATCCCGCATCCCGGACATCGGCGCCGTAATCCACTTCGGTCTGCAGGCGTTCCTGGACACCTACGCTGACTCCTTCACGGTGTTCTTCGACGCCGACGAGGACCAGGTCTGCGCGGCCTACGAGGCCAGGCTGACCGGCATCCTCGGCCAAAACACGATCGGGAGCGCGCATATCCGAGCCCTGCACCGTCTCGGGTTCCTGCCGTTGCGGTTCTGCGCGGTGCCGGAGGGAACGGCCGTGCCGCTGCGCATCCCGAGCTTCACGATCGAGAACACCCACCCCGACTTCTTCTGGCTGACGAACTACATCGAGACGGTGCTGAGCGCCCAGATCTGGCAGGCCTCGACAACCGCGACGGTGGCCAGGGCCATGCGAGAGACGCTCGAGGGAGCGGCGGAGCGAACGGGCACTCCTGCGGCCGCCGTTGACTGGCAGGGGCACGACTTCTCGTACCGGGGGATGTCCTCCAACGAGACGGCCGCGATGAGCGGGGCTGCGCACTTGCTCAGCTTCACCGGAACCGACTCTCTCGTCGCCATCGACTGGATCGAGCGTCACTACGGAGGGGAATTCATCGCGGGGAGCGTGCCGGCCACGGAGCACTCGGTCATGTGCGCGGGAATCGCGACGGTCGGTGAGCGTGAACTCTTCGAGCGGCTGCTCGGCCTCTACCCCAGTGGAATCGTCTCTGTCGTTTCCGACACGTTCGACCTGTGGCGCGTGCTCACCGAGTACCTTCCGGCGCTCAAGAGAGAAGTGCTCGCCCGCGATGGCAAGCTCGTCATCCGGCCCGATTCCGGGGATCCCGTCGACATCCTCTGCGGGGTCGAAGGCAAGCCCGACGCCAAGCCGGCTGAACGCAAGGGCGTCATCGAGCTCTTGTGGGACACCTTCGGCGGCACGGTGAACACGGCTGGGTACAAGGAGCTGGACACGCACATCGGTGCCATCTACGGCGATTCCATCACCCGAGAGCGTGCGGTTCGCATCACCGAACGGCTTGCCTCGAAGGGCTTCGCCTCTGGAAACGTCGTCTTCGGCATGGGAAGCTTCGGGTACCAGTACCAGACCAGGGACACGTTCATGTCCGCGATCAAGGCGACATGGATTCGGGTCGACGGTCGTGGTGTCGACATCCGAAAGGACCCAGTGACCGACAGCGGAACGAAGAAGAGCGCCACAGGTCGACTTGCTGTCGTGCGCGATCCCGAGGGCCAGATGCGTCTGATCGAGCGCGCGACGCCTGCGGAGGAAGCGGATTCACTACTCCAGCCCGTCTGGGAAGACGGAGTGTTCCTTCGACGCCAGAGCTTCCCGGATATCCGTGCGGTGCTCTCCCAGCAGACGGTGCTGCGTTGAGCGAGGCCTACGACCAGCCGCTCGTCGCGATGGATGCACTGCCGGTGCGTTACCGCGACGAGCGGCTGGAGTTCGGCCTGGCTCCCCGCGAGTATTCCCCGCACGAGAGGGTGGAGGCCCTTCCCGGAGTGCTCCTCCTCGCCGGCGAGCACGGTACAGCCCCCGTGCTGCGGGCTCTGCGCACAAAGGCCGGCATCCCGGAAGTCGAGGTGCGGCTGACTCGCCAGCTCGGCTGGTTCGACGGCACGATGCGTGACCCGCGCAGTGCGACCATCTCGCTGGCGAGCCTCGTGCTCCTGGAGGCGGACGCTCGCGATGGCAAGCTGCGCTGGCATCCGCTCGATGCTGTGCCCCCGCTGCCGTTCGACCACACCGTCATCGTCCGATCGGCGCGCGTTCGTCTCGGTGAGATCGTCTGGCGGGACTGGGATGTCACGAGAGCACTCCTCGGCGAGAAGTTCACGTCGGGGACCGCCATTGCGCTTGGAGCGGCACTGCAGGCTGAGCCGTTCGACCGACCGAACTTCCGCCGCTGGCTCGAGGGAACGGGGGCCGTTCGGGTCACGACGGATACGACGGGGGTCAAGCTGCGGGGCCGCACAACCGTCTGGGAATGGAACGACTGACGCGACGAGGGAAGCCCCCAACGACGCGCGGATGGGGAGAAGTCCCCTGACCCGGAGCCCAGTCCCGCCCTGCCGGGCTCCTAGGCTGGCACAAGCCGGACGGGCAGAGGGCTCGGTTAATGGCTGTCGAAAGGACCCCACATGAACCGTCGTATTGCAGTATTGACCATCGCGGCCGCAGCCATGCTCGGCCTCAGTGCCTGCTCGGGATCGCCCTCCGCGGACTCGGGAAGCACCGCAGACTCCGGCTCGGCCGCTGAGGCGCCAGCGAGTGACCAGTCAGTGGCGGACGCATGCGCCGTTGTGCAGACGAAGCTGCAGGAGGCTTCGACGGCACTGTCGGAGATCGACATTACTGCGACCACGTCCGACCCTCAGACCACTATCGACGCCTTCAGTGAGACCGTTGATGGGATCGGCGATGCCGCCGAGTCAGTGTCGAACGAAGAGGTAAAGACCGCGACGACGGCAGTCCACGAGGACTTCGTGACCGTGCGGGACCTCATGCAGAAGGTCCTCATTGATCAGGACACGTCGGTCGCTGGCGAGCTGAGCACGGCAACCACCGACATGCAGACGTCTGGCAACGAGCTCAACACCCTCTGCACCAGCTGACCTCAGGGCGAGCGTCCGGGGCGCTCCGATGGCGCAGCACAGGCTGCGCCATCGGAGCACGCGTCTTTTCGAGGCTCCCCGCTCGCGGTGCGAGCGTGCCGGCGAGCTACGAGTCGACCTCGGACGTCGACGAGAGCCACGCGATGATGAGCTTCTTCTTCGTCGGTGACAGGAGCCGCCCCGGAGAGCCACTCGCCTTGAGCGCCTCCCGCTCGAAGGAGAGCCCGGGATGCGCAGCTTCTAGGTCCCGCAATATGCGCGGAAGATCGTTCGGACTGCCTGCAGGGGGCACCTCACCGGCGACGCCGTGCCCCCGGTCGTAGGCTGCAAGAGGGCTGCTCTTCGGCGGCCGCCAGCGGTCTGCCCCGAGGACATCTCGATTGATGGCACCCAGGCGGAGAGACCAGCGGCTGGGGGTCCCCGGCCGATGCTCGATGTCGACGTAGACGCCCGCATCCGCTCGCCCCTCAGCGAGCTCGCTAGGGATCGCGAGGTTGACTGCCCAGTACTCGGCAGGAAGGTTGAGACCGAGTCCGGAGGCCCAGCTGGCCGCGAGCGTCTCGGGCTCCAGACCCAGGCGGGCACGTGCAGCCGTGCGCAGTGCTGTGGAGCAAGCGAGTTCCGGGTACAAGCCGGCCACGAACTGCACGTGCTCAGCCTGGTTCGGGTCCATCTGCTCCACAAGCGCCGCCAGCCGCGAGATTGGCTCCTCTGCCGAATTCGACAGCTCGGAGTCCCCAGAAGCAATGAGCAGGGCTGCCAGCGCGTAGTCGGACTCGCGGAACTCGGGTGAGAACGCCCCAGCGGCGAGTCCACCGATCTCGGTGGTGCGAGTCTGTACTAGCGCGTCGCCCACCACGGCGACAACTTCGGGTGTCAGTACACCCGCCACCCTGTCCGCATCTTTGCGGTTTCCTGGGGCACGCGCGTACGAGGCGAACTTCTTGGCCGCCCTCGCAAGCGCCGTGCGTGTTACAGAGCTGTCGGATGCAGTCGCGGCTGCCTCGAGCCGTTCTGAGATGCTCTCGTGTTGCGTCATGCCCTGCACCATACTGGCGACAGCCGACAAAGCGGCTCCTCGAGTGAGGGGAGTCTGGAAGTCACGAAAGGATGGGGTACATGGTCGAGATGCCGCACATCGCAGAGGCCTGGAAAACGATCGAGCGTGTCCTGCGCGAGAGTGTCCCCGCGGTCGCCGATACGCTCCGTCCGGGCGTCGACGATGCTGCGTTGGCTGAGCTCACTAGAGCCGTGGGTGAGTTGCCTGACGAGCTGGTGGCAAGTCTGCGCATCCACGACGGGCAGGACAACCCAACCCGGCTTCTTGATCTCTTCGACTATCTGACCTTTCTGAGCGCCGAGGCGATGCTCGACGACCACCGAGTGCGGGGCGAAGCGCTCGGCGACGATCTGGACTCAGATGAGTACTCCTGGATGACTCCGGATCGAGTGCGAACGATCCCGAACAGCCGCGGCTGGCTCCGATTCACCGATTCGGATGGGACGGGTCACGCCATCGACCTTGATCCGCTATCGGCGGGCGAACGCGGGCAGGTCATCTGGCTGCCGATCGACGGGCCGACGCCGACTCCGATCGCCGCATCCTACGGGGCACTCTTGACGAGACTGGCTCGCTGCCTCGAGGACGGGGATTTCACGGTTGACGAGGAGCTCGGAGTGCTCCGCCTCGGACGAGACCTCACGACCTGAGGTGTTTCAGTCGCTGCCGGGAGCGTTCGCCGCAGCCTTCTCGAAGACCCAGATCGCCTTCGTGTCCGGGAACCAGGGCGTGCCGTCCGCTTCGAGCACGGTCCATCCCGAGAGGTGCTGCCGGTACCCGGGCTGGACCCACGCCTCCCGGTGCACAACAGACAACCCCAGGCCCAGGCCCAGAACTTCCTGGACCAGCTCGTCGAGCTCGAACTGGCAGTACTGCTCTTGTGCCTCCCTCGGGAGCGACTCAAGGCCCCAGTTGACCGTCAGCAGGGCCTCCGAGACGGCCCGGGCTGACCCTGTGAAGCTGTGAGGCCCGCTCGCGGTTAGGGCCGCCAGCTCCGGCACCGGGACTTGCTCCAGGTACGCGCCGATCAGCGCGTCCCCGGCCTCTCCAGGTGAGATGAGGGTCAGCGTTCGGTCTGCATCGGCCGGCGTGACGAAGTCTCGGATGATCAACACGCCACCAGGGGCAAGCGCTCCCCCGATGACGGCCAGGTTCGCCAGCGCCGCTTCTCGGCCGTTCTCGGGGCCGCGCGGGTTGTAGGAGGCGATCTCGTGCAAGACCGAGCTCATTACGATGCCGTCCAGATCGTGCAGGCCGAGCTCGGCGAGCTGGTCCGCGGTCCCAGACCGAACCGTGATGCCGTCGATCTCGTTGAGATGAGCGACGGCATCGTCGGAGTCGTCGAGCGCGATGACATCCTTGACGTCGGGAAGCTCCGCAATTCTTGCAGCCAGCTCTCCCCCGCCAGCCCCGATGTCGAGGATGCGTCCGCCGCGCACCCAGTCGGTGAGCTGGGTCTTCTCCTCGACTGCCGCCGCCATTCGCTGGAAGTAGCGCTCCTCAAGCCCACGGCGCGAAGACCTAGCCGCGGGAGAGATTGACGTGTCGGCCACTGACTTCATGACGAGGCCCTTCGATTGTTCCGACACCTGGTGGGGATACAAAGAAGGCCCCTGAAATTTCAGGGGCCTTCTTCTCAATGGTGGGCGATACTGGGATCGAACCAGTGACCTCTTCCGTGTCAGGGAAGCGCGCTACCGCTGCGCCAATCGCCCATTGCGAGGTGACGACGGGATTCGAACCCGTGTGGACGGCTTTGCAGGCCGCTGCCTCGCCTCTCGGCCACGTCACCGTGTTGTGGGTTGAAACCCGTGCAAACTCTGTTTGGTGTTTACCACCAGACTGAGTCACACTCGAGCGGATGACGAGATTCGAACTCGCGACCCTCACCTTGGCAAGGTGATGCGCTACCACTGCGCCACATCCGCATTGCGCTTGTCTCGGGAACTTCCGTTCCGGCTTGACCAGCGCGAGAATGACTCTATAGGAACTCGGGCCGCGATACAAAATCCACCGGTGTAATTCGACGAAAGTCCTGGTCGGGGCGGCAAGTCGCCGAGGGGCACTCAAGCCCATCCCCGCATCTCGGCCTACCGGACCGACGCAGACGCGCTCACCCCGCCCGCGTTTGGCTTCCGGATCCCGGGCAGTCGAGTTCGGCACCTCGACTGACCGACACGACCGCGTCTCGCATACAGCGGTGCTCATGGAGCGCCTGGATCTATGGCATGATTACTTTTCGTCGCGGGTGATTGGCGCAGTTGGTAGCGCGCTTCCTTCACACGGAAGAGGTCGTGGGTTCGAGTCCCGCATCACCCACCGCGCGAACCCCCGGTCGGGAAGGCATTTGCTCTTTCAGGTCCGGGGGTTTTTGTTGCCCAGATGGCCCCGAATGCGGGTGAAGGCACCGTGGCCGGAGCTTGTGGTGGGATCGGCAAGCACAGGCAACGGTTCGCAACGGAACGGTGTCGCTTCGCCGCCGCTTTCGTCGAGGCCGAGGATGGCGTCATGAACCTACAGTTGCTCGACGCGATCCGTTTCGTGACGGAGACCTCATCCCAGAGCAGTTGGCCAAACTGCCGATCGGCCGCACCACCGCCCCATCATCGCCCAGCTGCACGACGAGCTCCTCGCTGCTGGCTACCACCGTTCCAGCGTCGTTCGGTGGGCAACCACAGTCAAATCGGCGTTCACCTGGGCGATCTCGCAGGAACTCGTCGGTGCCGATCCGATCTCGAAAACGTCAGTGCCCACCGCCGTCACGACATACCAGGAACCGATCAGGGCCATGACGTACGAGCAGAGCGCGTCCGTGTTGGCTAGTGCCGCAAAGACGCGTGGACCGTGGGCGGAAATCCCCGATTTCTTCCTCGAGACGGGCCTGCACTGGGTGGCCTGGCGGACCTCCGAGTTTCGCGCGACGAGCAATCCCCAAGCCATACATCACAGTGTCCTGAGCGACTCAGATGGCTACGAGCCGAAGTCCACGAAAAGCTGTCAGACGGGTCGAGTACCTCGATCACCCAGGTTACGAGACATGATCGAGCGTCACATCAGCAGCAAGACATCCGACGCTCTGCTCTCCACATGCTGTGTCGCCGGGCGACTCAACGGCACCAATATCTAACGCTTCCTCGACCGGAAGGCACTCGGCATCGGCTTCCGTATCCACGATCTCCGCCACACCCCACCGGCTGTCAGCGGGGATCGATGTCGCAACAGTCTCCAGCTGGCTCGGGCACAGCAACGCCACAGGACCATGAACATCTACAGTCACCACCTCGGCGGCGCCAGTGACCAAATTGCACTCGAGCGAGTCACCGCGCACCGTGCGTCAGTCGAGCGTGTCCACAGCGACGTCGTCACGCCGGTAGAGCCGCGTGCTCGCGTCCAGCTCTCGGCCGCCGGGCACGAACTCCTCGCGAAGGGGTAGCTCTGCTGGGTGAGCAGTCGAAGGAAGACGTCCCGCCTAGACGGGCATGAGCACTCACAACCCGCACCCTTCCCTCCTCGCCTGTACTGATGCGGAGACCACCGGTTTCGACGATGAGTCCGGCCTCCTCCTCGAGGTTGCCGCCCCCGTCGACGACGTGATCTCGCTCAACGTCGCACCGCGCAGCGTCGAACCCTTCATCGGCGGACTCGGGCCGCGATATCGACCGGGCTCTGCCCGTGGCTGGCCACCGGGCGATGGATGACCTCGGCGCGTGCCAGGCGACTGGTCGGAGCGTTAGCGACAGCATCCAGGCGGTGCTCGCAGCGTTGGACCGCTCATGACCCGGAGCGACACCCGGCCGAGCGAGGCTACGGGTCAAAGCTCCTCCGCTCCCCCTGCTCCGGCTCTCCTACCAGCGTCGCAGCCGAGGTACGTTGCGGTCCGCATTCGCCCGCAGCCCACCACGGATGGGTGCGTGCGTCTCGATCGCGCACCCCGCCGACCGCGTCCTCCAGCAGGTGCCGGGCGTGCCCGCACAGCGTGTCGCGAAGGTCTTCCACTCTCTCGCCGACGTGACGCATCAGAATCACATCTTGAGCCCAGCACTCCTGACCCTCGGTTCGCCGGTTGCGCTGAGTGAGCTTGAGGCGTCTCGTCCGCACGCGCTCGGCCGGTACTTCCACGCCCTAGATGTACTGAGTCATGTGGTTGGTGACACTCGGACGGCGGGCGTGAGTCCGTTGTCTGAGTGGAAGCGTCCAGTGTTGCAGCCCTCGTTCCAGACGCAAGAGCATCGTGTCTGGCCGTGGTGCTCACGAATGGTTGGCGATACGCCCATTCGTTCGCGAGGGTACGGATAAAGCGTTCGACTTTCCGTGGTCGGCGAAGTAGGGCGCCGCCCGGGTGAGGAACCCGGCGGCTGTGGCGCCTTGCTCGTCCGGGTAGATCTCCGCGTGGGCCGGCCGGGATTGGTCAGCGACCGCGGCGTACACGCAGCCGAACGCGACTAGCGCCCGGTCGAGGCGTGAGCGGTGGTTCGAGAGCAAACCGCCGTGCGCGCACCAGCCTTCCGCGATTCGCCCGAGTTTCTCCACTTCGATGTGGATCAAGCACCGGGGATCGGAGTGCTCGTAGCGTTTCGTGGTGGATCGATGCGCGCGGATCGAGGCCCCGGTCACCGGGCCCAACGACGCCAGCGGCGCAGCCCCGTGAGGCTTCAGTACGCGCGACCCGGGCCGGGCCCAACCGCAGCCGCTCTCGCGCTACCAGCGCGCGCTTCGACCGGAGTCTTCGAGGGTGATCGGTGTGGGCGGCTCGATTGATCGACCAGACCCAGCAGGCCCTCCGCTCGGAAACCAGCGACCCAGCGATGCGCGCAGTGCCTCGACACCCGAGCTCGCGCGCGACATGAGACGATGGGCGACGGTCGAAGAGGATTCGTTCGACCAGCAACCGCCGACCGTGAACCATGAGACGGGCATTGGCGAAGGACATAGGGCCTCCTGGGGATGGCGGGACCAGGCATCTCCGCTAAGCCAGGAGACCTCGTCACGTGAATAGATCCGACGTGTCACCGACGTCACGGCGGAGTCCACCTGGTCCCTGAGTCGTATCGGGAATCTCAGCAAAGATCGCAGACCGAGTAGCTTTGGGCGCAAACCGTTGCCACCATCGCACAGCGATTGCCTCGATACCTCGCCCTTCTCTACCCGACGAGATGTCGTGGGCCTGGGGTCGTAAAAAGGGTCGGTGAGGGGCGTAGCGGCGGGCTGAAGCAGCGACCCGCAGACTCATCATAGCTTTGTTATATTTGACGGACTCAATTATCATTATTCGTCCGGTTAGATTGAGGCGAATGGCTCTGTGTATAAGACTCTGAGGGTGTCAGGAAGTCCGAAGGTAATCTCGCGTCTAAGTCTTCTCGTGCGAGCGATCGCCTGAGCACGCGCGCGGAGGTGAACCCAACGACTTCTGCGACTCTTTGGTACTCCGCGGCGCTGGGGTCCGCTTCGCGAAGTAGGCCGCGTGCTAGTGAAATTCGTTGCGACCTTAGGAGTTGTCCTGCAGATCTGCCGCCAGACTTCATGATGCGGTGGAGATGCGTCGTCGAAATGTTGAGGTCAGCAGCGAGCTTAGCGATGCTGTAGTTCGGATCGTGTGCTTTCGCTCTGATGAGGCTGCGCGCCTTGCCGACGAGGTCGGGCTGATATTGGGCCGGGGACATGTCAAGCGAACTTTGCACCATTGCCAGTCCGAGATGTTGCATACCTGCCGCCCAACTGGCAGAGGCGGCCGAATCCGCGGTGAAGGTGCTGTTGAGAGCTGCCATGGAAGCGCTCACGATCGTGTCTCGGTAGCCGGGCGCGCCCACAATGGGGCGCACGTCCCATGCCTGCGAAAGCCAAGGCTGCAAGAGAATTTTCGGGACCTCGAAGAAGGCATGGGCTCCGGGACTATCGGTATGCAGCTCGAAAGTGGTCTGCCCGGGATGCACGAGTATGTCCGGAGCTTCGAGCTTGTGCTCCCTGTCGTTCAGCGTGATTCGGCGTGACCCGGTAAGCGGCAGCGTAATGAGTGCGTGTCCATCGTCGACGGGCCGTGGCTGTACTTCCACTGTCATGGGCGTGTGCCAGATTCTCCCCATCGCGAACGTTCCTGTGCACAGGCGTTCGCTAACTACGCGTATCTCCTGGGTCGGATCTGCGTAGGTGGTGTGCCAGCCTTGCGTCTTCATCCAGTTAAGGGCGGCGGTGCCCACCAGATCTCTTCGGTCACGTGTAAGCATCTGTGCCTCATGGTCAGGTCGCGTGTTCGTTGTGGGAGCTGCAGTATCGGTCTACGGTCGCCCCAGACAGACAGGAATGAACCCTGTACCTTCCTCCGAGCGAAGGAAGTATCCTGTTCGCTGGTTCGAGCCAGTCGTGGGGCGTGTAATTGGGTGGGAACTCGCTTTCACCCGAGCGTGATGTATCAAGCTTGCTGTCGGAGAAGCCTTACGAGATGTCACTCTTATCGTGACCTGTTGAGCAGAAATGTGCTGCCGCACTCTTGTACGGAAGCCTGAATCGTTGGAGACTCCGGACGATTGCCTGTCACGCCGGCGAATGAGGAACGGACTGCTGAGCGTCAGATGGCCATGACTTCTCGCATCACGGCTTCAATCGTTCACCTCATCGTGGGCGATGAACCCGTATTCGAGACCGATGTTAATGGCGTCCCTGCGCGACGTAACGCCAAGTTTCTGGTAGATGGTGGAGAGGTGTCTCTTGGCGGTGTTGTAACTGATGAACATCCGGTCGCCGATTTCCTGTGTGCTGTGTCCAGCTGCCGCGAGCGTCAGCGTCTCCTGCTCGCGGCGCGTCAACCGCACCGTCTTGCGCCAGAAGTTTTCCAGGCCAGCAATTTCGAGCCCATCGAAGGTCACGGCGAGAGATTCGCTGGTGTCGGGGGCTTGGACGAACGAGGCTCGCAGAGCGACCAGCGTTTCGTGTGGAACGAGCGCGAATGCGGTTGCGTGCGGTCCTGAGGTTTTGATAAGTCCGAGTGCTCCTCGAAAGGCAACGAGTGCTCTGAGTTGATCTCCGACCTCCCAATAGCCAGCCGCTTCGAGCGCGAATGCTTCGACTCGGTGATACGGGGACACCAATGACTCTCGGTCGACTTGGCTCGCGCATCTCAGCGCGGTCTCGTTCTTACTGGTGTGCAGTGCGTGCCAGCCACGCGCGAGCTCGCGTGCGTTCTGGTGTCGCGTCTTGTTGCGCACCACCGCCCGGTGGGCGTACTTAAGGAAGCGAGCGATGAGCATCGAGGTTGTGACGTCGAGCGTGAACTGGGCTGCAGTCTTCGGCGGGAGAACCCCCGGCTGCATGAGCTGACGGTAGGAATAGTCGTGAGAGGTCTCGTCGTCCATCGGCTCAGTCACCTGCCACTGGCTTTCGAGTACAGACTGGTACTGCCATCCGGAGTTGATGAGCTCAGTAGCCGCGAGTATTTGATCCGGGACGAGTGCCGTGAACCTCCGGGCGATACGGATTCGCGCATGCACGAGGTGTGGCCAGGCAGGTGAATTGCTGAGCGACGGCGCCACGAGGTCGATGGTCTCGAGGGCTTCCTCCGCGACGTTGCGCTCCGTGGCGATGAGTGCAGTGGTCAGGCGAGAGAAGTTGCCCCAGTAATCGACCGCGGACACAGCATGTCCTTCGTCGATGCCGAGCTCGAGGATCTGGGTTGCTCGGTAGACTTCACCGAGCCTCATTGCGGCGTACGCTGAAGTCGCGGTGAGCGCCCGCCTGAGTGTGCTGCTCGAGCCAATCTGCGCCTTGAGCGAGCGGACGCGCCCCAGCTCCGCGGTGTTGAAGGCGAGGGCGAAGTCGCTGTCGAGGAGTGCGCTGTGAGCAACGGATAGGGCAGCAAATGTCGCTTGCTTGTCAGATCGGATGCTTTCGGAGCGCAACGCGGCGAGTAGTCTGTTGCGGCGCTCTTGCAACGCTTCACCTGAATCCGCTCCTGGGCCGAGCAGTGAATCCAGCAGGACGACGGCAGCGAGCTGCGCGCTATTCGAGGTCGGAAGTGGGGCGTGGTGTTGCTCGCGCAAGCTCTGGAGTCGCCGCAACGCGTGAGACGCAGTCACGGCCCCCTCCAGACTCTCGCAAGCAAGCAGCGCCAGCAAGAGCGGGGATCTCCGAACGGCGCTCAGGTCTCGGCTGTATAGGCTCTGCGCCGCCATCGTTGCAGCGGAACTGACGCACAGACTCGGGTCCGCCTCGAGGCGGCTCTCGAGCCAAACGAAATCACCCGCAGCACACCTGAACTCAAAAGCAGCGTCGAAGTCGCCCGCACGCTCGCTGAAATCCGCGAGCACTGTCCATAGCCGGTCGGCGTCTTCGCCCAGAACTGCTTTGGAGACTCCTGTGGCCATCCGGTGCAAGGCGGGGCTTGACAGTCGTCTCCCGGCTGCGTCGTCAATTACAAGTCCCAGACCGACGGCCGCGCTCATAACTTGGTCTGGGCTCCGGTCGGGCAGCAAACTTGTCCGAATGAGCTGCTCGCAAAGATCTGCAGTCAGGATCGGTGCCGCGAGTAGCACGGTCAGTGAGTGGAAGCCGTCGGCGTGGTCCACTTCGAGTGAGGTGGAGAAGGCGTCCACGAGTCGCGAAATCTCGTCACTGTGCCGCCACCATTCGAGAACGAAATCATTGACTGTTTGAAGCTGTCTGGGACTCGCCGCCAGCGCGTCTTGACGACAACAGAAGGCGTCGATGACCCCCCGGTGCCCCAGGGTGGCCCGGAAAAGCTGTTGGCTTCGAACTCTGGACTCGCCCTCAGGCATTCCGATTTCAATCAGCTTCGCGGCAATCTCTCTGGGCGTCAGCGAGTGATCGTTGTGAGGTGTCTCTTCCGGCACTTCAACTCCTCTGCATCGAGATCCGAGGCTGAATCTGACCTCTCCATGAAGTGTGCACGCTCTAGTGAGAGATGCCGAGGTGGTGGAGGTGTAGATGTCGGGTGAGGTTCTGAAGAATCGCTGTGCGAGAGACGAAAACCAGTCAATAGTGATGTTCGGCAGAGAGACCACGTCGAGGGGGATCTCCGAACGCGAGCTACGACACCCACTCTGGCAGTCGGCCCTTGCAGGGCCCCACGCGGGACCTCTTGCCTTCCTAGGCGGCTAGACAACGCTCCGGGAAGGCAAGAGGTGCCCTCTCAGTCTCAACACGATGAGCAACGGCAGGTGATGCCAGCAATCGGATCCACAGAAGGAGAATCCACATGACCGAAGATATTGATCGCGGACTGACGCGCAGAACGATCGTCCAGGGAGCAGCCTGGACTGTCCCCGTTATAGCGCTTACCACAAGTGCACCCCTGTCCGCGGCTTCGGGTTGTGTCGAGACGGTGACACAAACCGTCGCAGTCCAAGGCGACCCCGCTCAGTACAGTTTCACGCCGGCAGGAGGCACTGGATCGTACAAGCTCCTCGTGTCGACGGTTGTTGACAGCGGAACGGAGACGTCCCAGGCAAACGCAAAATACGGCGGCCCGTTTGATTTCAATATGGGAGTCAGCGGTTCCGGGTGGAACGGCGGCTACGCTGATGATGGGAGCCAGGACTTCCCGTTCAGCGGCTTCGGCGAGAACGGCGCGCTGACCCTCAACCAGCGTGTCAAGGGTTCGTCAGCTCCAGCGTCCGGCGCCGTACCGCTTCAGACGCTCACTTTCACGTTCCAGGATCCCTCGGGAGCGACTTTCAACCCGACCAATTTCGAGATCACCGTCTTCGACATCTCTTCTGGCAACGTGTTGAACCCCGCCCCAGGCCTCACTGGGTGGCGTGGGAGTTACCGCGACGCGGTCGGGTTCAGCACGCCGCCAACGTCGATCACGAACGGTGGTTCCGCCCTTCCGGGTGCAGGTAGCGGTACCCTCGCCGATCCCTACCACCGCGCTACTGCGGACGAGGCGACCCCGGGAACGCTGGACTTCGCCGATACCTTCTCCTTCGCTTCGTTCCCGTCGGGTTCGACGATGAACTACACGCAGGTCGGCGGTACCCAGGGGTGGCAGTTCATCTCGATCTCGCAGATCAAGTTCGACGTCACCGTCTGCTAGGTACTGGACGTCCGGGATTTGCCCGCACCTTCGCTGGGTCAACTATGGATCGATTTGCCTCCTATTGCTCCTCGGCGCACGCACAAGGGGGAATCCATCGCTTGAAGCACGATAGCCTCTCCACCCCGTCTATAGAGGGCAATCGAATTCCGAGCGGGGCATAACGCACAACCGGGGGCAACGGCGCAGCAGTGCCTTCTTCGTCCGGGTTGTCGCATGTTGGGGACATGCGAGAACCCGGCTCCCCCTTCTTCCACTATTTCGACGAATGTGGCTGTAAACGTCAATGGATCTTTCGCAATGCGGACCAAGCACGCTTCGTTAGCGTCGCAATTTCCCGAAAAGGCCGCGGACAGCTGTCGGAGGTCCGTTGCGTATATTCATCTTCATGCTGATTCGCTCCCCAAGGTTGGGGCAGTGCGTCGGATTATTAGCCGTCGGCAGGGAACTGGGACTCCTTGTCGACACTCGACCTGACCCGGGCGTCTGCCCCCCGCAGGCACCCGGGTCAGGCCCTCCTCTGCAGGAATCGGAGAATACCAGCAGCACGTCCTCACTGGCGGTTGTTCGTGCTTGGAGATCGAGCGGCGAGGCAGAAACAGCACCGCAGCCCGTCGTACCCGTGTCTTCCTTCGGGCCGCCGGTTGGGTGAACCACGCTGGATCTCGTGGAGTGAGACCACTTGACTCGTTTCGGGTTCCGTTGGGGAACGACCCGAAACGTGAAGGATGACGGAAGTCCGTCGTCATTCAATCCCGGTCCGTCTTGTTTCTGGGGAAAGACGGACCGGGATCCCTTGCTTCGTTTAAACCTTGTCGGCAATATAGTTGTGTATGGGCGGCGTCTTGGAGAGCCCCGTGGAGTGATGAGCCAGAACGTAGGCGCCGGCTTCACGCACGCATGCTGGGGTGCGTAAACCGCACGCACGATTCAGCGTCGAAGCACTGTCACGGACGTCCGCTCCTCGCTGCTGACCGACAACAGGTTCTCGTCGACAGACATCTCACTTGTGACACTGTGCGGGCTGGTTCCCCGCCAGAGACAGTGGAGCGCGCTAGTCATCCTCGACATCTATTCGGCCGACGCACGACTTCCGTCGTCACGTGTGTGCGGGTCTAAGGGTCGAGGCGTGTTCCGCGAATACGCCACGTCTCGAAAACTGGACCGAAGGTTGGCGGAAGATATTCACTCCCGTGGAGCGCCCGCGCTCCACGCGCGCTCTCAGTTCTCACCAACGAAATGATGGCTGAGGACCGATCCTGATGTTACGTGCACTAGGCAGCAATGGGCGACGTCTGTTAGTCCCCCGTGCTCCGGACCCCAGGGGCTCCCGAGTCGGAACTGGAGATCGGTCGGAAGCGCGCAATCCGGAAGAGGTAGCCTTTTCGGGCCCGCGCAGTAGGCCGGAATCGTTCACGCGAAAATACGAGACTGCCAGACAGTCGTTGTTCCAGGGAACACAGTCACGCCGACAATCTACTTCGATGGGCAAAATTCGACGAACAGTGCTGCTGGTGCAGCCAAAGGAAACCGGCCGGGGCATGCCCAGGCCGGCCTCTTCCTTCAGCTAACCCCAGGTGATGACAATCGAGCCAGGGCCTCCACTGCTGGAAGGAGCGACGCTGCCACCATTCCCGGCGACCCCTGGGGTACTGGCAACGATGATGGGGGCGACCGCTACGAAGTTGCTGCCTGCGCCCCCACCACTTCCGCTCGACGAACCACCTATGCCAGGGGTTGTAGCCCAGACGCGCACAGCGCTACCGCCGCCACCGCCTGCGTACCCGCCGCCGCCACCGCCTGAAGAACTACCATTCGGAGCGCCTTGAGCCCCGTAGATCGAGGCACCGGTGCCGCCATTGCCTCCGCCTGCTTGCCCGGTTCCGTTGCCGCCACCGTTGGCCCCGAACGCGCGATTGACGTTTGCGGCATTTCCCGTGCCGATCAGGCCAGCCGCGCCCCCTGAAGCGCCGGTGGCTGACGCCCCACCCAACTGCGTCGCGAAGTTGGAATCGATGGCAGATCGGGAGCTACCCGCAATGGCGGTGCCAGGACTTGCACCGGTTCCACCGTTTCCACCATTCACAGTGACGACGCTTGACTGGCCGTTGCCGTCGAAGGAACCACCACCACCACCACCACCAGCAACGACAAGGAGTGTAGTTCCGAGGAACAGCGCGGTTCCGGCACCACCGGCCCCGCCCGTGGTGGAGTTGGCCGAGGGACCAGTCGGATCCTGTGAGTCGCCCCCGTTCCCGTAGCCTTTTCCGCCAGCAGCGGCCGCGTCCCCCGCCGATGGTCCCGACCGGCCGCCCGTTCCAGCTATGAGATTGAAGATCTGTCCTGGTGTGACGGTGATGGTCGAGGTTACCCGGGCTCCCGCGGCTCCAAAGCCATTGGAGAAGGAAGGCTCGGTCGGGATTCGTCTTCCGTTGCCACCGCCACCGCCCACCATCGTGACCGTGATCTGCGTGACGCACGGAGGGACGATCCAAGTGCTGGAAGCTCCCGCAGTACCGGGGGCGCCCGCCGTCAGGGTGAACTCGCCAGGATCACCGCACGACGCTGCTGCTAATGGCGCGCCCACGGCAGTAACAAGCACGGGGAGTGTCCATGCCGCTCCTTGAACGATCGTCCTACGAGTTGGTTTGTCTTTGTTCCCGAAATTCTGCGTCATGACGGCCTCCTGGTTGTGAACTATTCATTCGTGAAACTGTCAGGTAGAGAGCAAATGGCCAAGCAAAGGGTACTTTTCGGTTCGACATCGGGAACAATCCGTTGGGGTGCCGCCTGGGGGGACACGTCCAGGCAGTATCCGTGCTGGTGGATGCGGTTTCTCCTTGGCTATTCGCTGATCCGCACTCCCTCGTATATGCTTTCCGGAGGGTGGGGGCGCCTTGTGATCGCTGGCAACGTGCACTGTTTGCCCTTTCCCCCGCAGTGCGAAAAACGCGCGAAAGCTCGACCATAGCGGCCTGTGGCCAATTGAATTCGTCGAGTTCGCGCGTTGAACACTGCGCGAGCTCGGCGCAGAGATTACGGATCAGGGGCTCGTCGGTCGTGTCCTCGTGCAGGACCTCCTGATGTTGCCAGCTCTTGAGTCCCTTCGGGCTTTGGTCGGCTTCGGGCAACAGGCACGTGGGACAGTCGTCGCTCCGTTCATCTAAGAGGAACCATTCGACTTTGGTATCGATCGCGCGGCGTTGTGTGTCCAGAGATGTTGAGACTCAAGAGATTTGCAATCGAACGTCTGCAGCTCGCGGAGTCCTGGCCATCCGCCGCGCTTAGTACCGACACGAGGCCAGTCCGTTCGGTGATGGACGATGCATACTTGAAGAAATGGATTGCCCGCCAATCCTGGTCAGTACTGGGAGGTGCGGAACGTCACCGATGGCACGAAGCGTGCGTTTTGTTTGGTTGGCGTGGATCGATGGATGAAGTCAGGCGATCTGGGATTCTCCCCAGGTCGTGAACAGTTAGTTGGGCAGCGAGCGTGAGCTGCTTGTGGTCGTGGCCTGTGGCGGCGAGGCCTCGTTCGTAATCGACAGGGCTCGCGTAGTTGAGCGCTGAGTGGCGTGGTGGGTGGTTGTTGGAACGTCGCGATCCTGGCGGCGACGGCGAGCTTCGCTTCGGCTCGAGTGGGCCACGAACGGCGGTCGTAGAACTCGGTCTTGAGGGTTGACCGAAACGACTCTGCCGTCACGTTGTCCCACCAAATCCTGGTCTGGCCCGCCCGCGGAGCGGCGCAGCCCGAGCTGCTCGCAGGCGTCGTGGGCTGAGTCGGATGTGTTGGTGATGTCCGAGATCCAAACCGGGTTGAGCGCTCCCTGGTCCCAGCGGCCCTCGACAAGGTCCGGGATGGCGTGCGTGAGAATACCCGGAATCGTGCTCACGAGGCGGAACGTGCGCGACGTGCTAGAGCCCGTGCAGGGGCATTGATATCGCGACCACTCTCACGTCGGCTGAACGCCGTGAGCGGCGAGTTCCGCGGACTCACGGCGGCCCATACAGGCCTCCTGAGGAGTGGTGCGTGTCCTGACCAAGGCAATCCAGGGCTGCTTGTTGCTGCGCTGCGGGCGCTGCCGGGCGGGACCGCCAGGCGCAACACTGCGTTCTCCAAACGTTCAAGAGCCGGGCCATTTGACCGATTCCGTCGTTTGCCTTCACCGCGTCAGTAAGCTCGAACCGTTCCTGCGTGGTGGCTTCGACGCGAAGTAGGCTGCTGCATCTCCCAAGAATTCGATTTCCATGCGCCGCCGACGCCCAGCTTGGCAGCCATATGCGCGACCGGACGACCCGTCGCGGTCACCAACCTCGCGGCATCGATCCGGCACTCCGGCGTGTACTTTTTCCTGGAACTCTTCAGGACACCCAGTCCAGCGGGCCTCACTGCCTGCTTCAATCGCTGTGCACGACCGGAGGTTAACTCCACCTTCGTCAGGCGGCAAATACGAGTGGCTTGTAGATAGCGCTTCTCGGAACATGGCGTGAAGGACGCGGAAGTGACGTCGTGCGAGAGCGATGAAGGCTGAGTTGGTGCGTGTCTCGTGCGCTGATCTGGTCCTCGTGCGCCCGAAGTCAGGTCTCTCACTGCTGCGAATGTCGAAGGGGATAGGGACTCTTCAGGATCTTGGTGTCGCACCGCGAGGCGTGCTCGCCCGTGGATCGTGGCTCCAGATCGCCTCGCTGAGGCAGCGAGCCCGGTGTATGAACGAGATACCGACGAGGTGCGAACAATGTCCCAGCAACTTCGGCGAGGAGCGCCCCTCCGGAAAGGGGCGCTCCAAAGTTTCGAATGAAATCGATCAACGTTTCGCCTACGACGCGGTCGGTTTCAACGCTGCGTGGGCATGACCTACCAGCTCATCGAGAAACGTCCGCTGCCGCCGGTCGAGCCCCCGCCGTTCCCGGCGCTTACAGTCGTAGAAGCGACTGTGATGCTCGCCCCGCCGCCCACGTAGTTCGAACCTGCACCGCCCCCAGCGCCTGCGCCGTTCGGCGCCGACACCATTCGGGCCCCTCCACCGCCACCGCCGGCGTAGCCACCGCCACCGCCACCGCCATTGACGCCGCTGTTCGGGATCGATCCGCCGGCGCCACCCGTTCCACCGGGCGCTGCGGTGCCCGCAGCACCTGCACTGTAATTCGCACCCTGAACGCCACCGCCTGGACCAGCTGCTGCTCCATTCGCCGCGAACCCACCTTGCGTGGTCGTGGTACCCGTCGTACCTCCGCCGCCATTCTGCGGCGTCGGGCCAGCGGACCCGCCGATCCCAGATGTAACAGGGTTGACGGTGCCATTCGACTGCGCGTTTGCGCCGCCACCGCCACCTCCGGCAACGACAATGGCTGTGGTGCCGAGCAAGATCGCGCTGCCGCCACCGCCGTCGCCACCATCCCGTGCAGTTCCTCTGAATCCTCCAGTGCCGCCAGCCCCGTAACCGGTGCTTGTAAACGCCGTCGTGGTTCCGCGAGGTTGACCGCCTCCTCCTACGTACACAGTGAATGTGCGCGCCGTGGTTGAGAAGGGAAGTGACAGCGTGCCCGCGATGCGGGCACCAGAACCACCCGCGGTCCCGGACCCTCCGCCGGCACCTCCGTCGATCGAGAACGTAATGGTCGTTGCGCATCCGGGCACGATCACCGTGTAAGTCCCGCGTGCGGTCTGTGTCGCAGATCCAGGGGTACTGCACGGGCTAGCGGCGGCTCCGGGCACAGCAGCGGCAGCGGCGAGGACGGGGATGCTCCAAGCGGCCCCCTGCACGAGTGACCTTCGGTTGACTTTGGAGTCGGGGGTGCTGTCGTTCACGGGGCTTCTTTCGTCTACGCGGTTGTCGGGGGCATGAGTGTGTCGGGAATCAGGCACCACGGGAAGTTTCCAAGCTTGCGGTATCGGATTCAGCATGATCGTCGGCAGTCCGCCGCGACTGGACAGGAGAGATTCTGGTACCTTCGTGAGACAAATTAGTGAATCTGTGCTGTAGTTCGTGAAGTCGGACACCCACCGATCGCCGTCCAAGTTTCACCGCCCACGCAAAGTTGCCACCTGACGCACATGCCACTCTGCGGATCCCCCGAACGCGAATCTGGGAGTCCTTTCGACTCGACGGAAAGAGCACCTTTGCACCCTCGCGACCGAATTGACATGAACGGAACTGCTGCCGTCGACTGGATGCGCGAACAGGGCTGGCATGTCACGCACGTCGACCAATCGGTATTGATCCGGGTGGTCTGCGAGCGCATCACAACTCCCTCCCTTGTCCTAGGGCGTGTGTGGAGCACCCCCATGAGCCTCCAGATTGTTCCGATCCGGACCGAGCAAGAGCTCTCGTACGTCTCTCTGCCCCTTACGGGCAAACGCTCCCTCTCCATCGAGGGCACCACTCACGCCTTGGAAGCGCCAAGCTTGTTTGTGCATCCTGTAGCTACTCCGTTTGAGCTTCACGCCGCTGACTCTGGGGCTCTCTTGTTCTTGGGACTACCCAGTTCACGTGTCGACCCCTGGCTGCCACAAGGCACCCAAGCCCGCCCGCTCTCAGGGGCCGCCGTGTACCGGGAAACTCTCCTGAGTGCTGTCATGGCGGTCCTCAGTGCTGATGCTCCTCTTGAATCTCCAGGATTCGGGCTTGCAGCCTCGGGCTTACAACAGCTCGCGCTAGCCGTTCTGCAATCGGCAGTCAGCCAAGCTTCCGGAAAACAACCGCCAGCAGGCGCAGCCGCTGCGATCGAGCGCATCAAGCGCAAGGCGCACGATCGGGCCTACAGCGTGGCTCGTCTGGCCCATGACCTCGACGTCTCAACCGCACATCTCCACCGACTGTTCAAACCGTCAGGCTCGACCCCCGGACGGCTTCTGCGGTCGGAACGATTGCACATCGCTCAGGAGCTTCTCATCGGAGGACACGCGAACACACTTGAGCTCGAGCTCATCGCGGACCAATCGGGTTTCTCATCCGCCCGATCCCTTCAGCGCGCACTCTCAGCACAGGCCCTGGAGTCGCTCACACCGCCTCCGGGACTTTGATCCGATGGCGGCGCCCACATAAAGAGACCTTGCCAGCTGCTCTTCCTGCGAGCTCTGTCACGACCGCCAGGCTCGCCCATCCATCGAGTCCGCGGAGCACCAGCCCCACACCGAGCTCGAGTTCCTCGACACCTGCGTCGCAGAAGCCGTCGGCGCTGGTGCAACCGCTCGTCCCGGTCAAGCGCAACTTGCGGCCGCGATCACCGCTGCCCTCGCAATCCGTGCCCACACGATCGGGAAGGCGCCGACTCGTGTCGGCAACGCAATGCCGGGCCTCGGCATCCCCGTCTACCGCCGGCCACGTTTGGGGAGCGCTCGGTCGTCTCGACACGCTTCGACTGAGCCAGCGCCGCCGCACACAGTGCGAGCAAAGAAACCCGAGGAACCTCACCATGACCATGTCTGCAGACACGATCGTCCGCCGCGAGTAGAGCCGCGGCAACGGCACCACCGGTGGCGAGTTCAGTTTCCGACGTCGGAGATCTCGTGGACGAAGCGCACGTCTGCGGCAAGCACGCTCCACTCCAGCAACGTCCGGCACAGCCGACCGTACCTCTGCGCACCTGTGTCCTGGCGTGCCGAGGTCGCAGAGCACGATCTGGAAGGTGCCGGGACGCTCGCTCCCCTTGAACCGGACGCTGTTGGCTTTCGCCTTCGCGATCGAGTCTGCCGCTGCGGCGGTCTTACCCGCTCCCCCGCGGATGCCGACGACTGCCGAGTCGAGTGCGGCATTGCGGGCCTGCTTGTAGATCGCACGCATGTCGTCGTCGCGACGGCCAGTGCCCTTGCCGATACCGCCGGCGCGGTCGACGAATACGGTGTCGGTGTCGACTATCTCGTCGCTGGGTTCCGAGACGTGCGCGTGCTGGACCTTCTCGGGGAGCTCGAGCTCGAGCTGCTTGAAAGAGATGAGGTCCGCGACGCTGGACAGCATGCTGCACACGCCCGAGAGGTTGTTCGTGCCCACGGGCTGGTTCGGCAGGCGGAGCCTGGACCATTCCGGGGAGATTTCGATGTCGGTATCGCTGCCACAGCCACAGCCACATCTCGCGAGGGAGGTCGGACGCTCGCTTGGAGCAGCCCAAGCTCACACTGAAGCCCTTTCGAACGGTTGGCAGCCTGGCTCGGCGATACATGTGCGCCTCGTCGATGAAGTAGTTATCGACGCCAACGTGCTCGATGGTGAGCTGGTCCGCGTCGGCCACCTGGTCGTGGAGTTGCGTGGGTTCGAGTCCCGCATCACCCACCGCGGTGAACCCCGGTTTGGGAGACATCGAGTCTCGCTCACCGGGGTTTTCGTCTGTGCGGGAACGTCGAAGCCTCGCTAGGTTCCCGTTCGAGAGCCGACGAGTGCGAGTCTCGTTCTGAGAGATCTGCGACCGGAGGGGCGGGCAACCTCGGCCCATGCGGCCGTTCTCTTCGCAGCGCCGGAGTTCGATGTCGGCCAGCCGACGTCAGAGGTTGACCGCGAGGACCGTGAGCACGGTGACGACGATCACCACGGCGATACCCGAGCCGCAGCCGATGGCGGCGATGGCGCCGTAGCCGAGGCGTGAGACGCGTGCGCCGGACTGGCGTGCAGCGTCGAGGAACTGTGGTCCGCCGCCCGCGCTCCACGCGGAGGCCGCCGAGATCTGGTTCCGCAGTGCGCCGACGTCCGCTGCGGCACCGGCCACAGGACGATCGAGGACCGCTGCGACCGTGCCTGCAGTGGTGTACCCAAGCGCGCGGTTCACGGCACCCGGGTCGGCGAGCAGCGGGTGCTTCACTCCCCCGACGGCGAGGTGGATGCTCTGCGCCCTCGACGTCACCGTGACCTCGGACGCAGGTGCGCGGAAGACGACGACCCAGCCCTCGGGAGCGAGTGCCCACAGGGTCATCCAGCTGTCAGCGATCTCGGCGTTTGCGGGCACGTAGCTGCCGCCGATTCCGAGTGCACCCGAGAAGGTGGCGTGAGGAAGATGATTGGGGTAGGTCACGATCTCATGCTAGGCGGCAGCGTGCTCGAGCGTCGTCTGGCCTGTGGCACGCGTGGAAGGCGGCGTGACGCGTGCGTTCGACGGCGCCACTGCGGCACCGCGGCGTTCGGCGTTCGGACAGACCTACACTCGCTTGCAGGGCCGACGACGAGGAGTGCAATGGCAAACGCGGGATGGGACCGGGATCGAGCAGCGGCGCGAGCTGCGGCTACGCCGCCGCACGTGTTGACGAACATCGCCACGCGCCGTCCTGATCTGCGTCCGTACATCGCCGCGAACCCGAGCGCCACACCCGAGCTGATCCGTTGGATGAACGGTGTCAGTCGGTCAGTCAATCCGCAACCGCAAAGCAACATTCAGCAGCCGCAGCCGCAGCCGCGTGGTCTTCGGCCGCCGCAGACACGTCCAGGCCTCGGGCCTCCCTCGCCGCCTCCCCCGCCGCTCCAAGGGCCGGCCGCGGGTCCTACCAACCTCGGCCGAAGCCAGCATCCACTGCGGCCGAGGCTGACCGCAGCCCCCTACGCCCCCGGCCGAGGCCGAGGCCCATTCCCGCCGCGCGGGAACGGGAAAGCGGGGTACTGGTTCGCGGGCTGCGGCTGCCTTGTCGTCATAGCGTTCATGGGTCTGTTCGCCTTCGCCAGCCTCGGTGCGATTCTGGGCCTTGGCGACGAGTCCACGACCCCCTACCCTTCCGTCGAGACTGCCCCCGTCGACACCGGCGCTGCGGACCTCACCGAGCACATCGCACTTTACGAGCAGGAGCGGACAAAGATCGATGAGCTTTCAAGCGCGCTCGAAGGCAACCCGGTCAAGCCGCTCGTGGCCCTGTTCGACTGGATGGAGGACCAGGACGCCAAGATGGCGGACCCGAACCTCACCGTCTACTCGGCGGAGAGCATCGCCGCACAGGCGAGCACCTTCCGCGGGGACCTCGAGCAGAGCATCATCGACGCGGAGACGCGCCGCACGAACGCGAGCGGATCCGTGAGCGAGAGCATCGTCGACGCCGCCGGGAACGGGTTCATCGACGTCCAATACGACGCGGCGACAGCCTGCGGCACCCACGAGAACGCGGACCAGGGCTACCAGACCGTGGGATGCGTCAAGGGCGGCAGCCCACTGATCGTGCACCTCCTCCCCGATGGCGAGCGCACCGAGTGGCACAGCACGATCACCACCGTCCATGAACTCGCGCACGTGTACCAACGCGCAGACGACGTCAGGTACCCGGACGACGACGGCGGTTACCGATCTCTCCTCGCGCAAGGCCTGTTCCAGGGAAGCGAAGAGGTCATGGCAGACTGCTACGCCCTGACGTACTTAAACGAATGGACGCTGAGCGACGGTGTCCAGGAGAGCGGCTACGGGTACATCTGCGGCGACAGCGAGCGACAGGCGATCCGTGACTGGGCGGCCGGGATGAACGCACCGATCGGGTGACCCGGGGAGCGAGCTTTCTGGCGTCCGCGCCGCCACCGTTTCCGTAGGTTGGGGTCATGGGGTTCCAGCCGCTTCGCTCGAGGTCCCGTGACCTGTCGGTCTGATTCGCGAGCAGGCCGGAGCTGGAGGTCGCCAGCACCAGGATTCGGAAGCCGGTCCCGTGGGAAGAGCATTCAGGGGAGGTCCTGCCACCCTGAGCCCTCGCACGGGCGAGCGTAGCGAGGCTTCCTGTCCGGGTCTGGCCCGGTTTCGGGCACATCGTGCAGCTCTTGACTCGCGACCGACGCTCGCTGGACGTCGGGTTCCTGCAGTTCGGCTTCGAGCGGTCCGAGATCCAGGAGTATGTGCGGTCGGTGGAACCGGCTGACGCCGAGCTGCAGTTCGCGACGACGCGAGAGGCATCAGCCGCGCCTTGGCTGCGGAACGGGCAAGCGCGCATAGAGCCTGGAGTTCCCACGACGTGGCGTGACGTCGCCAGCGCGCTCGCCGCGACGCTCGAACAGCTGAGCCATCGCGTCCTCGTCATCGTGTCGGCATCCACCGACACGTGGAGGTACGTGCAGTTCGCTGGAGGTCCTGCTGTGCTGGAAGCACTGGCACCCGTGCGTGACGTCGTCGCAGAAGCCGACGAGCGCGCACTCCGGGACGTGGACTGGACGCGGCAGACCCGGATCAGCCGAACTGGTCCTGCACCACTCGCAAGCGAGACCAGCGTCCCGTCTTGCACGCGCTTGCCGAGATGTCCATCGCGGCGCTGCGCGACAGCTACAGCGTCCAGATCCCGCGCGCGCTCACCTACACTGCCTGGCGGGCTCCGCAGGCGTTCCCTCCAGGGACCACTCACACGGCTGGCCAGCGGGATGCTCGCGACCGTGGATCGGCAGCACTGCTGCTCCCCTCGCTCCGACTGCCTCGACGTTGACGACCACGCCTACAGACACCGCTCAGCGCTCCCCGGCCCGCCTGCTCGCCTCGCGGCGCACAGCTCGCCGGGTGATCCACCCCGCGATCACGACCGGGAGGAGGCACACGCAGAAGACGGCGGCCTTGAGCCACCAATCGTCGAAGAGCGGCAGCAGGAAGATGCACCCGAGAACCGTGGCGAGCGCGGCGCCCACGAAGGGTCCGCTTCGCCGCCCGTTGAGCGCGAGACCAGGCTCAACGCGAGGCGGCTCTGCCGGATCAGGGGCAGCCGTCCCGTCCTGCTCAATGTCCATCCCCTGACGCTACCCGAACCGCCCGAGTGACCTACGGGCAGTTCGGGAGGCGGGCAGGTGGGGGTCCTGAAGCCTCTGGGCGCCGTTCTAGTCGTCCTGCGCGTCCTTCGCGGCCCGCAGCGCCGCGTGCCGCGGGCTGTCCGGGTTCATGAGCGAGTGCTTGCGGCCGTAGGCGAAGTAGATGATCAGGCCGATCACGAGCCAGCCACCAAAGCGCAGCCAGGTCTCCCAGTGCAGCTGCAGCATCAGGAAGCCGGATGCGAGCATGCCGAACGCGGGAACCAACGGCATAAGGGGCAGGCGGAACGTTCGCGGAGCATCAGGGCGCTTGTACCTGAAGATGATGACGGACAGGCACACGACGACGAACGCAGCGAGGATGCCGATGTTGGTGAGGTCCGCGACGGCCTTGATCGGGAAGACACCAGCCAGTAGCGCCGAGGCGACACCGGCGATCCAGGTGACGCGCTGCGGGGTGCCGCTCTTGTCGGTCTTGGCGAACCAGCCGGGGAGGAGCCCATCACGGCTCATCGAGAACCAGACGCGGGTCACGCCGAGGAGGAAGGTCAGCATCACGGTGAGGATTGAGAGCACTGCGAAGACGGAGATGATGGTTGCGATAACCGGTAGGCCGACGCTGTTGAACGCGGAGGCGAATCCGGCCTTGGGGTCGATCTCCTCCCAGTTCTGCATTCCGGTCAGGACCAGCGTGGCGGCGACGTAGAGCAGCATCGCGATGATCAGTGACAGGATGATGGCCTTCGGCATGTGCTTCTTGCCGTCCTTGGCCTCCTCGGCGGCGGTGCTCATGGCGTCGTAGCCGAAGACGGCGAAGAAGACGGTGGCGGAACCGGCGAGCACGGGGCCGAAGCCGCTTGGCATGAACGGGTTGTAGTTGTTGGCGTCGATGTAGAAGACGCCGAGGCCGATGATGAAGAGAATCAAGAGAACCTTGATGGCGACCGCGACGAGCTCGAAGCGCCCGAATGCCTTGGTGCCACGGGACAGAATCCACGTCACGAGCAGGCAGACGGCGATGGCGGGGATGTTGACGATGCCGCCCTTGCCTTCGTCGGCCGTCGAGGTCATCCAGACGGGCATGTGGACGCCGATTCCGGAGAGGAAGGCGTCGAAATAGCCGGAGATTCCGATGGCGACGACGGCCACGATCGCGATGTACTCGAGGAGGAGGTCCCAGCCGATGAACCAGCCGATGACCTCGCCGAGGGCCACGTACCCGTACGTGTACGCCGAGCCGGCTCGAGGGATCATGCCGGCGAATTCGGCGTAGGACAGTGCAGCGGCGGCTGACGCGAGCCCTGCGATCAGGAAGGAGATGAGGACCGCGGGTCCTGCTCCTGGCGTCCCCTCGCTCCCCGCCGCCACGAGCCCGGCGAGGGAGAAGATGCCGACGCCGATGATGCCGCCGACGCCGATAGCCGTCAGCTGCCACAGGCCGAGAGATTTGAAGAGGCCGCTGCCCTTGCTGTCCTCCTCCATGTCGTCGATCGGCTTCCGCCGCATGATGGACCGGGACAGGTCTCGTTCGCTCATTCGATGCTCCTCGATTGACGCCGCGACCACCACTGCTCTGTGAAGGTCACTCCGGCATGCCAAGTATGCGAGTACGAGCACCGCAAAAAGTGTGAATGATGCTTACGAATACTCGTCAGGTACGACGAGGATTGGTGGTCGGCTAGTCTCGTGGCGTGACGACTCGACCCATCCTCGCCGTAGACAGCTGGACCGACACCCGCGATACGTTGCACCGCTGGTTGCAGGTCGTCGGGAAGATCCGAATGGTCAGCACGCCACACGTGAATCACTGGTGGAACGTGACCCTGCACCTCACGCCGCGGGGTCTCGGGACCGGGCCCCAGATCCAGGGTGAGGCCATCTTCGACATCGAGTTCGACTTCGTCGACCACAGGCTCGTCATCAGGCACAGCGACGGTGGCGAGCGCGTGCTCCCGCTCGCGCCGATGTCGGTCGCCGAGTTCACGTCGCGCCTGTTCGAGCACCTCGCCGATCTCGAACTCCACCCGCGCATCCACGGGGCACCCAACGAAGTGGAACTCGCGATCCCCTTCGCCAAGGACTTCACACACGCAAGCTACGACGCCGCCGCCGCGCACGCCTTCTGGAGGCAGCTCGTGGACGCCGACCGGGCGCTTTCGAGGTTCCGGTCGGAGTTCACCGGCAAGGTGAGTCCGGTGCACTTCTTCTGGGGCGCGATGGACCTCGCGGTGACCCGCTTCTCAGGGCGGGACGCACCTCGGCATCCAGGCGGCGCCCCGAACTGCCCGAACGAGGTCATGGTCGAGGGGTACTCCCACGAGATCTCAAGCGCGGGATTCTGGCCCGGGGGCGGCCGCGAGGGGGCCTACTACTCCTACGCCTACCCGGACCCAGCCGGGTTCTCGGAAGCCCAGATGCCGGAAGGTGCTCACTGGGATCCGGCACTCGGCGAGTTTCTGCTGCCGTACGAGGTCGTGCGCCAGTCGACAGACCCGGAGGGGCTTGTCCACAGCTTCCTGACGGCCACCTTCCGTGCCGCCGCCGATCTCGGTAACTGGGGTGCTGCCGCTGACTCGCGCGAGTGAGTTGCGTCTGAAGCCCCCGGCCGCATCGGCGCCTAGCGCCCCGATGCGTTCTCGCGTCGCTGATTCCAGTAGCGGTACACGAGCTCTGGATACTCGGCCATCACGTCGACGTCGGCGACAAGCTGCTCGAGCCGAGACTCGTACCCCTCTGGGCTAAGCCCGAGCCTGCGGATCTTGTCGAGCTTCGGGAGGTCTCGCCCTGGGTTGGATGCCTCGAACTCGAGGAGCGCCCTTGCTCGTGCGTTGATCATCTCTGCAGAATAGGTGAGGACATGACGAGTCCCCCCAACTCTTGATTTTCGGCCTCTGCCGCTGTAGTGAGCGAGTCGAGTGCACCTCAACCGGTGATGGGTCGGATGCCCACGAACTGCATCCGGTCCTCACCGTAGAAGCACGACTGGAGCGCGAAATCGCCCTGCAGTCCGATGAGCGCCTCCGTTGTCTCCCAATGCTTCGCCGTGTGCCGCACGTCGACCACCTCGTACGTGCCCGGCAGTCCCTCAACCTCGAGCTGCGTGCCGACCTCCCAGTTCAGGACGATGTCACCGCCGCAGTTGTTGTGCGCCGCATACACGGCGGGAACTCCCACAGTGTTGCGGTAGCTCGTCATCTCGATGAACGAACCGTCGCACTCGTCGAGCTCAGCCTGAGCGCCCTCGACGCCGAGCCGGACGGCGGGCAACTGCACTTCCGCCGCAACGTCGTTGACCGCGGCTTTGACCTGCCCGTACCCGCGCTCGACCGTCGTGGGCGCGAGCAGCGACATCGCGAGCACAATCGCGCCGCTCAGAATCAATGCCGTCCCGAACACGCCGAGGAGGACGTTCCCTCCAGAGCGGCGGCGGCGTCGCTTCGACTCCGGCTTTGCGTGGGCGGGCGGCGCGGGCCGGGTGCTCGACATAAACAGCGGTCTCCTTGTGGTCAGGCGAATCCGATTCTCCAACAGCACCTTATGGGCAGCGTGTGAACCGTGACGCTGCTGTTCAAGCCCCGACCAGGCGGCACTCAAGTTTGTCTCGGCTGGTCTGCGTACGGTCGGAGCATGTCAGATCAGCGAGCCACCCCAGACCACGAGAACGATGCCACCCTCGACGACACGAACAAGCGGCTGGAAGCAGAGTCGATTGAGGGCCTCGGCACCGGCGAGCCGAACCAGGAGCGACCTGACCAGCCGCCGACGCAGGTTCGCGACGACGCGGCACAGCACCGCGACGACACGATCCCCCCGGCAGGTGTCAACGGCTGAGGTATCTGCTCAGCAAGAGAACGAGGCCGGGGTCGCGCGTCGACCCCGGCCTTCGCCGTGCCAACCGCGCAGCCCTTCGCGGTTCGAAGCACATCCGCTCGGTTTGGCCGTCAAGCGCCCTCGATCGCCACTTCTTGGGGCGACTTGTCTGGTCGCCACCCTCGCCAGCTCGGCTGACGTAGGCGAGAGCTTGCCGTCCACTCCGCGAACTCGACTTCTCCGACCAGCAGCGGCTCCACCCAGACGGCGCCTCGGGCATCCGCTGCGGCGACCTCCAGAAACGGCGAGGATGGGCGGATCAGAGGTTCGAGTTTGGCCGCCGCGCGTTCGAGGTCGCCGCTGCTGAAGCCCGTCCCGACCCGGCCGACATAGCGGAGCCCACCAGCTTCAGGGATGCCGAGCAGCAGCGAGCCGATGCTGCCCGACCGGCGTCCTCGTCCCGGACGCCAGCCGCCGACGACCACCTCCTGGGCCCTGTGGTGTTTGATCTTGACCCAGCTCTCCGTTCGCCGGCCAGGGCGGTAGGCGCTGTCGATCCGTTTGGCGACGATGCCCTCGAGCTGGAGATCGGCGCTGGTCTTCAGCGCGAGTTCTGCATCCCCGTCGATAGCCGGTGGAACTCGGAGGCTGCTGTGCTCGCTGACCGACTCGAGCAGGAGCGCGCGGCGCTGTGCATACGGGCGCGCGAGCATGCTCGTGCCGTCCAGTTCAAGCAGGTCGAAAACGAAGTAGTGCACTGGCACTTCCCTGACGCCGCGTTCGATATCGCGGCTCGAGCGCAGTCCCATCCTCGCCTGCAGCCGACCGAAGTCTGGCCGCGCGCTCCGATCCAGCGCGACGATCTCGCCGTCGAGCACGGCCGCGCGGCCGTGCAGGCTCGCACGCAGCGCATCCTCGACCTCGGGGTAGGCGGTCGTCACGTCGTTGCCGTTCCTCGTGACCAGGCGCACGCCGTGTTGGTCGATCGAGGCCACGATGCGGATGCCGTCCCACTTCATCTCGAAGGCCCAGGCATCCTCGTCGTCGAAGTCGCTCACCACTCGCGCTGATGCGAGCATGGGCGCGACGGGGACCCTCCTTTGTTCGGTCCGGCCGGTGCCGCCCCGGGTCGGACGTGAGCCCTTCGCGGGGGAGATTCCGAGCTCCATGCGGTGCAGCAGCCAGTTGCTCTTCGTGTCGCCGCTCCCCCTTGTGCGGATGAGCGCGACCCGCGTCGTCCTGCCGAGACCACCAGCAGGCTGGCCGTGCAGGGTGACGATGACTTCCTCGCCCTCACGCCACTTCTCGAGCTCGTAGGAACCGAAGTCCCAGATGAAGACCTCCCCTGCCCCGTACTCACCTTCCGGGATCGTGCCCTCGAAGGCGCCGTACTCGAGCGGGTGGTCCTCAGTCTGTACCGCGAGGTGGTTCTTCTTCGAATCTACCGGGATGCCCTTGGGCACCGCCCAGGACACGAGGACTCCATCGTGTTCGAGTCGGAAGTCGTAGTGGAGGCGGCGCGCGTGGTGCTCCTGGATGACGAAGGCCCGTCCGGACGACGACGAGGGGGCTTCGGCCGGCACCGGCTCCGTCGTCTTCGTCGCGTCGCGCATCGACCGGTAGCGCACGAGCCTGTCCTCTCGCGCGGCATCTGCGATCGCGGCCAGCGGGTCGGGCCGGGTGCGCATCCGCGTGAGCACCTCGCTGCACTCGAGGTGCCGGAGCTTGGCCGAGGCGAGCTCGCGCCACGTTCGTGGAACAGCCACGGTTGGGCGCCCTCGGCCGCGGAGAGAGTACGGGGCGATCGTGGTCTTCGCAGCGTTGTTCTGGCTCCAGTCGACCAGCACCTTTCCGTCTCGTTTGGACTTCTTCATGTCGCTCACGATCAGGTCCGGGTGGTCGGCCTCGAGCGACCTGGCGAGCTCGTGCGCGACCTGGGAGACCTGGTCAGACGTGTGCGTTCCGTCGAGGGCGGCGTACAGGTGGATGCCTTTGCTCCCACTCGTCACGGGCAATGGGTCGAGCCCCATGCCACGCAGAATGCCTCGGGCGATTCGTGCAACCTCAGCGCATTCAGCGAGTCCGATGCCGTCGCCAGGGTCGAGGTCGAGGACAAGCCGGTCCGGGTTCCGTGGCACCCCATCCGGACCGAATCGCCACTGCGGAACGTGCAGCTCGAGCGCGGCGACCTGGGCAAGCCACGTCAGCGTGGCCACGTCCTGCACAAGCGGATACTCGTTCCGGTGATCGCGGTGCTCGAGCCCCTCCCTCGGCACCCAGTCGGGTGCGCTTGCCTCGAGGTTCTTCTGGAAAAAGAACGTGCCAGGATGCTCGGTCGTCCCGACCCCGTCAACCCACCGCTTGCGCGTCACGGGGCGCCGCTGCACGTGCGGGATCAGGAACGGCGCTATCTCCGCATAGTAGGCGAGTACATCCGCCTTCGTCGTCCCGGTTTCGGGGTACAGCACCTTGTCGAGGTTGGTGAGCGTCACGCGGTGACCATCGACTGTCACCGTCTGCTTCGAGGTCGCCATCGGCCCAGGATGCACCCCCTGCCTGAGGCGAAGACCGGGAACACTCAGCGTCGACTCGGCTTCGCGGCGCCGAGTTCGGCTGTACTTGGTGCATGAGATCCATCTGGAAAGGCTCCATCGCGTTCGGGCTCGTGAATGTGCCGGTGAAGTTGTACAGCGCCACCGAGGATCATGACGTGCGGCTGCACCAGGTGCACGATAAGGACGGCGGGCGCATCCGCTACCAGCGTCGCTGCGAGGTCTGCGGGAAGGTGGTCGACTACGAGCACATCGACAAGGCCTACGCAGACGACGACAGGACAGTTGTGCTGACAGAAGAGGATCTGAGCTCGTTGCCAGAGGAGCGCAGCCGAGAGATCGACGTCGTGGAGTTCGTGCCGAGCGACCAGCTCGACCCGATCATGTTCGACCGCAGCTACTTCCTCGAACCCGACTCCAAGTCGGTGAAGGCTTATGTGCTGCTCAGGCGCACCCTGGAGAAGACCGATCGGACTGCGATCGTGCACTTCTCGCTCCGCCAGAAGTCGCGGCTGGGAGCGCTGCGCACCCGCGGTGACGTGCTCATGCTGCAGTCACTCCTGTGGGACGACGAAGTCCGCGAGGCGACGTTCCCGGCGCTCGATGAACGCGTGCGGATCTCCGCGAAGGAACTGAAGATGTCGGCGTCGCTCGTGGACTCGTTCGCAGCGGACTTCGCACCTGAGCGGTTCACTGACGACTACCAGGAGCAGTTGCAGCAGCTCATCGACGCGAAGCTCCAGGAGGGCGATGCGCTTGATACGGCGGCGACGTTCGGCGAGTCGGACGACGACGGGGATGCGGGTGGTGAGGTGATCGACCTCATGGAGGCCCTCCGCCGGAGCATCGACAGCGGCAAAAGGACGAGTGCGAAGAAGACCAGCGCCAAGGAGTCGAGCGCGAAGAAGACCAGCGCTAAGGAGTCGAGCGCTCAGAAGTCGAGCACGAAGTCGACCAGCTCGAAGAAGACGAGCAGTACCAAAGCCAAATCGAGGAAGACCCCAGCCAAGAAGGCATCGGCGGCGAAGAACGCCAAGAGCGCGTGAGCGGTTCACCCGTTCACCGGGTGTTTACGCGGAGGCAGTCCCTGGGCGACACCGGGACGGTACGGTGACGGCGATCCCGTTAGCCACGCACGCCCCAGGAGGACACACGTGACTCGAACTTGGCAGAAGCTCCTCGCGGTGGGAATCGCGACGACGCTCGCCGGAGGCGGCCTGCTGGTCGCCGCAGCGCCCCCGACCTTCGCAGCCCCGAGCGGCACCGATCTGGTCATCAACGAAGCGTACGGCGGAGGTGGCAACGCGGGCTCGCTGTACTCGAACGACTTCGTGGAGCTCTACAACCCGAGCTCCGCGGCGATCAGCGTCGACGGCTGGTCTGTCCAGTACTTCTCGGCGAGCGGAAACCTCGGCGGCACAGCGGAGCTTGCGGGGTCTGTTGCACCGCATACGCACTACCTCGTTTCTCTCGCGGCGGGGAGTGGCGATACCGGTGCGCTCCCGGCACCGGATGCGACTGGTGACATCTCCATGGGCGCTCGAGGCGGCATCGTTGCCCTCGCGAGCACAATCGACACGCTGACGTTGCCTGGGGCGGGCGTCTCTGCCGCAGACGGGCTTGTGGACCTCATCGGCTATGGCAGCGCGAGCACGTTCGAAGGCCCTGCTCCTGCTCCCGAGCTCAGCAACTCCCTCAGCGCGCAGCGTTCCAACACCGGGGTCGACAGCGATGTGAACTCTGCAGACTTCGTCGCCGCTGCGCCAACGCCGGAGAATTCGTCAGGTGGACCGACCGCAGCACCGGAGCCGACAACAACAACAACTTCGTCCCCGACGGTGTCTCCGACGACCGAGTTCGTCTCGATCGCGGAAATCCAGGGCACGGGCTCTGCATCGCCGTTCGTGGACCGGACCGTCATTACCGAGGGCGTCGTCACCGCCGTGTATGCCGAGGGTGGACTCGGGGGCTTCAACATCCAGACACCTGGTGCGGTCGAACCGAGCACCCACACGGCCTCGACCGGTGTCTTCGTCTACGGACCTGCGGCCGCAGCCACCGTCACCATCGGTGACCGAGTCGCCGTGACCGGCCGCGTCGGTGAGCGATTCGAGTCGACGCAGATCAGCGCGGACGGCGTTGAGCAGCTCGTGGGCGGTCCCGAGCACGTCGTTGAGCCCGTTTCGGTCGCGTGGCCGGAGACCGCGGAGGAGCGCGAACGCTACGAGGGGATGCTGCTCGCGCCAGCCGGCACCTACCGGGTCTCGGAGAACTATGGCCTCAACCAGTATGGGGAGGTGGGCCTCTCGGTCGGCGAGCGTCTGCTTGTGACCCCCACTGAGGTCGGTGAACCAGGGAGTGCCGAGGCTGTCGCTCAGGCCGAGTACAACGAGGCGCACAGCGTGATCCTCGACGACGGCGCATCCACCGACTTCCTGCGCCGCGAGGGCGGCCGCATGATCAACGCCGACATCCCACTCCCCTACCTGAGCATCACCACGCCTGTCACGGTCGGAGCGACAGCGACCTTCACTGAGCCCGTTGTCGTGCACTACTCGTTCGACAGCTACCGCTTCCAACCGACGACGACGCTGACCGGCGCCGACGCAGCACCCGTCAGCTTCTCGGACGCCAGGGAGACGGCTCCGGAGCAAGTCGGTGGAGACCTGCAGCTCGGCACATTCAACGTCCTCAACTACTTCACGAGCCTCGGCGTTGACTACTGCGGCTCGACCCAGAACTACACGGATCGGGACGGAAACCCCATCAGCGCGAACGGGTGCCTCCCGCGTGGCGCCTGGGATGAAGAGAACCTCGCGCGCCAGGAGGCGAAGATCGTCGCCGCGATCAACCAGCTCGACGCCGACATCGTCGCTCTCGAGGAGATCGAGGACTCGTCCGACTTCGGCAAGGATCGCGATGCGGCACTTGTCGACCTCGTAGCGGCGCTCAACGAGTCAGCCGGCACACAACGATGGGCCCACGTCCCATCCCCCGCCGAGGTTCCCGCCGCGGGTGACGACGTCATCCGCACAGCCTTCATCTACCAGCAAGCGAACGTGGAAGTGGTGGGAGCATCGAGCATCCTCGACGACCCCGCGTTCGTGAACGGGCGCGCGCCGCTCGCTCAGACCTTCGCCGACCCCGCGACCGGTACAGAGTTCATCGTCGTCGCGAACCACTTCAAGTCCAAGGGCGGATCCGGCGAAGGCGACAACGCCGACAACGACGACGACGTCGGGCCCGCCGGGGCTGTCGGAGGCTGGAACGGCGACAGGACGCGCCAGGCGCAGGCGCTCGTCGGCTTCACCGAGACGCAGCGCGAGACGCACGGCACTGATCTGGTGTTCCTGACGGGTGACTTCAACAGCTACTCGCAGGAGGGGCCCATGCGAGTGCTCGCAGACGCCGGCTTCGAGAACCTCGGGGATGCGCGCAACCGCGCGGCGGGCGAACCGGGGGCCGCCGGCACCGAGTACTCGTACAACTTCGATGGCGCGGTCGGCTCACTCGACCACATCCTGGCCAGCGGACCGGCCTCCGGCCGTGTCACGGGCGCGGATGTGTGGACGATCAACGCGTATGAGCAGGTCGGTATCGAGTACAGCCGAAACAACTCCAACGTGACGCAGTTGTACTCGGACGACGTCTACCGATCCTCCGACCACAACCCCTTCCTCATCGGTCTTGACTTCGCGGGCGAACCTGAGCCCACTCCGACTGCAACTCAGACGCCAACTCAGACGCCAACTGCGACGCCAACTCCGACGATCGAACCGACCCCGACGGAAACCTCAGCGCCGGAGCCGCCCCCGACCTCGACGGAGGGAGTTGAGCCCGGAATGTCGCCGACCATGGCCGCAACCCCGCCGGCCGCGGGCGGGCCAAGTGGCGCCCCCACCGGCGCCCCTGGGGCTGATGGCGGAGAGCTCGCGACCACGGGTGCCGAGCTCGGAGTGCTCCTGCCGTTCGGTGGTGGAGCTCTTCTGCTCGCGGGTGCGCTCGCCCTCCTCCTCAAGCGACGTGCGGATCAGGTCTGAGCTGATCCCGCGGAGCGAGCCCAGACTCACCCGGAGTAGAAGGCTCGCCCGGAGTACCCGACTCGCCTCGGATAAATTCGGATAAATAGAGACCAGCCGTGGTGCGCAAGCGCACCACGGCTGGTCATCTGCGTTCGGGCCATGCCCGGTCGTCAGGTACCTGAGTCGCTGCCCGAACCTTCAGAAGGGGTCGGCTCCCCCGTCGGCTGCGGGTCGGTCGGCTCGTCAGTCGGCTCCGGAACGGGAGGCTGCGTCGGCGGCGACGTCTCACCAGGCTGCGTCGGCGCCGCGCCGCCAGAGCCGTCTGGGACCGGCTGGCCCGTCATCGCGGGCGGGACCGGCGTCGATGGCTCAGGCGCCTGCGTCGACCCACCATCGCCTGCGTTATCGACCGGCTGCTCGGGCAGGGGGCTGTCGTCGTCTTGCTGCGAGTCCACCGCGGCAGTGTGCGAGCTCTGCGCGGCCGTCGCCTGACGCACCACCGTGGAGATGCCGACTGTGCGCTCTCGGTCGTCGCCGGCATCGGCCAGCTCGATGAGGGCCGCGTCGTAGGCGGTCAGGATGTCCGCGGCCGCGAGAGTGACCTGAAGGCGGTGCTCGCGTCCGAGTGAGAGGGTGCTCGTCGCCATCCCGCCGACCGCATTCTGCAGAGCGGTGTACGAGGTCTGGAGCGCATCCGACTCGGATGACGTCGCGCTCAGTGCGTCCTTGACCTCGCGGAGGGCGTTTTCGAGCGCCGTCTTCTCCGCGGTTCCGACGCGCTCGGCCGGCAGGCTCGCGAGCGGCTGGGCGAGCATGTGCAGGTTGACGACGTCACTTGAGCTCGCGGTCGCGGTCGCGGTCGTCGTCTCAGGAACAGCGATAGTCTCGACGGGAGCTGCGACGTCGCCCCCGTGGCCGCTGGTGACCGTCAGGGCAGCAACGACGGCGCCGACGGCGATGACGCTCATCGTCGCGGCGGCGAGCTCACCAGGGCGTTTCTTGACGAACGCCAGAATGGCGTTCGAGGTCTCACCGTTCGACATCCGGCTCCTCTAAGACGTGCTGCGGGGACGCGCTGAAGCGCACAGCTCTTCCCAGGGTAAGACGATCCTGGCCAAAGTCGAAGTCAGAACTGCCCAGGGGCTCAGGAAACTCAGAGCCAGACGAAGTGCACGAAGATGGAGAGAGCGAGGAGCGTGGTGGCGACGATCGCGCACATGAGCTCGATCACCATGCCGAGACCCAGGGCCTTGACCGCCGTCCAGCTCGAGTCGAGCGCGGCACGGAACTCTCGGACTCGGTAGTACTCGGATGCGACAAGTCCCACCGCGAAGCCGATCGGAAGCCCGAACGCCGGAAGCACGAAGAGCCCGACGATTCCGACACCGAGCCCGATGAGAACCGAGCGATTCGGGACCTGCTTCTTGCGGAGGCCTCGTCCCGTGAGCACCCAGCCGATGATCATGCCGGTGATGAGGAGCGCGGCGCCGATCCCGAATGCCACCCACACGGGCCAGCTGCCCGCGAAGATCGCCCACACGAGGAACCCTATGACGATCGTGATGCTGCCGGGCAGTACCGGGACGATGATTCCGATGATTCCTACGATGGCGAGGACCACGGCGACAATGGCTGCGATCACGGGTGCGCTCATGGCTCAACCGTACCGGGTCGACGGCCGACAGGACTGGGCGGGCCCGCCGAGCAGGGCCGGGAGCGGCAGACGAGAACGGGGGCCGTGCATCCACCGGAGTGGATACACGGCCCCCGAAGGCCGTCCGCGTGATCAGCGGGACAGCGCGTAGCCGGTCTCGCCGTGCACGACCACGTCGACGCCGGCCACTTCGTCCTCGTGGCGCACCCGGAAACCGATGGTCTTCTGGATGACCCAAGCCACGAGGAAGCTCACGGCGAACGAGTAGAGGAGAACTCCGAGGGAAGCGATGAGCTGCACGATGAGCTGCTCGAATCCGCCACCGGTGAAGAGACCGGTGTCGAAGGCGAAGAGCCCGGGCCAGATGGAGCCGACGAGGCCGCCGACGAGGTGCAGGCCGACGACGTCGAGTGAGTCGTCGAAGCCGAGCTTGAACTTGAGCTCGATGGCGAAGGCACAGAGCACACCGGAGACGAAGCCGAGGAGCAGCGCCCAGCCTGGCGTCAAGACGGCGCAAGCGGGAGTGATGGCAACAAGACCGGCGATCGCACCGGAAGCCGCGCCGATCGAGGTCGCCTTGCCGTTGCGCAGCTTCTCGACGATGATCCAGCCGAGGATACCGGCGGCTGGGGCGGCGATCGTGTTGATGAAGAGCAGACCGGGACCGGGGAACTCCGTGCCGCCGAGGTCGCCCCAGGCTGCACCGACGTTGAACCCGAACCAGCCGAACCAGAGGATCGCGGTACCGAGAAGCACAAGGGGAACGTTGTGGGGCTGCGTGATGCCCTTGGCGAAGCCAACACGCTTGCCGAGAACGAGGGCCAGCGCGAGTGCAGCGGCACCCGCGTTGATGTGCACTGCCGTGCCACCGGCGTAGTCAATGACCTCGACGCCCTCGAAGCCGAGCTGCGAGCCGAGCTGCATGATCCAGCCGCCGCCCCAGACCCATGCTGCGACGGGGAAATACACGAAGGTGGCGAAGATACCGGCGAAGAGCATCCAAGAACCGAACTTGGCACGGTCGGCGATCGCACCCGAGATGAGGGCCGTCGTGATGATGGCGAACGTGCCGCCGTACGCGGCGCTAGCCGTCGCGTTGCTGTCCTGAATGAGGTTGGTCAGCGCGAAGTCAGAGAACGGGTCGCCCGCGAACTGGAAGAAGGAGTCGCCGGAGACGGCGGACATGTTGTAGCCGTAGAGGATCCACAGGACCGCGACGAGGCCGAGCGCCCCGAAGGAGAGCATCATCATGCTCACGACGCTCTTTTCCTTGACCATGCCGCCGTAGAAGAGGGCGAGTCCTGGTGTCATGAAGAGCACAAGCGCTGCGCTGATCATCAGCCACGCGGTTCCACCGGTATCCATTGCATCCTCGCTTTCGCCACCCGTGCTGCGGCCTGGAGGACGCGTCGTCGTGACACGAGGTGGGGAGATGCAATGAGTCTGCTGGGGGCGCGTGTCGCTGATGGGGCGGTGCCGTTTCCATCATGTTTCGGAGTGGCGCGGCGTGTTACGAGTCTGTGTCGGGAACGGCCGAATCGCGCTCGGCGGCGGTGCTCAGGCGGCGGTGCTCAGCCCGAGGTACTCAGACCGAGGCGGTCTGCTCCTGCGCCGTCGAGGCGATCAGGCGCGAGACGCAGCGCAGGTACTTCTTCCGGTAGCCGCCATCGAGCATGCCGCCGCCGAAGATCTGGTCGAGCGCGAGCCCTGACGCCGCGATCGGGATCTGCGCGTCGTATACGCGGTCGATGAATGCGACGAAGCGGAGCGCCTCTGCCTGATCGGTGAGCTCGTGCACGTCGCGGAGCACAAGCAGGTCGACGTCCTCGACGAGCCGCACGTACTTCGACGGGTGCACGGTCGCGAGGTGCTGCACGAGATCGTCGAAGCCGTCGTCGGCAACGGTCTTGCCGTCGGCGACTGCCTCATCCGCAAGCCCACGGAGACGTTCTTGCGGCGTCACGGCCGCGTGACCGGACATGTCGCGGCGACGATAATCGGTGCCGTCGATGCGGAGAGTGTCGAAGACGCCGGCGAGTTTCGTGATCTCTCGCAGGAAGTCGGACGCCGCGAAGCGCCCCTCGCCAAGCGCGTTCGGCGGAGTATTGCTCGTCGCGGCGATGCTCGTGCCGGAGTCCACGAGCTCCCCGAGGAGGCGCGACATGACCATCGTGTCGCCCGGATCGTCCAGCTCGAACTCATCGATGGCGATGAGGCTGGTGCCCTTGAGCGAGCGGACGGCCTCCGCGTAGCCGAGAGCACCGACAAGTGCCGTGTACTCGATGAAGGTGCCGAAGTACTTCCGCCCCGGATGCGCGTGCCAGATGGAAGCGAGCAGGTGCGTCTTGCCGACTCCGAATCCACCATCGAGATAGATGCCGGGCTTCACCGGCGGAGCCTTCTTGCGGAACCCGAACAGGCCTTTGCTGCCTGGATTCGCGGCGGCTTTCACTCCTGCGAAACGCTCCCCCGCCTCGACGGCTGCGGCCTGCGAGGGGTACTCGGGGTCTGGTCGGTAGGTGGCGAACTGTGCAGCGTCGAACTGCCGAGGAGGCACGAGGTCCTTCACCATCTCTGCCGCCGTGACGGTCGGTGAGAGTTCGGTCAAGTGCAGCAAGCGGCCTTCGCCCACGGAGTCCTCGTACTTTCCAGTGACAGATGCCCAGAACGGGCTTCCCAAATCCTACCGTCAGGCGCTCCCTCGAGTGTCGCGAGGATTCCGGCCGGTACCGTTGTCCCATGCACGACGTCACGCTGCCCGCATCGCTCGAACTCCTTCGCGAGGAACTCCTCGAGGTGTCGCCGAGAGACCGCCTTGAGCTCCTGTCGGAGATCGGTGCCGAGCTTCCCGCAGTCGACCTTGAAAATGTGGCTGAGTTCGAGCGCGTGATCGAGTGCCAATCACCCGTCTACTTCGAGGCTGCCCTCACACCGGATGCGCGCATCCGGTTGCGCATCTCAGTCCCTCCCGGTGCGCCCATGACCCGAGGCTTCGCAGCGGCACTCGTGCAGGGTGTCGACGGGCTCGAGCCCGAAGCGCTTCTGTCGCTTCCAGAGGACCTCCCGAGCGTTCTGGGGCTCGCGGACCTCGTGTCGCCGCTCCGACGCAGCGGCATGGTTGCCCTCCAGGCCCGGGCCAAGCGGCAGCTGCTCGAGCGGATCGCCGCCGCGTCACACTCCGAGGAAGACAGCGGTCGCTAGAACTTGGCGAGCCACTCGTCCAACGAGTGCTCCCAGCGGCCGCTGTCCACGTTCCAGAGGCGGGTGTGCAGTGCGCGCTCGAATTCCCTGTAGGTCACGAGATCGGGGCGGCGACGCGCGACCTCTCGGCTCGCGTCGACCGGAACTACTGTGTCGCCACTTGAGTGGAATAAGAGGGTGGGCACCTTCAGCTCGGTGAGCCGATCCGGGATCTCGAGCTCGCCGAGCGGGATGGGCGCCTCAAGACCGAGGAGCGGGCGCGCGAGCGGGCTGCCGATGAGCCAGATGCCGAGCCCGGTCACGAAGCGCGGAAGCTTCATCGCCGCTCCCTGGTAGCGCAGGATCGCGCGCCAGCTCAGGGCCGGTGATTCGAGAAACATGCCGACGACGAGTTCTCGGTGCCGCGCGTTGAATGCGGCCTGCATGACGGTTCCACCGCCCATCGACCACCCGACGAGGATGATGCGCTTGGCCCCTCGGGATGCCGCCCAGTCCATGGCTGACTCGACATCTCGCCACTCGGTGGCCCCGAGTCCGAACTTCCCATCCGGCGACTGCGGCGCGAGCGCGTCATTGCGGTAGCTGACAACAAGCGAGTTCCATCCGCGTCCGCGGAACAGCGGGACGGCACGAAGTGGCTCGGTCATAACGGCTCCTCGACCATGCACGTGGATCGCCCAGGAGTCGCTTGCCTGCGCGGCGGGGATAAGCCACGCCGGCATCGCCCCGAGCGGCGTCTGCACATCGATCCAACGCCAGGGAAGATCGAGATCTCGAACCCAGAGCTGAGGCGCTGACGCAAGCCGCACGGATCTCACCCGATCGAGCCGTGCGCCCTGTTCGCCCCAGTAGCGCCGTGTCACGGTGCGCTCGGACTCCCCCACGACCGCGCCGACGTTGGCCCTTCCCGTCTCGGCCGCGAAGACGAGGCTGTAATGGCCGGGTGCCGTCGTCTCAGGCGTTCGCGCGAGGGTGACAGTGCCAGCCTGCTTGTCCACGCCGAGGAGCCGAACGGGGTCCCTGCGGCGGCGAGGCGGAGTGACGACGGCTCGCGCGATCATCGTCGCGGCGGTGGCAACCACCGCCCCGAGGCCGACTGCGAGTGCACCGACGGTGGCCGCAACGATCTTCGCAGCGGGCGAACTCGGAGCGGCTGAGGCACGTCTGGCGGCACACATCACGAAGATGATCCCGCACCTCGCCCGTGAACACGCCGAACGAGCGGTGTTCCGCTACGGCGCGCCTGATCTGCGTTGCCTGCAGCCAGGCCTAGTCTCGTCGCGTGGTTGTCCCGTTGCATCGATCTGCCCCGGAGTTCGAGGCCGCCGTAGAGGCGGTCCGTGCGGCCGAGTTCCGCTCTGCCCTCACGGTGAGCGAGATCCGACCTCCAGCGAACCTGGCCCCTGAATCGCTCGCTCTCTCCGGAGACGTGCGACCAACTGCCCACGCCAGCGATTCAGAGCTCGGCACAGGTAGATTCATCCTCCTCCACGACGAGAGCGAGCCGGAAGCCTGGCGCGGCGCGTTCCGTGTCGTGTGCTTCGCGCAGGCTCCACTCGAACCGGAGATCGGGGTCGACCCCTTCCTCGCACCCGTCGCGTGGTCGTGGCTCATGGATGCCCTCGAGTCGCGAGGCGCAGCGTTCGAGCACCCCTCGGGCACGGCGACGACGATTAATGGTCGCGGTTTCGGCGAGCTGGAAGACCAGGGCGAGGGTGCACAGATCGAGCTCCGCGCATCCTGGACTCCGCGTGAGACAGACTTGGCCGCACACGCAGAAGCGTGGGGTGAGCTTCTCTGCCTCCTGGCCGGCATGCCGCCGGAGAGTGAGGCCGACGACGGAGTCGAGGTACTCCGTCACCTGAGGAAGGCGAAAGATGGGGCTTGATGCGGACCGCCTGAAAGCGGGCGGACTGGAGGTCATCGAGACCGAAGCGCAGCTGCAGGAAGCCCTCGAGCGACTCGCCGCAGGGACGGGGCCAGTGGCTGTCGACGCCGAGCGGGCTTCCGGCTACCGCTACTCGGAGCGTGCGTACCTCGTGCAACTGTTCCGTCGTGGGAGCGGCACGCTCCTCATCGATCCGATCGCGACGGGCTCGCTTGCGCGGCTGCAAGAGGTGATCGGTGGTGAGGAATGGATCTTCCACGCCGCCACACAGGACCTCCCGTGTCTGCGAGAGCTCGACCTCGACCCGAGCCTCATCTTCGACACGGAGCTCGCGGCACGGCTCCTCGGGTACGAGCGTGTTGGCCTCGGCGCCGTCATCGAGCGCCTGCTCGGGATCGCGCTCGAGAAGGCGCACTCTGCAGCTGACTGGTCCACTCGGCCACTCCCGGAGACCTGGCTCGCCTACGCCGCGCTCGACGTGGAGTTGCTTGTCGACGTGCGCGATCAGCTCAATCAGGAACTGCTCGAAGCCGAAAAGCTCGAAGCAGCCAAGGAGGAGTTCGCCGACATCCTCACGAGGGAGCTCGGCGTCAAGAAACCAGACGCATGGCGTCGGATCGGCGGCATCAGCAGGTTGCGCAGCCCGAGGGCGCTTGCTGTGGCCAGGGAACTCTGGCTCTCGCGGGACGAGGCGGCCAGGAGCACGGATACTGCGCCTGGTCGCCTCTTCCCGGACCGCGCCCTTGCGGCAGTCGCGACTGCGATGCCCCGCTCACGAGGCGAGCTCGCCCGTCTCAAGGAGTTCACCGGCCGCGCTTCGCGGACGCAGCTTGACCGCTGGTGGGGTGCCGTCGAGCGCGGGCTCACGACTGAGGAGCTGCCGCCGCAGGCACCGAGGGACCCAGACCGTATGCCGCACCACCGCCAGTGGGAGCAGCGCGCTCCAGAGGCAGATCGACGCCTCAAGCTTGCTCGTGAGTTCCTTGTCGCGCGCGCAGGGTCCCTGCAGATGCCGGTCGAGAACCTCTTGACACCCGAGCATCTGCGACGCACAGCGTGGAAGCCGCGCCAGCCCGTATCAGCGGAGGCGGTGGCCGACCACCTCCGTGAACTCGGCGCTCGCGCGTGGCAGACCAGCGAAGTCGCACAGGGAATTGCGCTTGCGTTTGTAGAAGCTGACCAATTGACTTCCGCCCCGAGCGACGAGGGTTCGTAGCTTCACACGACGCATTGGCATCTCACCAGGCGGGCCTCCATAGGATGACCGAGTCAATAGATGCTTGGAGGCAGTGTGGCCAATCGAGAAGTGTTGTTCATCGACGGCGTTCGGACCCCCTTCGGACGCGCGGGCGAGAAGGGCATGTACTGGAAGACCCGCGCCGACGACCTCGCGGTCAAGGCGATCAAGGGTCTTCTGGACAGGAATCCGCAGATCCCGCACGACCGCTACGACGACGTCGCCATCGCGGCGACCACTCAGCAGGGTGACCAGGGCCTGACGCTCGGTCGGTCGACGGCCATCCTCGCCGGACTCCCCAATACCGTCCCGGGACTGGCCATCGACCGCATGTGCGCCGGCGCGATGACAGCGGTGACGACCATGGGTTCAGGCATCGGCTTCGGGGCGTACGACCTGACCATCGCAGGCGGGGTCGAGCACATGGGAAGGCACCCGCTCGGAATCGGTGCAGATCCGAACCCGCGATTCGTCGCCGAGCAGCTCGTCAGCGGCGATGCCCTGAACATGGGCAAGACCGCCGAACGTCTGCACGACCGCTTCCCGCAGCTCACGAGGGAGCGCAGCGACCGCTACGCGATGCGCAGTCAGCAGAAGGCCGCGGCCGCCTACGACAAGGGCCAATTGCAACCTGACCTCGTGCCGGTCGCGATCGAGTCAGAGGCAGGCTGGGGTCTCGCAACCCGCGACGAGACGCTCCGTCCCGAGACGAACATGGAGACGCTCTCCACGCTCAAGACCCCGTTCCGCCCCCACGGCCGGGTGACGGCCGGAAACGCCAGCGGCCTCAACGACGGCGCTACTGCAGCCATCCTCGCTTCGAGCGACGCGGCCAAAGAATTCGGTCTCACGCCGAAGATGCGCATGGTCACCTTCGCGTTCGCCGGAGTACAGCCTGAGGTCATGGGCCTCGGCCCCGTCCCCTCGACGGAGAAGGCACTCGCCAGGGCGGGCATGACGATCGATGACATCGGGCTTTTCGAGCTCAACGAGGCGTTTGCGGTGCAGGTGCTCTCGTTCCTCGACCACTACGGCATCGACGACGACGACGACCCGTCCGTGAATCCCTACGGCGGAGCGATCGCGATCGGCCACCCGCTCGCATCGTCTGGCGTTCGCCTCATGACCCAGCTTGCGAAGCAATTCGAAGAGCACCCTGAGGTGCGCTTCGGCCTGACCGCCATGTGCGTCGGCCTCGGGCAGGGCGGCACGGTTATCTGGGAGAACCCGAACTGGAACGGCAAGTCGCACGCACGCCGAGGCATCGGCAAGAAGGGACGCTGAGCATCATGGCAACCGATCTCCGAGCACGCTACGCTCCCCTGCTGGCTATGAGCACCGACGAGGTCGTGACCCACTCGCTTGTCCGCGACGTCACGCTCCCGAGCGGCCGCACCATGGCCCTCATCACGCTCGACAACGGCCACGACTACACCAGGCCGAACACGCTCGGGCCCGAGACCCTGGCCGAACTCGGCGAGGTGCTCTCCGGGCTCCGCGCACGCGCATCCTCACACGACATCGACGCGGTTGCCATCACGGGCAAGCGCTTCAACTTCGCCGCTGGCGCCGATCTCTCCAACGTGGGCTCCATCCCGAGTCGTGACGTGGCGCTGCTTCTCGCGAAGCTGGGTCACGAGGTACTCGGCTCCCTCGGCAAGCTCGGGGTGCCGAGCTTCACGTTCTACAACGGCCTGGCACTCGGCGGCGGCGTCGAAATCGGTCTCAACTCCGACTACCGCACCGTTGATACGACGGTCCCCGCGTTCGCCCTGCCTGAGACGTTCCTCGGTCTCGTACCAGGATGGGGAGGCGCAAGCATCCTGCCGAACATCATCGGCATCGAGAACGCGCTCAAGGTCATCATCGAGAACCCGCTCAAGCAGAACCGGATGCTCAAGGGGCCGCAAGTCGCTGAGCTCGGAATCGCCGACGCGATCTTCCCGAGCCTGAACTTCCTCGAGGACTCGCTGGCCTGGGCCGACAAGGTCATCGGCGGCGAGCTCGAGGTCAAGCGACCTCACGCTCCTGGCCGACTCGAGCGCCTCGCGAAGTGGGACCTGGCGATCGGCATCGCCCGCAAGACGCTCGAGGAGAAGCTCGGGACGGTCGCGCTCGCTCCGTACCGCGCCCTCGAACTGTTGAAGCTGGCGAAGGGCGACGACCGCGCGAAGGGGTTCGCTGCGGAGGACGAAGCCCTCGCCGACCTCATCTCCGGCGACCAGTTCGTGGCTTCGATCTACGCCTTCAACCTCGTGCAGAAGCGAGCCAAGCGTCCGGCTGGCGCCCCTGACAAGGCGCTCGCGCGCCCAGTCAACAAGGTGGGTGTCATCGGTGCCGGGCTCATGGCGACGCAGTTCGCCACGCTCTTCGTCCGGCGACTCAAGGTGCCCGTCGTGATCACGGACCTCGACCAGGCGAGAGTCGATACGGGAGTTGCCGCCATCCGCCGTGAGCTCGAGAAGCTCCACGAGAAGGGCCGCATGGACAGCGACGAGTACGGCCGCCTCATCGGGCTCGTGCACGGAACGACGGATCGCAGCGAGTTCGCTGACTGCGACTGGGTGATCGAGGCTGTCTTCGAAGAGCTCGGCGTCAAGCAGCAGGTGTTTGCTGACTTCGAGAAGATCGTCAGCCCTGAGACGGTGCTGGCTACCAACACCTCGTCGCTGTCCGTGGCGGAGATCGGCGCTCAGCTCGAGCACCCGGAGCGTCTTGTCGGCTTCCATTTCTTCAATCCTGTTGCGCAGATGCCACTCATCGAGGTCGTCAAGACGGACAGCACTGACGACGCAAGCCTCGCGACGGCGATGGCAACGGCCAAGAACCTGAAGAAGACGGCCGTCATCACGAGAGACGCACCCGGATTTGTCGTGAACCGAGTCCTCGCCAAGGTACTCGGCGAGGCGATGAATGCCGTCGACACCGGCACCTCGTTCGAGACGGTCGACCACGCGCTCGACCGCATCGGCCTTCCCATGACCCCGTTCGAGCTCCTCGAGCTGGTTGGCCTCAAGGTCGGCGCCCACGTCCTGGACACGCACCACAAGGCGTTCCCCGACCGGTTCTTCGAATCGGAGAACCTCCACAGACTCGCCGACTACGGCAAGCTCTACGACCGCGATGGCAAGGGACGGGCCAAGGGCTTCGACAAGAAGGCCGTGCAGATCGTGGCCGGCGGGAAGACTCCGATGACGGCGGCTTCGTTCGCGGAGCGAGTCGAGGTCGGCCTCGCCGACGAGATCAAGCGGATGCTCGACGAAAAGGTCGTCGCGGCAGCCGAGGACATCGACCTGTGCCTCATCCTGGGGGCGGGCTATCCGTTCCAGGCAGGAGGCATCACGCCGTACCTCGACAGGATCGGGGCCTCGGAGAAGGCTTTCGGGGGCACCTTCCACACGCCGCCCATCCGCGGGGCGTCGGCACGCTGACCTCACGAGCACCGACGAAGGCACCGCCTCTTCCATCCGATGGAAGAGGCGGCGCCTTCGTCGGCCGCGACGAGTTCGACTCTGCCGGGCTAGTGCGCAGCGTGGTACTTCACTGGCTCCGGGAGGCCCGCGTCCGCGCGAATGCGCCGTGAGAGACGTTCGAGCGAGGTGAGCGCCGCAATCACATCGTCGGCGGTCACCGCGAACGGCATGTTGTGGATCGTCTCCCCTGGAACAGTCGCCGCCTCGGCCACAAGACGGAGCTCATGCTTGTCCTGGGTCGACAATCCGATCTCGGTGAGCGTCGTCGGGAGGCCGAGCTTGGTGGTGAAGACGATGAAGTCCCTGATCTCCTCCTCCGGTGCCCCCTCGAGGATCAGCTGGGCGATCGACCCGATGTTGACCTTCTCGCCGTGCTGGAGGCCGTGGGTCTGCGGTGCGGCGGTCAGCCCGTTGTGGATGGCATGGGCGGCAGCGAGCCCACCTGACTCGAAGCCAAGGCCAGAGAGCAGCGTGTTGGCTTCGATGGCGCGCTCGAGGGCGGGCGTCACGACGCCGTCCTCGACCGCGTCGAGCGCCGTCGGCGCGTTCTCCCAGAGCACGTCCCAGCTGAGCTTGGCAAGAGCCGTCCCGGTCTGCGTCGGCAGGCCGCCCGCCATGGTGGTTGAGTTCGAGCGGCTCGTCGCGCGGGCCTCGAGCCACGTGGCGAGCGCGTCGCCGAAGCCCGCCACGAGGAAGCGCGACGGCGCATCCGCGACAAGCTGCGAGTCGATCAGCACGAGGTCAGGGTTGCGGGGGAAAAAACGGTACTCCTCGAACTCGCCAGACTCCGTGTAGACGACGGCGAGCGCAGATGTCGGGGCGTCGGTGGAGGCGACGGTCGGCACGCTCACCCAACGAATACCTGCCAGGAAGCCTGCTGCCTTGGCCGCGTCGATCGTGCTGCCGCCACCGACTGCGACGATGACGTCGCTGCCGCTCTTCGTGATGACCTCGACGAGGCGATCGATCTCACCCGACGAGGCGACGCCGTTGAAGCGTTCGCGGGGAACCTCGACCTTGCCTCCCGTGAACGAGGTCGTGAGGCGCTCACCGAGCAGGTCCCAGACGAAATCGTCGGCGAGCAGAAGGGGCGACTCACCGATCTGGGCGACGAACTCGCCCAGACGCGCGAGCGCTCCTTTGCCCTGCACGTATCGGCCAGGGCTCAGCACTGTGCGAATCGGGATCTCACTGCTCATGGGGAACTCCTTCGTAGTCGGAAATCGCCCCAACGCTAGCGACCGCGCATGGGCGCAAGCAACGGGCGTTCTCAGCGACGAAGAACCGCGAGGGTGTAGGAACGCCGAAGGGCGAAGCCTTTCGGCTCCGCCCTTCGGCGCTATGGCGCTGCTCGCTACGCCGTAGCGAGCTGGCGCAGCACGTACTGCAGGATTCCACCGTTTCGGTAGTAGTCAGCCTCGCCGGGTGTGTCGATGCGGACAACCGCGTCGAACTCGATCGTCTGCTTGCCCTCGGGCGAGTCGGACGTGGGCTCGGCGATCACGTGGACCGTCTTCGGGGTGAAGCCTTCGTTCAGCTGCTCGATGCCCTGAATGGAGATCGACTCCGTGCCGTCGAGCCCGAGCGACGCCCAGGTCTCGCCAGCAGGGAACTGAAGCGGAACGACGCCCATGCCGATGAGGTTTGAGCGGTGGATGCGCTCGAAGCTCTCGACGATGACGGCACGAACGCCGAGGAGGCTGGTGCCCTTGGCCGCCCAGTCGCGCGAAGAGCCGGAGCCGTACTCCTTGCCGCCGAGGACAACCAGCGGAGTGCCCGCCTCTGCGTAGTTCTGGGCGGCGTCGTAGATGAACGACTGAGGTCCGTCCGCCTGCGTGAAGTCGCGGGTGTAGCCACCCTCGACGCCGTCGAGGAGCTGGTTCTTCAGGCGGATGTTCGCGAAGGTTCCACGGATCATGATCTCGTGGTTGCCGCGACGCGAACCGTACGAGTTGAAGTCCTTGCGGTTCACGCCGTGCTCGGTGAGGTAGCGACCGGCCGGGCTGTCGGCCTTGATCGAACCCGCAGGGCTGATGTGGTCGGTCGTAACCGAGTCGCCGAGCTTCGCGAGCACGCGGGCGCTCTTGATGTCGGTGACGGGCGTGAGCTCCATCACCATGCCGTCGAAGTACGGGGGCTTGCGTACGTACGTCGACTTATCATCCCACTCGAACGTGGCACCCGTCGGTGTCGGCAGCGAACGCCAGCGCTCGTCACCATCGAAGACGGCGCCGTACTCGCGCGTGAACATGTCAGTGTCGATCGACGTGTCGATCGTCGACTGCACCTCGTCGGCGGTGGGCCAGATCTCGCTGAGGAAGACGTCCTTCCCGTCTGAGTCCTGACCGAGTGGCTGCGTCTCGAAGTCGAAGTCCATCGTGCCAGCCAATGCGTAGGCGATGACAAGCGGCGGGGACGCGAGGTAGTTCATCTTCACGTCAGGGTTGATGCGGCCCTCGAAGTTGCGGTTGCCCGAGAGGACAGCCGTGACGGCGAGGTCGTTGTCGTTGATGGCTTCCGAGATCTCCTCGTTCAGCGGGCCCGAGTTGCCGATGCAGGTCGTGCAGCCGTAGCCGACGGTGTAGAAGCCAAGAGCCTCGAGCGAGTCGGTGAGTCCGGCCTTCTCGTAGTAGTTCGTGACGACCTTCGAGCCGGGCGCGAGCGTGGTCTTGACCCAGGGCTTCGCCTTGAGGCCTCGTTCGCTCGCCTTCTTGGCGAGGAGGCCGGCCGCAAGCATGACGGAGGGGTTGGAGGTGTTCGTGCAGCTCGTGATGGCTGCGATCGCGACGGAGCCGTGATCGATCGTGTAGCTCTGACCGTCGGCGCCCTGCACCTGGACCGGCTTGCGGTCGTGGGAGAAGGTCGGAGCAGTCTGCTTCTCGCGAACGTCGGAGTCATCCGAGCCCGGGGTGAGCTTCGCGGGATCGGATGCCGGGAAGCTGTCCTCGCCTGCGACGTCGACGAGACCGAAGTCCTCTGCCGTGTAGTCGGTCAGGTCCGCGCCGAACTGGCCCTTGGCCTTCGAGAGCTCGATGCGGTCCTGGGGACGACGGGGCCCGGCGATCGATGGGACGACCGTTGAGAGGTCGAGCTCGAGGTACTCCGAGTAGGAGAGCTCCTTGCTCGGGTCGTGCCAGAGGTGCTGCTCCTTGGCGTAGGCCTCGACGAGCTTGACCTGCTCCTCGCTGCGGCCGGTGAGGCGCAGGTAGCTGAGCGTCTCTTCGTCGATCGGGAACATGGCTGCCGTCGAGCCGAACTCGGGGCTCATGTTGCCGATCGTGGCGCGGTTGGCGAGTGGGACTGCGCCAACGCCTTCGCCGTAGAACTCGACGAACTTGCCGACGACTCCGTGCTTGCGCAGAAGATCCGTGATGGTCAGGACCACGTCGGTAGCGGTGACGCCCATCGGGATCTGGCCCTTGAGCTTGAAGCCGACGACCTTGGGGATGAGCATCGAGACGGGCTGGCCGAGCATAGCCGCCTCTGCCTCGATGCCGCCGACGCCCCAGCCGAGCACGCCGAGTCCGTTGACCATCGTGGTGTGGGAGTCGGTTCCGACGAGCGTGTCCGGGTAGGCCTGCAGGACGCCGGCCACCTCGCGGACGAACGTCACTCGGGCCAGGTACTCGATGTTGACCTGGTGGACGATGCCGGTTCCCGGGGGAACGACCTTGAAGTCCTCGAAAGCCGTCTGGCCCCAGCGGAGGAACTGGTAGCGCTCGCCGTTGCGCTGGTATTCGATCTCGACGTTGCGCTCGAGCGCGTCAGCCTGACCGAAGAGGTCGGCGATGACGGAGTGGTCGATGACCAGTTCTGCGGGAGCGAGTGGGTTGACCTTCTCCGGGTCGCCACCGAGCTGAGTAACGGCCTCGCGCATCGTGGCGAGGTCGACGATGCAGGGAACGCCCGTGAAGTCCTGGAGGACAACGCGTGCCGGGGAGAACTGGATCTCGGTGTCTGGGTCTGCCGTGGGCACCCAAGAGCCGAGCTTCTGGATCTGCTCGGAGGTCACGTTTGCACCGTCTTCGGTGCGGAGGAGGTTCTCGAGGAGAACCTTGAGGCTGAAGGGAAGCTTCTCGAAGCCCTCAACCTTGTCGATGCGGAAGATCTCGTACTCGGTGCCGTCGACACTGAGCGTGTCTTTGGCTCCGAAGCTGTTGACTGCGGTCACGTCTCGGCTCCTTCTTTGCAACTCTGGGTGCGCGGCCCGCGCCCAGCAATCATCTCGCGTCTCGCCGTGGCTTGCCTCGAAGGTGATCCAAAGTTGATCGAGACGCTTTTATCTTGACATCAAGATACTTTACCTGCTTCACTCTGCTCGCCCGACCGCGACGCACTCAAGAGCGCGCGTACGAACAGCACCGTGACGACCAGGACAACGGCATACATCGGCGTCCCCATGAGGAGGCGTGCGAGGCCGAGGGCCTCGACGTTCCCTGCAAAGTAGAGCGGGAGCTGCACGACGAGGCGCAGCGCGAAGAACCCGACCCAGACGAGCGTGATGACCGACATCCAGCGAAGCATCGCTCGGTCCTTACGCCAGCTCGAACCCTGACCCGTGATGAGCCCCGTCACGAGACCGATGACCGGCCAGCGCACGAGGACGGATATGAGAAGCGCCGCCCCGTACGCGGCATTCGTGTAGAACCCGACGAGGTAGAAGTTCTCACCCCTGCCGGTCGTCATTGCGAGGACTCCGGAGATGAGAAGCGCAACGAGCCCTGAGATGGCGGGAACGACCGGCTCCTTCTGGAGCGCACGGACCAGGATGAAGATCAGGCCGAGTACCGCAGGCGCAAGAACGGCGACCCAGAGCTCCATGCCAAGTGTGAACAAGACGAGGAACACGATGCCAGGGAGCAGTGTCTCGACGAGTCCTCGCACGCCGCCCATCGCCGCGAGCAGCGAGGCACCGCTGATGCCACCCTCGGTGAGGCGCCCAAGTGAGGAGGACTTCGCGACGTCCTCCAGCTTCCGCATGTTGGGAGCATCGGCAGCGCTCCTACCCGGTTCTGGCTGCTCGCCGGCGGGGAGGGTCATGCCTTCTCGGCCTCCCCGGACGCGGCATCTTCCGTAGCCGTCTTCGACGTGGGGTCGGCCATCGCCTTCGGGACGACCAGCGTCAGCAGCTCACGCGGCGGGAGCGGCGCGTCACCGCGAACGACGACGACGCTCCTGAAGAGCTCGACGAGCTCGACGCGTGTCGCCTCGTCACGAAGCGCCTTCCCCGTCAGGACTCCACGGAGGAACCACCGCGGGCCGTCCACGCCGAAGAATCGCGCCGACCTGGTCTGGGCGGAAGCCGTGCCCTTGACGACCACGGGAATCTTCGTGTCGAGCACAGGGCCGAGGATGCCGTCGACCTCCTCTGCGGTCCCGCCCTGCTTGCGGACCTGCTCGGCAAGCTGCGCCATGATCGAGTGCCACAGGCCGGTCGATCGCGGAGCCGCGAACGCCTGGATCTGCATCGTGGACTCCTTGTAGTCGAGCGCGACGGCGACAAGGCGCTTGGTCTTCTCCTCGACCTCGAGGCGAAGACCAAGGCCCTCGCGCGCGGGGATGCGCAGCGCACCGAGATCCACGTAGCGCTTCGCGGGGCTCGCCTCACTGATGTCGAAGGGCCCTCGTGACTCTCGGTCTTCCGGAGCTGACTTCGCATCCTCTACGTCCACATCGTCGAGGTCGTCTTCGAAGTCCTCGCCGTCAGTCTGCTCATCGTCGACCGAGAGCTTGACTGCCTTCTCCGGCTTCTCTTCTTCTTTTTTGAGGAAATCAAACAGTCCCATCGTGGACCTCCTGGTCAGATGAATAGCCGGTGGAGCCGAATCCGCCCTCACCGCGCTGAGAAGCGGAGAGCTGCTCGGTCTGGATGAAGCGCACGGGAGCCAGCTGCATGACGACGAGCTGGCCGATCCGATCGCCAGTCGCGATGTCGTAGGTCTCAGTGGAGTCGGTGTTGAGCAAGATCACCTTGATCTCGCCGCGATAGCCAGAGTCGATCGTGCCGGGCGCATTCACGAGCGTGATCCCGTGCTTGGCGGCGAGTCCGGAGCGCGGCATGACGAAGCCGACGGTGCCGTGCGGAAGTTCGAGGCGGACACCGGTGCCGACGATGGCGCGCTGACCGGGGGCCAGAGTGACGGACTCGGTGGCGACCAGGTCGGCCCCAGCGTCACCGGGCTGCGCGTACGTGGGGAGGACGCCCGAGACGGGCACATCTATGACAAAGCTCACCGTACGAGCCTAGCTGAGGCGTGACCGGATCGTGATCTGACAGCGGACCCCACCAAAGCGTGATGCAATATCGGCATGCCAGTTTTCCACGAGCGCCTGTGGCCAGCCGCCTGGGTCTACGTCGTCGGGTTCCTCATGGTCCCCGCCGTCATCCTCGTCTTCACGCCCATCAACTCCTGGATCGGCGCCGCGATCGCGGTGACGCTCTACGCGGCATTCCTGACTCTAGTCCTGGCCTACTCCCCCATAATCGAGGTCACCGCGACGCAGGTGCGGGTCGCTGGCGCGCACGTGCCGCTGAGCTTCACCGGGCAGTGCCTGCCGCACACGACCCGTGAGCGTGCCCGCCAGGCGGCTGGGCCGCAGCTCGATTTGCGCGCCTGGCTGTGCATCCGCGGCTGGATCCCCACGTCGCTCACGATCGAGATCACGGACGACGCCGACCCGGTGCCGTACTGGCTCGTCTCGACTCGGAGACCGACCGAGCTGGCAGCAGCCATCACGGAGGCGCGCGCGGTCAACCAGCGCAAGGCTGGCTAAGCGGATCGACACCGCGCACAGCAAAAGAGCGAAGCCGCATCCAACCGGATGCGGCTTCGCTCTTGGGTGATGCTGTCGGTCAGGCCGTCGCGCAGTCGTGGCAGACGGGGCCGAGGGCCGACGTCTTCTCGAGCTGCGAGCGGTGCTTGACGAGGAAGCACTCGACGCAGGTGAACTCGTCGGCCTGCGGCGGGATCACCACGGTCTCAAGCTCAACGTCTGCGAGGTCTGCTGCTGAGAGGTCGAAGCTGCCGGGGTTGTCGGCATCCTCGGCGTCAACACTGCCGGAGAGACGATCCGGCACTCGCTCCTTCAGCGCCTCGATGGACTCTGCGTCATCGTCGGTCTTGCGAGGTGCGTCGTAGTCGGTCGCCATACCTATCCAAATCTCTTCAACGAGGGGAACTCCCCCAGGCGCGGCAATTGTGCACGACTCAGGGGTGAAACTCAAACCGAAGTGAGCAGTGTTCGCGCGGAGCGAGATCAAAAGGCGATCAGACTTGGGCGGCGCGCCCCAGGGCTCCCCGATTCCACCCCCACTGCGTGTGATGCTGTGCCCCAGGAATCGGCAACGCCAAGGAGTACGAGCATGCAAGAGCTCAGATTCATCGACCTGGATGAAGGTGCCCTCGTCGTGTCCGGAGATGACGGCCAGCGCTTCCGAGTCACGATCGACGAAGCGCTCCGCGATGCCCTGCGGCCGCGCATCTCCACGCGCGTGGAAGCACCGAAGGTGCCACCGCGCGCCATCCAGCAACTCATCCGCGCCGGCAAGACGATCGACGAAGTCATCGAACTCACCGGTGCCGCGCGCGAGGACGTCGTGCGCTTCGAGGGACCGGTGCGCGCCGAGCGCGACTATGTGGTCCGCCAGGCCCGTGCCGTCACCGTTCGGCTGAAGACCGACACCGACCCGCTCGGACAAGACGGCACGAGCTTCGGAGAGGTCATCGACGACCGTCTCGACGCCTCCGCCGCCACGGCCGTCATCTGGGACGCTTGGAAGGACGAGGAAGAGGGCTGGCGCGTTGGCCTGTCGTTCGCGGTGGACGAGATCTCTCGTGAAGCCCTCTGGGGTTTCGAGCCCAAGACCCAGGCGCTCACGCCGTTAAACCCGACGGCGACGATGCTCTCGCAGCAGGGAGAACCGACGCCACTCGGCAGTCCGCGCCTCCGAGCGGTCGTCGAGGCACCCAAGCGGGACGTGCAGGCGGCGACTCATGTCGAGCCGGCCACGAAGGAGCCCGTCTCCTGGATCGGCGCGGCGGCGTCGCGCTTGGAACGTGCGACCGAGCAGCAGCATCACGAAACCGCCGACCTGCTTGAGGCGCTGCGCCGGCGCCGCGGCGAGCGAGTTCCGCAGTCCTTCGAGGAGGACGGCGACGGTGAGGGGAGCGAAGACGCTTCGGCGGATGCTGAAGACGAGTCCAGAGCATCAGAGGTCGAGCCCTCACCCGTCAAGCTCTTCACGCCGCGCACCCGCGACGAGGATCGCTTCGAGACCGAGACGATCGAGCCGAGCGACTTGGGGACAGGCGGAGTCCGAGCAGTTGACGTGCCCCTCGACGGACTCGACGAGCCGAAGCGCGAAGCCGACGAGCCTTCCCAGTCGAAGAACTCGCCGAAGCGATCTGGTCGCGCCGCGATGCCGAGCTGGGACGAGATCGTCTTCGGCACTCGTAGCGACGAATAGCGACGAATAGCGTCGAATAGCGTCGAATAGCGTCGACGAACGACACCCGGCGACGTCGGGGAGCGTCCCGCGTGCCTCAGTGCGTGAACGCGCCCGCGCGAATGAGCGGGACGATGGTCTCCTCCGGCGTGATCGAACCATGCTGGCCGACAACAAGTCGAGCTCCGGACTGCATGGACGAGGCGTAGTACGTGACGCCCTTCGTCGCGGCCACGATGACATCGCCGATGCGCTCTGCCGCGGCGAGCGCGACGTTCGGCCCGTACCAGCCATTCGAGACGGCTTCAGCGCGCGTGAGGACGCTCGCGCGGGCTCCCTGCGACTCCAGCCACCGGTCCCGCAGCTCCTCCGCGGCCTGGTCCCCCGCGTCCGCCTCGAGGTACAGATGCCGAAGCCGCGGCTCCCCCGCCATCGCGACGACCCCGTCGAACAGCGGGTCGTCATCGTCGACGTCGATCTGCCGATGCCGAGGGATGTCGATCATGCCGTGGTCTGCCGTCACGAGAATGCCAGTCCCCGCATCCACGCCTCGGTTGAGTGAGTCGAAGGCCGCGTCGAGTTCCTCGAGGCGAGCCAGCCAGGCGTCCGATTCCCAGCCGTGAGCGTGACCCGCCTGGTCGAGCTCCGCGTTGTAGAGGTAGATGAGTGCACGCGGATACTCGTCGAGGGCGGCCAGCGTCACGTCGACTCGCTCCCGCATGGTCGCGCCCTCGAGGTAGATCGCCCCGCGGAGCGAAGCGTGAGTGAGGCCAGAGTCACGGTACTGGGGCATGCCGACGACGATGCTCTGCACCTCGGACCCCCCGTCTCGCAGTTCCTCGAAGACCGTGCGCTGGAGCTGCCAGGTCGCCGGGTCCATGCCATCCCCCCAGCCCGAAAGCTGGTTGCGGATGATCCCGGCGTCGCGGTCAAAGAGCGAATAGCCCATGAGCCCGTGTTCGCCCGCCCGCGTGGCGGTGGTGAGCGACGTGATGCCAGCGACCGTCGTCGACGGGAACGAGAAGGCGGTGTCCTTCTTGCGCCAGTCAGCGGTGAGGTGCCTGGCGTGACCGGTTCTGGAGCGCAGCATCGACGCTCCGAGCCCGTCGACGAGCATGACGACGACGGATCGTGCCTCAGGGAGGCCAAGCGCACCGGTTTCACCCCGCAGAGAGGTGAGCGAATTCGGCAACACGTCGGAGAGCGTCGGGCGACCGCTCGCCGCGCTGAATAGCATGGACGACATCCGTCCCAGTCTCCCACAGGGGCGCCTACGCGCTGGACTTTCAACTCGAACACGGCCTTCCGACAGGTGACATGAGCACAACACGCAACGACGACTCCTCCTCGATGAGCGAACAGCGCATCGAGGACATCGACGTCTCGACCGAGATGCAGTCTTCATTCCTCGAGTACGCCTACTCGGTCATCTACGCGAGGGCCCTTCCCGACGCACGCGACGGCCTGAAGCCGGTGCAGCGCCGCATCCTCTACCAGATGGCGGAGATGGGGCTTCGACCTGACCGAGGGCACGTGAAGTCGGCGCGTGTCGTCGGAGAGGTGATGGGGCGCCTCCACCCGCACGGCGACACCGCGATCTACGACGCGCTTGTCCGCATGGCGCAGGGGTTCGTGCAGCGTGTGCCCACGATCGACGGCCACGGCAACTTCGGGTCGCTTGACGACGGCCCCGCGGCCCCTCGCTACACGGAGGCCAGACTCGACGCCGCCGCCCTGGCGCTCACGGCCGAGCTCGACGAGGACGTCGTCGACTTCGTGCCCAACTACGACAACTCGACGACCCAGCCGGAAGTGCTTCCAGCGGCCTGGCCGCACCTGCTCGTCAACGGAGCGAGCGGGATCGCCGTCGGCATGGCCACGAACATGGCGCCGCACAACCTCGGCGAGGTGATCGCCGGTGCCCTGCACCTCCTCGAGAACCCGGGTGCGACCCTCGAAGAGATCATGCAGTTCATCCCTGGGCCCGACCTGCCGTCCGGAGCGCGAATCACTGGGCTCGACGGCATCAGAGATGCATACGCTGGTGGGCGCGGCTCGTTCCGCACCCGTGCCACGGCGAGCGTCGAGCGGGTGACCGCACGCAAGTCCGGCATCGTCGTCACCGAGCTGCCCTATATGGTTGGCCCCGAAAAGGTCATCGAGAAGATCAAGGACGGCGTGCAGGCGAAGAAGCTCGCCGGTATCAGCGACGTCGCCGATCTCACCGATCGCAAGCATGGCCTGCGCCTTGTCATCGAGATCAAGACCGGGTTCGATCCGGAAGCGGTACTCGAGCAGCTCTACAGACACACGCCGCTCGAGGACATGTTCCACATCAACAATGTGGCGCTGGTCAACGGCGGACCGCAGACCCTCGGACTCATCGAGTTGCTCCGCGTGTACCTCGACCACCGGATCCTGGTGGTGCGCAGGCGGAGCGCCTTCCGTCTCGCGCGGAGGCTCGAGCGTCTTCACCTCGTCGAGGGACTCCTTGTCGCGATCCTCGACATCGACGAGGTCATCCAGATCATCCGCTCGAGCGATGACGCGTCGGCCGCCGGCGAGCGTCTGCGCATCGTGTTCGACCTGTCGGAGCTGCAGTCCGAGTACATCCTCGAGCTCCGTCTGCGGCGCCTCACGAAGTTCTCGCGGATCGAGCTCGAGTCGGAGCGCGACCAGCTCAAGCAGGAGATCGCCGAGCTCGAGCGACTGCTCGGCGACGAGCAGCTGCTGCGAGCCCGCGTCGGTGCCGAGCTCCGGGAGACGAGCGACCGCTTCGCCACTCCCAGACGCACCCTCCTCACGGAGGGTCAGGGGACTCCCCCGAAGCGCGGCAAGGCGATCGAGACGACGCAGCTGCAGCTCGCCGACTCCCCGACGCAGGTGCTGCTCTCGACGACGGGCCGCCTGCTCCGAATCGACACCCTGGAGGCGGATGCGCGCCTGCAGCAGCCATCCAGGCGCAGCAAGCACGACGCCGTGAGATCGCACGTGACCACGACCGTGCAGGGCGAGCTCGGGGCCGTCACCAACCTCGGTCGGCTGCTCCGGGTCCCCGTCGTGGCGCTCCCCTCGAGCCCCCAGGGCTCTGTGCTGCTCTCGGCCGGAGTAAAGGCGCACGACTTCGTCGGCCTGACGAATCCCAAGGAGCAGGTTGTCGCCCTGGTACCCATCGATCAGGAGACCCCGATCGCGCTCGGCACCAAGCTCGGCGTCGTGAAGCGCGTGACGGGCATCGACTTCGGGAAGAACCGCGAGCTCGAGATCATGACGCTCAAGGCCGGCGACGAGGTTGTTGGCGCCGCGCTCGCCTCGGACGAAGATGAGCTCGTCTTCGTCACGGACGACGCCCAGCTGCTTCGCTTCTCTGGCAACCTTGTGCGGCCGCAGGGCCGCTCAGCCGCGGGAATGGCCGGCATGAAGCTGTCGGACGGGGCAGCCGTGCTGACGTTCGCCGTCGTGGCAGCGGCGAACATCGAGATCGCCGAGGTCGCGAGCGTCGCCCGCAACGAGGACGCGCTGGAGGGAACGGACTCGGGGACGGCCAAGGTGTCGAGCCTCAGCGAGTTCCCCGCGAAGGGCCGCGCGACGGGTGGGGTCAGGGCCCAGCGTCTCCTTCGCGGAGAGCGTCGCCTCAGCACGGCCTGGGTCGGGCCCGGTGCCCCGTTCGGAAACGCCCGTGACGGCGCCGTGCGCGCGCTGCCCACCGGTGGCGCGAAGCGTGACGCGTCCGGAACCCCGCTTGAGCAGGTCGTGGACTTCATCGGCCGCGGAATCGGCGATCCGACGCCGTTGCCCGGTGTCGGGGCTGAGGGTGCCGCGCCGGGCTCCGGCGACTCGACGGCCGCATCCGTCGCCGACTGATCGATCAGTCCCGTCAGAACGAAGAGGGCAGGCTTCCTTGGGAGCCTGCCCTCTTCGTTCTGCTGCGAGTCGAGCGGGGCTAGACGTCGATGTCTGCCCGCGCGATCTGCTCTGATCCCTCGATGATGAACTCCTTGCGAGGCGCCACGTCGCTGCCCATCAGCAGGTCGAAGACGCGCTCAGCGTTGTGCGCGTCAGCGTTGGTGACCCGCCGGAGCAGACGCGCGCTCGGGTCCATCGTCGTGTTCCAGAGCTGGTCCTCGTCCATCTCGCCGAGGCCCTTATACCGCTGGATGGGGTCCTGGTAGCGCTTGCCCTGCTTGTCGAGCTTCGACAGCAACGTGTGCAACTCCTTCTCGGAATAGGTGTACACGGTTTCGTTCGGCTTGCGGCCGGCATGCATGATGACCACCCGGTGCAGAGGCGGCACCGCCGCGTAGACGCGCCCCGCGTCGAGCATGGGACGCATGTAGCGGAAGAACAGGGTGAGGAGCAGAGTGCGGATGTGCGCGCCGTCGACATCAGCGTCGCTCATCAGGATCACCTTGCCGTAGCGTGCCTGGCCGATGTCGAAGCTGCGACCGGAGCCCGCCCCGACGACTTGGATGATCGATGCGCACTCCGAGTTGGAGAGCATGTCCGAGATGGACGCCTTCTGCACGTTGAGGATCTTGCCGCGGATCGGGAGGAGCGCCTGGAACTCCGAGTTGCGGGCAGGCTTCGCCGTTCCGAGCGCGGAGTCTCCCTCGACGATGAAGAGCTCGCTCTGCGCGACGTCGTTCGAGCGGCAGTCGACGAGCTTCGTGGGTAGCGAAGAGCTCTCGAGCGCGTTCTTGCGGCGCTGGGTCTCCTTGTGGGCGCGGGCGGAGAGCCGCGACTTCATCTCCTGCACGACCTTGTCGAGGAGGAGATTGGATTCCGCCTTGTCCTGACGCTTCGTCGAGGCGAACTTCTCCGTCAGTCCGGCGGTGACGGCCTTCTGGACGATCGCGCGCGCAGCGGGCGTGCCGAGCACTTCCTTCGTCTGTCCCTCGAATTGCGGCTCTGGGATGCGGACGGTCACGACCGCGGTGAGCCCGGCGAGGACATCGTCCTTGTCGAGCTTGTCGTTGCCCACCTTGAGCCGCCTGGCGTTCTTCTCGACCTCTGCTCGGAAGAACCGGAGCATCCCCTGTTCGAAACCGGCGAGGTGAGAGCCGCCCTTCGGTGTCGAGATGATGTTGACGAAGCTCTTGACGTTCGTCTCATAACCGGTACCCCAGCGGAGAGCGAGATCGACGTGCATCGTGCGCGCGACCTCTTTCGTGACGAGCTGGAGGCCCTCGTCATCCAGCACTGGGATGGTCTCGGTGAACTCCCCGCTCCCCTCGATCCGCCAGGTGTCGGTAGTGGGCGCATCTGGAGCCAGGAAGTCGGCGAACTCGGTGATGCCGCCGTCGAAGCGGAACTGCTGTGTCGTCGGCTGCGACGACTCGTCCCTGGCGTCCTCGATCACCATCTCGAGCCCAGGCACGAGGAACGCCGTCTGCCTCGCCCGCTCGGCGAGGTCGTTGGTCTGGAAGCTCGCCTCCTTGATGAAGACCTGCGGGTCAGCCCAGTAGCGCACGCGCGTCCCGGTGACGCCGCGCTTCGCCTTGCCAACGACACGGAGCTCGCTCGTCTTGATGAACGGAACGAAGTTCGACGTCGGGCTCGGTCCGCCTGACCCGTCCTCGAAGATGCCGGGCTCGCCTCGGCGGAAGCTCATGGCGTAGGTCTTGCCGCCGCGGTCAACCTCGACGTCGAGACGGGCGGAGAGCGCGTTGACGACGGAGGCGCCCACGCCGTGCAGTCCACCGGCGGAGCCGTAGTTGCTCGCGCCGAACTTTCCGCCGGCATGCAGCTTCGTGAAGACCACCTCGACGCCGCTCAGGCCAGTCTTGGGCTCGATGTCGACGGGGACTCCTCGCCCGTCATCGTCAACGCTGACGGATCCATCGCTGTGCAACTGAACCCGGATGCGCGAGCCGTGGCCGGCGAGCGCCTCGTCAACCGAGTTGTCGATGATCTCCCAGAGGCAGTGCATGAGCCCGCGGGAATCCGTTGACCCGATGTACATGCCGGGCCTCTTCCGAACCGCATCGAGCCCGTCGAGCACCGAGAGGTGTCTGGCTGAGTATGCGTCTCCGGAATTCGCCACCGAGGTCCACGTCCTTCTTCTGGGTTGCCTTGCGTTCGATCTCAGCACAGCCGCAGACAGCGGCAGGCCACCTTCGAGCGTAGACCGGATGCGCGCATTCGGGGGCCTCCCACACCACGGTGGCCCCACGCGCGCCTCAGCCGGGCCTTGAAGCGCCGGTGCTAGCCTGACCAAGCCCAGCGACGACAAGAGAGGGCACAACGTGCAGACTCCCGAGCCGGTGCGCAGACGCATCCACATCGACCTTCGCGCGATCCGCGAGAACTCCACCAGACTCTTGGGATCCGAGACCGCCAGCTACGCCGACCTCCGAGCCGACGCATACGGCCATGGCGCGCTCCGCGTGGCCGAGGCGCTCGACGGTGAAGGCTACGAGGGCTTCATCGTGTCCCCCGAGCTCGACCGAGGCTCCCTCTCGCACCTGCGCACAAAGCTGCTGGACGCCGACTCGGTCAACTCGGACAAGATCACTGGAGGCTCCCTCTTCGGGCTCACCGACCGCGCATACCGCCCGGCGATGCGGGTGAGCGCTGAGGTGCTCGCCGTCAAGGACATCGGGCCTGGCGAAGGTGTCTCCTATGGCTACAGCTATGTCACGACGAGGCAGACCCAGCTGGCGCTTGTCGGCGTCGGCTACGCGCACGGCGTCGTCCGGCGGGCATCCAACACGGCACCCGTTCTCCTCGGTGGCCAGACTCGAACCATCGTCGGGGCGATCTCCATGGACCAGTTCTCGGTAGACCTGCTTGGCGCCGAGGTCGCCCCGGGTGATCTGGCGATCCTGTTCGGCGATCCGGCTCTCGGCGAGCCGAGCATCCTCGACTGGCAGCACGCGACGGGTCTGAGGGCCGCGGCGATCGCAAGCCGGATGAGTCCGCGATTCGAACGGAGCTACACATGAACCGGGCCACCGCGCACGTCGATCTCGGGGCTATCCGCCACAACATCCAGACACTCGAAGCCCTCGCCCCACAGTCGCAGTTCATGCTCGCCGTGAAGTCCAACGCCTACGGCCACGGCCTCCACGAGGTTGTGCGCACAGCACTTGACGCTGGTGTGACTTCCTTCGGCGTCCTGGAGTCGACCGCTGGACTCGAGCTTCGCAGCTCGGGCGTCGACGTCCCTCTCTTCGCTTGGATGCACGGCCGGGACACCGACTTCGCAGCGGCAGCTGAGGCACGCATCGATCTCGGCGTGCAGACATTCTGGCAGCTCGAGGCGATCGCCGCGAGCGGTGCTGGGGTTGTCCCGCGCGTGCACCTGAAGATCGACACGGGGTTGCATCGCGGTGGCGCTGACCAGCCACGCTGGACCGAGTTCGTGACCGAGGCACTGCGCTTGCAGGCCCTTGGCAAGGTCGAAGTTGTAGCGGCCTGGAGCCACCTGTCCGATACCTCGCACAGTGCCGACCTCGAATCGACCGCGCTGTTCCGCTCGGCCGTAGAAGAGGCCAGGTCGCTCGGCGCGCAATTCGAGCTGCTGCATCTCGGGGCGAGCGCAGCCGTCATCGACCTCCCGGAGGCCCACTTTGACCTCGTGCGCGTTGGCATAGCTGCCTACGGCATCTCGCCGTTCGGCGACCGCAGCGCTGCCGACCTCGGACTGCGACCGGCGATGCAGCTCCGAGCTCCGGTGCTGGATGCGCGCCACGGGCTGGCCAGCATCGCGGTCGGCTTCGGCGACGGCATCCAGTCCGACCCGGACGGAGGTGCGTTTGTTCTCGTCGACGGCCACGTGGCACCGGTCGTCGAGGTTGGCGTCGACGAGACCGTCGTTGCACTTCCCTCGGGTGCCGGCCAGGTTGCCGCCGGCAGCGAGTGCATCGTGTTCGGCGATGGCACCCACGGCGAGGCGACGGCAGAGCAGTGGGCCGTCTGGGGCGAGACGGTCGGCGACGAGATCGTGACCGGGCTCACCAAGCGCGTACTCCGCGACTTCGCCGCGGCCTGACCGAACCCGCTCGAGCCTCAGCTCTGGGGGCGTGACTTTCCCGCCCCCAGCGGCGGAGTCAGGAAGCTGGAGCGGTCAGGCCGATCCGCCGCATGAGCGCGAGGCGTGCGTTCCTGGACCAGAGGTCAAGGCGGGCAAGTTCCTCGCCGCCGTCCCCGAGGCTGTGGTCGGCATCGCGGCGCTGAACTGCCTGCTCGAGGAGCTGGTCTGCCAGCGAAGGGTTCAGGGCGAGAATCGGGCCGTGCAGGTGCGTGCCGATCGCGTTGAGCTGTCTGGCGCCTTCCGACCCTTCGTTCTCCGCCGCCGCTCCGCCGTTGCCGAACCCGCGCACGATCTCGCCGAGCGCTTTCGCGCCGGCATCGAGTGTCGTCACCGCGTTGTGGTTGGCGAACCCTGCGAGGAGGCCGCCGTCGGTACGTACGACAGTTTCTGCGACGCTCTGGGACTGCTCGCGAACGGCTTTCGAGGCGAACACGCCGAGGCCGTCGAGCTCTCCGTCGTCGTGGATGATGCTCGAGCCGAGCAGCTCCCAGCCGCCGCCGACCGCGAGAAGCGGCATGCCGGCAGTGACGAGTTCGCGGAGCTGCATCGCGTGCCGAAGTGCATCCGACTGGACCGTCTGCACCGCTGCAAGCGGGCCGGAGCCGATGTGGAGGAGGTCGACGGCGTCTGGCAACGCGACGGCACCACGGCCGACGTTGACAACTTCGACCTCGAGGCCGCGGGCTCTGGCGCGCTTGGCGAGCACGGTCACGTTGCCGACGTCGCCGTTGATCCCGAGCTCGACCGGGTAGAGGTGCGCGATTCGCAACATCATGAGTTGGCCTTCCCCTCGATGCCGGACTGCCCAAGTCGGCGGCGGATCGACATCATCTGCTCGTAGTTCACGATCATCGTCTTCATACCCTTGCTTGGCTTCGGCAGAGCGAGGAACTTGTCCAGTGCATCACCGAGGCTGGGCTCAACAAGGCCAACGGGGATATCGCCGTAGCCGAGCCTGGTCGCGATCTGCCACGCCTTTGTGCCGGAGACCACGTCGACGTGGTCGAGTCGGCTCAGGTCGGCGCCGAAGATCCACGACGGGTCCGGGGTGCCCTCGTCGACGGAGACGAAGACCTGCTCGGGAGCCTCTTCGAGGGCATCCAGGTTCATCTGCAGGCTCGGAGGGTTCTTCATCATGATGATCTCGATCTCCTCACCACGCACGCTCATGACTTCGCCACGACCGTAGACCGTCTGCGACTCGCCAAGCGCTTCCGCGACGAGCGCGGGCACAAACGAGTCGCCGAGGATGCGCTGAGCGGTGGCGGCAGCGCCAGCGGCGTCGAGTGCGTAGTGCAGGCCGCGGGCAGGGAGGCGGATGGCGATCTCTTCATCGCCGAAGCGGAGGGTCGCGTCCCGCCCGTTCAGCGAGACGACTTGCACAGCTCGATCACCAGCAGCAACCTCGACGCTCGCGGCCGAGATGTCATCGAAGTTCGAGAGGCCGTTCGGCGACTGCTCGATGAGTTCGGGGGTGACTCCGAACCACGTCACAGGCGCGTCGAGTGACGGCGGAAGGCTCCGGAGCGAGGCGTCGTCAGCGTTCAGCACGCTAAAGTCGCCGCAGGCCCCGGCAATGGTGCGGAGGAACTCCGTCACCCGAGACGGGTCGTAGAAGCGGTTGAGCTGATCGACCTGCACGTTGAGCAGGAGCACTCCACGAGGGTGGAGGTGCCCAAGGAGGCGCGGGCCGTAGGCCTCGTCGACCTCCAGTACCGCGATGTCAGCTCGAAGATTGCCGTTGACGTCGACGTCAGGGAGCATCGAAGAAGCGATGCCCTGCGGGAGGTTGCCACCAGAGGAGTTCGTGAAGACGCGCAGCCCGTGGCGGCGCAGCATCCTGGTGAGGAAGTGCGTGGTCGTGGACTTGCCGTTGGACCCGGAGACGAAGATGACGCCGAGCGGAAGTTTCGCCACTGCCGTCTCGAGGAAGTCCGGAGAGATGGCGAGTGCCACCCTCCCCGGCACCGCGGAGCCACCTCCGCGGAGACGCATGGCTCCGCGCGCGCTCCGTCCGAGACCGACGGCGATCATTCGCCGCAGCTTGCCACCCATGCACACTCCCGTTTCCGCGCAGTGTCTGCGCATCCGTCGAAACGGCGAGAGACCCCCGCCTCGCCGACCGCCGCCAGTATCTCACGGGCCCGTGTCGGGACCACGGACGTCACGCGGTGGCGCCGCTGCTACGCGCAGGGCGAACCTGACCCCTCAAATCACCCGGGATTCCAATGCCCGTGCTCTAATTGTCGTGATCGCAAGATCACCGAAGCTTTGGAGGCATCATGACGGAGAGCACAACGGCCCTGCGCACCGACTCGGCGCCCATCGCCGCAACAGACCGTTGCGACGCGTGCGGAGCTCAGGCGTACGTCCGCGTGCAGCTGAGTGCGGGAGAACTCCTCTTCTGCGCCCACCACGCGACACGCCACGAAGAGAAGCTCCGCCAGCAGGCGGTCGCCTGGCACGACGAGACTTCCCGCCTGCACGGCGAGAAGGCTGCAGCCGGACAGCCCGCAGAGTAACCCACCGACGAATCCCGTCACGGCACACGCCGCGAACGACGAAGGCCCGGATGCGATTGCATCCGGGCCTTTATCGTGAACTGAGTCCTGCCGTGCGCACTTGCCGAGCGGGCCTAAGCGTGCCGAGTGGGCCTGAGCGTGCCGAGTAGACCTGAGCGCTCTGGCCGAGTGGGCGCGATCTCGTCCTCAGATAGCGCCCACTCGACAGGTCTCGCTACTCGAGGTAGTCGCGCAGCGACTGCGAGCGCGACGGGTGGCGCAGCTTGGCCATCGTCTTGGACTCGATCTGGCGGATGCGCTCTCGAGTCACACCGAACGTGTCGCCGATCTGATCGAGCGTCTTCGGCATGCCGTCTCCGAGGCCGAAGCGCATGCGAATGACACCAGCTTCGCGCTCGGCAAGCGAGTCGAGCAGCGATTCGAGCTGGCGCTGCAGCATCGTAAAGCTCACCGCGTCTGCGGGGACTACGGCCTCGGTGTCCTCGATGAGGTCACCGAACTCGCTGTCTCCGTCTTCACCGAGCGGCGTGTGCAGCGAGATGGGTTCGCGGCCATACTTCTGCACCTCGACGACCTTTTCAGGGGTCATGTCGAGCTCCTTGGCGAGCTCCTCCGGCGTGGGCTCGCGACCGAGGTCCTGCAGCATCTGACGCTGGACGCGGGCGAGCTTGTTGATGACCTCGACCATGTGCACCGGGATGCGGATCGTGCGTGCCTGGTCCGCCATTGCACGCGTGATGGCCTGGCGGATCCACCAGGTCGCGTAAGTGGAGAATTTGAAGCCCTTCGTGTAGTCGAACTTCTCGACTGCACGGATGAGGCCCATGTTGCCCTCCTGGATGAGGTCAAGGAACTGCATTCCTCGACCCGTGTAGCGCTTGGCGAGGCTCACGACCAGGCGGAGGTTTGCTCCGAGGAGGTGGCTCTTAGCCCGGTCGCCGTCTCGGGAGACCCACTTGAGCTCGCGGACGAGCTGCTTGTCGAGCTCACCTTCCTGCTCCTTGAGCTTCTCGGCGGCGAACAGGCCAGCCTCGATGCGCATGGCGAGGTCAACCTCTTCGGCCGCGTTCAGCAGTGCGACCTTTCCGATCTGCTTCAGGTAGTCCTTGACCGGGTCAGCCGTCGCACCGGTGATGGCCGCGGAGTAGACCGGAGTCTCTTCCTCGTCGTCGCTTGGCGTGAGAACGATGGCGCCCTGAACGCGCGCCTTCTCTGTGTCTGCCTTTGCGTCCTTCGGGTCGGCCGGCTTGACCGAGTCGTCGTCGGAGTCTGCGTTGTCGGACGCATCCGCGTCGACATCGACCTCTTCGATCTCGCCCTCTTCTGCGCCGTCTTCGGGCTCGTCACCCTCGACCTTCTTCTTCGCTGCAGCGCGCTTGCGGGGTGCGGCCTTCGCGGTCGTCCCCTCGGCCGCAGTTGCGGTCTTACGCTTCGCAGGTGCGCGCTTCGCAGCGGGCTTCTTCGCCGCCGTTTCGTCTGCTGTGCTCTCGGTGTCGACGGCTGCGACAGTGTCTGCGCTCGCCTTCTTCACCGGCGTCGCGCGCTTGCGCGCCGGCGCCTTCTTGGTTTCCTCGGTTGCTTCTGCAGTAGCCGTGGTAGCTCCCGTGCGTGTCGCCATGTTCAGACCCCTCTCGTCACGGTGCGGGCATAAGGAAGGCCCTTGTCAAGTCTGCACGAAGGCAGACCCGCAGGGTCCATCCGTTGATTATGGCACGGTTTCAGACGAAACCCTGGATTGACGCCGTGGATTCACATCCCGTGTCTGCCCGACCCGAACCATTTCCTGCCTATTGCAACCCAGATCGGGTCGATGATTATTCCCTCGTCGCGCGCCATTCGACCTCGTGTGCGCCGACGACTGAGCAGCAGACCGCTGAGCCCGACGAGCATGATCGCCGGGATGACCCAGAATGCGAGCTTGTACTGCTGCCAGTCCACAGCCCCGGCCACCCCGATTCCGAGAGCGTCGAGCGAGATGCCGATGAGGAACATCGTGGTGAAGCTGGCCACGAAGCCACCGACGTTGACGATGCCGGAGGCGGAGCCGAGGCTCGAGGCAGGGTTGAAGGTTCGCGCGTAGTCGAATCCGATAGCCGAGCCAGAGCCGCCGATGCCCATGACGACCAGGAGAACGATCAGCAGCCAGAGTGGCGGTTGACCAGGCCATAGGAGCATCGCAACCCAGACGGACAGGATCAGGAGCGCGCAGATGAGCACCAGGTTCGAGCGGCGCAGCGGATACCTGCCGGTGAGGACGCCGAGGAACGGACCGAGCACCATCCCCGCGAGGACGATGACCGGCAGCAGCGACGACGCGACAGCAGGTTCGAGGCCAAGCCCCTGGGTCATGAGCGGGTAGCCCCAGAGCAGCCCGAAGATCGTGCCGGGGAACTGCGTCGTGAAGTGAGCCCAGAACCCGAGCCGAGTCCCGGGGCGCCGTGCGGCCTGACCGACCTTGGCGAGCACTCCGCGGACGCTGATCGCTTCCCCGGCGCGACGAAGATCCGGACTGTCGCGGAGGAAGACGGCGACTGCGATCGCGGTGATGAAGGCAAGACTCGCGACGGAGAGGAAGGCCGGAGTCCACGACGTCGAGCGAAGCAGGAACCCGAACGGCACGGCGGAGAGCACCTGGCCAAGCTGACCGAGGTTCCCGTACCACTGCACAAAGATCGGTACGCGGCGCGGTGGGAACCATGCGGCGATGATGCGCAGCCCAGAGACGAAGGTCGTCGCGTCGCCAGCTCCCACGAGCATCCGGCCCATCACAGCGACGCTGAGCTCGGGCGCGAGCGCGACGATCAGCTGCCCGCCGGACATGAGCAGCGCGCCCACGAGGATGAGCCGCGCGGGGCCGAACCTGTCGAGGAGCATTCCGACAGGGATCTGCAGTGCCGCGTAGACCGCCAGCTGTGCGACCGCCAACGTCGAGAGTGCCGTCGCCCCCACCTCGAAGCGCTCGCTCGCCAGCACGCCGGCGACCCCGAGCGAGGAGCGCTGCGTAACGGCGACCATGTAAGCGATCGCCGTGATGGCGAACATCGCGGGGGCAAGACGACGATTCATTCCGGCTATTGTCCCCTACCTGTGGAGACGGGCCTGCTCGGCCCCGACGACTCAGGCGTCGTCGTCGCGACCCAGCGCCAGGTACCGCTCGATCTCAGCGGCCAGCTGGTCTGCCGAGGGGAGCTCGCCTGCGGCATCTTCGAAGTCGTTGGTCACCGACAGATTCTGCAGGTACGCGTCGTGCTGAGTCTCGAGGGCATGGATGAGCTTCTGCCCGTCCGGGTTCGACTCGAGTTCGGCGTCGACGCCTGCTCGGAACGTGCGGTCGCGCTCGCGCAGCGCCTCGGTCGCGATCATGCGGCCCGTCGCGCTGCCGAGCGCTGAGAGTGCGGCGACGGCTCCGGCCGGAACCGAGGAGTCTGCGACATAGTGCGGGATGAGCATCGCGAGGCTCAGCACGGGGTGCCCCAGCTCCTCGGCCCTGACCTGGAAGTACTGCATGACGTGGGCGGGCGCCTCGGTCGTCGGGTTCCAGACGGAGAGCGTGTCGACGAGCTCTTCCCGGTTACCCGTGGCTGCGATGCGGATCGGGCGCGTGTGCGGAACGGGCATCGGCACGGCGTGGATCCACGTCGTCGAGGACACCTCGAGCGCGTCGACAGCACTCACGAGCGCCTCGCTGAAGACCCGCCAGCGGTAGTCGGGCTCGAAGCCGGACAGGAACAGGAACTCCTGACCGAGTTCGTCGGTGACGAGGCGGAGATCGAGCCTCGGCTCCGACACGGACTTCACGCGGCCGTTGGAGACGGACACGATCGGACGACGCGCCCGGTAGTCGTACAGCTCATCGGCGTCGAACTCCGCGACGATTCGCGCGTCCGCGTCGAGGTCGACGATCTCGTCGGAGACCTGCGCGGCGACGGCCCCCGCGTCGTGGCCACCGCGCAGCGCCACAATGAGGGGCAGGCCGGCAGGGACGTCATGCCAGGCGGCAGCCACTCGGAAGATGCGCTCAGTCTCGCTCATAGGCTCAATGCTAGGTCCGAAGGCTGGCGTTCGAGCGGGCGTTCGCGCTTGGCGCACGAGCTCGCCAGCTCGGCCCGGCACGGCCGCAATATGCTGGCATGCATGACGCTCGCCATCTTGGAACTCGCCGAATCCGCCCCCGACGCACAGCTCCTGGTGCTCCCCGTGCTCCGACGCGAGGAGTCGCTCACGATCTCGGCGCCTCCGGGGTTCCCGGATCTCGAGCCGTACCTCGAGGCGACCGGCTTCCGCGGGAAGAGCGGCGAGACGCAGAAGATCGCGATCCCGCTCGACGGCGGCGTGCGAGCCGTCATCGCGCTCGGTCTCGGTGACGGGACCGACGAGGAGCAGGCGCGTCGCGCGGGCGGCTCGCTCGCTCGCGCCGCGGGAACGTCAGCGGTCGCGATGGACGCTGACGCGCTTGACGCCGACGTTCGCCAGGCCGTCTTGCTCGGCGCGCTCCTCGCCAGCTACCGCTTCACCGAGTACAAGTCGGAGGCCGACGACTCGGCGCTCACCAAGATCACCGTCGTGACGTCGGACACGGCTCGCGCAACCGCGGAGAATGCCAGGGCGACGACCATCGCCCAGGCGGTCGCCCTCGTGCAGGATGCGGTGAACACGCCCCCGAACGACCTTCCTCCTGCAGCCCTTGCCGACGTCGCACTGCGGGTCGCCAAGGAGAACGGCATCGAGGCCCGCGTCTGGGACGACACCGAGCTCCGCGAGGGAGGCTTCGGCGGCCTGACCGCTGTGGGCCAGGGGTCATCCCGCGGCCCTCGCCTGGTGCGCCTCGACTACCGCCCGGAGGGGGCAGAGCTGCACATCGCGCTGGTGGGCAAGGGCATCACGTTCGACACGGGTGGCCTCTCGCTCAAGCCCGCGGGGTCGATGGTCGGCATGAAGTTCGACATGGCGGGCGCCGCGACGATCGTCGGCGTCCTGCAGGCCGCTGCCGAGCTCGGGATCAAGGTTGCGATCACAGGATGGCTCTGCATCGCAGAGAACATGCCATCGAGCACCGCTACCCGGCCCGACGACGTTGTGACCATCTACGGCGGCAAGACCGTAGAGATCACGAACACCGACGCTGAGGGGCGAATCGTCATGGCGGACGGCATCGCCGCCGCGAGCGAAGAGCACCCCGACTTGATCATCGACATCGCGACACTCACGGGCGCGCAGGTCGTCGCGCTCGGGGACCGCACCACCGCGGTCATGGGCAACGACGACGCATGGATCACCAGCGTCGTCGACGCTTCCAAGTCCATCGGCGAACCGTCGTGGGCTATGCCAATTCCCGAGGAGGTCGGCGACACGCTCAAGTCCCCGGTCGCGGACCTCGCCAACATGCGCTCCGGCAACCGCTCGGCCGGGATGCTCGTCGCCGCGGCGTTCCTCGAACGATTCGTCGGAGAGCGCGCCGACGGCAACGGAGCGATTCCGTGGGTGCACCTCGATATCGCCGGCCCGTCCAACAACGAGTCGGCTCCGTACGGGTACGTGCCCAAGGGTGCGACGGGCGTGATGGTGCGAACGCTCATCGCGCTTCTCGAATCACGCTCCTGAGCTGGTTATTCCTGCCAGTTCGACGCGTGTAGGCTTCCCTGAGGGGTAATTTCGCCGCGCGTGGCGACCACAAACCGGCCGCCGCTTCTCTATGAATTCCATTGAGGGAGTTTTCCGGGTGTCAGAACACAATTTCGACCTCGTCGTCCTTGGCGGAGGAAGTGCGGGATACGCCGCAGCTATCCGCGCCGTTCAGCTGGGCTCAACCGTCGCTCTGGTTGAGAAGGACAAGCTCGGAGGCACGTGCCTCCACCGTGGCTGCGTGCCTACAAAGGCCATGCTTCATGCGGCTGAGCTTGCGGACAATGCACATGAAGCCGCATCCGTCGGTGTGATGACCGAGTTCCAGGGCGTCGACATCGTCAAGGTCAATGCCTTCCGTGAGGGCATCGTCGCCAGCAAATTCAAGGGGCTGCAGGGCCTCCTGAAGGCCAAGGGCGTCACCGTCTTCCAGGGTGAGGGCAAGCTCGTCTCCCCCACTACCGTTCAGGTGGGCGACGACACGCTCACGGGCAAGAACGTCGTCCTCGCGACGGGGTCGTTCTCCCGCTCGCTGCCCGGCCTCGAGATCTCGGGCAACGTCATCACCAGCGAGCAGGCGCTTGAGCTCGAGTGGCTCCCGAACCGCGTCGTCATCCTGGGCGGCGGCGTCATCGGTCTGGAGTTCGCCAGCGTCTGGCGCTCGTTCGGTGTCGAGGTCACGATCGTCGAGGGCCTCAAGCACCTCGCTCCCGCCGAAGAGGAGTCCGTCTCCAAGCAGCTCGAGCGCGCATACAAGAAGCGCGGCATCGACTTCAAGCTCGGCGTGCGCTTCAAGGGCGTCACGCAGGACGACTACGGCGTGCACGTCGAACTCGAGTCCGGCGAAGTGCTGGATGCGGACCTGCTGCTCGTCGCGGTGGGCCGTGGCCCGGTGACCGATGGCATCGGCCTGGAAGAGGTCGGCGTCACGACCGACCGTGGATTCGTCCCCGTCGACGAGAGCCTCCAGACGAACGTGCCCGGCGTGTACGCGATCGGTGACATCGTTCCCGGCCTCCAGCTCGCTCACCGCAGTTACCAGCACGGCATCTTTGTCGCGGAGCAGATCGCCGGCCTCAACCCCGTGCAGGTCGAGGACATCAACATTCCGAAGATCACGTACTCCGATCCCGAGATCGCCTCGGTCGGCTACTCAGAAGTCAAGGCCAAGGAGAAGTTCGGCGCTGACGCCATCTCCACCGCTGAGTACAACCTCGCTGGCAACGCGAAGAGCTCGATCCTCGGCACGAGCGGAACCGTCAAGCTCGTGCGCGTCAACGACGGCCCGATCGTGGGTGTCCACATGATCGGCGGCCGCGTCGGCGAGCTCGTCAGCGAAGCTCAGCTCATCGTCAACTGGGAGGCTTACCCAGAGGACGTCGCACACCTCATCCACGCCCACCCGACGCAGGGTGAGACGATCGGCGAGGCAGCACGTCTGCTCGCCGGCGTCCCGCTGCACGCACTCTGACCCGCCAGAACCACTCAAGGAGAACCCACATCATGAGCGAAGACGTAACGCTCCCGGCACTCGGCGAGAGTGTCACCGAAGGAACCGTCACCCGCTGGTTGAAGAGCGTCGGCGACACCGTCGAGGTCGACGAGCCGCTGCTCGAGGTCTCGACCGACAAGGTCGACACCGAGATCCCGTCGCCTATCGCGGGCGTGCTCGAGGAGATCCTCGTCGGCGAAGACGAGACCGTCGAGGTCGGCGCAGTTCTCGCACGCCTCGGCGACGGCTCCGGTGCCGCCTCGTCTGGCGACAGCGCCCCGGCCGAGGAAGAAGCCGCGGCTGAGCCTGAGGTCGAGGAAGCTGCCGAGTCCACCTCGCAGCCCGCCGCGGCCCCCGAGGCCGAAGAGGCTCCCGCTGAGAAGGAAGACGAGGGCTACGCGAAGCCGGCTCCCGAGAAGGAGACGACCTCCGAGGCGCCTGCGAAGGAGGCTGCAACTCCGGCCGCTCAGACCGCTCAGCAGTCGGCTTCCGCTCCGAAGCCCCCGGCCCAGCCCAAGCAGCCGTCGCAGCCGAAACAGGCTGGAGAGTCGGCGCAGGCCGCCTCGAGCTCTGACCCCCGCTACGTGACGCCGCTCGTGCGCAAGCTCGCGGCTGACGCTGGTGTCGACCTGACGAAGGTCCAGGGCACCGGAGTCGGCGGCCGCATCCGCAAGGAAGACGTCGTCGCCTTCGCCGAGTCGAGCAAGAGCGCAGCTCCCGCGCAGGCTGCCTCTTCTGGCACGCCCGGCGAGCCGACTCCGTTCGAGGTCTCGGAGCTCCGCGGCACGACGGCGAAGATGTCACGTCTCCGCAAGGTCGTCGCAGAGCGCGCAGTCGCATCGATGAACTCGACGGCTCAGCTCACCACGGTCGTCGAGGTCGACGTGACCCGCATTGCGCAGCTGCGCGATCGTGTCAAGGGCGACTTCCACGCGAAGACGGGCAACAAGCTCTCGTTCCTGCCGTTCTTCACGCTCGCCGCTGCCGAGGCTCTCCAGAGCTTCCCGATCATCAACTCGACGGTCGACGGAGATTCCATCGTCTACCCCGAGTCCGAGAACATCGCCATGGCGGTCGACACGGAGCGCGGTCTGCTCACGCCGGTCATCAAGAAGGCGTCTGAGCTCGACATCGCTGGTCTCGCTGGTCAGATCGCCGATCTCGCCGAGCGCACGCGCGACAACAAGCTCCTCCCGGATGAGCTGGCTGGTGGCACGTTCACCGTCACCAACACCGGTTCACGCGGTGCCTTGTTCGACACGCCCGTCGTGTTCCTCCCGCAGAGCGCGATCCTCGGCACCGGAATCGTCGCCAAGCGTCCCGCGGTCGTGAAGACGGCTGACGGACAGGAGTCCATCGCGATTCGTTCGCTGGTCTTCCTGGCGCTCAGCTACGACCACCGCATCATCGACGGTGCGGATGCAGCTCGCTTCCTCTCGCAGGTCAAGAACCGCCTCGAAGAGGGTGCGTTCGAGGGCAACCTCGGCCTGTAGCAGGTCCTCGCGATCGGCTTAGGTCACTCGCACATCACGCAGACGCCATCCGGCCTCCCCACGAGCGATCGTGAGGGAGGCCGGTGGTGTTTCCGCGGTTTGCACAGCCTCCGCAGGCCAGAGGTCGACGACGGCGAAGTCTCCGTAGCGGTCTCGGAGCGTTGCCGTGGTGAGGCCAGCAAGCTCGACGGCTGGTCCTTCTCCGCGTGCGAGGTCAGCGTGGAGACCAGGGGCGTCACTCTGGTACACCTCCTCGAGGCAGCCGTCAGGTGAGCTGGCGAGGCACTCAGCTCTCCGTTCGAGAAGGGCCGTTGCCGCCGCAGTCGGATCTTCGGCAGCAGCGGCTGCCCGCCAATCGGGCGCTGGCTCCTCTGGCGAAGCCGCAGCCTCCTCAGCTATAGGCAGGGCATGGCTCGGCGACGTCACCGTCTCTGGCGCACTCGCACTGTCCTGGGACACGCCGCTCTCCGCCAGCCCTCCTGTGCCCTGCGCGCCCTCGCCCGGCTCACGGCCGAGTAGGCCGATGCTCACGGCGCAGACGCACATGACAACGGCTGCGGCAGCAGCTATGCGGTACGGAATCCTGATCCCAGACAGGAAACCCTGTCTGGTGCCGGATAGCCGCTGAGCACGTTGCGCCCTTCTGCTCGTCGTACTGCGTGGAGTACCGGCCCGGCCGGAGCCGGCGATGTCATCGCCTAGGTTGTCCGAGTCGCCCGCGAGCAGGGAACCGGCGTTGATTTGGCCGCCCTCGCGCTCAGGGAGCTCGATCCGTCGGGATGCGGCAGTCTCGGCTGCCGACTCCGCAAGGACCGCGGTTCGCGGAACCTGTTGACCGGTCGACGGGTCGTGCACTTCCCTCGCGTCCTGCCAGGAGAAGAGCGCATCGAGCAAGCGGTGGCCGAGCTCAGCATCCACTTCGCCCGAGAGGCATCGGTCGAGTTCCCGCTCGAGCGCGGCCGGGAGCTCCGTCTGGCTCGGCAGCTGAGCCAGCACAAGATCGGCCACGGATTCGAGGGCCTTCCAATCTCGGACGATGCTCACGTGCGCGCGAATATCAGCTTCGGGCAGGCGAGCAGCCGCGTGCCAGTTTTTGAGAACGGGACGCCCCGCCGAGGTAAGCCGCACATCGTCGCAGCTCAGCGCGCCAAGCGACACCCCCTGAGCGTGGAGCTCGGCGAGCGTCTCCACGAGCGGGGCCAGAATCGTGACGATCTCGCCTGCAGTGAGTGGGTTCGGTCGGTCAAGGAGTTCCTCGACGCTGGACCCGAGCGTGGCCTCGAGCACAGCCACCGCCTCCCGTTGTTCCGTCATTCCCACGTCGAGAATCTCGGGCAGGCTCGGCGCTTCGATCTCGTCGAAGAGCTCGCAGAGGTCCGAAAGCGGGAGGCCTGGCCCAGGGGCGGCCTCCACGAGCAGCTCGACCGCCCCTTCCGGGGCCGACAGCGATGCAGCGCGCGAGGGCACACGCGGTGAACCCGCCAGCCACTCCCCCTCGTCGAGCACTGCCCGCTCACGCGCAACGGCGAGGTACCGGTGCCACGGGCCTGTGTCTGCGAGCAATTCAACGACCCGCCAACCGACGATGTCGAGGTACTCGGGCCGGTCTTGGTGTTCGCTTCTTCGATGATTTCTGGCTTGCACACCGCGAGTCTGAGGGCCCCGCGGCTGCTCGAACGGACGAGCTTCATCGTCTGTGGAGAAGTCGTCACGAGTCCGAATGTGAATACCGGGTGAAGTACCGGTATTCTGGGTGCACTATGGCGAACTCTCCACAAGCCGGCGCAGCAGCGGAAAAAGAACCGGGTCGCTTCAAGCAGATCTGGCAAGTCCTCAAGATGACGGTCAAGTACGACAAGACCGCACCTTGGATCATGGCCGCTGCCGTGCTCGTCCCCCTGATCATCGCAGCGCTCGTGAGCATCTTCCTGCCCGGATCGAACGCGCTCACCTGGATCCTCACGATGATCCTCGGCCTCATGGTCGGTGTGCTCCTCTTCATGTTCACGCTGAACTGGCGTGCTGAGCGGGTCGCTTTCGGGCAGCTCGAAGGTCGTGCCGGGGCGGCAGGGCAGGTACTCACCAGTGCCCTGCGCGGAACCTGGCAGACGAGCGAGATGCCAGTGGCCTTCAACGCGAAGACGCAGGACGCGGTCTACCGCGCGATCGGCAAGCCCGGTGTTGTCATCCTCACGGAGGGCAGCAAGGCAGGCACGAAGCGACTGCTCGACGACGAGCGCCGCAAGACCGCTCGAATCCTGCCGAACGTCCCGATCCACCACTTCCATGTGGGAACCGGCGCTGACGACGTGAAGCTCGTCAAGATCCGAAAGACCCTCAACAAGCTCCCGAAGAAGCTCACCAAGCCGGAGATCGTCGCTGTGACGAGCCGACTCAAGGCGCTTGGCAGCAACGCACTGCCGATTCCCAAGGGCATTGACCCGATGCGGATGCGCTCGTCGCGTTCGCAGATGCGCTGACCTGCAGCATCCCCGCCACAGACTCGCCCTGTTGCTCTATACGAGCCGCAGGGCGAGTTTTGTCATGATGTCGTGGCCGCCGCGCTGATCGCTGTCCCAGACGAGCATGGGGAGCACGAGCGTGACGAGCAGCTGCCGGACGAGAGGTCGGATGTAGCCGGGAGCGGAGCCATCCAGTTTCGTCACGCGCATCCGGAACAACAGGTGTCCGAGGGAGCCGCCGAACAGCATGATCCCCACCGTGGTCATCGCGAAGAACAACAGCAGGATGGCAATCGAGTCATAGTCGAAGAAGAGGAAGGCGAGCCCTGCCGCCACCGCGTAGTCGGCGATGAGGGCGGGGATGCGACGCCGCATTGGTGCCATCGAACCGCGGCCCTCTTCTGGGTAGCCGAGGCGGTAGCCCGGGTAGCGGTTGTTCTCCGGCTTTGCGAACTCCGGGCTGCTTGACTGTGCGGGCATCCGGAAAGCTTACCGTCGGCGAAACACCGGAGCTTGGGCCAGCCGCGCGCGAATATCACGCTCGGCGTAACGTGCGCGAAACATAACAGTGACCACGGGGCAACAGCGAGTGGTTAGCTTGTGACAGGACCCCGTCCGCCAACACCTTCGACACGACCCGGAGAAGCCATGTTCAAAGAACCGTCTGAAGTCCTCGCCTATATCGCCGATAACGATGTCAAGTTCCTCGACATCCGCTTCACCGACCTCCCGGGTGTGCAGCAGCACTTCAACATCCCCGCGTCGACCGTCGACGAGGAGTTCTTCTCCGTCGGCCAGCTCTTCGATGGATCCTCGATCCGCGGCTTCGCGTCGATCCACGAGTCCGACATGCAGCTCATCCCCGACGTCACGACGGCGTACCTCGACCCGTTCCGCGACGCGAAGACCCTGATCATGGTCTTCGACATCTACAACCCGCGTACGGGTGAGATCTACCACCGCGACCCCCGCCAGGTTGCTAAGAAGGCCGTCGACTACCTGTCCTCGACCGGAATCGCCGACACCGCGTTCTTCGCCCCCGAGGCAGAGTTCTACATCTTCGACGACGTGCGCTACTCCGTGACGTCGAACCAGAGCTTCTACTCGGTCGACTCCGAAGAAGGCGCCTGGAACTCGGGCCGCGAAGAAGAGGGCGGCAACCTCGGCAACAAGACGCCGTTCAAGGGCGGCTACTTCCCCGTCTCCCCCGTCGACAAGACGGCTGATCTGCGTGACGACATCACGCTCAAGCTCATCGAGGCTGGTTTCATCCTCGAGCGCTCGCATCACGAGGTCGGCACGGGTGGCCAGCAGGAGATCAACTACCGCTTCGACACGATGGTCAGCGCGGCGGACGACATCCTGAAGTTCAAGTACATCGTCAAGAACACTGCAGAGCAGTGGGGCAAGTCGGCGACGTTCATGCCGAAGCCGCTCTACAACGACAACGGCTCTGGCATGCACACGCACCAGTCGCTCTGGAAGGACGGCGAGCCGCTCTTCTACGACGAGGCCGGCTACGGATCGCTCTCCGACACGGCCCGCTGGTACATCGGCGGCCTGCTCGCGCACGCCAACTCTCTCGCGGCGTTCACGAACCCCACGACGAACTCCTACCACCGTCTGGTGAAGGGCTTCGAGGCTCCCATCAACCTCGTCTACTCGGCAGGTAACCGCTCGGCTGCGATCCGCATCCCGATCACCGGTTCCAACCCGAAGGCGAAGCGCATCGAGTTCCGCGCTCCGGACGCTTCGGCGAACCCGTACCTCGCCTTCGCTGCTCAGCTCATGGCTGGCCTCGACGGTATCCAGAACCGTATCGAGCCGCACGAACCCGTCGACAAGGACCTCTACGAGCTTCCCCCGGAAGAGGCGAAGACCATCCCGCAGCTCGCGACCTCGCTGCCCGAGGCGCTCGCAGCGCTCGAGGCTGACCACGAGTACCTGACGAAGGGCAACGTCTTCACGCCGGAGCTCATCGAGAACTGGATCAACTACAAGACGATCAACGAAGTGCAGCCGCTCGCGCAGCGCCCGCACCCGTACGAGTTCGAGCTCTACTACGGGGTGTAATCGGACGCTGGGTCTCTGCTGGTAGACCGCAACGACTGACGCTGAGCCCGCCTGGACTTCCTCGCTCGAGGAAGACCAGGCGGGCTCTTCTGTTCCTCCCAGGTATGCCGTCCGCGCCGTGCCAGGCTGGGTGGATGGAAGAAGCAGAGCTCCGCGCGCAGGCCCTGGCCGCCGTCGACCACCACAAGCGCCTTGCCGCGAGTATCCACGCCGCGGCCGTCCGGCGGCTCTCGTCGGAGCCGCAGAGCGAGGAATGGCACCAGCACAACGTAGACCTCGATCACTCCATCGACGAGTTGCTCGGCCACGAGTTCACGACGCCGAAGTCCGCGCTGCAGGCGCTCGCCTCGCACGAGGCTCAGCACGCCGTCGGCATCGGCAGGCAGTCAGGCCTCGACGCGGTGCTGATCGCCGATAGCCTTGAACGCGCCATCCTGGACCAGCAGTCGACCGAAGCGTGACCCTCCGGCCTGCAACCAGCAGGGTCCCACGGCAGTCGCCGAGCTACTCGCCGTAGAAGAGGCGCTCGAAGACGCGACGTGAGCGCCGCGTCTCCCCGAGGTAGTCATCCTCGAGGTGGGGGCCCGAGCCCGGCGCGTAGCCGAGCGCGCGCGCGACCGCGTCGAGCGTCGGGCCGTCCTGCGGCAGCAGGTCGGACTGCTTGTTCGTCGCAAGGTACAGCGCCGAGCGCACACGCGACGCCAGAAGCCAGGCATCGCGCAGCTGGTTCGCGTCTGCAGGAGTAAGCAGCTCCTCAGCCTGCGCAGCATCGAGCGTTCCGAGCGTCGACGTCGTACGCAGCGAAGCGCTGTGCATAGCGTGCTGCAGCTGCAGCGTCTGTGCGAGCCACTCGACGTCGCTCAGCGAACCTCGCCCGAGCTTCAGGTGTCGCTTCGGATCTGCACCCTGCGGCAGACGCTCGTTCTCGACGCGCGCCTTGATGCGACGCACCTCGCGCAGCCCGTCCTCCGACAGCTCCTTGCCGTAGCGGACATCGTCGACCAAGTCCATGAAGCGGTCACGCACGTTCGGGTCGCCAACGACATCGTCCGCGCGGAGCAGCGCCTGAGTCTCCCACCCGAGCGACCACCGTGCGTAGTAGCTGCGGTAGGCGGAGAGAGAGCGCACCAGCGGGCCGGACTTGCCCTCGGGACGGAGGCCGGCATCCAGGTCGATGGGCATGCGCGGGTCAGCCGTGAACTCGACGATGCGGTGGACCAGTGCAAGCGCACGCCTGCTCGCGAGGTCGGGGTTCGAGAAGTCGCCCGGCTCGAAGACGTAGAGCACGTCGAGGTCTGAACCGAACCCCAGCTCACGGCCGCCGTAGCGACCCATCGCGATGATCGCGAAAGGTGGGTACTCGACCTTGTCGATGCGGCGGACCGCGTCATAGGCACCCTGAAGGGTGGCCGTCGCGATGTCAGAGAGCCCGGCACCCGTCTGCTTGATGTCGATGAGGCTCAGCAGCCCGCCGATCGCGAGACGAAGCACCTCTCGCCGGCGGAACGTGCGGAGCGCACGCCTCAGCGCAACCTCGTCGTCATGGCGGCGGATGGTCGTCGCGACCTCGTCGAGCAGAGCACTGAGCGAGCGGGGCTTCAGCTGCGCGTCGTCGTCGAGCCACTTGACGGCCTCGGGGTAGAGCTCAAAAAACTCGGCGGCGAACTTGGAGCCGGAGAGCAGCTGCGTCAGTCGCTTCGCCGCGGCCGAACTGTCCCGCAGCAGGCGCAGGTACCAGGCGGTGTCACCCAGGCGCTCAGACAGCTTGCGGAACGCGAGGAAACCGCTGTCGGGGTCGCTCCCCTGCGAGAACCAGTCGATGAGCACCGGAAGCAGCGTTCGCTGCATGATGGCGCGCCTCGACACGCCCTTCACGAGCGCGGTGATGTGAGCAAGCGCGCCCTTCGGGTCGAGGAAGCCGATGGCTCGCAGACGAGCCTCGGCCTGGTCGGAGCTGAGGGCGAAGCCCTCGGTTGGCAGGGCGGCGACCGCTGAGAGCAGCGGACGGTAGAAGACCTTCTCGTGGAGCCCCCTGACCCGGAGCTTCACTCGCTGCCACTCGTCGACGAGCTCACGCGAGTTCGCGAAGCTGGCGGAGCGGGCAAGCACGGCGCGCTCGATGTCGCTCGTCGGCATGAGGTGCGTACGTCGCAGGGCGCGCAGCTGAATGCGGTGCTCCAGCAGCCTCAGGAACTCATAGTCGGAGGAGAACTGGTTCGCGTCGTCACGCCCGATGTATCCGCGCTCGCTGAGCGCCTCGAGCGCGGCGAGCGTCGATCGCTCGCGAACGGTCTCGTCGTGCTGGCCGTGCACCAGCTGGAGCAGCTGGACCGTGAACTCGATGTCGCGCAGCCCTCCTGGGCCGAGCTTGATCTGCAGGTCGACTTCCTCGGCAGGGATGTGGTCGGTGACGCGTTCGCGCATGGCCCGGACCTGGTCGACGAAGTCAGCCCGGCTCGCGCTCGCCCAGATGAACGGCTCGACGCGGCGCTCGAACTCCGCCCCGAGCCGCAGATCGCCCGCCATAGCCCGCGACTTGATGAGCGCCTGGAACTCCCAGTTCTTAGCCCATCGTTCGTAATACCTTGCGTACGAGTCGATCGTGCGGACGAGGGCGCCGTCCTTGCCCTCCGGCCGGAGGTTGGCGTCCACTTCCCAGAGTGCAGGTTCGACGTCGGTCGAGTCGATGACCCGCATCGTGAGGCTCGCGAGCCTCGTGCCGATCTCGACAGCTCTCGGAACTGCGACGCACTCAGGATCGGACGACTCCGCGACGAACATGATGTCGACGTCGCTGATGTAGTTGAGCTCCTCGGCCCCGGCCTTGCCCATGCCGATGACCGCGAGACGAACGCACTCGACCTGCTCGGCGGGGAAGCGCCCGAAGCCGCTCGGCGGGGCCTGGGTCTCGGCGCGCGCGACCATGATCGCCGCATCCAGCGTCTCCCCTGCGAGATCCGCCAACGCGCGGCTCACCTCCCGGACACAGCCGCGCTGATCGTCCTGCGCGAGGTCGAACGCCGTGATGCGTGCCAGCTCCGTGCGGTAGCGGATGCGCAGCGAACGGGCCGCCTCCGAACCTGTCAGCTGAGCGACCGCCATGCCGAAACCGCCATCAGCGTCAGCTCGTTCGGCATCGACGCCGACACTCGCGGCCATGCGGCGTTGCAGCTCGTCTCGGGTCGGCAGCTCGGCTTCGCCGGACTGCACGACCTCCATCGTGCGCGGGTGCCTGAGGAAGAACTCGGCGAGCCCCGTCGAGGCTCCCAGAAGTCTCACCACGGTCTTGGCATTCGGTCGTTCGGCGAAGAGCGAGTCGACGGCGCTGGGATGCTGCCTCGCGAGGTAGACCAGCCACTGCAATGCCTGGTCGGGGTCGGCGACACGCTCGTCGACCACCGAGAAGACGTCGTCGGCCCGCACGCCGGTCAGCTCGGCGAGCTCCGCGAGACGCGGCTCGGCCTCGCTCGGTGCGGCAAAGCCAGCCCTCGCGAGGCGGGTCCGGAGTCCGTCTGAGCGCACGGTCTACAAAGCGTGCAGGTTCGAGGCCAGCTCGAACGGCGTGACCTGGGCCCGGTACTGCTTCCACTCGGCGCGCTTGTTCGCCAGGAAGTAGGCGAAGACCTGCTCGCCGAGCGTCTCAGCGACCAGCTCCGAGTTCTCCATGATGGAGATGGCCTCGTTGAGGCTGGAAGGCAGTGGGTCAAAGCCAAGCACGCTTCGTTCTCGAGGAGACATCTCCCAGATGTCGCCCTCGATCTCGGCGGGAAGCTCGTACTCCTCAGCGACCCCCTTGAGCCCGGCCGACAGCAGGACTGCATAGGCGAGGTACGGGTTCGCGGCGGAGTCGATGCCGCGGTACTCGACACGCGCCGATCCGCCCTTGTTGGGCTTGTAGGTCGGGATGCGGACGAGCGCCGAGCTGTTGTTGTGGCCCCAGCAAGCGTAGCTCGGGGCCTCATCTCCGCCCCAGATGCGCTTGTAGGAGTTCACGAACTGGTTGGTCACCGCGGTGATCTCCGGTGCGTGCTTGAGCAGACCGGCGACGAAGTGCCTGCCGATCTTCGAGAGCTGGTACTCGGCGCCTGGCTCGTGGAAGACGTTGGTGTCGCCTTCGAAGAGCGAGACGTGCGTGTGCATTCCGCTGCCGGGGTGCTGCCACATGGGCTTCGGCATGAACGTCGCGTAGACGCCCTGCTCGATGGCGACCTCTTTGACGACCGTGCGGAACGTCATGACGTTATCCGCCGTGTTGAGCGCGTCGGAGAAGCGGAGGTCGATCTCGTTCTGGCCCGGGCCAGCCTCGTGGTGGCTGTACTCCACGGAGATGCCGAGATCTTCCAGGATGCGCACCGCGCGGCGACGGAAGTCGTGCGCGGTGCCACCTGGGACGTTGTCGAAGTAGCCGGCGTTGTCGGCGGGTACCGGCTCGCCGCCGAGCGCCTCGTCGGACTTGAGCAGGTAGAACTCGATCTCGGGGTGCACGTAGAACGTGAAGCCCTGCGCCGATGCGACGTCGAGGGCTCGACGGAGCACGCGACGAGGGTCGGTCACGGAGGGCTGCCCATCCGGAGTCGAGATGTCGCAGAACATGCGCGCCGTCGGGTCGATGTCACCGCGCCACGGAAGCATCTGGAATGTCGAGGGGTCCGGGTGAAGGAGCATGTCGGCTTCAGAACGCCTCGTGAAGCCCTCGACGGCCGAGCCATCGAGGCCGATGCCCTCGTTGAACGCACCCTCCACCTCCGCCGGTGCGATCGCCACGGACTTCAGTGTTCCGAGAACGTCCGTGAACCACAGGCGGATGAACTTGATCCCGCGCTCTTCAATCTGGCGGAGTACGAAGTCCTGCTGCTTGTCCACTCGGGCTCCAATTCTTGTTGTGCGCCTCCCCCTAGGCTACTGGGCCTGAGGCCGCCCCGCCGTATGATGGCCAGCATGTCTCAGGCCAGTGCACCGAAGCGAGTCCGAATTCGACACTTTCAGACGGCCAAGGCCGCCGGTGAGCGCATCACCGCTCTCACGAGCTATGACGCCATGACCGCTGCGGTGTTTGACGAGGCCGGCATCGACGTCCTCCTCGTCGGCGACTCAGCGGCCACCACGGTGCTCGGAGAGACGTCGACACTCCCCGTCACGGTCGACGAGCTGATTCCCATGGCCCGCTCTGTCGCGCGCGGCGTGTCGCGAGCCCTCGTGGTCGCCGATCTGCCCTTCGGCAGCTACGAGCGCGGGCCGGAACAGGCGCTCGACACCGCCGTGCGCTTCATGAAGGAAGCAGGCGTGCAGGCGGTGAAGCTCGAGGGAGGCGTGCGATCGCAGGCGACCATCAAGCGCATCGTCGAGGCGGGCATCCCCGTCATGGCGCACATCGGCTACACGCCGCAGAGCGAGCACGGGCTCGGCGGTCACGTCGTGCAGGGCAGGGGCGACTCGGCCGATCGCGTGCGAGCAGATGCACGGGCCGTGCAGGAAGCCGGAGCCTTCAGTGTTGTCCTCGAGATGGTGCCCGCTGTTCTCGCGGCCGAGATCACGCGCGAGCTCATGATCCCCACGATCGGCATCGGCGCCGGCGCCGAGTGCGACGGCCAGATCCTTGTGTGGACTGACGCCATGGGCCTCGGCACCGGGCGAGTGCCTCGCTTCGTCCGCAAGTACGCAGATCTGCGCACGACCCTCCTCGACGCGGCCTCCACCTACCGCGACGAGGTCAAGTCAGGCGCGTTCCCCTCCGCGGCAGAGAGCTTTGAAGACCAGACCAGCTGACTAGGCGACGAAGCTCCGAGAGGACCGAGAGGATCGAGAGGTTAGCGGTCCTCTTCTGCCTCTTCCTCAGCCCACGCCTTTGCGCGCTCCTGAAGCTTCTCGGGGGCGCGCTTCGCTTCTGCTTCCGATGAGAATGGGCCGACGAGCTCGGAAGCGAGGGACTGCTTTCCAACCTCGACCTCTCCCGTGCGGGAGTTGTACCAGAATTCCTGTGCATGCGTATCGGTCATAGGCTCAAGCGTATGCCGAAAGACCCGAGAACCGGACTCCTCACGCCCGGACAAAGCGCTCCGCTCCGACCCGTCGCAAGTACGATCACCCGGCCGCCTTATGTCGGCAAGTCAGCGCCGGACAAATGGACGGGCGGGGACGTCTACTCGCCGGACGAGGTCGAGCGCATCGCTCGAGCATCCGCGATCGCAGCGGACGCCCTCCAGCACCTCGAGCAGTACGCGGTTTCCGGCGTCACGACGGACGAGCTCGACGGCATTGCACACGACTTCGTGACTGCCAGAGGCGCATACCCGTCAACGCTCGGCTATCGCGGTTTCCCGAAGGCGAGCTGCACCTCGCTCAACGAGGTCATCTGCCACGGCATCCCCGACAGCACGGTGCTCGAATCCGGCGACATCCTCAATGTCGACATCACTGCCTACTTCGAGGGGATGCACGGCGACACGAACCGCATGTACCTGGTCGGTGACGTCGCCGATGAGTCTCGGCTGCTTGTCGAGCGTACGCACGAGGCGATGATGAGGGGGATAGCAGCGGCCAAGCCCGGGCGCCAGGTGAACATCATCGGCAGGGTCATCGAGAAGTACGCGGGTCGATTCGGCTACGGAGTTGTGCGCGACTACACGGGGCACGGTGTTGGCGGAGCCTTCCACTCCGGCCTGATCATCCCCCACTACGACGCGCCGCAATACAGCACGGTCATCGAGGAGGGCATGGTGTTCACGGTGGAGCCGATGCTCACACTCGGGACCTCGGACTGGCGTCTCTGGGAGGACGGGTGGACGGTGGTCACGGCTGACGGCTCCCGCTGCGCGCAGTGGGAGCACACCGTCGTCGTGACCGCGGATGGTGCTGAGCTCCTCACCGTTCCGACGACCTGAGCCCCTCATCGAATCGAGCAGGACCTCCTGCCGGATATGCTCACTCGCATGGGGAAGAGCAGAGCCACTAAGGCCATCGGCATCGACATCGGCGGAACCGGCATCAAGGGAGCACTTGTCGACCTGCGCACCGGAGAGCTGCTCTCCAAGCGACGGAAGGTGCCGACGCCCGTCGGCGGCGACCCGCGCGAGGTCATCGAGGCGACCATGGAGATCGTCCGCAAGATCTGGGACAAGGACCTCGACGGCGACACCGACGTGCCCGTCGGCATCAGCGTTCCCGCCATCGTCAAGCACGGCGTCACACGGTCCGCCGCGAACATCTCCCCGCTCTGGATCGATTTCGCCGCGCGCGCCGCGTTCTCGGAGGCAGTTGGCCGAGAGGTGGCGCTCGCGAACGACGCCGACGCCGCCGGGATCGCAGAGGTTCGCTTCGGTGTCGCCCATGGACGGCTCGACAGTGTCATCATGACCACGCTCGGAACCGGCATCGGCACCGCAATGTTCTACGGCGGTCACCTGTTCCCGAACAGCGAGCTCGGCCACATCAGCATCGGAGAGCACAGCGACTACGAGAAGTTCGCGTCCTCGAAAGTGCGCGAACGCGAAGAACTCGCGTTCGCAGAGTGGGGTGCGAGACTCACGCCGTACTACCGGCAGCTCGAAGCCCTCTTCTCCCCCGATGTGTTCATCGTCTCCGGGGGAATCTCCAAGCAGGCCGATGAGTTCCTTCACTACATCGATGTGGAGACGCCAATCGTCGTCGCGGAGTTCATGAACAATGCTGGCATCGTCGGGTCCGCCTGTCTCGCAGCAGAGCACTGGGTCTAGCCACTCGCACAGCACAACGCCGGGGGCCGGGAGCTTCACTCGCTCCCGGCCCCCGGCGTTTTCCCACGAAGGCGAGCAGGCCGACCGATACGCCGGGTTCTGTCCCGACCTGGGTCGGGGGCGGCCATCTCTCTCGCTCGCACGTTGCCGCGCGAATCTAGCGGCCTACCCGGGGACTCGGCGAGCCGCGTCAACATCCCCTGTATGGCCTTGCTCCGGACGAGGTTTACCGTGCGGCGTCTGTCACCAGGCGCCCGGTGGGCTCTTACCCCACCCTTTCACCCTTACCCATGCACCCCGAAGGGTGCTGCCGTCTCTCGAGAGAGACGGCAGGGCGGTCTGCTTTCTGTGGCACTGTCTCGCGGGTTTCCCCGGGTGGGCGTTACCCACCGTCCTGCCCTATGGAGCCCGGACGTTCCTCGGCATGGTTTCCCATGACGCGACCGCCTAGTCGACCTGCTCTTCGTCAATGCTATCGCGATCGACGCAGCCTTCTGTTTGTGATGACAGCAGGACCAACTCGAGGCGCTCCCCCGCTGTCCTGCGAAACAACATATTCGGCCAAGGTCTAGGGGCTTCCCACCGCGCGGGACGTCGATTGATAACGACTTAGTGAACGGCGTGGATGAACTCATATGTTCGTGTACGCTCCAAAAGCGCACGGCATTTCCACACGCAGATCTCAGGAATGCAGTGCTCGAACCGTTGCGCTCCAGCAGCGATTTGCGGGCAATGACTGCCCGGAACGACGGTTCGCTCGCAGTCAAGGACTTAAGGAGGAGTTCAATGACAACATCCACGAAGCGGCGCGCCGCAACAGCGGTTGCCGCACTCGCAGTCGCCGGCCTCGGGCTGACAGCCTGTTCCGGTGGACCCGGTGTGCAAAACAACGAGGGCGGCCCCAGCGATAACAAGGTCACCATCTACGGCACCATCGTCGACGCCGAGGCAGAGCTGCTCGAGCAGTCGTGGGCCGGCTGGGCCGAGGAGAACGGCATCGAGATCGTCTACGAGGGCTCCAAGGAGTTCGAGACGCAGATCTCGGTTCGCGCGCAGGGTGGCACCCCACCCGATGTCGCGATCTTCCCGCAGCCTGGGCTCATGGGCGACCTCGCCAGCACCGGCCTTCTCACCGAAGCGCCCGAGGGCGTCGTCAGCAACCTGGAAGAGTACTGGTCGGAAGACTGGAAGACATACTCCTCCTACGACGGAACCGTGTACGGCGCGCCACTCATGGCGAACCTCAAGGGCTTCGTCTGGTACTCCCCGCAGTTCTTCAAGGACAACGGCTACGAAGTGCCCAAGACCTGGGAAGAGCTGGTCACCCTGACGGGCGAGATCCAGAGCAAGACCGGAACCGCGCCCTGGTGCGCAGGCTTCGGCTCGGATGCGGCAACCGGCTGGCCGGGAACCGACTGGATTGAAGACCTCGTGATCCGCATGCACGGCCCAGAGGTCTACGACCAGTGGGTTGCCAACGAGATCCCCTTCACCGACGAGCGCATCCAGGCTTCGTTCGAAGAGGCAGGCAAGATCCTCACGAACCCTGACTACGTCAACGCAGGCTTCGGCGACGTTCGCTCGATCAACTCAACCGCATTCGGCGACGTAGCCCCCAAGCTCGTCGACGGCACGTGCGCGCTGCACCACCAGGCATCCTTCTACGACGGCTTCATCACCGAAGCCGGCGGCACCGTCGGCGAAGACGGCGACGTCTGGGCCTTCATGACCCCTCCTGCTGAGGGTAAGGAACAGGCTGTCACCGGCGGCGGCGAGATCGTCGGCTCGTTCAACTCGGACGAAGACACGGTCAAGGTGCTCGAGTACCTCTCCAGTCCGGAGTGGGCGAACAGCCGCGTCGCACTCGGCGGCGTCATCAGCGCGAACACGGGTCTCGACCCGGCCAACGCAAAGAGCCCGATCCTGCAGGAGTCCATTCAGATCCTCCAGGACCCCGAGACGACCTTCCGCTTCGACGGCTCTGACCTCATGCCTTCGGCAGTGGGCGCAGGCACGTTCTGGAAGGGCATCATCGACTGGATCAACGGCACGGACGTCAACACCGTGACGACCCAGATCGAATCCGGCTGGCCGTCCAGCTAAGCACCCGTGTGGAGCATCCGGCAGTTGCCGGATGCTCCACACGCATTCCACCGCACGGACGACGTCGTCCCCCGCGAACGTGCTTTTCTGCCACCCCGGAAGGTCACAATGGCAAGCTTCTTCACGTGGCTGGCTCAACTGCCGCCACTTCTGCAGGTCCCGATCGTCATCATCGCGTTTCTCGCGGTGGTTGCGCTCATCGTCTACTTCGTTGAGCTCGCGCCAAGGCCCGGTACCAAGTACACGGTCCTCCGCCTCGTGGTCTGCATCGCAGTCCCGGTCGCGCTCGTCTTCATCCTCGGCACCTACACGTGGGCGGCCATCGTCGCCATCGTGCTCGGCGCCCTCCTCTTTTGGCTCGATCACAGGTCGCGCGAAGGTGCCGGCTACCTGATCGGCCTCATCGGCTTCCTGGCTCCGGCGCTGGTCCTCGTGATCATCGGGCTCATCGTGCCGAGCATCCAGACCACCGGCCAGGCGTTCACGAACAAGGCCGGCGACTTTGTCGGTCTCGAGAACTTCATCTGGATCTTCACGCAGCCAAGCGGCATCCGGACAGTCCTCAACACGATTATCTGGGTCGTCGTCACGCCGATCCTGTCCACCGTCGCAGGCCTCGCCTACGCCGTGTTCATCGACAAGTCGCGCGGCGAGAAGTTCCTCAAGGCGCTTGTCTTCATGCCGATGGCTATCTCGTTCGTCGGTGCGTCGATCATCTTCAGGTTCATGTACACGGCGCGCCCTGCCGACCAGGACCAGATCGGCCTCCTCAACCAGATCATCGTCTGGTTCGGTGGGCAGCCGTACGACTTCCTGGCGGAGTCGCCGCTCAACACGTTCTTCCTCATCATCGTGCTCATCTGGGTGCAGACCGGTTTCGCCATGGTCGTGCTCTCCGCGGCCATCAAGGGCGTGCCGATGGACCAGATCGAGGCGGCATCGCTTGACGGCGCTAACCCATGGCAGCGCTTCATCAACGTGACGGTTCCCGGCATCCGCTCGTCGCTCGTCGTCGTCGTGACGACGATCTCGATCGCGTCGCTGAAGGTCTTCGACATCGTTCGCACGATGACCGCAGGCGCCAACGACACGAGCGTCATCGCCAACGAGATGTACACGCAGTTCAAGACCTTCGAGACCGGACGATCGGCCGCCTTCGCGGTTGTGCTGTTCATCCTCGTGCTGCCGATCATCATCTACAACGCGAACCAGATGAAGAAGCAGAGGGAGATCCGATGAGCGCCATCGTTCCAGTTGAACTTCCCGTCGACAAGAAGACGGCGGAGCAGCTCGCACGAGGCGAGAAGACCACAAGCGGCAAGGTGAAGAAGAACCTCACCAGCCGTTGGGCCACGGTCGCGGCGATCGCGATCGCCGTCGTGTGGACCATTCCGACCTTCGGCCTCTTCGTCTCCTCGTTCCGCCCCAAGGCGGAGGTCGTCAGCACCGGTTGGTGGACGATCTTCGAGAACTGGGGCTTCACCTTCGACAACTACGTCGAGGTGCTCGCGTCTGGCAACACGCAGCTGACGATGGCGCAGGCCTTCCTCAACTCGATCGTGATCGCCCTCCCCGCGACGGTCATCCCGCTCGCGATCGCCCTCCTCGCCGCCTACGGGTTCGCGTGGATGGACTTCAAGGGAAAGAACTGGCTGTTCATCCTGGTCTTCGCACTGCAGGTCGTGCCGATCCAGATGGCGCTCGTTCCGCTGCTCCAGCTCTTCGCCCGTGGCGAGATCTTCGGTGTGCCCGTCATCGCCGCCTTCGGCGCCGACGCTGGGTTCGCGCAGGTGTGGATCGCTCACTCGATCTTCGCCATGCCACTGGCGATCTTCCTGCTGCACAACTTCATCGCGGAGATCCCGCGCGAGGTCATCGAAGCTGCTCGGGTCGACGGCGCAAGCCACGGCCAGATCTTCTTCCGCATCATCGTCCCGCTGACGCTTCCCGCCGTGGCATCGTTTGGCATCTTCCAGTTCCTCTGGGTCTGGAACGACCTGCTCGTCGCGCTTGTGTTCGCTGACGGTGCGGTTGCGCCGATGACGAAGCTGCTCGCTGAGATCACGGGCTCCCGTGGTCAGGAATGGCCGCTGCTCACAGCAGGCGCGTTCCTTTCCATTTTGGTCCCGCTCATCGTGTTCTTCTCGCTGCAGCGGTACTTCGTGCGTGGCCTCCTGGCAGGTTCCACGAAGGGCTAGTCACCTGCCGGCACCACCGCGTGCCAGCAACCATCAGATGAGGGGGAGCCGAAAGGCTCCCCCTCATTCGTGTCTCTGCTCGCTGCGTCCACACGGCGCCACACGCCCGCGCCGTGAGAAGCCTTTCGCAGGCGCGGGAGGAGCGAACGGGAAGGCGGACAGATCGTCGACAGAGCGGACAGCAGAACGCCCTCCGCAGATCGTGTGATCTGCGGAGGGCGTTCCGATCTCCTCTGAGGAGTTCCTAGCTAGCTGCGCCGCTCGCGAGAGCGTCGTTCGCCTCCTGCAGGCGGATGGCCTCAGTGAGGGCACCGCTGATGCGCTGCTCGGTCTCCGGGTCGAAGATGTGGATGTGGTCGTTGTCGGTCGTGACGTAGATCGTCTCTCCGACCTCCGGGTGGCTGCGACCGTCGACGCGGGCGACGATGTCCGTGCGCTTGCCGTCGATCATCGAGTGGCCGTAGAGATACCCCTCGGCGCCGAGCTCCTCGACCAGGTCGACCTCGACCTTGAGGCCAGGCTTCTCCTCGCGCGAGATGATGATGTCGTCGGGGCGGACGCCGACCGTGGCGGTGCCCGTCTTGAGCTTCGCCAGCGTCGCACGCTCGAGTGGGATGACGTCGGTGCCGAAGCGCACACCCTCTGAGGTGAGGTCGGCGCCGAAGATGTTCATCGACGGGCTGCCGATGAAGCCTGCGACGAAGACGTTCTTGGGCTTGGCGTACAGCTCACGCGGGGTTCCGACCTGCTGCAGGACGCCGTCCTTGAGGACAGCGATACGGTCGCCCATCGTCAGGGCCTCGGTCTGGTCGTGTGTGACGTAGACGGTGGTGACACCGAGACGACGGGTGAGGCTCGCGATCTGCGTACGCGTCTGCACGCGCAGCTTGGCGTCGAGGTTCGAGAGCGGCTCATCCATGAGGAAGACCTGGGGGCTGCGGACGATGGCGCGGCCCATGGCGACACGCTGACGCTGACCACCCGAGAGCGCCTTCGGCTTGCGGTCGAGGTAGGGCTCGAGGTCGAGGATCTTGGCGGCCTCGAGGACGCGCTTCGCGCGCTCTTCCTTGTTGATGCCGGCGATCTTGAGCGCGAAGCCCATGTTCTCGCCGACCGTCATGTGCGGGTAGAGCGCGTAGCTCTGGAACACCATGGCGATGTCGCGGTCCTTGGGTGGGAGGTGCGTGACGTCGCGGTCGCCGATGAGGATTCGTCCGCGATTGACCTCTTCGAGGCCCGCGAGCATGCGGAGCGACGTGGACTTGCCGCAGCCGGACGGGCCGACGAGGACAAGGAATTCTCCATCGTCGATCTCGAGGTCCAAGCTGTCAACCGCTGGGCGAGCGCCCTCGGTGTAGATGCGCGATGCGCTTTCAAAGGTCACAGTTGCCATAGGAGTACTCCCTCATTACCGGCAGGTACGTGCCGGACGATCCGTAGTAATAGGTGAGGAGCAACGATGCGTTTCACTTCAAGCGACGCCGTCGGCGCTCCGCCACTGAGTATGTCAGAACTCAGCGGCGAGCGCGCGACTTCTTTCGCCTCAGAGTGAAGATTTCTCCGTGCGCACGAGAATCGCCCCGGAATCCGGGCAGATGACGACGTCGTCCGGCGCAGCTCGGCGGATCTTCTCGAGCTCGGGACGGTCGAGCGCGACGTTGGTGCCGGTAGTGATGATGCCGATGAGCTCGGCGGCTCCGACTCCGTAGCGTTCGCGTTGCTTCTCGTAGAGCGCGACGAGGTCGGCCGGCAGCGACCCGAGTACGCTTGCGCGCTGCTCAGCGAGCACGCGGTACTCGCCCTTCAAGTTGTCGCGCGCGGCGTCGCGGAGCACCGCCAGCTCGGTTGCGCGATCCTCCACGCCACGCTGAGACTCGAGCGCACCCTCGTGGGCGGCCGTCTGCTCTTCGACGCGCTGCATGACTTCCAGCTCACCGTCCTCGAGGATCGTTCGGCGGCGCTGCAGCACCTCAATCTCACGTTGCAGGGCTTCGATGTCCTTGCGGCTCGACGCGCCCTGCAAGCGGTCGTTGTCGCGCTTGAGGCGGGCCTCGACCGTCTCCACGTCTGACTCGATTTTCTTGAGTTCGCTGCGTGAATCCTCCAGCTGCCCGAGCAGCTGGACGACCTCAGCGCGGTGCTGCGTTCGTTCCTCGTCGAGGGCGTTCAGGTGGTGCTGCTCCGGCAGGTTCTTCGCGACGTGCTGCACTCGGCGCCGTTTCGTGTCGATCTCGGCGAGCTCCAGCAGACGACGCTGGTCTGCCTCGCTGGCCTTCATGCTCGGCCCACGTTCATGTCTTGGATGGCGTTCATAATGTCCTTATTCTGTCGTGAAGTCGTGTGCTGCCTGCACAGGGCGCGCGCCGGCGCGGGGCGTCACTGGGGAATGGCGAAATCCCACGGATCCGTCCGGAGCTCCGACACCTCGACCTGGAGCTGCGGGAATTCCTCCTGAAGCTCCCGGGCGGCGTAGTCCAGCCACAGCCATTCGCTCGCCCAGTGCGAGGTGTCGATGAGGGCAGGTCCGGTTCCACGGGCGATCGACTGCTCAAGCGACTCCGAGGCCGGGTGGTGGCGGAGATCGCTGGTGATGTAGACGTCGGCGCCAAGGACGGCGGGATCGTTGAGGAGCGAGTCGCCCGCTCCCCCGCACAGTGCGATGGTCTCGACGACTCGTTCAAACGAGCCAGCGGCACGGATGCCCGTCGCTGTCGAGGGAAGGATGCCCGCGAGCTTTCGCGCGAGCGCCCCGAGCGTCGTCGGCTCCCGGAGGACGCCGATGCGGCCGAGTCCTCGCTCAGGGTCGCTGGCTGCAGGGACGATCGGCTTCGAGCCTTCGAGGTCGAGCGCAGCGGCCAGCGCAGCTGAAGTGCCCGTCTGGACGACATCGGCGTTGGTGTGGGCGGCGATGAGTGCGACATCCGCCCGGATGAGCTGCGCGAGCAGTGAGCCCTTCGCGGTCGTCTCTGCCACCGTGGTGACCCCACGCAGAAGCAGCGGGTGGTGGATGAGGAGAAGGTCCGCTGAGGTGTCCACAGCCTCCTGGACGGTGAGCTGCGCAGCATCCACCGCAAGGAGAATTCTGCGAATCTCAGCGTCGAGCGCGCCAGAGACTAGCCCGACCGAATCCCAGGACTCCGCCCCCGAGGATGGCCACTTTCTCTCTACAAAATCGAGCACGTCGCGAAGTCGGGTCACCATAGGCTGATCCTAGCCGCGACGTTCGGGGAATTCGGCGGACTTACCCCGTAGAGTGGGCAGTTCACCGCTCCTTTCCCCCAGGAGTCCTTCTCTTAGAGTTTCCCCCAGGAGACCTCTTGTCAGAACATCAGCGCACTGCTGTACGGAATTCCGCAAAGCGTCCAACTATTCGCGACGTGGCGGCGGTGGCTGGCGTGTCCAAATCTCTTGTCTCGCTCGTCTACAGCGACCCGGAGAAGGTCAGCGAGGCCAGGAAGAGTCGCGTGCTCGCGGCTGCAGAGGAGCTGGGCTTCCGGCCAAACCTGCTCGCCCGCTCGCTCGCCACCAACATGAGCGACTTCATCGGCATCCTCGTCGCCGACCCCGTTAACCCAGTGTTCGCCGAGATCATCGACGCCGCGAGCCTCGAGTTCGACCGGGCAGGTCGCCGCGGTCTGATGACGACGGCTGTGCTCCCGCAGAGCGGAACCGTGCGTCGTCTCAACGAGGGAACCATCGCCACCCTCAGCGATCTTCGCCCCAGGAGCGTCCTCATCGCGGGCTCGCTTCCGGACGTCGCCTCGCTCGGCTCACTCGCCGAGGATCGTCCCGTCGTCGTCGCGTCCGGCCTGTCGGAGGGCCTGCCGAATGCCGGTAGCGTGCGCACCGACGACCGGAAGGGGCTCGCGCTCCTGGTCGAGCACCTCACCTCGCTCGGGCACAGCGACATCGTGCATCTCGGCGGATTGACCGCCGTCGGCCGGAGCAGGGCTGACGCGTACGAGGAGGCCATGACGAAGCACGGCCTCGGCAGCCACGTGCACGTCCAGGACAGCGACTTCACGGAACTCGGCGGCTACATGGCCGCAACAAGCGTGCTGGCGCGGGCAACTCGGCCGACCGCGATCATCGCATCCAACGACCTCGCCGCCCTCGGTGTGCAGCGCGCACTCGATGAGCGCGGGCTCACGCCGGACGACGTCGCGCTCACCGGCTACGACAACTCGTTCCTCGCGTCGATCGCGGGAGTCTCGCTGACATCCGTCGACCCGCACAACGCAGTCATCGGCCGCGAGGCCGCGCGCTGGCTCATCGAAGCAGAGGCCGGCAAGGACTCCCTGCCAAGCGAGTTGCTGGTGGAACCGCGTCTCGTGGTCCGGCGCTCCTCCGGCAAGGGCATCTGAGTCAAGACCTCCTCGACCCGAACGGCCTCGCTGCGGCCCCAGCGGACTCCGAGCTGGTGAACCTGACGCCCCAGGCGGCGCTCCATGTCTGGCCGGCCTCGATGCCGATGAGGTCAGTGCCCGAGTTGAGGGCGTCTGGCGGCGAGGTCATGGGCTCTGCCGCGAAGGCGAGCCCTGTGCCGCCGTGGTGCCCGTCTGGACGCGGGAAGTCGCTTGGCGTGTAGAGCTGGAGATGACGGAAGGCTTCGTCTCCCCACAGCTCGAGGTGCGCGCCGGTTCGCGAACTGAGCGTCAGCAGAACCCGGTCACCTGTCGGGCGAACCCGGAATGCATAGTTGAGGTCGAGCTGACCGACCTCCCGTCCGCGAGTCAGGTCGAACTCTCCGCCGCGCTGGACGGGCTCCGTGCCGATGGGGAGCAGGCGGTCGTCGAGAAGGACACGCTCGACCAGGTCCGACGTCACGACGAGATCCGCGATGGGCTCCTCGCCGATCCGGAAATACGGATGCGCGCCGACCGCGAAGACGGCGTCTCGGGCCCCGAGGTTGGTGACGGTGTGAGTGACCTCGAGGCCGCTCTCGGTGGCCCGGTACCGCACGCAGTGGCGGAGCGTGAAGGGCCATCCGTGCTGTGGGAAGACAGTCGCGCCGAGCTCGATGGTCGAGCCGTCCTTCTGGGCCACCGCGTACTCCGTGTTGCGGAGCAGCCCGTGCGAGGCGTTGCCCTTGCTCGGCTCAGTGAGGTCGAGCTGCTGAGGCCTGCCGTCCAGGAGCCATTTGCCGTCGCGCACCCGATTGGGCCAGGGGAAGAGCGTGATGCCGGCGCCGAACGGCGGGAGGACACCGTCGCCGAAGTCCTCGACGAGTTGGGTGCCGTTAACCTCGAGGGAGCGCAGGACGGCGGCTACCGTGCCGACCTCGACGCGGACCCGATCGTTCTCGAGATCATGCCTGGTTCCGGTGACGGGTGGATGCATGGCTCAACCGTAGCGGCCACCGGCGTGCCTCACGCGCCGCTGGCCCAGTCGCGCAGCACCGCGCGCGCGGCGTGCATCCCCGGCATGCCGTGCACTCCGCCGCCAGGCGGGGTCGACGAGGAGCACACGTACAACCCGCGTCGTCCGGCTCGGTACGGGTGGAGCGTTGGTGCTGGCCTGAACAGCTGCTGCGTGCCTGCGAGGGTCCCTCCCCCGATGTCGCCGCCGACGAGGTTCGGGTTCCACGCTTCGAGGGCGCTCGGCGACCACTCCCGGCGATCGAGGATGACGTCTCCGAACCCGGGGGCGAAGCGCTCGATCTGCGCCTCGAGCCGGGGGCGTACGTCGAGTGAGGCTCCGTTCGGCACGTGCGCGTACGTCCAGAGCACCTGCTTGCCGCCTCGTGTGCGACTCGGGTCCGCGTTGGACTGCTGCGTCACCATGACAAACGGACGATCTGGCATCTCGCCACGGTTGACGGACCGCTCGGCGGCAACGATCTCCCCCATCGTTCCGCCGACGTGCACCGTTCCCGCGCCGGAGACGCGGGCATCCGCCCACGGCACGGAGCCGTCGAGCAGGTAGTCGATCTTGTGGACGCCGACCCCGTACTTCCACCGCGCCAGGTGAGCCGCGTAGCGAGACTCCAGCTGGTCGGGCGCTACCCGCAGGATTTGCTTGGGCGTGAGGTCGAGGAGCACCGCGTCGGCTTCCGGAAGGTCGCGAAGATCGGTGACCTCGGACGTGGTCTCGATGCGGCCACCGTTGGCGATGAGGACCCTCGCGAGCGCATCCGTGATGCTGACCGAGCCTCCCCGGGCGACGGGCCAGCCCGTGCTGTGTCCAAGCGCACCGAAAACGATGCCGAACGCGGCCGTCAGCGGCCGGGTCAACGGCAGGGTCGGGTGCGCTGAGGAGCCTGCGAAGAGGGCTTTAGCCGCACCGCTCCTGAAGAGGAGGCCAGCCAGCGTAGCCGCCGGTAGTGCGCCGGGCAGGCCAAGCCGAACCATGTCGATCGGATGCGGCGGGATGCGCAGGAGCGGCCCCATGGCGTTCTCGACCGTCTCGACTGGGCGGCGCGAAAAGTGCTCGTGGAGCCGCCGCCACGCCGGGCCATCGATGCCGAGTTCCCGCGCGGTCTGCTCGATGTCCCGGTGGAGCATCGCGGCGCGCCCGCCCGGGAGTGGGTGCGCCATCGGGACGACGGGGTGAACCCATTCGAGCCCGTTCCGCTCGAGCTCAAGCTCACGGAAGGCCGGGCTGGCGATACCGAACGGGTGAGCCGCGGCGCCGAGGTCGCTCACGTATCCCTCGCCGAAGAGCTCGGCTGACCTGGATGCTCCCCCGACCTGTGTGTCACGCTCGTAGACGGTGACCTCGACCCCTTGCTTGGCGAGCAGTGCCGCGGCGGTGAGTCCGTTCGGTCCCGCCCCGACGACGATCGCGCTGCGACTCACGACGCGGCGCCGGCCCGCGGCTCCTGTGCGAGGAACCGCTCCTCAACGGAGTCCTGGCTGATGCTCTGGATGAGGTCGATCTGCGTCTGTGCGCGAGCCTCGAGCTCTTCGAGCCCAGCGAGCACCAAGCGCGGGTCGCGCGGCTGTATCGCGATGAGCGCCTCCCACATCGAGAGCTTGGCGCGCACCATGCCGGTGAGCGTGTCGAGTTCGAGCTGCGTGCTCGGCCTCTCGCGGAGGCGCAGGATGTTCACGGGGTTGAAGGTGCCCGCGATACGGGCCGCGTTCGTGAGCCACAGCTTCAGGGCGGACTCCCGGTAGCCGAGCGCCTCGATGAGGGCCAGCAGGTCTCTTCGGTCTGCGGCGATGTGCAGGACGAGCAACCGCATCGTCTTCGCGTGCGGGGTGCCCTCCCAGGTCGCCGTCGCCGACTTGAACGCCCGAAGCCCGGCCTCAGACGCCAGGAGGTGCGCATTGAGGTATCCCGCGTAGACCTCGTGGTCGAATCCTCGTGCCGATGTCATCAAAAGCTCCTGACGATTGTCGTATCCCGATTGTCTCGCGGCCGAAGTCCCGGACCACAAAGGTCGCTGAGGAAGCTCGCAAAGCCTCCCGGGGTGCGGCCGACCCGTCGCGCGGAAGTCACGATGGGGAGCCGCGCGCTCGAGCGGATGATCGCACCGGTGGCGGCCACCGCCGCAACGAGGCCGACGTCCTCGTGTTCTCGCGATGCGGGGAATTCCCCGGCCTTCACGTACGTGGATGCTCGGATCCCGAGATTCGCGCCGTGCACGTGCGGGTGGCCCTCGACGCTTTCGTATCCCTCGAACCACCTCGCGCTCATCGCCGGGTTCTCGGGGTCCGGCGCGAGAAGGACTGTGCCGAGGAGCAGGTCGACCCCGTCGTTGGCGAACTCGAGGTGCTTGGTGAGCCAGTCTGCGGGCACCGTCGAGTCGGCGTCGGTCGAGGCGATCCAGGTCGCACCGATGTCGAGGGCATGCGCATCGTGAGGAGCTTCGAGCGAGAGCGCGACACGGACGCCGTCGCGCCTGGCCATGCCGACGGAGCCGTGCGTGCGCTCGATCACGTGGATGCGCGCGTCGCGGGCCGCTGCGTCCGCGGCGATGCGCGCGCTTGTGTCACGACAGGTGTCGAGCACCAGGAATGTGCTGACACGGACGTTCCTGCACGAGGCCTCGTCAGCGCGCTGAAGGGTGTTCATAGCGTCGGTGAGGGCGCTGAGACAGGCGCCGAGCGTCTGCTCTTCGTCGCGAACCGGCACCACGACCCGCACATCTCGGATGGGCGGTCGTCGCATCAGCGGCTCAGTCACGATCGCACCGCCCGTTCTGCCCGTGGTGCCGGTCGCGGCGACGGCATGTGCTGCGCCGTGGGGTCTTGGCTTGGATCCCCGCGCCACTGCGCGAAGCAGCTTCGGCCGGACCCCGGCTCTCCGTTCTCGTAGACGTCGATGAGCGTGTCGTCTTGCGCGAACGCGGCGAGGCGGCGCATCCCCAGCCTCGCCGCGAGAGCGTGCACGCGGTCGCCGTCGAGGGGCCATCCGACGATGGGCCCACGCCAATGGCACAGCACAAGCGCGCCCGTCGGCGCGAGCGCCCGTCGCGACCGGGTGAGGAGCTCGCAGAGCTCATCCTCGGCGAGGTAGTAGCCCGTCTCGGAGAGCACCACGAGGTTCAGCGTCCCGTCTGGGACTTCGAGCCGGTCCCACTCGTGCGGGAGCGTCGCGAGCACCAGCTGGACGGACGCGGTGCCCGCGATCCGGGCTTCGGCGAGTCGGAGCGCGGCCGCGCTGGCATCAACAGCGATGAGGCGGGAGGATCTCTCAGCCAGCGCCGCGGTGCTCTCGCCAATCGAGCAGCCGATCTCGAGAGCGATCGATGCGTGTGTGTCCGGCAGCATGGCCAGCATCAGGGCGAGCTTTCGTCGCTCGTACCAGCTGGTTCGGAGGCCCCACGGGTCGTCGGCGTCTGTGTGGACGCCATCGAACTCGCTGTTCGCGGAAGTGGAGTCGCGCGTCGCAGGAGCCGTCACCCGAAAGACCTCGAAGTCTCGCTGGAAGTGCTCGAGCTGAGCCTTGCCCAGTACCGGCTCGTCGCCCGCGGCATCCGTGAGTGGCGTGAGCTGTGAAACGTGCGCTCCGAGCGCATCCGACTTACTCATGACGGCCGCTGAGGAGAGAGGCAGTCGCCTCCAATGTCGCCATTCGGTGTCGACGTCCGGCTCGGCCCAATGCCAGAACCAGATTGGGAACTCGAGCAGGAGGGCGCCCGCGTCGAGCGCTGAGCGAGCGAGCGCCTCGCCGACGGCCGCGTGGTCGGGGTGGCCGTCACGCCGATACGGGGCGGCGACTATCACTCGTTTGTTGTCAGAATCCCGGATCAGCTTGTCTGCCGCTGCGGTGATCTCGGCGACGGAATCCGCGAGCGAACCATCCCGAAGCCCCAGCTCCATGGCGTCAGCGCGCCCGGGTTGGACGCCTGCCGGGCCGGCGATCCGTCGCGCGCTGCTGCGCAGCTCTCGCAGAGCAGCGTCGAACTCGGCTCGGCGGGTCACCGCCAGCTGCTCGGCGCTGACACTGGGCGACGCCGGATGCGATGCCTCACCCCGGGTGCACAGCAGCACCGTCACGTTGGCGCCCGCAGCGAGTGCGGTCACGATGAGGCCTGCGGCGCCAAGGCACTCGTCGTCGGGATGGGCGGCACCGACCAGGAGCATCGTGCCAGGACCGAAATCGATTCCCGGCGCCTCGGCGTCCAGGACGGGCAAGTTGTCGAGGTCCACGCGTCGCCAGACCGCCTCGGCCGTTCCCGTCTGCAGGTGCGTGAATTCGGGATGCGCCGCACCGATCATGCGTCTCCATCCTCGCGACTTGGCAGTGGGTGGGCGACACGCGCCGCGGCGAGGAGATCCGTGCCGTGAGCTGCGTCGTCTCGTGCACCGTGGTGCTGCCTGAGATACATGGTGAGGTCGGCGACGCGTCGCGCGTGATCGGCATCGAAGGCCAACGGTCCCGGGCCGAGCGCTTCGCCGCAGATCTCGAGCAGACGCCAGCACGCGCTGGCCGTGTTGCCCCGAACGCGCTGCGCGAGCGCCCAATCGGCGGTTCCGGCGTCGACCCGGTCGGCCGCGTCATCGAGCTGGACCCGCAGACCGTGCAGCAGACGGTCTGCCTCGCCGAGCCACGCAAACCCGAGCTGGTCCGGTTCACGCGTCTCGGCCGCATCCAACAAGGTCCGCCCGAGGGAGACGGCCGCACCGAACCACACGGCCGCGACACCGATGCCGCCCCACGCGAAGCCGGGCCGCGAGGTGTACCAGTCAGGTCCGTCGCCGATGACTCTCACGCCGGCTCCGCTCAGGTCGAGCGGCCCGCTCGGAACCCCGCGGAGACCCGTGAGCGGCGTGCCGCCCTCGCTCGGTGCGACTTCGTCCTGTCTGAGATCAAGCACGAACATCCACTCACCCTGCGCGTCCGAGGCCGTCACGAGGGCGAAATCGAGGTGCGCTGCGAGGGAGCACCAACGCTTTCTGCCCGTCAGCACCGCGTCGGGACCGCTCGCGAGCGGATCGCGCGCAGATTGCCATTGGATCGCGACGGGCGACGCCGAGGCGAAAACGCCCCAAGCCTGCCCATCCTCCATGGAAGCGCCTGACTGGCCGAGGATCGCCGCCGCGTCGAAGTGCGGTTCGACGACACGGGCAGCGGTGAGGTCGAGACCGCCGAGAGACGCGAGGAGCCGGAAGAGCGCGCGAGTCCTCCCCGCTCCGGGAACGGGTGGCGCGGGTACTTCACGCAGGATCTTGAGCATCGTCTCAGCGTCACCGTCGCAGGTCGCGGCGGCCTCGAGGACGCGACCGGTGCCATCCCAGAAGTCGACCTCGACGTCTGTCGGGTCAGAGAGTTCAGGCACGTGATCTCCTTTTCGAACGCCGGACATACGCGGGACGCCAACTGCACCGATCTCAGCACGCTACGCACGTCAACCGGGAGGCACCGGAAGGGTTGACAGGGGCTGAGCGACCCACTAACTGCGCGCGCTCACGAGTAGCGGCTGACGTTCAGGCACGCGGAGGAAACTCCCACGGAGTCGACCGCGCCGTCACGTAGCGTCGTCACCCTCATGACGAAGACTCCCCCCGGACTTCCCCTTCGCGACTACGCCGCCATCGGCGATGGTCGCACCGTTGCCCTCGTCGCGCCGAACGGCCGCGTCGACTGGTTGCCCCTGCCCAACCTCGACTCGCTCCCCGTCTTCGCTCGAATTCTCGACGAGGAGACCGGCGGATTTATCGAGCTGGTGCCAGAGAGCGAGTTCACTTCGACGAGGCGCTACATCGAGCGCACGAACGTGCTCGAGACCACCTTCACGACCGCGAATGGCGTCGCCCGAGTGACGGACGCGATGGTCACGGGTGTTGCAGGTCGGCTCCCCTGGGCCGAACTCGCGCGTCGAGTCGACGGCATCAAGGGCTCGGTCGAGTTCACCTGGCAAGTCACTCCCGGAACGATGCTCGGCACGAGGTCTCCGTGGCTGGACCGAGTGGGCGAGCACACGGTCATCCGCTGCGGGGACCTGTCGATGGCCGTCGTCGGAACTGAGCACGGGGCCGCGATTGCCGACGCGGCAAGCCCAGAGCCCGCCGAGCTGCACGGCAGCTTCACCGCCTCTGTCGATTCTCGCCACTTGCTTGTCCTCACCGCCACGGAGGGCGAACCCCTCCGCGTGCCGGACCCGGAGAAGGTTGACGAGGGCATAGACCGAACCGTCAGGAGCTGGCTCAGGTGGTCAGAGGAATTCTCCTACGACGGTCCGTGGGCGGACCAGGTGCAGCGCAGCGCGCTCGCCCTGAAGCTCCTCATCTTCAGCCCGACGGGTGCCATCGCCGCGGCTGCGACGACCTCGCTCCCCGAGAACCCCGCCGGCGGCAAGAACTGGGACTACCGCTTCGCCTGGATCCGCGATCTCGCCTACACCGCTCACTCCTTGACGTGGTTCGGGCTTCGCGAGGAGACGCACGCCGCGATCTCCTGGCTGCTTCGGACGATCCGGGAGCAGAGCCCCGACATCTACGTCATGTACACGTTGGACGGGGCGACGTGCGCCGGCGTCGAGAACTACGACGTGCCCGGTTGGCGAGGCAACTCCCCCGTCGTCACAGGCAACCCCGCACAAGGGCAGCTCCAGCTCGGCATCTACGGCGACCTCATCGCGATCAGCCGCACGTACGTCGATGACGGCAACCTGCTGGATGTCGAGACGGCACGATTGCTCGCGAAAGTCGCCGACAAGGCCTGCGACGACTGGCGCAAGCGAGACGCAGGCATGTGGGAGCTCGGCGATGAGCAGCACTACGCGTCCTCCAAAATGGGCTGCTGGCAGGCACTCACCGATGCCGTCGCGCTCGCGGAAGGCTTGCACATCGAGGGCGACGTGGATCGGTGGCGGGCGGAACGCGACCGCATCCGGGAATGGACAATCGAGCACTGCTGGTCAGACGACCTCAAGAGCTACGTCATGCATCCCGGGTCCGATCGTCTCGACGCCTCGGTGCTGCTGCACGCTCCGAGCGGCTTCGACCGGGGCGAGCGAATGTCATCCACCATCGATGCCCTGACAGAGGAACTCGGCTCGGGACACTTGCTCTATCGCTACTCCGGCGTCGACGCCGAGGAGCACACGTTCGTGGCCTGCGCATTCTGGCGCGTCTCCGCGCTCGCGTGCGTCGGCAGGCACGACGAGGCGGTCGCAGCCATGGAAGCACTGGTGACGCAGACGAACGACGTCGGCCTGCTCGCGGAGATGATCGCCGCCGGCGACGGCGCCTTCTGGGGCAATCTCCCCCAGGGGCTCAGTCACCTCGCCCTCATCAACGCAGCCCTCATGATCAAGGAACTGGCCCAAGAGGAGGAGCACCATGGCAGCTGAACCGCGCATCTTCCGCGAACTCCGCTCGATACTCGTCGAGAGCATCTGGTGGGATGCACGCACGGAGGAACTGGCCTGGGTGGACATTGCCGAAGGAACGTTCCACCTCGCCGAGCTCGGCGGCCCCGTGAACGGCAGCGCAGACCGCGTGGCCGCTCTCCCAGCCCCGGTCAGCGCCGTCCAGCCCGCCGCGGGAGGCGGATTCGTCGCGTCGCTGCAGGACCGCATCGTCGAACTCGACTCCGCCGGCACACTGACGAAGACCATCGCCTCCGTTGAGCATTCACACGGCGGAATCCGCTTCAACGAAGGAAAGATCGACCCGTTCGGACGCTTCGTCGTGGGGTCGATGAACACAACCTCGCCAGCGGCCGACGGGGCCCTCTACACGTTCGACGCCGAGGGTACGGTGCGGATGCTGCTCGGTGGGTTCCACACGACGAACGGCCTCGAGTGGAGCGAGTCAGGCGACACGATGTATGTGACGGACACCTCAACGCAGACCATCTACCGCGCGAGCTACGGACCCGGGCCAGACGACCTGGGTGAGCTCGAGCCCTTCATCACAGGTCGGAATTCGGATGGGCTGGCTCGTGCCGTCGACGGCACGTTCTGGAACGGCATCTACGGCGCGGGACGCGTCGCTCACTGGGATGCCGATGGCCGTCCCCTCGGAGATCTGAGCCTCCCGACGCCGAACGTGACCTCTGTCGCGTTCGGCGGCGAAGGTCTCGCGACCCTGTTCGTCGGCACCGCACGCGAGAACCTCACGGAGCACGACCTGGTCGACGCACCGCTCAGCGGCTCAATCTTCGCTTTCGACTCGGCCGGGCGAGGCCGTGCCACCTACGAGTTCGGGTCGAGTGCCGCAACGAGGTGACCAGAGCGGCACCCGGACTTTCCAGACCACCATCGCACGAACCACCCAGACGGGAGATACAGACATGGATCTAGGCATCACCGGCAAGAAAGCGCTCATCACGGGCGGCGACTCTGGCATCGGCTGGGAGACCGCGAAACAGCTCCTCGAGGAGGGTGCCATCGTCGTCCTGAGTGATAAGGACGCGGCTTCGCTCGAGGAGGCGGCTGCCAAGCTCGACGCGCCGGAGGGCAGGCTCTACGCGCATGCCACCGACATCACGAAACTCGACGAGCTCGCCGAGCTGCACGGCTTCGTGCAAGAGCACGTCGGCGACATCGACATCCTCGTGCAGTCCGCCGGCGTCACGGGCGCCCAGGGACTCTTCCACGAAATCGACGACGAAGGATGGACCAAGACCGTCGAGATCGACCTCCTCGGCCCGGTTCGCCTGGTTCGCCAGTTCCTCCCCTCGCTTCGTAGGGGAGGTTGGGGGCGACTCGTGTTCCTCGCCTCAGAGGACGCGGTCCAGCCCTACGACGACGAGCTGCCGTACTGCGCGGCGAAGGCGGGCATCCTCGCTCTCTCGAAGGGCCTCTCCCGCAGCTACGCGTCGGAGGGGCTGCTCGTGAACGCCGTCTCACCCGCGTTCATCTCCACGCCCATGACCGACGCGATGATGAAGAAACGCGCTCAGGAGCTCGGCACAAGCGTCGACGAGGCCATCGAATCGTTCCTCGACGAGGAGCGACCGTACATGGAGCTCGGCCGTCGTGGCGAGCCGACCGAGGTCGCCTCGGTCATCGCGTTCCTCTGCTCCGACCGGGCCTCGTTCGTGAACGGCTCGAACTACCGGGTCGACTCCGGCTCGGTCGCGACCATCTAGACACAACCCAACCGCGAGTAGTCCCCCGCTGCCCGCATCCTCATCCCCATCTCGAAACCCCATCCCTAGGAGTCTCACCATGGCAAACCAGTACACCTTCACCGACCCGACGAAGCTCTACAGCGAGATCGATCCGAACTCCGACGACCAGACCGAGCCCGGTCTCGACTCGAAGCTGCGCGACACCGCCGACCTCGGCGAGAGCACTTACGAGGGAACGGGGCGCCTCAAAGGCCGCCGAGCTCTCATCACCGGCGGCGACTCAGGAATCGGCGCCGCGACGGCAATCGCGTTCGCCCGCGAAGGTGCCGATGTCGCCATTGCCTATCTTCCACAGGAGCAAGAAGACGCCGATCGAATCACCGCGATCGCGCAGGACGCCGGCGTCAACGTCGTGCAGCTGCCCGGTGACCTGACAGACGAGAAGTACGTCAAGGGCCTCGCGGATGCCGCCGTCGCGAAGCTGGGCGGGCTCGACATCCTCGTCAACAACGCCGGCAAGCAGATCTACAACGACGACCTGACGACGCTCACGAGCGAGCAGTTCGACGAGACCTTCAAGGTCAACGTGTACGCAATGTTCGAGATCTCGAAGGCTGCGATCCCACACCTCCCGCCGGGGTCGACGATCATCAACACGACGTCGATCCAGGCGTACTCGCCCGCTGCGATCCTTGTCGACTACGCCTCCACGAAGGCGACCATCAACGCCTTCACCAAGGGGCTCGCGCAGCAGCTCGCGCCGAAGGGCATCCGCGTCAACGCGGTTGCTCCCGGCCCCATCTGGACTCCCCTGCAGGTGACGGATGGACAGCCGCCGGAGAAGGTCGAGGAGTTCGGCGAGGACACGCCGCTTGGTCGCATGGGGCAGCCCGCAGAGCTCGCACCGGCCTACGTTTTCCTGGCCTCGCCTGAATCGAGCTACGTGCTCGGCGAGACACTCAACGTGAACGGTGGCATGCCCACCCCATAGCGTTCGCAGCGCGAGCTGATGAGGACGCCCGAGTCTCAGGCTCGGGCGTCTTCGCCTGTGTCGGCCGTCAGGCACTCGTCGCGGGCCGTGGGGCAGGTGACCGTCACGGTCGTCCCGGTCTTGTTCGTCTCGAAGCGAATGCGCGCGTGCACAAGGGCCGCCCGCTGGCGCATGGAGGAGATGCCGTAGCTTCCCGATGCGAGCTCCTCGAGCGGAGCGGGGGCTCCCTGCCCGTCGTCCGTGATGGTGAGCACGAGCGTCGAAGGTCGCCAGAGGAGGACCACGTCGATCCGGCTCGCGAAGGCGTGCCGGCGAGCATTCCGGATGGCTTCGATGGCGAGCGCGTGGAGCGCCTCTGCCGCGGCCGGCGAGACCTGCCCCCTGGCGCCGATCTCCGTGACTTCGACAGGGGTCAGAGCCTGCTGCGTGCATCCGGCGTATTCGAGCAGCGATTCGGGGAAGCCGGAAGGGGCCGGCTGCCCCAGATCCCAGCTGAGTGCGCGAACCAGCGCCGCGGCGCTCGCCGACTGCTCTCCGGTCAGTTCGGGCAGGACCGCCTCCCGGAGCCGCCGCGCGAGTCGAAGCTCGGCAACGCGCTCCACGCCATCGAGCTGTGTGCGCAGCGTCTCCGCGTACGCAAGCGCGCCAGGGACGAACCTGCCGAAGACGCTCGCATGCAGGACCTGCGCGACAATCACGGTCGGCACGGGCATGCGAGTGGCAAACGCGGGAAGTGCGACTTCGAAGAGCACGTTGGCTGAGACGAGGGGTTGAGCTGGATGCAGCCCCTGCGCGAGGAGCACCTCCGCCGTCGCCCGCATGAGTCCCAGATCGAGTGCAGCCGGTGCTTGCAGGTGACCATAGTCGCGAAGGCCCGCGAGCCTGGTCCAGGCCTCGGTGAGGATCTCCACAACGTGCGCACGGAAGACGGGGTCGAGTTCGCTATCGACCATGGCGGCATCGCCGCGTTCGAGCAGCAGCGCACTGGTTGCCTCGACCACCTCGTCGAGGGCGTCGGCCAGGCCGGACTCGGTCGAGGAGAGCGCGCGGTCGCGAAGGAGGGAGTCGTCGGTCACGGTCTCGATCCTAGGAGTGCCGGTCGCAGTCGGGTGCCAGCCTCGCGGCCCTAGGCTGACGCAGATGATGGACGTGACGAGGAAGCGGACAACTGCACTGGCTGGCAGAACAGTTGGTGCGCTGCGCGTCGGAATCGGGCTCACCATCATCGTGCTGCTCGGGGTCACCTATACGGGACGAGTCGGCGTCGGCGACGGCAACCCCTTCGATTTCTTCGGCTACTTCACGAACCAGACGAGCCTCATCACGAGCGTGCTCCTCATCGCATCCGGTGCCTTCGCCCTTCGTGCTCGCGCGGCACCCGCCTGGCTCCCGGTCCTGCGTGGCGTCGCCACGAGCTGCATGATCATCGTCGGTGTCATCTACAATACGCTTGTGCCAGGCACCGGCTCCGCGCCGCCCTGGGTGAGTGCGATCCTGCACGTCGTCTTCCCCGCCTACGTCGTCCTCGACTGGCTTCTCGTGGGAGACCGGCGACCGCTCGCGTGGCGCCGGCTGTGGCTGGTCCTCCCGTATCCGCTGTTGTGGATGCTCGTGGTGCTGGCTCGAGGTGCGACGGATGGCTGGGTGCCGTACGGCTTCCTGCTGCCAGAGAACGGGGCGCTCTCGCTCTCGCTCCACGTGCTCGGCCTGCTCGCCGCGCTCCTCGCGGCGGCGTCACTCGTGTGGGGCGCGAGCCGGTTCCGCGGGTACATGCTGGCCTGAGATCTCACGGGTCTCATCCATCCGTTCCGGCCTCGGTCGAGTTAGTGTCCTGGTCCGAGGCGCGAGGCAAAGGCCCGAGTGAGATCGGCAACCTGCTGAACGATCACGACCACCTGTTCAACAATCCGCGCAGCAACCTCGGGGACAAAGAGCCACAGAATGCCGAGCGTGGCAGCGAGCGTCACGAGCGACACGGCAAGAAGGAACCCTGCCGCTGCGAGTCGCGGATAGCGAAGCGATGACGTCACCGGCTTCGCCTGCGTCCACCAGTCAGGCGCACGCCTCGGAGCAGCCGTCCGACCTGGCCTCTTCGCGGCGGTCCGGCGTCCGGCCGGGGCCGACGCGGTTGCCCGCCGAGCGGGCCGTGTCCGCGCACTCGATGAACTCGATCGCGTCGCGGCGCGCCTCGCGTTGCTCTTACTGGCGCTGTGACGCTTCTTGGGCGACGGGCGAGTCACGGGCGCTCCTACGTGGTCGGGGTTCCCCAAATCTATCCGTTGCACACCCGATGCACGGCTACGTTCAGGTCACGTTCTGGAGCGCTACGCAGGGCCGATTGTTAGCGTGTCGACGATGTTCTCCGACTGGAAGCGCAAGCGAGCCGCCCGACGAGTGAAGCCGGGCGACGGCCACGAACTGAAACGCTACCGGTGGTGGCAGCCGTTCTCGAGGGCTCTTTTCCATCTGCGCCTCGTCGAGAACGACGGACTCCAGCACCTCTGGTCGGTAGATGTGAAGCTCTGGGGTGACTCTGACGGCGAGATCGTCGCCGGTCTCTACCGGGACGGTCGGCATGTGGCGCAGTCGAAGCTGCCGGCGATCTTCGAGGTCCCTGGCGGTCGCTTCGATGTGGTCAACAGCGGCTACGGGCTCAAGCGATGCCACTTCGTCTCCGCCGATGGGCGTGAACAGCAACTCGTCCCTGACTCCGCGTCCGCCGAGGGGCGCCGGGCCCGCCTCCATCGCACGCGGCCAGGGCTGAGCCGCCTCATCGGCGTAGCCTCCGTCAGCGTCCTCGTGGTCGCACTTGTGCTGGGCGTTCCACAGATCATCGAGCAGGTAACGAGCATCCCGCTGGTGGCCGAGCGGGTCGGCACGTTCACGTCACCCATCCATCTGCCCTCGTGGCTGAACATCTCCCTGATCGTCGCGAGCCTGGTCGCGAGCAGCGAGCGCGCGCTCCGGCTTCGATACAACTGGCTCCTCGACGGCGGACTCTTCGATGGAGACGACTGACACCGATTTAAATTGTGCACAACTGAATTGTGTGCAAGTATTTGATTGTGCCAGTGACCGACGACATGATCTGCTTCTCTCTCTACGCGGCGAGTCGAGCCACGACGCAGGCCTACCGCAAGCTGCTCGAACCTTTCGACCTGACCTACCCGCAGTACCTCGTTCTCGTGGTCCTCTGGAACGACGGCGAGCAGACGGTGCGCTCGCTTGGCGACTTCCTGCAGCTCGATTCGGGCACGCTCTCACCGCTCCTGAAGCGCATGGAGGAAGCGGGCCTGATCGTCCGCGAACGCCGCACGGGCGACGAGAGGGTCGTCCATGTCGCCCTCACCGAGAGCGCCGTCGCGCTCCGGACTGAGCTCTCTCACATCCCGTCCCGCATCGCAGCGGGAACCGGCCTCGACGGTGAGGAGTCGGGTGCCGCACTGCTGCGCACCCTCCAGCACTTGACCGAGACCATGCAAGCCACCGCCGCACAGGCGGATGCACAAGGAAAGAAGGACTAGCTGTGGACGCTCTCTACACCGCGGAAGCTCTCTCGACCGGCCAGGGACGAGACGGTCGCGTCGTCACGAGCGACGGAACTCTCGACCTCACGATGGCCATCCCGAAGGAGATGGGAGGGTCCGGCGCAGGCGCAAACCCCGAGCAGCTCTTCGCAGCTGGCTACGCTGCCTGCTTCCACTCGGCACTCAACGCCGTGGCGCGGGCACAGAAAGTCGATGTCGGCGACTCCAGTGTCGGCGGGCGCGTGCAGATCGGGCCGAACGGCGAGGGCGGCTTCCAGCTCGCTGTCCTCCTCGAGGTCGTCATCCCGAACCTTGGGCACGACGAAGCTCAGGCACTCGCAGACGCCGCACACCAGGTCTGCCCTTACTCGAACGCCACCCGCGGCAACATCGACGTCACGATCACGGTCTCGGAGGACTGAACATGCGCACCATCACCCACCCCACTTTCGGCGAACCACAGGACGTCCTGACGGTCGAAGAGCACGAGCTGCCGCAACCCGGTGCAGGCCAGGTGCGCCTGCGTATCCTGCTCTCCCCCATCCACAACCACGACTTGTGGACCGTACGCGGCACCTACGGTTTCAAGCCGGAGTTGCCCGCACGAGCTGGCACCGAGGCGGTCGGAGTGGTGGATGCGCTCGGCGCCGACGTCGAGGGCCTGAGCGTCGGCCAGCGGGTCGCGACCGGAGGATCGTTCGGCGCCTGGGCCGAATACGTGACGACCCCAGCTGCCGGCCTCATCCCCGTCCCGGAGAGCCTGCCGGACGAATCGGCCGCGCAGCTCGTGGCGATGCCGTTCAGCGCCATCAGCCTGCTCGAGTCGCTCGGCCTCGAGTCCGGCGACTGGCTCGTGCAGAACGCCGCGAACGGCGCGGTCGGCCGCATGATCGCGCAGATCGCAGCGGCCCGCGGCATCAACGTGGTCGGCCTCGTGCGCCGAGCCGAGGGAGTCGAAGAGCTTCGCGAGCAGGGCATCGAGCGGATCGTCGCGACGAACGTCGACGGCTGGCGCGATGAGGTCAAGGCGATCACCGGTGGCGCGCCGATCAAGGTCGGCATCGAATCCGTCGGCGGCAAGTCGGCTGGCGAAGTGCTGTCGCTCCTCGCGGAGAACGGCGAGCTCGTCGTGTTCGGTGCGATGGCATCGCCGACACTCGAGCTGTCGTCCGGCGACGTCATCTTCAAGCAGGCGACGGTCCGCGGCTTCTGGGGCAGCAAGGTCAGCCAGTCCATCGACGCCGGCCTCAAGCAGCGCCTCTTCGGTGAGCTGCTCCAGCACCTCGGCTCGGGCCAGCTGACGCTTCCCGTGGCCGGCGTGTTCCCGTTCGAGCAGATCACGAACGCCGTCGAGGCGAGCATGACCGCCGGTCGAGTTGGCAAGGTGCTCCTCCGCCCGTAGTCCGTCCCGTCGCACAACCCGCAGGATGCAACGCCCCTCCCGTGCTCATCAGGGAGGGGCGTTCTGCGTCTCTTTCCCTGGGTCCACTCAACCCCGAGCACCATGCTTGGCGCATGTCACACCTCACGAACCTCCTGGCGCCGAAGCTCCCAGACGACATCAGCATCCCCGAACCCCTCGAGCGGGCCTGGTCGTGGATGGAATCGCAGGGCTGGGGGTTCGAGAACCGCAACGGGTACTTCCTCACCCCGTACGCGGGCACCGCCGAGCTCGGTATCGTCTTCTCCCCCACCGAGTCGCTGACGGGCTGGTTCGAGCCGGACGAACCCGGCTACGACCGCCTGTTCCCGCTGGGACAGACAGACGGGAGCGGCAGCTTCGCCGCGCTGTGGCTGGATCCGTCGGACGCGATCCGCTTCGTCGTGCTCGGCTCAGAAGGTGAGCGGCTCTACCTCGCTGACGATGCCGTCGACTTTCTGCGCCTGCTCGCCATCGGCTACCTGGAGCTGAACGACTACGTGGTCGTGGAGGAACCATCTGAAGAGGACGAGGAGTCCGTGGCGGCGCTCGCCCCGTTCAGGGCCTGGCTCGAAGCAGAGTTCGGCGTCGACGCGCCCGCGCGCTGGGAGACTCGCGAACCGGACCCCTTCGACGCCTGGGTCGCTGAGGTCAAGAACGAGGAGCCCGCAGCCATCGATGAGACGGACATCTGAGCTCATGCCGGATTCCATTGCCTCCGGCGGCTCTCGCCTCATCGTAGACCTGGCGCGACTGGGTCTCGGAGACGCCTGGTACCGCTGGTGCGATGCCAAGCGTGACTGGTCAGCCGAGTCCCGGCGGCGTTTCGACGACGATGACCTCGCAACCCCCGGCGGGGGTTACGCTGCGCTGTCACTCTCGGAGTTCATGGCCGCGTTCCGGGATGCCGGGGCTTCGGTTTCCAAAGGTTCCTGGTTCTCGAGCGGGCGCAACAGGTCCTTCACTGCAAAGGTCGGTGTCGGGACTGACGAGTGCGCCCTGGCCGTGCAACTCGGGCGCGGGCTGAACTCAATGGAGTGCAGTCTCCGGCTTTTCAGTTCCGGTGACCCCGTGCACGATGCGGAGCTGCTGCACTCCGTCGCGCGGCGCATCCTGCAACTGCACGGCCAAGCTGACCCCGACCCGCGCATGCCCTACCCGCGGCCGATCATCGGCAGCCGAAGTCAGCTGCAAGTCGTGTCGCGCGAGCTCGTCGACATGATGCGAGCCCTGGCCAGCAGTACATGACCGAGCTCACCTACGCGGAGGTCGGATGGACGTCCGGCGAGCTGCCTGACGGCTATCGTCACGTGCGCGAATCGCTGGTGATCGGGCGAGGGCGCGACACGTTCGAGCGAGCAGCCGACGACCTCCTGGCCGGGCGCGCGCAGAGTCGCGCGGGCGCCTCCATCGAGCTGTCTGACGTTCCGCTCAGCAAGGGCTCACTCGTGATCATGCAGATGCGTGTCGGTCCGCTGAAGTTCAGAATCCCTTGCCGCGTCGTGTGGGCCGAACGGACGCCCACTACGTGCGGCTTCGCCTACGGAACCCTGCCGGGGCATCCGGAGCGACGCGAAGAACGATTCCAGCTCGTGCTCGCCGACTCCGGCGACGTCATCTTCAGCATCGTCGCGTTCTCCAAGCCGGGGCGCTGGTTCACACGCCTCGGCGGGCCTCTCGCACGCTCCGTGCAGACGCGGATGACGCGCCGGTACCTGGAGGCGTTGACTGTGGGCGGGGCGGAGGCCAGCTGAGGGCTGGCGGGCACTCCGCTTGGACCCGACTCCTGCCAACGCACTTCACGGTCCCCCTGGCCATCTTCCTCCTGGTGGACTGGCCGGGACGCGCGCGGGTGACGCCGGCCCGCGGTCGCTCCCTCGCCTCGGGCGATGCGCCATCCGTTGGTCGCGATCCCCTCGGACGAATCCGCACGGACCAATCCGCACGGCAGAGTGATGGTCCTCACGACCCATCAGCACTGGGCGGGGCCTCCGCGCAGCGTGGGCATGGGGCCGGTCGCACGGAGACCGTCACCCTCCCCTGCCCCCTGTGCCTTCTCGGCGGTTACGGGGTCGCTTCGTAATCCGCGATTACGAACGCCGGGAGCCCATAGCCGTGGAACCTGTTCCCGTTGATGAACGCGACCTCGCGGAGCGCCGTGTAGTTCACGGTGAACCCCTCGCCGGGGTTCAGCTGGGCGATGGGAACGGAGATGGTGAAGATCGAGGCCGAGTCGCTGGTCGTCGATGTTGTCGAGACGCCGTCGCTCCGCGTGAAGACGAAGTCGTTGCTTCCGAGCAGGGGGCGGTGCGTGGAGAACGGCGTCCTTGCGAGGCGTGACCTGCTGGCGGTCCAGGTCCCCGGATTCACGAGTGTCGTCGCGTACTCCGGGTTGCCTTCCGGGGGACGCTGAAGGTTCGGAAGAAGACGTGGGTCGCCATTGAGCCAGCGTCCCGCAGTATCGGACCACTGAGCGGCGTACGCTTCCCGAACCGGTGTGGTCGTCGGCGAGTTTCCGCACCAGGGAAAGACGACAACGATGTTGCTCAGACGGTAGCCGGCATCCGCCGGCACGACCCATGAAGTAGTCACGTCGTTGCCGACCCAGCGAGACGCCGGATCGGCATCGACGCCGAAATCGCTTGGCGAACGATTGGGTTCTGAACCCGAGTAGGTAAGGGTGAAGGGTGAGTCGATAGGGATCTGCGCAGCCATGTTCCAGATGCCCAGGTGGTACATGTCGCCACCGACGACGCCGCGCATGCTGACACCGCTGGCCGCAGACATCGGCGCAGCGACTGCTGCGGCAAGAACGGGCATGGTCCACGCAGCCCCCTGGAGCAAGGTCCGCCTGGTGGGCTTGTTCTGATTCTCGGACGATAGTGGCTGTTTCATAGATCTCCTCAGGCTGGGGCGAGGCCCTGGCTCCGTCAGTTCGAAGCAGCCGCGGGACACGTGTGAAGTCAGAACCGAACGATCCGAATCCGATGGGCGGAACAAGATGTTGAAGAATCATCGCGAATCAAGCTTCTTTTCACGCATGTTCACTTGGTAATCGGAGAGAAACTCAGATGAGCGACGTAGACCCGTGGCACGCCAACTGACGCACCAATACGGGAGTCGTCTGACCGAATCATGCGCCCATCGCTCAGATTCTTAGGACACAACAGTCACACAGACCAGGTTGTTCAACCGTCACATCACGACGAAGACACACCTAAATAGTCCCGACACATAGTCCGCCGCCGACACTTCCCACATGTGTGGAGCAGGGCTGGAGTCCTCTCCCGGCATGCGGAGTCGGTTGACGAGGAGAGCCGGGTCGAGGACGGCAGTGGACCTCGCTGCCAGGTGGGCGCCCTTGCTCTTCCTCTGCGCGAACCCGGCGTAGTGGCGAAGAGTGCCAGCTCGCGGTCGTCGCTTGGGGCCCAGGGCGACCACTACCTACGGACGATTGCCGACACGCGTCGGCTCGCCGGAACGAGCGAAAGCTACCGAGAATCGCGACTGGCAACACCGCATCGCTGACTGCGACGGAGAGCGCGCGGGATCCGGGCGCTCGGCGCGAACGCGCCTCTGACCAGGGGTGGAGAGTGGTGGGCCCTGCCGGGATCGAACCGACGACATCCACGGTGTAAACGTGGCGCTCTACCAGCTGAGCTAAAGGCCCTCGGCGAGCAAGTGTAGCGCGGTCGCGTGCTCCGAACGACCACGCGCCTCGCCGGGCCGAGCGGATGCGACGAGGCGATAGGAGCCGTCGGGTCGCACGAGGAACGATTTCCTTGTCGCCGTCCCGGCGTCCTCGTCGAACGCCCCGTATGCACGAGCCGCATGTCCGTGCGGCCAGAAGTCGCTGCATCCGCTGACTGAGGAGGCGACTCCGAGCTCGTGCAGCCAGGCGCGTAGCGTCGCGGAGGTGTCGGTCGAGACCACAAGAATCTCGGGGATTCTCGAGAAGACATCAGCCGAACCCGTTTCGCGAGCCTCGACAACCAGCTCCGCGAGCGTGCCAATCTCGTCAGCGCACACGGGCGTGAACGCCATCGGAACGAACACAACAAGCCGCTCCATGTGCGACGGACCCGCAACAGCGCGCATCCCACCGTGATGATCGACAAGTGAAATCGAATCGAGAGGCGGCGCGAATTCGCTCACGATCAGGCCCTCTCCGGCGACGATGTTCGGTTGTGCGCGGTTCAACAAGGATTCCCGCCAACCTGCGTGTGCATCGCACAAACCATAGATAGGCTAGCGGATGGACTGCGCGTCATAACCTGGCGTGCGCCATAGACGTGACGAACCCGGAACGAAATGAGGTCGACGGTGGCTGTTAACAACCAGGATCCGTACTCAGAGCATTACGTTGACAGCGACCCCGAGGAGACCGCCGAATGGCGCGAATCGCTCGATGCGGTCGTAGACGCGCAGGGACACCAGCGCGGACGAGACATCATGCTCAGCCTTCTTGAGCGGTCTCGGGAGCGCCACCTCGGCGTTCCCATGGTTCCAACCACCGACTACGTGAACTCGATTGCGCCCGAGGACGAGCCAGAGTTCCCCGGTGACGAGTCGCTGGAGCGCACCTACCGTTCGTGGATCCGCTGGAACGCGGCCATGACGGTGCAGCGCGCGCAGCGCGAAGGGGTCGCCGTCGGCGGCCACATCTCCTCCTACGCCTCCCAGGCGACGCTCTACGAAGTGGGCCTGAACCACTTCTTCAAGGGCTACGACCACGCGGACGGACCCGACCAGGTCTTCTTCCAGGGGCACGCCTCCCCCGGCAACTACTCCCGCGCCTTCCTTCAGGGGCAGATCTCCTCTGAGCAGCTCGACGGCTTCCGCCAGGAGCAGTCCGCTGCCCCGTTCGGCATGCCCTCGTACCCGCACCCGCGCCTCATGAAGGACTTCTGGCAGTTCCCGACGGTCTCGATGGGTATCGGGCCGCTCAACGCGATCTGGCAGGCACAGTTCAACAAGTACCTCACCAACCGCGGCATCAAGGACGCCTCCGGTTCGCACGTATGGGCGTACCTGGGTGACGGCGAGATGGATGAGGTCGAGTCGCGAGGCCAGCTCCAGGTCGCAGCGAACCAGAACCTCGACAACCTCACCTTCGTCGTGAACTGCAACCTGCAGCGCCTCGACGGCCCGGTGCGCGGAAACGGCAAGATCATCCAGGAGCTCGAGAGCTTCTTCCGCGGTGCAGGCTGGCACGTCATCAAGGTCGTCTGGGGTCGCGAGTGGGACTCGCTGCTCGAGCGCGATGACAAGGGCGCGCTCCGCACGCTCATGAACGAGACGCCAGACGGCGACTTCCAGACCTACAAGACGGAGTCTGGTGGATTCGTCCGCGAGAACTTCTTCGGACGCAACCCCGAGGCGCTCAAGCTCGTCGAGAACTACAGCGACGACGAGATCTGGGGCCTCAAGCGAGGCGGCCACGACTACCGCAAGGTCTACGCGGCGTACAAGGCGGCGACCGAGCACAAGGGCCAGCCGACCGTCATTCTCGCCCACACGATCAAGGGCTACGGCCTCGGACCGCACTTCGAGGGCCGCAACGCGACGCACCAGATGAAGAAGCTCACGCTTCCCGACCTGAAGGCGTTCCGCGACCAGCTGCACATCCCGATCTCGGATGCAGCGCTCGAGGCTGACGTCTATCAGCCGCCGTACTACAACCCGGGTCCCGACAACGAGGCCATCCAGTACATGCAGGAGCGTCGTCGCGAGCTCGGTGGTTTCGTGCCGGAGCGTCGCTCGAAGTTCACGCAGATCGCGGTTCCGGAAGACAAGACGTACTCGTCCATCAAGAAGGGCTCCGGAACGCAGGAGATCGCTTCGACGATGGCGTTTGTCCGCCTTCTCAAGGACCTCATGCGCTCCAAGGACTTCGGCGCACGCATCGTGCCGATCATCCCGGACGAGGCCCGCACGTTCGGCGTCGACGCGTTCTTCCCGACCGCGAAGATCTACAACCCCAACGGCCAGCACTACATGTCGGTCGACCGGGAGCTGCTCCTCGCCTACCGCGAGAGCGAACAGGGCCAGATCAACCACGTCGGCATCAACGAGGCCGGCGCCATGGGCGCGTTCACGGCAGCAGCCACGTCGTACTCGACGCACGGCGAAGCCATGATCCCGATCTACATGTACTACTCGATGTTCGGCTTCCAGCGCACGGCTGATGCCATGTGGGCAGCCGCTGACCAGCTCTCGCGTGGCTTCCTCATCGGCGCAACTGCGGGACGCACGACGCTCGCCGGCGAAGGACTGCAGCACATGGACGGCCACTCGCCGATCATCGCCGCAACCAACCCGGCAGTCGTCACCTACGACCCCGCGTACTCGTACGAGCTTGCGCACATCATGCAGGCTGGTATCGAGCGGATGTTCGGCCCGGACTCCCAGTCGGAGAACCCGAAGCAGGACCCGAACGTCATGTACTACCTCACGGTGTACAACGAGCCGATGGTTCAGCCAGCCGAGCCGGAGAACGTCGACGTCGAGGGCATCCTCAAGGGCATCTACTACCTCAAGGGAACCGAGGCATCCGGCCCGCGCGTGCAGCTGCTCGCATCGGGTGTCGGTGTGCCGTGGGTTCTCGAAGCGCAGGAGATCCTCGAGAAAGACTGGGGCGTTGCCGCCGAGGTCTGGTCGGTCACGTCTTGGAACGAGCTCCGTCGCGACGGCCTCCGCGCCGAGGAGTACAACTGGACGCACCCGAACGAGGAGCCGAAGGTTCCGTTCGTCACAGACAAGCTCCAGGCATCCGAAGGTCCGGTCATCGCGGTGAGCGACTTCTCGCACGCCGTGCAGGACCAGATCCGCCCGTTCGTGAAGAACGACTTCACGACGCTCGGTGCCGACGACTTCGGAATCTCCGACACGCGTCCGGCAGCTCGTCGCTACTACCTGATCGACAGCCACTCCGTCGTCGTCCGCGCCCTCGAGCGCCTGGCGACGCAGGGCAAGCTCGACCGCTCGGTCGTGCAGGAGGCAATCGACAAGTACGACCTGCACAACCCGAAGGCGGGCACGAGCGGCAGCGCGGGCGGAGACGCGTAACAGCGCCTCTCCCCTGCTCGCCCACTCACAGTTCGGAATCATGCCCGCTCCACGCACTAAGGACCAGACACTCAACTGGCTACGGTCGATCTCAGGAGAGCTCTCGACCGCAACAGTGAAGCGATTGGAAGAGACCCTTCCCTGGTTCGGGGACATGCCCCCTGGGCGACGAAGCGCCGTTGGCCTCGTCGCCCAGTCGGGCATCTCCTCCTTCATCGCCTGGTTCGAAGACCCCACCGCCACCCCGTGGGTTGCGGCGGACGTCTTCGATTCCGCCCCTCGCGAGCTCCTGCGATCGGTGAGCCTGCAGCAGACGCTGCAGCTCATCCGAGTCGTCGTGGAAGTTGTTGAGGAGCGCACCAAGCTGACGGATGGCGACGTGCGCGAAGCGGTGCTGAAGTACTCACGCGACATCGCCTTCGCGGCCGCGGACGTCTACGCCCGCGCCGCGGAGGCAAGAGGGCTCTGGGATGCGCGCCTCGAGGCACTTGTTGTCGACTCGATCCTCACGGGCGAGCACGACGACGAGCTCCCGAGCCGCATCGCAGCCCTGGGCTGGCACGGGCACGGCGAGGTCAGTGTGCTTGTCGGAACGACCCCGAGGATCCTCGAGGTCGATCAGATCCGCCGCACAGCCCGTCACAACAAGGTCGACCTGCTCGTGGGCGTGCAGGGTGGCCGGCTCGTGCTGGTCATCGGCCGCGCCCACCCCAACGGGGAGGGCGACGAAGCCGAGCAGGTGCCCTTCATGGAGATCGCGGAACGGCTGGAGCCAAGCTTCGGCGACGGGCGTCTTGTGCTCGGCCCACCCGTGCCGAGTGTTGTCGAAGCGTCCCGTAGCGCGCGCGCGGCACTCGCGGGCTTCGCGGTCGCGGGCGCCTGGCGCAAGGCGCAGCGCCCCATGCTCGCCGACGAACTCCTCCCTGAGCGAGCACTCGCCGGTGACCCGCTTGCGCGACAGACCCTCGTCGCGCGCGTCTTCAGGCCACTCGCCGATCACCAGAGCGACCTCCTGACCACGCTCTGGTGCTACCTCGACAACGGCCGCTCCCTCGAGGCGACCGCACGCGAGCTCTTCGTGCATCCCAACACCGTTCGCTACCGTCTCAAGCGTGTCAGCGAGGTCATCGGGTGGGACGCCACGGGGCCGCGCGAGGCGCTCATCCTGCAGTGCGCGCTCATCCTCGGCAACATCGCCGAACCCAAGCAGCCAGAACCGCGTCGACACTCGGGAACCGCTCCCGCGAGCAACGTGGCCCGACGCGGCCGACGCACCTCGCACTAGAAATCCTCTAATGATCTCTCGACTTCTTGGGACTGTTGCTACAGGGCTGAAGGCTCAGGTGCTGTCATGATGGAATCCATGATTGTCGTCACCTGCCCAGGCCAGGGTTCACAGACTCCAGGATTCCTGCTTCCGTGGATCGAAGACACGAGAAACCGGGACACGCTCGAGCAGCTGTCCGCTTCCTCCGGCATCGACCTCGTCAAGCACGGCACCGAGTCGGACGCCGACACGATCCGTGACACCGCTGTCGCGCAGCCGCTCATCGTCGCCGCCGGCATCCTCGCGTGGAACTCGCTCATGGAGCTTCCCGGCGCCGCATCCGCCGTGCGTGGAGTGGCTGGTCATTCCGTCGGCGAGATCACGGCCGCCTACGCGGCGGGAATCTTCGACGCCGACACAGCAATGCGCTTCGTCGCCCGCCGCTCTCAGCTCATGGCTCAGGATGCGGCCGCGACGCCGACCAGCATGAGTGCGGTCCTCGGTGGTGACGAAGAGGTTGTGCTCGCGCGACTCGCCGAGCTCGACCTCACTCCGGCAAACTTCAATGGCGGCGGACAGATCGTCGCGGCAGGGACCCCGGATGCCCTCGCCGCGCTCCGCAGCGAGCCCGCCGCGGGAACCCGCGTGATCCCCCTCAAGGTTGCCGGCGCGTTCCACACGCGCTTCATGGAGCAGGCCCGCACCGCGCTCAGCGCAGACGCCGAGCTCTTCGAGGTCCGCGACCCCGTTCGAACGATCTGGTCGAACGAGACCGGTGAGATTGTGAGCGACGGCGCGGAGTTCCGGGCGGCGCTCATCCGCCAGCTCGCGCAGCCGGTGCGCTGGGACGCCTGCATGCGATCATTCGCGGCTGCCGGCGTCACGTCGCTCATCGAACTCGCGCCAGCCGGCACCCTCAGCGGTCTCGCAAAGCGTGCTCTCAAGGGCACTCCGACGCTTGCGCTCTCTACCCCAGCAGACCTCGACGTGGCGCGCGAGCGCATCAGCGCCGACTCCTGAACCAGAACTGCCCGAACTGCCCTGGGCATCCTCGAGAGGACTCGCATGACCACAGCAACACCAACCCTCGTGCAGTCGACAGGCGCGCAGTTCACGCGCATCCTCGCCATGGGCGCAGCCCGCGGCGAGCGTGTCGTGCCGAACTCGGAGATCATCGAACCGATCAACTCGTCAGACGAGTGGATTCGGCAGCGCACCGGCGTCATCACGCGTGTCCGCGCGAATGAGGACACCAGCGCACTCGACCTCGCCGTCGACGCCTCTCGCGAGGCCATCGAGCGCTCCGGCATCGACCCGACCCGCATCGGGGCTGTCATCGTCGCGACGATCAGCAACGGGATGCAGACCCCGTCGCTCGCCGCACGCCTCGCGGACCTCGTCGGAACGACGCCAGCAGCGGCGTACGACCTCAACGCAGCATGCGCTGGCTACTGCTACGCCGTCGCGCAGGCGGATGCACTGGTTCGCACTGGTGTGGCCGAGCACGTCCTGGTCGTCGGCACAGAGAAGCTCTCCGACCTCATCGACCCGACCGACCGCACGATCTCGTTCCTCCTCGGCGACGGTGCAGGGGCAGCGATCATCGGGCCGAGCGACACGCCTGGCATCTCGAAGTCGATCCTCGGCTCCGACGGATCCCGCTGGGAAGCCGTCTCCATGAACGCGAGCCTGCAGGAGTACCGCCAAGGCGGCTCCGAATGGCCGACACTGCGTCAGGACGGTCCGAGCGTGTTCCGCTGGGCAGTCTGGGACATGGCCAAGGTCGCGCGGCGCGCACTGGAAGAAGCCGGCGTCACCGCCGAACAGCTCTCCGCCTTCATCCCGCACCAGGCGAACATGCGCATCGTGGACGAGTTCGCGAAGCAGCTCGCACTGCCCGACCACGTCGTCATCGCGCGCGACATCGCGACAACCGGGAACACCTCGGCGGCCTCCGTGCCGCTCGCGACGCACCGGCTGCTGGAAGAGAACCCTGAGCTCTCAGGCGGCCTCGCCCTGCAAATCGGCTTCGGCGCAGGCCTCGTCTACGGCGCCCAGGTCGTCGTGCTCCCGTAAACGGCACAAGAAGTCCCCGCACGCCTCCACCACGCACCCCCGCCGACCAATACACTTGGCTCGGTCATTGACAATCAAGGAGAAACACCATGGCACTTACCAACGACGAAGTTCTCGCGGGACTCGCTGAGCTCGTAAACGACGAGACCGGAATCGCGGCTGACACGGTCACGGTTGAGAAGTCTTTCACCGACGACCTCGACATCGACTCGATCTCCATGATGACGATCGTTGTCAACGCCGAAGAGAAGTTCGACGTCAAGATCCCGGACGACGAGGTCGCAAACCTCAAGACCGTGGGCGACGCCGTCAACTTCATCGTCGCAGCGTCCTAAGTACGCTCCTCCACTTCGAGTGGGCGGCTTCTGCCGCCCACTCTTAGTGACTGTTTCACCTTCGCCCCAGTTCATTCAGGAGCAGTTGTCATGACCAAGAAAATTGTCGTCACCGGAATCGGAGCGACTTCCCCGCTCGGCGGAGACGCCCGCAGCACGTGGGAAGCACTCCTCGCGGGTGAGTCAGGAGCTCGGACGCTCGAGGCCGAATGGGTCGCGAAGTACGAGATCCCCATCGAATTCGCCGCAACCGCAAAGGTGCCGGCAAGCGAGGTGCTCCCCCGCCACGAGGCGAAGCGCCTCGACCCCTCAAGCCAATTCGCGCTGATCGCCGGCCGCGAGGCCTTCGCCGACGCAGGCCTGAAGGTCGGCGACATCCCCGCCGAGCGCCTCCTCGTCGACTGGGCCACCGGTATCGGCGGCGTGTGGACGCTGCTCGACGCCTGGGACACCCTCCGCGAGAAGGGACCGCGCCGCGTCATGCCGCTGACGGTCCCCATGCTCATGCCGAACGGCCCCGGAGCCGCGATCGGCATGGACATCCAGGCTCGCGCCGGTGTCCGCACCGTCGTCTCAGCCTGCGCGTCAAGCACCGAGGCCATCGCGGACGCCTACGAGCATCTTCAGCAGGGTCTCGCCGACGTCGTCGTCGCCGGCGGCTCCGAAGCCGCCATCCATCCCCTCCCCGTTGCGTCGTTCGCTGCCATGCAGGCACTCTCGAAGCGCAACGACGACCCCTCGCACGCCTCGCGCCCCTACGATGTGAGCCGCGACGGATTCGTGCTCGGCGAGGGCGCGGCGGCGCTCGTGCTGGAGACGGAAGAGCACGCGCTCGCTCGCGGCGCGCGCATCTACGCCGAGCTCATCGGCGGCGGCGTCACGGCGGATGCGCACCACATCACGGCGCCGGACCCAGAAGGCACCGGAGCTGCGCGCGCCATCAGGGCTGCTCTCGGACAGGCCGGCGTCGAAGTTGCGGACGTCAGGCACATCAACGCGCATGCCACATCCACACCCGTTGGCGATATCGCCGAGTTCACGGCGCTCAAGGCGGTCTTCGGCGAGCACCTCGCCTCCATCCCGGTCTCCGCGACGAAGGCCTCCACGGGCCATCTGCTTGGCGGTGCCGGTGCCATCGAGGCGATGTTCACCGTGCTTGCGCTCTCAGAGGGCACGCTGCCTCCGACCATCAACCTCAACGAGCAGGATCCCGCTATCCACCTCGACGTGGTCACCGAACCGCGTCCGTTCGAGGCGTCAGGCAAGGTCGCTATCTCGACCTCGTTCGGCTTCGGCGGTCACAACGCCGTCGTCGCATTCCGAGGCGTTTAAAACCAGAAGCACCTCGACAGCCGATCCGCGGCATCGACAGAGAACTGTGGCCCCTCAGGTGAAAATCTGAGGGGCCACAGTCCTTGGAGTGTCGAGAACCGCTTCCCGTCTGCGTTGGAGCAGACCTTCAGCGTGGCTGACCTAGCCGACTCGGTGGTGCATCCACACGACGGGACTCTCGTCGCCGGCGATGCGGAAGGGCTCCAACTCGTCGTCCCAGGCCTGCCCAAGCGCGAGGCGCAGTTCGCGGTGGAGCTCAGAGGCGTTGCCTCCCGCGATCTCCATCGCGTACCGGATGCGTTCTTCCGGAACCGCGACGCCGCCAGAGGCATCCGTCTGGGCGTAGTAAATACCAAGCTCAGGCGTGTGCATCCAACGACCGCCATCGACGCCAGGACGCGCGTCCTCGGTGACTTCGAAGCGAAGGTGAGCCCACCCGCGCAGATGCGACGCAATAGCCGCCCCCGCACCAGGCTCGCCTTCCCAGGTGAATTCAGCGCGCAACTGTCCAGGAATGACCGGCTGGTCAATCCAGGGAAGGTTGACCGCGTACCCAAGGGCGCGACCGACACCCCACTCGACGTGCTGGCAAAGCGCCTTAGGAGAGGAGTGCACGTAGAGCACCCCTCCTGCGTTCGGTGCAACCATGAGTTCTCCTCCATTCGTTTGGTGATTCGTCTTCCCCAACGATCACGTGATGAATGGATGCGAACTGCATCGTTTACCAGACGTCGACATTTCTGTCGTCTCTTGAATTATGCCCGACGGCGACGTCGAATGACAAGCCTGTCATTACTTTCGACGCCGCCGTCCACGTCTTGGCGCTCAGGATGGAAGGCGAACCAGTCCGAGCTCAGCGGGTGCCTGCAGGAAGGCGTGCCGAGGTTGCACCCGAACGGTGTAGCCGAGGCGGCCTGGCGCGTCGACGAGCACCTCGACGACAAACTCCGAGGAACCATCAACGACAGGGTGCATCTGGAGGATGCGGGCGTCACGCAGCTCCCCCGTTTCATCTGGAACCCCGACAACAGCCTCGACCAGCACATCGTCAGACGTCAGCTGCCCCAGAGCAAGACGTGCGGACAGACGCAGACCCTCGCCGGTCCTCGGCTCTCGGGTCTCGGAGACGACGTCCTCGACCAGCACGCTCGGCCACGCCGCGCGTACGTTGCCGAGCCAGACGGCATACTCGCGCGTCGCCACGGCATCCGCCGCAACGCTCGCCGAACGGCCAGCAGGCAGGTACAGCCCGTCGACGTAGTCGCGGACCATGCGCTCGGCTGCAACCTTGGGCCCCACCACGGCGATGGACCGGCGGACCTTCTCGACCCACTCGGTCGGGAGGCCACGCTCATCGCGCTCGTAGAAGAGCGGGGCGATCTCGTGTTCGAGGATGTCGTACAGGGCGCCTGCCTCAAGCGAGTCACGCGTCCGCTCGTCGACTCCGTGTGCGTCCGGGATCGTCCAGCCGACTGAATCATCGGCCATCTCGTCCCACCAACCGTCTGAGATCGAGAACGTCAGGCAGCCGTTCATGACGGCCTTCATGCCAGACGTTCCCGAAGCCTCCTGGGGGCGCACGGGGTTGTTGAGCCAGACGTCGCTGCCGGCAACGAGATGCTTGGCGATCGTCACGTTGTAGTCGGGCAGGAAGACGATGCGATCGCGCACGCCGGCCTCGTCCGCGAAGTTCACGAGCTGCTGTAGGAGCTGCTTGCCGCCCATATCGGCCGGGTGCGCCTTGCCGGCGATCACGAACTGCACCGGGCGCTCTGGGTTGTTCAGAATGCGCGCAAGCCGCTCGCGGTCCTGCAACATGAGCGTGAGGCGCTTATAGGTCGAGACGCGTCGCGCGAACCCGATCGTGAGCCGCTCCGGATCGAGCACGTCACGGATCCAGCCGAGTTCCGCGTCCTGCGCCCCGCGTGCCTTCCAGGATGCGCGCACGGAGTCCCGCGCCCGCTTCACGAGTTCGGCCCGAAGTTCGCCGCGGATGCGCCAGAGCTCTTCAGCACCGACCGCGTCGGGGTGGTCCCAGGTAGTGGAGGTGGCGAGGTCACGGCCACCATTCATCGCCTCGATGACCGGCATCATGGACGGGCGCGTCCAGCTCGGGATGTGCACACCGTTGGTGATGGAGCCGATGGGGACCTCGTCGACCTCCACACCCGGGTACAGCTTTGCGAACATGCCTCGCGACACGACTCCATGGAGCTTCGCGACACCGTTGGCGTACTGCGCCAGCCTGAGGCCCAGGTGCGCCATGTTGAAGCGACCCGGGTCGTCTTCTGCACCGAGTTCCATGATGCGGGGCGAGGGCACGGCTGGGACCAGCGTGTGGCCGCCGGAGGATCCCAGGTAGCGCTGGACGACATGCGAGTCGAAGCGGTCGATGCCGGCGGGGACGGGCGTGTGGGTCGTGAAGACCGTGCTCGATCGCACTGTCGCGAGGGCCGTCTCGAAGTTCTCACCCCTCTCCATGAGCTGGCCGATGCGCTCGATCCCTGAGAAGCCGGCGTGCCCCTCGTTGAGATGGAAGACCGTCGGCTGCGCACGACCGCGGAGCACTGTGTAGGCCTGCACCGCCCGCACCCCGCCGACACCGAGCACCAGCTCCTGGCGGATGCGGTGCTCAGCGTCGCCCCCATAGAGGCGGTCGGTGATCGCCCGGAAGTCCTCCGGGTTCGAGGGCAGGTTCGTGTCGAGCAGCAGCAGCGGGACGCTGCCGACCTGCGCTTCCCACAGCGCTATGTCCAGGGCACGTCCGTCCGGGAAGCTGAGCGAGACGTGCACCTGGGTGCCATCGGCGTCGAGTACCGGGTCGACGGCAAGATCCGTCGGAGGGTGCTCTGTGTAGGCCTCCTGCTGCCATCCCTCGCGCGAGAGCGTCTGCGAGAAGTAGCCGTAGGTATACAGGAGCCCGATGCCGATGATCGGCGCTCCGAGATCACTGGCACTCTTCAGGTGGTCGCCGGCAAGCACGCCGAGACCGCCAGAGTAGACCGGCAAGGATTCCGTGATGCCGAACTCCATCGAGAAGTAGGCGACGCTCGTGGCCTCGTCTTCCGTGCCCCTCGTGTGCTTGTGGAACCAGCGCTCGCTCTCGAGGTAGGCCGAGAGGTCCTCAGTCTCCTCGGAAAGTCGAGCCAGGAACGCACCGTCGGCGGCGAGCTCTGCTACCCGGGTCGCCGAAAGTGACCGGAGCATCACGACCGGGTTGCGGCCGCAGGCGCGCCAGAGGGGCTCGTCGATTCCAGCGAAGAGGCGCTCGGCGCTCGGACGCCAGGACCATCGCAGGTTCTTGGCGAGAGTCCGCAGAGGAGCGAGCTCAGCGGGGAGGACAGTGGATACGGACAGCGAGTCGTAGGCCTTCACGCCGTACAGCGTAGCCCCCAAATGAGGCCCCGCTGCGTCACGCTGATGAACGTCAGTGAACGGAAGAAGTGACTGTCGCGATGATTTCCCGAGCAGCGGCAGCCCGGCCCTGCAGGTCCTGCCAGATCCACGCCGCTGAGCGAGCATCCACTGGCACGAAGCTTGTGAGCGTTCCGGTGGGATTCGAGACCCGCACCTCATAGCCGCCGACGACACGGTCCTCTTTGACGAGCAGGAAGAGGAGGCTGAAGATCGTCAGGACGAAGAAGCCGGCAATAGCGACGATGATGGCCCAGGTCGGGATCGCCCGTTCGACGCGCGACATGTTCGTGACAAAGACCGTGGAGCCTGCCGTCGGAAGCGAGCCGTATGGGCCCGCTATGCGCTCAGGCGACACCTCGAGCTCACCGAGGAACACTCGGTCGAGGGTGTGCGGCTGGTTCTCGATGGGCAGTGGGGTGCTCGTCATGTTCGTCCCTTCTCGTCTCCCAGAAGGCTACGTGGCACGCCTGACCGAGCGCGTCATCACCTGGTCTGATCTTCGACTACCGGCCCCGCCGATCCGAGAAGGAACGGCGATGCGGTCGATCAGGCGCGGATCTGGCCGTCGCCGGTCACAACCCACTTCGTCGTCGTGAGCTCCTCGAGCCCCATTGGCCCGCGGGCGTGCAGCTTCTGCGTCGAGATGCCGAGTTCGGCACCGAGTCCGAATTGTCCCCCGTCGGTGAAGCGCGTGGAGGCGTTGACGATCACGGCGGCAGCGTCAACCTCAGCAGTGAACCGCTCGGCGGCCTGCAGCGAGCTCGTGACGATCGCCTCGGTGTGGCCGGTGGAGAACTCGCGGATGTGCTCGAGTGCCTGGTCGAAGTCCTCGACGACGCGCACGGCGATCTCGTAGTCCAGGTACTCCGTGGCCCAGTCCTCGTGCGTCGCCTCAAGGACCTCGATGCCGTCCGGCGCGGCGGCACGCGTGCGGTCATCACCGTGCAGCCGAACACCTCTGCTGCTGAGCTCTGAGAGCGCGACCGGCAGGAAGGCGTCGGCGGCGTCCGCGTGCACCAGCAGCGTCTCAGCGGCGTTGCAGACCCCGACACGGTGCGTCTTGGAGTTGATGATGATGTCAAGGGCCATGTCGAGCTCGGCCGTGCTATCGACGAAGACGTGGCAGTTGCCGACACCCGTCTCGATCACGGGAACCCGGGACTCGCGGACGACGGTCTGGATCAGGCCGGCGCCGCCCCGTGGCACAACGAGGTCCACGTGTCCGCGGGCGCGCATGAGCGCTCGAGCCCCGGCACGGCCGTATTCGTCGATCGACTGCACAAGATCTGCCGGGAGCCCGTAGGACTCGAGGGCGCTGCGCAGCGTCCCGATGATCGCCTCATTCGAGGACTCTGCGGCGGATCCCCCGCGGAGGAGCACGGCGTTGCCGCTCTTCAGCGCAAGACCGGCAACGTCGACCGTCACGTTCGGACGCGCCTCGTAGATGACGCCGATGACGCCCATCGGAACCCGCAGCTGTCGGAGGCGAAGCCCGTTCGCGAGCGTCGAACCTCGAACCACGGCACCGACCGGGTCGGGAAGCGCGGCGACTTCGCGGAGCGAGTCTGCGATGCCTCGAATGCGGGTCTCGTCGAGGGCAAGTCGATCCAGCAGGCCGCCGGACATGCCCGAGGCTCGCCCGCGCTCGAGGTCCTGCGCGTTTCCGGCGAGGATCTTCGGCGTGGCGGCCACGAGAGCGTCTGCGAGCGCGAGGAGCGCACCGTCTTTCTGCGCGCGCGTCGACCGTGCCAGCACCCGCGACGACGCGCGAGCCCGCCCGGCGAGCCCGATGATGGCGTTGCTCGCCGCCTCGTCTGCGTTGCCCTCGTCGACCGTTTCCGCGCGCTCACCCTGCAAGATCGTCATGACAGAGCATTCTACGCGGGGTGCACCCTCGCTCAGTTGACGCGGAGGCCCTTCGGGCGCACCAGTACGAGGTCGTCGCGGTGGATGACTTCGCGGTCGTAGCCGGAACCGAGCGACTCCCGGAGGGCGCTCGACGACTGGCCGAGCATCTCCGGGATCTCGGCGGAGTCGAAGCCGCTGAGCCCGCGCGCGATCACGGTGCCGCTCTTCGAGACGAGCTCGACCGGGTCCCCCGCCACGAACTCCCCTTCGACGCCGACGATCCCTGCCGCCAGCAGGGACGCGCGACCACCGAGGACCGCATCAACTGCACCGTCGTCGAGCACAACCTTGCCCTGCACGCGCGCTGCGTGGGCGATCCAGAGGCGTTTGCGCGACGAGCGCTTGCCAGTCGGCGCGAACCACGTGCCGACTCGCTCGCCGGCGATCGCCGGGCGCGCGTTATCCGCCTTGGTCAGCACGACCGGGATACCGGACCCGGTGGCGATCGACACCGATTCGAGCTTCGTGAGCATACCGCCGGTGCCCACGTCGCTCCCCCTGCCGGACACCTCGATGCCCTCGAGGTCGCTCGGACCGAGGACCTCGGTGATCCGTCGAGTGCCTTCCCTGCTGGGCGGCCCGTCGTAGAGGCCGTCGACATCGGTGAGCAGCACAAGCGCGTCGGCACCGACAAGCTGAGCGACAAGCGCGGCGAGCCGGTCGTTGTCACCGAACCGCAGCTCGTCGGTCACGACCGCGTCGTTCTCGTTCACGATCGGCACGACCCCGAGTCGGAACAGGCGCTCGAGCGAGCGCTGCGCGTTCTTGTAGCGCGTGCGCCGCACCGTGTCTTCGGCCGTGAGGAGAATCTGCCCGACGGTGATCGCCCTATCGGCGAACGCCTCGGCGTAGCGGGCCACAAGCATCCCCTGGCCCACCGATGCGGCTGCCTGGGCGGTGGCTACGTCGCGTGGCCGCGATGGGAGACCGAGTGGGCCGATTCCCGCCGCGACGGCGCCCGAGGTCACGAGCAGGGTCTGCAGGCCCAGGTCATGACGATCGGCGATGACCTGCACCAGCAAGCGCAGCGCGTCGAGGTTCAGGTGCCCGTCGGCGCCGGTCAGCGACGACGATCCGATCTTGACCACGATGCGGTGGGCGGTCGAGAGCTGAGCACGGGCGGCGATCGGATGCATCCGCCTATTCTCTCTCGATCCTCGGCGCTTTCCGAATTGCGTCCGAAGACGGCGCCGCCGACAGCAAGACGGCGCCGCGCTCACGCGCGACGCCGTCAGGGTCAACTGGCCGCGGGTGACGCGGCCAGCGCCTTCTTCCGCGCCGCGGCCTCCGACTTCTTGTCGGCCCGCGCCGCTCGCTTCGCGGCCCGACGGTCGGCGCGCCGTTCCACGCTCGAGTAGAGGACGGGCACGAGCACAAGCGTGAGGAGCGTCGAGCTGATCAGACCGCCGATCACGACGATGGCAAGCGGCTTGGAGATGAAAACGCCGCCGCCGGTCAGGCCGAGCGACATCGGCACAAGCGCGAAGATCGTCGCGGCGGCCGTCATGAGGATGGGTCGCAGGCGCAGTCTCGTGCCGTGCACGATCGCATCGTGCACGCTCGCGCCCCGTTCTCGGATGTGGTTGATGAGGTCGATCAGCACGATCGCGTTGGTGACCACGATTCCGATCAGCATCAGCAGGCCGATGAGCGAGGGCAGTCCGAGCGGCGTGTCCGTCAGGAGCAGCAGTGCGACTGCGCCCGTCGCAGCGAACGGCACGGAGACGAGCAGGATGAGCGGTTGCATGAGGCTGCGGAACGTCGCCACCATGATGAGGAACACCAGGACTATAGCGAGCAGCATTGCCATGCCGAGCTGTTCGAATGACTCGTTCTGGTCAGCGGAGGCACCGCCGACAACAAACGTCACTCCGGCGGGCAATGCAAGGCCGTCGGTCGCTGCGTACACGGACTGGGTCACGGTTCCGAGCTGCCCCTCGGCTGGTGTGATCGAGACGGTGACCTGACGGGCACCGTCGTTGCGTGTGATCGCGCTCGGCGTGGCCTCCTCGCGGACCGCCGCGATGTCACCAAGACGGATCGGAGTCGCCTGCGTATCGGCGAGACCCTCCTGCCTGGCCTGCGTCTCCTCCGCCTCAAGCGTCTGCGCTGCCATATCCTCCTGAGCCTTCACAGCCGCGTCGACACCGGCGTTTGCCTGCTCGATGCCCGACTCTGCCTGAGTGATCGCGTCGGTGAGGGCAGCGATCTGGGCATCCCGTTCAGCCTGTGCTGCCTGCTCGGGAGTCATGCCCGAACCTGCGTCCGGAACGGTGGGCGTCAGCGGGGCACTCTGGAGGGAGGCCAGTTGGGTCTGCAGCTCGGACAGCTGCGACGAGACCGTGTCTCGCGCCTCGACCGCGTCGTTGACCGTCTCCTGCATCTGCTCGACGGCTTCGGCCTGCTGCTCCTCGGCCTTCGCCTCCTGCTCATCGGCGAACGCATCCGTAGCGTCCTGGATGGCACGCTGCTGCTGGACGGCGGTGACCGGCAGCTGCATGAGCGCAAGCTGGTCGAGTGCCACCGGGCCCTGCGTCGGTGCGATCACGATGTCGCGGTCAACGCCTTCGAGCCGCACCGATCCGAGCGGCGTTCCGGTGAGCGCGGCGGAGACGGCCTGACCGACCGTGGCCTGCGTGTAACCGAAGCCAGCAGCCTTGCTGCGATCGACATCGACGACAACGACGTTGCCGCCAGTGCTGAGATCGTTGGTGACGGCAGTGACCCCCGGGAGGTCCTTGACCGCATCGCTGAGCTGCGTCGCTGCCTGGTTGAGTGCATCCGCGTCGTTGCCCTGAATCGCAAGCTGGACGTCGCTCGCCAACGCTGACGATGCCGCCGTCGTGACGGTCACCTCGCCCACGTCGCTGAGCCCGCCGAAGTCCGCACGAAGGCCGTTGGCGACGGCCTCTGCATCCTCTCCCTCGACTGGGATGACGGTGATCGAGGTGTCTCCCCCGCCACCACCGAAGGCGCTGGCCCCGCTCGCTCCGATAGAGCTCACGAACGTCTCGACACTGTCTTTCGTCGAGAGCACTGCCTCGAGCTTCTCCGCACTCGCCAGGCTCTGCTCGATGGTGGTCCCCTGAGCGAGCTTCTGCTCGACGAGGATCGTCTCGTCACCCATGCTGCCGAGGAAGTCGCTTCGAAGCGCGGTCGCCCCAACTCCCGTCAGCAGGAGGAGCGCGAGCGCCGCGGCGATCGTGCGACGCGGGTGCCGCAGCGTTGCATCCAGAATCGGGACGAACGCGCGCTGCAGGCCGTCGTAAGGCGAGCCCTCTTCGCCGTCGCCACTCGCATGCACAACTCCGGATGCGGACGCAGGGACCGGCAGGAGCGACTTCCCGCGTTGCTCCCGCTTCGCGTTCTTCGCCTCGAGCTTTTCGGCCTGACGGACCCACCGACGCTCGGCGGAGTCCTCCTGGCGAGCCGCCCAGGCAGCCTGTGCCGCACGCGCTCTGATGAAGCGCTCACGCTTCATGGGCTTGGACGGACGGCGCAGCATCCAGTACGCGAAGACCGGCACGATCGTGAGGGCAACGACCAGGGACGCGATCAACGCGATCGAGACGGTCACCGCGAAGGGGCGGAAAAGCTGCCCGACGATGTCGCCGACAAACGCGATAGGAAGGAACACAGCGACGGTCGTGAGCGTCGATGCCGTAATGGCGCCCGCGACCTGCCCGACGGAACCGACGATGCCCTCGATGGTCAGCGCACCGGAACCCTGGCGTCGCTTGATGTTCTCGATGACCACGATCGAGTCGTCGACCACTCGCCCGACGGCGATCGTCAGCGCACCGAGCGTCAAGATGTTGAGCGAGTACTCGCCCAGGTTCAGGCCGACCATCGTGATGAGCAGCGACATCGGGATGGAGATCGCTGCGACGATCGTCGAACGGAACGAAGCGAGGAAGAGGAAGATGACGAGGACCGCGAAGATGAGGCCAAGTCCACCCTCGACCGACAGATCGTGGATGGACTGCTCGATGTAGGGAGCCTGGTTCTCGATCTCGGTGAACACCACGTTCGACGGGAGTGTCGGCGTGATCTCGGCCAGCTTCTCCGTGACACCGTGCGCGACGGAGACAGTGCTCGCGTCCGTGGCCTTCGTGATGCTGAGCGTCAGCGTTTCCGCACCATTGACGCGGGAGATGGACGTCGCAGGGACTTCCTTGAGGTCGACATCCGCGAACTGCGAGAGCAGAACCGTGGAGTCCTCCGTCGTGAAGGGCAGCGCGCGGAGGGCGTCGAGCGTGTCGAGTTGCGAGCCGACCTGCACGGAGATCTCGCCGCTGCCTCCCGTGACGTCGCCGGCCGGCAGCACCAGGCCGGCCGCGGTGAGCGTCGGCTCGATCATCGAGGTGTCGATCTTCAGCGCGTCGACGTCGGCCTGGCGCAGGCTGATCTCGACGCGTTCCTCGCGGGCACCGGAAACCTGAACGTTCTGCACACCGTCGACCTGCGAGAGCGCGGGCACCACGGTGTCCGTGAGCGTCTTCGAGAGCGCGGCGGTGTCGGCGTCGGACGACGCGCCGAGAGTCAAGACAGGCAGCGCGTCGAGCGAGAACGTCATGAGCTCAGCGGTCGACGAGTCAGGACGCGTGGCTTCGGTGGACTCGACCGCGGCACGGAGGTCGGCCTCGACCTGCGACTTGTCGGCATCGAAGCTCCAAGCGACGACGATCTGCGCGAACCCCTCGGAAGTCGTGGAAGTCACCGACTGCACCTCCGAGACCGCTCGAAGGGCGTTCTCGATCGGCTCTGTGACCTCGGAGACCATGACGTCTGGAGACGCACCGTCGAGAGTTGCGGTCACGAAGCCCTGCGGGATCTCCATCGACGGCATGAGCTCCTGCTTGAGCTGCGCCGTCGAGATGATCCCCGCCGCTGCGATCGCCGCGGTGAGCAGACCGATCAGAATTCGATACTTGAGACTCAGACGGGTGAGCACAGACACAGAGGGACCTTTCGACGCGACACGACGCCGAGCGATGACCTGGCGCCACTCAATCCTGTCGCCGAGGACGAACCTTGGAATCACCCGAAAGGACGGGTTCCTCGCCTCTCATGCCCTACCTGAGACTGATCTTTGGCCGAAGACAGGAATGCGCGCAACGCAGGCACCGCCCCTCTGGTAATGGGGGATGCGGCGAGTCAGGATTGTGTGACTGAGCGCCCCGGGGTAGCGAGGGTGACCCTGTGGACCGCCCACATCTCCCTGACACGATCCGCGATACTCCGACCGTCGTTCAGGTCATCGATGAGCAGCTGAATGCCCACCAGGTTCGCCAGGATCTGCCAGGCCGCCGCATCCACATCGATGTCGTCGCGCAGCACACCAGATTCGCGAGAGGCCTGGAGCGCCTCTTTCGTCACATCGAGCCAATGATCGAAGGGGCGAGGAAGCTCCTCCTCGATCAGTTCACGTTCGCGAACGAGCCTGATAGTCGCGCGGATGAGCGCGTCAGACTGAAAGCGCTCCGCGATCCGGATCATGAGCGACTCGAGCTCGTCAAGCGAGAGCCCTCGCTCGCGAGAGGCGGCGATCTCCTCCTCCCACATCACCGACCAGTTCGCGGTGACGGCCTGGGCAAGCAAGGCCTTCGTCGGGAAGTGGAAGTAGACCGTGCCCTTGGTCATGCCAAGACGGTCGGAAATATCACTGAGAACCGTCGCGGCGTAGCCGTTGGCCTCGAACTCGAGCGAAGCCGCTTCGAGAAGCGCCTGCCTCGTCTGCGCTCGCTGTTCAGCTCGCTTCATCATCCCCTGCTTTTCGTGCATACGGAATCGACGTCGACCCCGCTTGTGGGGCCCAAGTCTAGACCTGCCCGTGTTCACAAGTCCGTCCGCCGCACACGGGAGTGAAATCTGGCTAGAATCGACAGCGCTTGGGGCGGTAGCCAAGCTGGTTAAGGCATCCGGCTCATAACTGGACGATGCGTGGGTTCGAGTCCCACCCGCCCTACTTCTGAACACAGCAGGACGACCGCGTGACGGCGTGGCACGATGGTGGGCATGATCGTTGCCTTCTCCGTCGCCCCCAGCGGAACTCCAAGCCCGTCAGCCCCTTCTCCGGGAGAGGGCGACGCGTCACTCCACAACGCCGTCGCCGCCGCGGTCGCCGTCGTGCGCGCATCCGGGCTCCCCAACCGCACCGACTCGATGTTCACAACCATCGAGGGTGAGTGGGACGAAGTGTTCGCCGTCGTCAAAGCAGCGACGGAGGCTGTGGGCCAGTTCGGGAGCCGTGTCTCCCTGGTTCTGAAAGCCGACATCCGGCCAGGACACACTGGCGAGCTCGACGGCAAGGTCGAGCGCCTGGAAGCCGCGCTCGAAGCGCGGGAGGCGCAGACGAGCTAGACAGCTTCAGCTGACGGCGCGCATCCCGGGGTCCGTCGCTGAGCCCGCACGGACCTCCGACTCGCTGATTGCCGACCAGATCTCGTCGAGCGAGACCGACAGGACTCCGGCGATCGCCGCGATCGTCGAGAATGCTGGCGTCGCCACCCGGCCCGACTCGATCTTGCGAAGCGTCTCTGGCGACACGCCCGCGTCGAGCGCAACCCGAAGCATGGGGCGATCGCCCCGCGCGCGCCGCAGGAACGCTCCGAGGCGCTCCCCGCGCTCGATGTCGTCTGGGCTGAGTGGAAGTCTGACCATGTCCCAATACTAATCCGGTATACCTTTACCGGGATACTTATTGGGGCATATGAGGCCTCACGACGAAAGGCGCCGCATGATCGAGATCCTCAACGAGACCGAGCTCGCACGGGCAGCAGTGACCGGGCAGGTCGTCGGGACGATCTTGCAGCACCTGAAAGCGAAGATCAGGGTCGGCACGAACCTGCTCGAGATCGATGAGTGGGCGAAGACGCTGATCCTGGAGGCTGGGGCAACCTCGTGCTACGTCGATTACGAACCGTCGTTCGGGAGAGGCCCGTTCGGGCACTACATCTGCGTCGGAGTGAACGACGCCGTCCTCCACGGCAAGCCACACGACTACCGACTCACGGACGGAGACCTCCTCACGCTCGATCTTGCGATCGTGAAAAACGGCGTGGCCGCAGACGCGGCCATCAGCTTCATCGTGGGCTCGTCTCGTGATGCCGCCGACGAAGCGCTCATCGAAGTCACCGAACGCGCTCTTGCCGCCGCCATCGCCGTCGCAGTTCCCGGTGCGCGCGTTGGCGACATCTCGCATGCCATCGGCAGCGTCCTCTCGTCAGCCGGGTACGAGATCAACATGGAGTTCGGCGGGCACGGGATCGGCTCGACGATGCACCAGGACCCGCACGTCGCGAACGACGGTCGTCCCGGCCGCGGCGTGCGTCTACGCACCGGGATGATGCTGGCGATCGAGCCGTGGGTCATGGCCGACACGAACCGGCTCGTGACCGACGAGGACGGCTGGACACTGCGCAGCGCAACCGGATGCAGGACCGCCCACACTGAACACACGATCGCCATCATGGAAGGCGGGGCACGCATCCTGACTCTGCCCGGCGATCAGAACGGCTGAGGCCAGAGGCGTGCGACGGACTCAGTCGAGCGAGTGGTCCTGCTCGTTGACCGAATCGCGCGCGACTTCCTTGACGGATGCGCCCCGGTAGAGCCGCTCGAACAGCTCAAGCGTGCGGTCGATGTCGTGCATGCGCACGAGGTCGAGACCCGCGCGGGCCATCTCCTCGCGTTCGGAACTTGAGAGCGCAAGGACCTGCGAGAGCTTGTCGGCGAGGTCGCGCTCGTTGTTCGGCTCGAAAAGGAAGCCGTTTTCGCCGTCGTGCACGAGGTGGGGCAGCGCCATCGCGTCGGCCGCGACGACGGGCTGACCGGAGGCCATGGCCTCCATTGTCGCAATCGACTGCAGTTCAGCGATCGAGGGCATCGCGAACACGGAGGCGCGCGTGTACATGCGGCGAAGCTCCTGATCGCTCAGGTAGCCGTGGAACGTCACGCGATCCGCCAGCCCGAGCTGCTTGGCGAGCGACTGCAGGTTCTTCTTCTGGTCTCCCCCACCGACGATGTCGAGCCCCACGTCCGACGGCAGGAGCGTGAGGGCGCGGAGCAGCACATCGATCTTCTTCTCTCCGGTCACTCGACCCACGAAGAGAATGCGCTTGGACTCGCGTGGCGAGAAGTCGAACGTGTAGTCGGAGGTTCGGATGCCACACGAGATCGCGAGCACGTCGGAGATGCCGCCGTTCGCCTCGAGGAAGTCAGCGGCGCGGCGCGTCGGGGTGGTGATGGCGGATGCGCGGCCCAATGTCGAGCGCGCATCCTTCCACCAGATGCTCGCCGCGATACCGCGGAGGGCCTGTGGCAGCAGCGAGTGGTCGACGAGGTTCTCGATCATGAGGTGGTTTGTGCCGATGATGCGAATGCCACGCTTCTCGGCTTCGATCGCGACACCGCGGCCGATGATGACGGCAGACTGGAAGTGCACGACGTCGGGACGGACTTCGTCGACCACACGCTCCGATTCTGCTCGGATGTGCCACGGCGGTGCGTAGCGCAGCCAGTCGTGTGCCCACCAGCGATGAGACCTGAGGCGGTGCGCGGTCACCTTCTGCCCGTCGTATTCTTCCGTCCAAGTGCCGTGGCGCCTGCTGGCGGCCGGCACGATGACGTGCACGTCGTGGCCTCGAGCGGCCATGCCGGATGCCAGGTGCTCCGTGAACTTGGCGGCGCCGTTGACGTTCGGCGTGAAAGTGTCCCCCGCGATCAGAATCTTGAGCGGCCGTTCGCCGTCAGCTGCGACGGCGGTGGTGCTTGTTGAATGACCTTCATTCGGCACGGGGTGGTGACCTCGATCTCGTCTGGGGCTCGCGACAGGTTGTGGCCGTCGCTCGCGGAATCTCACGTCATGGTACTGGCCGTGTCCGGAGGCGTGGCCTCAGCACACGCTGGATGACTGCTATTGCTCGGTGACTCGCGCCTCGGTGTCGCTTCGACGCCCCTCGGTGTCGAGCGATCCGCGACCCTCGACCGCGTTCCGGCGAACAGCTTCGACTTCGGCATCCGTCTGTCCTCGCTCGAGCACGAACACACCCGTGACGGCGATCGCGCCAGAAGCGATGAACAGCACGAACGCGTACCAGGGGGCTGCACTCGCCTCGCCGAGGACGGCGATGGCGATGGCGACCGCGATGATCGGGTCGATGACCGTCAGCCCTGCGATGACCATGTCTGGCGGGCCGGAGGCGTAGGCGTTCTGGACGAAGTAGCCGCCGACGCCCGTCGCGATGAGGAGCGCAACAAGGCAGATGAGAGTCAGCCATTCGAAGTTGTCGTGCTGGATGCGGTTGATCGTGATCTTGGCGAGCGTCGCGACGAAGCCGTAGATGACGCCGGCTCCGAGCACGTAGATGAGCGCCTTGAATCGCTTGCGCAGCAGGAAAAAGCCGGTGCCGAACACGACGACGACGATCGCGAGGAGGACAAGCACGGTTGCAACCTGCTCGTCGGAGATCGCCTTTTCCTTGGCGAACAGCGCAGCGACCGTCACGAACGCGCCGACGCCGATGATGCAAAGGGCCACGGCGAAGATCTTCACGTTCGGGAGTCGCTGCCTGATAGCCCGCGCTGTCAGCAGCGTGGTCAGGAGCAGCGAGACCACTCCGAGCGGCTGCACCACGATGATGGGCGAGAAGACGAACGAGGCGAGTTGCATGACGACGGCGAGCCCGAGCATGACCGTGCCGATGACCCAGGAGGGTCGACTCAGCAACGCGAACAGGTGCTTCAGGTTCAGTCCGGCTGCGCCGCTCGTGCCACTCGCCGCTTCTACCTTGCTCACACCGCGATGCTGGTACATGGCACCGAGTGACATGAAGACAGCGCCGATCAGAGCGAGCGGGATGCCGATCATCTGGACCGGAGTGAGCCCTGGGAGCATTGCCAGATCACTGAGGGGTGCGATGGTCATGATGGGCAATCCTATTGTGCGGCGCGCGTCGTGAAGGGATGTTGGCGCGAAGATACGCTGATGGGATGACAACTCTCCCAATTCGCATCTACGGCGAGCCCGTCCTTCATGAACCCGCGGTACCGGTCGGCGAGATCACGGAGGAGATTCGCGAGCTCGTCGCGAACATGTTCGAGACCATGGATGCGGCCCCAGGCGTAGGCCTCGCAGGCCCCCAGATCGGCGTCGGCAAGCGCCTCTTCGTCTACTCCTACGAGGAGGCCGACGGCACAGAGCGCCGCGGCGTGGCCATCAACCCAGAGTTGTACGTCACTCCGGCCGAGCCGGAGTCGCTGCTCGAGCTCGACGACGAACTCGAGTCGGAGGGCTGCCTGTCGTTCCCGGGCGAACGCTACCCCCTGCGCCGATCCGAACGCGCTCTGCTGCGCGCCACGGACCTCGACGGGGAGCAGTACGAGATCGAAGCCGAGGGCTGGTTCGCCCGCATCCTGCAGCACGAGTTCGACCATCTCAACGGCATCATCTACGCCGACCGGCTCGAGCACCCCTGGTACAAGGATGCGTTCAAGGTCATGCGAAAGCGCAGTTGGGGTGGGCCGGGGAAGAGCTGGCTGCCGGGCGTGGACGACCTCGAGGGCTGACGCGGGCGGTCAATGTCGGTGGCCACTGCGAGGGTTCCGACATGACCACAGCGCTTGACGACCCCATCGAGGTCGAACTCATCGATGAGCTTCCCTCCGTGTTCTGGTGGGAGCGCTTCGCCTACGTTGTGCACGGCTTGCCACAGGCGTTCTACCGCAGGGTTCAGCAGCGCTGGTGGGCTGGCGAAGGCGACCCGTCTCGACTCGACACCGAATTCTGGCGAGTCAGCGCGAGTCGAGACGGGCATGAGGGTGAGCCGTGCCTCTACGACCTCCGGCGAGATCCGGACGGCTGGCGGCTGGTGCTCCGGTGGGAGTGACCGCCTCGGGGCCCAGTCTGGTTCGCCATCTTCACACGATTCGGTTGCCTGCCTGCCAGACGGCGTGCGTGAGCTGCATGCCAGGCCTGTAGGCCAGGTGGGTGACCGATGGAGCGTCGAGCACCTGCAGGTCCGCACGGGAGCCCGCATCAAGGCCGCCGATCCGGAGATCTCCTTCGTGTCTGCGGAGGGCGCTAGCGCCGCCCATCGTCGCCGACCAGACCGCCTCCTCCACCGTCATGTGCATCTGCAGCACGGCCGTCGCCACGCAGAACGCCATCGACGTCGTGTAGGACGTGCCAGGGTTGCAGTTGCTGGCCAGAGCGATAGTCGCACCGGCATCGATCAGGTCTCTCGCGGGCGGGAACGGCTGCCGCGTTGACAGGTCGCAGGCGGGCAGCAATGTCGCAACGGTCGTCGACGCGCCGAGGCGATCGATGTCTTCGGTGTCGAGGAAGTTGCAGTGGTCGACGCTGGCCGCGCCGAGCTCCACGGCGAGCCTCACCCCTGGACCGGGGCCGAGCTGGTTGCCGTGCACGCGCAGACCAAGGCCCGCTTCGAGGCCGGCCTGCAGTACTGCTCGCGACTGGTCCTCATCGAATGCTCCCCGCTCACAGAACACATCGATCCAGTTCACGTGGGGGCGCACGGCGTCGAGCATCTTGCCCGTGACGAGCCCCACGTAGTCATCGGCGTCCCAGCCGTCTGGCACGACATGGGCGCCGAGGTACGTCACGTCCTGCGATACCTCAGCCGCGAGGCGGGCCGATCGCTCTTCGGTCTCGACATCGAGCCCGTATCCGGTCTTCGTCTCCAGCCACGTCGTACCCCCGAGGTTCGCTTCGCGGACACGCCCGGCCATGAGCCGTCGCAGTTCCTCGCTGCTCGCCGCACGGGTGCGCTCCACCGACACCTTGATGCCGCCGGCCGCGTACGCCTCTCCCGCCATGCGCGCAGCGAACTCGGCGGACCTGTCTCCGGCGAATGCGAGGTGGGTGTGCGAGTCGACCCACCCAGGCAGCACGGCGCGGCCGTCGACGTCGACGCTGTTGTCGGCCGCGGGTGCCCGGGAGCTCGGTCCGACCCAATCGACCCGGTCCCCAACGATGACGAGGGCGGCATCACGCAGCACACCTTCGTCACCGTTTGTCGTGAGCTCCCCGATGTTCGTGAAGACAGTCGAGCTCATGAGTTCTCCTCTGCCATGGCTGCTGGATCGGCGGCGAAGCGGGCAAGGTCGACCGCGGCCTTGCTGAGCCGCGCCGAGTCCCTGCTTCGTTCATAGACAACCCGTCCGGCGACGATCGTACGGATCACATCGCTTGCGGTTCCAGTCAGCAGAAGCTGCTCTGGCAGCGACCCTGCAGTGCGCACGGATGCCGCATCGACTTCGACGAGGTCGCAGAGGCCGCCAATCAGACCAGGCGCTTGCAGCCCGAGCGAGGAATATCCGACCCGTGTGCCGATGTCCAGTAGCTGTTCGGGTGAGAACCTGCCTCGTGTCTGCGAGCGCAACCGCTCCCCCGCTTCGAGGCCACGCAGCTCGAGCAACGGGTCGAGAACGGCGTTCTGATCGGAGCCAACTGCCAGCCGCGCACCGGCTGCAAAGAGTTCTGAGGCCGGGCCGAGGCCGTCGCCGAGATCAGCTTCGGTGGTCGGGCAGAAGACCGCGTGCACGCCTGCTTCGCCGAGCAACACGATGTCCCCGTCGCTCAAGTGCGTCGCATGCACGACGCTCAGGCGACCAGAGAGGGCACCAGCCTCGGCGAGCACCGCGGTCGGGGTCCGCCCGTAGGCGGCCAAGCTCTGCTCGTTCTCCGCGACCTGCTCTGACAGGTGGATGTGCAGTGGCACTTCGGCGGGCAGGGCGCGAGCGATCTCTGCGATAGCCGTCGCTGGCACCGCTCGCACCGAGTGGATGGCGGCGCCGAGCACAAGCTCCGGGTACTCGTCAGCGAAGCGTTCGCGCAGCCTGAACCACCGCTCGAGCCAGCGGGCGGCACCCCCGTCGCCGAACCTCAGCTGCTCCGGCGCGAGTCCCTTGCCGATCGAACCGGTGAGGTAGCAGGTGTCGAGCAACGTGAGGCGGATGCCCGCAGTCGCCGCAGCGCGTGCGAGCGCGAGCTCCATGTCGTGGTCGGGGTAGGGCGCGCCATCGACGCGGTGGTGGACATAGTGGAACTCGCCGACGGCGCCCCATCCGCTTGCCACCATCTCGGTGAAGCTGGCTGCGGCGATGCTCTCGAAAGCGGGAGGCGTGAGGCTGCCGGCCAAGGCGTACATTTTCTCTCGCCACGACCAGAAGGTGCCACCGTCCGCGTGCGTGCGCCCGCGCAGCAACCTGTGGAAGACGTGCGAGTGGGCGTTGCCGAAGGCCGGGAAGACAGTGCCGAGCACGAGATCGCCCTCGCAAGCGGGTACGCCCAACTGCTCCTCGGCGACCATGCCTGTCTCGTTCCGGAGCCGAACGGACCGAAGCGTGTGTCCACCACGCACGAGCGTGTCGATCCAGATCCATTCGGCGCTCACCGCAGCACCGCCGCTCTGGAGGACCTGGCGGTGATCGACGGCTCGCTACCTGTCTCGGCCGCGGCGTTCGGCCGCTCGGTCACTCGGTCACTCCCTCCCACATCGGGACGCGCAGCCCGCGCTCCCTTGCGATGTCGGCGGCGTGCTCGTAGCCGGCGTCCACGTGACGCATGACCCCCGTTCCGGGATCGTTGGTGAGCACACGCTCGATCTTCTGCGCCGCGAGGTCTGTCCCATCGGCCACGATGACCTGGCCCGAATGGATCGACCTGCCGATTCCGACGCCTCCGCCGTGGTGCAGCGACACCCAGGTCGCTCCGGATGCGGTGTTGAGCAGCGCGTTCAGGAGCGGCCAGTCGGCAATCGCATCAGATCCGTCCTTCATCGATTCGGTCTCTCGGTACGGCGAGGCCACGGAGCCGGAGTCAAGGTGGTCTCGCCCGATCACGATCGGCGCGGAGAGCTCGCCGGTAGCGACCATCTCGTTGAACTTGAGGCCCGCGAGGTGGCGCTCCTTGTAGCCGAGCCAGCAGATACGGGCTGGCAGGCCCTCGAAGTGCACTTTCTCGCCAGCGGCCTTGACCCAGCGGTGCAGTCGTTCGTCGTCGGGGAACAGCTCGAGGATCGCGCGGTCAGTCGCGGCGATGTCAGCGGGGTCACCCGAGAGCGCCGCCCAGCGGAACGGGCCGCGCCCCTCCTCGAACTGGGGGCGGATATGCGCCGGCACGAACCCGGGGAAGTCGAACGACCGCTCGTAGCCACCAAGCTTGGCCTCGGCGCGAATCGAGTTGCCGTAGTCGAAGACCTCGGCACCAGCATCCTGGAACTCGACCATCGCCTTGACCTGCTTTGCCATGGATGCGCGAGCACGCTCCGTGAAGCCCTCCGGGTCTCGCTCGGCCTCCGCCTCCCAGTCCTCGACGCTCACGCCCTCTGGCAGGTAGGCGAGCGGGTCGTGCGCGCTTGTCTGGTCAGTGACCATGTCGATGGCGACTCTGCGCTCGAGGAGCAGCGGGAAGATCGTCGCCGCGTTGCCGACAACCCCCACCGATCGCGGTTCGCGGGCAGCCTTCGCCGCGAGCACGCGCGCGATCGCGACGTCGAGATCGTGCGTCATCTCGTCGAGGTAGCCGTGCTTCACCCGGCGGTCGAGGCGGCTCGCGTCGACGTCGACGATCAGGACGACGCCCTCGTTCATGGTGACGGCGAGCGGCTGGGCTCCGCCCATGCCTCCAGCGCCGCCAGTGAGCGTGAGTGTGCCCGCGAGCGTGCCACCGAAACGCTTCTCGGCTGCCGCAGCGAACGTCTCATAGGTGCCCTGGAGGATTCCCTGAGTGCCGATATAGATCCACGAGCCTGCAGTCATCTGGCCGTACATCGTGAGCCCGGCAGCCTCGAGGCGCCGGAACTCCGGCCAGTTCGCCCAGTCCCCGACGAGGTTCGAGTTCGCGATCAGCACGCGGGGAGCCCACTCGTGTGTGCGGAAGACACCGACAGGCTTGCCTGACTGGACAAGCAGGGTCTCGTCATCCTCGAGGGTCGTCAGGGTGCGGACGATCGCGTCGTACGCCTCCCAGTTTCGGGCGGCCTTACCCGTGCCGCCGTAAACGACCAGGCTCTCCGGATGCTCGGCCACCTCTGGGTCGAGATTGTTCATGAGCATGCGAAGCGGAGCCTCGGTCTGCCAGCTCTTCGCGGTCAGCTTCGTCCCGCGTGCTGCCCTGATGTTCTTGTGCGTGTTCATCTGCAACTTCCTTGGTGCGTCTCGATGAGGGGATTTCAGAGAATGTCTGCTCATACCCCGACGGGGGGGTGCCGGGGTCGACTCCGCGCCGAGACTGCTCTCGACGCTGGCTGCGGCTGCGACAAGCAATCGGCCATAGCGCCCGATCTCCGTCTTCGTGATGCGATAGCTCGGCACAAGCACGCTGAGCGAGCCGATGACGCGCTGCCGGAGGGCTATCGGAGCGGCGATGGCGGTGACGTCCTTCTCGATGCCACGTTCGACCACTGCATAGCCACCTGGCGGGGTGCCCCCGCGCAGCACCTGACCGGAGGCCGTCCCCTCGAGCGGGATGGTCCGGCCGACCCAGTTCGTGTGGCGGACGGAGTGGCCGCCCTCGTGGATGGCGATATACAGAGCCTGGTCACCGTGGCCCTCGACGCTCAGGTACACCGACTCCCCCGTCGCTTCTGCGACGTCACGCATAACCGGCGCACACAGCCGCACGAGGTTATCGTTCGACAGCGCTTGCGCACCCAGCTGCACGATGCGGCTTCCCGCGTGGAATTCGCCGATCTCGTCGCGCCGCACGAATCCGGCCGACTCGAGGGTGCGCAGAAGCCTCAGAGACGTGCTCGGCGAGAGTTCGGCGAGCCGAGCGCTTTCGGCGAGGCTCAGGCTGCCGCGTTCGCAGACCAACGCGAGTAACGACAGTGCTCGTTCAACGGTTCGCGTCGACGGTTCGGCCATCTTGTCTCCTTCTGTGCAGACAAGATCCGGCGGGAACGGATGAAGTGACGGCCGGGACTGTCTCCGCCTAGTACAGCCCATATGTCATTCAATGGCAAGACCTGACCACCAGGTGGCAGCCCAAAGCTCCGTGAACTGGGGAGCGCTTCATCAACTCACGACGTGGACGACGGCGATCTGGCCAGTGCCACTGAAGTTCTCGGCATATCCGCCAGGCGCGAGTATCACCGAGTCGAGGAAGCCGAGCTTCGACCCCGAAACCTCGAGCACTCCAGCGAGGACGACGGCTGCCAATGCTGTGTCCGGTAACCCGTGCGCGCTGCGGATGATGCTCAGCCCGAGGTTTGGAGTCCCTTCCGCGTACATCAGGTTGAGGACCCGTGAGGTCTCTCCAGCGGATGCGCCGCTCACGCTCTGCTCGCCCGTGAACCGCACCTGCTCTCCACGGTCGAGACGAGACTCGGTGCCATCGATGACAAGGCGCACTGCATCGATCGCCAGCTGCACTCGCTGAACTCCAGGGATGATGGAGAATACAGCCGAACGCTCGATCGTGGCGATGCTCAGCGACCAGCCGCCTCCATCCGCCATGGACTGGATGGTGCGCGTCACCCCCAAGCCATTCCGCCAGGGATTGGGCTCGAGATCGTCGCGGCGGATCACAGTCGCTGGCTTCATGCACTCATTCTCCCGCCCAAGAAACCCTGGGCAGGCATGTCAACCACCGGTCGAGCTGCCGCCACCGCCACTTTTGCCCTTGACCGTCGAGCCGAAGCCCGACTTTCCGGTCGACCCGAAGCCGTTCTTCAGCGGCGCGCGCGAACCGACCGTTGCGCCCGCTGGTGCCTTCTGGGCCACGTCAGAGTGGGCGGCCGAGCCCGGGGCAGCGAAACCACCTGAGGTGACGGGCGCCCAGGAACTGACCCTCGTGCTGTTCCACCGCGAGGAGGCGAACAGCATGGGGCCAAGCCAGAGGGCGGAGCTGTAGTGCGTCCCGTAGCTGCTCGACGACTCGCACAGCGACTCGGCATCACCCTCAACCTGTTCGCCCTGCTGCACCAGGAGCTGGATCTGCTCGTTCACATCCGCGAGGCAGTCCTCCTTCGACGTGTAGGTCGGTCGCTCGGCGCCCTCGGGGACCACGTAATTCTCCCCGTCTGCACCCTCGACGACGATCCCCTCTTCAGGAACCGTGCTGCATCCGGCCAGGAACATCATGGCGGCGGCAATGCCCATCGCGCCCACGGTCTTGGGCGCGGAAGGTCGGGTGATCCCGGAAAGGCTCACTCCGCTGCTGCGGCGAAGCTTGGGTTCGTAGGTCATGGCCGCTCCTCGTGGTCGGTGATGTAGTGCGGCACGAACTCGGCAAGGTCGCCCGTAATCGGCCCGCTCGTCTCGCGCACGTCGATTCCCGCGGGCGTCTCGCCCACAACCCAGGAGCCCACGATGACCGTCTTGCCATCGATGTTCGCCAGCCGGGCTCGTTCCTGGTAGACGAAGCCCTCCGCGCCGTAATCGCCGCCGTTCTCGGCGGTCTTGCGTCCGACCATGTCGTAGATCGTGACGTTAGCCCCCTCGCGCCCGAGCTTCGGCTTCTCGACATAGGCCTTGCCGCGGAGCCGCTCTGGAGTCGCGTACGCGGCGAGGAGCAGCGGATGCTCCGGAAAGAGCTCCCAGAGCACAACGAGGAGCTGCTTGTTCGAGAGCAGCATCTTCCAGATCGGTTCGACCCAGGCAGTCGTCGCACGCGTCGTCGGGAAGTACTGCGCGAAGTCCTCGCGCACCATCCACTCCCAGGGGTAGAGCTTGAAGATCCGATCGATGCGCTCACCGTCACCATCGACGAAGCCGTGCGACGCCTCGTCGAACTGCACGTCCTCCATGTAGATCTGCTTCACCTCGAAGCCGGCGAGGCGCGCCGTCTCAGCCATGTAGCTCACCGTGTCCGCGTCCTCGACGATGAGCTGCCCGTCGCCGTCGTCGTGCAGGGAAGCCAGGTGAAGCCGCGCTCCCTGCGGCAGGAACCAACGCTGCACGCGAATGTGCACCCACTGCTCCACGAGCAGCTCGTGCAGGAGGTTGAACTGGTCGGCGGTCGCGCCGCGGGTCTCCACGAGCCACTGCCACTGCGCGGCCGCCGACTCCACGAGCGACGTGGGGGTGTCCGCGTTGAACTCGAGCAGTTTGATGGTGCCGGCCCCGTCGTAGGCGAGGTCGAACCGTCCGTAGACCGTCGGGTCATCTTCATCCCAGGACTTCTCGACGAGGTCCCAGAGCTCGACGGGGATGCCGAACTCCGCGAAGCGTCGGTCTCGCACGACTCGCTCGCAGGCCTCCATCGACAAACGGAAGAGCTCTGCCGTGGCCCGCTCGAAGTCGTCAACCTCGCCGCCCGAGAAGCCGTAGGCGGCTTCCTCCTGCCAATACGGACGACCGCCCTCTGACTCCATGTCATAGAAGGTGAAGCCAATGGAATCGAACCTCGCGCGCCAGTCGGCCCGCGGAGCACTGTACGTGCGGATCAAAGTTGGCCCATCCCTGTTTCTCTCGACTCACTCCCGGGCCAGCCCACGCGGGTCCCCCAGCAACACTAGAGGCCTGGCACCGAGAATCCCCGGAGAACCGCTCCCCGCCACCTACTTGATCGTGAACACCTGGCAGCCGAGGTTCGCCATGTTCGTCGATGACTCGATGGCAACCGCGCAGACCGTGTGATTGCCAGGAGTGAACGCCGCTGCCGTGAAGAAGGCATGCTGCCCGGGAACTCCGCTGAGATAGCCCGAAGGCCTGTCGGCGGCCACGAGGTGATGCCAGGACCCGTCGACCAGGATCGCGACGGGAAGCGAACGACCTGGAGCACTCGGACCGTATGTCCAGCCGTAGATCGCCTTGGTGCGTGATGGAGCGTCTGCGATCGCCATACTGCCGAGTGGCGCGGCCTGCTTGGCGACCACGACGGTCTGACAGGGCGGGTAGCTGTGCTGCCCCGCACCGAAGCCGATGCCGACGGTGCAGACCTCATGGCTCCCTGGTTGGAGGTCAAATGCAGCCGTGTACCCATGCTGTCCGGGCACGCCGTAGCTCCCGAGCTGCGGGGAAGGGGAGCTCGCCGTGAGCGCGCTCCAGGCGCCGTCGACGGTGATGCCCACCGGAATGGTCGCGTAGAGGTCCGACAAATCGAAGGCGTGCCCCGAAACCGTTACCCGAGACCCCTCGACTCGGATCGCGGCCGTCGAGTTCACGTCGAAGCGCAGGACCGCCTGCGAGTACGTGTACCCCTCATTCACCCAACGCGCGAGATACCTGCCGGCAACGTTCATGCCGACGGCATTCATGTGCGTCGTGTCATCGGGTGCCATCCAGAACGACCTCGGGTTGAGACCCATCGCGATGGTCTCTCGGTCCGAGGCGCTCGGTACGCGCCCTGCATCGACCAGTGCTCCGTTCGAGAGGTAGTCGGCGAGCGGAATCGCCCGCTCGCCGTACGTCGCCCGAATCCAGTCGTTGACCTGGTGACGGTTGTGGTTGAGCGGGTTCGAGAAGTCCCAGCGCGGGGGCAACTGGATCACGTAGGACGTCGCACCAACACGGTTGCCGGCTTCGACGATTCCCGAGATGACGTCCTTGACGCGCTGCATGTCCTCGATGCCGTTGGCCCCAACCCAGAGCACGCTTGTTGAGCCCGGCTGCGGCTTCTCCAGCGAGTTGATGGCAGTTCCGACTCCCGCGTAGACGGCGCTCCCCGAGCCGTGACGCGTGAACTTCCAGTGCAGGCTGGTGTCCGCGAGGTCTGGGTAGTGGGTGATCTGTCCCGCGACTCCGGCGATCTCGACGTCGAAGATGATCCGACCAAGAGTTCGCGAGTCGATCGGCAGGCCCGTGACGTTACCGAGGTTGACCGCACCGGAACTCGGGATCGTGACGGCGCGCGCAAGGGCCGTCTGGTACACGCCTGCGATCGTGCCGATCGCAACCGGGCCGATCGACCCCACCCCGTGATTGAGCACGTTCCACCCGGCAAGATGCCGGCCGAGGTAACCGCCACCGCAGAGGTAGTCGATGGAGGACGAGCCGTAGCACTGGGCCGTTCTCGCCCCGGACGGACGCGATTCGGGAATCGCGCTTGGCACGGGTGGCAGCGGAGTCGGCGGAACCGTCACGACGGGCGTCGGCGTCGGCGTCGCTCCCTCGCCCGGCGCGGACGACTCGACCGGCGCATCGACGACCGGGGGCAGAGAGGGTTGCGGCTGCGGCGAAGGCTCGACCGGAGCTGGCGTGACGTCACTCGTGGGCGGCGTTGTGGCCGTCGGCTGCGGGGTCTGGACCCCACCATCCACGAGCTGACCGTCGACCGGCGCGTCCGAGGTCGGTGGAGGCGACGCGGGACTCGCGGCGGCCGGCGTGAGGGGCGCCGCCACGAGAGCAAGGCCAAGCGCCAGGACCATGATTGACTGTTTCGCTGCGGATCGCATCCGGGATTCCTATCGTCACGCTGAAAGAACAGCAGGACGAGACGCGGCAGCAGCGCTGGCGTGGAGGATGTGTGTCGGCGCGCTCGAAGAGCGCCGTCACCGAGTCAGGAGTGCGCCCTGCGACCCCCCGACCAATCCCCCGTTGGCGCGACGCGTCGTTTCCGCTGGACCGCACCAGACGCGACGATAGCAGGGATGCCCCCTCCTCCGATTACCCGGGTCTGGAAGTGGCGCGAGCTCAGGCCGTGGCTGCGCGGATCAGGACTCTGGCGGGGTCGCAGGAGTTGCCGAGTTCGTTTCGCTCGAAGGACTCGACGGCGTCGGCTCGCTCGAGTTCGACGGTGACGGGCTCGGCGATTCCGGCTCGCCGGTGGGTGTCGTCGACGGCGGTGGCGTCGGCGAGCCGCTCTCCGAAGGTGAAGGGTTTGGCACGGAACTGTTTCCAGGCGGCGGTGTCAACTGCGACCCGGCCGGGGGTGGAGTCGAGACAGGCACGGAGGAAGGTGGCGGCGTCAAGGTGGACTCCGAAGGAATCCACCCGTCGTCCTTCTGAGGGTCGCCGGAGGGTGGACTCCAGGTCGGTACCTCGCCGAAGATGTCGACGGCCGCTCCGTCTGCGTACTTGTTGAGGAACTTCTGCGGGTCGACGTGGGTGCCGTCGACGATCGTCTCCAGGTGAAGGTGCGGCCCGGTGGATGCTCCGGTGTTGCCGAGGAGGCCGACGAGCTGCCCTGTCTTCACCTCGTCCCCGACTTTGACTGCGGGCGACCCTGCGATGAGGTGACCGTAGACGGATCGGACCTGCAGGCCGTCGATCCGATGCTCGACAACAACGTGAGCGCCGAGGCCTCCCCCGTCGGTCGGAACGGACTCGATGACGACACCGTTGGCGATGCTCCCGACCCGCGTGCCCTGTGGGCCGGCCATGTCGAGGCCGCGGTGGTTTGAGGAACATCCTGAGCACGGAGAATTGCGCGGCCCGAACCCGTCGGAGATTCGAACGAGACTCATGTCGACCGGCCACTGGACGCCCGGGGCAACGCTGCCACCGGTCGCGCCAGCGGCGCTGTTCTGAACGACAGGCACATCGCGAGCTCCGATGAGCTGCTCAGGCACGGTCCCCGACACCGTGTAGGTGACGCCATCCGCTTCCTTGGAGCTCACGACGGGAACTGTCGACTGGCCATCATCAACTGCACCCGTCACCGCTGCGGCCCCTATCGACGCAGCCGCGATCAGCCCGAGCGTCGCCGCGACAACTGGCACAGCGAGGAGCCTGGCCCGGCGGCGCTCTTTTGCGCGGCGTGCACGGCGGCCTGGAATGTCGGGGTGAGTGTCTGGCGTGGCGATGGACGACTTCGGCAAAGGAGTCTCCTGCGGTTGGTGCTTCAAGGGCAACGTGTCCGAGTCTAAAGAGCGCTTTGCGAATGCGGAAGAGTCGATTTTGAAAGGAAGGCGAGAAACGGCCTCGAGAACGGGGCCCTCTGGGAGCCGTCAGCCTCGGTAGCGCTCATTTCAGATACCAAGTAGACGTTCGCTGAACGGCGACGCAAATTTTCGGTCTGGATCGAGCTCCGTCACGAGACGGCGGAACTCCGGGAGGCGCGGATAGAGGTCGCTGATCGAGTCGCGATCGAGAGAGGTGAGTTTGCCCCAGTGCGGGCGGGCGCTGAACGGCGTGAGGCTCCTCTCGATATCGACGAGCAATTCCGCCACGGCTTCTGGGACTTTCTTCCAGGTGAAGGCGATGCAGAGCACGTCCTCACCCTGCGTCGAGCTCAGCCAGAGGTCATCACCTGCCATTGTCCTGAGCTCGCTGACGTGCAGGAGGGGCAGGAGGCGCCGAGCGTGAGCGCGGACCGCCTCGAGGGCTGATCCCGCATGCCGGAGAGGCACGAAGTGCTCGCTCTGGAGTTCCGAGCCGACACTGGGCGTTGATGCGATTGGAAAGTGCGGGAGGCGATCCCACCAGGGCCCGACCGATCCGTCTCGCGCGGTGACCGAGGTGCCACCCGGATCTCCCGAAAGCCGTGGCGCTCCCAACAGGTCGTTCACGATTTCGATGTCATGGGCGCCGTCAGGAATTCGTGATTTCACGAGGATCTCGTGCACGGTTTCACCGAAACTCGTAAAAGCACTCACCGAGTAGCCGGCGGCGTGGATTTCTTCCAGTTTGTCGAGATACGTATTCCACGGCATCGGGCCGTACGCGTCCTGTCGCATTCTGTAGCTCGGCTCGAGTTCCAACGTGACCCGCGTTACGACCCCGAGCAGTCCCAGGTGCATGACAGCGCCGGGAAATCTTCCTGAATCAGAGTTGAACGTACGCACCGATCCGTCGGGACCGAGAACCTCCAATGCCCGTACGACTGTGCTTAGGGAACCGAGGGTCGACCCTGACCCGTGCGTCCCTGTGGCGGTGGCCCCTGCGACAGAGATATGCGGCAACGAACCCTCGTTGTGGAGCGCGAAGCCCGCCAGGTCGAGCGCGGGCGCGACTTTCCCGTACGTTGCCGCAGCGTTCACCGCCGCAGTTCCTGTCGACGCATCGATGTCAAGCTTGACCGGAAGCCCGCCGAGGTCCACAAGCACGCCGGCCGTGTCCGCAACGTCGCTGAAGGAGTGTCGTGTGCCGAGTGCGTGCACCCGGTCGGAGCTCGCGACAATGCTCGACAACTCGTCCATCGAGCGCGGCCTCGCCACCTCTCGAGCGGAGTAGGTCAATGACCGCGCCCAGTTCGTCCGACGCTGTTCGGAATCGTTCATCGTCATCGACTGCACGCCCTTGTGTGTCCTCGGAGTTGGCCCCTCAAGAGGACCACGTCCGGCGCTCAGTCGGCAACCCGCGCCGGAGCCCCGTGTTACCGTCGCGATCCTTGAGACGGTCGCCGAAACGAGAGAACCCCAGCGCCTGAGGCGCTGGGGTTCTTACTGCTCCCTGAGATGGACTCGAACCATCAACCTGCCGATTCTGAGCCACCTGCCTAAGCATGACCGGCATGCCCCGACTTCCTTGATTTCCCGGGCCTGTTCGACCCGCCTGAGTCAAACTCTACGGGTTCGCACGGACTGATTGCGGGTTCAAAACGGGGGGTTTTCGGGGGTTTTTGGGGTCAAAAGAGGGTTCGGTTGTGAGGGTGTCCGCACGGCGTGTCGCATTCAACCGGCGCCCCGGGGCCGGACGTCCAAAAACCACTTTGCCCCGTTGCATCGCCGTGCATTGGATGCGATCCGGACGAAAATGGAAGACCCCGCCGGAAGTGATTCCGGCGGGGCCTGGTGCCGCTGTCCAACGGGGCCCGCATGCAGGTTCCCCAACGCGCCGGGGCTGACCGGGAAGCGGCTTGGACAGCGTACGACTCGCTCACGGGGCGACTGCACTGACGACCCGATTTCGGGATGAAGTGACGGTGAAGCAGGACACCTCGGCTCCTGGAATGGCGAGCGTCTTCTGTTTAGTTGGCAGGCGGGCAGGGAACTTCGACGTCAAACTTGAGGCCGGCGATGGAGATGAATTGCCACCCCTGCGCCCCTCCGTTCTGCGTGTAGAGCATCGTCGAGCCAGTTGGGAAGGTAGCGAAGCGGAACACGTCGAGGAAATCGGAGTCCAGTGGCGTGAACTCGTTGTCGCCTTCGCGGTGGAATGGATCCGCGAGCGTGCCTGTGCCGACTCCAGCCGATACTGAGCTCGGGGTGATCGATTCTGGCGTGACGCTGAAGCCCACGGCGTCCCAGTAGGTGGCTCGCCAGCCCGAGTTGGCAACTGAAGAGATGTCGAAGACGGTCAGCTCAAAGTTCTTCGGCGTGAACGCTGCCCCCGTGCTGTCGACGAATTCGAATGTGAGCGTCTGAGTCGGGGCCAAGGTCGAGGCCGGTGCGGTCGTGCCATCGACGCGTTGATTAAGCACGAGCGATCCAGGTGCGCCGAAGCCGGAGAACTCGTAGTCGTCGCTGCCGTCTGCAGCGGCTTCCCCGTTCCATCCTGCTCCGTCATCCGTGAGGTTGTGGGAGATGCCGTTCTGTGTGGTGGTCGTTCCCGGGCCGAGTGTTGACACAGCACGGACGGTGTAGGTCGTGGTGCTTCCCGGGACGGTCGCTGTCCATTCCGAGGGATTGCCGGCGACGGCGACTGCCGACGCGGTGGCGGTGCTCGTGCACAGAAGGGTCGAAGCTGCCGCGAGAGGAGCAGCTGTCGCAACGCTGATGACTGGGATGGTCCACGCTGCAGCGGTCACGATCGTGCGTCGGGAGACGTGGGCGGGCTGGGGATTGTTCATGTTCCTGGTTTCTCTTGAATGGTCTGTGCGACGGCGGTGTTGGTCTTGGTCAGTAGTCGAGGTCGAAGTTCAAGTTCGTGAGGTGGATGCCGCCGCCTGCAGCCACACCTTGGCGCTTGAACAAGACGCTGAATTCGGTGATGGGGCCGCCCAGGACAAATCGAACTTCGCGGTCCGGGTCCTCGGGGTTCACTCCTCCGAAGACATGGGCGGAGTAGATGTCTGGAGCGGTCTCGTAGGTCATCCCCATTCCAGCGGCTGCTGAGACGGTTTGACGCCCAACGATGTTGCGGATACCAACCCACTGCTTGGCAACGATTGCCTTGGGGGTTCCGATTGTCTTGACGTCACCGATGCGAAATCGGACATTTCGAATGGGAGCGTCAAAGACAACGCGTGTGTCGCTGCTGTACTGAGGATCGAAGACGTCCGGCGCGAGGGTCTCCCGTGGTGTCGAGTCGAGTTTGAGTCCCTGACCACTCGCACTGAGATTCTCGGAACCTGGTTTGAGGGCGCCATCGGCCTGGATGGTGGAGGTGATCTGATAGTCGATCGGTGTACTGCCGCTCGGTCCGATAGCGGTCACGGTTCCGTGTCCTGACACACTGGAATCTCGCACAAATCCGGGGTCGCTCCACACGATGGTTCCGCTCGCACACCCACCCGATGCAGCAACAGTCGGAGTCGCGACAGCGGCACTGAAAATCGGAACTGACCACGCGGTGCTGTGGATGACGATACTGCGCGCGCGATCTCCTTCGTTCGGATCCAGGTCGGCCATCCGGTGAAACTCCGTGGAATTAGGGAAGCGCAACCCGCTGCTGCGTTCGCGCTTGATGCTCTCTCTCAGCCGTGCACCGCAGTGAAACGAAACACAGATCGTGGACTTTCGTGTCGAACTCGAGGACGATTTGGCACTGTCGCCCAAGGTGGGGTCCTCAACCACCCCAACACGCACGTGGATGGCCCGAGGCGCATAGCATCACTGAGGGGAACACGGCTAGGTCCCGATGAGATCCCCACTCATGGGATATAGGCGAGGTCTGTTCCCGCGAATTGAGACATTCGCGTCGAGTCGCGGATTCGCTGACACCGGGACAGGATTTTTCGTCGCTGGAGTTGCCGAGGGTTCGCCCGGTGCCCAACAGTTCCCTGGTCCCCTCCAGGACGCTCCCCCCAGCGAAAGAAGACCGAGTGCCGGACGACCGCGACGTACACCTCACAGGCCCGGATGCCGTGGACTGGCTCGGCAAGCGCGGTTGGCACGTGCGCTCCTACCGCGGGACATTCCGCCTGAACGCAGATCTCATCTGGACGGATACCTTCGCCATTGGCCGCATCTGGCACACCCCGGCCGAGATCGAGATCATCGGTTCGGACACCGAACCGAACGTCCGGGCGATCGTCGTCGTCGGTGTGTCTGGCGACCACCAAGTGGTGAATGAGGCCGGCACGCACACCCTTCGCCCTGGAGACCACGTTGTCCACGGCAACGCAGATCTGTTCTCGCTGATCACCCACGAGCCCGCGTCACGAGTGGTGCTCGCGACGCTCAAGACCCGGCTGACGGTTCAGAACCCGGACTTGCTCAGAAACGGCACACCTGTCAGCGTCGCTTCCACAATCGCCTCCATCTTCATCAGCGCGGCCCATGCTTCGCTGGCCTCTCCTATGACCGAGGCCTCGGCAGCATTCCCTGCCTGGCGGCGGGGGCTCGAGAACCTCCTCGCCGCTTCGCTGGACTCAACTGCCCGCGACCGGTACTCCTTCACGTCCTACGCCCAGTCCGAGGAAATCGGGCGCGCCATGGCTGTGATCGATTCGAACGCCACAGACCCCTCCTTCACAATCAGACACCTGGCGACTGACCTCGTAATGTCAAAGTCTCGCCTGCACGCTGTCTTCGACGGCACCGGAACCACTCCCGGCCAGCTCCTGCGTCGAACCAGGGTGAACTTGGCCAATGCCCATCTCCGCGAGGCTCGTCCAACAGGAGCAGAACTCGCGAGAGTCGCCAAGCTCTCTGGCTTCGGCTCCGTGAGATCACTCCAACGCGCCCTAGCCGAGCAGCGCGCGCTGGAGTCTGGCGAGCACGCGGCGCAAACCCTCCGCGTTCCAAGTCCCGTCGATGTCGCCGTCACCGTCGACGTCGACATCGACAAGCTGATCGACGACACCGATGGGCAGAAATCCGGGCACGAGCCACAATCCTGAACAGCGTCGCGTTCCGACAACTCATCTGCCGTCGTACTTGTAAGCCCGCACCTACGTGCCGGCAGGTACTGCGTTCGCGTCAGTTTGTCTTGACGATCCAGTCGAGCCCTAGCGGGCTTCTAATCTGGCGAACGACCCCACCGTCCCAAGAGTGTGTCCGACCGGCTGAGCATATGCCGCACTGGCTTGCACGTCTCCAGGGGGCGTGGATCGCTGAGCGGCCCAAAGCCCGAAGCACGTTTTGACCGTTCAAGCCGGGGAACGCGAACCGGCTCGCCACATCGAAGAGGACCCATGACCACCACTCCCTCAGAATCCAATCCCGCGCGCCGGACTCTCCTCACTGCGGGAGCCTGGTCGGTACCCATCATCGCGACCGGAGCTGTAGCCCCGTTTGCAGCCGCCTCCTGTGGAGAGACGGGCACGATCACCTTCAACGGAGGAACTGCAGGCACTGCTGCCGTGACCGGTACTTGGATCGTGCCCCCGTGCATTTCGAGGATCACGGTGTCAATCGCCGGTGGCGGCGGCGGAGCGGGCCGCAGCTTCAACGGCCAGATGACCCAACAAGGCCGAGGAGCCGCCGGCGCTCTCGTTACCGTCACGCTCAACGTGACACCCGGCCAAACTTTCAACGTCATCGCCGCCAGCGGCGGACGATCCGGCCCATCCTCACCCGACATAGCAGCAGCTGGCGGACAGGGCTACGGCAACGGAGGTAACTCCCAAGACCCCGCGACGCCTGCAAGCATCTCGTCAACAGGCGGTGCAGGTGGCGCCGGCAGCGCACTTCGCCTAGGCACCACCCTCGTCGCAGTGGCGGGTGGCGGAGGCGGTGGCGGGTCCGCAGACGCCAACGCGAGCAACGCGAACATCACTGGAATATACGGCGGGAACGGGGCAAGCCCCGGAACAGCGACTGGCGGTGGCTCGCGAGCAGACTTCAACGGCTTCAACGTCCAACAGACCGGTGGCGCCTCCGCGACAGGAGCTACGGGAGGCGCCGCAGGGGTCGCAGGCACCGCCAACAACACCAACATCGCCAGAACCTTCGGCACGGCCGGAGGAAACTCCGGCACAGGCGCAAACGCCGGCGGCAATGGCGGCACCGGCGCCTCGGTCAGTGGCACCAACTCGGCACCAACTGGATCCTCCTCTGGCGGTGGTGGCGGAGGTTACGCGGGCGGGGGCGGTGGAAGTGCCGCACGCATCTGGGACACCGCCAACTCGAATGCCTCAGCCGCAGGCAGCGGCGGCGGTGCGGGATCGAACTTCGTTGTCTCGAATCCGACCCTCATCGCCACCAGCACACAGGGCGTCGCATCCAACGGCGGGACTTTCTCACCTCCGAGTAGCGGCGGGAGCGGCTTCGTCACCATCAGCTGGCCCGCCTAAGGCACACATCGGTGGGGCCCGGCCAGGCACACAAGCCGGGCCGGGCCCTCCTAGTCCCGCGAGAACTATCAAAAAGTCCACGTCCCCCGCATAGACGGAACACGAGCACTCCCGAACCGCACCCGTCCCTCATGGTCTGCATCGATCTGGAGACCATCGATCTGGAGACCACCGGTCTCGGCGAGCAGACTGGCATCGTCCTCGAGGTCGCCGCCCGCGTCGTCACGAACGGCCTCTCCCCCGTCGACGACGGCATATCGCTCGTTGTCGCCCAGCGCAGCCCCACGGATTCGATCTTCCCCGTCTTCCCGTGGCGTGGCCGCATGAACGACTTCGTCGTGGACATGCACACCAAGAGCGGACTCGTCGCCGACGTCGACCGCGCCAGTCTGACGGTCGCAGACGTGGACGCGCGCATCGCCGCCTACCTCGAGTCGCACGCAGACGGCGTTCCGCTGGTGCTCGTCGGCAACTCGATCACTCTCGATCGCAACTTCCTGCGCGAGCACCTCCCGCTGACCTTCGCGAAGCTCCACCACCGCAGCGTGGACCTCACCAGCGTCGAGCTGTTCCTCGCCCGCTACTCCGGGCTCGACATCGACCGGGTGGCACCCACGACCGGACACCGAACGATGGACGACGTCGACGCGTGCCTGGCGACCGGCCTGAGAATTGGCGACACCGTCCAGGCGGTGCTCGCAGCGGTGGACCGCTCATGACCGCGGGCGACACCCGCACGAGTGAAGCCGCGGGTCAAAGCTCCTCTGGTTCCTTCGTGGTTGCTGCCCTGCCAGCGTCGGCGCCGAAGTACGTCGCCGTGCGCGTCTGCCCGCAGACGACCACGGACGGGTGTGTCCGCATCGACCGGACGCTCCGCCCAACGGTCCCTCAGAAATCATCCCCTCGAAGCCATTCGTGACCCAGCGGCCCCGTGCACTCATTCGAGAGCGTCCAACTGACCGGGGGCCCGATCCGGCGACCGCTCGGCATAATTTCCTTCCCAAGCTGCAGGCCCTGGTGTCGCGGGGCGCCTAGACCGAGTCGTGTCTGATCAAGCCCAAGGTCTAGTTCCCGTCGTCTTCGGGCGCGAGCTCGCGTTGGTCGATCGGGTGGGGAGACGCAAAAGCCGATTCCGGAGGAGCCAAACCATGATTGTTCGCACACAACTTTCAACAGTGTGTAAAGTCTGTCGTGGGGTCACATCCCGCAGGAGGGTCAGCGAACCGGACCGCACAGGTCTTGGCTGTTCGTGCCTAGTCCGAACTCCAGCATCGGCGGGGGAGGCGCAGGAGATACGCGCCTCCTCCGTTGACGCTCGAGTCGACCGAGGCTACTGGGGGGGAGCTCGAGGCGGGGCGGACGCGGGTCCGAGTCCCCGTGACGAAGAGGTCGTCGATGGTCGCCCCGAGCAGCGCCGGGGTGTCGAGCGAGGGGTCGAGCAGCCACTGCATCTGGATGCCGTCGGCTATCGCGATGATGCGCCTTGCCGCATCACCCGCATCGACCGTCGCTCGCACGAGACCCTGCTTCTGCCCTTCGAGGATGGTCTCGGCTGTTCGAGCGGCGTGCCCCTCGAAGCGCGTGATGAAGTACGCGTGCGCCGAGTGCGTCTCCTGCGCGGCTTCTGCGGCGAAAGAGAGGTACAGGTGCACGATTCCTCGGACACCGGCGTTGAACCGAAGCGCGTCGAGAAGGACCTCGAACTGGTCGAGACCTTGGGTGCGCTCATGCAGGTCCGCGTCCCACCGCTCGATCACCTCGCGAAGCAACCCCTCGCGTGATCCGAAGTAGTAGCCGATGTGTGCTGGATCGATGTCCAGTGTTCGGGCGATGCCGCGCAGGCTGGTTGCGTGGTACCCGCGTTCCGCGAGCGTCGCCAGCGCGACGCCGAGAATCTCTTCCCGCCGCTTCGCGCCCCGTGCATATGTCCCCCTGGCTGGCATCCGATCAGCCTAGCGTCGCGTGAGCGGCACCCTCATTCGCGCGAGTGGCCGGATGAGGGCGCTGGTGAGATCAGCTGTCCCTGGAGACGTGGAAGGAACGGATGGCGCTGGCGAGCGCGGCTGGCGCTTCGATCGGGAGCAGGTGTCCGCTGCCGGCGACGAATTGGAGGGTGGCGCGAGTGAAGTGATCGTCGAGCCGGTCGGCCCACTCAGTAGGGAAGAGGGGGTCCTCCGTCGGCCACAGCATGACGGTGGGGGTCTTGATCGGCGACGGGTCGCCCGCATACCCGCGGTTCGCGAGATACCACTGAATGCTCGCGGCGAACGCTCCCGGCCGCGAGTAGGCCGCGATGAGTTCCTCGCGGTGCGGGTGACGCTGGGGTGCGGTGGCTCCGCTCCAGGCGTGCCAGAGGTAGTCGAGGTAGGTGGCCACGGCGCCGGGTTTGCCGTCGATGAGCCCTGCGGCGATCGGTTCGCGGTGGAAGTGCTGGTACCAGAACGTTGGTGCCAGGGACGGCGCCGTCGCGCGGTCGCCGATGCCGGGATACGCAGGGGTGAGCACGGCGGCGTCGAACCGCGACGGGGCGAGGCGCAGGGCCGCCTGAGCGATGCGGCTGCCAATGTCGTACCCGGCGATGATGGTGCGGCCGCCGACCACCGAATCCTCGAGCGTATCGAGGATCCGGTGGGCGTGCGCTTCTGCTGTGGCCTCGCCCAGTGGGAGGTACCCGTCGAACGCCGTGCCGAATCCGCGGAGCTCTGGCACGATCGTTGTCGCGGGCAGCAGGGCGTCTCGCACCTCGTCGTAGTCCGACGGGAGCCCCGGCCAGCCGTGGAGGAGAATCACCCGGTCACCTTCAAACACATCCGCCATCCGCTCCCCCGATCCGTGGATCGATTCTCTGTGGTCGCCTGCAGCGGATACCGGTGCCGTCCTGAACGATCTGTATCCGCCAGCGAGGTGGACCGACCCGCGCCCGCGGGCAAGATGCGGGACAAGCGTCAACAGTTGAACCGCTCTTACCACCTCGACCCAGATGAGCCGATTACCTACTTGATGTTCGGCGGGGCCTCTCAGCAATGTAAACCAGTCTCGGCCGTGATGGAAGCCGGCGGCCTTGATCGCCGGGCCAGCGCTGCTACACGTGCAGTTTCGGGTCTGCGAGTCTGCCATGGCTGCTCGAAGCCAGCATCCAGCGACCCGTCCGGCGTCGCGAGTGACGTCCTGAGGAACCTCGAGCTCCATCGAGGAAACCTGTTCTTCGGCATGCAGGTGGCCGCGATGCGGGTCGACCCAGAACTACCTCCCGACCCCGAACGCTACCCGGGGCCTCGATTCGCGCTTCGGGTCACGGCGATTCCGCAGGGTCACACCTTCGAGGCGGCGCAGCAGCTCAGGATCGATGACAGAGTCGATTCTCTCGAAGTCGAAATGGACGCGAACCTCGTTATCCTCGACAGGGACTTTGGACGTGGAGCTCGACCCGCTCGGCCAGGTGAGCCCGTTGGCGGTCTTGTTCGAAGGAGAGCTGGCCTTCGGCTCGCTCACCTAGACCGACGGCGGTCTCCGTCCGCGAAGTCCTCAGCGAGATGTGCGCTTCGGAATGAGCAGAGTGACGAGGAGAACGGCGAGACCTGCGCCTCCGGCGACGAACCCCGCCATCTGGAGGATCCCGGCACCGATGTTCGCGTCGAGTGCGGTTGGGTCGGTGATGAGGACCGCCGAGGCGAGCGCGATGAATCCGATGGCAAGAAGAATCGTTCCGAGAAGTCGCATGCAGTGTTCCTTTGGTTGAAGCGCGGTTGGGTGTGGTCGTGATGCGTGCCTGGCTCAGCCCTCGTGGAGCGTGTACCCGACCCCGTAGACGGTGAGGAGCCTCGACGGCGTCTGAGGATCGGCCTCGATCTTGGCCCGGAGGTTCTTCACGTGGGTGTCGATCGTGCGGCCTCCGATCCAGCGATCTGTGCCGTGCAGGCGGTCGAGCAGGCGGGCGCGGCTGAGGACGATGCCGGGATGCAGGGCGAACTCCTCGAGCAGGTCGAACTCGGCGCGGGTGAGGTCGAGGAGCCGATCGGAGAGGGTGGCACGACGCCGCTCCGGGTCGATCTCAAGGTCGCCGACGGTGACGACCCTCGTGGCCGGCGCCGTGCGGTGCACTCGCCGCAGAAGCGCGCGGACTCGCGCGACGAGCTCGCGCGGGCTGTACGGCTTGGCGAGGTAGTCATCGGCGCCGAGCTCGAGCCCGAGGAGCAGATCGTTCTCGGTGGAGCGTGCGGTGAGGAGGAGTATCGGGAGCTCGAACTGCTCCTCGCGCAGCGTGCGGCAGATGGTGAGGCCGTCGGCCCCGGGGAGCATCACGTCGAGGACAAGCAGGTCGGGCGCAGAACGGCGCACCTCGGAGAGCGCTTCGGCGCCGTCGGCCAGCACCGTCACGTCGTGCCCCTCGCGTTCGAGGTATCGGCGGACGAGCTCGGACTGCAGCGCATCGTCCTCGACGATCAAGACTCTGGTCACGACCCAACCCTAAGCACGCGTCCGCCATGCGGTCTGGCTCTGCACTGGACGCTCACAAGTCCCTCACATCCGAGAACGAGCGTGGGTCACGGCCGCTCACGACACGAGGAGGACACATGCTCCGCATCACCCACCGATCCCTGACCGCCGCAGCAGGCGCCATCGCGCTCGTCGCAGTGCTCGCCGCATGCTCCGCACCCTCAGCCGATCAGAGGCCTGAGGGTGGCACCGGCATCGCGACGTTGGAAACGGCCGCTCCGGCCCCGACCGAGGCAGCCGATGCTCTCATCGCGGAGTACGGCGAGCCGGTGCGCCTGCGTCTCGACATGTCGGACGAAGAACAAACGGACGCCTGGAAGGCTCGGGATCGCTGCCTCGAGGACCACACCGATGCACCACAGGACGCCCCCGTGGGCGGCGACGGCTCGGTCACCGGTAGCGACGGTGGGGATCCGGCGAAGGCCGCCGAGGCCGAGGCTCTCTGCCTGCGCGTGGCGCCGCTGCCTCCGTGGGAGCTCGACGTGCAGAACCCGGATGCGCTGCGGTTCGCGCAGGGCGTGGTGGACTGCCTGCATGATCGCGGTGTCCGCGAGGTCGAGATCGCAGAGGCGGACCAGTTCGGCCGGATCAATATCGCCTTCGGCGGTGAGACGAACGATGCCACCTCGATCTCGCTTGGCATGCAGTACGTGGACGCCTGCGTGGCCTCCGAATCGGGTGGGAGCACTGCGTGACCCGGGGTCGCGGGCGCACCGCGCTCATTGTCACGCTCGCGGTCTGCTTCGCGCTCGCCGCGGGCGCCGGCAGTGCCGCCCTGGTGCTCCGGCCCGCGAATGACGCAGGCCCCGTGGAGGAGACAGCCGCGCCGGCCACCGCGGTCGTCGAGCGTGGCGAGCTCGTTCAGACCGCTCGCCTCGACGGTTCCGTCGGCTTCGGCGCCGCGGCCTCCGTGACGACAAAGGCGGACGGCATCATCACCTGGCTGCCCGAGGTCGGCGAAGTCCTCGATCGGGGGTCGGTGGCCCTGCGCGCGAACGAGCGCCCGGTGCCCGTGCTCATCGGCGAGGTTCCGCTCTACCGCGCGATCGACAAGCCAAAGATGGAGGGGGCCGATGTCAGCATGGTCGCGTCGAACCTGATGGACCTCGGCTACCTGTATCCCAGCGACATCGACACGTTCGAGACGGGGAAGCACTTCAAGCAGGCGGTGCGGGACTGGCAGGAGTCGCTCGGCGTCGAGCGCACCGGCATCCTCGGACCTGCCGACGTGGTCGTCCTGAGCGCGTCGAGTCGCGTCGCCACCGTGAGTGCCCGCCTCGGCGACACTGCCGCTGGTCAGCCCTACACGGTGACGCTCACGACGCGGGTCGTCGGGGCGTCCGTCCCTGCCCAGGACGCAGGGCTGATCGGCGCCGGTGCACGAGCCACGATCGAGCTACCGGATGGACGCGTCGTCGACGGTTCCATCGACAGCGTGAACACGACCGGTGAGGGGGCCGAGGCGAAGGTCGACGCGATCGTCGCGATCGACGATCAGGCCACCCTCGACGGCGTCGACGCTGCCGCCGTGACCGTCCGCATCGTCACCAGATCGGTGCAGGACGTGCTGATCGTCCCCGTGGCCTCGCTTGTCGCCCTCGCCGAAGGCGGGTACGCCCTGCAGGACGACCGGGGCGGACTGCACGGCGTCGAGATCGGTCTGATCGCGGACGACCGCGTCGAGGTCAGCGGCGAAGGAATCGACGCCGGCATGACGGTGGTGTCGGCACGATGACGACGACGCCCGCACTCGAGCTCGAGCGCGTCAGCCGCATCCACCCCGGCGGAGTCGTCGCCCTCGACGAAGTCTCGCTGCAGATCGGTCCCGGTGAGCTCACCGCGATCGTCGGACGCTCCGGCGCCGGCAAGTCGACGCTGCTCAACGTGCTCGGCACGCTCGACCGCCCCACGAGCGGTGCGGTTCGCATCGGCGGGACCGACACCCGAAATCTCACGGATCGCGGGCTCTCCACCCTGCGGGGCAGCACGATCGGGTTCGTCTTCCAGGGCTTCCACCTGAGCGACGGAGTGACCGCCGAGCAGAACGTCATGATGGCGCTCCTCTACAGCGGTGTTCCGAGGCGAGCGCGCCGCGATCTCACCCGCGCGGCGCTCGAGCGCGTGGGGCTCGAGCACCGCATGGGGCACGCGGCGCAGCAGCTCTCCGGCGGCGAACGGCAGCGAGTCGCCATCGCCAGGGCGATCGTGACCGATCCGCTCGTCGTCCTCGCCGACGAACCGACCGGCGCCCTCGACACCGCGAACGGCGAACGCGTGCTCAGCCTGCTGGAGCGACTGCACGACGAGGGCACCACCGTCGTCGTCATCACCCACGACGTCGAGCTCGCCACGCGACTGCCGCGGCGGGTCGAGCTGAGAGACGGCCGCATCGTCGCCGACACGAACATCGACACCACCACCGAGGCCGGCACCGAGGCGGTGCAGCATGCGTGAGCGCCACAGACGTCTCGGCCTCCGAGACCTGCTCGAGGTGGGCACGGTCGGGCTTCGCACTCGGCCGCTGCGCGCCGTGCTCTCCACCATCGGCATCGCCATCGGCATCGCCACGCTGGTGACCGTCACCGCGGTGCCGGCATCCTCGCAGGCCGCGCTCGACGAACAGCTCACCGCGCTCGGCGCGGACCTGCTGCGCGCCGACCCACGTGCAGGTGCCGACGGAGACCCCGTCCCGCTTCCGGCCGAGGCGCTCGGCATGCTGCAGCGCATCGGGGCCGTGACCGATGCCGCGACGGTCGGCAATGTCCACGCCCCCATTCGCAGCAACGAGCTCCGCGAGTACCCGGAGACTGGGCTGACGACGCTCGCCGTTCGCGGTGACCTCCGCGCGGTGCTCAGGGCGGAGGTGACCTCCGGTCTCTGGCTGGCAGAGAGCGACCTGCCCACAGCGGTGCTCGGCATGGACGCGGCTGAGCGGCTCGGCCTGTCCCAGCTCCCCGACCGTCCCGTCACGATCGACGTCGGCGGCGTCGCGTTCACCGTCATCGGAGTGCTCTCCGCGACGCCGCTCTCCGGTGACCTGCAGTCAGCGGTCCTCGTCGACGATGCTGCGGCGCAGCGCTGGCTCGGCTTCGATGGCGCACCGACGGTCGCCTACGTCACCGGAGACGAGGCGTCGATAGAGGCACTGCGTCCGGTCGTCGCCGCGACCCTCTCCCCGGGGGCGAGCGGGCTCGTGCAGGTGAGTCAGCCCTCGGCCGTCCTCGCCGCGAAAGACGCCGCCCGTTCCAACTTCGATGGGCTGTTCCTCGCGCTCGCCGCGGTCGCGCTCGTGATCGGCGGCATTGGCATCGCGAACACGATGTTCGTCTCCGTGCTCGAGCGTCGCCGGGAGATCGGCCTGCGACGCGCGCTCGGCGCGCACCGCGGGCAGATCCGGGCCCAGTTCCTCGTGGAGGCGATCCTCCTCTGCGCGCTGGGCGGCGCATCCGGAGTGCCGCTCGGACTGCTCGGCACCGCAGCATGGAGCGTCTTGCAGGGGTGGCCGCTGGTCGTACCGGTGGAGACGATCGTGGCAGGCATGACAGCGGCGCTTGCGACAGGCGCGGTCGCCGGACTCGCCCCCTCGATCCGCGCCGCGCGACAGTCGCCGACGGCGGCCCTCGCCGCGACGTGAGCAGGCAGGGCGTTGACCGTGCGTGGATGCCATTCCGGGCGAACGGCGATGAGAGCATGGCAGACGATATGAGCAGAAGCAGAAGCAGAAGCAGAAGCAGAAGCAGAAGCAGAAGCAGAAGAGCCGGGGCCGCGGGCGCCCGGCGTGTGCCCCGGCTGCTCGCCCGCTACCTCGCGGCTGGAGTGCTGCTCGTCTTCGCGTCGGCGGGCGGCACGATCTGGCTCGCGGAGACCTCCGAGTACCGCTACGACGAGCAGGCGTCCGGCGCCGCCCTCATGCGGGATGAGCAGGTGATCGACGAGCTCACGAACTGGGCGGGGAGCCACACTGACTGGAGCGCAGTCGGGCCAACGCTGCTGCTCCTCAGCAACGAGACCGGGCGCCGCATCGCCGTCATCGACGCTGCGGGGACGGTCATTGCCGACACGGCGCCCGAGCTGCCCCGCCCAGCGAGCTCCACTCGGCTGCTCGACCCGCTCGAGCCGCTCTCCGACCCGGTGACGCTCGAGCCGCAGCTGCACGAGGGAATCACCGGGCCCTTCCTGCTCGATCAGACGCAGCGCGACCAGCTCACGGGGCAGGCGAGCGCGGTGGTGGAGTGCTTGGGTGACGCGCTCGTCGACACGACGGTGTGGGCGAGCGGTCGCCCCGTGGTCGTCGGCGGAGAAGAGGCCCAGGATTGCGGCCGTGCGGCCTTGAACACGCCGCTGCCGAGCGAGCGGATCGCCCTCGACGAGCTCCGCGATCGCACGAACGCGTGCCTGCTCGCCGCAGATGCTCCGCTCGTCGCCGACGTCGAGCTCGACCTGCCTCCGTCGGACGACTCCGCGCATCTCGCGCTGCGCACCGTCCCGGCGAGCGGTGATACCGCAGACGAGTGCCTCTTGCAGGCGCGCATCGACCAGTCCGAGGCGACGACGGCGCCCGCGGTGCACGTGGTCCTCACCGACGAGCGTGGCGGCCCGCAAGGTCCCCTTGACGCGAGCCCGGGATCGATCGCCCGCTTCGGAGTCTTCATCGTGGTGCTGCTCGCGCTTCTGTCGGCAGCGGCGGCGCTCATCATCGGGCCGACTCTGCGGAGCGCGCGCCGACTCGAGACCGCCGTCGATCGCTTCAGCGCCGGTGACCGCGACGCTCGCACGGGGCTGCATGCTCGCGACGATCTCGCGGGAATCGGTGCGGCATTCGATCGCATGTCCAGCGAGATCGCCGGGCACGAAGCGTCCCGCCGTCGTCTGCTCGGCGATATCGCGCACGAGCTGCGCGGCCCGCTCACGAACATCCGCGGTTGGGTCGAGGCTGCGGACGATGGACTCGGTCTCGATGATGCGGCACTCCGCCGGCTCGTGCTCGACGAGGCCAGGCGCATGGAACGTATCACCGGCGACCTCCAGCTCCTCGCGCTCGCGGAGTCCGGTGACCTCGTGCTGGAGCGCACGAGGTGCGATGCGGCCGCCGTCGTGCGAGAGCTCGCCGAGGCGTACCGAGCCCGCGCGGCCACCGCGGGTGTCGAGCTGAACGTCACGACCCCTGAGCAGCTGCCGCTCGACACGGATCCCGCCAGATTGCGGCAGATCCTCGACAACCTCCTCTCGAACGCGCTGCGGCACACCCCGTCCGGTGGACACGTTGACGTCGAGGCGGCGGCGGCAGCAGACGGCACGGTGCGCATCTCCGTGATCGACACCGGGACGGGCATCGCCCCAGCCGACCTTCCCCGCGTCTTCGATCGCCTCTGGCGCGGGGAGCCTTCTCGAGTCCGCGCAGGGCAGAGCACCGGCCTCGGCCTCTCGATCGCCCGCAGCCTCGCCGGAGCGTTGGGCGGCACCATCCAGGCGTGGAGCACTCTCGGCGAGGGCAGCCGGTTCGAGGTGGCGCTGCCTGCGCTCAGACCACAGTGACGGGTTCCGCGTGCAGCACGGTCAGTCCTGAGCCAGCCAGAAGTCGACCTCCTGCTGGCGCGGCCTCCGAACGACCCTGGTCTCGTCGCCGAGCTCGAGGACGTGATCGGGAGAGGCCTGGAGCGTGGGCCAGGCAGGCCGCGCACCGCCGTTCGGGTCGCCGGTCCTGACGAAGGCCAGCCAGTAGCCGGTCATCTCGGCCTCGAGACGGTGATCGATTGCTTCGTAGGCGGCGTCCCCGTCGGCCCCGAGATTGCCGTACGCGTACATGACTTCGGCCCCGTGGTACGCGCCGAATCGCTCGAGTGCGGGGTCCGGAGGCACCCGCGTGAAGAAGTACGGGTAGACGTTCCCGGAGCCCGTTGACGCCGAGCTCACGCCCCACTCGTGCATTGCGCTGACCATCGACCTGTCGGTCTCCGCCCGCACACGCGAGTCGAGCACCTGCTCGACAGTCTCGCCCGGGTAGAGCCGCAAGTAGGTGGCCGCGTCTGCGCCGTACATTTCGCGGGCTTCCTGTTCGTAGGCACCCGGGTCCGTGTCCAGGCTCCCCAGCAACGACAGCGAGGCTTCGTCGGCGTTGCTGCCCAAGAGCAGAGGGACGTCATTCTGCGCGCCGGCGGCGTAGATCTCGGTGGGCGACGCGGGGAGCAGCGCGCCGTCGATGTGCGGCCACCAGTGCGCCGACAGCGAAGCGGCAGCTTCTTGGATCGTCTCGGAGGGCAGTGCGCGCAGTTCGGCCAGACTCGCGACCCCGAGCGTTTCCTGCAGCGAGGCTGCGGCCGCGCGGGCGTTCTCGGCGGTGTCGTACAGGTCGCCGGCGTCTCTGTCGCCGGCCGTTCCGAGACAGCTGCCGCTCTCGCCGATGAGGCCGTGCACGAGCCCCGCTGCAAGCGGGGAGACGCCGAGGATGCAGGCGCTGCCGGAGCCCGCCGACTCCCCTGCCACGGTGACTCGGCCAGGATCGCCGCCGAAGGCGGCGATGTTGTCCTGCACCCAGTGCAGAGCGGCGATCTGATCGCGGAGGCCCTGGTTGCCGCCCTCGTCACCCAGCTCCTCATCCGCGAAGAAGCCGAACACGCCGAGACGGTAGTTGATGGTGATGACGATGGCCTCGCCGCGAGCAGCCAGCGCGGCACCGTCGTAGGCGGGAAGCGCCCCAGACCCACCGGTGAATGAGCCACCGTGCACGAACACCAGCACCGGGAGTCGCTGTTCGGGCTGCGCCGAACTGCTGCGCCAGATGTTGAGCCGCAGCGCATCCTCGTCCGTGGCGTAGCCGCCGAGCAGGGTGTTCTCGAGCGGCACATCCATCACCTGCGTCGCCGCGCGGAGGAAGAACGTCGGCTCGGATTGGACAGCAGAAGGGCCGAAATCGTCCGCGATCAGGGTCTCAGCGTGAGGAGGCGCGGGCTGCGGCGCCGCCCACCGCAAGTCGCCGACGGGAGGGGCCGCGTACGGTATGCCGGCGAATGCCTCGACCCCGGCTTCATCGTCGCGCACCCCGACCACTGCTCCCTGCTCCGTCGTCACGGCGGCAGTATGCGGACCATCGATGGTCCGGGTCACGCTCGGCGGACCAGCCACGATCGCGATCGCTGCAACGAGGGCGGCAGACACACACCACGCCGGCACCTGCACGAACCATCGACGGGAGCCCCATGTGCGTGTCGCGATCGCAACGAGCAGCACGCTGGCACCCACCAGTAGCCATGCCCACCAGAGCCCCTGGTTGAGCCAGACCAGAACCCCGCCGAGAGCCGAGACCAGCACAAGCGGCACCCACCACCGGGCTCCGGACTTCGGAGTTCGCGGAGCGCTCATGATCTCTCGGGGATGATCGGGGCCCCGAGACGCTCTTCGACCTGCATCCAGACTCGTCGGCCGAGCTCTGGACTGAGGCTCGTCGGCACCGGCGTTGCGAGGATCGGCGCCCCGGTCGCTCCCGTGCGCGGTCCGAAATATGCGTCAGCTGGAACCACGGGCGCAGTCATCGCCGCGATCGTTGGTTGCGCAGCCACATCCTTGCCCTGCGCGACCTTCGAGAACACGGGACCCATGAACGTGGCGAGTGCCCGGACGACCGTGGGTCGTTGATGCAGAGGTGGCCGATCCGGCGTCAACGCGTCGATGGCGGAGCCGGGGTGGCTGACGATCGATCTGACCGGAGAACCGCTCCCGCGGAGATGCCTGTCGAGCTCAAAACCCAAGATCTCTGCAGCATGCTTGGAGGCTGCGTAGGCGACTCGAGGGCGATAGGAGTCCGGAGCATGCCAATCCTCTGCATCGAAGGGGATCTTCTTCGTGAGGAAACTGCCTGTGCTGACGATCCGCGCCGCAGGAGCGCGCATGAGCGCGGGGAAGCTCAACCGCAGGAACTCGAGGTGGGCGAGGACGTTCACCCCGACGGTGGACTCCACCCCGAAGGGCCCTTCAACGTAGCTCGGGTGGGCGGCGATGACTCCCGCGTTCATCACGAAGCCATGGACCGGCTGGCCGACGCCGACGCGCGATCCGGCCGCGCGAACGGATGCGAGGTCCAAGAGATTGAGTTCGAGGTGACGGTGGCGGCCGGGTTCTGGTAGGAGCGCAATCGCGGTCTGCGCCCGTTCCGCGGACCGGGCTGCCACGATAATCTGCGCGCCGAGGCGTGCGAGCCCTTCGGCGATGAAGAATCCGATGCCGCTCGTGGCACCGGTAACGACGACCGACTGGCCCTCGAGTCGTGATGTGTTCACAGGTCCGGCTCTCTGTTAGGGCGCATGGGCGAGGCGTTGATTCCTTCAAGTTCTGAAGTTACCCTAGCAGAAACTTCAAGTCTTGTAGCAAGTGCTAGTGTGTGCACATGCAGGACGAACGCGCGCAGAAGCTGTCCGAGGCCCTCTTCGCCGTGTACGACGTCGTCGCGCGCACCAACGACGCCCTCGAACCAGCAATCCAGGAGTTCGCGCTGACCGCTGTCACTGCTCATCTCCTCTGGGTGATCGACCCCGATGCGCCCGCACCATCGATGAGCACAGCCGCCGAACGAACGCACTGCACCCCACAGAACGTGACCTTCATGTGCCACCAGCTCGAGGCCAAGGGGCTCGTGACCCGAAAACCGTCCCCCACCGATCTTCGACAGCGCGTCATCGAGCTGACCACGGAGGGACGCGTGGCCCGCGACGCGATCGTCAAGCTCGCCTCGACCAGCTCACCGTTCGCCGGCGTCGACGAGTCCGACCTGACGAAGATCACGGAGCTCCTCGGAAGCACCCCTTCGCGCCAGGACTGACCCGCCCACACGGAAAGGTACGAACATGCCCCTCCCCTCGCCCCTGGACACGTTCAAGCGCATCGCCGTCGCGCCCATGGCTGGCGGTCCGAGCACTCCCGGCCTCGTCATCGCGGCCGCAAACGCAGGACACTTCGCGCAGCTCGCTGGCGGGTACAAGACAGCGGCGGCCCTGGAGGCGCAGATCGCTGAGGTGACCGAGGCAGGGGTGCCGGTCTTCGGTGTCAATCTCTTCGTCCCCAACCCACACCCCATCGATGAAGCGGGGTACGCCGCGTACTGGGAGCGCATCCGGCAGCACGCGTCCACGCACGACGACGCCGCGACCATGGCGCCCAGGCTGGAAGACGACGACGAATGGGCGGAGAAGCTGGACGCTGTCATCCGCAGTCAAACCCCGGTGGTGAGCTTCACGTTCGGGCTCCCCTCACCGGACGTCTTTCGCAGGCTCCGGACGGCTGGGATCCTCATGATCCAGACGGTGACGTCCGTCGACGAGGCGCGACGGGCTGCAGCAGCCGGCGCCGATGCTGTCACCGTTCAGGGGTACGACGCCGGCGGTCACAGCGGCGTCTGGGATGCAGACATCTACCCGGAGAACGTCCCGCTCGCGACGCTCGTCGAGCGCGTGCGCACGGTCACGGACCTGCCGCTGATCGCGTCCGGTGGCATCACTCGCCGCTACCAGGTGCGCGAAGTGCTCGACACGGGCGCAGACCTGGTCGCGGTCGGAACCGCGGTGCTCCGGTCCGACGAGAGCGGAGCATCCGCAACGCACAAGGCCGCGCTCGTCGACGAGCGCTACACGGAGACGACCCTCACGCGCGCCTTCACCGGCCGCCCCGCTCGGGCGCTCGTGAACGCCTTCGTCGAAAGCCACGCCGATGCGCCCGTCGGGTACCCGGCGCTCCACCACCTGACCCGCGCGATGCGGGCGAACGCGACGGCCGCGGGCGACAGCACGCTCGTCAACCTCTGGGCAGGCCAAGGGTGGCGCGACACCAAGGAAGGCCCGATCGTCCCGATCCTCGACGCCCTGGGGCCATGAGGCGCCACTGAGTCTGACGACCCACAGGAGAAGTCGCTGAGACTACCAGCCGCGCGAGGGGCATCGATCCGACGCGTCGTCACGAGGTGTAGAAGGTGACCTTCGACCAGTAGCGGCCCTTCGCGGCGTCGTATGCGCAGGGCGTGTACAGCGCCGCCCGGTACCCGAAGGACCAGTTTCGGATGTACGACCTCGCCGCCTGAGTGCACGAACCCGGAGTGGAACCCCACACATATTGATAGGAGGTCGCCGCTTCTGCGGCGTGAACACGCCGGTTACTGGAGCCCTGCTGGGTCAGTAGAGCTCGTTAGCCAGTTCCTGCGCCAGCTCCATGCTTCGCCAACGCGCGGGGGAGAAGTCGTACGGCATCATCTGCACGGCCTCGACAAGGCTCGTCGACCCGCGCGTCGCCCCGCCGACGGGAGCTGGATGCGACTCCTCCCAGGCGTCGAACCGGTCGTTGTCGGCCTGCGCCAGGCCGGAGCTCTCGATGACCCCGTTGAGCTTGGCCTCGAATGCGGCCCGCTTGGCGGCCACCTCTGCCACGCGGGGGTCGTCGACGGCGACCGTGTCGTCGAGCGCCTCTTCGGCGGCGTCGACCCGGTCACACTCGTCCCGCAGATCCGGGTGAGTGGCGAGGGCCATGAAGCGTGAGGCCTGGACGGATGCGCCGAGCTCGCCGAAGATCCGCTCGGTGACGAGCAAGGCGTCCAGGTCGTCCTGCCGCAGAGCCCCGTCCGGCAGGTCAGCGAGGCGGTCGCTCACGACATCGGAGAGCAGCCCCAACCTGCTTCCCTGCGCGCGCATGCGCTGCACGGCCATCCGCTGCCGCTCGAGATCGGCCTGCCGGACGACGAGGGACTCCTCCAGTCGCTCCAGGATGCGCGCGACGTCATCGCCGTCGCCGTCGCCGCCGCCGCTGTCGGCGGAGTCGGCCGAGCCCGCGAAGGCGTCCCGGATGTCATCGAGGGCGATGCCGGCCTCAGCCATCCGGCGGATCCACAGCAGCTGGATCATCTCGTCGTAGCCGTAGCGGCGGCGGTCGTCGCTCCCCCGCTCGGGCTCCGAGACCAGGCCGATCTGGTGATAGTGGCGGATCGCGCGCGGAGTGGTGCCGACGAACTCGGCGGCGCCCCCGATCGTGACCTGGCGCGGCGGGATGAACGACGAGAACATGTGCGGCCTTCCTCTGGGTGGGCGGGATTGCATCCACTGCACCACATGACGCTACGGAAGCAGCAAGTCCGCGACTTGCGCGACCCGACGCGGGCGCCTGTCGATTGCGGTTTCCACGAACCACGAGCCGACCGAGCGATATCGTGAACGCATGACAGGCAGCACCCTGCGATGGGCGACCGAAGCGGATGCGCGCAGTGTCGCGGTCGCGCATCTCGACTCGTGGCGGGCCGCGTGCGTGGGCCTTATCCCTCGGACGTGCTGGCTGTGGTCTGAGCGTCGTTCAACGCAGACCGGGGCCGTCGCTGGTGGGACCCGCGCCGGTTAGCTCCACCCCCGCCGCTTGACTGGGATCCTTGCTCGGAATTGTGAGCCCTGCCACGAGGGTCGCCTGGCCCCTCGTGCCGACCGAGCAAGGAGCCGGCCTTGCAGTCGCCCGAAGCGAAACTCACCCCAAGCAGCTAGGTCGCGGTTCGCCGGACGACCAAGGGAGACGGGTGGTTGAGCCGCCGCGGCACGGGCTGAGCGATGCTCGTGACCGGGAGGTGACGAGCATGCTCGGGAGGCTCGAGGGTATCCGGCCGCAAGACATGCCGTGAGCTCGCAGGCGGCAACCGCTTCTTCGGCCGGCCACCCAGTCCCGCCGGGGGGAACATCGAAGGCGGACAGCCCGGCCCGCCGTTCTACGCGCTTCGATCGCTGGTCCGGAGCCAGCCCCTGATGGTGCCAGCGACCTCATCCAGATGAGACTCAAGCAGGAAGTGTCCGCCATCGAAGAGTTCGACGCGAGCGTGCGGAGCGTCGCGGGTGAACGCCTCGGCACCGGCGGCGTCGAAGATCTCATCGTTGCGCCCCCAGACGACAAGAACCGGCACCTGCGACGTGCGGAGCCAGGCGTGCACCGCGGGGTACAGGTCACGGTTGGTGGTGTAGTCACGGAAGAGCGCCAGCTGCACGTCATCCTGTCCAGGCCGGGCGAGGAGCGCGAGGTCATGCTCCCACGCGTCGGGGTCGACGGTCGTCGTGTCCGGCACGCCGTGGGTGTACTGCCATTCGACGGCTTCCCGCCCGAGGGCAGGACGGAGCGCGTCGCGCGTCTCGGCGGTCCGTTCGGCGGCGTCGGCCCAGATCGGGTCCCAGAATCCAGGCACGAAGCCCTCCTCGTACGCGTTGCCGTTCTGGGAGATGACCCCGACCACCGCAGCGGGGTCGGCGAGAGCGAGGCGCCAGCCGACCGGGGCACCGTAGTCCTGGACATACATCGTGTAGTGCGCCACCCCGATGGTCGAGAGGAACCGGCCGGTCACCCGCGCGAGGGCCGCAAAGGTGTACTCGAACTCGTCGACCGAAGGCGCAGCGGAACGGCCGAAGCCGATGTGGTCCGGAGCGATGACGCGGTACCGATCGGCCAGCGCGGGGATGAGGTGCCGGAACATGTGGGAGCTGCTCGGGTACCCGTGCAGAAGCAGGAGCACGGGAGCGCTTGCAGAGCCGGCTTCGCGGTAGAAGACGTCGAACCCATCGACGGAGACGGCGCGGTGGTGGACAGTGACCATGACTAACCTCTTTAACTTGTTTTACTGGTTAGCTGGACGCTAGCATGTCTCCATCGCATCGGAAGGTGCGGGAAAGCGAGGAGAGGTGTTTCGCAACGAGGAACTGCTGCTGAGCCTGCTGAACAGCGCACCGGTCATCGAGGGCACCCCGACCGACAGCCTCGAGGGCGCAACGGGGCGAGACGTCGCTCGCAGCTGGGGCGGGACAGGATCCGCCAACGAGTTGTCGCGCCTCCGACGCGTGCGACAGGCACTGCAGGCCATCATCCGCAGAGAGGACCGAGGCGCGATCGGAGAGCTTGCGGGTACCCTCGACGAAGTCGTGCAGATGCCCCACGTCACCCCGAATGGTGTGGCCTGGGAGCTTCAGGTTCCCGACGACGACCGTCTTGCGGCGGGGGTCGTGCTGGCGTGGTCGAGCGTGATCACGGAGTTCCCCGGGCGCCTCCGCGCCTGCGCGAATGACAAATGCACCCAGTTCCTCGTCGACCACAGTCGCCCTGGTACTGCCAGGTGGTGCTCGATGGCGGTCTGTGGCAACCGGATGAAGGCGCGCGCGCACGCACGCCGCTCCAAGGCTGATGGAGGCTGGCCTGGCGCGATGAGCTGAGAGCACTGAAGAGATGCTGCAGCCGCGCGATGGCGTGGGACGAGCCGATCAGCCTAGGAGATCACCTGCGGTTGAGCTCGAGACGATGCCTGCGATCAGGGCGATGATGTTCTCGCGGTTGCCTTCCAGCCATGAGTCGACGACGTCTTCGCCGGCGGACTTCGACTTGGATGCGGACCAGGCGGTGTTCTCTGCCGTAGGAATGGAGTACTTGATGAACTCGACCGTGGAGAGGACTGGTTCCTTGCCGACGGGCAGCTTGACGGTGCCGTCGTCGCTGCGCACCGCCGCCGCGAGGTGAGCGGCCGTCGCCTCGTCGGTGACGCGCTTGCGGGTCACGACCAGCTCGGGCGCGTGCTCGAGCAGCAGCGCCATCGCCTCGTGGATGCGCTCGGCGTCGATCTCCTGGTACTCCTCGACGCTGTCGGCGTCGTTCTCGAGCGCCCAGGTCAGGTGGCCGGCAGCGTCGTCGATGGACGCCTTCGCGGTGCCCGGGGACTTGTACGAGAGGCCGCCGAGCGGTGTCTCGAGGGTGCTGGCTTCCTTGAGGGCCTTGTTGTACGCCGTCTTCGTCTTGTAATCGGACTCGACGATGCGGGACCGGCGCAGGCGCATGGCCAGCAGCGCCTTACTGCGGTCGGCCGCGATCGGCCCCTGGAGGAGCTTGACGAGCGTCTCCTGGACGGTGACGCGGCGTGCCGCCTCGAGGCCGTCTTGGATGGCGACTTCCGTGGCGCGGGCGACCTCGATGGGGTTGGGTGCCGGTGCGGTGGTGACGGTGGTGGATTCTGTGGTGGCCGTAGCCTCTGCTGTGCTCATGCGGCATCTATGCGGGGACCGCTCCCCGGCACCTACGCGACCCGCTCCAGGGCACCCTTCCCGAGCGGATTCGAGAGCACCGGCGCGGACCAGTGCGGCGTGATGAGGTACTCGGCCCCGACCTTCCCGTGATGCGCGGAGTGCGGGATCTCGAACCGGTCGATGCGATGGCCTCGGTAGAGCTCGGCGACGTCCGGATGCTCGTCGTACGTCAGCGCCCACGGCGCCGGGCACCGATCGAGCGCCGTCGCGAGTCGCTGGTGCAGGCCCGCGTCCATGCCTTCCGCGTAGAGCCGGTTTCCGACGCCGACGTACGGCGGATCCGCGAACACGAACACCTCGTGCTCGATACCGGACCCGGGCAGCTCCTCGATCCGGGAGATGCCGTCATGGCCCCGCAAGATGAGCCGGCGCGAGCGTCCAAGCCCCGCGATCACACGGAGTCGGTCGGCGAGACGGTCGGGGCGCGCGAACCGCGCGTCCACAAGCCACTTCCCGGTCTGCGCTTTCCCGCCCATGGGGCCGACGTTGCCGAGCACCATGCCGCAGCGCGAGCACCGGTTCAGCACGAACGCGGCATACCCGCGCTCGTCGACGGGGATTTGCTCGCCGGCCAGCGATGCGGCGACGAGGTCGCGGCTACGCCAGAACAGGTCGAGCGTCGCCGTCGTCCGTTCGACGCGGTCAGCGAGGGCGTCGCTATCGAGCGCGCACGTCCAGAACGCGTGCAGGGCGGGGTTGAGCTCGCACGCCCACACTTCCGGGATGTCGTGGTCGAGCAGCGCCGTCAGCGCGGCCCCGAGGCCTCCGCCGAACGGTTCGATCCAGACCTCGATGTCGAGCATGGATGGGCTTGAGAGCATCCGATCGGCGAGCCACGACGTCATGCGGGCTTTGCCGCCGGGGTAGCGGAGCGGGCTCGCGTATCGCGTGGTCATGCCCCAGCTATGCGGGGGCTGTCGGATGCCGACCACGGGATACGCCCCACCCACGCATCACCGGGGATGCGCGGGTGGGGCGTTCCGGATCAGGTCCAGGAGATACGGATGAGTCCGGCGTTCAGCCCGGCCGTGCCGGTCCCGACGAGGGTCGTTGCGACTCCAGCGCCGCCGGTGTAGGACGAGCCGCCTCCGCCGCCAGTCGTGTATGTGTGCACGAAGCCACTCGCGGTGTGACGCGCGATCGCGCCGCCGCCACCTCCTCCGCCGGCGTAACCTCCGCCGCCTGCACCGGTGACACCCTGGATCGCGCCCGAGGTCATGAGGAATCCGGCGCCTCCGTTGCCACCGCCATTGGATCCCGTTCCGAAGTTGCCGCCCGCGCCGCCAGTGACCGGCGAAACCGCGGTGAACTCCGTCGGGAAGTTGTTGTACGCGAGTCCTGCGCCCCCGGCGCCGCCAGTACCAGCATTTGCTGCCCTGCCAGGCTGTCCACCAGCGACGTTCGTTCGGGTGAGCGTCGTTCCCTCGTAGAAGTTGGCGGTGCGCCCGCGCCCGTTGCCAGGGGTGGGGCCACCGTTGGAGTTGCCGTACGGCGCGCCGTTCAGAGGGCTTGTCGTCGCCCCATATCCGCCCCAGGTGGGGCCGGATGGGTTGCCGTTGGCGTTGGTCGTGGGGGTTCCGCCGGCTCCACCCGCGACGACGTACGGGGTCGTGCCGATGAGGATGGCCGACCCACCGCCGCCTGCTGAGCTGCCTCGTGCGCTGGGCTGAGCAGAGCCGCCCGCGCCATAGCCTGCGCCGCCGACGGCGCCGACCGTGGTGCTGGACGAGAAACCGCCGTTTGCGCCGACAACGAGTCGCAGCGTCACGCCCCGGCTCGGCAGTGCGAGCGTTCCCTGGATCAGCCCGGCGGCTGCACCCGTGGCTCCGCCGCCGACGACCTCGAAGGTGACGGAGGAGACGCAGTCTGGGAGCGTGAGGTCGTAGACGCCGGGCGCGTAGAGCTCGTTCCCGGGCGTGCCGCAGGACGCCGAAGCGAACGGGGTGGCCGTGGCGACGGCGATGACCGGAATCGACCAGGCGGCTCCGTTCACGAGCGAGCGTCGCGAGACTCCGCGTTTGGCGTGTTCGTTGTTCGTCACGAGTGGCATGTCCTCCAGAAGATTCCCCATCACGGGGAGGCGGCCAGATGTTGGCCACCGAGCGTCGTCGGTTCACTGTTCGAGAGGTCACGTGGGCCCGACGGTGATGAACACTCGCCGATCTGCGGCGACAACGACAACAGGCTATGCGGGGGCCAGAAACGGCTGGTCTTCCCAACCGCGATACGCAATACCCAGGTCGTTTCCCGCAATCGGGCATTCACCAGCACGCACAGTCGACCCCGCCGCTCGAAAGGCGCGTCGGTGAATCACGAGCTGCGCCGCGCGTCCCCGCATAGGGAAGGTGTCAGCTCGTCCTAGCCTGGAAGGCACGCATGTCTCTCTTCTCCACCCTCCGCACCGCCACTGCCGGCGCGTTCCTCGCCCTGACCGCCTCAACCGCCGTCGCCTCCCCCGCGTTCGCCGCACCGGCCGCGACGCAGGCGCCGATCACGCTGGACGTGGCCAAGAGCAACGTCGCGCCGCTGATCGACGCCGGGTTCGCATCTCAGGTCGACGGCGCCTGGTACGTGGACGGTGCCGCGGTCGCAGCTGCCGCTGAGGGGCTGCGGACCGTGAACTCGTCTGCGACGGGATACGACCGCGACCTGTTCAAGCACTGGGCTGACCCGGACGGCAACGGGTGCGACGCCCGCAACGACATGCTCCAGCGCGACCTCACGAACGTCGTCCTCCGCGACGGGAGCGACTGCATCGTCGAACGCGGGACCCTCCAGGACCCGTACACGGGCGAGGCGATCCCCTTCACCCGCGGCGTCGCGACGTCCGGTGCTGTCCAGATCGACCACATCATCCCGCTCGCCGCCGCATGGACCGGTGGCGCGAACGAGTGGGATGCCACCAAGCGTGAAGCACTCGCCAACGACCCGATGAACCTGCAGGCGGTCGAGGGGCGTGCGAACTCGGCGAAAGGCATGCGCCTCGCGTCCGAATGGATGCCGACCAACACCGCCTTCCACTGCACATACCTGGCGCAGTTGACGAGCGTTCTCAAGGTGTACGACCTCGCTGTCACGCCCATCGACCAGGACGCGATCATCAACGGCGGCATCATCAACGGCGTCTCCTTCGCGGGTGTGAGCTCGTGCGCGCTCCCGGCCGGCGCAGTCGTGACGGACCCGAGCGTCACGCCGTCGACCACGCCCATCGAGACGGTGGAGGTTACCCCCGCCCCGGAAGCAACCAGTACACCTGCTCCGGTCGAGTCTGAGACGCATGCTGCCGCCGTGGCGCCCGCCGAGGCCGGGCACGAGGCTGAGACTGGCTCCTCCGTCCTCGCAACCACCGGCGACGCGGCGCTGCCCTGGACGCTGGGGCTGGCAGGTGCAGCGCTCGTCGCGCTGACCGCTCTCGTGCTCCAGCATCGCCGCAAGGCCTAGCGCGCCCAGATCAGTAGGACCTCGAACCCCGTCATGCACCGCGTGCGGCGGGGTTCGTCGTCACTGCCCGCATAGGAGAGGACACCCCCATCCAAACCATGGAGCCTCACATGACCACCACGACGCACCCCCTCCCCGCAGCTTCCTCTCCAATCGAACTCATCCCGATCATCGAGCGCGGACCCGGCGCCGATCGCGGCTACTCCGAGTCAGTGAAGTCCATGCGTGGAATCCTCATCGGGCTGGCTATCGCTGTCCGGTTTTGGAGCGCTGTGCTCGCAGGGGCAACGATCCTCGTCCGCTGACCGCCTTCCCACCAAGCCGCCCCGCACAGAGATGCATCGGGGCGGCTTCGTCGTTGTGCGACGTCACTCGGGGAGCTCGTTCTCAGCATGCTGCTCCGCGACCGTGAACGACCCTCCATCGGCCGGGTCGAAGACGAGGCCGTGCTCTGTAGTGAGCGCCTCCACCTCGCGCTGAGCGGCGACCACATCGACCGACGCGACCGCACGCGTGCTCCAGGACCCATCAGCGGTTTCTCGCAATCTCAGCACGGCGGCCTGCCACTGGGAGACTCGGCTGTTCACCTCATCGCGATCAGACCGGTCGAGCTGGTCGAGGACCTGGCCGCGGTACTTGTCGAGGTGCTGGTGCGCGTATCGCTGCTCCGATGGGAGGTCTTCGAAGTCGCTGTCGCGGTGGATCGCGGCTGTCTTGACGGTCCAGTTGGAGGGGCCCGAGGATGCTGGGTTGAACACGTCGATCTTGGTCGCCTCGAGCTCGTTCAAGTCGGCCTAGCCGTACTCGCCGTCGCCGTGCCCGACGATGCAGGCGTACCCGAACACCTGGCGGGTCTCGGGGTCGTATTCGCAGACCCAGTAGTCGTAGCCGGGGCCGGAGTAGTGCGCGACGAACTGCTTCCCGCCGAGTCCTGACCCTTGCCCTTCGGTGCCGTAGAGGCCGGGCCAGTCGGCGGCGCTGGCGGGCACGAAGTCGTGGTCGCGCACGTTCCGGTTCGTTCCCGGCCATGCCACTGAAGGCGCGGCCGCGGGCGGCGTGTGGTCCTGGAAGCCGAACTGGCCTCCGGTCGTGCCGTTGCCGCGGGCGGATTCGCGGCGTGATTCTGCTGCAGTCGTCATGACGAGCTACTCCTCTTATTTCCGTGGAACTTCGGCGAGTGTGGTCAGCGGGTTCGGGCGGCGATGTTGTCGGGGTGCCAGCGGTGCGCTCGCCACGCCTTCCTGTGCGCGGGCATCCGCACCAGCACCTGGTTGTGCCAGAGCTTCGGGATCAGCACCTACGGCTCCGTCTTCTCTCCCATCTCGCACATCGGGGCCCGGTCGCAGACCTTGCACCCGCCCAGGCCGCCGTGTCGTCAGCTCCTTCCGAGCTCAGCGGCGATCTGCGCGGATCGCAGCAGCGCGGCACGGAACTCCGGCTGCCGGTGCAGATGCCGCACGACCTGGTCGCCGCCGTCGGCGAGACCCGCGAGGTAGCCGGCAGCGTATGCGTCCACGGTCGACGGGTGGTCGCGGTCGGCTTCTTCACGTCGAATGTCGGGGAGCTGGTCGAGGGAGGACTGCGAGGTGGTGGTCATGGTCGATCTATGCGGGTGTAAGGGCCACAGCCGACACTGGGGCCGGTGAAATGTCAAGGGGTGAGAGGGGACTTCCGCCTCCGCGAGCAACGCGCATAGGGTGAGTGCGTCGCGGCTCGCCCCCAAGCGCTGCGACGCCGGGCCTCGCACCTGTTCCCCCGCTGGTGCGAGACCCCTTTCGCGCGCCACGGGAAACCGCTCCCGGCGAGCTTCTACGGCAGATACGCTTCGATGCGCGACGAGATGAGGCGACGCGTCGGGGGACACGGCGCCAGAAATTTCGTCGCCAGCGCCCCTGCATCGTGAGTGACTCCGAGCGGGGGCGCTTTTCTGCTCGGCACCGGGATGGCAGTCTCGCAATCCCTGCCGAAGCCCGCAGGGTCTCGCACGACAAGCATCAGCGATGGCCCGCGGCTCCTACCGTCCAGGTTCCCGGCCGTTCGCCGCCCGCGATGCGCGCCGTCGTCGAAGGTGCACCTGACGTGCATGAAAGCACTCGCGATCGAGGTCGGTCGGGTGCGGCTGCAGCATGGTGCGTGTTGGCCTATACGACAGGATCACAGCCAGCGAATGTGCTTGATCAATACGAAATCCTGCATCTACTCGTCGACATTGCGGGTGGCGCAGCTGCTTCTAGTCCTCGTCTCGGGGCTCGATGCCCGCAAAAGCTGAAGGTGTGCTGCCCACAGCGCCGCGGTGTGCCGACCCCGAACGGATGATCTTCGTGTTCGCGTTCCGCCGGTCTCGCCTGGGACGGCTCGCCCGCGTCTTCTGCGGCGAAACCGACCGGGCAGAGCGCATCGCCGGACAGGTGCCGACGCTACTCCGGACTCGGTCCCGCAGCTCCCGCATGATCGCCGAAAATCGAACCGACCCTGTTGGGCTCGACAAGCACGACGTCTACTGCCCGGACTTGGCGGACGTGCAGTAAGACTGTCCAGGGCGCCGCGTTCGCCGTTATCGGCGCCATACCGGTGCGAAGCCGATGCCTCTACGGCCGGTCCCCTGCCGCCGTCATGAGCGCCTGCAAGGCTCGGTTGAGGAGCACCGCATCTTGCGGCTGAAGTCGCTCCCCCGCAGTGAGCCTGCCGATCACGTAGAGACCGGCGATGGCTTCCTCGCGGACGTACCGATCCTTGATTGTCCCGAACGCGCGCACGGAGGTGCTTCCCACGTTGACGACCAGGCGCGGGCCCCGCGCGGCAGTCGACTCAGCTGGCGTCACGAGATCGCTGAGGAAGTTGCCCCACGCGTCATCACCGTCATCTTCGTCGTCGCCGACTGCATCAAATTCAGGGTCCCCGGAGGCGCCGACGAAGAGCACCGGCACGGTCACGGGTGAGAATTCTCTGAGGTCGAGTGCAACCCCAAGTCGGTGAAGCACCGGACGTGCCTGCTCCTCAAGTAACCGAGCCGCGGTGTCCCCGGGAAGTGGGAGCGGTAGCTCATCAATGAAGCGCCCAGCGTCGAAGGCTCGCAATCGTGCCCCTCGAAGCGGACGGTCGACCAGCCGACGCAGGATTTCGCGTCCGTACACGTAGGAAGCGTTCACGAGGGGCGTGCCGCGCGCGGCGAGAATCGGTGCAAAAGCGGTGAAGTCTGTCATCGAGGTCGTGTAGAGCACCGCCTCTGCGCGCCGCCGCATCTGCGCCAGCGTCTGGTCTCCCTCGTTCGTCTCCCACTTCACGCTCTGCGACACGAGCTCAAGCATGTCGTCGTCGCTGACCGCCATTGCCATCAAGCCCTTGGCATGGACGTCTAGGAACTTGGAGAAAGCGGCTGGATCGTTCGCCGCGAACCGCTCGATGCCTTCCCGAATCTGCGTGCCTATCTGTTCTTTGACGGCGTCGATCGTGATTGAATCTTGGAGTGCTTCCCGTGACGCCGTGAGCGGCAGGTCACCGGCTTCCACGGCGAGGCGCACGAAGTATGCCCACGACGGAACCAGTTGCACGCTGCTGTCCGTGACGAACATGCCCCTCGAGTAGACAGTGTCACCTCGACGCGTGCCTACCTGCCCCGGGCTATCAGCGATGAACGCGAGCCCACGCACTCCGGCACCTGGCACAGCGATCGAGAGGATTGCGAGCGGCCGGAATCCCAACTCCTGGTACGCCCAGTCCTCCATTTCCTGTCCGGTGCCCCGCCAGGGCTGTGTTCGCTGGCTGACGATCTCAGCGGGCAGGAGTGGTCCTCGATGGAGTGCCACTGGCAGGTCGAGAAGTCCCGCGAAGCGCTCGGCCAGCAGTCGCACACGATGCGGTTGCGTCCATTCCCGCTCGTCGGGTCGGGCCTGAAAACGCACCTCCGTGCCCGGCTCGGCGAGGGATTCAGCGGCGGGGCTGATGGTAAACGTGCCGTCCGCACTACCGACCCAGCTGATCGTTGGTGCATTTGCGGTGCGGGCACTCCGGGAGCGTACCTCGATGCGGTCCGCGATCAAGAAGCAGGACAACAGCCCAATACCGAACTGTCCGAGGTACTTGCGCCGGGTCTGAGCGAAGTCGTCTCGTTTGCTCGACGCACCGATTGTCGCCAGTACTTCCCGCATCTCCTGTTCGGTGAGTCCGATGCCCTGGTCTCGGACGGTAACGGCTCCGGAGCTCTCATCGACCGTAATGCTGATTTGCTCAGGTGACTCCGGGTCGATCTCGTGGCGTGCAACCACTGCATCCCGCGCGTTCTGTATGAGTTCACGCAGATACACCCTCGGGCTGGAGTACAAATGGTGGGACAGGATGTCGACGAGTCCGCGGAGGTCGACGAGGAAGCGCTCATCGCTCATGCTCGTGCTCCAAAGACCCGGCCCTTGTCCAGCCAGCGGTCTTGAAGGTGCGTGCTCCACGCGTGATTGCCGTTGCGCTCGTCGAGACCGCGGGCAATCTGTTCCACGTCCTCCCTCAGTTTCGCTCCGCGGGGGTCGTTCGGGGCCCGATCCTGCAGCACCCGGCTCGCGGCTGCGAAGAGCTCGACTTCCGTGCAGTCACCTTCGATCGTCTCCTTGAGAAGCGCATCCACGACCGAGACGAGATCGAGATCCGCGTCTGACAAGGCTTCGAGGAGCGCCCAGCCAGGCAACTGCTCGATCTCGTCAGTCGCACCTCCGACGGACTCGAGGAGCGCAGCGAGTTCGGTTCCGCCGGACCGGTCCCCGTCGCGTGCCCGTATCCAGCACAACCAACCGGCCGCACCGCGCCGCTGCAGTTCGTTGCCTACTTCTGCGACGCGTATCGCCGCTTTCTCGGCGATGTCCGGGAGGGTCAGCGCCGTCTGCCGGACAGCGACGAGGTCGAGAATGCCCCGATCAAAGGGCTCCTCATCAGCAGCGAGGCTGGCAAACATGCGGTCCGTCCGATCGCGCAGCTCCACCAGGTCACCGTGGTGGGCGGCGATCTCCGCTCGCGCGAAGTGAATTCGAGCGTCGGAGCCGCCTGTCCACGGGCGTAGCTGGTCCTCGGCTTCGATGACTTCCTCGATCTGCGACCACGGGACGCTTGGCGTGGACACTCCGTCCAGGAGCGCGAGCAGGAAGGCCGAGGGCGCGTACCCGCGGTATGTCGCGTTCACCGCCGTTGGGTCGGTCACCAGGGAGCGCTGCGCGCGCTGGTAGAGGTCAACGACCTTTCCGTTGGCGCCGAGCATCGACGACTGCATCGAGTGGAAAAGCGGCACACAGAAGCGTGTGGTTGCACAGTGAAGGAGCTCTCCCTCGGCCTCCAGCTCAGCTGCCAGCGCATCCGTTTCTTCCACACTTGTTGTTGCCATGAGCTCACGGAATCGGTCGAAGAGCGCCGTGTATCTGTCCCACAGGGACAAGGGGATGCGGTCTTCGCGTACCGAGCCTTCTCTCGCTAACCACCCAGCGGAGAGGATAAGCAGCGCACGGCCACTCGGGGTGCCCCAGGTCTGCTCGTCCTCGACCACACTCGGCGTGGGGCGGGACTCGACACCCGCCCACCAGAAGTCCTCAAGCTCACGAACGTGTACATCGGTCGCACCGCGCCGGTCAAGGGCGGCTGCAGCCTGATGCGCGAGAACTCGCAGCAGTTGCCCCTCGGTCCCGTCAGGGGCGGCGAGGAGCCGATTGCGTGCCACCGCGGCCAACGTCTCCGCATCGCTCTCATTCATAGACAGATTGCGCAGGACGTCATCGACCACGAAAAGCGCCACGTCAGGACGATGTTCCAATATGGGGATGAGCTGGCTGGCTGCAGCCTCGCGGACAAGGACCTCGATGCCGACGCCGTCGACCAATTGGTCGGCGATCGCTCTAGCCTCGTCGACGTTACCGGAGCGGAGGTGGAAGAAGGCGAGCATGGCGAGCACTGGCATTGCCTCGGTGCGCTGCTGAAGGTCGAGTCGGTCACGGTCGATGCCAACCATCCGCAATCGTTGCTCGAGCGTCTCGGTCGCACGCGGCAAGTCGAAACTTGCGATGAGCGGCAGCTCGATTTGGATCACTCCGAGATCATCTGCTCGCCATTCCTCACTCGCCTCGGAACGCCACCGCTCGATCCAGTTGGCCGTCTCGCGCCCATCACCGCGGGCCGAGGCAACTGCCGCCCTGGCGACGAGTACACCGACTGGGTCGGTACCGCGGGCGCGCACTTGAGCTTCTACCAGATCGATGACTCGGGTGAGTTGCTCGAGTGGCACTGTCGGGTCGTTCAACATGGTGAGGGTACTCGTGGCCACTGCGTTGAGCATGCGGGTGACGTTGCTCGGGTGAACGAGGTCACCATGGCGGTCGAGCAGACGCATGAGTCGAGCGAAGGCCGTCAGTGCTTCGCGGGTGAGACCGCCGTCCCCGTAGGTCATGTGCAGGTTGAAGAGCGCACTGGCGATGAGGGGCGGCAGCTGCGCGCGTTCGCAGTCACCGATGAACTCCTCAATGGCGTCGATTTTGCCCATATCGTCCGGGAGCGCCCAGAGACGGTGGCTGCGATCGTAGAGCGCCTGAATGCGCTCGCGCTGCTCCCCCTGAAGATCCTGCAGGTCCGCGTAACCGATCATGTGGTCCTCCGAGTACGTGTACGTTCCGACGCGTTCGTTGAGTCGAATGAGATTCTTCGAATCAACGTAGTCGTTGTCGACGAGGCCACTCACCATCCGAAACGGTTTGGCCGATCCCCTCGAATCATCGAGCGTTCACGCGAACTCCAGGGCCCACCAACTCCGTCGGGGCGCCGCTCTGCTGTCAGGCACGCTCGTGGCTTGCCGGCGCCGACGTGGCCACTGCCGTGGGGGCGCTCGGCGTTTGTCGAAAGAAGCAACCCCGGGGCTCGAGTTCCGTCGGTTGGCCACGCTGCAAACGGACGATTCCCGGGAGGAACTGAGTTCCTCGGCACCTCACCGGCAGCAGCACATCGACCCAGGACGCGACATGCAGGGGCGGTCGCGGGTCATCTTGGGCGGGCCACGTGCCGGCGGACCCCGGCCACTAGGAGCCGTGATTCGAAAGTCACCTTGGGCGGGCGAGTCTCCCACTGGTCGGCAAGGGCGTGCAACGTCCGTGCAGTGTCCAGCCGAGCACCTCGCGGAGGACGCTCGTCGAGGCGCCAGTCGCCGATGACTTCGCGGTTCGCTACGACGACCCTGAAGAGGCTGTGCAGGTCGATCGCGTCTTTCGTTGCGAGCCGCCCTGCCCAAGCGTAGGACTTGAGGATGACTGCGCCTTCGACAGCGGGGAGCGTTACCCCGAGTTCGAGCTCGCTCTTATTGGAGAGGGTCACGTTCAAGTCCACAGTGAGCGGCCGAGCAAGCGCGAGGTCGAGGCCGGGCATGCTGTCGAACGCTCGCCCGTCGATGCTCTTGCTCGCGAACTTGGAGGAATGGGTGGGCACGAGGAGATCGACCGTCCTGACCGCTCCGTTCTCCTCGACCAGCTCGTAGCGGTTCCCGTCGATGGCTTCGTAGCCCGCGGCGAGGAGGCGTTCGTGCGGAGCTCCGGTGGCGGCGAAGGCCGCTGGCACTCCCCCGTCCGCGTCATTGGTCCGGCGCTCTACCGTCCCCGGGCTCGGAAATCGCGCGCAGAGGATCGAGACCATGTGTCCACCCACGACGCCAGCATTTTCCTCACCATCGAGGGCTTGCGTGAGATCGGCGAGAGCTCGGAACGACGCGTCCTCCGCCGCGGTCCCCGAGACGAGATAGGCGTCAGCCATCAGCGCCCCCTTGGGCTCGGCGGACCACGAGCTCGCGCAGCTTCTCAACCGCCTCGTCGCCGTCACCCGTCGTGGCTGTGCGCTGAACGTCGAAGGCTGTGATCAGCGGGTCCGCGATGTCGGGCTCGCCCCAAGCTTCAGCGGTGGCCCAGAGCGTGGGGTCTTGCGGCACGATCACCATTGCCGTGTAGTCACTCTCGGTGGCGAGCACGAAGCCATCACGACTGAGGTCAATCGGAGCCCGCGCGTAACTGACGGCGCGCTCGGACAGTCGCCACGGCGCCAGCACGTCTGCGGCGAAGTCACCCGAGGTGAGTGTGCCATGGGACCGGAGGACGTCCGCTTGCTCGCGGATGGGACGGTCGCTCCACCAATAGAAGGTCTGCCCGCCTGGCCCGGGATATGTCCGCAGGAGCATGTCGAACCGTTCTGCGGGAGCTGCCGAAGCATCGGTTGCACGGAGCGCCGTCGACACCGAGCCTTGCGTGACCCCTGCGAGTTCGGCGAGGTGATTCTGATCGGTCTTGGATGCGCCGGAGAGCAGCGCTCGGGAGACCGCGTACCGGGCGTACGGTCGCGGACCACGCTTAGGCACGGGAGCCAACGGTGTCTCTTCGAGTGGGAATACCTGGCCTTGGTGGAGCACGAGGGCATCGAGCACCAGCGTCACCAGGTCCGGGCGCCCCAGCACCCACTCCCTCGCAGCTGCCGAAGCTCGCGGTGCGACAACGATCAGCAGCGTGTTGTCCTGGAGCGCTGCCACTTCTGCTGCAGCACGCTCGAGGAGCACAAGCTCAGGAAGGCGCTTTCGCCCAAACAGGAGCCTGGTCGGTCGACCGTCGACCGCGATCACACCATCACGCAGCTCTGCGTGCGCTCCAGCCGAGCGCAGACGACGCAGGAGCGCACTCGCGTCCATGAGGCCTCCGTATTAGATAAAGCAGGGATGCTGCTTATTCTAATACGGCATTCGGAGCCGGCGCCAGAAGACACCACCTGCCCCAGCGCATCGATGCAGAACGCGACGTGCTGGAGCCGGCGGTGAGTGGGGTGGCTAGTGCCCCATCCTGGCCGAGGTCCGAGCGAACCTGTCAAGGATGGCGATCAATTCCGGAACCGCCCACGTTGCCCCGAGAGCTCCATCTCCACCTTCTGCACGGAAGATACCGGCCTCCGTGAGCCGCTCAAGATGGCGATAGGTGGCGGCGCGATTCGTTCCCAGCTCATCGGCGACGATCTTGGCGTCCAGTACCGGGTGCTGGAGAGCTAGGCGCAGGAGCCCCTTGGCCGCCGAGTCTCCGCGGACCCTAAGGTTCACTGTCCAGGTGGGCTTATAGGACAGAACGTGTGTATCGGATCTTGATCTAGGCCCGCCGTTGCAGGCGTGTCGAGGGGTGGTCTTAGTCCGGGACCCTTAGTCGTGGGAAACGACGCCAACACGACGACTTGTTTGGTATGCGGGCAACGGCTCGTGAAGAACGGGAAGACTCCCGCGCGGACGCAACGGTGGCGGTGCTTGAACAGCGGGTCCTCGTCCGTCAGGAAGCGCGCTGACCTCGCTCGCCGCAACGAGCTACGGGAGTTCCTGCAGTGGCTGCTCGGGAAGCACTCCCAGAACGAGCTCGGCGGGCCGAGCGCGCCCGACAACTGAGACGCCGGACAGCGTGGTGCTGGGCGATCGAGCCGACACTCGGCCCGGTCGAGACGCGCCATCGTGTTGTCCTGGTCGATCGGATCTATGTCGGTTCGTGGTGTCTGCTGATCGCGGTCACGGAGGACCTGCAGGTACTGGCATGGCAGTGGTGCGCCCGCGAGTCGGCGGCCGCTTGGACGGCGCTCCTGACACGGATCCCCGCTCCTCTGGTGGTGGTCTGCGACGGCGGAGCCGGGTTCGCTTCGGCGGCTCGCTCCTGCTGGCCGGACACGAAGACCCAGCGGTGCATGTTTCACGTTCAGATGAACGTGCGTCGTCACCGCACGCTGCGCCCGAGAACCCGCGCCGGTCGAGACTTGCTGAAGCTCTCGAGAGCCCTCTCACGCGTCGAGGACACAGACTCCGCGATCGCCTGGCAGATGGGGTTCCACGCCTGGTGGACTCAACACGGGCACCTCACGAAGCAGCGTTCCACGGACGGCTGGTCGAAGTGGTGGACCCACGACAAGCTCCGGAAAGCTTGGCTGCTGCTCAGCCGCCTCTCCGCCAACGGGCACCTGTTCACGTTCGTGACCCACGGCAATGCGCGCACCACGAGCCCGCTCGAGGGCGGCATCAACAACGGCATCCGCACCACGCTCCGCAACCACCGCGGGATGAGCGAGGCACACATGAAACGCGCCGCGGAATGGTTCCTCTACACGCGCGAGCTCACCATCGAGCACGCCTACGCGCTCATCCCGACGACGCTCACGACAGCGACCCTCGAGTCGAGCGCCGCACTTGACGAGACCGACGACTTGGCCCCTCTCGTCGCGTTCCACGACACCACCCTCAGCGCCGAGGAAGGCCTCTGGAGCCGCTCAGGCTGGGCAGGCAGGCCATGACACGCACGAGCTCATACACACGTTTTGTCCTATAAGCCCCTGATTCGGCGTGTTCTGAGCATAAAAGAAACCCCCGTACTTCGGCGGAAGTACGGGGGTTTGACAGCTCCCTGAGATGGACTCGAACCATCAACCTGCCGGTTAACAGCCGGCTGCTCTGCCAATTGAGCTATCAGGGATTGGCAACTCGAAGAGAATAGCAACACCTTCGCCCGAATGCGAAATCGAGTGGCTGGCGTGTCGCGCGGGCCCTGCGCAGGCCGTCCCAGAGCGCGCTTCAGTAGCCTTTGATCGGGTCCGCGACACCCACGAAACGGCCCGTGGACACGAACGCTTCGATGTTCCGGCGCACGCGTTCCTGCAGCAGGGGCCGCACCATCTGAGGGGTATCTGCCGTGTGCGGCGTGATGATGAGGCGCGGCGTGGTCCACAGGGGGTGGCCGTCGGGCAATGGTTCCGGCGAAGTCACATCGATGCCCGCTCCGGCGATCCACGAGCCCTCCAGAGCCGCCTGGAGGGCCGCAGGGTCCACAAGCGGCCCCCTAGCGATGTTGACAAGTACGGCCGACTCCTTCATGGCACGAAGGCGCTCCTCATTGATGAGGCCGCGCGTTTGGGCAGTCGCGGCCGCGGCCAGGACCACGACATCCGCCTGCGGGAGCACTTCGTCGAAACGATCTGCCGTAACGGTGCGGTCCGCGCCGTCGACCGGTCGGTCGCTTGCCCGAACGATGGTCGTCGTCACACGGAAGGGGCTGAGTAGGTCAAGGAGCTCAAGAGCGATACCGCCCGCCCCCACGATCACGACGTGCCTGCCGTACAGCGAGGTGCCCGAGCTCTTCTCCCATGTGCGAGCGGCAAGCCGTCGCGGGAACTCGCGGAGGAGCGCGAGCGTCAACGCAAGCGCGTGCTCGGCAACTGGCTCGGCGTATGCACCCTTCGCCGAGGTGAAGACCACGCCACGCTCGGCGTAGGGCCTGAGTTTGGCGGCGAAGTTGTCGATTCCAGCGAACGGCAGCTGAACCCACGTGACCTGCGGGTTTGCTTCCAACGCGTCGATGAGCCCCTGGACCTTGGATGCAGACAGGTAGACGATCCCGCGCGTCTCCGGCCCGAGCTCCACAAGCGTGCCACCGCTCGAAACCACTGCTTCTTCGAACGGCTGGGCAAGGTCGGCAGGCAAGAGCGTCACGGCGCCCGGCTCGGGCCGCGCCTCCCCCACCAACAGCGTCGATTCCTCCGCCAGCCTCGCCTGGTGCTGAACCTGTTCGCTGCTTGCGCTCATCCGCTGCTACTCCTTCTCGCTGCCGTCTTCGTCAGTCTGGAAGCGCGCGAACTCCGCACGCTGGGAGACGAGCTGCTCGCGCGCAGAACGCTCGGCCTCGGCGTCGAGCCGATCCAGATCAGGGTCGCCGAATAGACCGTCGGCAACAAGGTCCATGGCGGCGAGCGTCTCACGTTCGACAAGGCCAGGCAGCGGCGTGAGCGCATACTCTCGCGCCTCGCGCATCCGCTTCAGGTAAGCGTGGTGCGGATCGGCGAGGACCTCGTCGATGGTGCCGCGCGCGAGCACGAAGCCTCGGTCGAGGACCAGCACATTGTTCGTGAGGCGCTCGATGGCGCGAAGGTCATGACTCAGGAGGATCATCGTGCAGTTGCGAGCGACGTTAATGCGCTCCAGCAGACTGAACAGCGCGGGCCTCGCGATGATGTCGACGCCCTGGGCGGGCTCGTCGACCACAAGAACGCTCGGCTCGACGATGAGGGCCTGAGCGAAAGCGACTCGCTGTCGCTGACCGCGGGAGAGCTCGAACGGGAACTTGCCGAGCATGCCGAGCTCGAGATCAACCGCGTCAATGAGCATCGCGGCGGCCCGCCCGAGTCGCTTCCTGTCGAACGTGCGGTCACGCGACAGGATGGGCTCCGCGATGTTCTCTGCGACGGTCAGGTCGTTGCGAAGCTGGTCACCGGAGTCCTGAGCCAGGTAGCCGATGTCGAGGTCGATGCGACGGCGGTCGAGCCGCGACGGGTGGCGCAGGTCCATGCCGACCACTTCGAGCGTGCCACCCGTGATGAACGGCCACTCCCCCTTACCAGGCCTGCGGCGACCTGAGAGGATGCGCCCCAGGGCAGACTTGCCCGACCCCGCGGTGCCGACGACCCCGAGGATCTCACCCGGCTCGAGCTCGAAGGAGATGCCGCTGACGGCCTCGTGCTTGCGATTCGACCCGTGCTCGATATAGGAGATCGACAGGTCGTCGGCGACGACGGCCCGCTGATGATCTGCACTGGTTGCCATGCCTGGTCTCCCCTTTGTTCTCTGAGCCCACCGGAACGTTCGCGAAGTTCATCCCCCGCAGTTCCGAGCCCACCGTGCGAGCCTAGCCTTCGCGCAGCTCGCGCTTCTGATTCTCGATCGACATGAGCTGCTCGTTGAGGGAGCGGAACCGGTCAGGTTCCGTCCTCCCGTCTGTGCGCTGCAGTGCCCCGAGCAGCTCGGCCTTCCTGCGCAGCAGGTCACGCTCGACCAGCGAGGCGCTCAGCGATCGAACGTAGAGATCGATCTGCTCGTCCTTGCTGCCCGCCGGGATGGACGCCATCGCCAGCTCGGTGACAAGCGTCGTGAACGCCTGGGGGACCTCCTCGCCGATGCGAGTGAGCCACTCCATCGACCCGAGGGAATCACGCGTCGCGACGATGCCGTCACGCACGGTGGAGAGGGACGCGTTCGTGAACCCGGCGGCCATGACCTGCTGGAAGCGCTCGTCCGAGAGACGGCGTGGATGCTGGAGGACCGCCATGAGCGTGTCTCGCTCGAGCCTGGTCACCGGGTCGTTCGGCAGATCGCTCATGCGAACCGAACGCACGGCCCCGCCGCCGAAGTCACTGGTGTCCGGCGGGAAGTCGTACCCCTCCCCGTCCGGGAACGGCGGTTCCTCCTCAAAGTGACCTCTCGCGGGTGTCTGCCCCGCGGGGACTCGGGAACGCTGATCTGGGACTCGAGCGGGCTGGCGCGTCTCCGGCTGCCGCCTCGGCGCGTTCTTACTGGTGCCCCGTGCCGCCCGAACCGCCTGCTCAACCTGCACGAGGTCGATGCCGAGCATCCCGGCGAGTCGCCTCGAGTAACCGGGCCTCATGGCGGGGTCGCGAATGCCGGCGACGACGGGGGCCGCCTGGCGAAGTGCCGCGACCCGACCCTCCACCGTGTCGAGGTCATGCCCGAGGAGCTGCTGGGAGATGACGAACTCATACATGGGCGTTGGGTGGTCGATGAGATCGCGCACCGCAGCGTCTCCGCGTGCCAGGCGGAGGTCGCAGGGATCGAGTCCGTCGCGCGCGACGGCGACAAACGTCTGGGCGACGAAGCGCTGCTCTTCGGCAAACGCACGCATGGCCGCTTTCTTACCGGCTTCGTCCGGGTCGAAGGTGAAGATGACCTGTCCCCCGGCGGATTCGTCGTCCATGATGCGGCGCAGCACCTTGATGTGGTCCACGCCGAACGAGGTTCCGCACGTCGCCACGGCCGTCTGCACCCCGGCAAGGTGGGCGGCCATCACGTCGGTGTATCCCTCGACCACGACGACCTTGTGCTGCTTCGCGATCTCGCGCTTCGCGACATCGAGCCCGTAGAGCACCTGGGCCTTATGGTAGATCGGCGACTCGGGCGTGTTGAGGTACTTCGGCCCCTTGTCGTCGTCATAGAGCTTGCGAGCGCCGAATCCGATCGTCTGACCCGAGGTGTCCCGAATTGGCCACATCACGCGACCGCGGAAACGGTCGTAGCTTGACCCGCGTTCGTTCGTCGAGAGGAGACCTGACTCCTTGAGCTCCGGCATCGTGAAGCCCAACCCGGTGAGATGCTTCGAGAGCGAGTCCCACCCTTGCGGGGCGTAGCCAACGCCGAACATCGCCGCGGCATTCGGATCGAACCCCCGGCCACCGAGGAACTCACGAGCAGCCTCCGCTCCTGGCGCCTGCAGCTGTTCGCGGTAGTAGGTCTCCGCGGCGGTGTGCGCCTGCAGCAGCCTGAGGCGCTTCGAATGGTCCGGGGCGTGGCCGCCGTCCTCGTACGTGAGGGCGAACCCGAGGCGACCGGCCAGCCGCTCGACGGCCTCCGAGAACGTGACGTGGTCGATCTTCTGCAGGAACGTGAACACGTCGCCCGACTCACCGCACCCGAAGCAGTGGTAATAGCCCAGCTGAGGGCGCACATGGAAGCTCGGCGTACGCTCGTCGTGGAACGGGCAGAGCCCCTTCTTCGACCCGATCCCCGCGTTCTTGAGGGTGACATGGTCGCTGACGATCTCGGAGATGTCTGTGCGAGAGCGAACCTCCTCGATATCGCTCTTGCGGATCAGTGCCATGAAGCCACCCTAGACGGCACCTCCGACGCTGCAGCGAGCCGGTCGTGCCAGACGAGAGCGCCCTTGTCGGTGAGGTTCGCGACCTGGTCGACGACGACGCGCTTACGCGCGGTGTCATCGTTCGCGGCACGGAAGTCTGCCGCGAACGCGGCGTCGAGGTGCTGGTCACCCGTCTGCCAGAACATGTCGGAGAGCTCGACCAGGATCTTGCGCTGATGCTCGTAGATCGGCCGTCGAGCGTCGAGCGACATGACGAAGCCAGCGACGATGCCCTTCAACAGGGCGATCTCTGCGCGGATCTCACGCGGCACCACAAGCGAAGCACGGTAGCGGATGAGCGACTCGCCAGGCTGCGCAGCCCAAGTCGCGGCCGTCGCGGCCTTGGCGAACCGCCCGATGAGCTGCGATGTGAGGTTCTTGAGTCCAGCTTGGGCGACTCTCGATCCGTCGTACTCGCGCATCCAGTAGGCCTGCAGCTGCAACCTGGTGAACGCTTCGTCGAGCTCTTCTTCGGAGAACTTCGAGCCTGACCAGTCAGCGGCCGCGTACAGGATCGCTGGCCTGTTCGCGGGGTCCTCAAGCTCGGGGAGCGACACGAATGACTCCACGATGGCGTCCTCCAGGTCGTGCACGGAGTACGCGATGTCATCGCTCAGGTCCATGACCTGTGCCTCGATGCTCGTCTGCCCCTCAGGGGCGCCCTGCCGCACCCAGTCGAAGACCGCGCGGTCGTCTGCGTAGACGCCGAATTTACCGGTGCCGCGCTCTGCGCCGACCTCTCGCGTCCAGGGGTACTTGCAACTCGCGTCCAGGCTCGCGCGCGTCAGGTTGAGGCCGTAGTGCTGGCCGTCGGGGCCGAAGACCTTCGGCTCGAGGCGAGCCACGATACGGAGGGTCTGCGCGTTGCCCTCGAAGCCGCCGATGTCCTGCGCCCACTCGTTGAGTGCCTTCTCACCGTTATGCCCGAACGGTGGGTGGCCGAGGTCATGAGCGAGGCAGGCCGTGTCCACGATGTCGGGGTCGAGTTCGAGCGTTCCAGCAATCTCACGGCCCACCTGGGCGACTTCGAGCGAGTGGGTCAGCCGGTTTCGGGCGGCGTCGATGCCGGCCGTCGGCGAGAGCACCTGCGTCTTGGCGGCCAGGCGCCGGAGCGCACTGGAGTGCACAAGGCGGGCTCGGTCTCGAGCGAAGGTCGAACGACGCCGGTTCTCGTGGTGTTCAGGAAGGAACCGCTCGCGATCGTGGTCGCCATAGGGACTCCGGTCGATCGGCTCCGGGGGAAGTACCACCCTCAGCCTCCCGAATGCGAGAGCTCGGCGGCCGCGATGTTCGCCTGCTGGTCCTCGTTGAGTTCGCGTGATTCGAGCCAGCGATCGGGTAGCGAAGGGCGCTTCGGGGTGCCGGCGCGACCGCGCGGACCCTCCGCGTCGTGCCCCGGGTACGGCTGATCGCGGTCGAGCTGCGCAAGCAGCCCCTCAAGCTCTTCGAGGGTCGACATGAGCGCGAGCCCTGAACGCACGTCGGAGCCAACCGGGTAGCCCTTCAGGTACCAGGACATATGCTTGCGCATCTCGCGGCAGGCACGCGCTTCCTCTTGGTGGAACTCGGCGAGCAGCTCGGTGTGCCGACGGATCGCGTCCGCCACTCCCCCGAGCGTTGGCTGGATACGCGCGGGGTCGCCTCGGAACGCGGCCATGAGATCGCCGAAGAGCCAGGGGCGCCCAAGGCAGCCCCGACCGACAACAACACCGTCGCATCCTGTCTGCTCCATCATCCGCAGAGCGTCCTCGCCTGCCCAGATGTCGCCGTTGCCAAGGACTGGGATGCTCGTGACCGTCTCCTTGAGCTTCCCGATGGCGTCCCAGTCGGCTTGACCGGAATAGAACTGCGAAGCCGTGCGCCCGTGGAGCGCGACGGCAGCCACCCCTGCGCCTTCAGCGATGCGGCCGGCTTCCAGGTAGGTGAGGTGCTCATCGTCGATGCCCTTGCGCATCTTGATGGTCAGCGGGATGTGCCCTGCCGCCTCCGCTGCGCCTTCCACGATGGACCGGAAGAGCGACGTCTTCCATGGGAGGGCTGCCCCTCCCCCTCGCTTCGTCACCTTCGGCACCGGGCACCCAAAGTTGAGGTCGATATGATCGGCGCGGTCTTCCGCCACCAGCATGGTGACGGCTTCACGCACGGTCTTCGGGTCGACGCCGTAGAGCTGGATGCTCCTGACGTCCTCAGACTCGTGGTGCTCGATGAGACGCATCGTCACGGGTGTTCGCTCGACGAGCGCCCGTGACGTGATCATCTCCGAGACGTAGAGTCCGGCACCGTACTCGCGGCAGAGGCGCCGGAAGGCGGAGTTCGTGATACCTGCCATGGGCGCGAGCACCACTGGAACGTCAAGAACCAGGGGTCCGATGCGCAGCGGCTTCGAGTCGAGTGCAGTCAAGGTCATAACCGAGTAATTCTCGCAGGTCGAGGCGACTTTCGCACGCCAAGAGCGGCGGGCTGGGGACGAGTCGCGATGAAGAGGGTCAGATGGTCATCTCGAGTTGCGCCGTCGGCGCGAATCGCACCTGCATCCGGCCTGCGGCGTCCGTCGGCACATCGAAAACGAGATGGATGCGCGTCGCCGAGTCACGTGCGAGCTCCGCCAGACTCGGGGGCCCAGGTGGCAGGTCCGTCCAGTAGGCCGTGAGCTGCTCGTGGGCCACGGTGACCGTTCCGTCACCGTCGATCATCTCGAACACGCTCGGGGCAATCGGCAGGGGAGTCTCATTGCCGTTGTCGAGCAGGATATCGACGACGCAGAACTGACCTGATGCGCGTGCAGTGCCGCCCTGCCAGTCGTGGGAAGGCAGGCCGCACTGCACCTCGCCCGCGGTGAGCTGCACGCCACCGACATCGATCACGCCGCGTGTCCCCAGCTCTGAGTCCGGGCCTCGCCAGGACGGCGTCGCCTCGACGGCGCCAAGTGTGTCATTCCCTCTGTCCGTGGCACGCGTGGACACCAGAACGTAGCCGATGACGGCGAGGGCCACGCTCACCGAGGCGACCACAACACCGGCGAAGCGCCACCAGCGGCCCGACCGCGAACCCGCGGCCGGGCGCTCAGCGTCGCTTCTGGTCTGGCTCACGTCAGAGTTGCGCTCAGGCCCCGAGGAGACGACCCGCGAGGTAGCCCTCGAGCTGGTCGAGCGACACGCGTTCCTGCGCCATCGAGTCGCGTTCGCGAACCGTCACGGCGTTGTCGTCGAGGGTGTCGAAATCGACTGTGACGCAGAACGGCGTGCCGATCTCGTCCTGGCGGCGGTAGCGCCGTCCGATCTGACCGGCGTCATCCACGTCGATATTCCAGTGCTTGCGCAGCTTGTCGCCGAGTTCGCGTGCGACCGGGCTGAGGCGCTCGTCACGGCTCAGGGGCAGCACTGCGACCTTGATGGGCGCAAGGCGCGGGTCGAGGCGCAAGACGGTACGGATGTCGACGCCGCCCTTCGCGTTCGGAGCCTCCTCCTCGACGTAGGAGTCGACGAGGAACGCCATCATTGAGCGGGTCAGGCCGAAGCTCGGCTCGATCACGAACGGCGTGTACCGCTCGCCGGAAGCCTGATCGAAGTAGTTCAGGCCCGTTCCGGAAGCTGTCGAGTGCGACGTCAGGTCGTAGTCGGTTCGGTTCGCGACACCCATCAGCTCACCCCAGCCAGTTCCCTTGAATCCGAACTGGTACTCGAAGTCGATCGTGCCGGCCGAGTAGTGCGCCCGTTCTTCCTTCGGGACGTCGAAGCGACGCATGTTGTCCGGGTTGAGGCCAAGATCGGTGAACCAGCTCCAGCAGGCTTCGACCCAATCCTCAAACCACTTCTGCGCCTCGCCCGGGTGCACGAAGAACTCGATCTCCATCTGCTCGAACTCGCGGGTGCGGAAGATGAAGTTGCCTGGGGTGATCTCGTTGCGGAACGCCTTGCCGACCTGGCCGATGCCGAACGGCGGCTTCTTGCGCGAGGTCGTGAGCACGTTGTTGAAGTTCACGAAGATGCCCTGAGCTGTCTCGGGGCGCATGTAGTGCAGGCCTGCCTCGTTGTCGACCGGGCCGAGGTAGGTCTTCACCAGACCGGAGAACAGCTGCGGCTCGGTCCACTGCCCCTTGGTGCCGCAGTCGGGGCAGACGATCTCCGACATGCCCTCGGGCGCTCGGTTCTTCTTCGCCTCAAACGCCTCGATGAGGTGGTCCTGGCGGTGGCGCTTGTGGCAGCTGAGGCACTCGACCAGCGGGTCGGTGAAGGTCGCGACGTGGCCTGAAGCCTCCCAGACGGCCTTGGGCAGGATGATCGACGAGTCGAGCCCCACCATGTCCGCGCGTCCTCGGACGAACGTCTGCCACCACTGCTTCTTGATGTTCTCTTTGAGCTCGACGCCGAGGGGGCCGTAGTCCCACGAGGCGCGGGTGCCTCCGTAGATCTCGCCCGCCTGGAAGACGAAGCCTCGTCGCTTCGCGAGAGCGATGACCTTATCGAGCGTGGATTGCACCATTGAGAGAAACTCCTGCTGAGGGTGTCGAAGGCGAACCCAGGGTCGTGCTCGCCGCAAGTCGCCAGTCTAGTCAGCCGTCGCCCTCGCGACTGGCTCCTGGCCGACCCGCGCGTGGCAAGTTATCCACAGAGTCTGGCCAGCAGCGCATCCGCGTGTGCTCGATCTGCGACTATGACCCGAATCACCCACCACTCGAATGACGTAGTCCCCCAGGACGTCGGTCATCCGAAGGACTCTCAGTGACGAACCCTCCCGGCCCAGACGCGCACCAGTCGCAGCTACCCGACCAGCGACCATCAATGCGCGAGCAGAATCTCGCCCCCAAGGCGCCCGACTACGGACCGAGGCAGAACCTCGGCCCGCTCGCCGAGGGCCACTGGGATGGACAGCCCCTGACGCCATCACGAGCTCGGTCGTTCCAGCTCGACACGAGCTTCCTCACGACCAGCGCGCTTCACGGCGCTCGCACGGCGGTCGCCGCCTTCCTGAGCGGTGCCGCCCTGCTTGGAGCTGTCGCGTTCTTCCTGAACGCGGGGGCGTCAGGCGGATCAGCGCGCACGACATACGGCTTCGATATCTCCGAGGCCCTCTGGCAGCTCTTCCTCGTACTGACCTCGCTTCCCTTCAGCGGGCAGTTGCATGCGGGATTCGAATCGGTCGGCGGGTTTTTCAACACGGGCGACCAGGGCTTCACGCTGGGAGTCTGGCCGCTCGCCTCCCTGGGCTTCGTCGCGATCTCGAGTTTCGCGGCGGCCCTCGTGCTCGAGCGAAGCAGGCCGATGCGCACGCGCGCACGCCGCGCCGGTGGCGCCGCGGCCGCGGCCGGCGCTTTCGCACTGCTGATGCTGCTCGTCGCTGCCCCTGGGATGCGCATCGATTCGATGGGGGCCGCCTTCACCGTCTCATCCCTGACCCCGTCGCTGGCGTTTGTCGCGTTCATCGTGGTCTTCGCAAGCGGATGGCTTGGGCGCTCCGTCGCTGCGAGGAAGCAGACACAGCTTGGCCCCTCGGCCGTGCACTCCTCGACGCGGGCGCACGGACTTGCCGGCTTCCTCACCGAGGTCGGCATCTACGCCGGGTGCCTTGCGGTGACAGCGTCGCTGCTCGGCGGCATCTTCGTCGTCGTCGTCTTCGTCCAAAATGGGAGCCAGGGAGCCGCCCTTCCCGCGCTGCTCGCAGCCGCGCCCCACGGAGCCCTCGCGGCCCTTGTTCTCGGACACTTCGGCACCGTCACTGTCAACGTCCCTTTTGCCGCGAGTGAGACGATTTCGGTCTTTTCGCCTGAATTGCCCCTCGCCTGGCTCGCTCCACTACTGATTCTGCTGACCTCCCTTGGCGCATCTCTCATCATCGGAGTCGGACGAGCTCCCACTCGGTTCCCTGAATGGTCGAGAGCCTGGCGATTGCCCGCGCTCACGCTGCTCACGTGGATCGTCTCCGCGTCCGTGCTCCTCCCGATAACCCTGAACGGGTCCGCTTCGGTGTTTGGCCTCCCCGTCGGAGACGTCGGGTTCGGAGCTCGGCCAGCCTTCTGGACCCCGGCGCTGTTCGCCCTCTGGGCGGTCGTCGTCGAGCTCGGAGCGTGGATTCTGCCGAGATACGCAGCATTGCTCGCGCCTGGGCTCCACGCCAGCGCAGTTCGACTCCGCCGTCGGATGGGATCGGTCGAGAGCGAAAGGGGCCAGACGTGGGGAGCAACCGGGCCGTCGGACACCACGGCTCCGCCGAACCGGCCACAAATCGTCGAGGCGCGACCGCTGAGCGCTCAGGCCAAGAGACGACTTCGACTTGCGGGGATCCTGACCGTGGTCGCCGTCCTTGTCGGCACGGGCGCGGCCATCGCCGTCACGACGGCCAACACGCAGCGAAGTGCTGTGGCCCAAGCGCGCGAATACATGGATGCCATCGCCGCCGGAAACGCGACTCGAGCCAACGGGTTGGTTGACCCGAATGTGGAGACCTCGCTCCGCGACTACGTCAGCGACGAGATGCTCGCCTCCGCCACGGAGCGCATTACCGTCCTGGATGTCGTCGAGACAGAGTTGCGTCCTGCAGATTCCGACGCCGGCTGGTTCGGTGAAGCCGTCGAGCAGACGCCCGCGACGGGACGCGAGACGCAGAACGTGCAGGTCACCTACCGGCTCGGGGGAATCACCGAGACAGCCGTTCTCGTCGCGGAGCGCGTCGACAACGAGCTGCTTGTACTCGAGCGATGGCGGGTCATCACACCGCTGGTCTTCGAATCGGCTGCCGGCTCGAGCCACGCGGTCGACATGACCATCGGCTCGGTCACGGTCACTCCTGGCCGCGTCGAATCATCAACCTGGGAGGGAAACCAGCCCGTCAGCTGGGTACCGTTCACCGCGTACCCCGGCATCTACCCGGTCACCGGAACGGAGTCGACCTTCTACTCTGTGGCATCAGAGCCGGTGCGAGTCGGCCAGCCAGTCGAACAGTTCGTGCCCGACCGCAACGTCGTCTACACGCCTACTGAATCGCTTGAGACTGCCGTCCAGGCAGCGGTCACTCAGAAGATCGACGAATGCGCGGCATCCACCGCGGCGTCGACGGAAGGCTGCCCGTTCGGCACATACATCTACAACTCGAGCACGACCGTGACGTGGTCGGTCGCAAGCTACCCGACCGTCACGATGAGCAAAAACTCGAACAGCTTCGAAGTCGAGGACGGGATGGCGAGCTACAGCTATTCCGGGAGCAGCGGCCGGGCCGTCACCGGTTCTGACACCATTTGGGGCACCGGCACGTTCACGGTCGACGGCGACGTCGTCACGATCGAGTTCCGCTGACCCGAGGCAAGCACCAGCCCCGGCGACGATCTACTCGACGCCGTCGGGGCGGGCGGAGTCTGGCCCCGTAGGCGAGTCCACCGCGCCGCCAAAGCGTCGGTCTCGTCCCGCGAAGCGCTCGATGGCTTCCCACAGGTCTGTGCGAGAGAAATCAGGCCACAGCGTGTCGAGGAAGCACATCTCCGCGTAGGCGGCCTGCCAGAGCAAGAAGTTGCTGGTGCGCTGTTCACCGCTCGAACGCACGAAGAGGTCGACGTCTGGCATCTCGGGGTCGTAGAGGTGCTTGGCGATGGTCTGCTCTGTGACGCGCTCAGGCCGCAGCCTGCCGGCGCGAACCTCTTCGGCGATGCTCTTCACGGCGTCCGCGATCTCGAGGCGTCCGCCGTAGTTGACGCACATCGTCAGCGTCATCCTCGTGTTGTCCTTCGTCAGACGCTCGGCCAGCTGAAGGTCCTTGATCACTGACTTCCACAGTCGCGGCTCGCGGCCCGCCCACCGGATGCGCACACCCCACTCGTTCAGCTGGTCTCGCTGCCGATGCAGCACATCCCGGTTGAATCCCATGAGGAAACGCACCTCTTCGGGTGAGCGCTTCCAGTTCTCCGTCGAGAATGCGTAAGCGCTGAGGTGCTTCACTCCGACCTGCAACGCACCGGCTACGACGTCGAGCAGGGCGGCCTCGCCAGCCCTGTGCCCCTCGATTCTCGGAAGACCCCGCTGGTTCGCCCACCTCCCATTGCCGTCCATGACGACGGCCACATGCGATGGCACCTCGGACGCTTCGAACTCCGGCGGGTACACGCCGGTCCAGTCGACCGGCTTGAACTCCTGCGCCTGCCTGCTGCGACTCATGCTTTCTCCTCACTGCCGGGCTCCGCGCCCTGAACGCTGACGGATGCGCTTGTGCTGGCCGGCTCCAACCTGCCAAGCAGGCGATCATGCTCGAGCACCTGCATCGATCGAAGCTTCTTGTCGAGGTACTGCTGGGAGTACGCCGAGACGATACCGCTTGCGCGTGCGCGCGGAGGAGCCTCGATGGCGTCCAACTTCTCCCAGTCGCCCGAGAGGAGGGCGCGCACCGCGTCGATGGTCGGCGTGTCGACCCTCATCACGCCAGCAGGCGTGCACCGCGCGCAGACCACTCCCCCGAGCTGCACGCTGAAACGCTCGTGCGGACCAGGAGCACCACACCTCGCGCAGTCGTCCAGGGCCGGTGCCCAGCCCGCCAACGAGAGCGAGCGGAGCAGGTATGAATCGAGGATGTCCTGCGGCACACGCGCGCCGAGGGTGAGCGCGCGGAGTGCTCCGATGACCAGCGTGTACTGCTGGGGTGAGGGCTCCGCCTCGGCGATGCGCTCGGCGGCCTCCACGATCACGGACGCGGCAGAGTAGCGGGAATAATCCTCGACGAGGTCTCGACCGTAGGCGGCGAGCGTCACTGCCTGAGTGACGGTGTCGAGGTTGCGGCCGGCGTAGCACTGCACGTCGACGACCATGAAGGGTTCGAGCCTGGCGCCGAACTTCGACGATGTCCGCCTGACCCCCCGAGCCACAGCCCGCACCTTGCCACGCTCCTTGCCGAGCAACGTCACGATACGGTCGGCTTCGCCAAGGCGCTGAGTGCGAAGGACAACCGCCTCGTCACGATAGGTGGGCATCCACCAAGTATGGCCCTCAGATCATCCAGAGCCGCGAACCACGCGTGACCCGGCGGATCACGGCGCTGTGCGAGCATGGGGACCATGGATTCGCCCGCCACGACGCTCCCCCTCTGGCTGGACCTCACCGCCATCGCGATCGGAGCGATCACGGCAGCCATGGTCGCCGAGCAGTTCCGAGACAAGAAGCTCGATTGGCTCGGTGTCGTGATCATCGGCATCACCGTAGGCCTCGGCGGCGGCATCATCCGCGACCTGCTCCTCGGCATCCGGCCTGTCAGCATGGAAACCGAGTGGTTCCTCTTCACCGCCGGGACCGCGGCGCTCGGCGGGATGCTCCTCCAGCGCCTGCTTCGCCGCATGGACGGCCTCGTCTCGGTGCTCGATGCCGCCGCGCTGGGCTTCTTTTGCGCTGTCGGCACCCTGAAGGCGATGAACTTCGAGCTCCCCATCCTGCCGACGCTGCTCGTCGGCACGGTGACGGCCGCAGGCGGTGGGGTCGTCCGCGACATGCTCCTTGGGATGCCGGTGGGGATCTTGTTCGTCGGCTCGCTCTACGCCATCGCAGCCACTGCGGGCAGCGCGGCGTTTGTGCTCGCCGACTACGCCGGGGTCTCGCAGATCATCGGCATCGCGATCTGCGTCGCAGTGACCTTCGCCGTGCGCATGGCCAGCGTCTGGTTCGGTCTCAGCCTTCCGGAGCAGATAGCCCTGCGGATGCCCCGCTTCCGACGATCGGCTCGCACTGGCAAGCAAGAGCGAGAGCAGCCCTTCACCGACCAGGAGATCCTGGAGGCGTCCGGCTTCCACGCCCTCGATACTCGACCGATCGCTGTGCTTGAAGAGAAGCGAGCGAACCGGGAGCAGAAGAGGGCGGGCGACCCGAAACCGGAGTGACCTCCGGTCGAGCGCCCGCCCCCTCCCTCGTGCGGTTCCTCTGCGCGCCTAGGCGACGGTCGTCAGCTGCGCTTCCAGCTCGGCCTCTGTCTGTCCGCGCAACGCACGGTTGACCCCGGAGACGATGGCCTTGAGCGATGCAGTCGAGATGTCGCTGTCGATTCCGACGCCCCACAGGCGAACGCCTGCGACGTCGAGTTCGATGTACGCCGCAGCTCGGGCGTCGCCGCCAACGGAGAGCGCGTGCTCCACGTAGTCCAGCAGCTCGACCTGGAGCCCCTGTTCCCCCAGCAGCTTCATGAAGGCGTCGAGTGGACCGTTGCCCTTCGAAGCGTGATCGGCGACGTCAGCCCCGTCGCGCAGCGAGACGCTGAGGTCGACGGCCCCGTCCAGCGCTGAGCTGGTCGCGGTGCGGAACAGCTCGAAGCGGCCCCACTTGTGCTGCTCGCTCGCGGCGGGCAGGTATTCGTCGTTGAAGATTCGCCAGATCGCGTCGGTCGAGACCTCGCCACCCTCGGAGTCCGTCTTGTTCTGCACGACGCCGGAGAACTCGATCTGCAGCCGGCGCGGGAGATCCAGGTTGTGGTGCTCCTTCAGCAGGTAGGCGACGCCACCCTTGCCGGACTGCGAGTTGACGCGGATGACCGCCTCGTAGCTGCGGCCGAGGTCACGGGGGTCCACAGGCAGGTATGGGACCTCCCAGGTCAGCTCGTCGACGGAGACGCCGAGTGCCTCGGCCTTCGCGGCCATAGCCTCGAAGCCCTTCTTGATGGCGTCCTGGTGCGAGCCGGAGAAGGCCGTGTAGACCAGGTCCCCGCCCCACGGGGCGCGCTCGCCGACGGGGAGCTGCGTGCAGTACTCCACGGTGCGGCGGATGCCGTCGATGTCTGAGAAGTCGATCTGCGGGTCGATGCCCTGCGTGAACATGTTGACGCCGAGCGTCACCAGGTCGACGTTGCCGGTGCGCTCGCCGTTGCCGAACAGGCACCCCTCGATGCGGTCTGCGCCGGCCAGGTAGCCGAGCTCGGCAGCCGCGACGCCGGTGCCGCGGTCGTTGTGCGGGTGCAGCGAGATCACGACGCTGTCGCGGCGCGTGAGGTTGCGGTGCATCCATTCGATGGAGTCTGCGTAGATGTTCGGCGTCGACATCTCGACGGTCGCGGGCAGGTTGATGATGACGGGCCGCTCAGGGGTCGCGTCGAAGCCTTCGATGACCTGGTTGCAGATATCGACCGCGAAGTCGAGCTCCGTGCCGGTGTAGCTCTCCGGCGAGTACTCGTAGAAGATCTCCGTGTCCGGCACGATGGCCTCTGCCTCACGGCACAGGCGCACTCCCTCGAGCGCGATGTCGATGATGCCCTGGCGGTCCTTGCGGAAGACGACCTCGCGCTGCAGGACGCTCGTCGAGTTGTAGAGGTGCACGATCGCCCGCTTCGCGCCCTTCAAAGACTCGAAGGTGCGTGTGATGAGGTGGCCGCGGGCCTGCGTCAGCACCTGGATCGTCACGTCTTCGGGGATGACGTTCTCTTCGATGAGCGAACGAACGAAGTCGAAGTCGGTCTGGCTGGCCGACGGGAATCCGACCTCGATCTCCTTGTACCCCATGCGGACAAGGAGATCGAAGAGCGCCCGCTTGCGCTCAGGTGACATTGGGTCGATGAGGGCCTGGTTGCCGTCGCGCAGGTCGACAGCACACCAGCGGGGTGCGCGCTCGATGCGCTTGGACGGCCAGGTGCGGTCGGGCAGTTCGACGGTGATCTGCTCGTGGTGCGGGATGTAGCGGTGCGCTGGCATCGACGACGGCTGCTGCATGTTCTTCATTTTTGGCTCCGAGATTGGCTTCGAGACGTGCTAAGCCGACAGCAGACTCCGCGGCGAGGTGGGCTTAGAGCGAAGCCTCGCCGCGGCAGCGAAGAAGGAGGGTGCCGAACAGCATTGACACAGCGTAGCACCGAGGCCAGCGTTCACTTGCGGTCAGTTCAGGCCGTGTTCGTAGGCGAAGACGACCAGTTGCACTCGGTCTCGCAGGCCGAGTTTCGCGAGCACGCGGGAGATGTGGGTCTTCACCGTCGCCTCACTCAGGAACTCTTGACGCGCGATCTCGCCGTTCGACAGGCCCCGGGAGGCGAGCGCGAACATCTCCCGCTCGCGTTCCGTGAGTGTCGTGTATCGCTCAGGGACCGCCCTCGTCGCTGGCACAGCCGCCGAGTATCTCCTGATGAGGTCCGCCGTCGCCTGGGCGGCGAAGACCTCCGCACCGGTAGCGACCGTCCGCACCGCTGCCAGGAGGAACTCCGGGTCGGCGTCCTTCAGGAGGAAGCCGCTGGCGCCAGCACCGACGGCCCTCGCCACGGCCTCGTCGAGATCGAAGGTCGTGAGCACGAGGATGCGCGTGGCAGAGCCGCTCGCGACGATCTGCTTCGTGGATTCGAGGCCGTCCTGCCCCGGCATGCGCACGTCCATGAGCATCACGTCTGGCTTCAGCGCTTTCGCCAACGAGACCGCCGCGACGCCGTCGCTGGCCTCCCCGATGAAGCGCATGTCTTCCTGGCTGTCGATGAGCATCCGGATTCCGCTGCGGAACAGCGGCTGGTCGTCGACGAGCGCGACGGTGATCTGACTGCTGGTCACAGTGCTTGCCTCTCGATTGTGCTGCGAGCGGGTTCGCCCTTGAGTTCTTCGGTCGTGGTCGGCTGCGCTGAGGCGAGCGGCAGCCAGGCGTGAACGCGGAACTGGTCGCCGAGTCTCTCTGCCTGCACGTTACCGCCAGCTATGCCGATGCGCTCGGCCATTCCGATGAGGCCGTGCCCGCTCTGACCTCGGGAACCCGCAGCCTCCGCGATGGCGTTCACGATTGTGACCTCGAAAACCTGGCCCCAACTGACCCGCACGACGACGTGCTGCGTCGCGTCACCGTGCTTTAGGACGTTCGTGAGTGACTCCTGCACGAGGCGGAACACCGCGCCCTGGGCCTGTGTCGTCAGCGCCCGAGGCTCGCCTTTCGTCTCGAGTTGCAGATCGAGTCCTGCCGCGCGCATTCGCGAGTAGAGCGCGGGCAGCTCCTCGAGACCCGGTTCAGGTCCGGCCTCCTGGCTGTGGCGCAGCTGCCCGAGGAGGCCACGCACGTCGACAAGCGCGCTGCGCGCCGTCGACGAGATCGTCACGAGCGCCGCTTCCGCCGTCTCTGGGCTGCTCTTCATGGCGTACCTGGCGCCGTCCGCCTGCGCGACTACGACGGCGAGCGAGTGCGCCACGACGTCGTGCATGTCCCGGGCGATCTGAGTTCGCTCCTGCTCAGCAGTCAGCTGCTCTTTGGCGCGGATGCGCTCGAGCTCGATGATCGCCGCGCGGTTCTTGACCTCCTGCGCCCGAAGGTGCATGCGGCGCAGCAGGCCGGCCAGCCAGGCGACAACACCCGCGCCAACGAACAGGAGCCAGATGAGCGCCGCCGCGACGAGGAACTCGTCCCTGCTGCCCTCGGTGTTGGAGGCGATCGCGTCCCAGGTAAAGCTGCTCGGGTTCCAGTGCGGGATGAGGGCGACGATGACCGTCGGCGCGACTACCCCGTAGAGCCCCGAGGTGACCAGGAGCGCCCGGCTTCCGTACGCGACAGCCGCGTAGATGCTCAGGTAGATCGCCACATCCTGCGGATGCGGTCCGAACGCGAAGATCGACTTCAGCAACGCCGCGAGAACGACGATGAGGAAGCTCGGCCACGGCGCGTAACGCCGAATGATGATGGCGACCGTGAAGAGTACCCAAGACGGCAGGAGCAGCCAGGTCAACGTCGTCTCATCGACGGCGTTGTAGTCGAGCGGCAGCCCGAGCGTGATCGCGAAGAGCAGGCCGAGGATGATGTCGGTCACCCACTGGAGCCAGGTCAGGCGATGCGTGTGGTCTCTCCAGAGATTCGCTACCGCAACAAGAAATGACCGTCGAGGCCGCACGTCTGCGGGAAGGTGGCCCCGGCCCAGATCAGAAGCCGAGACGACCGAGCTGCTTCGGGTCACGCTGCCACTCCTTCGCAACCTTCACTCGGATCGAGACGATGACTCGCCCCTCCGTGATCTGCGAGATCTCTCGCTGCGCCTGCTCGCGGATGCGCTTCAGCCGCTCTCCGCCCCGCCCGATGATGATGCCCTTCTGACTGTCACGCTCGACCACGATGTTGACGTAGAGCTCGCGGGTCACGCCGTCATCCCGGGTCACCACTTCCTCGACGGTGACGGCGATCGAGTGTGGCAGCTCGTCGTGGACTCCCTCGAGGGCGGCCTCGCGCACAAGCTCAGCCGCACGCTGCTCGAACGATTCCTCGGTCTTCATGTCGCTCGGGTAGAGCTGCTCCGACTCAGGCAGGAGCGCCAGGATGATGCCGGTCAACGTGTCGAGCTGGATGTCCTCCGCGGCCGAGACGGGGATGATGTCGTCCCACTCGCGGAGCCCCTGCACGTCGACGAGGCGGGATGCGAGCACGTCGCGGCTCACGGTCTCCGCCTTCGTCACAATAGCGATCTTGCGTGCCTTTGGCGCCTCTTCGAGCTGCTCATTGATGAAGCGGTCACCTGGGCCGACAGGCTCGTTCGCTGGCACACAGAAGCCGATGACGTCGACCTCTGCGAGCGTCGCGTGCACAACGTCGTTCAGACGCTCGCCGAGCAGCGTGCGAGGGCGGTGCATGCCAGGCGTGTCGACGATGATGATCTGCCCGTCCTCGCGGTGGACGATGCCTCGCACGGCCCGGCGGGTTGTCTGCGGCTTGTCGGAGATGATGGCGATCTTCTCGCCGACCAGCGCATTTGTCAGAGTCGACTTGCCCACGTTCGGGCGACCAACGAAGGTCACGAATCCTGCTCGGTAGTTCGTCATGCTTCGATTCCTGACTCTTGAAGTGGTTCCAGGCGACGCGCCAGGACGGTGAGGATGCGCTTGCGGGGACCGACTCGCTCCGCGACGAGTTCGATGCCGTCGACGACCGCCCGGTCCCCGCGCTCGGGGATCTTCGACAGCGATTTCGCAAGCAGGCCGCCCACGGAGTCGACGTCATCGAACTCGAGCTCGATGTCGAACAGGTCGCCGAGTTCGCCGGTCGCTAGGCGAGACGAGACCCGGTACCTTCCGTCGAGCAGCTTTCGCGGCTCGTCATTCGGTCGATCGTACTCGTCGCTGATCTCGCCGACGAGCTCCTCAATGAGATCCTCGAGTGTCACGAGGCCAGCGATGCCGCCGTACTCATCGACAACCATCGCGAGGTGTGTCGCGGACGCCTGCATGCGTCGCAGCAGCAGGTCGGCTCGGAGCGACTCCGGCACGAAATCCGCGGGTCGCGCCAGCTCGACTGCTGGCTTGGGCTCATTCGAGTCATGCAGCGAGTGGCGGACGAGGTCCTTGAGGTAGAGCACCCCGAGGATGTCGTCGCTGTCGCGGCCCACCACGGGAGCTCGCGAGATCCCGGTCTCGAGGAACTGCTCGAGCGCCTCGCGGACGCCCTCGTCACCGTCGACGGTGACCATATCGGTCCGGGCGACCATGACCTCTCGCACGAGCCGGTCGGAGAACTCGAACACTGAATGGATCAGCTCGCGGTCACCGTGCTCGAGGACCTTGAGCTCAGTGGCCTCGTCGACCATGTTGAGGAGCTCCTCCTCGCTCGACACGGAGCCAAGGCGCTGCGGACGCCCCGGCGTCACGCGGTCTCCGAGCACAACAAGCAGGTCCGCGACCGGACCGATGACGAGCCTGACGGCACGCGCGATCGGCGCCGCGAAGCTCATGACCTGCTGAGGGTGAGCACGAGCGACGCTTCGTGGGCTCGTCCCCGCGATGATGAACGAGACCAGGATCATGATGACCACCGACACCAGGAACGCCTGCCACTTGACGTCGAACAGGTCGGTCAGGATGAGCGTGACCAGGACCGCTGACATGCTCTCGAAGAGCACGCGCGCGAAGTTCAGCGCGTTGCTGTGAGCCCCAGGATCGGCGGCGATGGCTTCTATCGAGCGCCTCGCGCGGCTGTCGAGCGCTATCTGCTCGAGCTCCGGCCGGGAAAGACGCGCGATGACCGCTTCCGTCGCGGCAAGCAACCCGCTCATAGCCACCATCAGGACGATGGCGGCAACAAGCAGAGCCGCTGTCATCTGGAGCGCTTCCTCTCCTGAAGGTGGAAGCCAACGAGGATGTCGCGTTGGAGACCGAACATCTGCTTCTCCTCTTCTGGCTCAGCGTGGTCGAAGCCGAGAAGGTGCAGGACGCCGTGCGTCGTGAGGAGCAGCAGTTCGTCCATCATGGAATGACCCGCCGCCTTGGCTTGGTCGGTTGCCACCTGAGGGCAGAGCACGATGTCGCCGAGCAGCCCGGGAGGGGTCTGCCGGTCGACGTTTCCTGGCCTGAGCTCGTCCATCGGGAAGCTCAGCACGTCTGTCGGGCCGGGCTCCCCCATCCACTGCACGTGCAGCTCTTCCATGGGGCCCACCTCGACGAGCACGATCGCGAGCTCAGACTCGGCGTGCACGTGCAGCTGGTCGAGCGCGTACGCAGCTACCCGCTGCAGGGCGCCCTCGTCGACCTCGTAGCTCGCCTCGTTATTGACCTCGATGCTCATCGGCTTGCGTTCCTGTCCCGGCGGCCGTGATCGTCCGCCTGCTTCTTCTGGTCGTACTCGGTATAGGCGTCCACGATGCGCGCCACAAGTGTGTGCCTGACGACGTCGTCGCTGGTCAGGTGAGAGAAGTGGACCTCTTCGATGCCGCCGAGCACGTGGGTGACGAGCTTCAGGCCTGAAGCGCCCATCGGCAGGTCGAGCTGCGTGATGTCGCCCGTCACGACCATCTTCGAGCCGAAGCCGAGCCTGGTGAGGAACATCTTCATCTGCTCGGGTGTCGTGTTCTGCGCTTCGTCGAGCACCACAAACGCGTCGTTGAGCGTCCGCCCGCGCATGTATGCAAGCGGTGCGACCTCGATGGTGCCGCTCGCCATGAGCTTGACGACCACCTCAGGGTCGAGCATCTCGTTGAGCGCATCGAACAGGGGGCGGAGGTACGGGTCGATCTTGTCGTTGAGCGTTCCCGGCAGGTAGCCGAGCCGCTCGCCCGCCTCGACCGCGGGGCGGGTCAGGATGATTCGCGTGACTTCCCGGCGTTGCAGGGCCTGCACGGCCTTCGCCATCGCGAGGTAGGTCTTGCCAGTTCCAGCCGGACCGATGCCGAAGACGATCGTGTTGTCGTCGATCGCGTCCACGTACTGCTTCTGGCCGAGCGTCTTCGGACGGATCTTCTTGCCGCGGGACTGCACGATCGCCTGCCCGAGCACATCGGTCGGGGTCTCCTCGCCACGGTCGATGAGGCGCTGCGAGCGCTCGATCTGATCGGGCTCGAGGTCGACGCCACTCCGAGCCATGGCCGTGATCTCGCGGAGGAGCGCTTCGGCGGCCTCGACGTCACTGCGCTGCCCACTGAAAGTGATCTCGTTCCCGCGCGCCAGGATGCGGACCCGTGGGTGCTCTTGCTCCACGGACTTCAGCAGTCGGTCGCCTGGGCCGAGGAGGCGCACCATGGCGACGCCCTCGACTGTTGTGGTCTGCTCGACGAAGTCGCCCTCGGCACCCGAGTGCTCGGTCCCGCTTGGCGATGAACTGTCTTGACTAGGCAAGGGATCCTTCCGTGAGTCCTCCGCCGAGGACGTGAGCGTGTACGTGGAAGACGGTCTGGCCAGCAGCCGCCCCCGAGTTGAAGATGAGGCGGAACTCGCTGTCGGTGTGCTGGTCAGCGAGCCCCTGCGCGACCGCGATGACCTCGGCAAGAAGCGCCGGATCCCCGGCCGCTAGCTGCGCCACGTTCACGTACTCCTGGGTCTTGGGAACAACAAGGAGGTGCACGGGTGCCTTAGGGCTGATGTCCTTGAACGCGATGACCCTGTCCGACTCGAACACGATGTCGGCTGGGATCTCGCGGTTGATGATGCGCGTGAAGATGGATGGCTCTGAACTCGACATGCATCCAGCCTACGACTCGGCACCGTCGCGGAACCGCGAGTCCCACGAGCCGCTGAGCGCCAGGATCGCGGCGATGGCCGCGGGCGCCGCGCTCGAGGTCCTCAGGACGGAGGCACCGAGATGCACGCGCCTCGCTCCTACCGCCTCGAACTGGGCGAACTCGCTGCCGTCGATGCCGCCTTCCGGACCCACGACCAGCGTCAGCCCGCCGTGGTTGGGTGCCAGACCAGCACCGAGCGCTTCGCGCAGCGAGGTGTCCCCAACGGGGTCGAGCACCAGCATCGGGCCGTTCGCGGCCAGCCTCGCGACCTGCGCGGTCGAGTGCAGTTGAGCAACCTCAGGCACCCACGGCGACAGGCTCTGCTTGCTCGCCTCCCTCGCCACCGACGCCCAGCGCTCCCGGCCCTTGTCGGCCTTCTGGTCCCACCGGCTGACGCTTCGCTTCGCCTGCCACGGTACGAAGGCCGACGCACCGAGCTCGGTCGCAACCTGCACGGCGAGGTCGTCGCGTCCGCCCTTGGCAAGAGCCTGCACCACGGTGACCCTCGGCTCGGGCTCCGGCAGGCGCCTGGCGCCGAGCACGCTCACGACGGCACGATCGCGTTCGAGAGCAAGCAGCTCGCCGTCGACGACATAGCCGCGGCCGTTGCCGAGCTGCACCCGCTCCCCGACGCGCATGCGCGCGACCCCCATGTGCTTGGCCTCCCCGCCGCGGACCTCGGTGACGTCACCGACTCGAAGCGCCTCGTCGAGGTCTTCAGCGAGGTACAGCCACGCCATTTCAGCGGCCGAATCGGTCGCGGAGCTTGGAGAACATCCCCTGCTTCTCTCGCGCGAGGCGCGGAGCTTCGTGACGATGACGTGCAGCGAACTCCTCGATCAGCTTGCGCGACTTGCCGTCGAGCTTGGCGGGAGTCACGACCTGCACGGCGATGTCGAGGTCGCCGCGGTGCGTCGAGCGCAGTCTGGTGATGCCGCGGCCTCGCACCGTGAGCACCTCGCCGGACTGGACGCCGGCCGGGATCTGCAGGTCGACGTCGCCATCAAGTGCGCCGACAGTCGTCGAGGTCCCGAGGATCGCGTCAGCCATCGACACCTCGATGATGCACTGCAGGTCGTCCCCATCGCGCGAGAAGACCTCGTGAGGTCGAACCCGGATCTCGAGGTACAGGTCGCCATTGGCGCCCCCAGCCGGACCTGCTTCGCCACGACCTGGCAGGTGGATGCGCAGGCCCGAGTCGACGCCAGACGGGATGTCGACGGGGATGCTCACGTTGGAGCGGACACGCCCCTGACCGTGGCAAGTGTCGCAGGGGTGCTCGATGACCGTGCCGTAGCCGCGGCACTGCGCACACGGCTGGTTCGTGACGACCATGCCGAGGATCGATCGGACCTGGCGCTGCACCGAACCGGCGCCGCCGCAGGCCGAGCACGTCGTTGGCGATGTGCCCGGCGCGCAGCACGTGCCCTGGCAGTTGTCGCAGGCGATGGCCGTCGTGACCTCGAGGTCCCGGTGAGTGCCGAACATGACCTCGTCGAGGTCCAGCTCGACTCGCACGAGCGCATCCTGGCCGCGCTCGGCGCGCGACCGAGGCCCACGAGACCCCTGCTGGCCGAAGAACGTCTCGAAGATGTCGCCGAAGCCGCCGAACGACTGCCCGTCGGGTCCTCCCTGGTCGTACTGTCTGCGGCGCTCGGGGTCGATGAGCGTGTCGTAGGCATGCGTGACGGACTTGAAGCGCTCCGCCGCGTCCTCGGACGGGTTGACGTCCGGGTGCAGCTGGCGCGCCAGCTTGCGGTAGGCCTTCTTGATCTCGTCCTGGGAAGCCTCGCGGCTCACGCCGAGCACGTCGTAGTGGTCTGCCAAGAGTGGCGACTCCTTCTTTGCATCTGTGAATTTCGCGCCTGAGTTTCCAGGCGCCGGGTGCATCCGCCGGCGAGCCGGACGGTGTCGGTCAGTCGTCCAGGTGTCTGTCGTCGAGGACGCGCGACAGGTAACTCGCAACGACCCGGACGGCCTGGATATTCCGCGGGTAGTCCATTCTCGTCGGCCCGACCACGCCGAGGCGCGCATCGCTGCCGGAGCTCCGATAACCGCTCGTGAGGATCGCGGTCTCGCCGAGCCCAAGGTCAACGTTCTCCTGGCCGATGCTCACGGAGTACGCCTCCGGGCTCGAGTGGAGTTCGTCGAGCAGACGAAGCAGCACGACCTGCTCCTCGATGGCTTCGAGCACCGGCAGGATGCTCGAGGGGAAGTCGCGCTCCGTTCGAGCCAGGTTCGCGGTACCGGCCATGACCAGGCGTTCCTGTCGGTGCGCGAGGACAAGCTCGAGGAGGTTTGCCACGACGGGGGCGAAGAGCTCGGCGTCCTGCTCCCCCATGAGACCGCTCACGTCCCGCAGCTCGGCCGATGCCTGAGCCACGGTCCTGCCGACGATTCGTCCCGCCAATCGATCCCGAAGCACCTGGAGCTGCTCGACGCTGACCTCGGCGCCAAGGTGGCCGATCCGCTGTTCGACGCGGCCGGAGTCGGTGATGAGCACGGTGAGGACGCGCCTGCTCGAGAGCAGCACGAACTCAACGTGCTGGATAGAGGCATTCGCAAGCGACGGGTACTGCGCGATAGCCACCGAGTTCGTGAGCTGAGCGAGCAGGCGCACTGAGCGTCCGAGCACCTCGTCGACATCTTCGCTGCCCTCGATGAAGGTCTCGATCGCCCGGCGCTGCGCACCGGACAGTGGTCGAATCTCAGCGAGCCGGTCGACGAAGAGCCGGTACCCCTTATCGGTTGGGATTCGCCCCGAGGAGGTGTGGGGAGCGACGATGAGCTCTGCATCCTCGAGCTGCGCCATGTCGTTGCGGATGGTCGCGGCTGAGACGCCGAAATCATGACGGTCTGCGATCGACTTCGAACCCACGGGCTCGCGACTCGTCACATAGTCGGTGACGATCACTCGGAGCACCTGCATGCTTCTGTCTGAAACCACGATGCTCCTCCCTCTTCGACCACCGGGAGGCCTGTTGGCACTCCGAACCTGAGACTGCCAATCCTACCGCGTTCGGGCCCCCGCACCAGCGGAATGCCAGCCCCTCCCCGACCAAGCGGACTAGCCTGAAGCGAAATCGTCGAGAGGAATCCCGTGTCAGACCCCTTCGCGCCGACTCCGCAGTCCGAGCCCCAGGACCCGAATCAGCAGCAGCCGTACAGCCAACCGGGTCAGTACGGACAGCAAGCGCCGTTCGGACAGCAGCCGCCATACGCACAGCAGGCACCGTACAGCCAGCAGGCGCAGTACGGGCAGCAGGCGCAGTACGGGCAGCAGGCGCAGTACGGGCAGCAGGCGCAGTACGGGCAGCAGCAACAGGGACAGTACCCAGGCGCTCAAGCTCCGGCCCCTGGCGAGCCACCGCTCACCGCGGATGGAGACCGACTCGTCGCGACCTTCGACCACCTGCTCAACATCGTCGCGCCCGCGGTTGGACCCCTCGTTCTCTGGCTCATCACGAGGAAGCGGGGCCCGCTCGCCGACAGCGAAGGACGTGAGGCGCTCAACTTCGGCATCACGGCCGCGATCGTGTACGTCGGGATCGGCGTGATCTCGCTGCTCTCACTGTTCGGCGGCCCGTTGGCGCTGCTCGTCTCGATGCTGTACCCCCTGCTCTGGGTCGGCATCGTCGTCTACGCGATCCTCGGAGCGATCCAGGCGAACCAGGGACGTCCGTATCGCTATCCGGTCACGTTCCGCTTCGTGACCTGACACCGCCCGAGGACCGCTCTCGGTGCAGACGGATCAGACCGCGATCCGCCTGACGATCGCGTCAGCCATGAGGCGTCCTCGCAGCGTCGGGACGAGCCTGCCCCTGAGCGCCGCTCGACCATCCACCAACGACTCGGCGATGAGTTCCGCCACGACACTCGAGTCATCGAGTTCGGAGATGGCGAGCCCCTCTCGGAGCCGTGAGCCGAGCATGATCCGCTCGAACCGCTTCGTGTCCTCGTCCAGCACCTCGCGGCCCATCGCCGGAGTCTCGCCAGCCGCGAGCCTGGCCGCGTATGCGCTCGGATGCTTGGCGTTCCACCAGCGAACTCCACCGACGTGGCTGTGCGCGCCCGGCCCGAAGCCCCACCAGTCGGCGTCACGCCAATAGGACAGGTTGTGGCGAGATGGATGCTCGCCTCGGAGCGACCAGTTGCTGACCTCGTACCACTCGAACCCGGCCGAGGACAGACGCTCCTCGGCCATCTCGTACATGTCTGCCTGGAGATCGTCGTCGACAGCCGGGACCTCCCCTCGGCGAATCTGCCTGGCGAGCTTGGTGCCGTCTTCGATGATGAGCGCGTAGGCGCTGATGTGCAGCGGCTCCTGCGCAAGCGCCATATCGAGCGAGCGGCTCCAGTCCGCAAGCGACTCCCCCGGCGTGCCGTAGATGAGATCGAGGCTCGGCTCGAGTCCGACCCGCTTGGCGGCTGCGACGACGATCGGGATGCGTGCCGGGTCGTGCGTCCGCTCGAGAACCGCGAGCACGTGGGGAACCGCAGACTGCATGCCGAAGCTGACCCGGGTCACCCCCGCCTCTCTGAGCTCCGCGAGTTCTCGCTCGCCGACGGAGTCGGGATTCGCCTCGACAGTCACCTCGGCGTCAGGCGCGAGACCCCAGCGTCTCCGGACGCCCTCGAGCATCGCCGCGAGGTCGCTGACAGGAAGGAGCGTGGGCGTTCCTCCACCGAAGAACACCGTGGAGACAGGGCGGGGCGAGCCACTCAGGACCCGCTCGGCGATCTCCATCTCCTTCTCGACCTCGCCTGCGTAGCTCGAGCGGGAGACCCCGCCGAGCTCCTCAGCTGTGTACGTATTGAAGTCGCAGTATCCGCACCGAACTCGGCAGAACGGCACGTGGATGTAGACGCCGAAGTCGCGCGACTGAGCGCCTACCAGAGCCTGCTCGGGGAGCTCGCCACTCGGGGGCACGGGTTCGCCGAGCGGCATCGCGCTAGGCGCCAAGATGGCCGTTCGGCTGGGCCCAGCTCGGGGCTCGAGTCACGTGATGCACCCGCACAGCCTAGGCGCAATCGGACGTCAGGTGAGCCGAGGACGGCCGGGCGTTGCGCTCCCGCCCAACTGGGAGGACTAGCGTCAGACTCATGAGCACCAAGGCGACCTCCCCAAAACACGTACTCGTCTCCGGAGCATCCGGCATGATCGGCCGCAGCCTCATCGACGAGCTTCACGCACACGGTCATCGCGTCACGAGGCTCGTTCGACGCGAGCCGAAGGATCGCAGCGAATTCAGATGGAACCCCGCGCAGCGCACTCTCGACGCGAAGGTACTCGACGGGGTCGACGCGGTTGTCAACCTCTCGGGGTCACCGCTGAGCAAGCTGCCGTGGACCTACAACGTGAAAAAGGAGATCCTGCGTTCCAGGGTGAACGCGACACTCACGATCACTGGAGCCATGGCGGCCTCGGCGAACCCGCCTGCCGTGCTCATCAACGGCTCGGCCTCCGGTGCATACGGCGATCGACCCGGACAGGTTCTCGACGAGGACTCCGCGCTCCCAGAGACCGATGAATTCTTGCCACGCGTCGTCGACCGGTGGGAGCGGGCGGCGCAGACCGCACCGGACGGGACCCGCGTTGTGCTTGCGCGCACGGGGCTGGTCCTCGGTCGCGGTGGAGTGCTGACCGTCCTCAAGACACTCGCGAGCGTTGGTTTGCTCTCTCAGCTCGGCGACGGCACGCAGCGCTGGCCCTGGGTCAGCCTGCGAGACGAGGTCCGGGCACTCCGGCACCTGCTCGAATCCGACGACGCGGAGGGCGCCTACAACCTCGTCGGCCCGACTCCCGCCACGGCAGACGAGATCCAGCAGCAGCTGGCGACCGAGCTCGGTCGTCCCTACAAGCTGAAGGCACCATCCACCCTCATCGACCTCACTCTGCAGAAGGCGGGACGAGAGCTGTTCCTCGCCGACCAGGAGATCCGGCCCAAGCGCCTCCTCGAGGCCGGGTTCTCGTTCAAGGACCGCACGGCGGGCCACGCCGTGGAACTCGCCCTGAAGTCGCCCGAGTTCGTGCCGGAGCCCGGCGCAGGCGTCTGAGCCGGAAGGCCCGCTACGCCCGCTCGGGGGAAGCCTTCTCGAGGCGGATTCCCTCACGGAGCGCTGCCCGCGCTCGCTTGCGATCACCCGAGGCCGAGTAGGCGAGGCCAAGGCGCATCCAGACGCGCCAGTCGTCTGGTGCCGCCTCTGCTTCAGCCTTCCACCGAGGGAAGTCCTCGTCGGCGGCTTCCCGGACAACACGCCCGCTTGGCCGCTTCGGGAGATCATCCTCCGGAAGATCCCCAGCTTTCGCGAGGCGCTTCAGGAGTCGCTCCGTCTGCAGTCCGAACAGCAGCTCCCGCGCGACGAAGACAACCGCGAGAATCGGGAAGACGATGAGAGCGGCACCCATCACCTTCGCGACGATATCCCCGGCGAACAAGGAGACCGCCATTCCCGCGACGAAGACGACATAGAGCAGGAGGAGGACGGTGACCGCCGCCACTCCGAGCTTCGTCGCCAGGTTGCTTTTCACGCGCGACCGAGCAGATCGCTGAGGCCGAGCACGCCATCGAGGCCGACCGTCGTGCCGTTCGACGAAGTCGCGTGTGCGATAGCCAACCTGATTCCCTGCACGTAAGCCTCCTGGGAGATCGTCTCGTGCCGGATGGTCAGCACCTCCCCCGCACCGCCGAAGAAGACCTGCTGGTCGGCGACGACGCCCCGCAGCCGCATGCTGTGAATCGGCACACCAGCGACAAGCTGCCCTCTGGCCTCCTGCTCGGAGTTGGGAGCGGACAGCGGATGCTCGCGCGCTTGGGCTATCCGCTCGGCCGTGCGGACCGCCGTGCCGGAAGGGGAGTCGACCTTCTTGTCATGGTGAGCTTCGAGGATCTCGATTGAATCGAAGAACCGGCCGGCAACGCTGGCCAGGGCCGTTCCGAGCACGGAGCCGAGCGAGAAGTTCGGGACGAACACAAGTGCTCGGTCAGCTGGCACGAGTCCGGAGACACGCTCGATGCGCTGCTCGTCCCATCCGCTTGTGCCGACGACGACGTCGAGGCCGTGTTCGAGGGCAAAAGGCACGGCTGCCTCGGACGCTTCTATTCGCGATACATCCACGAGCACGTCGGCGCCGAGCATCTCTTCGAGCGACGACGAGCTGGTCAGTCCTGCATGCAGGACCAGGCCCTCCGTCGAGTCGAGGATGCGCTCAAGAAGGGTTCCCATGCGACCGGATGCGCCAAGCACGGCGACCTTAGTTTCCATGCAGACAAGCGTACGGCCAACCACCGACGCTCAAGGCGAGCTCGTCGCGGTGCGGACGCCGCACAGTTCGGCACTCAGACCGCGACTGACGTGCTGACTCCCGTGCGCAGCTCGGGAGTGAGGTGCGACTGGTCGTTGAAGAGCAACAGCTCCGCCGGCTTCCTCGTGCGCACACGCACGACGGTGAGCCCCGTGTTCACGGAGTTGAGGCCGAGCCACCTCCACTCCGGCGCCTCCACGACGCGCCGCACGAACTCGCCGATCACGAAGTTGTGGGTCACCAGAAGCGTGTGCCGGTCCTCCCGGCTCTTGCTGAAGAACGTGTCGTAGGCATCACTCATCTGTGCCATGCCTGCCTCGACAACCTCATCGCCGATGCCACCGAAGAAACCGTCGTAGATCGACGGCGCGCCGTCCTGACCCGTAGGAATGCAGTCGAACAGCAACGTCGATTCCAGCGCGGCCGGCCCACTCGTGTACTGATCGATGACGGCGCTCGTCTCGACGGCACGATCAAGAGGCGACGTATAGCTCTCGCTGAGCGGAACAGCGGCGAGACGGCGCCCGATCAGATGAGCCTGCGCCCGACCTCGCTCGGAGAGCGGGCCGTCGTTGATGCCGTGCTCCGCGTTCTCCTGCTCGCCGTGTCTCACGAGGTAGAGGTAGTGCGACATCAGCGGCGCTCCAGTTCGGTCCTTGCTTCAGATGAGAGCTTACCGACAGCCGAGGCGACGAGCTCGCCGCTGAACATGTCGGCCGCGACAGTCTGCACCTCGTCGAGGGTCACAGCGTCGACGCGAGACAGTGCGGCCTCCAGGTCGTAGAAGCGGCCCGTGTGGATCTCGGCGCGGCCGAGGCGCGACATCCGCGTGTCCGCGTCCTCGACGGCTAACGCGGATCCCCCGGCGCTTGCGCTCTTCGCGTCAGCGAGTTCCGTGGCGGTCACTCCGTCCTGCACGAGCTTCTCCGCCTCCTGGCGGAGCACCCGGACCGTCTCGAGGACGTTGTCCGGAGCGCATCCGGCGTACATCCCGGTCACACCAAGATCAGAGTGGCTTCCACCGAAGGAGTACACGGAATAGGCAAGCCCTCGCTTCTCGCGGATCTCCTGGAACAGACGAGACGACATGCCCCCGCCGAAGATCCGGTGCATGAGGCCGAAGGCCTCCCTGCGTGGGTCGAGCTGCGTGATGCCCTGCCCGCCGATCACCAGCGCCAACTGCTCGAGGGGCCGGTCGGTGGCAGAAAGAGGGCCCGTCGGTACGGCCGATCCGGCCTGCAGCGTCGTCTGCCGGCGGGAGACCGGGACTGCCTTGGCATCGAGATCCCATCCCCCGGCGCGCAGGTTGCGCTCAAGCTGCTCACGGACCTCGTCGTGCTTGACCGCTCCGGCGATCGTCACGACAAGCTCCTCTGGACGGTAGTGATGCCTGTAAGAGCTCCAGACGGCGTCGCGGTCTGCTGCCCTAATCGAGGCAGGGGTTCCCCCGATGGGCCTTGCGAGCGGATGCGTGCCGAGGAGCGTCTCGTAGAAGCGCTCCCACACGACGTCGTTCGGGTCGTCGTCGGCCATCGCGAGTTCCTCGATGATGACACCGCGCTCGATCTCGAACTCCGCGGCGTCGATCATGCTCGAGGTAATCATGTCGCTCAGCACTTCGACCGCCATCGGCAGGTCGGCGTCCCGGACCTTGGCATGGTAGAGCGTGTGCTCCTTGGCGGTCTGCGCGTTCACCTCGCCGCCGACGCGCTCGAATGCTGCGGACACCTCGAAGGCCGTGCGGGAAGGCGTTCCCTTGAAGAGCAGGTGCTCCAGGAAGTGCGTTGACCCGTACTCGTGGGGAAGCTCGTCGCGTGAGCCGACGGGCACCCACAGCCCGATGCTCGTGCTCGCCGCGCCGACCACTTCCTCGGTCAGCAGGCGCACTCCGCTTGGCAGCACGGATCGGCGGAAGAGACCGCCGTTCGACACACGTGCTTCGATCTCGGGAAGGTCTAAAGGCAGTTCAATGGCATCGCGCATAACCAGTCAAGCCTAGAGCGTGTTGGCGGTGCAGGCGTCAGCGACGTGGCAACTCCCAGCGTCGCGCGGCCTCCGGCACGAAACAGAACTGGCCCCGTGCGTGAAACGCACGGGGCCAGCCTGCTGGTGAAGGAGTTGAACTACTCGGCGCTTGCCTCGAGAGCGACGCCCTCTTCGGCTGCGGCTTCCTCGATCACGGGAGCGAGCGACAGCTTGCCGCGGTCGTCCACCTTCGTGATCTCGACGAGGATCTTCTGTCCGACACCGAGTACGTCTTCGACGTTCTCGACGCGCTTGCCACCGGCGAGCTTGCGAACCTCGGAGATGTGCAGCAGGCCGTCCTTGCCCGGGAGCAGGGAGACGAACGCACCGAACGACGCGATCTTGACGACCGTACCGAGGTACTGTTCGCCGACCTCGGGGTTCGTCGGGTTGGCGATCGCGTTGACGGCCGCGCGAGCGGCTTCAGCGGATGGGCCATCAACTGCACCGATGTACACGGTGCCGTCGTCCTCGATCGAGATGTCGGCGCCGGTGTCGTCCTGGATCTGGTTGATGACCTTGCCCTTTGGCCCGATCACCTCGCCGATCTTGTCAATCGGCACGCGGACCGAGATGATGCGCGGAGCCGTGGCTGCGAGCTCGTCCGGCGTGTCAATGACCGCGTTGATCGCCTTGTCGAGGATCTGGATGCGAGCATCGCGAGCCTGCGTTAGTGCGCCATCGAGGACCGAGGTCGGGATGCCGTCGAGCTTCGTGTCGAGCTGGATAGCCGTGACGAACTCAGCGGTACCGGCGACCTTGAAGTCCATGTCGCCCAGGGCGTCTTCCGCACCGAGGATGTCGGTGAGTGCCGCGTAGCGCGTCTCGCCATCGATCTCGTCGGAGACGAGGCCCATGGCGATTCCCGCGACGGGTGCACGCAGCGGAACACCGGCGTTGAGGAGCGAGAGCGTGGACGCGCAGACGGAACCCATCGACGTCGAGCCATTTGAGCTGAGAGCCTCAGACACCTGGCGGATCGCGTAGGGGAACTCCTCGCGGCTCGGCAGAACCGGGACGATAGCGCGCTCGGCGAGGAAGCCGTGCCCGATCTCGCGACGCTTCGGCGAGCCGACGCGTCCGGTCTCACCCGTCGAGTACGGCGGGAAGTTGTAGTGGTGCAGGTAGCGCTTCGACGTGATCGGCGAGAGCGAGTCGATCTGCTGCTCGAGCTTGAGCATGTTCAACGTGGTGACGCCGAGGATCTGCGTCTCGCCGCGCTGGAAGATCGCCGAGCCGTGCACGCGTGGCACGACGTCGACCTCAGCATCGAGCTGGCGGATGTCGGCGACGCCTCGTCCGTCCATGCGCTTGCCCTCGCGGAGGATGCGCCCGCGGACGACATCCTTCGTCACGGACTTGTACGCAGCCGAGACCTGACCTGCTACGGAAGCGTCAAGCTCGCCGCTCTCGATCTTGCCGGCGATCTGCTCCTTGACGGTCGCCTTGAGGGCGTCGTCGGCGTCCTGTCGCTCGATCTTGCCGGCGATCTGGTAGACGTCGACAAGGCCGTCGTGCGCGAGCGCGGTGACGGCGTCGAGCGCCTCCTGCGTGTACGGCAGGAAGACGGGGTACTCGACGACAGGCTTCGCGGCCTGGTCTGCGAGCTCCTGCTGTGCCTTCACGAGCTGCGTGAGGAACGGCTTCGCGGCCTCGAGGCCCTGCGCGACAACCGCTTCGTCCGGCTTCTGAGCGCCTGCCTGGATGAGGCCCCACGCGTGCTCGGTGGCCTCAGCCTCGACCATCATGATGGCGATGTCTTCGGTTCCATCAGACTTCGTGACGAGACGGCCTGCGACGGTGAGGTCGAAGACCGCGTCAGCGAGCTGCTCGAACTTGGGGAACGCAACCCACTGGCCGTCGATGAGCGCGAGGCGCACACCGGCGATCGGGCCGGAGAACGGCACACCGCTGAGCTGCGACGAGAGCGAGGCCGCGTTGATTGCGAGCGCGTCGTAGAACTCGCCAGGAGCGATGGAAAGCACCGTGACGACGACCTGGACCTCGTTGCGCAGGCCCTTGACGAAGGACGGGCGCAGGGGGCGGTCGATGAGGCGGCAAACGAGGATGGCCTCGGTCGACGGGCGGCCCTCACGACGGAAGAAGGATCCGGGGATCTTTCCTGCGGCGTAGCTGCGCTCTTCGACGTCGATCGTCAGCGGGAAGAAGTCGAAGTTTTCCTTCGGGTTCTTCGAGATGCTCGTGGCGGAGAGCAGCATGGTCTCGTCGTCGAGGTAGGCGACGGCAGAGCCCTGCGCCTGCTGGGCGAGACGCCCTGCTTCGAAACGGATCTTGCGCTGGCCGTGCTTGCCGTTGTCGAGAACGACTTCAGAGAACTTGATTTCGGGACCTTCCAAGAGGTCTCCTCCTTATGCGTGTGCACGCGAAGGGAAAGCGCGACCGGGTCATCCCGGGCTGATCGTCAGTAGAAGACCTCTGTCTTGTTCGCGCTTCAACACGAAGCCACGACAGGAACCCACCACCGAGGACCAGCTACTCGCCGCCCCGCGTATCTTGAGTGATTGCGACATCGACTCTACCAGCGGAGTGTGACGAGCAGCTGGAACCCGTTCGGCGATTGCCGAACGGGGTGTTCCTACTTCTTCCGTGACGCGCGAGGGAGCTCTTTCACGAGCGGGAACTCGCCGGTCGGCTTCTCCCCCTCGTCGTAGAGCTTGCTCGGCGACCCGACGATCTTCTTGTCGGCGGCGTGCGCGACGCTCTCGTCCTTGGACGGGTAGTCGAACTGGGAGAGCACGTAGCGCATGGCCTCGAGCCTGGCTCGCTTCTTGTCGTTGGATTTGACGACGGTCCAGGGAGATTCAGCGGTGTCCGTGTAGAAGAACATTGCCTCCTTGGCCTCGCTGTACTCGTCCCACTTGTCCAGCGAGGCGAGGTCGGTCGGGCTGAGCTTCCACTGGCGCACTGGATCATCGCGCCGAGCCGCGAAGCGCGCGAGCTGCTCGGCACGTCCGACGGAGAACCAGAACTTGATGATGGTGGTCCCCGAGTTCACGAGCATCCGCTCGAATTCCGGGGCAGAGCGCGTGAACTCGAGGTATTCCGTCGGGGTGCAGTACCCCATGACCCGCTCGACGCCCGCGCGGTTGTACCAGGAGCGGTCAAGCAGCACGATCTCTCCGCCGGATGGGAGATGCTCGACGTAGCGCTGGAAGTACCACTGCGTCTGCTCCTTCTCCGTTGGCTTCTCCAGCGCAACAGTGCGCGCACCACGAGGGTTCAGGTGCTCCATGAAGCGCTTGATGGCCCCGCCCTTGCCAGCGGCGTCCCGCCCTTCGAAGATGATGACGACCTTCTGCCCCGTCTCCTTGACCCAGGTCTGGAGCTTCAGCAGCTCGATCTGCAGCGCACGCTTCTGCTTCTCATACTCTTTGCGCGGCAGCTTCGTGTCATAGGGGTAGCCGTGGCGCCAGGCCTCGCCAAGCGGATCTTCATCTCGCAGCTCGGCGAGCTCGTCGACCTCCGGAGTCATATCCGGGATACCCGCCCGATTGAGACGGTAAGCCGTCTGGGCGCTTGGCGCAGGCTTTCGACCACGCGACGTCGCACCTGAGACCGACTTGCCAGTCTCGATGGGAGCATCGTCGCTCTCAGTCGCGGCCTTCGCGTGTCCCTTGATGTCTGTCTGCTGCTTCGCTGGAGTTCGAGGGGCTGCCATGCCAACAGCCTAGCGGCGGCGGCCCGTCACGAGAGGAACTTCTGGGCGCAGATCGCTCCGCTCAGCGCGCGAAAAGAGCCCCTGCCGTTTGGCAGGGGCTCTTCCCAGAAAGTGCTTAGCGGCGGAGGCCGAGTCGCTCGATGAGCGAACGGTAACGCGCGATGTCGACGTCGGCGAGGTAGCCGAGCAGACGACGACGCTGACCCACAAGCAGGAGGAGACCACGACGCGAGTGGTGGTCGTGCTTGTGCTCCTTGAGGTGCTCGGTGAGCTCCTTGATTCGCGTGGTGAGGATGGCAACCTGAACTTCAGGGGAGCCAGTGTCACCCGGGTGCGTTGCGTACTCTTCGATGATGGCCTTCTTGCCCTCAGCGCTTAGTGCCATTGACAGACCCCCTTCTCTTTCGTTGCGCGGCGCTCGGCACACAATGTGCGAGCTCTCTTCATCCGCGGCCGTTTCACGGCAACCGAAAGAGCATAGCAGGTTTCAGGCGTCAGCTCACACCGAGCAGGTCGATGATGAAGACGAGCGTCTTGCCGGAAAGCGGGTGTCCCCCGCCAGCTGCGCCGTAGGCGAGATGAGGGGGAAGGACAAGCTTGCGGCGTCCGCCGACCTGCATGCCCGGGATGCCTTCCTGCCAGCCGCGAACGAGCGCCTTCAATGGGAAGTTGACCGATTCGCCACGGTTCCAGGAGGAGTCGAACTCCTCGCCGGACTCGAACTCCACGCCGAGGTAGTGCACGTCGACGGTCGAGGACGTCTCCGCGACTGCCCCGTCGCCCACGATGATGTCTTCAATTACCAGCTCTGCTGGTGCGTCCCCACCCGGGAAGTCGACTTCTGGCTTTGTGCGATCTGTGTGTGTCATGTCCTACATCCAAGCGCCGGAGCCTGGACGAGTCCCGGATGACGCGCCGTGCGGCTGCGCCTGGGCCTGGATGAGCTCGGCCCGCAGCTCGCCGAGGTTTCTGAGCAGGAGCCGCTCGTCCAGCAGCTTGCTCGTCCGGTTCGGGTCGAGCACGACCTGGTGGCGAACACTGGCGAGACGAGTCGACTCTGTGATGAAGTCGCGCATGGCCTTGTCGGCGCGTTTGCCGGACCGCCGAGCCCACGCTCGTGCACTCGAGCGCCCGCGCATCGTCGACAGCATCCTAATCTCGGCCGGCGAGTACCACCCGACCGCCGCGTACTCGGACAGCCTCTCGATGATGATGCGAGCGTCTTGCCTCCGCAGCAGGAAGATCGTCACGATCCAAGCTATGAAGATGGGCACCATCACGAGTGCGAAGAACCCGATGAGGCCGAGGATGCCGGCCGATTCCTGCACAAGCCCGGAGCCGACGTTCCAGAGCGCATGGAGTCCCATGGCGGGAATCAGCCCGATGGCGAACCCTCCGAGCGCGGAACCCCATCCTCCACGACGCGCGCCGATGCCCATTCCGATTCCCGTGAGCGAGACGCACATCGGGTGAAGAAGTGGCAGGGCGATACCGCGGATGAAGTACTGCGCCACGAATCCGCCGACACCCGCCTCCTGCCACATCGACGAGAAGTACAGGATGTTCTCCGTGAACGCGAAACCTGCGCCGAGCAGCGCCCCGTAGACGAGGCCGTCGGTCGGGCCGTTGAAGTGGCGACGAGCGACCGCGTAGATCACGATGAGGCCGAGACCCTTCCAGATCTCCTCCCCCACGGGCGCCTCGACGGATGGCCCCCACCAGGCGGGGAGCGCGCCAGGCAGGAGGAACTCCCGCAGGAAGCCGGTGAGGAGCGCGCCGCCGACCGCGATCCCACCACCCCAGAACACTGCTCCGATGAGCAGGATGCGCGGCTCCGGTTCCCAGCGGTCGATGAGCCAGACAACCATCCACACGACGAAAAGCGGGACGAGGGCCGCGAGCACGCTGCCGAGCAGTACGACGTCGCTGCTGCCGAGGTACGCGAGGAACAGGACCACCGCGATGATGAGCGCGGCGAGGCACATGACCACGATCGTGGTGATGCGCATCGCGAGCTCGCCGCGCGTGGGCGCCTGTGGGATCGCGAACTGCGGGTCGATCTGACGCTGAGCTCCCGGCACGGCCCATTGGCCCCGAGGCTGCTGCGGGGCGCTCACGAGGTCGCCGCCTTAGCGCCGCCAGCGCCGAATCTCGCGAGCTGCGAACGATGCTCCTTGACTCGATCGAGCATCCGCTTCTCCACGACCCGACGATTCGGGTCCCGCTTGTTCACCCTGGCGTGTTCGCGGGCGAACGCGAGACGGGACGCGTCCTGAACGAAGCCGCGCATCGCCCGATCGGCTTCCGGGCTCACGGACTTCGCCCACGCGAATGCCTGCTCGCGTGCGCTCCAGTCTCCGATCATGGCGACCTCCGACGTCGTGAACCAGCCCGCGTCCGCGTACTCGCCGAGCCGGTCCACGATGATCAGACGGTCGCGGTCGTGCAGCTTGACGAGGAACCAGGCGAGCAGCAGGAAGATCGGGAGCTGGACGACCAGGTAGAAGATGAGCCAGCCGAACTGGTTGCTCGGGTCGACGCCGAGCAGGGGCAAGATCAGGAGGCTGCCACCGTTCCAGAATGCGTGCGCGAGGATCGCTACGACGAGACCGCCGAGGCCCATCAGAATCGGCCGAAGCCACCCGCCTCGACGCGCTCCCCAGCCGATCGCCATGCCGGTGATCCCCGTGAAGAGTGCGTGGGCGAACGGCGAGAGGATGCCGCGCACGATGAACGTCGAAGCGAAGCCAGCGGCCGAGTCAGCGGCCTGGGAGAAATAGATGATGTTCTCGGTGAAGGCGAAGCCAGCGCCGATGACCGCTGCGTAGCTGAACCCGTCAAGGGGGCTGTCGAAGTGGCGCCGAGCGAAGATGAGGATCAGGAACAGCCCGACGGCCTTGATCGCCTCCTCGGAGATGGGCGCCTGGATGAGCACGGAGAACTTGCTGACGTCGCCCTCGGTCGAGAGGTAGGACCTCGCCACGTCGAGCATCATGCCGCCGGTCACGAGCGTCCCGACGACTGACGCACCCGCACCCCAGAACAAGCCGAAGGCGAGCAGGATGCGCGGCTCTGGCTCCCAGCGATCAAGCCACCAGACTGCGCCGAGCACCAGCCCGAGCGGGACGAGTGCGGGGATTGCCATCGTGAGCGCGGCGAAGCGCAGCTCGCTGAACAGCCAGGCCACGACACCGACCGAGAGGAGGACGGCGAAGCCGAGCAGGAGGAGCCACGTCAGCCTGCCCCGAGTCAGCCTTCGACGCCTCTTCGGCGCGACTGACGTGGCACTGCTCATCTATGGTCCTCCGTGGATTGGGGTGAGCGTCCGGTTCGGGAGTTGCCGGACTCGCTGCGGGCGCGGGTATCCCCGCTTCGTGGGCTCGCTGCGGTCAGCATAGCCAAGCGGACGCGCGTGAGGCGAACGACCAGTCGCGTACGCCAAGCGCACGGTAGATTAGAGGCATGATGCGTCTCGGATTCCTTCTCGGTGCCACTGTCGGCTTTATCGCTGGTATCAGCACGAGTCGAGTGCATGCAGAAGAGGTCGCGAAGGACATCGGCGGCAAGTCGAAGGCATTCGCCGAGCGGATGACCGTCTCCGCTGAGGACCTGCGTCGACGCAGCGACACCCAGCTCGAGGACATGCGCCGGCGCGTCGACGAGCAGCTTGATGACATGCGCAAGCGCGTGGACGACGGCTTCGACGACGTGAAGCGGCGCGTCGAGGAAGAAGTCGAGAAGAGCATCGAGTCGCAGGTTCAGACGCTTGTCCGCGCTGGCCAGGCCCGCGAAGACGTGCTCGAGACCTTCGAAGACGATGACGCGGACGCAATGGTCTCGCCTGGTGAAACCGCCACGCCACGCCACGCTGCGCCGACCGCCACCGAGACGAAGAGCTCCGAAGCGACACCGGAAGCCGGAGAGAAGCCCGCCAGCTAGTCGGCCCGCCTCACGACAGGCCTAGTAACACGGCCCGGCCGGTGCTTCGCACCGACCGGGCCGAACTCTCTCTACAGCGTTCCGCGACGACTCACGGCGAAGCTACGAGAAGTCACGCAGGTCAGCCCTGTCGAGGCTGTCCTCGAGCGCCATGGCTTCGGCCTGCGAGATGATCGGGATCGCGCTCGTGACTGCCTGGATGCCGGAGAGCCTCTCGGGCGAGAGGATGCTCGTGACCTCCTCGCGGCTGAGGAGCCCCCGCTCGACGACCAGGTCTGCGATCGTGGCCTTGGTGGTGAGCGCCTCCTTCGCGAGCTTCGACGCCTCGGAGTAGCCGATGTATGGCGTCAGCGCCGTGACGACACCCACGGAGCTCGAGACGCGCGACGCGAGCAGCTCTTCGTTGGCGGTGATCCCGTCGATGCAGTTCACTCGCAGCGTGCGCGCGGCGCGGCGAAGCCAGGCCGAGTTCTGCATGAGCGTGTGCAGCATGACCGGCTCGAAGGCGTTGAGCTGCAGCTGGCCGGCCTCTGAAGCCATTGCGACGGTGACGTCGGCTCCCGCGATGACAAACGCCACCTGGTTCACCGCCTCGGGGATGACGGGGTTCACCTTGCCAGGCATGATCGACGAACCTGCCTGACGCGCCGGCAGGTTGATCTCACCGAGGCCCGCCTGCGGGCCTGAGGAGAGCAGGCGAAGATCGTTGCAGATCTTCGAGAGCTTCATTGCCGTGCGCTTGATGACGCTCGAGAGCGACATGAACACGCCGGTATCGCTGGTCGCCTCTATGAGGTCGTGAGCCGTCTGCAGGTCGTTGTAGCCCGTGATCTCCCGCAGCTGGCGCATGACGGCAGAGGCGTAGCTGGCCTCTGCGGTGATGCCGGTGCCGATCGCTGTCGCGCCGAGGTTGAGTTCGAGCAGCAGCGGAAGCACATCCCTCAGTCGCTGGATGTCCTCGCCGATCGTCGTGGAGAAGCCCCTGAACTCCTGACCGAGCGTCATCGGTACGGCGTCCTGTAGCTGCGTGCGGCCGATCTTCAGGATGTGCTTAAACTCGGTCCCCTTCACGCGGAAAGAGTTCTGCAGCAGCGTGAACTCGTCGATGAGTCGCTCCGTGGCATGCACGAGCGCGACCTTCACGGCACTCGGGTACGTGTCGTTCGTGGACTGCGAGCGGTTCACGTGGTCGTTCGGGGAAAGGAACTCGTAGTCCCCGAACTCACGCCCGGCGAGCTCGAGCGCACGGTTGGCGATGACCTCGTTCACGTTCATGTTCGTGCTCGTGCCGGCACCGCCCTGGATGACGCCGACGACAAACTCCTCGTGGAGCTTGCCATCGATGATGTCCTGGCAGGCGCGGTCGATGAGCCACGACCGTTCCTGGTCGAGCACCCCGATCTCAAGGTTCGCGCGAGCCGCAGCCTGCTTGACCTGCGCATACGCGACGATGAAGTCCGGGTACACGCTGATCTGGCGTCGGCTGATCGAGAAGTTCTCGAGGGCACGCGCGGTGTTCACGCCCCAGTAGGCACCTGCGGGGATCCGCATCTCGCCGAGCGAGTCGCGTTCGACACGGAATTCCTGCGTTTCTGACATGACCTGATGGTCCTCCAACTTCGTCGTCTGAGTTTCCGCGCTGTCCTCAGCCTACTGCCGGCGCACGCCCCGGATCGCCGCTTCGAGGAGACTCGCCAGGGCATCCACCTGGATGCTGTCTGCGGACTGCTCGCCCGTGTCGATTCCCTCAAGCGCACGCAGCGCGAGCCCCTGCTTATCGTCGATGAGCTCGGCGATGCGCGCGTCGATCGTCTGCGCGGCGACGATGCGCCACGCCGTGACCGGCTCCACCTGCCCGATGCGGTGCACGCGGTCGATGGCCTGCGTCTGCTCAGCCGCGGTCCAGCTGAGCTCAGCGAGCACGACGTCCGAGGCTGCCTGTAGGTTCAGGCCGACGCCCGCTGCGAGGAGCGAGCAGACGACAACCTGCACGCTCGGGTCGTTCTGGAACGCATCGATGGCTGCCTGGCGTGCCGCCGGCGTCTGGTCGCCCCGGATGGAGACTGACGAGATCTCGTTCTCGGCGAAAGTGCGCTCCGCCGCGTCCATGACCTCGATGTGCTTGGCGAAGAACACGACCTTGCCCGCCGAACGTGCGATCTGGCCCGCGTACTCGGCCGCGAGGCGCGCCTTCGCTGCGCCGATCGTGCGGAGCATCGTGAAGATGCTTGCGCCGGTCGAGGAGGCCTTCGACTCTTCGACTTCCTGCCGCGCGATCATCCTGACCCGCTCGAGGTCGACGATGCCGGGCTCGAGGCCCGCGGCCGAAGCCATGCGGCGGTACCGTTCAAGGAGACGCGAGACGAGTGCGGCCTCAGCCGCGCGGATGCTCCTGCCCTCGTCGGAGTCGAGCTCGACGGGCATGTCGACGACACGCTTGGCGGGCAGGTCGGCCGCGACATCGATCTTGCGCCTGCGGACGATCCCGAGGTCGATGACCGCCTGCCGCGCCGCGGCGAGGAACCCGGGGTCGCTCGGCACGAGCCCTGTCTCGTCGAGGCGGTCGAGGAGTAGCTGCGACGGCCGGTCGCCCTCGAGCCAGCCCAGGAACTGCCAGATCGCCTTGAAATCATCGACGTCGTTGATGAGCGGTGTTCCGGTGAGCGCCATGAGGAGCGGGTCGGCGCCCGGAACACGAGCACGGATGCTGTTCGCGAGCTGCATGACGAGACGCGACCGCTGAGACTGCAGGTTCTTGATGAAGTGTGCCTCATCGAGCACCATGCCCTCGAAGCCGAGAGACGTCAGCCAGCCGAGGTGACGGTCGAGGATCTCGTAGTTGACGATGAAGACGTCCGCGAAGGCGTCGATCCCCTGGCCATCGCCGGAGATGACCGTGACGCGGCGGTTCGGCGTCCAGCGCTGAACCTCGCGGGCCCAGTTCGTCTTGACGACGTTGGGGACGACGCAGAGCAGCGGGTAGGCGTCGGCGACTGAGGCGGCGAGAAGCGCCTGCGCGGTCTTGCCCAGCCCTGGCTCATCGGCAAGCAGGTAGGCCCTGTGCCCCTCGGCGACGCTCGCGAGGAGCCTCGCCTGGTGATCCATGAGCTCTTGCCCCGGCGGGGAGATGCGGTCCCAGCGGGGAGCCGGAGGCAACTCCATCGACGCCGCGTTGCCGCCGGCGCCGGTCTCGAACGCTCGCAGCAGCGGCCCGAGCAGCTCCCAGTTAGAGAGCCGCGAGTAGTGCGGAGTCGTGGTGTTGACGTTCGTGAGAACGGGCGCGAGGAACGGGTTCGAGCGGGTTCGCGCCTTCACCGAGCCGGGCAGCACCTGTCGCTGCGCGATCTCAGGCGGGAGCTTCTCCGTCTGCGTTTCCGGCTCTGGCTGCTCATCGATGACCATCTCGATGCCGCCCGCGAAGAGCATCTGCTTGCGCAGAGCCTTGGCAGCCTCGCTGATTGGCGCACCGGGCTCGAGGAGGCTGATGAGCGAGGTGTCACGTGCCGCCGTCTTCGCCAGAATCGAGGCGAGACCGTCCAGTCGCTTGAGCGCCTCAGCCCTGTCGTGCTCGCTGAGCTCCGTCGACTCCTTGGCCTTCGCACGCTCCTCTCGCATGAGGAGTGCGATGACCTGGAACTTCGTGCGGTTCGACGGCGAGACCTTGCCTCGCTGCGCCGATGCCTCGACCTCTCTCGCCGCCTTCGCGAGCTGAGGGATGACACCGGTGTTGTCGACCGGTTTGCGGTGGCGTGGCGCCGTGTGAACGCCGGCGCGACCGCCAGCTTGGGCGCGTGTCCTACGAGACATGCCCCTCCTTATGCAACGTGGCAGGGATCGGGAAGTTGAGCCGGGCGGAGGTCGCAGCTTCGGCGCCGAACGCGGCGACCGGCAGTGAGGCGGGCGTCGGCCCACTCGAGTGACGAGCTCCCGGATGTCATGCAGGTCTCGAGGAGAGTTCAGATTCCCTCAGACACCAGCGCTCACAGTGTACGCCAGGCGACCCGAAGGTTTCGACTAGGGAACGACGTGTCGTTGACGGGCACATGCGCCGCGCGGGTGCGATAATCGTCAGGTGCCACAACGCCCCTTCCCAGATCCCGACCGGCCGTACTTCACGCCGTCGAAGCGGGTCGCCGGCGACTGGAGCGCTCACATCGCCACGACCTTGGACCGCACCGCCACACTCCTCGCTGGTTTGACGCCAGAGCAGTGGGAGACGCCGAGCAAATGTGATGGGTGGAGCGTGCGCGACGTCGCCGGGCACCTCGCCTGGCGCCTCGGCTCCCCCACGTCCTCGCTGGTCCGCGAGGCATCTCGCGGCGTGCTCCGCAAGGGGCTCCGTGTCGACTCGTACCTCGACGAGGTCGCGAAGCGCGAGGGTGCCGCCCCCACCGAGGAGCTGGTCGACCGCATCCGCACGATCGCCGCGGCGAAAGTGGTGTCACCGACCCGTGCCGGCATTTCCGAGCTCACGGAAGCTGTGGTCCACACGTACGACATGACCGAGGCACTGGGCCTCCGCATCCGACTCAGCCCTCGCTCCACGAGCGCAGTCGCGCTTGTGCGCACGCGGGTTCCGCTGAGCTCGGCCGCCTCGCTCGCGAAGCGCAACCGGCTCCGCGCAACGGATGCCCGCTGGCAGATCGGCGAGTCCGGCCCCGTTCTCGAGGCCACTGCGGCACGCATCGTCCTCAGGCTCTTCGGGCGCACCGTCGAACTCGGCTCCTAGCCGTCTGCCTTGGCACCTCACCGTGTACCTCGGAAGCGGCGTGCTCGGCGGGCGGACCGCCCGTGGCACCAGCGGCTTCAGACGACGTAGCTTCCGCCGAGCGTGTCTGCGGCCTCGACGACGTCAAGCGCCATGCGGTCCTTGAGCGCCTCGATGCCGTCGAACTTCTCCATGCCGCGGATACGCTCCACGAACTCGACCTCGGCGACGAGCCCGTAGAGGTCAACCGTCTCGCCGATGAGGTGCGCCTCGACCTGCTTGCGGGGCACGCCGTCGAAGGTGGGGTTGTTGCCAATGGAGATCGCAGCGGGGGCGCTTGTCTCGCCGCCCCGGAACCAGCCGGCGTAGACGCCGTCCGCCGGGATGAGGCCCTCGAGTTCCGGAGAGAGGTTTGCCGTCGGGAAGCCCAATTCCCGCCCTCGCTTCGCCCCGTGCACGACCTCGCCGGTCACGCTGTGGTTGTGCCCAAGAACCTCGGCGGCGGCTCGGACATCGCCAGCCGCCAGCAGCTCGCGAACCCACGTCGACGAGGCACGGCGCTCTACGTGCGAGCTCTCATCCTCTGCCATCTCGTCGTCGGCGATGACGATCTCGAAACCGTACGGTGCCGCCAGCTCGCGCAGGAGAACAACATCGCCCTCGCCCTTGGCCCCGAAGCGGAAGTCCTGCCCGACGACGATGAGCTTCATCTGGAGCGCACCGACAAGAAGGTCGCGCACGAAGGATTCTGCGCTCATGCTCGCGAGCTGGTCGTCGAACGGCAGGACGATCGTCGATCCGAGTCCGGTCTTGCCGAGCAGGTCTATCTTCTGCGCCAACGACGTGATGGGCTCCGGCTCGATGCCAGGAGTGATGAGCGAGAGCGGATGCCGATCGAAGGTGACCGCGAACGGCTCAAGGCCACGCGAGGAGGCCTCGTCAACGAGGCGAGAGAGCAGCCAGCGATGACCGCGGTGCACGCCGTCGAACTTGCCGACGGTGATGGCACTTGGCGTCAGCTCCGCTGGTAGCTCTGCCAGGTCAGTGAACAGCCGCACGTTCCCTCTTTCGTCTCGATCTTCCCGTCTCCAGCCACGCGATGCCGAGGATCGGGAGCACAAGAGGAATATACGCGTAGCCCACCCCGAAGTCCGACCACACCGTATCCGAGGGGAAGAGTTCCGGGTGGAACTCCGTCAGCGACCCGACGACAAGGACTCCGACGAGTTCGAACACGATCGTGAACCAGGCGATTCGGTTCCAGGTCCTCCCGCGCCGAACAAGTGCAACCGTTGCGAGCAGGTAGACAAGCGCTGCAGCCGCGGAGAGCGAGTACGCGAGAGGCGCTTCCCCGAACTTGGCGAGCAGCTGGTACGAGCTGCGACCGATCGACGCAAGCGCCAAGACCGCGTAGACAACAACAAGTGCTCGCCCGGCGCCGCGTGCTCCCTCATAGCTATCAGCAGCCGCAGTCCGCGCCGTCCCGCTCAAACCGGCACTCCGATGAATGGGCTGGCGCCGATCCAGATCTGGTGCATCCGGAAGACCATGACTCCGATCGTGAGTGCCGCGACACCGAGGATGATCGTGGACCACTTCGTCCGCTCGACCAGGCCCCAGAAGACCGCGGCGGGCGGGATGATGATGGCGACGACCCAGTACATCCAGAACTCGAGTGCATCTCCGACGGGCTCGTTGCCCGCCGCGGGTGCGATCAGCGCCATCACGAACTGCACAACAAGCAGCAGCTCGACAAGCGCGACGGCACCCACTGTGACGTCACCAGGCTTTCGGCCCGTGGCCCCGACGATGATGCAGAAGACACCAGCGGCGGCGCTCACGAGGCAGAGCACCCACGTGAACCAGTCGATCACGCTATGGCCCCAGTCGGCATGTTGAATTCGGACTTCAATATGCCGCCAGAAGCCCTGGCGATACCGATGAGGTCGCCCTCCGGGTCGATGGCCGCGAGCAGGCCGTCGTCGACCGGGGCGCTGAGGCGCAGCTTCTTTCCGTTGCGAATATCCGCGGCCTGCTGAGCCGTCGCCTCGAACGCGCGGAACCGGCGCAGCGCAGCCTGAGACGGAGTCATGAGGCGCGTCTCGAGCCCGTCAGTGTCGGGCGCAACTGCGTCGGCGATGCTGAAGTCGCCGACGCGGGTGCGCCTGAGGGCCGTCAGGTGCGCGCCAGTGCCGAGCGCAGCGCCGAGGTCTCTCGCCAGCGCCCTGATGTAGGTGCCGGACGAGCACGAGACACGGACCTCCAGGTCAACGACGGGCTCACCACCGGCGAGCGCGTCGTGCGAGGCAAGCAGCTCGAGCTCCGCTATCGTCACGGCGCGAGCTGCGAGCTGCACGTCCTCGCCGTCGCGGACGCGCTTGTAGGCACGCACTCCATCCACCTTGATGGCGCTCACAGCGGATGGGATCTGCTTGATCGGTCCGCGCAGTGCGGCCATGGCAGCCTCGATGCGCTCAGGGGTCACCTCAGCGACGGACCCTGCTGGTGCGCTCGCCGTGACTTCACCCTCAGCGTCCTCGGTGTTCGTCGATACGCCAAGGCGAACCGTCGCGTAGTACTCCTTGTCGTCACCGACGAAGTAGGTGAGCAGTCTCGTTGCTCCGCCGACGCCGAGGATCATGAGCCCGGATGCCATCGGGTCGAGCGTGCCCGCGTGGCCGATCTTCCGCGTGCCGAGGGCCCGCCTGGTCATCGCGACGAGCGTGTGGCTCGTCGGGCCCTGCGGCTTGTCGAGGAGCAGGACACCGTTTGGGCCAGGAGATGGAGTCGTCATGTCCCCAATATCTTACGGTGCCCGTAGGCTCGTTCCCGGCCGTCGGGCGGAGTGCTGGCTCCAAGACGAAGACGAATTGCATGCACGAACGGGAGATCAGGATGCGGGTTGCTGTCATCGGCGCCGGTGCGGTCGGCGGCGCCCTCGCGCTCCTGCTCGACCGAGCGGGACACGAGGTTGTGCTCGCCTCGCGGAGCAGCGCCGAGCCTGCACGCGGCGGACGACGAACGCTGAACCTCACTGGTGCCTTCGGAGAGCACCGCGCGGCGTTCGCTCAGGCCTCGCGCCTCACGGGCGCCTTCGATCTCGCGCTGATCGCGGTGAAGGCACAGGACACCCAGCGCGCGGTCGCGCCCCATCTCGCGATGCTCGCAGCAACGCCCACGATTGTCGTGCAGAACGGCCTCGAAGGGGCAGCGACGGTGGAGCTTCTACTCGCCGGTCTGGCCGACGCAAACGCTCGCGGATTCGTCGCAGGCGGACTCGCCACCTTCGCCGTGAACAGGCCCGCACCCGACGAGGTGCGTGCGACAGCCAAGGGTTCGCTGACCCTTGGCGCTGCGTCCACTGCGCACCTGTCTCGGCTGGAGGAGCTCGCGGCGGCGCTCTCCCCCGCTCTTGAGTGTGTGGTCACCGACGACCTGACTTCCGCGCTCTGGAGCAAGCTCCTCATCAACCAGGTGAACGCGCTTCCGGCCGTGACCGGGCTCAGTGTGCAGGAGATCGGACTGGATGCCGATCTGCTCGGTGTGCTCGCCTCGAGCATCGGCGAGCTGCTCGCAGTGGCCGCTGCGAGCGGTGCGTGGCTTGTCGAGCTTGGCCCATTGGACAGAGCCCTCGTGGACCTCGCGAACGCCACGCCACTCGACACGGTCGAGGACCTTGCCAGGAACCGGCGGCTCGCGCGGGAGCTCTCCGCGGCCTTCGGGCCAACGCCGAACTACGCATCCACCCAGCAGAGCATCACCCGCGGCGAGGCAACGGAGATCGACGCGCTCAACGGCGCCGTCGTCTCGCGCGGGCTCATGCGTGGCCTTGCTGCGCCCGTGAACGAGCTCCTCACCTCGCTTGTGCACAACAGGGAAGGAGGTTCGCGGCAGCTCACCCCAGCAGACGTTCGGGCTGCAGTTATCACGGCGACGGTGAACTCCTGGTTCACCAGGGAGCACCGCCAGCTCGCGTGGCGACTGCCCACGACAACGGCGTGGGGTGTCCTCGTGAGCGAGACGATGCTGCAACAGACCCAGGCCGCGAGAGTTGAACCGAAGTGGTTGGACTTCATGGAACGCTGGCCGACACCAGCGGCCATGGCGGAAGCCACCGAGGCCGAGGTACTCCGGTTCTGGGATCGGCTGGGCTACCCGAGGCGCGCGCTGTGGCTCCTTGCCTGTGCCAGGGCGATCGCTGAAGAGCACGACGGACGCGTGCCAGAGACGCGAGAAGCCCTGCTCGCGTTGCCGGGCGTCGGACCGTACACAGCATCGGCGGTCATGTCTTTCGCGCACGGCGTGCCCGAACCCGTCGTCGACACAAACGTCCGCCGCGTCCTCTCCCGCGCCTTCCTCGGCGAAGAAACGCCCTGGGGACCATCGGCCGTGCGGGACGCGGCGGAGATGCGTGCCGTCGCCCCCGCCGACCCGACCGCGGCGAACCTCTGGAACGCCGCGTCCATGGAGCTCGGTGCCGTCATCTGCACTGCGAAGCGGCCGAACTGCAACGACTGCCCCATTGTCGGGCTCTGCGCGTGGGTCAGCGCCGGACGTCCCGCCTCGACGACGATCAAGAAGCCACAGGCGAAGTTCGCCGGCTCGGACCGCGAGATGCGCGGCATGGTCCTGCGGGAGCTCCGCGCGATTCCGGGTGGCGTCGAGATCGAGTTCCTCCGCCGCCACCTCGACCCGGACGGAGCGGACTCGCTCCGCTTCGACCGGGCGCTGACCTCGCTGAAAGTCGACGGACTCATCTTCGAGCGAAACCAGGCGGAGATAGCGCTGACCGGCGACTGATCAGTCGCCGGTCAGCGTCGCAGTCGGCCGCAGCCGAGCAGGAATTCAGCGGGAGGGACTCAGGCGTCCTCCGGCTCGTCCTTCTTCTCGTACGGGTCCGCGTCCCCCGCGTAGCTCGCAGTCTTCGCTTGCTGGGCGGAGGCAACGTCGCGATCGTGCGCTTCGCGAAGCAGCGCGGCGATGGCGTCCGCGTTCTCGGGAATCGCGTCAGGAACGAACTCGAGGCTCGGGGTCAGGCGCGAAGTGATGTTCTTGCCGACCTCGGTCCGGAGCATGCCGGTCGCGCTCCTGAGCGCCGCCGCCGTGTCCCGTCGTTCCTTCTGGTCACCGTAAACGGTGTAGAAGATCGTGGCGTGCTGAAGGTCACCCGTGACGCGCACGTCCGTGATCGTGACGAAGCCAAGCCGCGGGTCCTTGACACCGCGCTCGAGCGTCTTCGCGACGATGACCTTGATTCGGTCTGCGAGGCGCAGTGCCCGTGAATGATCAACCATGGTGGCTACTTTCTCGTGTGCTGGTGCAGACAGTCAAGTGAGTCTGCAGGGTCTCAAACTGCGCAGAACCTGAAGGCGGGGCCCTAGCCGGATGGCCAGGACCCCGCCCCGAGTACGCACCGCGCTCAGCGCGGCAACTCGGTCAACAGCTAGACGCGCGGCTTCTCGACGAGCTCAGTCGTCTCGATCTCGTCGCCGATCTGGATGTCGTTGTACTTGCCAAGGCCGATACCGCACTCGAAGTCCGTGCGGACCTCGGTGACGTCGTCCTTGAACCGGCGGAGCGAGTCGATCGCGAGATTGTCCGCGATGACGATGCCGTCGCGGATGACGCGAGCAGTCGCGTTCCTCGTGATCGTTCCGCTGCGCACGATACATCCGGCGATGTTTCCGAACTTGGAGGAACGGAACACCTCGCGGATCTCCGCGACACCCGACTGGACCTCTTCGAACTCGGGCTTGAGCATGCCCTTGAGCGAATTCTCGATGTCCTCGAGCGCACCGTAGATGACCGAGTAGAAGCGGACATCCACGCCTTCACGGGCGGCGCGCTCGCGCGCCTTCGTGTCGGGGCGCACGTTGAAGCCGATGATGATGGCGTTGTCGACCGTGGCGAGGTTGACGTCGGACTCCGTGATGGCGCCGACACCGCGGTGGATGATGCGCAGCTGCACCGAGTCATCCACATCGATCTTGAGCAGCGACTCTTCGAGTGCCTCGACGGCACCGGAGACGTCACCCTTGATGATGAGGTTGAGCGACTCGACCTTGCCCTCTTCGAGTGCACGAGTGAAGTCCTCAAGGCTGATGCGCTTGCGGGACTTGGCGAGGCTCGCGTTGCGCTCGACGGCTTCACGCTTCTCGGCGATCTGACGCGCGGTGCGGTCCTCTTCCGTGACGATGAAGGTGTCGCCTGCACGAGGAACGCTCGACAGACCCTGCACCTGAACCGGCCTCGAAGGCTCAGCCTCGGTGACGACCTGGCCGTTCTCGTCGAGCATTGCCCGGACGCGGCCGTATGCCGTTCCCGCGACGATCGGATCTCCGACGCGGAGCGTTCCCGACTGGATGAGGACGGTAGCAACCGCACCGCGTCCCTTGTCGAGCTTCGCTTCGATCGCGATACCGCGCGCTTCCTTGTTCGGGTTGGCGCGAAGGTCGAGACCGGCATCAGCCGTCAGCAGGACTGCCTCGATGAGGCTGTCGATGTTGACGTTGTTGCGTGCGGAGACGTCGACGAACATCGTGTCGCCACCGAACTCCTCGGCAACAAGTCCGTACTCGGTCAGCTGCGCGCGGACCTTCGCCGGGTTGGCGTCTTCCTTGTCAACCTTGTTGACGGCAACGACGATCGGGACGTTGGCGGCCTGGGCGTGGTTGAGCGCCTCGACCGTCTGCGGCATGATGCCGTCGTCCGCGGCGACCACGAGGATCGCGATGTCGGTGACCTGAGCACCACGGGCACGCATGGCCGTGAAGGCCTCGTGACCTGGCGTGTCGATGAACGTGATGGCGCGCTCGATGCCCTCGTGCTCGTGCCAGACCTGGTAGGCACCGATGTGCTGCGTGATGCCACCGGCTTCGCCGTCGACGACGTTCGCGTTGCGAATCGCGTCGAGGAGTCGCGTCTTACCGTGGTCGACGTGACCCATGACGGTGACAACGGGCGGGCGGATCTCGAGAACGTCGTCGCCTTCGTCCTCTGCTTCCTGGTCGAGGTCGATCGAGAAGCCCTCGAGGAGCTCGCGGTCTTCGTCTTCCGGGCTGACGATCTGGATGCGGTAGCCCAGCTCTTCGCCGAGCACCTCGAACGTCGCCTCGTCGAGCGACTCCGTTGCCGTCGCCATCTCACCGAGGTGGAACAGCACGGTCACGAGGTCACCGGGGCTCGCGTCGATCTTCTCTGCGAAGTCAGAGATCGAGGCGCCGCGACGCAGACGGATCGGCGTCGTGCCATCTCCGCGACGGACCTTGACGCCGCCTACGCTCGGGGCTTCCCGCATCTCGAATTCTGCCCGCTTCGTCCGCTTGGACTTGCGCGCCTTCGACTTGCCGCCACCGCGACCGAATGCACCGGCCGTCGAGCCGCGACCGCGACCGCCGCCACCTGGACGACCGCCACCGCCACCTGGGCGCGGGGCGAAGCCGCCACCTGCACCTGGAGCGCCGCCTGGACGTCCGCCACCGGCACCGCCGGCGCCGGGACGACCGCCCGGACGACCCGCACCTGCGGGACGAGCTCCGGGAAGCACGCGGGGCTGTCCTGGACGCGGAGCTGCCGGGCGGGGACCGCCTGGGCTCTGCGGACGAGGGCCGCCTGCTCCACCTGGACGGGGGCCACCGCCGGCTCCGCCACCTGGGCGCATGCCCTGGTTCGAGGAGAACGGGTTGTTGCCCGGGCGCGAACGGCCCATGCCCTGGCTGGACGCGAACGGGTTGTTTCCGGGACGCGGGCCGGGACGGGGTCCACGCGGACGCGGGATGGAGGGGCTTGCGCCACCCTCAGCCTGCGCGGGCTTCGCATCGCCGGGAGCAGCTGGACGCTGCGTGTTCGGCTTCGGTGCACCTGCGTCTGCTGCGGGTGCAGCGGGAGCTGCCGGTGCTGCTGCCGCCTGGGCCTCGGCTGCCGGAGCTGGCTCAGGCTTGCGCTTGGGTCCTGGGGTCGGTCCAGATCCGCCTGAAGGGGCGGCCTTGGGTGCCGGAGCAGCTGGTGCCGCGGGGGCCGATGGTGCGGCCGGTCCTGGCTTCGTGCCGGGACGGACGCTCGATGGCGTCGCGCCACCTGGACGCGGCGCGCCGGGCTTCGACGCCGAGGGGGCCGCCGCTTGAGGCTGCGCGCTACCGGCGGCGTTGGTCTTCAGCGCCTCGCGGAGGCGACGAGCCACTGGGGGCTCGACGCTCGACGATGCGCTCTTAACGAACTCGCCCATGTCCTGCAGAGTCTTGAGGGCCGTCTTGGAATCGACGCCCATCTCGCTGGCGATTTCGTGTACGCGTGGTTTTGCCACTTTTCTCCTGTCTGGGGCCCGCCCAGAACAGGAGCGGACCATTAAAGTCGGATGTGCCTCATCGTGAGTCACTCATGATTAGTCCATGGTCCGATCAGCCTTTTCTCGTAGTAGAGCAGGGCGCTCGCCCTGTTCCAGTGTGCTCGCGTGCCTGCTGAGCGCCTCGGTGTCCACCTTGCCGGTCTTGAAGGCCCGCAAGAATGCGCGCCGCTCAATCGCTAGCCTGGTGCACTCCGCGGTCGGATGGATCCAGGCTCCACGCCCTGGAAGACTCGCCGAGATATCGACTTCGAGGCTTCCCTGACGGAGGACAACTCTGAGGAGTTGACTCCGTGCGGAGCGCAAACGGCATCCAACGCACGTTCGTACAGACGACATACTACCCCTCTGAGCGCGCTTCGTCTCCGTCTTCGAGGATCGAGTCTGGCTGGATGTCGATTCTCGCCCCCGTGAGCTTGGCCGCGAGGCGCGCGTTCTGGCCTTCCTTGCCGATCGCGAGCGACAGCTGGAAGTCGGGCACGAGTGCTCGGACGGCCTTCGTGGCACGGTCGATGACAAACGCGCTCGAGACCTTCGCGGGGCTCAGCGCACTGGCCACGAAGGTCGGCAGGTCGTCGGAGTAGTCGACGATGTCGATCTTCTCGTCGCCGAGCTCGTTGGTCACGGCCCGCACGCGCGCACCGAGCTCGCCGATGCATGCACCCTTGGGGTTGATGCCCTCCTGAGTCGCGCGGACCGCGATCTTCGATCGGTGGCCTGCTTCGCGGGCCAGCGACACGATCTCGACGACGCCGCTGGCGATCTCGGGAACCTCGAGCGCGAACAGCTTGCGAACAAGTGACGGATGGGTGCGGGAGACCGTGATCTGCGGCCCCTTGTTGCCCCGCTCGACCTTGGTCACGAAGACGCGCAGGCGCCTCCCATGCGAGTAGTCCTCACCTGGAACCTGCTCCTCCGGAGGCAGGATCGCCTCGACGGTTCCGAGGTCGACGTGGATCATGCGGGGGTTCGGCCCCTGCTGGATGACGCCGGCGACGATGTCGCCCTCTCGTCCACGGAACTCGCCAAGCACCTTGTCATCGCCGATGTCGCGGATGCGCTGGTTGATAACCTGCTTGGCGGCGAACGCGGCGACTCGTCCGAAGTCGTCAGCCGGGAGCTGCGCCTCGCCGATGATCTCTCCGTCTTCGTCCATTTCCGGGACGAACACGTTGACTTCGCCGCTCTTGCGGTCGAGGTGCACTCGCGTCGATGCTGGTGGCACGTCCTGGCCAAGCTCCTGCGATACGTGCTTCTCGTACGCGGTCAGGATCGCCTGCTCGAGAATGCTGGCAAGTTCCTCAAACGGGATCTCACGCTCTCGCTCGAGAATCCTCAGGACAGCAAGGTCGATCTTCATGGCGCTCCCTCTATTCAGATGAAAGAACGAGTTTACCCCAGGATGTCGGACGAAGGCGCCCTCCGGCGCACACTTCCGTGCAGCTTGCCTGCAGGATGGGGCCTGGCCTAGCCCCATCCCGCACGGCGCTCAGTGGCTGCGCTTGGACTGCAGCAGCTCGAGAACCTCGTCCTTGGAGACCGCGTCGCGCTCGTTCGTGCGTCGGTTCCACAGCTCGACCTGGCCGTCGGCTGCCCCCTTGCCTGCGATGACGATCCACGGAACCCCGAGGAGCTCGGCGTCGCCGAACTTCACGCCGGGCGAGACCTTCTTGCGGTCGTCGTAGAGCACGTCGAGCCCTGCAGCGTCGAACGCCGCAGAGAGTTCTTCCGCCACAGCGAACGGCTCCTCGTTGCGCCCGGTCGCGACGATCTGCACGTCGAACGGCGCCACCTGTTCTGGCCAGATGAGGCCGCGGTCGTCGTGGTTGGCCTCGGCGATAAGCGCGAGGTTCCGGGTGACGCCGATGCCGTACGAGCCCATCGTCACGGTTGTGAGCTTGCCCTGCTCGTTGAGCACCTTGAGCCCGAGCGCCTCCGCGTACTTGCGCCCCAACTGGAAGACGTGTCCGATCTCCGTGCCGCGAGCGGTGGTGATGGCGCCGCTGCCGTCTGGAGCAGGATCGCCGTCGCGGACCTCAGCGGCGCCGATGCGCGCATCCGCAGTGAAGTCGCGGCCCGCGACCAGGGAGTGCACGTGCTTGCCTTCGACGTTCGCGCCGGTGATCCAGCTCGACCCCTCGGCAACGGTCTCGTCCAGGAAGTAGGCGACGCCCGTGGTCGACTCCTCACCCAGCACCTGGCCCTCGACAGACCAGGGGCCGATGTAGCCCCGGACGAGTCCGGGGTGCTTGGCGAAGTCCTCCGCGGTGGCCGCTTCGACCTCTGCAGGCTGAAGCGCCGTCTCGAGGCGCTTCATGTCGACCTCGCGGTCCCCCGGGATGCCGATGACGACCAGGTCTCGGGTTCCATCCGTGTGGAGACGAGCGACAACAACGTTCTTGAGCGTGTCGGCGGCCGTCCATTCGCGACCTGCAGGCTTTTCTACGACCGCGTTCGCGTGAGCGACGAGCGTTGCGATCGTCGGCGTGTCCGGCGAGTCAAAGACGGTTGCGGGACCGGTCGAGCTCGCGTCAACGGCGGCGGGTGCCGGAGCAGCGTACGCCTCGACGTTCGCCGCGTATCCGCCCGGCGAACTCACAAAGGTGTCCTCGCCGACGGGCGTCGGGTGCAGGAACTCCTCGCTACGTGAGCCACCCATAGCCCCCGCGTTGGCGGCGACGATGACGTACTCGAGGCCGAGGCGGTCGAAGATGCGCTCGTAGGCGTCGCGCTGCGCCTGATAGCTCGCGTCGAGCCCCGCGTCGTCGATGTCGAACGAGTAGGCGTCCTTCATCGTGAACTCGCGTCCGCGCAGCAGTCCCGCGCGGGGGCGCGCCTCGTCGCGGTACTTGTCCTGGATCTGGTAGATCGCGAGCGGCAGGTCCTTATAGGACGAATAGAGGTCCTTGACGGCGAGCGTGAAGGCCTCCTCATGCGTGGGAGCCAGGACAAGAGGCGCACCCTTGCGGTCCTCGAGCCGGAAGATTCCATCTCCGAAGTCGTTGAGGCGGCCCGTGGCCTCGTAGAAGTCAGCAGGGAGGATACCGGGGAAGTGGACTTCCTGAGCGCCGGCCGCCTCCATCTCCTCGCGCACGATCTGCTCGATGCGGCGCTTCACCTTGAGGCCGAGCGGCAGCCAGGCGAAAACGCCGGGCGCCTGACGGCGGATGTAGCCGGCGCGCACGAGGAGCCTGTGGCTTGCCACCTCCGCGTCGACTGGATCTTCGCGGAGGGTGCGGACAAAGAGCTTGGAGAGGCGAGTAGTCACCCCGCCAATGCTAGTCGTGCCAGGGCGCGTGTGCTGTCCCGCTGAGCAGACCTATGGCCGCACCGATGTCGGTGCGGCCACTTCTCACCACGGCTTGTCGTGGGACGCGTCACCTTCTGTCTCGCCGCGCTCTTGATCGAGCTCGTCCTGCCGTTCCTGCTGATTCTGCTGCAACTTCTCCTCGAGTTCGGTCATCTCGGGCGACTGGGTCGATTCAGGGGGCTCCTCCCCCTCGTTCGGCTCCTGCGTTTCGGATTGCTGCTGCAGCTTCTGCTGGATGCGCTCGGTCGATTCGACCGCGGGCGGCTCGAACTCGGTGGATGCGCAGCTCGGGTCGCGCGCATCCAACACGGCGAGCGCCTCCTGCCAGAGCGCCACCGCGCCTGCGGTGTCGTCCGCCGCGAGCCTTGCGTCCCCCTGGCGCTCGATCGTGATGGCGAGGTTGGCGCGGATAGGACACTGCTGCGGGGGTTCTGCCAACGGCAGGGCTGTCTCGAGCTCACTGCGTGCTTCATCGAGCAGCCCCAGCTGAAGCATGGACGTACCCGTGTTGTACGGCGCCTTCCAGCTCTCGAGGATGTTCACGAACTTCTGCTGCTGCGCCGAGTTCATGCTGCCCTCGTAGTCGGGCTCGGAGTAGAGCGCGACTGTGCGGTCAGCGATGACGGACATGCTGATCAGCTTTGCCGCGAAGGCCGCAGCGATGAGCGCAAACGGAATGCTGAAGAGGATGAACCTCCTCCTGCGCTTCGCGGCAGCCGCAGCGGATGGGAGTGCGCCTTTCGGCTTCTTCTCGCGAGGACTCATGCTGTCCCTCCCCTGGCTCTGCTGAGCTCGATGAAGTGCTTCACCGATTCCCAGACGTCACGGAGCAGTAAGAGGAACGCCGCCGCCGCGAGGATCCAGTACACCTCGAATGCTGTCTCCGTGCTTCCCTTGGTCTGTGTCACTCTCGTGCTGTCGACTTCCGCGGCGACGACCTCCGTGCCAGGCGCCCTGGTCTCGAGGGCCACACCCAGTTCGTCGGCGATCTGCTGCAAGGCCGCCGTGTCGATGACGGACAGCGCCTGCTGGCCCTGCGCATCCACAATGTAGGTCGGCTCGCCGGTCTCCAGCGTCCCCGCCGTCTCCTTCATGGGGCCGCCGGCTTCCGTACCGTATCCGAGTACAGCACCGCCTGCGAGGTAGCCCGCGAGATCACTGAACGAGTCGGGCTCGGTGTCAGCCGTCTGCTCGCCGTCGCCCAGGTAGTAGACGACGCGTGCCCGCTCGGGCTCGGCCTCCGAGGCGGCCTCGAGGAGGTCCTTCACGAGTGGTTCGGCGATCGAGATCGAACTCCCTCGTGAGTACTGCGTGACCTCCGGACGCAACGTCTGCAGGAGCGCGTCGAGCGCCGTCGTGTCGGCGGTGAAGGGAAGCCGCTGCACTGCCGCCGCGTCGAACGTGACCAGGCCGAAGCGAGCTCCCTCGTGCGCGGAAGCGAGCGCCGAGATGTCGGCCTTGACGCCGTCGAGTCGGGGCGCCCCGCCCCAGTCCTCCGCGACCATGCTGGCCGTCGTGTCGACGACGAAGAGCACGTCGACCTCGCTCTGCAGGTTCGGCGCCGGGGCGCTGCCGATTCCTGGGCGGAACGCCGCGAGCACGATGAGCCCGCAGGCCGCGAGACGCAGCACCCAGTTGATGCGCCGACGTCGATCGGTCGCCCTGACAAGCGCGAAGACGCAGAAACCCAGCAGCAGGATGGCGAGGATCACCAGAGCAAACGCCGGCAGGATCGGATTCCAGGTCATAGTCGGAGCCTCCATGCCAGCACGACGTAGATCGACGCGAACACGAGCATGAGCATGAGCCACACGTTCGGCCGATCGGTGATGAGCAGTTGGGGCTGGCCGACCATGAGCGAGGTCTGCTCGCTCGTGATCTGGTCGACGATGCCGGAGACGCTTGCGGGGTCGGTGAGCTTGAAGTAGCTCCCGTCCGCCTGCAGGATCGTCGTGCGGAACTGGTCGGCAAATGCGTCCTCGAACTGGTTCGCATCGAGCGCATAGATCTTGATACCGCGCTGCTCCGTGTACTCGGCGGCCTCGGGGAACGAGACAAGGGGATCGCCGTTCACCGCGTTGTCGGTCGCGAAGATGATCGAGCGTGACCGGCCGTCGTCGGCCGCCGGGTCGTAGTCTCCGAAGGTCATGGCGCACGAGGCCAGCCCGTCACCGACGAGCGAGGCACCCGCAGCACTCTGCGTGCCCTGGGCGAACGAGTACTCGATGTTGGACCCACCCGACGCGGACTCCATCTCGTCCCTCACCTGCTGCAGTTGAGTCTCGACAAACGCATAGTCGTCCGTGAGCGGGAAGAGCTGCACGGCTGTCGCATCCCAGAGCATGAGCGACATGCGCTCGCCGTCGAAGCCGGGGAGCATCTCCAGGTACCTGTCGAGCACCTCGACGTCGTAGTCGACCATGGACCCTGAGATATCGAGGCACAGCACGATGTCGCGGTTGAACTTCTCAGGCGACTCGACGCGCTGGTAGACCCAGCGCCCGGCCGCAACGCTCGTCACCGCGAGCAGGATCGCGAGCACAACGCCGACCGCCGTCATGAGGCTCGAATAGCGCAGGAGCGCGCGGCGGTACGCCGGGAGCTTCGTGAGACGCCTCGAGTTGGCCACCGGAATCGCGCCAGAGCGCCCGCGCTTGCGCGCGCGCCACCAGGCCACGGCTGCCACGGTGACCGCCACGGCGATCAACGAGACGCTGATCCACCACATCGCTATCGCCATGTCGAGATCACCTCCCGTGCCGCCGCGACGCCGGCCTCGGCACCGCTAGGGTCGTGCGCCCCGAAGACCATCGGGTAGTACTGGCCCACCGTGTGCGAGACGCCACGGAGCTCGGTGCGCCTGAGATCGGTCAGCGTCATCTTGTCCGCCGGAACGGTCGACACTGCTGCCACGAAGCCGCGAACAAGCACGCTCAGTTCAGCGTGCGCCCTGCGTGGCGTGAGCTCACCAGCCGAAGCGCGGCGCGCAACGTCGTCAACCCGCTCCAGGTACTCCTGCTGCAGGGCGTAGACGGGCGGGCGCGCTGGCGGCAGCACCGGGGCCGCCTTCGGAGGGCGGGGACGAGTCAGGAAGACCACGAGGAAGTAGTAGGCCACTATGGCGGCCAAGATCAGGAAACCCAGCACCAACCAGAACTGCGCGTAGTCGATGACTGGGATGACGGTGCCCTCCGGGGGCTGGACGTCAGCGGCGTACATTCGCCCTCGCTTTCAAGAGCCCGAGCAGGACCGGTGCGACGTCCGCCTCGCTCGCGACCTCCGCGTACGACACGGCATTCGCCTCGAAGGTCTGCTCCATCTCGATGGTGCGCTTCTGCTCGGCATACTCGAACTCGCGCTCGAGCAGACGGTCGCCGCCGAAAAGGCTCGGCATCGCCCAGCTGCCCTCAACGTCGAACGCCAGCTCGCCGCGTCTGCCTCGTTGGTGCGGCTCCGCGTCGGTGATCTGCAGCCACACGATCTCATGCTGCGCCGCGAGCCGCCGCACGAGTGCCGCTCGCTCGTCGTCCCAGTCGAACTCGTCCGCGATGACAACGAGCAGCGCACGGTGCCTGACGGTGAGACGAACGCGTTCGAGGATCGCGTTCATGTCGCTCGTCGCAGCTTCGAGGCCGACCGTGTCGTAGACGGCGTGGAGCATCCGCTCGAGCGCCGAGGTCGTGCTTCGGAAGGGCAGCTGCCGGACCCCGTCTGATGTCCCCGTGACGAGGCCGACGTCGTCGCCGTGCCGGATAGCCAGGTAGCCGAGGATCCCGAGGGCTGCGACGAGCACCTCCCGTTTCGGCTCGCCGCTCGCAGAGAGAGCCGCCATGTTCCGACCTCCGTCGACGGCGAACAGCACACGGTGGCGCCGCTCCGCAACGTAGCGCTTCACGAGGGGCTGCCCGGTCCGAGCGCTCGCCTTCCAGTCGATGTCCTTGATCTCGTCGCCAGCGACATACTCGCGGAGGTCGTCGAAGTCCATGCTGCGTCCGCGCAGGTGGGACGCGTACTGACCATCAAGCAGATGCAGCACGCGCCTTCGCGCGTGCAGGAACATCTTGGACTTGACCTTCGAGAGAAGGGGGCGTTCGTTTGACATCGTCACGGAGTGCGAACTGCCCCGAGCACGGCATCGATGATCTGCTCGACGCGCACGCCGGTTGCATCCGCTTCGAAGCCGAGGATGATGCGGTGACGGAGGATGCGGTGGGCGAGCCTGCGGACGTCTTCTGGTACAACGTGGTCGCGGCCCTGCAGGAGCGCCACTGCCCTCGCGCCCTTCGCGAAGTTGATCGAGGCGCGCGGCGACGCACCGACCTCCACCAGCCTCGCGAGCTCCGGCGCGATGTACTCGCCAGCGTGCCGCGTGACGTAGACAAGCCCGACGATGTACTCGGTGATCGCCTTGTCCACGTAGACACGGGAGGTCAGCTCCTGCAGACGCGTGACGTCTTGCAGCCCGACGGCCGCCGGCTCCCCGTGCTCGAACACGCCCTCGTCGATACGGCGAAGGATCTCGGCCTCCTCGGCGGGATTCGGGTACTCCAACACGTCCTTGAGCATGAAGCGGTCGAGCTGCGCCTCTGGCAGCACGTACGTGCCCTCCTGCTCGATCGGGTTCTGCGTCGCGATCACGAGGAACGGGTCAGGCAGCGGGTAGAGCGTGCCGCCGATGGTGGTCTGCCGCTCCTGCATCGCCTCGAGCATCGCCGACTGGGTCTTGGCACTCGAGCGATTGATCTCATCGAGCAGCACGAAGTTGGCGTGCACGGGCCCGAGCTGCGTCGAGAACCGATGCTCCGCTGCGTCATAGATCTGCGTGCCCACGATGTCCGAGGGCAGGAGGTCTGGCGTGCACTGGATGCGGCTGAACGAGCCGCGCACGGACTGCGCGAGGGTCTGAGCGGCGGTGGTCTTGGCGAGCCCTGGCACGGACTCGAGCAGGACGTGTCCCCCGGACATGAGCCCGACGAGCAGGGTCTCGCGGAGCTGTGTCTGCCCGACGACCTTGTGCGCGAAGGCCTGCGAGACGGCCCCAATTGACCGACCCGCTTCCTGGAGCTCCTGCTGGCTGAGCTTGAGCTGCTGACCGCCGACAATCGTCACGGATCCCTCTTCCTGCGGCTGGACTCGCCTGCCGACTCTTCTGGTCTCGTCTCGTGCACTTCGATGAATGCCAAGGGAAAGCGTAGTGATCCCGCTCGACCGCTGCTTTCAGGCTGCTGGTGTGCCCGTCGAGGCGCTACTCGAACAGGCGAATGGGGTTCACGATATCCACGTAGATGAACAGCGCACTCATCGCCATAAGGCACCCGGCGATCAGCAGCGTCACGGGCAAGAGCTTCGCTGTATCGAAAGGTCCCGGGTCTGGCCTACCGAGGAGCTTCGCCAGCCTGCGACGGATGCCGTCGATGAGCGCAGCGAGGATATGCCCTCCGTCGAGCGGCGGGAGCGGGACGAGGTTGATGACGCCGAGGGCGATGTTGACCGACGCGACCAGCTGGACGATCGTCGCGACCCTGTCGATGACCGGAATGCTGGTCTCAGCCGCCACCTCGCCCGTGATCCGCCCGACCCCCACGACGCTCATGGGGCCGTTCGGGTCGCGCTCGGCGCCTCCGAAGCCCGCGTTCCACATCTCCACGATGCGCTCCGGGATAGTGACGAGGAAGTTCCCAACCGCGCGTACGTTCGCGTCGGCCATCGTGAAGGCGTACAGCGGCGACTGCCTCATACGTTCCTGCGTTGGCGTGATGCCGACGAACCCGACCTCCTCGGTCACGTAGGAGCCGTCGGCGGACTCAACTCGAGCTCCCGTCAGGTCGTCGAGCTGGTAGACCGTGTTGACGCGCGGAGTGAGCTCGAGCTGCAACTGCTCCCCAGCGCGGTCGACGCCAAGCGAGATCGGCTCTCCTGGGCTCACGCGAATCGCATCCTGGAGCACATCCCAGGTGCTGGCCGCGACGCCATCGACGCTCGTGATCCTGTCACCGGGCCGCAGCCCGGCTTCGAACGCGGGTGCAGGGGTCTCACAGGCTTCCCCCTCGGTCGGAGCGGCCGCCCCAGCCGGTACGACGCACTCGTAGACGGTGCCGACCGTCGTGCTGGGCTGGTAGAGACCGAAGCCCGAGCAAACGATCATGAACCCGAGAATGGCGATGACAAAATTCATGGCGGGGCCTCCCGCCATGATGACGATCCGTTTCCAGACCGGGAGCGACGAGTATGTGCGGGCCTCCTCACCCGGCGCCACCCCCTCGGCGGAGGCGAGCCTCGCGTCGTCGATCATGCTCGACATGAACCCTGTGCCACCGGTCCGGGCCGCTTCCCCGGCCTTGGCGGGCGGGTACATGCCGATCATGGCTACGTAGCCGCCGAGAGGGATGGCCTTGACCCCGTACTCCGTCTCTCCTCGCCTGCGCGAGAATAGCGTCGGTCCGAAGCCGATCATGTACTGCGTGACGCGCACCCCGAATCGCTTGGCTGGGACCAGGTGACCCACTTCGTGCAGCGCGATTGACGCCGCGAGGCCGATGACTGCGGCCAGCACGCCGACGATGAAGAGCAAGACAGATTCCACGGGGGTCAAGCGTAGACCTGCTGAGCCAGGCACTTGCTGTCGATCCGCCTTCCCGCCGTGCCGAGTGCGTGCGAGAGGCGCACGCCGGCCACCGCGTAGGCTTGCCCGATCATGAGCGAAGCATCAACGCTGCAGGCCGCAGCCGCCGTCGAACTCGCAGTTGTCGTCCGCTCGGGATTCGTCGAGTCCAGGCACGTGGGTGCTGCGGTGCTGACCAGCCCGGACGCCACAGTCCGCGCCGAACTCGGCGACGGACATCAGCCCGTCTTTCCGAGGTCGACGCTCAAACTGTTCCAGGCGCAGACCGCGCTGGCGCTCGGCGCACGACTGACCGACGAGCAGACCGCGATCGCCTGCGGCAGCCACTCGGGCTCCCCCGCGCACGTCGCGCACGTGCGGGAGATCCTGCACGCGAGCGGACTCGACGACAGAGCACTGGCGTGCCCCGCGGCCTGGCCGAAGGATCGCGCTTCCCGTGACGCGCTGGTTCGCGCCGGCGAAGCTTCCTCAGCCGTGTACATGGAGTGCAGTGGAAAGCACGCTGCGATGCTTGCGGCATGCGTCGCGCAGGGCTGGCCGACCGACGGATACCTGGCCGTGGAGCATCCGCTCCAAGTTGCCATCAGGGACACGGTCGAGCGTATGACACGGGAGCGCCCGAGCGCGGTTGGCATCGACGGCTGCGGCGCGCCCGTCTTCGCGGTGAGCCTCGTCGGGCTGGCCGCGGCAGCCAGCCGACTCGCCACGGCGAGCGGGTCCTCACCCTTCCCCTTGTTCAAGGCAGCCGCGGCCGTCTGGCGCTCGGTGCTCTCGAACGGGTGGCTCATCGAAGGGCACGGCCGGCCGAACTCGCTCGTCATCTCCGAGCTCGGCGTCCTGGCGAAGTCAGGTGCAGAAGGTGTGCTGCTGTTGGCGGCGCCGGACGGCACGGCCGTGGCGCTGAAGATGCTCGACGGGTCCAACCGCGGGACGACTCTCGTCGGCTTGCAACTGCTTGTCGCTGCGGGGGCGGTGGACGTCGGTCGAGTCCAGCAGCTGCTGCCTCGTCTCGGGCTCGAAGTGCTCGGCGGTGGGGTCCTCGTCGGCGAGATCATGGTCGGCGCTGGCGTGCCCACCAGCTTGTAGATCTCCGACCACCGCCTCAGACGTCGGCTGGCCACGAGTCAGCCCAGCGGACGCGCGTCATGCCGCCTTCGCAGTCACGCAGGATGGCGCTGCGCGATGGATCGGTCGTGAGCGGAGGCAGCGGGTCGCCTCTGAAGATCGCACGGTGCTCCCCTGGGGTCACCCCTGACAGCAGGACGCGGTGATCGGTGGAAAGCCTCGAGAGCGCCCCGAACTGCGACTGCCAACTCTCGAGGTCACCGACAACCGCTCGCCGCCCGGCCGGGTCTCGTTGCTCGCCCGCCTCCTCCGACGTTGCGCTCGCGATCCCTGTGCGCCAGTGTGCGAGATCGACGCACTGGAAGCTCCGCGCCTCCAGGAGGTGGCGAATTGATGCTCGCCCGCGCGCGACGACCAGCAGCTCGCGACCCATCCCACTCGCCTTCTCGTTCAGGCCCTCGACCGGTTGAGGCGCTGGCGCTGGGACGCTCGAGGATGCGTGCACTGCCGAACTCAGTGCCGGAAGCTCCTGGCGCGCTCGGGCTACCTGACACGAGAGGCCCCGCCAGACTGCGCGTCCTGGCGGAGCATCGGCACGGTGTTCACTGCCCTCACCGCCTGCCATCACGAAACTGGCCCGGTCACCTCCGACAAGACGCAGCGTCTGCGCCACAGCCGCGACAAGTGGGGCGGTGGCGCCGCTCACCCTCGTCAGGGAGAGCACCAGCGCCGGCGACGCGGACGCCGACTTCCTGATGAGACGCACCAGCTGATCGGTCACTGCGGTTCTGTGCGGCTCGTCGATGCCTGCGAGGAGCGCGTCGACGTCGTCGATGACCAGGAGCCCCCGCCGCGCCTGGAGGTCCTCCGCGAAGAGCTGATCCCAGGCCCGCTCAACGTTCGAATCGAGCACGGTTGCACGTCCGACCTCAGGCCCACCAGCGGCGCGGGCAGCCTCGACGAGCACGGCCAGGCAGGCCGACTTTCCCGTGCGCGGGCCACCGATCACGATCAACGCGCCCAAGGCGGTGTCGAGGGTCGCCGACGACTGCCGTCGTTCCACGGTGTCGTCGAGTAGGCCGAACGGGATGCCACTCCCCTTCATCGAGAGCCCCGCCAGATCAACGTGCTGGGGCAAGGCCGGGAGCCAGGGGCGCCCGGGAGCGGCGTGGCGGAGGTGCGCTTCCCGTTCGATAGCCGCCTCGGTGAGCCGCGCGATGGTGCGACGCTCGCGCTGCTGGACCTGGATCTCCGTGATCCGATCACCAGCCGCGACCAGAGCGCGCCCCGGGGAGGAAGAGGGCAGGCGGGCGGCGGATGCATTGCCGATCAGTGCGGTGCTGTCGGCGTCCGAGATCACTCGCAGGCAGACGCGGACACCGCAGTTCGCGAGCGTTGCGCCCCGCACGGCGACCGCAGGCTGCTGAGCGCAGAGCACGAGATGCATGCCGAGGCTTCTGCCCCTCGCCGAGATATCCGCGAAGACCTCCTGCAGGTCCGCACCGGCGTCGACAAGCGCCTGGTACTCATCCACGACGATGACAAGCCGAGCGAGACCAGGCAGTCGGCTGATGTCCGGCACTCCAGCACGCCGAAGTGACAGCTCCCGTTCGCGCACTTCGCTGCCAAGGCTGATAGCCGCTCGGCGAGCCTCCTCCGCATCCAGGTCCGTGACGATCCCGACGCAGTGCGGAAGCGTGGCAATGGGATCGAACGTCGCCCCACCCTTGAAATCGAAGCAGAGCACCTGCACCTCCCTGCTCGACCTTGCCTCGGTCATGGCAAGCACCCAGGTCATGAGCAACTCGCTCTTGCCGGACCCGGTCGTCCCACCGATCACGGCGTGCGGCCCGGCGCCAACAAGATCGATACCGAACGGTGCTTCACCCTGGGTACCGACCACGGCGTAGAGCGAGGATCGACCGCGATCCCCTTGAGCCGCGGCGGACATCGCTCGCGCGTTGGTTTCGTTCCGCACCTCCCGGCTGAGCTGTACGCCTGAGGGCCTGCCTGCACCTGCGGCGGTCAGGTCACCGAGGCTACAGTTGCGCAACTCCTCCGCGGTGACAAGAGCCGGCCGCAGCGAAAGCCGGTCGCCGCGGCTGAGCTCGACGCGTGCTGTCGACGTGTCTTCGACGTGCAGGCGCACCACTGGCGAGGGCAACGTCGAGCTCAACGCCTGGCGACCCAGGACGTGGCGGCCGCCAAGCTCCAGAAGTAGGCCACGCGCGCCCGAGGCGGCAGCCGCCGCGTCACGAATCCAAAACCAAGGCACTCCAGCGGCGTCGAGCTCGTCGGCGAGCGACGACGCCACCTCTCCGCCTGCGATACCCAGCTCTGCAGGAGAACCAAAAGTCTGCACGACCAACGCGCGTCCTGCCGCCAAGACGAGCTGACGCGGGCCAGTGACGGCGACCGTCGCCGCGTCCACCAGCACTGGCGCGTCTTGGTGCGTTGTCTGCTGATCCAGTTCTGCACGGGCTGATCTCGACAGCTCCCCGAGCTCTCCCTGAAACTGGACGCGCGCCTTCACCGGGCCGTTGCCGAGGCTGACCGCTTCGACTCTCAGAACGCGCGTCCCGGCCACGACCGCCCTGGCTCCCGGTGCCGAGCGTTGGAGGGCAATGAGTTCATCCCTGGCTCGCCGGCCCGCCTGACGGATACAGGCCTGCAACTCACGATCGAACGAAGCCTCCGCCTTCGCGTGCTCGGCCCGCGTTTGACGGCGCGCCTCCAAGTAGCTGGCAACGGCCAAGACAGGTCCGAGTACAGCAAACGCGAGCATCGCGGGTGACCCGAGCAAGAGCCAGAGCACCACGGCCACGACAACGGGCGCCAAGGCCATGACAAGCGGGAATGGCACGGTTCGCCGCTCCGCGACGGGGGCGGGGATGCGCAGCACTCCACCGTCGGGCTCCGCCAGAGACGTCGGAGCTTGCGCCCCGCCGGAGGCCTCAGCCTTCACGCCTGACAGCCGACGTGGATTCGGGTTCTTCGCTCCACTCCTCGACAACCGAGAGCCAAGGCGGGACCACACACCGTTCGACGAGCCAGACGACGCTCGAGGCGAGGGAATCATCCGGTCTGACCGCAATCGCGCGCCTCGCAAAAGCTGCAGCGGCGCTCGAACGGCCGGAGGCCCACTCGAGCCAGCTGAGGCCAGAGAGGAGCCCGGCTTCGTCCTCGAGATCAACAAGCGCAGCCAATTCCCGCAGCACAGCAACCGCCCGACGGACGCGCTTGCGCGAAAACTCCGGCAATTGCGGCTCTTCGTCATCGGACATGACCGGACCCCAGACCCTGGCGAGCGAGAGCAGGTCATGACTGACGCCGAAGGCGATGGTCACCAGCAGGAGCTCAGAAGTATGACGCCCCCTGAGCATGCACAGGAGCCGTGCGAGTCTCGCGTCATCCGGGCTTGCGGCGAGGCTCGCCGGAGCGAATATCGTGAGCCAGCCTCGACGCATCGACGGCAGGTCGTCCTCGCCATCATGCAGCTGCCAATGGCGCTCGTCGGCTTCAGCGAAGGCGAGCCGCCTCCTTCTCGATGCGGGTGCGACGACCGAGTCATCGATTGGCCTGGCTGCGGCCTCGACCCAGCTCCGCTGCGTTCCGAGAGCACGCGGGCCGATGTCACAGCAGTCGGGGTCGTCGCAGCCGTAGACACCCCAGGCGTCCGTGGCTCGGCAGATGCAGAGTACAACTTCGATTCCTGCTCTCTCCGCCGCCGCCACGAGTTCCTCGGTGAGCCAGGAAAATGGGGGCCTCGGCCCGGCGCCAAACGGCTGATCGGGGCTCAGCACGAAGACCACACGCTCGATGCTCTTCAGATGTGCCAGATGTCCGACAACGGAGTTGGCATAGGAGGTGGCGCGAACTGTCGGTTTTCCCGAGGCGCTGGGAAGGTCGAATCGCAGGACCACCCCTCCCCGTTTCCCACTGAGGGGGATGGCGACTAGCGAGCCGACGGGCGAATAGCCAAGAAGGCGCGGGACTGCGTCGAGGATCTGTTTTGGTGTGCTGAGACGAATCTGTTCCATGCCGAGAAGCTAGGCCTGGAGAGAATCGATCTTCTGCACCAGATCTGCCCCTGTGGAGAACACCTCACAACCCCGCCTGTGACAACGGAGTGGACACACGAACACGGCCCGCGGATTGACATCCGCGGGCCGTGTTCGTGACCCGACTTCTCGGGTTTCAGTGCTGAAGCGCTACTGCTGGGGAGGCGCCTGCTGGCCGTATGGCTGCTGGTTCTCAGGGGCCTGGCCGAGCGGCGGCTGCTGCACGGGAGCCTGGCCGTACGGCTGCTGGGCCGGAGGCTGCTGCCCATAGGGCTGCTGCGCTGGAGCCTGGCCGTATGGCTGCTGCGCCGGAGGCTGACCGTAGCCCTGCTGCGCCGGAGCCTGGCCGTATGGCTGCTGCGCGGGAGACTGGCCGTAGGCCTGCACCGGAGCGCCCTGCTGGTAGCCGACAGCGCCCTGAGGCTGACCGTACTGCTGACCACCGAGGTTCATGAGCGCAGGGTTCCAGCGTGAGCTGTCGAACCCGACGATCGCGAACCATACGATGGGAAGGAAGATGTAGAGCAGTACCCAGACGCCGCTCTTGCCGAAGCCGAGCCCGATGCGGTACGCGGCGATTGCCAGGAGCACAACGAGGGCGATGTTGACACCGGGGATGAAGCCGACGAGCACCCACCATCCCGGGAAGCCAGCAGCCTCGACAAAGGTCCAGGAGTTGTAGACCGGTACCCAGGCCTTCCACGCCTCGATGCCCATCTTCGTGAACACCTTCGACATGAGCCATGATGAAAGGGCGTATGCACCGAGGACAAGGACAAGCCACAGGAGGATCCCTAGGGCGCCGATCCCTGCCGCGGCCTGATCGCCGTAAGAGATGAATTCCATGGAGGAGTCACTTTCTGATATTCAATGGGGTCTGCACAACGCGCAGGGAGTGCGCTTGAGTGAGAAATCGCAGACACTGTATAAATTAGCGGCGTTTTGCCGACTTTGTCGATGGGGAGACCTGCCCGGCATCTGAGGCCCGATATCCGGAGCTCCGGAAAGGCGTGTTGCTCATGCCCCTTCTGGAACGATGAGCCTGGCTGTCCCGACACCCGTTGATTCGAGTTCCCAGCCGGCATCGAGGCAGAACTCGACGAGATCAGCGGCGTCCTGGAGCGCGTCAGCGCGCTCGGGCTCCGCCACGGCAAGAGCGATGAGCCCTCGAGTGAAGAGGCCCTTGCCTCGCTTGTTGAAGTGGTTGAGCGAGCGCACGGTCCCATCTGGCGATCGTGAGGCCACGTCGATGGTCACGTGCCGGTCTGCGGCGTCCACTGGGCCCAGTGCCGCGTAGGCCTTCGAGCGAAGATCAACGACAAGTCCCTGGTGAGCGGCAAGAGCTGCTCGCGTGATCGGCGTCCACCGGCTTGTCGCTGGTCTGCCGCCGAGTCTCGAAGCGGCAGACAGTCGATAGGCGGGGATGCCCTCTCCCCCGCCGACCAGCCCGAACAGGGCGGAGTGGACGGCGACATGGTGTGCCGCCCAGCTGAGTTGCTGAGCCGTGAGGGTCGGCGCGTCGAGTGCGTCATAAAGCACACCCGTGTAGCGCAACAGTGCCGGCATACGCGGCGCCGAGCGGAGGTTGCGGTTCCTGCTGAGCTCGAGCTCAGCCTGCTTCTCCGAGATCTTGAGCACCTTGCGGGCCGTGTCCTGATCGTGCGAGAGATGGTGCAGTTCGCTCGCGATGAGTTCTCGAGTCTCGGTGAACGTCTTCGCCCAGCTGAGCCCGCCTGCCTCGGGGCTCTCGACCAATTCACCCGTAAACGCAGCGTTGCCGCCGTCCCGTTTGGTTTCGGACGGCGGCAACAGCAGCAGGAGACCTTCGGTCACTCCCCGGAGACGAGTTCAGCCTCGCCAGCGACGACAGTGACGACGTCGCTGTTCACCGAGAGGAAGCCACCCTCAGCGTTGGCGACGATCTTCGATCCGTCGGAGGCCGTGATGCGAACCTGGCCGGCACCCAGGGCAGCGAGCACAGGCTCGTGGCCGGAGAGGATTCCGATCTCGCCCTCAGAAGTGCGAGCGACGACCATGGTCGCGCTGCCTTCCCAGACGAGCTTGGTTGCTTCAACGACCTTGACGGTCAGTTCGCCCTTGCCTGCCATGACTATGCGTTGTCCTTCTGCATCTGAGCCCACTTCTCTTCGACGTCGTTGATTCCACCGACGTTGAAGAACGCCTGCTCGGCGACGTGATCGAAGTCACCCTTGGCGATGGCGTCGAACGACTCGATGGTCTCCTTGAGCGGAACCGTCGAACCCTCGACACCGGTGAACTTCTTCGCCATGTAGGTGTTCTGCGAGAGGAACTGCTGGATGCGGCGAGCGCGGGAGACGGTGATCTTGTCTTCCTCGGAGAGCTCGTCGACGCCGAGGATCGCGATGATCTCCTGCAGTTCCTTGTTCTTCTGAAGGATCTGCTTGACCTCGGTCGCGACCCGGTAGTGGTCTGCGCCCAGGTAGCGGGGGTCGAGGATGCGGCTCGTCGAGGTGAGCGGGTCGATGGCCGGGTAGAGGCCCTTCGACGCGATCTCGCGCGAGAGCTCAGTCGTGGCGTCGAGGTGCGCGAACGTCGTGGCGGGGGCCGGGTCGGTGTAGTCATCAGCAGGCACGTAGATTGCCTGGAGCGACGTGATCGAGTGGCCACGCGTCGACGTGATGCGCTCCTGGAGCACACCCATCTCGTCGGCGAGGTTCGGCTGGTAACCAACGGCGGACGGCATACGGCCGAGCAGCGTGGAGACCTCGGAACCGGCCTGCGTGAAGCGGAAGATGTTGTCGATGAAGAGGAGCACGTCCTGCTTCTGCACGTCACGGAAGTACTCAGCCATGGTGAGAGCTGAGAGCGCGACGCGGAGTCGAGTTCCCGGCGGCTCGTCCATCTGGCCGAACACCAGCGCCGTCTTGTCGAAGACGCCTGCCTCTTCCATCTCGTAGATGAGGTCGTTGCCCTCACGCGTGCGCTCACCGACGCCGGCGAACACGGAGACGCCGCCGTGGTCCTGCGCGACTCGCTGGATCATCTCCTGGATGAGGACCGTCTTGCCGACACCGGCTCCACCGAAGAGGCCGATCTTTCCACCCTGAACGTACGGGGTGAGCAGGTCGATGCTCTTGATGCCGGTCTCGAAGAGCTCCGTCTTCGACTCGAGCTGGTCGAAGGCCGGGGGCTCACGGTGGATGGGCCAGCGCTCGGTGATCTCGTAGGGCTCCGAGAGCATGGTCTCGTTGAGCACTTCACCGGTGACGCTGAAGACCTTGCCCTTGGTGACGTCGCCGACGGGCACCGAGATCGGTGCACCTGTGTCGCGGACTTCCTGGCCGCGGACAAGTCCGTCGGTGGGCTTGAGCGCGATGGCGCGGACGAGGTCGTCGCCGAGGTGCTGTGCAACCTCGAGCGTGAGCTTGAGCGACTGGTCGCCGAGGGTGACCTCGGTCTCGAGCGCGTGGTAGATGCCGGGGATGGCGTCATGCGGGAACTCGATGTCGACAACGGGACCCGTGACACGGGCGATCCGGCCGACACCGGCCGGAGCCTTCGTGTCTTCCCTGTCGGAGACGATGTGCGTCGTCATGTCTTGTCCTTTTCTTGCGTGTTCGCGCGGTTATGCGGTTGCGAGCGCGTCCGCGCCGCCCACGATCTCGGAAATCTGCTGCGTGATCTCTGCCTGGCGCGCGTTGTTCGCGAGCCTGGTGTAGTCGCGCACCAGGGTGTCTGCGTTGTCGGAAGCCGCGCTCATGGCGCGCTGGCGGGCAGCGTGCTCGGATGCGGCGGAGTGCAGCATGGCGTTGAAGAGTCGCGCCTGAATGTAGTCGGGGAGCAGTGCGTGGAGCACCGTCTCCGCATCCGGCTCGAACTCGTACAGCGGGAGCAGCGGGGCCTCTTCGGCGACATCGTCGCTTTCGACGACCTCGAGCGGCAGGAGCCGCACGACGGTCGGTGTCTGCGTGACCATCGACTGGAACCGGTTGTAGACGTAGTGGATCTCCTCCACGCCGCCTTCTTCGAACGGAATCGTGAACCGCTCTACCAGTGCCTCGCCGAGCTCCTTCGCGGTCTGGAAGACCGGGAGGTCGGTGGAACCCGTCCACTGCTTCTCGCTCGCACGCTTGCGGAAGGCGAAGTAGCCCACTGCCTTGCGACCGATGAGGTAGTGGACAACTTCCTTGCCCTCAGCCTCGAGCGCGTTCGTCAGGCCCTCGGCCTCGCGCAGAACGCTCGAGGAGAAGGCTCCGTTGAGGCCTCGGTCGCTCGTGAAGACGACGACCGCGACACGGCGGACCTCTTCACGCTCGGTGACGAGGATGTGATCGATGTCCGTGTAGCTGGCGACAGCCGAGACTGCCTCGGTGATCGCCTGCGCGTACGGGTTCGACTCGGCCATGCGTTTCCGCGCCTTGGTGATGCGCGAAGTGGCGATCAGCTCCATGGCGCGGGTGACCTTCTTCATCGTCTGGGCAGACTTGATCTTCTGCCGGTAGACCCGAAGTTGTGCTCCCATGCTTCTCCTGTGCTCGTCGTCGAAGTCGTCGAGGGCGCCTAGCGGCGCTTCTTGACGATCTTCTCCTGCTCGATCTCGTCAGCGGCGACCTGTTCGGCGCTAGCGACGAGCGGAGTTCCGTCGTTCTTGAGGTACGTCTTCGAGAAGGCGTCGACACCGTCGGCCATGGCCTTCAGCGTGTCGTCTTCGAGCTTTCCGCTGTCGCGGAGGAGGCCGAGGACGTCGGTGTTGCGTTCGAGGTACTCGAGGAGCTCGCGCTCGAAGCGCAGGATCTCGTCAACCGGGACCAGGTCCAGCTTGCCGTTCGTGCCAGCCCAGATCGCGACGACCTGCTGCTCGACGGGGTACGGCGAGTACTGCGGCTGCTTGAGGAGCTCGGTGAGGCGTGCGCCACGTTCGAGCTGCTTGCGCGTCGTCGCGTCGAGGTCGGACGCGAACATCGCGAATGCCTGCTGCGAGCGGTACTGGGCCAGCTCGAGCTTGAGCGTTCCAGAGACCTTCTTGATGTGCTTCTGCTGCGCGTCGCCACCGACTCGCGAGACGGAGATACCGACGTCGACCGCTGGACGCTGGTTGGCGTTGAAGAGGTCGGACTGCAGGAAGATCTGGCCGTCGGTGATCGAGATCACGTTGGTCGGGATGTACGCCGAGACGTCGTTGGCCTTGGTCTCGATGATCGGAAGACCGGTCATCGAACCTGCTCCCATCGCGTCGGACAGCTTCGCGCAACGCTCGAGGAGGCGGGAGTGCAGGTAGAACACGTCGCCCGGGTAGGCCTCGCGGCCCGGCGGGCGGCGCAGGAGGAGCGAAACGGCACGGTAGGCCTCAGCCTGCTTCGACAGGTCATCGAAGACGATGAGGACGTGCTTGCCCTCGTACATCCACTGCTGGCCGATGGCCGAGCCCGTGTATGGAGCGAGGTACTTGAAGCCGGCGGGGTCGGAGGCGGGGGACGCGACGATGGTCGTGTACTCCATGGCTCCGGCGTCTTCCAGCGCGCCCTTGACGGAGGCGATGGTCGAGCCCTTCTGGCCGACGGCAACGTAGATGCAGCGCACCTGCTTGTTGACGTCTCCGGACTCCCAGTTGGCCTTCTGGTTGATGATCGCATCGATCGCGATCGCCGTCTTGCCGGTCTGGCGGTCGCCGATGATGAGCTGGCGCTGGCCACGGCCAACGGGGATCATCGCGTCGATCGCCTTGATGCCGGTCTCGAGCGGCTCGTGCACCGACTTGCGGTCCATGACGCCGGGCGCCTGGAGCTCAAGAGCGCGACGGCCGGACGTGGCGATCTCGCCGAGTCCGTCGATTGCGTTGCCGAGCGGGTCGACGACGCGGCCGAGGTAGCCCTCGCCGACGGGAACGGACAGGACCTCGCCGGTGCGGCGGACTTCCATGCCCTCGACGATGCCCTGGAACTCGCCCAGGACGATGACGCCGATGCTGCTCTCGTCGAGGTTCTGCGCGAGGCCGAGTGTGCCATCCGCGAAGGTGATGAGCTCGTTGGCCATGACGCCAGGGAGACCCTCGACGTGCGCGATGCCGTCCGAGGCGTCAACCACGGTGCCGACCTCGGTCGCCGTGGCGCCTTCCGGACGGTATGAGGAAGCGAACTGCTGAAGCGCGTCGCGGATCTCATCCGGATTGATTGTGAGTTCTGACATGTTCTTCCCTTGTCGTCCGGGGCCTCGCCCCGAGAGTTTCAGTGCGTGAGGCTCAGGCGAGCTGCAGGCGGAGGTTGTTGAGTCGAGCGGCGACACTGTCGTCGATAACGTCATCGCCAAGCTGCACGCGCAGGCCGCCGATGATCTTCGGGTCGATGACCGTCGTGACGGAGACGCGTCGGTTGAAGCGACGCGTCAGTCCCGCCTCGAGCTTCGCAAGCTGCTCGGGAGCGAGCGGGCTCGCGACCGTGACCGTTGCGACTGAACGGCCGGCCTGATCAGCAACCACTTCGCCCGCCCAGGTCAGGAGGCGACGAGTGCGACGACCGAGCGGGTTGCCGACGAGCTCGCGCAGAATCAGCAGGCTGGGCGCGCTGATCTTGCCCGCGAAGAGACGCTCGACGAGCTGCGACTTGACAGCCGAGTCTCCGAGGCGCGACCCGAGCGTGAGCTCGAGCTCCGGGTTGGCGCTGACCGTGTCCGCGACCGTGGTGAGCTCCGCGGCGATAGCCGATTGTTCTCCCGCAGTCTGGGCGGTGGCACGGACTGCGAGTTCCTGCAGGCCGAGTGCGAACTCATGGTTGCTCGACCAGGTCTGGCTGACAGCTTCCTGAAGGAGCTGCAGCGCACGCGGGCTCAGGTGAGCGCCGAAGACTCTCCCCGCGAGCTCGCGCCTGGCGCTGACGTCGGCGGCAGGGTTCGACAGTGCAACAAGAAGGTGCTGGTTGGCGCCCGCTGCGTTGACAGCGGCGAACACCTGCTCAGCATCCCGAAGCTCTGCCTGGCCCCAGCCGTCGACGCTGTTCTTGAGGGCTGCCAGTGCGTGTCTGGTCGCGCTTCCCATCAGCTGTGCGTTCCTGCCTTCTGGTCGTTGTCGAGCTCGCTCAGGAACCGGTCGACGTAAGCCGTCGAGCGGCTGTCCTCGCGCAGGCTCTCCCCGACCACGCCGGAAGCGAGGTCGAGTGCAAGCGTGCCCACCTCGGCGCGGAGCGAGACGATCGCCGTCTGACGCTCCGCCTCGATCTGTGCCTTCGCGGAAGCGGTCATGCGGTCGAGCTCAGCCTGCGTCTCGGCCTTCTTCTGGACCTTGATCTGATCTGCGTCGACGCGAGCCTGTTCGCGGATCTCCGCAGCTTCGGTTCGCGCGGCGGCAAGAAGCTTTTCGTTCTCGTCGCGCTTGGCAGCGGCCTCGGCCTGGGCGATCTCCGCCTTGCGGATACCGCCCTCGATCTGCGATTCGCGCTCGTCGAGTACCTTGCGCAGGGCCGGGATGGCGAACTTCCAGAAGAAGAATCCGAGCACAACGAAGACGACCGCCGACCAGACGATGTCATACGTAGCGGGGAGAAGGACGTTGCCGCCTTCTTCCGCTGCGAGAGTCGACGTAGCCGCCGACAGTGCGAAAGTGCTCATGTGCGGACCCGCTTACTGGAAGATGAAGAACGTTGCCACGCCGATGAAGGCGAGCAGCTCGGTGAAGGCGATACCGAGGAACATGGTGACCTGAAGGCGGCCAGCCATCTCGGGCTGACGTGCCATGGCCTCGACGGTCTTGCCGGCGACGATACCGATGCCGATGCCGGGGCCGATTGCAGAGAGGCCGTAGCCGACGGTAGCGATGTTGCCGGAGATCTCGGCGAGCGTGGTGGTTTCCACAGGGGTTTCCTTCCGTATGGGTGGTGAAGCAGGTTGCTTCGCGTGAGTCAGGTGGGTCTTAGTGGCTCTTGGCAGCGGCCTGCTGGATGAAGACCGCGGTCAGGAGCGTGAACACGAAGGCCTGGAGGACCGCCGCGAGGATCTCGACGAGCGTCATGACGAAGCCGCCGAGCAGTGTGGGGATGCCGAACAGCATGTCGAGCGGACCGCCTGGGCCCTGCAGCGAGTACTGGATGACAAAGAAGTTCGTCGCGCTGAACGTGAGGACGAGCAGCAGGTGCCCGACCATCATGTTGAGGAAGAGTCGCAGTGCGAGCGAGACGGGGCGCACGATGAAGATGTTGATGAACTCGATCGGCGTCAGCAGGATGTACATCGGCCACGGCACACCGCTTGGGAAGAGTGCGTTCTTGAAGAACGTTCCGGGGCCGGCCTCGCGGAAGCCCGCGTAGATGAAGGCGACGTACGAGACGACGGCCAGCACGATCGGCATGCCGATGAGGGAAGTTCCCGCGATGTTCAGGCCGGGGATGATGCCGGTGATGTTCATGGCGAAGATGCCGAAGAACATCGCCGCGAGCAGCGGCAGGTACTTGTGGCCGAGCTTCTCGCCGAGGATGCCGTCTGCGATCTGCGACTTGACGAAGCCGATGGCGATCTCCGCGAGGGACTGGCCCTTGCCGGGGATGACCTTCGGGCTGCGGAGGGCGAGCCAGAAGAGGAGGAGCAGGACCGCAATTGCGAGGAGCCTGACCAGGATGATGCGGTTCAGTTCGAACGGCGTGCCGGCGAACGCCACTGCCTCGAGGAAGAACTCGTGGTCAAGCGACGGCGGGTGGAAGATGCTGTTGTCCTCCGCGGCAGCGATGAAAACTGGCAAGTTCAGGGCTGAGGCGAACAGAGCACTCTCCTGTCTCGGGGCGCAGCTGTCGTTGCTGCGCTTCGATGAGTTCGGACGGGTGAGCAGACAAGAAGGACCCCTTCTCGGCGCACCTGGATCAGCCTATCAAGAAATCCCCAGGCAGGAGTGCACTTCGGGCCTCGGAAGCGAACTTTTCTACTATTTGTCGTCGCCGGGGAGGCGAACGTCGCTGACGTTGCCCATTCGGCCGCGTACGACGCACACCACGTCGACGATGACCGTCGCGATGACGGCGACGACAAGGCAGAGCCAGAGCGTAAAGAGGTGGACGATCGGGAGGTCCCTGATCAAGAAGAGAGCGCCCAGGAACACGATGAATTTGAGGATCCAGGCTCCAAGGATCGTCGCCATGAAGAAGATCTGGTCGAGGTGCGATGCGAGGATCACCGAGACGACCGTGATTCCCGTGAAGAGGAGCGTGATGGCAGCGGCGAAGAGCGCGCTCCAGAGCCCGTTGATGCCGACCGCGAGGAAGCCGATGCCGCCGCCGAGCACGGCGACCGCGATCGCGACGACGACGGACCACTTCAGGATGCTCTTGAAGATCGGCACGGAGGTGGGGGTCGTAGAGGAGTTCATGCGTCCATTCCGGATTCGGGTGCTGCTTTCAGCAGCGAGGCGTTTGCGTCGGCGAGCTCGTCGTGGGCGTTCTCCCCCGGTGCCTTCTGCGCGCGGCGTTCGCGCGACTTGCGGCGGCTGAGCGGGGCCATCGTCACGAGCGTGCAGACGACGAATCCGACAACGACGAATCCGATGACGAGGCCGATGGGGATGGAGATCAGGTCGGCCGCGAAGGCCAGCAGGGCCCCGACCGACACGACGGCTGTCCAGGAGTAGAAGACCACGACGGCCCAGCGCTGCGAGTGTCCCATGTCGAGCAGGCGGTGATGCAGGTGCTTCCTGTCCGCCGTGAACGGCGACTTGCCTGCCCGCATTCGACGGAACACGGCAAGAGAGAAATCGAGCAGCGGGACGATGAGCACGGCGAACGGGATGATCATCGGCAGGAACGCAGGCCACAGCTCCGTACGGCTGATGGTCTGCGGGTCGACCTCGCCCGTGACCGCCACAGCACTCGCCGCCATCAGGAGCCCGACGAGCAGTGCTCCCCCGTCTCCCATGAACATCTTCGACGGGTACCAGTTGAGCACCAAGAAGCCGAGGCAGATGCCGATCACGATCGCGGAGAGCAGGGCCCCCATCGTGAAGCGCCCCGTCTGACCCGCGAACTCACTGAGCACGTAGCTGTAGACGAGGAAGACGCCATTGGCGATGATCGCGACTCCGGCAACAAGCCCGTCGAGGCCGTCGATGAAGTTGACGGCGTTCATGACGAGGACAACTGCGAGCACCGTGATGGCGATCGACATCCACTGGGAGCCGACTGTGATGCCGCCGATCGGGAGTGACGTGATGGCGACGCCTTGCCAGGCGAGGAGGATGGCGGCGAGGATCTGACCCGCGAGCTTCGTCATCCAGTCGAGATCGATGAAGTCGTCGATGACCCCGATCAGGACGATCAGGGAGGCTGCGCCGACAAGGGCCCAGATACGACCGGGCTGCTCGAAGACAAGAGAGAAGAACGGAATCTGGGATGCGGCGGCAAGAGCCAGCAGCATCCCGACGAACATGGCGACGCCCCCGAGCCTCGGCTTGGGGGTCGTATGGACGTCTCGATCGCGGACGGGCGGGTACCACTTGTACCGCATCGCGAGTCGCCAGACCCCGTAGACGAGCAGGAGCGTGACAAGCGCCGTGCCGACTACAAGGGCGAGGTAGATCCGCACGCTACGACTCGCGCTCCGTCAGTGACGAGGGCTTGGCAGGCGACGTGCCACCGTCTGCCTCGGGCTCGGTGTCAGGGGCGGTGTCGGTCGCTGTGGACGCGGTCCCGGCACCGGTCTCGATGGATGCCTCGGCCTCAACTGATAACTCGGCCTCAACTGAATCGGCCTCAACTGAATCAGTCTCTACTGAGCCAGTCTCCACCGAGTCAGTCCCCGCCGAGTCCGCCTCAACCGCTGACGCGGCTTCCGGCCCAGGCTCTGGCGCTTCGAACGCGGCGAGCTTGTCCCCGAGGACCTCCTCGATCAGGTCCCGCGAGAGCGCACCCTGGCGAACGATGCGGGCGGGCTCGCCGCGAGTCAGTGGAGTAGCGTCGACGATCGTCGACGGCTCTCCCCCGGCCGGACCTCCGTCGAGGAAGACACCGACGACCTCGCCGAGGGCCTCGAGGGCCTCCTCTGCGGTTGTTGCTGCCGGCTGACCGTGCTTGTTGGCGCTCGAGACCGCGAGGGGCCCCGTCTCCTTCAGCAGCTCGCGAGCGAGACGGCTGTCGGGGATTCGCAGCGCAACGGTGCCGTTCGTCTCGCCGAGGTCCCATTGCAGTGATCCCCTGGCCTGCAGGATGACAGTGAGTGGCCCAGGTGCGAAGCGCTGGAACAGCTCACGGGCAAGCGGGTGAACGTTCTCGGCGAGAGCGTCGAGGGTCTCGTGGTTCGCGACGAGGACAGGCGGCGGGGTTGCCCGCGTGCGGCCCTTCGCGTCGAGCAGACGCTGGACCGCGGTAGCCGAGAAAGCGTCAGCTGCGATGCCGTAGACCGTGTCGGTCGGCATGACGATGACCTCGCCGCTCGCGATGGCCGTGCGTGCCGCACGGACCGCTGCCAGGAGGTCGAGTGAGTCTGTGGTGGCGTAGATCTGTCCCATTCTTTGCTCCATGATAGTCGGCTGGCCGTCGCCGCCCCGGCCAGACGCGGGGAGCACCGCCGAAGTGATCCGGTCCCTCCCCGTGAGGTCCTCCGCTGTCGCCGCCTCCGTGAAGCCTGCAGCTGTGAAGATCTGGCGGATCTCCGCCCCCTGCGTGTCCTCGTGCTCGATGATCAGCACACCCCCGGGGCGCAGCGAGGCCGAGGACCAGATCGCGAGTTCCCGAATGAAGTCGAGTCCATCGGCGCCCGAATACAGTGCCTCGGCCGGGTCGTGCCGCCAGACTTCCCGGCTTTCCGGTCGATTCTCGGCCGGCACGTATGGCGGGTTGGAGATGACCAGATCGAGCGACTCGGCGGCAATGCCGGAGAAGGCGCGGGATGCCTCCCCGAAGAACGTGGCGACGGTCCCGTCCCCGTAGGTCTCGACGTTGGCGCGCAGCCAGGGCCACGCCGCGCTGGATGCTTCGATCGCTGTCATCCGGATGCGCCCGTTCCCTCGGGCAACGCCAAGTGCAACTGCGCCGCTTCCGGAGCCCACGTCGACGCCAGCCAGCTCTCCCCGTGGCGCCCGATCCTTGATCAGTTCGAGGGCGGACGTGACCAGCGATTCCGTCTCTGGTCTCGGGACGAATACTCCCGGACCCACGGCGAGCTCCATGTCCAGGAACGGCGCAGCACCGAGCACGTGCTGCAGTGGCTCCCTACGAGCCCGCCTTGTGGACGCGGCGGCGACGTCGATCGCCTCGCGCTCGGTCATCTCGCGGCCGAGAAGCGAACGCATCTGCACCTCTCCTCTTGAGATGCCGAGCACTCCGGCGAGCAACAGGTCGGCCTCTACTGCGTCGGCGGGGATGCCAGCTGCCTTCAGCTGTTCGCGAACCAGCTTTCTCTGCGCTTCTACGTGCAAGATCATGGATAGAGTCTCCCGCACATTGACTCGCGGCGTCATGCACAGCATTCGCGTGCGAGATCATTGGGACGATTGACGCGGGCGAACGCTGCCAGCGACACCCACGAAGTTCACACAGCATCCCAGAAGGGCACGAAGTGACTGGAAAGATCTACAACGACATCACCGAAGTCGTCGGCCGCACCCCGCTCGTCAAGCTCGGTCGCATCAACGACACAGGCGCAAACATCTTCGCGAAGCTCGAGTACTTCGGTCCTGGCTCCTCGGTCAAGGACCGACTCGGCCTCGGCATCATCCGTGCTGCAGAGCAGAGTGGCGAGCTGCAGCCAGGTGGCACGATCGTCGAGGGCACGTCGGGCAACACCGGCATCGCTCTCGCGATGCTCGGCGCATCGCGCGGCTACCGCGTCATCCTCGCGATGCCGGAGACGATGTCCGTTGAGCGCCGCCAGCTACTGAAGGCGTTCGGCGCGGAGCTCGTCCTGACGCCTGGCCCCGAGGGCATGCGCGGTGCGGTTGCCCGCGCGAAGGAGATCGTCGCGGAGACGCCTGGATCGATTCTCGCGAGGCAGTTCGAGAACGAAGCGAACGTTCAGATCCACCGCGAGACGACGGCCGAGGAAATCTGGGCCGACACCGACGGCGATATCGACATCTTCGTTGCCGGCATCGGCACGGGCGGCACCATCTCCGGAGTCGGGCAGGTGCTCAAGGAGCGCAAGCCCGGCGTGAAGATCGTCGCGGTCGAGCCCAAAGACTCCCCCCTCCTGACCGAAGGCAAGGCTGGCCCGCACAAGATCCAGGGTCTCGGCGCCAACTTCGTCCCTGATGTGCTTGACCGCGACGTCATCGACGAGGTCCTGGACGCGACCCTCGAAGACAGCATTCGGGTCTCGCGCGCCCTCACCTCGACCGAGGGCATCTTCAGCGGCATCTCGAGCGGCGCGAACCTCTGGGCAGCCCTCGAGGTCGCGAAGCGCCCCGAGAACGCTGGCAAGAACATCGTCGTCATCATCTGCGACACCGGCGAGCGCTACCTGTCCACCGTGCTCTTCGACGATCTGCGCGACTAGCGAGTGACGACTGCAACACCACGTCGAACGCCGGCACCTCAAGGTGTCGGCGTTTGGCGTCGCGTCAGGGAAGACATCGCGGCGACGCGGAAGAACGACCCGGCCGCGCGCTCCAAGGCAGAGATCGTCATCAACTACTCGGGACTCCACGCCCTGTGGCTGCACCGCATCGCGCATCGCCTCTGGCAGCGCCCCGGCACGAAACTCCTTGCACGCACGCTGTCCCAGTTCAATCGCTTCGCGACCGGCGTGGAGATCCACCCCGGTGCCGAGATCGGTCGCAGGGTTGTCATCGACCACGGCATGGGGATCGTCATCGGCGAAACTGCCATCGTCGGGGATGATGTGCTCATCTACCACGGCGTCACGCTCGGTGGCACGTCGGGCGACCGGGTGAAACGACACCCGACCGTCGGCAGCCGCGTGCTCATCGGGGCCGGGGCGAAGCTCCTCGGGAACATCACTGTCGGCGACGACTCCAGGGTCGGGGCAAACGCGGTTGTCACCCGTGACGCTCCCGCGAACTCTGTCCTCACCGGTGTACCCGCCCGCATCCGGCAGCGCACGGCGGCAGAGCAGGACCTCATCGGCTACTACGAGATCTAAAGGATCTCAACGTCCGAGGGTTGGCAGGACAGCAGAACGGCGGCCAGCATTGCTGGCCGCCGTTCTCGCGTCTGACTCCGTCGTGGATTAGTCGTCGCTGCCGGAGAGAGCCGCGAGCCGCGCCTCCTCGTCGGCAGCGATCGCCGACTGGATGACGGGCCCGAGAGCACCGTTCATGACATGGTCGAGGTTGTACGCCTTGTACCCGGTCCGGTGATCCGCGATGCGGTTCTCCGGGAAGTTGTACGTGCGGATGCGCTCGGATCGATCCATCGTGCGAATCTGCCCGGAACGCGCCTCCGACTCCGCCGCGGCGATCTGCTCCTGCTGATGCGCGAGCAGTCTGGCGAGCAGCACGCGCATACCCGCGGCACGGTTCTGGATCTGGCTCTTCTCGTTCTGCATGGACACGACGATGCCGGTCGGGATGTGCGTGATGCGCACCGCCGAGTCGGTCGTGTTCACCGATTGTCCACCTGGGCCCGACGAGCGGAAGACATCGATCTTGAGGTCGTTCGGGCTGACCTCGATCTCCTCCGGCTCATCCACCTCAGGGAACACCAGCACGCCGGTCGTGGAGGTGTGGATGCGCCCCTGCGACTCGGTCGCTGGCACCCGCTGCACGCGATGCACGCCACCCTCGTACTTGAGGCTGGCCCAGACTCCGAGCGCGGGGTCGTTGGCATTGCCCTTGATGGCGACCTGGACGTCCTTGAACCCGCCGAGGTCGCTCTCCGTGGACGAGATCATCTCGGTCTTCCAACCGCGCTGCTCGGCGTAGTGCGAGTACATGCGGAGGAGGTCGGCAGCGAACAGCGCGGATTCCTCTCCGCCCTCGCCGCCCTTGATCTCCATGATGACGTCGCGCCCGTCGTCGGGGTCGCGCGGGATGAGGAGGCGACGAAGCTTCTCCTGCGCGACGCGCAGGTTCTCCTCGAGCACAGGCACCTCTTCGGCAAACGACTCGTCGTCCTTCGCGAGCTCGCGGGCGGCCTCAAGGTCATCCTCGAGCTCCGCGCGGGACGCATCGGCTGCCAGGATCTGAGCCAGCTGCGCGTAGCGCCTGTTGACCTTCTTCGCGCGCGCCGGGTTGGCGTGCAGCTCGGGGTCGGCAAGCTGCTCCTGCAGGTCCTCGTGTTCGGCGCGAAGCTGCCGAACGGAGTCGGCCATCTCGTGTCTGGCCATGGCTATGCCTTGGCTGCGCGGATGGGCTGCTTCGCAACGGAAGCGAGGAACTCAGCGTTTGTGCTGGTGCCGGCGACGCGAGCGAGCACTGCCTCGAGGAGGAGGAGCGGGTCGCCGCCGGTCAGGGCGCGGCGGATGCTCCAGGTCGCCTCGACCTCCTGCTGCGTCAGCAGCTGCTCCTCGCGGAGCGTCTGGGAGTGCGAGATGTCGATGGCGGGGAACACGCGCTTGTCGGCGATGTCGCGCGAGAGGCGAAGCTCCATGTTGCCCGTGCCCGCGAAGGACTCGAGGATCGTGTCCTCGGTCTTCGAGCCGGTGCCGATCATCGCTGTGGCGAGGATCGTGAGCGAGCCACCGTTCTCCACGTTCTTGGCGGACCCGAAGAAGCGGCGAACTGGAGTCAGCGCGGACGCGTCGACGCCACCTGGCAGGATGCGCCCGGATGCGGGAGCGGCGAGGTTGTAGGCCCGGCACAGCTGGGTGACGCCATCGAGCAGCACAACCACGTCGTGGCCGAGTTCGACGAGGCGCTTGGCGCGCTCGATGGCGAGCTCCGCGACTGTGGTCTGGTCGTCTGCGGGCAGGTCGAACGTGGCCGCGACGACCTCGCCCTGGATGGTGCGCTGCATGTGCGTCACTTCTTCAGGACGCTCGTCGATGAGGACAACCATGAGGTGCACGTCCGGGCTGTTCTTCGCGACGGCGGCGGCGACCTGTTCGAGGACGATCGACTTGCCAGACTTCGGCGGGGCCACGATGAGTCCGCGAGTTCCCTTGCCGATCGGCGCGAAGAGGTCCATGAGGCGCGTGGCGACGCGGTCCTCGCTCGTCTCGAGACGCAGGCGCTCCTGCGGGTAGAGCGCGGTCAGAGAGTCGAAGTCCGGGCGCTGGCGCGGCTCCTCGGGCGACTGGCCGTTGATGGCGTCGAAGCGCACGATGGCGTTGAACTTCTGGCGTCCGTGCTGGTTCTCGCCCTCGCGCGGCTGGCGGATCGCTCCGACAACTGCGTCGCCCTTGCGGAGCTGGTACTTCTTGACCTGGGCGAGCGACACGTAGACATCGTTCGGGCCGGGGAGATACCCGCTGGTCCGCACAAACGCGTAATTGTCGAGCACGTCCAGGATGCCGGCGATCGGCAGGAGGACGTCGTCCGCCGCGATCTCGGGCTCGGTGTCCTCGGCTCCCCCACGCCCGCGCTTGCGGTCGCGGTAGCGGCCGCCGCGACCGCGACGCTGCTCGTCGGTCTCGTCGTCCGCCGGAACATCCTGTGCCTGCTGAGCGTCGCTGCGTCCCTGGGCTTGGTCGCCGCCGCGTCCGCGCGAGCGGCCACGCTGGCGTCGTCCGCCCTGCTGCTCGTCGTCCTGGGCGTCGCCGTTGGTCTCGGCAGGAGTTTCTTCCTGCTTGGTCGCGGGCTCCACGGTCTCGCTGTTCTGCTCGTTCTCGGCGCCGCGACCACGGCGACCGCGTCCACGGCCCCGCTTGCGCTGGCCCGCGCGGCCCTGATCCTCGTCACGCGCCTCGTCCTGCTCGGATGCCTCGCCGCGTGCCGGCGGGAGGACGAGGTCGTCAAGCGACAGCTCAGGCACGGAGGGTGCAGCCGGCTCGGCCGCCTCTTCGCGCTTGTCCTCGACGGCGACGGGCGCCTCCTCGACTGCGACGGCCTGCGTGTCCGCGGCGACGTTCGTGTCCGCGGCTTCTGCCTCTGGCGCTGCAGGTGCCTCGGCCGGGGCGGCCTGCACGTCTGCGCCTGCCGACTCAACCACGGGCACCTCCGGCTCGGCGGTGGCGCGCGCGGCCTCGATGGCCTCGATGAGCGCTCCCTTGCGGAGGCTGCGAGCCCCACGGATCTGCAGCCCTGCGGCGAGAGCCTGGAGGTCAGCGACCTTCATGGAAGTGAGCGGAGCTTCCTGCTCCGCAGTTGGTGTTGTGTCAGTCATCTGCTGTGAATCCTTACCTCTACCGCGTTCTGCGGTGTTCAGATCGAGCGAGCGGGACTTCTCACACACTCGGAACCACATCGACAGAAATCGAGGGGGGTGCGTACTCCGCTGCTCGGAGAGTTGAAGCTGTCGCGCTGTGCCTACACCGAAAGTGTGGCCGCGTCGCCCGACAGCACCTCAACTGTAGCACCGAGGAAATCAACGGCCGGCATGATCGCGTTCCACTGCGTCTGCGTGTTGGCCTCCGCAACCGCGGCGGCCTGCAGGCGCTGCTCGGGGCTGTCGCAGAGCACAAGCACGCTTGGGCCTGCGCCCGAGACGACTGCAGGCAGCCCGGCCGCACGCAGCTCGGCCACGAGGCCGCTCGTGAACGGCATGGCCGAGGCGCGGTAGCTCTGGTGGAGACGGTCCTCGGTCGCCTCGAAGAGCAGCTCCGGGCTCTGGACAAGAGCCGCGACGAGCAGCGCCGACCGCGAGAGGTTGAAGATCGCGTCGGCGTGCGGGACGCTCTCCGGCTGGAGGCTTCGAGCGAGCTTGGTCGACATCGTCTCGGTTGGGATGAGGACGATCGGCGAGACCCCGCGGTGCACGAGCAGTTGCTTCGACCGCGGGCCGTTCTCTCCGACCCAGGCGATCGTGAGCCCGCCGAAGAGGCAGGGCGCCACGTTGTCAGGGTGGCCCTCAAGCTCGGTGGCGAATCGCAGCAGGGTGTCGGCGTTGAGCTCGACGTCGTTGGACACGAGCGCGGCTGCAGCCATGACGCCTGAGACGATTGCTGCGCCCGACGAGCCCATGCCGCGGCCGTGCGGGATCGTGTTGACAGCGCGAACGCGCAGACCCGGCATCTCGTAGCCGAGTCCCTTCAGGGTGTGCTCGATCGACTGCACGACGAGGTGCGAGGCGTCGCGCGGGACGCTCTCGGCACCGACGCCCTCGACATCGATCTCGAGCACGCCAGCGGGCGCGCTTTCTACGACGAGCGTGTCGTAGACGGCAAGTGCCAGTCCGAGCGTGTCGAAGCCCGGGCCGAGATTTGCGCTCGTCGCGGGGACCTTGACTTCGACGCGACGCGCCTGTTCGACCTGCTTCATGCTGCGACTCCTAGGCAGAGGACTGATGCGATTGGACTGGTATCGACGGGCACGACTGCCGATGCACGGGGACGGGCATCGGCGAGGTGCCCTGCGCTAGAGCGCACCCTCGACGCGGAGGACGCCGGTGACGCGCCGCGAGGCTTCATGCGCGGCCAGCGCTTCGGCAAGCGCCGAGAGGGCGCGCTCGGTGGCGGCGTGCGTGCCGATGACGAGAGTGGCGCCACCCTCCGAGCCGCCGTCGGCGTGACCGGGGGTGGCCGCGCCATCCGCCGATCCGGTGCTGCGCTGCTCGAGCGTCGAGACCGAGACCCCGAAGTCGCTGAACACCTTCGCGATCTCGGCGAGCACACCGGGACGGTCGTGCACTTCGAGGATGATCTGGTAGCGGGTCGTGATCTCGCCGACCTCGAGGACCGGCAGGTCCGCGTGGGTCGATTCACCGAGTCCCGGGCCGCCGTTGACGCGGCGTCGGGCCGACGAGACGAGGTCGCCGAGCACGGCGGACGCGGTCTCGACTCCCCCGGCGCCTGCACCGTAGAACATGAGGTCGCCGGCCGCCTGGGCCTGCACGAACACGGCGTTGTTGCCGCCGTGCACGGAGGCGAGTGGATGCTGTGTGTCGACGAGCGCGGGATAGACCCTTGCCGAGATTCCCTCGACGCCGTCTGAAGTCGTCACGCGCTCGCAGATCGCGAGCAGCTTGACGACGAAGCCCGCCGCCTTCGCGCGCTCGATCTGCTCGATCGTGATCTCGGTGATGCCCTCGCGATGGACCAGCTCGACCGGGACCTCGGTGTGGAACGCGATGGAGGCGAGGATCGCGGCCTTCTGCTGCGCGTCGTAGCCGCCGATGTCGGCCGTCGGGTCCGCCTCGGCGTAGCCGAGGTCCGTGGCGATGCGCAGGGCTTCCTCGAGAGAGTCGCCGCGCGTGTGCATGCGGTCGAGGATGAAGTTGGTGGTGCCGTTGACGATGCCGAGGATGCGCTCGACGCGGTCGCCGGCGAGGCTGTCTCGCAGCGGGCGGATGATCGGGATGGCCCCTGCGACGGCGGCCTCGTAGGTGAGCTGCGCCCCGACGCGCCTCGCCTGGTCGAACAGCTCGGGGCCGTGAGCCGCGATGAGCGCCTTGTTGGCGGTCACGACGTCGGCACCCGTGGAGAGAGCGAGGGAGATGAGTCCCTTGGCGGGGTCGATGCCGCCCATGAGCTCGATGACGATGTCGGACCCCAAGATGAGGCGCTCGGCGTCGTCGGTGAAGAGTTCCTTGGGCAGGTCGACGTCGCGCTTCGCGTCGACGTTTCGCACTGCGATCCCGGTGAGCAGCAGCGGTGCGCCCACGCGGGCGGCGAGCTCGTCGGCGTTCTCGAGCAGGATGCGGGCGACCTGCGACCCGACGGATCCTGCGCCAAGCAGGGCGACACGGATGGGTCGGTTCTGGTTCATCAATTCTCCTCGGTTACGGGCGCTCATCGGTCACGGCAGCTGTGAGTCCCGCGTCTCTGGCAAGCAGATCGGCCACGGACTCCGCACGGATCAGCGTGCGCGCCTCGCCGCCGCGAACCGCGACGACGGCCGGTCGGCCGATCATGTTGTAGTTGCTCGAGAGCGACCAGCAGTAAGCGCCGGTCGCTGGCACGGCGACGAGGTCGCCGGGGGCGACATCGCTCGGGAGATAGTCTGCCAGAACGACGATGTCGCCGGACTCACAGTGTTTTCCAACGACACGAACGAGCGCGGGACCCGCGGCGGATGCTCGAGATGCGAGGCGGACGCAGTACTCGGCCTCGTAGAGCGCGGCCCTCACGTTGTCGCTCATGCCCCCGTCCACCGAGACATAGAGGCGCTCAGCGCTTCCGCCCTCGTCGAGGGGCACCCTGACGGTCTTGGTCGTACCGACCTCGTACAGGGCTGTGCCAGCGGGGCCGATGATGGTGCGGCCCGGCTCGAACGCCATGTTCGGAACGGCGACACCAAGACGCGCACACGCGTCGGCGACGTGGGAGGCGATGTGCGAGGCCATCGTGCGGATGTCTGTCGGCGTCTCGCGTGGCAGGTAAGCGATCCCGTAGCCGCCGCCGAGGTTGAGCTCGGGCACCGGGCCATCGGCAAGGAGGCGGGCGTGCACCTCGACGAGGCGGTCCGCCGCCTCGCCGAAACCGTCGGCGTCGAAGATCTGCGAGCCGATGTGTGAGTGCAGGCCGAGGAATTCGAGGGAGTCGTTTTCCCGAATGCGCGCGACAAACGCATCCACCTCGTCGAGCGGGATGCCGAACTTCTGGTCTTCGCGGCTCGTCGCGAGGAACTCGTGTGTCGACGCGTGTACCCCTGAGTTGACGCGCAGACGTACTGACTGGCGGACTCCCGCGTCGGCGGCTGCCGCCGCCACGCGCTCGAGCTCCTGGGCGCTGTCGAGCACAATCGCGCCGATGCCCGCGGACACCGCGAGGCCGATCTCGCGGGTCGACTTGTTGTTGCCGTGGAAGCCGATCAGGGCAGGCGGCGCACCGGCCGCGAGGGCAAGCGCGAGTTCGCCCTCGCTGCACACGTCGATCGCGCATCCCTCCTCGAGCATCCACCTGACGACATCGGCGCTCAGGAACGCCTTGCCCGCGTAATAGACCTTCGCGGTAGCTCCGAGCGGCTCGAAGGCATCGGTGAAGGCCCCGACCGTCGCGGCAGCGCGGGAGCGAGCGTCGTCCTCGTCGACGACGTACAACGGGGTGCCGAACTGCTCCGTCAGCGCCCGAGCATCCAGACCCGCGATCTTCAGGGCACCATCCGCGCCGCGCTGAGCGTTCTTCGACCAGACGTGGGCGTCGAGCGAATTCAGGTCGCTTGGGACTTCGAGGTCGATCGGCGCAAGCGGATTGGCACCGGTCGAGTGGGCGGCTTGGGGTTCGCGGAGAGCTTCAGGCACCAGAGCATGCTAGCCGCTGGCCTCGAACCGGGACAGGTCAGCAGCGCCGACACGCAGGCGCCACGGCTACAGGCAGTCGGCGACCGCCGGGAGTTCGGTGAGCTGCGCACCGTCGACCTGCCAGGAGAAGGTCAGCGCGTCACTCGAGACGCTCGCGTCCGTGACCTTGGCCTCGAGCTCCGAACCCTCGCACGTCGGCACCTCGACCTTCTCGTTCGACCCGAACGGAATGCTCGTGCCGAAGAGCGTCATGCTGCTGTCGCTCGTCACGAAGAGCTTGCCGTCGGCCGTCTCGTAGCCGAGTTCCGACTGCACCTTGACCTGCCACTCGCCCGTGCCGCTGACCGCCTCGATGTTGATGACGTCGTCGCCGTAGCTGATGGTCGTCTCATAGGAGTCGGTGTTGATCTCGCTGTCCTCGCCCTGCAATGCGGCCGGGACGCCGTCAAGCACGTCCGTCGCGACGGAGAGATCGACCGTCGTCGAGTCCACTGGCCCCTCGAGGGACGCGTCGATGCCGGTCAGATCGATGCCGACCGTGATGCCGCCGTCGCCCTGGGAGGTCATCGTGGCGTGGTCGATCTTCCCGGCGAGAACCTGGGCGAGCACGCTGAAGCCATCCACCGTGACGGCGAACTCCCCCGGGGTCTCGTCCTCCCCGTAGTTGTCGATGACGATCTTGCTCGCCTGCTCCTCGAGCGCACTGGTGACGTTGGCGCGGGCTACGAACTCGCCGATGACCAGGCCACCCACGACGACCACGACGCCGACTCCGGTCCAAAGCCACCACTGCGCGTACCAGGGCCGCGCCTTCTTCCCCTGCGGCTGGCCGCCCTGCCAGGCCCCGGGCTGCTGGCCGTGCGGGGGCTGACCGCCAACGAAGGCAATCTGCTGGCCATGGCTACCACCCTGGGGCTGCCCCTGGGGCTGAACCCCTGGTTGTCCCTGTGGCTGTCCCTGTGGCTGCCCGAACGGCGGCCGCTGCGGGTGGCCATAGCCTTGCCCCGGCGCCGGCTGGCCGTACCCGGGCTGCCGAGGCTGCTGGCCGTAGCCGGGGTGCTGCGGTTGCCCGGGCTGCGGCTGCTGACCGAAACCTGGCTGGCTCTGCTGACCTGGCTGGCCATACTGACTCGGCTGGCCATACTGACTCGGCTGGCCCTGAATCGACTGGGGCTGGCCGTAACCGGGCTGCTGCCCGTAGCCAGGACGCTGTTGCCCGTGCCCCGGCTGCTGTCCGGAGCCCTGTCCGTTCGGCGGCATGCTCATCACAGTTCTCCAGTTCCTCGGCGGCGCGGGCCGGCGATACGCGGAGCGCGAGCCGGCGAGCCCGTGCGGCCTCGTCGGCACAGACCCCATCGTCTCAGCTCGAAACTAGTCGCGACAGGTGGAGAACTCCCCGGAATCCGGGATTTCGGCGGAGAGGGCGATGTTCCTGGCTTCCACGCCGACCGTCAGCATCCCCTCGGCGATGCGCAGCTCGGACACGTGCAGTCCTGCCGGCAGGTAGTCGGCCGTGCAGATGGGCACCGCGAACTCGTCGATATCCGGGAGCGCCTGAGTGAGCGCCTGCCCGAAGGCGGTGCCAGACACCTCGACGTTTGTCGGGTCGATGACCACTTCCCCGTCGATCAGACGGAGCTGCGCATCGACGGTGAGCGTGCCCGTGAGACCGAGGAAGGAGACCGTGGATGCGTACGACAGTTCGTCGTCTCCGAGCGTCAGCGACGCGTCGGTTCCCGGCAGCGCGGCGACGCCCTCGAGCGTCGCCTCCGGCACGTTGAGGGTGCCCGTCAGCATCTCCGTCCGCATCCCGTCGAAGATGTGAACTCCGTACGCGTCGACGCTCGCCGCCAGCTTCAGGCCGTAGGCCGTGAGCTCATCGGCCGACACCGTCACGTGGCTCGCGCGCCCAGTGGCCAGCTGCCAGAGCGTCGAGAAGCCATAAACACGCGCCTGCACGTCACCGCTCACTCCGGGCGGCAGCGTCTCCTGCACGTGGTGGGCGATCCGATCCTGCGCGACGAGTCGCACGCCCACGTCGAGTCCGACGAGAAGGAGCAGCGCACCAAGCAGCCAGAGGGTCATTTTGACCCACGTTCGCATGCCGCGCTTCGGCCCTGGCAGGATCAGCCGCTCCGACTCGACGACCGGGGTCACGCCGAGCTACATCCGCTCTGGAGCCGAGACGCCGAGCATCGTGAGCGCTGAACGCAGGACCGTACTCGTAGCGTCGTTCAGCCAGAGCCGGGTGCGGTGCAGGTCGGTGATCTCGTCATCGCCGCGAGGGATGACGCGGCAGTTGTCGTACCAGCGGTGGTACAGGCCGGCGAGCTCCTCCGCGTAGCGGGCGACACGGTGCGGTTCGCGCAGCTCGGCCGCCGCCGCGACGACTCGCGGGAAGTCCTGCAGCGCGCCGAGCAGCGCGGACTCCGACTCGTGGTCGAGCAGCGACGGCTCGAAGACCGAGCGGTCCACGCCCGACTCGGTGGCGTTGCGGCCGACAGCGCAGGTGCGGGCGTGCGCGTACTGGACGTAGAAGACGGGGTTGTCGTTGGTGCGCTGCGCGAGGACATCGAGGTCGATGTCGAGCGTGGAGTTTGCGGACGAGCGCACGAGGGCGTAGCGACCCGCGTCAACACCCACGGCATCGACGAGATCGTCGAGCGTCACGATCGTGCCGGCACGCTTCGACATGCGAACCGGCTCGCCGTCCTTCACGAGGTTGACCATCTGGCCGATGAGGATCTGCAGGTTCACGCCAGGCTGGTCACCGAACGCGGCGACCATGGCCATCATGCGCGCGACGTAGCCGTGGTGGTCGGCGCCGAGCATGATGATGCACTGGTCGAAGCCGCGCTCGCGCTTGTCGAGGTAGTAGCCGATGTCGCCAGCCATGTAGGTGGGGCTGCCGTTGGAGCGCACGACCACGCGGTCCTTGTCGTCGCCGTACTCGGTGGTGCGCAGCCACTGCGCACCGTCCTGCTCGAAGATCTGGCCCTGCTCTCGCAGGCGTTCGATGGCACGGGCCACCGCGCCGGACTCGTGGACGGAGTCCTCGTGGAAGAAGACGTCGAAGTCGACGCCGAAGTCGTGAAGCTTCTGTTTGATCTCGCCGAACATCTGCTCGACGCCCTTCGAGCGGAACACCTCCTGCTGCGCATCCCGGTCGAGGCCAGCGAGACCGTCGCCGTATGCTGCGGCCACCTGGCCGGCGATGTCGGAGATGTACGCACCCCCGTAGCCGTCCTCAGGGGTGCTCTCTCCCAGGTACGCGGCGAGGAGCGAGCGGGCGAAGCGGTCGATCTGCGCGCCGTGGTCGTTGAAGTAGTACTCGCGGGTCACATCCGCGCCGGCCGCGATGAGCACGCGCGCCAGCGAGTCGCCGACCGCCGCCCAGCGCACGCCACCCATGTGGATGGGGCCGGTCGGGTTCGCCGAGACGAACTCGAGGTTGACCTTCACGCCCGCGAGCGAGTCTCCGTTGCCGTACGCCGAGCCAGCCTCGACGATGACCTTGGCGAGCGAACCGGCGGTCGCCGCGTCGAGCGTGATGTTGATGAAGCCGGGACCGGCGACCTCGGCGCTCGCCACCTGGGGGTCGAGCACAAGCTGCTCGACGATGCTTGTTGCCAGCTCTCGCGGGTTCGTGCCGACACGCTTCGCGAGGCGCATGGCGATGTTCGAGGCCCAGTCGCCGTGGTCGCGGTTTCGCGGCCGCTCGAGCACGATGTCCGTCTCGGGGACGGTGATGCCCTGCGCGCCCTCGATGGGGGCGAGCGCGGCGTTGACAGCGGTGGTGAGAGCCGTGACGAGAGCTGGAGAAGTCATAGACCACCCATCTTAGAGCCGAGACGGGCGCTCCGGCGGCGCGAAGGAGCGCCGGGGTCAGCCCAGCTGGACCCGCTCGGTCCAGTCCTCGAGGATGACCTCGCTCGACGTCGCGTTCACGTGGAGTTTCGAGAGGCGGAGGTTCGCGATGGTGTTGCTGAGGAAGGCGGTGTCGGCCGCGTCCCGTCCGCTCGCGATGCGCTGCATGAGACGGCGGGGTGCCAGGTGCGTCGCATCGACGACGTACCATGCCCCGTCGACGAGCACCTCGACGACGGCGTGGAAGTCCATGGGCACGAGGCCGGGCGCGTACACGGACACGAGTCTGGCCGGCAGGTCGTTGGCGCGCAGGAACGCGATCGTGAGGTGGGCGAAGTCACGGCAGACGCCCTGGCGCTTGAGGAACGTGTCGCGGGCTCCGTCGGTGGGGGCACTCGACCCGGGCACGTAGCTGATGTTCCGCGAGACCCAATCGACAACCGCGTCGACGAGCTCGAAACCCTGCTTGCCGCGGAACATCGAACGCGCCGTCGGGCCGAGAAGATCCGATTCCGCGTAGCGAGACGGGCGGCGGAACTGGATGAGGTCGAGCTCTTCCGGCTCGTTCGGCTGCGCGCGGTCGAGCACGGTCGCGCTGTACCGCATCTCGATGTGCTTCGCGGACGTCGTCACGCGGTGCAGGCGGCACTCTGAGCGGTCGATCGACTCGATCACGTCCAGCGGCTGCCCGTCCCCCGTGATCGTGAACGTCTCGCTCTCGAGGTTCGCCAAGGTGTGGGCGGCAATCGAGAACACGAGGTCGGCTTCCCCGTCGAGTTCGAGGTCAATGGCAGATTCGATCTTTCGCATCACCAGCGGATTGTGTCATGCCCGGATGCACCGCGAGGACGCGTGTCGGAGCCCCCTGAAGCCCTGTTAGTATTGGCTCCGCGCTGCGAACATCTGCGGCGCTTCGCCTCCGTAGCTCAGTGGATAGAGCACCGGTTTCCGGTACCGAAGGTCGCAGGTTCGACTCCTGTCGGGGGCACATTCTGATGTCGCGAGACGTCACGACGGCCCGGCTCTGCATCGCAGCGCCGGGCCGTTTCTGCGTGGGGTCGCCTCCGAACGTGCGAAGGTCTGCGCGGCAGGTAGTCGTTTTGCGGGCGGACTCCTCACAGCCGCCCTGTACTGGACGCCGAGTTCTGCAGTTTCCGAGGTGCCTTGTCCAGGTGTCCCGCGTCGATTCACCCTCGAAGAGTCGGTGTCGATCTCGCGGCACGCGCTTCCGCGATGCTCCACCTGGCTGCGATCACCACCTCGACACCGCACCAAGCAAGGCGCGACAGGGCGCCGTTGACAGGCGAGGAGGCTCACCGCTACGGTCAGCAGTACCTCGACGAGGGGAGGCAACGATGCCCACCTACACGTACCGATGCTCTGACTCGCACGGCTTCGACGAGGTGCACCCGATGACCTCAGTCCCGGATGCTTCTACCTGCCCTGAGTGCGGTGGCGACGCGCGGCGCCGGCCCGCCGCCCCGCACCTCTCCGCCGTTGCCTCCTCCGCCTACGGTCTCATCGACGCCGCGGCGAGGTCCGCGCACGAACCCAGCGTCGTGAATTCCCTCCCCGGTGCCGCCCGTCGAGCCGGCACTGGGATCACCCGCAACCCTCTCCACGCCAAGCTGCCACGACACTGACGTCGTGGGGCTGGCACCAACCGACTCAGGCTGCCGCCAACCAGGAGACGGCTCGGGTCACCGATGAAAGGACCGCCCCATGCCAGACGTGCTGTTTCCTCTCGACTCGTCGAAGAAGTTCGAGGACCAGGAGAAGGTCGGCCACAACAGGTGGCACCCGGAGATCCCGCCAGTCGCCACCGTGAAGCCAGGAGACGAATTCCGCGTCGACTGCCGGGAGTGGTTCGATGGCGCGATCGTCAACGACGACTCGGCCGAGGACATCCTGAACGCGCCGCTCCTCACGGTGCACAAGCTCAGCGGTCCGTTCCGCGTGGAGGGCGCTAAGCCCGGGGACCTCCTCATCGTCGACATCCTCGACGTCGGGCCCATCCCGCAGGAGAAGGGCCCGCTCGCTGGCCAGGGGTGGGGCTACACGGGGATCTTCGCGAAGAAGAACGGCGGCGGCTTCCTCACCGATCAGTTCCCGGATGCGTACAAGGCGATCTGGGACTTCAGCGGACAGACCGCGACTTCCCGCCACGTGCCGGGGGTGTCCTTCACGGGCCTCATCCACCCGGGGCTGATGGGCACGGCACCGTCGGCAGAACTGCTCTCGAAGTGGAACGCCCGGGAGGGCAAGCTCATCGCAACCGACCCGGGACGTGTGCCCCCGCTCGCCCTCCCGCCAGAGCCGCAGTTCGCGGTGCTCGGCTCGCTGCCTGATTCGGAGTTCGACCGAGTCGCCGGCGAGGCAGCTCGGACCGCGCCTCCGCGAGAGAACGGCGGAAACCAGGACATCAAGAATCTTTCCAAGGGCACCCGCATCTTCTACCCCGTCTTCGTGGACGGAGCGAATCTCTCGATGGGCGACCTGCACTTCTCGCAGGGCGACGGCGAGATCACGTTCTGCGGCGCCATCGAGATGGGCGGGTTCATGGATGTGCGGGTCGACGTCATCAAGGGCGGCATGGACACGTACGGCGTCTCGGAGAACGCGATCTTCATGCCAGGCAATGTCGAGCCGAACTACAGCGAGTGGATCGCGTTCAGCGGCACCTCCGTGACGCTGGACGGCGAGCAGCGCTATCTCGACTCGCACCTGTCCTACCAGCGCGCCTGCCTGCACGCGATCGACTACCTCACGAAGTTCGGCTACGCGCCGGAGCAGGCCTACCTGCTGCTCGGCTCGGCGCCCATCGAGGGCCGCCTGTCGGGTGTCGTGGACATTCCCAACTCCTGTTCCACGGTGTACCTGCCGACCGCGATCTTCGACTTCGACGTGCGGCCCTCTGCAAGCGGTCCGTACCAGATCGACCCTGGCATGGGGGCTCCCCGAGCCGTCGCGTCCTAGAGGCAGGTCCGAAACCAAGGGCGGTCAGGGGCAGGCGCGTATGGCGCGCCTGCCCGCTGGCCTCTACAATCTCGTGTGCCTTCCGAGACTCCAGACGAGACGCCCACGGTGACGCCGGACGATGCGACCGACGCGAACGCTGCGCCGACCCGCATCGATGAAGCCGACCTCGCGACGACCCTGCGGGTGCTCGAGCAGCTGTCGGAGTACGACAGAGAAGACCCCGACTTCATCACCGTGCGCCGCGCGACGGCGCAGTTCTTCAAGGACGTGAAGCGAGTCGGGCGTGCGGCCAAGCGCCAGCGCATCGCCGACGCCGACAAGGCCGTTGTCGCCGCCACCGCGACCGGAGCGCCCGACCGCATCGACGACGAGACTCGCGGCATCCCGATCTCCACTTCGACGACGGCCCCGACGGCCGGAGAGCTGCTCAAGGCGCGTGCCTGCTACATCTGCAAGCAGCCGTACACGACCGTCGACGCTTTCTACCACCAGCTCTGCCCGGACTGCGCGGCCTTCAGCCACGCGAAACGAGATGCGCGAGCCGACCTGACCGGCAAGCGCGCGCTGCTCACGGGCGGCCGGGCGAAGATCGGCATGTACATCGCGCTTCGCCTGCTCCGCGATGGCGCGCACACGACCATCACGACACGCTTCCCGAAGGATGCCGTGCGACGTTTCTCTGCCCTGCCGGACTCGGCCGAGTGGATCGACCGCCTGAAGATCGTCGGCATCGATCTCCGCGACCCCGCTCAGGTGATGGGGCTCGCCGATTCCGTCACCGCCGCGGGGCCCCTCGACATCCTCATCAACAACGCCGCGCAGACGGTGCGTCGCTCCCCCGGCGCGTACGCTCCGCTCGTGGAGGCTGAGCTCGCCCCGCTGCCGGACGGCCCGCTGCCCGAGCTGGTGACGTTCGGGCACACGAACGACGCGCATCCGCTTGCCCTCGCCGAGTCGGTCGCGGCGCACCCGATCCTGTCGTCGGCCGCCGGTCGAACCGCGGAAGAGTTGACAGCGGATGCGATGGCAGCAGGCTCGTCGTCGCTCGAGCGCCTCGCTGCCGGCACCGCCATCGACGCCGGTGGCCTTCTGCCAGACGAGCTGCACATCAACTCGTGGACGCAGCACGTCGACGAGGTCGAGCCCCTCGAGATGCTCGAAGTGCAGCTGGCCAACATGACGGCGCCGTTCCTCCTCGTGAGCAGACTGCGCGGCGCCCTCAAGTCGTCACCGTCTCGCCGCACCTACATCGTCAACGTCTCCGCCATGGAGGGCGTCTTCGGCCGCGGGTACAAGGGACCTGGACACCCGCACACGAACATGGCGAAGGCCGCCCTCAACATGCTCACTCGAACGAGCGCACGGGAGATGTTCGAGAGCGACCGCATCCTCATGACCGCCGTCGACACCGGCTGGATCACGGACGAGCGCCCCCACTTCACCAAGATCCGCCTCGCCGAGGAAGGCTTCCACGCCCCCCTCGACCTGGTTGACGGTGCCGCGCGAGTGTACGACCCGATCGTGCGCGGCGAGGCTGGCGAGGATCTCTTCGGTGTCTTCCTCAAGGACTACGCGCCGGGCTCCTGGTAGGCAACCGCGCACCCGGGTCGGCAGCGCTCCCAGGTCAGAAGATCTGGCCGACCGGCTCACGCTTCTCGCTCTGGAAGGCATCCTCGGTGCGTCCGGCGGCCCAGTATCCGGAGAGGGACAGCTGCGCACGGTCGACGCCACGCGCCGAGAAGTTCTTCCTGAGCCGCTTCATCTGCTCGCGCTCGCCGTGAGCGAAGACTTGGACCACGCCATGGGGGAATTCGAGCTCCTCGACGGCCGCCGCCAGCAGCTGACGGTCGTATCCGCCGTGCTCGCCCCGGTGGAGCCACGTGAGGGTGACGCCCTCCGGAGCAGAGAGCTCGATGTGGTCTTCGTCTCCCGCCACCTCCACGAGCACCGCGCCCTTCGCATCCACCGGCATCGCCTCGAGCGTGCGAGCTATGGCAGGCAGCGCGGACTCGTCGCCGCAGATGAGATGCCAGTCGCTCTCGGGCAGCGGAGAGTATGCACCGTGTGGTGTGGTCCCGACGATGACGTCGCCTGGCCGGGCGTCACGAGCCCAGGGGCCAGCAACTCCGGAGTCGCCGTGCACGACGAAGTCGATAGAGACCGTTCCCGTCGCACGGTCAATGCCACGCACCGTGTAGGTGCGGCGAACGGGGACCTGATCGATCGGCAGCGTCGCGCGCAGCTCTTGCAGGTCGAAGGGGAGCTCGAGCTCGCCGACGCCTCCTCCGAAGTGCAGCTTGAGGTAGGCGTCGGCGTGCTCGATGTCGAAGTCGTCCAGGTCAGCCCCCGACAGGTGAACGCGGACCAGGGAGCGACTGAGGCGCTCGGTGCGTTCGACGGTCAGGCGGACGTTCGGTCCACGCTTGCGTGGCTTCTGGGCGACGGCGTCTGTCACTGTGCTGAACTCCTGGATCGGGGTCGGGGGTTAGGTCAGCCTAACAAACCACGATGGGAGTCAGCTCCGGTGCCTAGGCGTCAGCGACACCCTCTGCGCCGGTCTCGCTCTCGTAGCTCCCGAGTGCCGTAGCGAGTTCCTCGAGGAACACGTCGACCTCCTGGGCGGAATAGCCACGCTCGTAGACGCGAGAGGTGAACTTGACCGCCTCGACCTCGTGGGCCGTGACGATCTGAGCCTGATCCGGCTCGCCGTTCTCGTGCCCCTCGAGGGCGGCGGCTGCCTGGTCCAGGAACTGGTCGACCTCCCTGACGTCGTAACAGCCATCGAACTTCAGTGCATTGAACCGCTTGGTGCGTACATCTTCACTTCGCACGTTGAATCTCCTGTGTCTCATGTGAAAACCGGACAAGGAGTGCTTGTCCGGTGCACGACAATTCTACGGAACTCCATGCGGAATCACACATCGACGCCAGAATGTCACGCAGTGCTCACCTGCGAAAGCAGCTGTTCGCCGCATGTTCACTCGTGGCGTCACCACGCGCAGAACAATCACGTTCTTCACGGCTTGACCCCGCTAGCGTTACGAGGAAGGCCGATGACAGGCCAGAAAGGGGTCTCCGTGCGTCGTGCGCTCTCACTGCTCGGCATCGTTGCCGCAGCATTCCTCGGAACAAGTGCGCCAGCATCCGCCGAGGTCTCTCCGATCACTTCTTCCCCATCTTCCCCTGGCATCGCCCCCGCCGTGAGCCCCGGCTCGCCTGACGGGCACATCTTCGACCCGGGTGGGCTCGTCACACAGGACGCGTCCGACATCGAGCAGGCGATCTCGACCCTCGAGTCGGAGACCGACTACACGATGTATTTCGCGATCGTCGACCGCTTCTCGAGCCCGAGCGCCGGGTTCGACTGGGCAAGCGAGTTCGCCGAGGTCAACAACCTCGGCTCAGACGCCGTGATCCTCTACGTCGGCGTCGACCAGCTCGACTTCGGGCTCAACTCCTCCAGCAGCTTCCCCATCGGCGACGGCGCACTCCGAGACATCGAGACGCAGTCGATAGCCCCGAATCTCGACGCGGGTGAGTACGGTCAGGCCGCGATCTCAGCCGCTGATTCCCTGCGACAGGAGCTCACCGGCTCCGGGACGGCTTCCGGAGGCACGGGAGGCGGGGAGTTCGCACAGGCGACCGGGGCGGCAGTCGGCTCGATCTTCCTGTTCGTCGGCGGTTTCATCGTTGTCGTGGCGCTCATCATCCTCTTTGTTGTTCTTCGCGCACGACGCAAGAAGAAGCAGGGACAGCAGGCGACAGAAGCGCAGCGCAAGGCACAGCTCGCGGAGCTCGCCCAGCGTGCGGCTGGCGAACTCGTCCGCGTCGACAACCTCGTCACTGCCGCCGACCAGGAAGTGAGCTTCGCAGAGGCCCAGTTCGGCGCAGAACCGGTGGCCGAGTATCGCGCAGCGGTTGCGGATGCGCGTGAGCAGCTGCGTCGCGCCTTCGACGTCCAGGGCCAGTACCTCGACGCTCACCCCGAGCCAGAGCCCGCCAAGGTGCAGATGAACGAGGCGATCCTCGGATTCGTCGGCCAGGCTGAACAGCGGGTCGCCGAGCAGGCGGCCCGCTTCGAGAAGCTCCGCGACATGGAGCGCAACGCTCCCGAGCTCCTCAGGCAGGTCCGGGGCGAACTCGACCGCCTGGAAGGACAGATGCAGGGAGCAGAGTCCCAGCTGACCGCGCTGCGCGCGCGCTACAGCGCACAAGCCCTGTCCACCGTCGACGACTCGACCCACCACGCACGGGAGCTGCTGGCCCTCGCGCGCACCGAGACCCAGAACGCCGACGGCGGACTCCGCGAGGGACGCACGGGTCCCGCCGCCGTCGACATCAGCGACGCACAGCTTGCGCTTGCTCAGGTCAGCTCCGTGCTCGGTTCGATCGGTGCCGCGGCGAGCGACCTGGAGAACGCGGAGCAGCTCATCCGGCAGGAGATCGGCGAGCTGGAATCCGGGCTGGCACGCAGTGCGCAGCTCGTCCAGCAGGCGTCCCTGCAGCCGGACGTCGCCGCGGCCGCAGCCGCAGCTCAGACCGCAGCGCACGAGGCGATCGGCCGGGCACGCTCCGGTGGCGCATCGGCGGCGGATCCGCTCCGGACTCTGGGAGCACTGCGCGAAGCAGACGAGGCGCTCGACACCGCGATTGCCTCGCTCCTGCAGGAGCACGAGCGCCTCGCGGGACTCCGCAGGCAGCTCGACGTTGCACTCGCACAAGCACGTTCCGCGGTCACAGGTGGCCTGCAGTTCATCGAAGGTCGCCGCGGGGCTGTCGAAAGCGAACCCCGCGCGCGCATCCAACAGGCTGAGACCGAGCTCCGGACCGCCGAGCAGCTCGCGGCGACGCAGCCGGAAGAGGCCATGCAGCGGGCCAAGAGCGCCATCAGCCTCGCCGAGCGGGCGACCGAGCAGGCCAGGAATCAAGTGCAATCGCAGCGCAGCGGCTACGAGCAGAGTTGGGGCATGTCGTCCGGGTCCAGCTCGCGCAGCAACTTCGATTCAGGGCTCCTTGGCGGGATCCTCGGCGGCCTCATCAGCAACAGCGGCTCGTCAAGCCGCAGTTCCTGGGGAGGCGGCAGCTCGTGGGGCGGCAGCTCCGGTCGTCGCTCGAGCGGCGGTTCCTCCGGGTTCAGGTCGTCCGGCGGTTTCCGTTCATCAGGCGGCGGCTTCCGCTCGTCGGGCGGCGGCAGAAGGCGCTGACGACCAGCGTCCAGCCGGACGCTCACCAACTCACAACCTCACAGCACGGCCATCCACCAGGGACCAACAGGGCCCGACCAGCAAAAAGGAAGCAATCGATGTCCAACAAGCAGTCCATCTTCGGACGAATCAGCCAGCTCGTCCGCGCGAACATCAATTCGCTCATCGACAACGCGGAAGACCCGCAGCTCATGATCGACCAGCTCATTCGCGACTTCACCTCGAACATCAAGGAGGCTGAGTCGGCCATCGCGCAGACCATCGGCCAGCTGCGGATGCTTGAAGACGACTATCGCGAAGACGTCCAGGCCGCATCGGAGTGGGGCAACAAGGCGCTCGCCGCGAGCCGCAAGGCCGACGAGCTCCGCGCCGCAAACGACGAGGTCGACGCGCAGAAGTTCGACAACCTCGCAAAGGTCGCTCTCTCGCGCCAGATCGAGGCTGAGACCGAGGCACGGACGGCAGAGCCGCAGATCCGAGCCCAGACGCAGGTCGTCGACCAGCTCAAGGGCGGACTCGAGGGGATGCGCGAGAAGCTGCGCCAGCTCGGCGCCAAGCGCGACCAGCTCGCCGCGCGCGCCAAGACAGCTGAGGCTCAGCAGAAGGTCAACGAGGCCCTCGGCAGCATCAACGTCATGGACCCGACAAGCGACCTCGGCCGCTTCGAGGAGAAGGTGCGCCGCCAGGAGGCCCTCGTCCGCGGCCAGCAGGAGCTGCAGACGTCCAGCCTCGACTCGCAGTTCAACCAGCTCGAGGACCTCGGCAAGCTGACCGAGGTGGAGGCCCGCCTTGCTGCGCTCAAGCAGGGGCAGCGCGCACCGGCAGCCATCGACGCGCCAGAGCAGAGCTTCTAAGGCCCAGGTTCATACCGAGCGCCAGCTAGCGTTCGCCGCTGGGACCCGTCGCACACGGTCGGGTCTCAGCGGCGTTCTTCTCGCCGCGCTCTCCTCCCCGCGTGCTCCTCCCCGCGTTCTCCTCCCCCGCGGTCCCGCCGACAGCGAACGAAGGTCACCACCTATGAACCCTCTCAAGCGGGTCTTCCTCGACTCCCCGATCTCACGCCTCGGTTACCACGCGGCGACAGCCGTCGGATTGGCCGTTGGTGTCCCACTCTCGACCGGGCGGGTGGAAGTGCACGACGGACTCATCGTGTGTCGTGGCCTTCCCAAATGGGCCTTCCGGAGGGGTGGCACGTGCGTCGGCCGCGTCTACCTGACCCGCGACGTCGTCGGCGAGCGCGTGTTCCGGCACGAGCGCGTGCATGTGGAGCAGTGGAAGCGCTACGGTTTCCTCTTCCCGCCGCTGTATTGGCTCGCGGGCTTCGACCCCCTCAAGAACCGCTTCGAGATCGAGGCAGGGCTCGAAGACGGCAACTACCTGCCGCCGAGGCGCCGGCCTGCGGCGCGCGAGCAGCGGGCAGCCGAGGGGCCACCGACGGACCACTGACGGACCACTGACGGACTGCTCGCGGACCGCTTGCGGATGATCGCGCTTCGCTACGCGCGTCTCACCACGTGGGCGGGTACTGATGCGACCAGTTGATCTCCCGTTCGAGCTCGTTCGACAGCTGCAGTAGCGTCGCTTCGTCTCCGGGGCGCCCGATCGCCTGCACGCCGACGGGCAGTCCGAGCGCTGAGCCTGCCGGCATCGTGATGGCCGGCAGCCCAGTCACGTTCACGTACGACGTGTACGGCGTGAACTGGCATTGTTGCTCGAAGTTGCGTTCTCCGTCGACCGCGTCGAACCAGCCAAGCGGCCTCGGTGTCTGAGCGAGGGTCGGCGTAAGCACCACGTCGAACCGCGAGTACTGCTCGATGATGCTGCGCTCGAAGTCGGCCAGCGTCGCGAGCGACTGCGCGAGTTCTGACGCCAGCTTCGTCCGGCCCACCCCGACCAGCCAGCGGGTCAGCGGTTCGAGAACTTCGAGAGCCTCGCCCTCGAGCGGGATCGTGGCGGCACCGGCCTGCCAGACAGTGCGGAACGCGTCGAAGTAGTCAGGCGCATCCGGTGGCGTGAAGGCGACGAGCTGGTGCCCCAGACGCGCTAGGTGTTCCTTGCTCTCCTCGAAGACGGCGGCGACGTCGCGGTCGAGGTCGATCTCGTAGCGCGTCGCCCACGGCGACCACGTGTTGAACCCGATGCGGAGACGCCGCAGCGGCGTCTCCAACGAGTCAAGGTGGGAGCGCTCACCGGCGGGCGCGGTGAGGGCGCTCCGGTCCGCCTGGCGCCCGTCAGCCCTTCTGGCGATCATGCCGTCGAGCAGGAGCGCCGCATCCGCGGTGCTCCTCGCGATCGGCCCGGACACGGGAAGCCCCGCGAGCGAGCCGACACCGGAACCGTCCGGCACGCGGCCGCGGCTCGGCTTGAGCCCAACAAGGCCACATGCCGAAGCGGGAATGCGAATCGACCCTCCCCCGTCGGAGCCGGGCGCGAACGGCAGGAGCCCCGCAGCGACAGCGGCAGCCGCGCCTCCCGAGGAACCACCGGCGCCACGACCGGTGCCCCACGGCGTGAGGGCCGGGGCTACGACGGCGTTCTCGGTGTAGGCCGGGAGCCCGAACTCCGGAGTGTTCGTCTTTCCCAGGCTCACGCCGCCAGCCGCGTCCATGGTCGCCACGAGCGGCGAGCTCTGCTCAGGGACATACCCCACGAACGCGCGCGAGCCGAACGTCGTCGGGACTCCCTCGCGTGGCTCGAGGTCCTTGTCTGCGAAGGGCAGGCCCCACAGCGGCGCGCTGAGTCGATCACGACGCCGCGATCCTGCCTCCGGGTTGTCCTGGAGCTGCCGCGCTCGTGCGAGCGCCCGCTCAGGAGTCACGGTGATGAAGGCACCGGACGCATTTGCGTCGGCTTCGATGCGGGCGAGGTAGGCGCTCGCGAGGTCGACGGGCGTGAGCTCACCGCTTGCGAGGAGTTCCCGCAGCCTGACGGCTCCGAGTTCATGCAGGTGCTCGCTCATGGTGGACCTTTCGTTTGTCGGCTCCGGGATGCGCCCAACTCGGGCTGGGCTAGAACAAGTGGGGCTGCGAGCCGAGGGCGTCAGCCGTCTCGACGCGCCAGTCGATTGGGTCCGCGCCCTGTTGACGCAGCAGCTCGTTGACCTTGGAGAAGGGTCTCGAGCCGAAGAAGCCTCTGGAAGCGGAAAGCGGACTCGGGTGCGGACTCTCGACGCGCGGAGTACTGCCGAGCAGCGGCGCAAGCGCTTGGGCATCCTTGCCCCAGAGGAGCGCGACCAGCGGGCGATTCCTGGCGACCAGCGCTTCGATGGCCGCATCGGTGACCGTCTGCCACCCGAACCCCCTATGGGACCCAGCGGCACCGGGACGGACCGTCAGCACCCGGTTCAGGAGCAGCACGCCCTGCTCGCTCCACCGCGAGAGGTCGCCGGTGGCAGCCGGCTCGATGCCAAGGTCGTCCCGCAGCTCGCGGTAGATGTTGGCGAGACTCCGCGGCAGCGGCCGCACATGCCGATCAGTGGCGAAGGAGAGCCCGATGGGGTGCCCGACGGTCGGGTATGGGTCCTGCCCCACGATGAGCACCCGCACGTCGTCGAGCGGGAGCTGGAACGCCCGGAGCACCTGCTCGCGTGCGGGCATGAACCCGGCTCCGGACGCAGCCTCGACCTCGAGTCGCTCCTCGATCTGGGCGATCTCGCCCGTCACGGGCTCGAGGGCGCGAGCCCAGCCCGGATCGAGCCTCCCGAACCCACCGAATCCCCGCATCCCGGTCATTCGGGTGCGCGGCTCGACGAAACCGTGACTCCGCCTTCTCCTGCCGTGAGCTGCCAGACGCTGCCGGAGCCGAGGATCTCGAGGGCACCCTCGCCGACCTTCAGCACCGTGTCCTCGTCTATGGCGAGGATCCGCTCGGCGAGACCCGCCTCGATGCTCGCGGCACACAAGGCCACGAGACCCCACTGCGCAGCGTGCGCCTCGATGGTGAGGTCGACCAGCCCGAGCCCGGCCTCGAGGGTGACCTCGTCGAGGCCTTCACCGGATTCCTCGGGGGCGACCGGAACGCCGCCGATACGCCAGCCCCCGATGATGGCCTCGTCCGCCGCGATCGCGGCGCCAGCCGAGTAGCCCAGGTACGAGACGCCCTCGCTCACGAGGCGACGGATGTCGGTCGCGAGCGGGGCAAGGGCTGCGAGGTAGGCAGGAGTGTGCCCGCCGGCCACGAGGATCGCGTGAACCGTCGAGAAGCTCGCGAGATCGATCTCGTCGAGCGGCTCGCCTGCCTCATTGCTGCGGGCGAGCACTGGCGTCGCGAGGACGCCTGGGTCAAGCGATCTCAGTCGGTCGGCAAACCAGTCGGCGATGGGAGCCGGTGCTTCTCCGACCGCGATGACCGCGACCACCGGGGTATCCCCACCCGCCCGAAGCCGTGCCTCGCTCGCCAGCTGGGAGAGCGCCAGTTCGACACCTGGGCCGTCTCCGCCGCCCACCAGGAAAATGCTCATTCGCCGGACTCCTTCGTCGTGGTCTTCATCTCGAGGGGGCCCCTGTGCAGCTGGAACTGCTCGCGCTGCGCGACCGGCCTTACGATGAGCTCGTCGACGTTCACGTGGCCGGGCAGCTGAAGCGCAAGCTGGATCGTCGCCGCGATGTCGTCCGCCGTCAGCGGGTGATCGACCCCCTCGTAGAGCTTCGCCGCGGACTCGCTGTCGCCGCGCATCCGCTTGAGCGTGAACTCGTCGGTGTGCACCATTCCCGGAGCGATGTCGATGACCCGGATCGGCTCGCCGCCCAGCTCGAGGCGCAGCACGCCGATCATGGCCGCCTCCGCGGCCTTGGTCGCAACGTACCCGCCGCCGCCCTGGTAGATGACTCGCCCTGCCGTCGACGTCACGGTCACAATGTCGGCGTGCGGGAACTCGTCTTCGCTGCTCGCGGCCGACGCACGCAGAAGCGGCAGCAGCGCCGTGATGACACGCTTCGTGCCGAGCACGTTGAGCTCGAACATCCGCTGCCAGTCGTCGATGCTGCTCGCCTCGACACTCTCCGTGCCGAAAGCCCCGCCCGCGACGTTCACGAGCGCCTCGACCTCACCGAGCCGAGCGGCGTGCTCGCGCAGCTCGGCCACGAAGGCGTCATCGGTGATGTCACCGGCAAGGACCTCGGCGCCGGTCTCAGCGGCAAGCTCCTCGAGGCGGTCGGCACGACGCGCCGTCGCGAGCACGGTCCTCCCCTCGGCGCGCAGCGACCTCACCGTCGACCGGCCGATACCGCTGCTTGCCCCCGTGACCACAACCACACGCGTTCTCTGTTCTTCAGGCATGCGTCCATCGTGGCATGCGGCCGCTCTCCCCGCCTGACACGCGTGACGATTTGTGTCCCGCTCCGTTGCCCACTCGCGAGCCCACTGCCACACTCGGTGCCACCCGGCTGTCCAGTCGGGTCGCAGCCGACCCGGAGGCTACCTATGACCCAGAGCTTCGAGACCAGGCAGATCCACGCCGGTTCCGCCCCTGACCCGACGACCAACGCCGTCGTCACCCCGATCTACCAGACGACCTCGTACGTGTTCGACGACGCACAGCACGCGGCCGACCTCTTCTCCCTCTCGCGCGCCGGCAACATCTACACGCGCATCACGAACCCGACGACCGCAGTGCTCGAAGCACGCATCGCTGACCTCGAAGGTGGCAGCGGAGCCCTCGCCCTCGCCTCCGGTCAGGCGGCCGAGACCTTCGCGATCCTCAACATCGCGGGTGCCGGCGACCACATCGTGTCATCGACCTCCATCTACGGCGGCACGTTCAACCTCTTCAAGTACACGTTCGCGAAGCTCGGCATCGACGTCACCTTCGTCGAGGACCAGAACAACCCGGACGCGTGGCGGGCGGCGGCCAAGGACAACACGAAGCTCTTCTTCGGCGAGACGATCGGCAACCCCGCCGTCAACATCCTCGACATCGAGGCCGTCGCGAACGTCGCCCACGAGGTCGGGGTGCCGCTCATCGTGGACAACACCATCGCGACCCCATTCCTCATCCGTCCGTTCGAGCACGGAGCGGACATCGTCGTCCACTCCGCGACGAAGTTCCTCGGCGGCCACGGCGCCGTCATCGGCGGCGTCATCGTCGACGGCGGCACCTTCGCCTGGGACGAGCACAAGGACCGCTTCCCCGGCCTCTCCGAGCCCGACCCGAGCTACGACGGCCTCAGCTACACGGGCGCGCTCGGCAACGCCAACGCCTTCCACACCAAGGCGCGCGTCCAGCTGCTACGCGACATCGGCGCGTCCATCGCGCCTGCATCCTCATGGCAGATCCTCCAGGGCGTCGAGACCCTCAGCCTGCGCATGGAGCGGCACGTCTCCAACGCCACCACCATCGCTGGCTGGCTGCAGGGCCACGCCGAGGTGCAGAACGTGAACTACGCCGGCCTCGAGTCGAGCCCGTGGAACGCACTCGCGCAGCGCTACGCCCCCAACGGCGCCGGCGCCATCCTGTCGTTCGAACTGCGTGGCGGCGTCGAAGCGGGCCGCAAGCTCGTCGAGCGGGTCAAGCTCTTCAGCCACCTCGCGAACATCGGCGACGTGCGAAGCCTCATCGTGCACCCGCCGTCGACGACCCACTCGCAGCTCACGCCAGAGCAGCTCCTCGCCTCGGGCATCAACCCGGGCCTCGTGCGCCTCTCCGTGGGCCTCGAGAACGTGGACGACCTCATCGCGGACCTCTCGCAGGCCCTCGACTCGCTTCGCGCGTAAGCGCGGGGTAGCCGCTAGCCTGGCGCTGATGGACTGGACAGATCACGGCATCTCGCCGCCAAGCGGCAGAATCCCGAACGACGAATTGCGGGCGGTCTCACTGAGGCCGCCCGCCTCGGGTGCTTGGCGCGACGGCGACGACGTCGGACACCGGCAGTTCGCCTGGCTCGGTGCCTTCAGCCCCGAGCACGGCGGCGAGCTCCCGCTCATCCGACTCGCCTACGAGACGTGGGGCACGCTCAACGCGGACAGGTCGAACGCGATCCTCGTGCTGCACGCCCTCACCGGCGACTCGCACGTCGAAGGCCTCCTAGGCCCAGGGCATCCGACCGCCGGCTGGTGGCCTGGCATCATCGGGCCTGGCGCTCCCCTCGACACCGACCGCTACTTCGTCATCGCGCCGAACATGCTCGGCGGCTGCCAGGGCTCGACCGGACCCGCGAGCTTCGACTCCCGCGGAAACGCGTACGGGTCCTCGTTCCCGGTGCTCACGATCCGCGACCAGGTCCTCGCACAATCACTCCTCGCCGACGAGCTCGGCATCTCGACCTTCGCCGCCATCATCGGCGGCTCGATGGGTGGGATGCACGCGCTCGAGTGGGGCATCATGTTCCCCGATCGCACGAGGCGCCTTGTCGTGATGAGCGCGCCCGCCGCGTCGGACGCGCAGACCATCGCGCAGAACACGCTCCAGATCGAGGCGGTCAGACTCGACCCGAACTTCAACGGCGGCGACTATGCGGACGAGCCAGCCGGCTTCGGCCCGCACCGCGGCCTCGCTCTGGCTCGGCGTCTCGCGATGCTCAACTACAGGTCGGGCACGGAGCTCGACGACCGATTCGGCCGGAGCTGGCAGTCGAACCTGAGTCCTGAGCAGGACGAGGGTCGCTACGCCGTCGAGTCCTATCTCGACTTCCACGGGAACCGGTTCACGCGCCGCTTCGACGCGAACAGCTACATCACGCTGTTGACGGCCATGAGCTCGCACAACGTCGGTCGTGACCGCGGAGGCGTGGACGCGGCGCTGGCGCGGGTCACCGCATCCACGATGGTCATCGGCATCTCAACAGACGTGCTCTTCCCGCCAGAGACGCAGCACCGCATCGCGGCCGGCGTGCAGAACAGCTACTCAGGAGACCGGGCCGTCACGATCAGATCGAACTTCGGCCACGACGGATTCCTGCTCGAGATCCACCACGTCGGTGACGCGATCCGCTCCATGCTCGCGAACGGCTGACACCGCAGGGGCGGCGGTGCGCGAGGCGCGTGCAGACGCCGTCCCCACGCCTCGCCTGCTCCGCGGCCACATCGCCCAGAGCGACCAGACGAGCAGCACCACGAGCAGGCCGTTTCGGCCCGCGAGCAGGGCCACGCCAGCGGAGTGGGCATCGGTCACGAAGTTGTAGTTGCCCGGGTAGATGATCTGCGTGAGCCAGGCGATGCACAGGGCGATGCCGGCAGGCAGCGCGAAGCGCCGCACGTCGACGATGAGTCCGAACACGATGACCGGGGCGAGCCAGGTGATGAACTGCGGCGAGCCGACCTTGTTGAACACGATGAACGAGAGCACAAGCGCGAGCGAGAGGGCCGGGAAGAGGCGCGTGAATGGCATCCCGCGGCGCTTCGAGACGAGCGCCAGCAGGACGACGCCGAGCACTGCTACCGCGAGCACCGGAGTGAGCAGCGCGCTCACGAACTCGGTGCCGGGCCCGTCGACCTGGAACGTCAAGATCTCCATGGAGTAGTAGGCGTCGTAGCCGGGAATCTGCATCGACGCGAGCCACATCGGCACGGTTGCTGCGACGGCCTCGACCTGGAGCCCACGGCCTGTCTGCTCAGTCACGAACGAGAAGACGTTCGAGCCACCGCCCAGCGCCAACGCGGGGATGAGTACAGCGGCGCAGACCACCACCGCGCCAGCCGCCAGCCAGAGGCGGTGACGCAGGACGATGAACGCGGCCGCGAACACGGCGGCCGGCCAGATCTTGAGCCAGGCGCCGAAGGTCAGCAGCGCACCGGCGATCTCGGGCCGACGGCGGAGAGCGAGCAGGGCGAGAATCGCGATGGGCACGCTCACGGCGTCGATCCTGCCGAGGGCGACCGGACCGAGCAGCGCCATGAGTGCAAGCCACCACCAGGCGGCGATCTGACGCAGGCGGGCGTTCGGAGCCGCCGGTCGCCAGAGCGTCAGGGCCGCAAACGCTACGGCGTTGCCCGCGGCGACGACAAGCAGCCAGCCCAGGCCGTAGTTCGCCTGTCCGCCAACGACGTCGGCGAGCAGCATGGGCAGCAGCGAGGGCAGCGGATACACGAAGGTCGCGTCGATGCCGGGCACCTGCCCGAGCTGCGCCTGGTCGACCCAGCCGCGGTACACCTGGAAGACGTCGCCCATGGGGTTCGAGAGCGAGTAGAGATTCACGAGGATCAGCACGTAATGGACGCCCGCGAAGGCAAGCCAGAGTGTCACGATCGAGAGAGGGCCTCGCCAATGACGGGCGATCCACGACGTAGTCATGCCGGACAAGCTACCCCAGCTCAGGCGTGGAGCTTGGACGCCACGAGTGCGCCGACGAGGCGTGGAAGGACCGCGGTCGCGTCGCTCGCCCTGATCGGGGCGCCTGGGCCATGCACCCTGAGCTCGTCGATCGGCGCCAGAAGGTCGGTGGAAGCGGCTGTGTTGCCGGCGTTCAGCTGCGACGCCAGCCAGCCGGCTCTGGCGTGCAGCCAGACGGCCGCCGCCGCGAGCTGCTGCGGCTCAGGCTGCTCGGCCACCTCACGCTTCGAGGCGACGGCGCTCAGCGCGCCCATCGCCCCAGCGAGCACGTCGCCGGTTCCCGCCGTCGCCAGCCAGGCACCCGGCGCATCCACGATGATCGTGGGTCCGTCGCCGGCGATGTAGGTGCGGTGCCCCTTGAGCACCAGCGTGCAGCCGAGGCGATCGGTCACGAGCCGGACGGCCTGCTCCGGCTCCTTGATGACATCGGTGGCGTGCACCTCGGTGTTCTCGAGCTTCGTGATGAGGGCTGCGAGCTCGGCCGCGTGCGGCGTGAGGATGCAGCGGCGAACGTGGTGACCGCCAAGCACCCGCTTGGCGATCTGGCCGAGCGCGCCGGAGTCGGCGATGACCGTGGCGTCCAGCTCGCGGGCGCGGTCGAGGGCTTCGCGAGCCTCGCTGGTCCGGCGGACGTCTTTCGGATCGACGCCTGACCCCACAACGAGCGCATCGAAGGATGCGAGGTCGGCGACGACCTCGGGACTCTGCCACAGCACAGCCTTGGTCTCGGCCTCGCCGCCGGAGTAGCGCACCATCCCGATGCCGGTCGCGAGTGCGGCCCTCGTCCCGAGGACGGCAGCCCCCGGGTAGTGCGTCGAACCGGTAACGAAGGCGGCGACACCCCTGCGGTACTTGTGGTCGTCCTCACGCGGCGCGAACACACTGGCAGCGGCGTCTTGAGCATCGAATTCCCTCACCCGGCCATCCTGGTCCCTCTTGGACGACACGCCAAGTCGGCTCCCAGGCCGAGCAGGAGTCGGAGCTCAGTGCCTGGCCGTCGCGTCCCGGATCTCTCCCACGAGTTCCTCGATGATGTCCTCCAGGAACAGCACGCCGAGCGTCGTGCCCTCGCGGTCGAGCACGCGAGCCAGGTGACTTCCCGTGCGGCGCATCGTCGCCAGGGCATCCTCGAGGTCCGCCTCGTCGTGCATCGAGTCGAGCGAGCGGACGCGCTTCGCCGGGATCGGCTGGTCGAACTCGCCAGGCTCGTCGAGGTCGAGCACGTCCTTGAGGTGCACGTACCCTGCGTAGCCGCCTTCCTCGTCGAGGATGATGTAGCGCGAGTAGCCATGCTCGGAGACCGCGCGCTGCAGCATCTCGGGGGTCGCGTCCGGCGGGAGCACAACCAGCTGCTCGCCGGCGATCGCCACCGAGGCCACCTTCTTCGCCGTGAACTCGAAGGTGTTCGAGAGCGTGCCCGCGCGGTCCATGAGCACACCCTCCCGCTTCGATTGCTCGACGATGCCCGCCACCTCGTCGAAGGTGAAGGCGCTTGTCGTCTCTGCTTTGGGCTCGACCCCGAAGAGGCGCAGGGTGGTGTTCGCGATGCCGTTGAGGGCCCAGATCACCGGGGCGAACAGCCGAGAGAAGAACACGAGCGGAGGCGCGAGGAGGAGCGCGGCGCGATCGGGCACCGAGAATGAGATGTTCTTCGGGACCATCTCGCCGAGCACGACGTGCAGGTAGGAGACGACGATGAGGGCGATGACAAACGCGATCGTCGAGATCATCTCCTCGCCGAGACCGGTCGCCGAGAGTGGGATCTCGAGAAGGTGGTGCAGCGCTGGCTCCGACACGTTCAGGATGAGCAACGAGCAGACCGTGATGCCGAGCTGGCTGGTCGCGAGCATTCCCGTCGCATGCTCCATCGCGTAGAGCGTCTGCTGCGCCGCCTTGCTGCCACGCTCGGCACGGGGCTCGATCTGCGAGCGCTTCGCCGAGATAACGGCGAACTCAGCCCCGACGAAGAAGGCGTTTGCCGCCAGGAGGACCACAAGCCAGGCAAGTCCAGACCAATACTCAGCCACGGTGCTCCTTCTCGGCGTGCTGGTCGGCGAGGCGCTGCATGAGTGCCTCCCTCGACTCGTAGGACTCGTTCGGGGTGAACGCGACGCGGTCCACGCGGCGTCCCTCCATCCGCTCGACGCGGAACGTGCCGACGGGAACCTGCACCTCGTCGCCGACGGACGGGATGCGCTCGAGCGCGTTCATCATGAAGCCCGCGACGGTCTCGAACGGGCCGTCGTCGTCGAGCTCGATGTTCAGCCGGTCTCGCACCTCGTCTGGCCGGAGCATGCCGTCGAAGGTCGTGCGCCCCTTGGCCATCACCACGTCCAGGTGGGCGCGGTCGTGCTCGTCGACGAGCTCGCCGACGATCTCCTCGACGAGGTCCTCGAGGGTCACCACGCCGTTGGTTCCGCCGTACTCGTCGAGGACGACGGCGAGCTGGAACCCGCCGGAGCGCAGCTCGGCGAGCAGCGCATCCAGGCCAAGCGTCTCAGGGACAAGCAGCGCATCGGTCTTGATGGCGCCGACAGGGACAGTGCGCCGACGTTCAAGCGGGAGGGAGACGGCGTTCTTCAAGTGCGCGACGCCGACAATCTCATCGATGTCCTCGCCGGTCACCGGGAACCGCGAGTGTCCCGTCGACTTCGCGAGGTCGATGAGCTCCTGCACCGGGGCGTCGACCGCGATCGACTGCACACGCGGCCTCGGCGTCATGACGTCGGCCGCGATGTGATCCGAGAAGCGCAGCGTGCGGCTCAGCAGGACGGCACGCTCACCCTCGAGGATCCCGACCAGCGCGGAACGCCGAACGAGGCTCGACAACTCTTCTGCCGTGCGAGCGCCGGACAGCTCCTCCTTGGGCTCGATCCCGAAGGACCGGATGATGCCGTTCGCGCTGCCGTTGAGCACCGCGACCGCCGGTCGGAAGACGGTCGTGAACGCCACCTGGAGCGGAATCAGGAACTTGGCCGTGGTGCGGGGCACGGCGAGCGCGAAGTTCTTCGGGATGAGCTCCCCCACGACCATGGAGAGTGCCGTCGCGATGACGATCGCGAGGACGGCGCCGACGGGCCGCACGGCATCCGCTGGCAACCCGACCGCGCCAAGCGGGGTCGCCAGGAGCGACGAGATCGCGGGCTCCATCGTGTAGCCGGTGAGGAGCGTGGTGAGCGTGATGCCGAGCTGCGCGCTCGAAAGGTGCGTCGACGTGTGCTTGAGCGCGTTGATCGTCGGGGTGAGCCGCTTCTCACCCCGCTCGCGCCGCTTCTCGAGGTCGTTGCGGTCGAGGTTCACCAGAGCGAACTCAGACCCGACGAAGACACCGGTACCGAGCGTCAGCAGGACACCGATGCCGAGCATGACCCACTCGTTCACGAGTCGTCACCGCCACGACGGGTACCGAGTCGGGCGCTCTGCCCAGAGTGGGCAGTGCTCAAGCGGCGCGGAGTGCTCACGCCGGCGGAAGAAAGAAGGGCTGAGGGTGCGGATCGCGGAGGATGGTCATCGTCCATAGTTGCCACGCAGTATATCGAAGACCACCCTCAGCGGGCCGCGTCTACCAGGAGACAGGGAGGGCCTTGCCCTCTTCATAGCCGGCAGCCGACTGGATGCCGACCTTCGCGCGCTGTCGAAACTCGGGGAGCGAGTCGGCACCGGCGTAGGTGAACGATGAACGGACGCCCGTCGTGATCATGTCGATCAGGTCGTCGAGGCCCGGACGCTTGGGATCGAGCATGATCTTCGACGAGGAGATGCCCTCCGCGAAGAGCAGCTTGCGGGCGCGCTCGTACGGCTCGAGGTCCCCGAAGCGCGCCTCCACGGCCTTCGTCGACGCCATGCCGAACGACTCCTTGAACCAGTTCCCTGCCTCATCGGTCCGCACCGTGCCGGGAGCCTCGACCGTCCCGGCGAACCAGGATCCGATCATGACGGCCGAGCCGCCAGCGGCGAGCGCGAGCGCCACGTCACGCGGGTAGCGCACTCCCCCATCGGCCCAGACCCGCGCGCCCAATGCATGCGCCGTCTCCGAGGTCTCCAGGACCGCGGAGAACTGGGGGCGGCCAACTGCAGTCATCATGCGCGTCGTGCACATCGCGCCGGGGCCGACGCCGACCTTGATGATGCTGGCACCCGCGGACACGAGGTCGTGCACACCGCTCCCGCTAACCACGTTGCCCGCGACGATCGGGACGCCGAGTTCGGCACCGCGCACCGCTTCGATGGCACGGAGCATGCTGCCCTGGTGCCCGTGCGCCGTGTCCAGGACAAGCACGTCCGCGCCAGCCTCGACAAGCGCCCGCGCCCGCTCGAGGGCGTTGCGTGACACCCCGACCGCGACTGCGACTCGCAGTCGGCCACGCGCATCCAGAGCAGGCTGGTAGATCGTGCTGCGCAGCGCGCCGCTCGCCGTCACCGTGGCGAGCGAGCCGCCCTCGGTGCGCACGGGTGCGAAGCTCTCGCCCGCGGCGGCAAACGAGTTGAAGACCGCGCGGGAATCCCGCGCGAGGGCAACAGGTACCTCGTCGACGAAATGGTGGCTCAGATCCGAGAGGACGGCATCGCCCGGGACACGCGCGAGCGTCGACGCCTGCAGGACTCCCAGGACATCCCCGTTGGAGGCGAGCACGGAGACCCCGAAGCCCGCGACGGGCGGAACCAATTCGAGCACCGCACCGACGGTGGAATCCCCAGACGCGGTGAACGGGGTGTCCAGCACCGCGTCCTGCGACTTCACCCAGTTGATCGCCGTCTGCAGCTCCTCGAGCGACATGTCCTGCGGGAGCACGCCGAGCCCGCCACGGCGCGCGATCGCTGCGGCCATGCGCGGCCCGGTCACCGCGTTCATGTTCGAGGCCACCAGCGGGATCGTCATCCCTGTGCCGTCGTCAGGGGCGAGCGAGACGTTGAGCCTCGAACCCACATCTGATCGACTCGGGATGAGGAAGACATCGGAGTACGTGAGCTCGTGGTGGGGGGCTGGACCAGAGAAGTGCATGGCCTCCAGAATACGTTGCCGCGCCTCTGAACGTCCCACTTTCGCGCAGAGCGCTCGCCAAGCGCGTTAGGCTGTTCACTCGATGGGGTCGCCGCCCAGATTCGGCGCGTCCCGCATCCCTAGACGAACGCGAGACGAACTCAGGTGGCGAGTCATTTGACCAGTGCGGGTACAGACGAAGCAAAGTCCGATTTCGGGGCCAACGATTGGCTCGTCGAAGAGATGTACGAGAAGTACGTCAAGGACCCGAAGAGTGTCGACGAGGCATGGTGGCCGACACTCGAGCAGTACGCGAAGCAGCAGACCGCTGCACCGGTGAAGTCGACGCCAGCGGCTCAGCCGGCGAAGGCGCAGGCCACTCAGGCCCCGCAGGCCGAGGCGAAGAAGCCCGCGTCCGAGGGTGAGGCACGCAAGCAGGCGAAGACGACTGCCGCGGCCCCGCAGGAGAAGCTGATCCCAGCGGATGCACCAGCCGCCGACAAGGAGAAGGCACCGTCGCGCGAGAACATCGTGTCTCCGCTGAAGGGCATGGCGAAGGCCATCGCCAAGAACATGGACATCTCGCTGCAGGTGCCCACGGCGACGAGCTACCGCGAGATCCCCGCGAAGCTCATGATCGACAACCGCATCGTCATCAACAACCACCTCCGTCGCACCCGCGGCGGCAAGGTCTCGTTCACGCACCTCATCGGCTGGGCGCTCGTGAAGGCGCTCATCAAGTTCCCGAGCATGAACGTCTACTACGACGAGATTGACGGCAAGCCCTCGGCGATCGAGCCGGCCCACGTCAACCTGGGCATCGCGATCGACGTGCCGAAGCCAGACGGCACCCGTGCACTGGTCGTACCGAGCATCAAGCAGGCGGAGACGCTCAACTTCCGCGAATTCCTGGGTGCCTACGAGGAGCTCATTAAGCGCGGCCGCCAGAACAAGCTCAGCGGCGACGATTACGCGGGCACCACGATCTCCCTCACGAACCCCGGCGGCATGGGCACGCTCCAGTCGGTGCCGAGGCTCATGAAGGGCCAGGGCGCCATCATCGGCGCAGGCGCCCTCGACTACCCGGCCCCCTACCAGGGCATGGCGCAGCACGTCATCGACGACCTCGCGATCTCCAAGCGACTCACCATCTCGAGCACGTACGACCACCGCGTCATCCAGGGCGCGGGCTCTGGCGAGTTCCTCAAGATCGTGCACGAGCACCTCACGGGCCAGCACAACTTCTACGAGGAGATCTTCGCTTCGCTGCGCATCCCGTACAAGCCCGTCGTGTGGTCGCAGGACGTCCACGTCGACCTCGCTGCCTCCGTCAACAAGACGGCGCGCGTGCAGCAGCTCATCAACATGTACCGCGTACGCGGCCACATGATGGCGGACATCGACCCGCTGCAGTACGTGCAGCGCACGCACCCCGACCTCGAGATCGAGAATCACGGGCTCACGTTCTGGGACCTCGAGCGCGAGTTCGTCGCCGACGGCTTCGGCGGCAGCCAGCGGATGCTCAAGCTCCGCGAGATCCTTGGCATCCTGCGCGACTCCTACTGCCGCACGATCGGCATCGAGTACATGCACATCCAGGACCCTGAGCAGCGCGCCTGGTTCCAGGACGAGCTCGAGCACCCGTACACGAAGCCCACGCATGAAGAGCAGATGCGCATCCTCAACAAGCTCAACGAGGCTGAGGCGTTCGAGACGTTCCTGCAGACCAAGTACGTCGGCCAGAAGCGTTTCTCGCTGGAGGGCTCCGAATCGGTCATCTCGCTGCTCGACACGATCATCCAGGGTGCAGCCGAGGAGGACCTCGACGAGGTCGCCATCGGCATGGCGCACCGCGGCCGCCTCAACGTGCTCACCAACATCGCAGGCAAGACGTACGGCCAGATCTTCCGTGAGTTCGAGGGCGTCCAGTCCAGCTCGGGTCGCGGCAACTCGGGAGACGTGAAGTACCACCTCGGCATCGAGGGAACCTTCACGGCAGCTTCCGGTGCGACGATCCCCGTCTACCTCGCCGCCAACCCGTCGCACCTCGAGGCCGTCAACGGCGTGCTCGAGGGCATCGTGCGCGGCAAGATCGACCGCAAGGCCGACGGCCGGGACGCAGTGCTGCCAATCCTCATCCACGGTGACGCCGCGATGGCCGGCCAGGGTGTCGTCTACGAGACGATGCAGATGTCGCAGCTGCGCGCGTACCGCACTGGCGGCACGATCCACGTGAACATCAACAACCAGGTCGGCTTCACCACGACGCCGCGCGACGCACGCTCGTCGATGTACTCGACCGATGTCGCAAAGGCCATCTCGGCGCCGGTGTTCCACGTGAACGGCGACGACCCCGAGTCCGTGGCACGCGTCGCTGAGCTCGCGTTCGCCTACCGCCAGCGCTTCAAGCGCGACGTGGTCATCGACCTCATCTCGTACCGGCGCCGCGGCCACAACGAGGGCGACGACCCCTCGATGACGCAGCCCCTCATGTACAACCTCATCGAGGCGAAGCGCTCCGTGCGCAAGCTCTACGCCGAGGCGCTCGTCGGACGTGGCGACATCACGCAGGACGAGTTCGACGCGGCGCAGAAGGACTTCCACGACCGCCTCGAGCGCGCCTTCGCGGAGACCCACCAGGCGCAGACGCAGTCGACGCCCATCTCGCCCGCCGAGCTCTCGGCGGTTGGGTCACGCGAGGAGAACCACCGCTCCGAGCCCGATTCGACCGCGGTTGCCCGCGAGGTCGTCGAGATCATCGGCGATGCGCACGGGAACCCGCCTGAGGGCTTCTCGGTGCACACGAAGCTCAAGGCCGTCCTCTCGAAGCGCGAGCAGATGAGCCGCGAAGGCGGCATCGACTGGGCCTTCGGCGAGCTGCTCGCACTCGGCTCGCTGCTCATGGAGGGAACGCCAGTGCGCATGTCCGGCCAGGACTCGCGCCGTGGAACGTTCGTGCAGCGCCACGCCCTGTTCCACGACCGCCTCAACGGGCAGAACTGGCTGCCGCTGTCGAACCTCAGCGACAACCAGGCGCCCATCTCGATCTACGACTCCTTCCTGAGCGAGTACGCGGTGCTCGGCTTCGAGTACGGCTACTCGGTGGAGCGGCCAGACGCCCTTGTGCTCTGGGAAGCGCAGTTCGGCGACTTCGTCAACGGCGCGCAGACCATCATCGACGAGTTCATCTCGGCGTCCGAGCAGAAGTGGAACCAGCGTTCGAGCGTCGTGCTGCTGCTCCCCCACGGCTACGAGGGCCAGGGCCCCGACCACTCGTCCGCCCGCATCGAGCGCTTCCTGACGCTCGCGGCCGAGGAGAACATGACGGTCGCGATGCCGTCGACGCCCGCGTCGCACTTCCACTTGCTGCGCCGCCAGGCGTACGCCAGGCCCCGCAAGCCGCTCGTGATCTTCACGCCCAAGTCGATGCTGCGCCTGCGCAGTGCCGTCTCGCCGGTCGAGGACTTCACGCAGGGGTCCTTCCGCCCCGTCCTCGACGACGAGCGGATCGCCGACAAGGCGGCCGTGCGCCGGGTCGTGCTGCACGCCGGCAAGCTGCATTACGACCTCCGTGCCGAGCTCGACAAGCGTGAGGACACGACCGTCGCGCTCGTACGGCTCGAGCAGTTCTACCCGATGCCGGGCGAGGAGATCAACCGTCTCCTGGCCGAGTACCCGAACGCTGAGATCGTGTACGCGCAGGACGAGCCGGAGAACCAGGGCGCCTGGCCGTTCATCCGCACGCACCTCGCGCCGATGCTCGAGGGACGCACGATCCGCGCGGTCACGCGACCGGAGTCTTCGGCACCTTCCGTCGGCACGATGAAGGCCCACCAGCGTCAGCAGGCTGAGCTCATCGAAGGTGTGCTCGCCGAGTAGGCGCCGCAGAACACGAAGAAGGCGCCAGCCCCGAATTCTCGGGGCTGGCGCCTTCTTCGTGTGTGAGGCCGCTGCTAGCGGCCGATGAGCAGGGCAACCGCGTCGTCGAGGTAGGCGGCGAGCGATTCCACACTGCTTGACCCCAGGCCGGCCTGTGCGCCAGGGACAGCACCCCAGTGCAGGACGACCTCGCCGTCGACGACTTCGAGCCCCGGATGCGCATCCGCGCCCAGTCCGTCGGACAGCTGGATGCTGATCGCACCGTAGTTCACGGTCTCGCCGAGCTCGAACCCGGACCGCAGGGCCGCCAGCTGCACGCGACGCCGGTGGGCGGCAAGGGCTGACTGCTCGTTGTAGTGGTCCGGCTGCTTCGCGACACGGACGACTGAGCCGACACGGAAGAGCGCTCCGCTCTCGTCGAGCAGGAGTTCACGGAGCCGCCACACTCGCGAGATCCGACGCATGACCGGACCCCGCCTGATGCCAAGCACAGGGCGACGCTCGACGAGCTCGCCAAGTGTCTCCCGCCGCGCGCCCTTTTCAGTGAGCTCGGCAACCGCCTCTTCGATGCGCGCCGAGAGGCGGAGCCATGCGGCGCTGCTGTCAGGACTCATGAACGGAGAACGGCGTCGGGGCGACCACGCCCTACTTCGCGACGGGTGTGCCGTGCGAGCGCTGGATGTTCCGCAGCTGGTCAAGCACGTGCAGACGCAGCTCCTCCGGGGCGCGTTCCTTGCAGGCTCGCTGCACAACCTCCATGAGAGAGCGGTTCACGTGGAGCTCGCTCTCGCAGTCCTTGCAGTGCTCCAGGTGCTCGCGAATATCGCTCGCATCCGTACTCGCGAGTTCATTGCGCAGGTACTCCTCGAGGGCGTCCTTGGCTTTCTCGCAGCCGCAATCGGTCATTTCTTGCTCCCTGTTTCCTGCTCGTCCCCGTCCAGGGGCGGAATGATGCCGTTCTCCCGCGCGTAGCCGGTGAGGCGGTCGCGCAGCAGTCGCCTGCCGCGGTGGAGCCGCGACATGACGGTGCCGACGGGGGTCTTCATGATGTCTGCGATCTCCTTGTAGGAGAAGCCCTCGACGTCCGCGAGGAACACCGCGAGGCGGAAGTCCTCCGGGATGGCCTGGAGGGCGTCCTTCACCGTCGAATCGGGAAGGTGGTCGATGGCCTCGGCCTCAGCCGAGCGCGACGATGTCTGGGCTGTCGCAGACTCGGCACCGCCGAGCTGCCAATCCTCGAGGTCCTCGAGCGCGTTCGCGTACGGCTCCCGCTGCTTCTTCCTGTACGAGTTGATGAAGAGGTTCGTGAGGATGCGATACAGCCACGCCTTGAGGTTCGTGCCCTGCTCGAAGCGCCCGAACGCGACGAAGGCCTTCACGAAGGTCTCCTGCACGAGGTCCTGTGCATCTGCGGGGTTTCGAGTCATGCGCATTGCCGCCGCGTACAACTGGTCGATGTACTGCAGCGCCTGCTCCTCGAACAGTTGCCGGAGTTCGTCCTGATCTGGGGTCGCCTGGGGCGACTTCTGCTCACTCATTACGCGTGAGTGTACTGCCGTGCGCCTCTCGGCGGCTTGACGCCTCGGCGGCGCGAGCGTTGTCTGCAAGGGCTGCCCTCCTCTTCGGTGTCTGGCGGATGTCGTGCGGAATCGGATTTCCGAGTGGTGCAAGCGCCACTGGCGGTATCGTTGTCAACCAATGGAGATCTTTGGCTATTCCGGACCACGCTTCGACCTGTACCGAGATGACGAGGGCAGCGAGCCGCTGACCCTCGGCGACGGTCCCTGGGACGCCCCGACGGCAACAGCGCCGATCGACGCGCGGCTGCAGATTCCGGGTTCGAAGAGCCTCACGAACCGCGAGCTTGTCCTGTCCGCGCTCGCCGCCGCGCCGTCGAAGCTCCGGCATCCGCTGTGGGCGCGCGACACGGAGCTGATGATCGAGGCGTTGCGACAGCTCGGCACGCAGATCACCGAGGTCCCCGGCGATGGCCGATTCGGCAACGATCTCGAGATCGTCCCCGGCGAGCTCGAGGGCGGCGTCTCCATCGACTGCGGCCTGGCAGGCACGGTCATGCGTTTCGTCCCGCCCCTCGCATCCCTCGCGCTCGGCCCAGTCGCCTTCGACGGCGACGAGGCGGCGCGCAGACGCCCCATGAAGGGCACGGTGGATGCCCTCAAGGCGCTCGGCGTCGAGGTGCGTGACGACGGCAGGGGTGGACTGCCCTTCTCCCTCTACGGGACTGGCGAGGTGACGGGCGGCGAGGTCACGATCGACGCCGGAGCATCCAGCCAGTTCGTGTCCGGTCTCCTCATGGCGGGGGCGCGCTTCAGCGAGGGCCTCACGCTCATCCACTCCGGCGCTCGCGTGCCGAGCCAGCCGCACATCGACATGACGCTTGCCGCCCTCCGAGACCGCGGCGTCGAGATCGACGACTCCGAGGCAGGCACGTGGCGCGTCAGCGCCGGTGCCATCGAAGGGCGCGAGCTCACGATCGAGCCAGACCTGTCGAACGCCGAGCCCTTCCTCATCGCCGCGATCGTCGCAGGCGGCAGCGTCGCCATCGAGGACTGGCCGGAGTCGACGACGCAGGTCGGCTCGCATCTCGAGCATCTGCTCCCGCTGTTCGGCGCGCAGATCTCGGTCGCTGACGGCGTGCTCACCTGCACGGTAGAGCGCGGAATCGCCGAGGGGGCAGAGCTTCCCGGGGTCGACCTGGACCTCTCCGAAGCGGGGGAGCTTGCGCCCAACCTGGCTGCGCTGTGTGGCCTCTGCACGACGACCAGCCGCATCACCGGCATCGCGCACCTCCGTGGCCACGAGACCGACCGAGTCGCTGCCATCGCGGCCGAGCTGCGCGGCATCGGCTGCGAGGTCAACGAGCTCGAAGACGGGCTCGAGATCGTTCCCGGCCCCCGCACGGCGCACGAGTGGCGCAGCTACGAGGATCACCGCATGGCGACCTCCGGTGCCATCGTCGGCCTGGCGATCGAGGGCGTCACTGTCGATGACATCCATGCCACGAACAAGACCCTCCCCCAGTTCACGCAGCTCTGGCAGGACATGCTCGAGCAAGGCGCTGTCACCGCGGCCGATGAGGTCGAGGACGACGGCAGCGTCGACCTCACCGCCTTCAGCATCTGACCGTGGCCCGTTCACTCGGCGACGCGTTCGACGCCTACGGAGACTGGGACGAGGATGACTTCCGCGGGCGCCCGAATCCGAAGGCGAACCGGCCGCGGTCGAAGCAGCGCCCGAAGCATGCCGACGCCGTGACCGGACGAGTCGTCACGGTCGACCGCGGGCGCTACACGGTGCTGCTCGACGAGAGCACGCCGGAGGAGCGCACTGTCACGGCCGCCAAGGCGAGGGAGATCGGCCGCACGGCGATCGTGACGGGTGACTTCGTCGACATCGTCGGCGACACGACGGGCGACGCGGGCAGCCTCTCACGCATCGTCCGCATCTGCGAGCGCAAGACCCTGCTCCGCCGGAGTGCCGACGACACGGACCAGGTCGAACGCGTCATCGTCGCGAACGCCGACCAGATGCTGATCGTCGCGGCAACGGCGCAGCCGGAGCCGCGGCCCAGGCTCATCGACCGGTACCTCGTCGCCGCGCTGGATGCGGGCATCCAGCCACTGCTTGTCCTCACTAAGACCGACGTCGCACCAGCCGACGAGCTGCGCGCGCTGGTTGAGCCGCTCGGTGTCAAGGTCTTCGAGTCGCGCCCGGGAGGCGAGCCGATCGATGAGCTCCGCGCGGCCCTCGCCGGACACACGACCGTCGCCGTCGGGCACTCCGGCGTCGGCAAGTCGACCCTCGTGAACGCCCTTGTACCCGGAACGCTCCGGGAGACCGGAGTTGTCAACGCCGTGACGGGGCGCGGAAGGCACACCTCCTCCTCCACGCTTGCCGTCCGTGTCGAAGACGCAGACGGGCACTCCAGCTGGATCATCGACACCCCCGGGGTCCGTTCCTTCGGGCTCGGTCACGTCGATCGCGACAACGTGCTGCGCGGGTTCACCGAGCTCGCGATGATCGCAGAGGACTGCCCGCGCGGCTGCACGCACCGGGCGGATGCCCCGGATTGCGCCCTCGACGACGCCGCACGTGACGGCGAACTCGACGAGGCAGGAATCGCGCGGCTCGACTCCCTGCGCCGACTCTTCATGTCGCTCGACCAGGCGGCGGACGCGAGCTACTAGCCAGGCGCTGGCCTAGGCTGAGCTTGTGGCCACCGAACTCCTGCACCCGCTCTCCTCCGACCTCCGCCTCGCGCGCGAGCTCGCAGACATCGCCGACGCGACCTCGATGAAGCACTTCAACTCGCGCTCGCTCGGGGTGTATGAGAAAGAGGACCGCACGCCGGTGACGGATGCGGACCGCGCCGTCGAGCAGGCGCTGCGGGCGCGGCTCGCGGAAACCAGGCCAAGCGACTCGATCCTCGGCGAGGAGTACGGCTCGCAGGGCAACTCCCGCCGCCAGTGGATCATCGATCCGATCGACGGCACCGCGAACTTCATGCGCGGCATCCCGATCTGGGCGACGCTGATCTCCCTCGTCATCGACGGGGTTCCCGAGGTGGGCGTCGTCTCCGCCCCGGGCCTCAACCGCCGATGGTGGGGCGCCACCGGCCAGGGTGCGTACCTGGACGATGACCTCAGCGACAGCGACGTCGCGACCGACAGGCGCATCCAGGTGAGCGCCGTCGACGAACTCGAGCGTGCATCCCTCAGCTACAACAGCCTGAAGGGCTGGGACGAGGCCGGCCGCTCCGCGCAGCTGCTCGAGTTCAGCCGCGCCATCTGGCGCACGCGCGCCGTCGGCGAGGTCTGGTCGTACATGCTGGTCGCGGAGGGCGCGATGGAGATCGCCGGGGAGTTCGACCTGCAGCCGTACGACATGGCGGCCATCGTGCCGATCATCGTCGAGGCCGGTGGAACGTTCACGAGCATGGACGGCGCGCAGGGGCCCTGGCACGGCAGCGCCCTCGCGACGAACGGCTTGCTGCACCAGCAGGCACTCGAGGCGCTCGCCGCACGCTGAGCATCCCGGAGCTTTGACGAGGCGGGGTCACTCCCCCGCGAGTTGTGCGCGTTCTCGCCTGCGATGGCCGACGAGGTCGACGATGGCGACCACAAGCGTCAGGCAGGACAAAGCGATGACCACGATCAGGCCGCCCGCGACGGAAGCCTTGTACGCCTCCTGCACGGCAGGCGAACTCGTATCCGGGCCCGCTGATCCCACGACCTGGAGTGCGGCGACTCCGGCGAAGAACACGGAGCTGCCGATCGCCAGCCCCATGGCGTTGCCGAGGCGCTGGCCGACCTGCGCGAACGAACCGGCTATGCCCGCCTGCTCCACGGGAACGTGCAACAGCATCCGCATCTGGTTCGCTCCCATGACGAGGCCTGCTCCCGCCCCGGAGATGACCAGGGATGCGCTGACCAGGTACGGCGAGAGCTCCGGCTCCGCGAGCTGCGTGACAACCAGGACAACCGTGTAGCCAACGGCGAAGAGCGCGACGCCGATCGCGACGAGGGTCGCGCCGTGCCGGAACGTCCACCTCCCGGAGACCGCAGCGACCACCGCCGAGGTCAGCGCGTATGGCACGGACACCGCGCCGACGAGCACCGCCGGGTGTCCGAGTCCCTGCTGCAAGAAGAGCGTCACAAGAAGGAAGCCGACCGGCATGGCGGCGAAGAACAGCGTCGTGATCAGCACCCCGTAGCGATACGAGGGAGTGCGAAAGAGCGCGAAGTCGACGACGGGAGTCTTGCCCTGGCGAAGGTACCGCCGCTCCCAGAGGATGAAGCCGACGAAGAAGCCGAGCGCGGGCACAAGCAGCCACCACCGAGCCGGGTCGTCGGTGCTTCGTCCGGAAGTCAGGACGAACGGGAGCATCGTCGTGAGCACCGCGAGCCCGAGCAACGCGACGCCGAAGAGGTCGAGGGTCTGCCCGCGCGCCACCTCCTGCTTCACCGGGAGCAGGCGCCAGGCGAACGGGAGCACGATGAGGGCGAGCGGCACGTTCATCGCGAACGTCCACCGCCAACCCGCCTCCTCACCGAGGAGACCGATGAGCAGGCCGCCGATCGTCGGCCCGAACGCCGTCCCGAGGCCGATGATCGCGCCGAAGATGCCGAACGCGCGACCCCGCTCCTGCCCGGTGAAGAGCTGCTGGATGAGGCCGAGCACCTGGGGCATCAGGATGCCGGCCGCGAAGCCCTGCAGGATTCGCCCGCAGATGAGCATCCCGGTGCTGACACTGAGCGCGCACACGAGCGAAGCGAGCCCGAAAGCGATCAGGCCGATGAGGAAGAGGCGCTTGCGGTTCCACAGGTCGCCGAGCCGGCCGGACGGCACAAGGAGGATACCGAACGCCAGGACGTAGCCCGCGACGATGAGTTGGACATCCGAGGAGGCCGCTCCGAGCGTGTGCTCGATGGGGCCGAGCGTGACGTTGACCTTCGCGAGGTCAAGGATCGTAAGCACGGCCACCGCTGCGCACACGGCGAAGGCGGGCCAGCGCGAGGCTTCCTCGGTCGAACGCCCGCCCGACGGCGAGTCGTCGAGGCTGGGGACTGAGTGCTGCGTGGGGGAAGTCGCATCTGCTGACATATGCAGCACATGCTACGCCGCCGCCCCAGCTCGGCAGGGGCAGCGCGCCCGTCGCCGGCTCAGTGGTGATCCTCGGGAAGGCCGCAATACACTGGTCGGGTCGCGTCAGCAGCAGCGACAAGAACCTCTGAACCCAGTTCATCCCAGGAGGAGCAACGATGCGAACCGCAGCTGTACGAAGCGCCGCCGGCGCGTCCGTCGGGCTCGCCGCCCTTCTCCTGCTCAGCGGATGCACGCTGGTCACGACGCTCGCCGGTGGCGGCTCCGACCCAGTGGTCACGACAACCTCGACATCCACGACCGAGTCGACGGAATCGGCGACACCCACGGATTCCGAGTCGCCGACGCCCACGCCGACCCCCACTTCGGTTGCAGGCACGATGACGGGCATCGAGGACCTGATCGTGGGCGATTGCTTCGACCTCGAGTCCGGCGCGGACGACGCCGAGCTGTTCCCGAACTGCGACACGCTCCACACCTACGAGGCATACCACTCCGAGGACATGACCGGCGGCGACACGTTCCCCGGCGACTCGGCCATCGACACTGCGCTCGAGGACATCTGCTCCGCAGCCTTCACCGGCTTCATCGGCGCCGAACCCCTCCTCACGAGCTGGAACTACACGGGCATCGTCCCGAGCGCCGAGTCGTGGGCCGGTGGCGACCGCGAGGTGCTCTGCATCGTCACCCCCGTCGACGGCCAGCCCACGGCGGGAAGTGCTGAGGGTTCCGCCAGCTAGCCTGGTGTCGTGGCCTACCGACGCTCTGCTTCCCTCCTGACCGCGCTGCTCGTTGGCGGCGCGCTGGCGTCCTGCGCCTCAGCGCCCGAATCGCCGCGAGTCGTTCCGATCACGGAGCTGAGTGTCGGGGACTGCTTCTCGTCGGATGCGGAGCTCACCGTGGCGACGCTCGCCGCGTCCTGCGAGACCCCGCACCTCTACGAGGTCATGTCGATTTCGCCCAGCGGACTCGGTGAGACATTCCCGGGCGATGAGGCTCTCGCCGCCGAGGCTGACGAGATCTGCTCGGCCGACTTCCAGGGGATGGGCCGGGACGCGATTGCCGGCCTCGTCGCGTTGCATCTGGTCCCGAGCGAGGCCAGCTGGACCGACGGCGACCGAGATGTGGCCTGTCTGCTTGCGGCAAGCGACGGAGCCGAGCTGACCGGCTCCCGCCTCCCCGCCGGGAGCTAGCCCTCGAGCCTGTTCGCTCACCTGTGGATGGACGACCAGGAGTGTCCGTGGCTCCGAGTAGCGTTCTCCGCACAGCAAGTTCTCGATCAGTGCCGTCCGCGTCCCTTCAGGTCCGCGGAGATTGCAGGATTCCGCGTCAGAGAGGAATTCCCATGCCAACAACACCCACCACGTCTGACCTCGTCGTCGGCGCGGACGGACTCGCCCGCCCGCTCTGGGCGAGCCAAGATCAACTCCTCATGGATTACTACGACACCGAATGGGGTATGCCGATCACCGATGAGCGGGGAGTCTTCGAGCGACTCTGCCTCGAGATCTTCCAGTCGGGCCTCTCATGGCGGCTCATCCTGCAGCGTCGGCCACTGCTCCGCCAGGCCTTCGCGGGTTTCGACGTCGACGCCGTCGCACGCTTCGACGAGACGGACTTCGAACGCCTGATGCTCGACCCCGGCGTCATCCGCAACCGCCTCAAGATCACGTCGATCATGAAGAACGCGCGCGCGACGATCGAACTTCGCGGAAGCGAGCCGCTGCACGAGCTGATCTGGAGCGCCAAGCCCGCGTCCACGCCGCGACCGGCCTCCGCCGCGGAGGTGCCGAGCACTAGCGATGAATCGCGCCTGCTCACGAAGCAGCTCAAGTCGCGCGGGTTCAGCTTTGTCGGTCCGACAAACCTGTTCGCGCTCATGGAGGCCATCGGCATCGTCGATACCCATCTCGTCGGAAGCCATCGGCGGGGCGCCTCTGGCGTATGGCCCGAAGGCTGACTCAGGTGTACCCAAGTCGAGGGACGGCCGCGCGGCGAGAGACAACAAAGCCCCGGCCGCCCGGCAAGATGCTGGGTGACCGGGGCTCATGTTCATGACGTGGGTTTCGTGGAGATGGGGGGAATCGAACCCCCGTCCACAACTACGAAACCGCGGCTTCTCCGGGTGCAGTCTGTCTACTGTTCTACTTGGCTCCGATCATGGGGACAGACACCTTGATCGACGAGCCCAGTTCCAGTTCAAGTCCCGTGGTGCCCTGAAACACAACACCACAGCAAGTTCCCTAAATGACGCCAGCTACCGGAGCGGGAACTCCCCCGGGCTGACGGACTATCGGACTCGCTTAAGCAGCGAGGGCGAAGTCGGTGCGCTTAGCGTTAGCACCTATGTTTTGCGAGGGGCGTTTACGAGATAACCCCGCATCCTCGACCCGCTTCACGCCGATTCACCAGTCATGTCGAAACCGATCATCCCCGTGAGCCGAGTCTCCTCGGCGGCGTTCCACGTCATGAACACTGTTGAGTTACGTCTGCCAGAAGAACTGGCAGCTACTAAACATACGTCAAGACGGTCGAGAAATCCAGGTCCTGGCGGGCTCAGGGCAAGCCTGAAGGCGATTACCGGGAGGACCAGTAACCTGAACCCCATGAGCGGCAATGACTTTGAAGGATTCGGGCGCCCGAATTGGCAGAAGCCCGAGAACGGCGACGATCACGCCCAGGAGTCCGGGGGCGAGTCTCAAGAGGCGCGGGCGGATGACGTACCGCAGCCAGAACACACTCAGGTGCCGGAGCATCCCGAGGCGGGCGAGCACACCGCCGGGGCCGGAGCGCCTTCTGGACACGAGGGTTTCGGCGCCCACTTCGGCCGGCCGGCCGAGGCGCAGCCGAACGTCTCGGCACCATCAGCGGGTGCCTATGACGCGCCAGCGGCGCCCACCTGGCCCCCGGCCGCTGAGCAGTCAGCAAAGGACGACGCACAGAGCGCTACGCCAGAGCCGATGAGCCACGACGAGTCCACTCCGGACCAGAACAGCACCGAGGTGCTGGGGTTCGGCGAGGGAAACCAGACTGCGGTTCTCGGTCGTGGCGACAGCAATCAGACCGAGATCCTCGGCGATGGCGCACCCGCGGCACCGAGCTGGGAGCAGTCTCCAGCCCAGGAGCCGGCCGCTTGGAGCAGTCAGGCCTCCGCGGCCCCGCCCGCGCCCAGCTGGGACCAGCAGCCTTCTGCCCCCGCGTGGGGCCAGTCGACGCCCGAGGGCCAGGATGCACCGACCACGCAGACCCCCGCATGGAACGCACCGGACGCCGCCCAGGCAGCCCCGGGACAGGCACACCCCGAGCAAGGGGCCGGTGGCTTCAATGCGCCTGGCTACGGCGCCGTGAACAGCGCGCCCAACTACGGTGGCCAGAACGACGCACCAGCCTTCGGTTCGACTGCACCCGAGGCCGCGGCTCCCGCGTTTGGTGCCGCCTACGGCGCGCAGCAGCAGGCGGGGGCTTGGAACGGAACCCCCGAGAACCAGACGCCAGCTCCCTACGCGCCAGGCCAGGCTCCGGGGCAAGTCGTCGGCGCACCAGCCTTCGGCGGCAACGGCGGAGGAGGCTTCCAGGGTGGCGGCCCCTCCGGCCCGAACGACTTCGGCAACGGAGCACCCACCAAGAAGCCCTGGTTCCGCAAGCCCGCGATCCTGATTCCGGCGATCATCGGCGTTGTTGTCCTCATCGGAGCCGCGGTGGCGATCCCGGTGACCATTCACAACAACAATGTGAACAAGGGCGACGAGCTCGCGGCCGCGTTCCAGACGGACCTCGAGGCGCACTACGCCGACTGGACCGACGAGAACCTCGATCTCGCATCCAACGTGACGATCTCCGCGTCCCTCGGCGAGAACACTGATTTCTTCTCCCAGTCAGCGGCGCAGATGTCTGACTTCTCGACGCGATGCGGGAACGTCGCCACGGCCGAGACCACGATCACCGATCTGGCCGGGTCGACCGTGCCGTCGCTCACCGTCGAAGACGGCGCCGACGCATCCGAGGCCTACAAGGCTGCTCAGACGGAAAGCGACGGGCTCAACGACCGACGGGACATCGTCGCGAACTTCGCCGACACGGCGAGCGCCGACGTCGCGGCCCTCCAGCAGTTCTGCGAGGCGTTCCCGAAGTACAACTCGATCTACAACACGTTCGGCACGCAGCTGGCATCCCTGTCCACGACGGTCTTCACGATCCCGAACGGGCAGAACATCGACCTCGGCAACAACCTGTACTACCCGTGCAACGTGTCGACCGGCTGCCCGGACTACAGCGACCCGAACATCGGCACGAAGATCGCCGACGCCATCAAGTCGACCTACGTCGACTTCTACCGCGGCATCGCCGACCTGGCAGCGTCCGAGTGCTTCCTTGATGAACTCGCCGACGTGTGCACGAGCTACAGCACGGAGTTCGGCAAGGCTGCGGATGCCGCGCAGGCAGCATCCGACTCGTACCGCTCTGAGACGCTCAACTTGACAGTCGGCGCGGTTCCGTTCGGGAACTCAGCGCCGCTCTTCACGGCGATGTTCGACTCGTTCGACGCCGCCGATGCGGCCGTGCAGACCGCCTGGTGGGGTGCAGACCCCTCCTCAGACGGACAGACAGACCGCGGCTGGCAGTCACGCAGCCTGAAGACGCTGCTCTCCGCTCATGAGAGCTCGATCGCGACGCTCGTCGAGAGCGTGCGCTAAAGCGCCTCAGCAGCAGACATCGATGCGGCCCCTGATCCAGTAGATCAGGGGCCGCATCGTTATTGAGCGACGGTGAGGCGGAGCATCGGCTCGCCGGGCTCGGGGCTACTCCCCCATGTACTTGCGCGAGGAGACGGCGCGGTCAGCCTCACGCTTGTCCTGCCGCTCCCGCAAGGCGTGGCGCTTGTCGAACTCACGCTTGCCCTTCGCGACGGCCAGCTCGACCTTGGCGCGGCCGTTCAGGAAGTACAGCGTCAGCGGCACAAGCGTGTATCCGCCCTCTTTTGTCTTCATAGCAAGCTTGCGGATCTGTTCCTTGTGGAGCAGCAGCTTGCGCTTGCGGCGCGGTGCGTGGTTGTTCCAGGTGCCTTCGAGGTACTCGGGGATGTGCACGGCGTCGAGCCAGGCCTCACCGCGGTCGATGTACGCGTATCCGTCGACGAGGGATGCGCGCCCCTGACGGAGCGACTTCACCTCGGTCCCGTTGAGCACGATGCCAGCTTCGAGGGTGTCCTCGATCAGATAGTCGTGCCTGGCTCGACGGTTCGTCGCGACAGGCTTTGTCCCTTGCTCCTTTGGCATGGCCTTTTCCTCTCTCGACGGCAAACGATGGACAGCCCGCAATCATACGACACGGGCTGTCCATCGGTCTACCATGCGGCCTGCGAGCGCGTCAGACCTTCAGGTACTTATTGATTGCGATGCGTGCGGAGACCCAGGCGAGCAGCACGCTCACCACGAGCAGCACTGGTACCGCGAGCAGCGCCTCTGGAACTCCGATGAGCGCGACGAATGGCAGTTGCCTGCCGAGGTACCCCTGCACGAAGAAGTGCGCGATGGCCAGCGTCGCGCCTGAAGCGAGGACGGCACCGATGAGGGCCGCCACGATTCCTTCAAGGATGAAGGGCGCTTGGATGTAGCGGTTCGACGCTCCCACAAGGCGCATGATCCCGATCTCCCGGCGTCGGCTGATGGCCGAGAGGCGAATCGTGGTCGCGATGAGGAGCGCAGCGGCGACGAGCATCACGACGGCGACGCCGATGGCGGAGAGGCTCGCGACGTTGAGCAACTCGAAGATGCTCTCGAGGTACTGGCGTTGGTCGGTGACCGCTTCCACTCCGTCGTAGCCCTCGAGCTGCTGGATGATGATGTCCGCCTGGTCAGGATCCGTGAGCGTGATGAGGAAGCTCTCGGAAAGGTACTCGGGCTCGACAAACGAGACGATCGGGTCGCCGGCGAACTGCTGCTGGAAGTTGGCGTATGCCTGATCCTGGTCTTCGAACTCGTACTCGCTGATGTATGGCGTCAGCACGGCCCCCTGCAGGGCGGTTTCGACGGCCTCGCGCTGCGACTCGCTCGCCTGACCGCCTGCGCAGTTGGGGGCGCTCGAGACCGAGGAGCAGAGGTCGACGGAGACCTGCGCACGGTCGTACCAGAACGACTTCATGCTGCTGATCTGCTGCTGCATGAGGATCCCGGCGCCGACGAACGTTAGCGAGACGAAGGTCACGAGCACGACGGAGATAACCATGCTCGAGTTGCGACGCAGCCCCTGCCACATCTCCGCAAATACGCGGCCGATCATTTGACGTCTCCAGTGTTCTTCGTGGTCGATTCGCCGGCGACGCGCGAGGCGATCGAGTCGGCGATGGATGTAGGTGCCTGCGATTCGACGTGTGACGCGTCGTCATGCTCGAGCTGGTTCGCGGCCTCGGTCTCGGCCTCCGTGAGCGGCACGACGCCGGGCTGATAGACGCCGTCGGACTCGTCGCGCATGATGATGCCGCCATCGAGCTCGATGACGCGCCTGCGCTCCTCGTCCACGATCGAGACGTCGTGCGTCGCCATGACGACGGTTGTGCCGTTCGCGTTGATGCGCGTCAGGAGGCGCATGATGCCGCGGCTCGTGACGGGGTCGAGGTTTCCGGTGGGCTCGTCCGCGAGGAGGATGTCCGGCTTGTTGACAACGGCGCGGGCGATCGCCACGCGCTGCTGCTCGCCGCCGGAGAGCTCGTGCGGGAAGCGGTTCGCTTTGTCTCCGAGGCCCACGGTCTCGAGGACGTCGGGGACGGCCTTCGCGACGTGGCCCCGCGACTTTCCGAGCGCCTCAAGGGCGTAGGCGACGTTCTCGAAGACGGTCTTCCCAGCGAGGAGGCGGAAGTCCTGAAACACCATGCCGATGCTGCGCCGGTAGTACGGCACCTTGCGGTTGGAGATGCGGCGCAGGTCCTGGCCTAGGACGTGGACCTGCCCACGGCTCGGCGCGTCTTCCCGGAGGATGAGGCGGAGGACGCTGGACTTGCCGGACCCGGAGGGCCCGACAAGGAACACGAACTCACCGCGCAGCACCTCGAAGGTGATGTCGTCGAGTGCGGGGGCGGCGGTGCCAGGGTAGACCTTGGCGACGTTATCGAATCTGATCATGGCGCTAACAGGGTAGGCACCGGATCCGCTCCAGCCTGGCGCGACATGCAGAACACGTCAGACGTGGCCGTACCGGACTACGCGGCGTCGGCGTCCCCGCGCTTGCGCCAGCGGATGCCGGCGGCGATGAATGCGTCGATGTCGCCGTCGAAGACCTTGTCGGTGTTGCCGGTCTCGTGCTGGCTGCGGAGGTCCTTGACCATCTTGTACGGCGCGAGGACGTAGGAGCGCATCTGGTCGCCCCAGCTCGCGGTGATGTTGCCCGCGAGCTCCTTCTTCTGCGCGTTCTCTTCTTCGCGGCGGAGCAGGAGGAGGCGTGACTGGAGCACGCGGAGCGCTGCCGCGCGGTTCTGGATCTGGCTTTTCTCGTTCTGGCAGCTCACGACGATTCCGGTCGGGAGGTGGGTGATTCGCACCGCCGAGTCCGTCGTGTTGACCGACTGGCCGCCTGGGCCGGACGAGCGGAACACATCCACTCGCATGTCGTTGTCGGGGATCTCGATCGACTCGGTCTGCTCGATGAGCGGCACGACTTCGACGGCGGCGAAGCTCGTCTCGCGGCTGCCGGCAGAGTTGAAGGGGCTCATGCGCACGAGGCGGTGCGTGCCAGCCTCGACCGAGAGCGTGCCGAAGGCGTACGGGCTGTCGATCTCGATGGTGGCTGACTTGATGCCGGCCTGCTCGGCGTAGCTCGTGTCGAGGACGGAGACCTTGTAGCTGTGCTGTTCTGCCCAGCGGAGGTACATGCGCAGCAGCATCTCGGCGAAGTCCGACGCGTCGACGCCTCCGGCTCCTGCACGGATCGTGATGACGGCGGGGCGCGGGTCGAATTCGCCGTCGAGGAGCGTCTGCACCTCGAGGTTGCCGATGACCTTCGTGATCGACTTGAGCTCGGCGCGGGCTTCTTCGGCGGTGTCCTCGTCTTCCATCTCGACGGCCATCTGCGCGAGCACTTCGAGGTCGTCGAGGCGCTGCTCGATCTCGTCGAGGCGTTTGAGGTCTGCCTGCGCGTGGCTGAGTGCCGAGGTGACCTTCTGCGCGTTCTCCGTGTCGTTCCAGAGGTCGGGGACGGATGCTGCGGCTTCGAGCTCCACCACCTTCGCGCGGAGCTTGTCGGGGTTGAGCACGGCGCTGATGTCTCCGAAGGTGCTGCGCAGGGCGGCGATCTCCGAGGCGAGGTCAAGGTTGATCATGATCCCCCAAGACTAGCCGCCAGGGCTGTGCGGCGCGGTTCGGCTCGCGAGGCGTCAGGTCAGCACGACCCTGGCGTCGCTGGAGACGGTGAGCTCGACGCCGGCAGGGAGGAGCGCGTGGGCGAGGGGCGGCGACCAGCTCCCGGTGATGACGACGTGCGCGGTGACGCCGTCGGGCGTCGTCGCGGAATCGAGCGTGACGCTGCCAGGGCTTGCCCGCGCCAGCTCCTCAAGCGTGGCGATGGCGCGCTCCTCGACCTTGGACGGGTCGAGCACGGGTGTGAGGTCACCGCCGTCGAACGATACGTCGGCGGCAGCGAAGCTCTCCGAGGCCGAGAGTGCAACTGCGTCGGCGAGGGTGAGGAGTCGCTTGCGTTCGATCGATAGCGAAGTGGCCGCGACGAGGACGTACGCGGCTGTGAGGCCGATCATGAGGTAGACGAGGATGAGCGGAAGCACGCTGCCGCGCTCGTCGTAGGGCCACGACGCACGGACGTGCGAGGGATGGCTGGAGCCGGTCACGTGGAGAGTCCGAACCGGGTGACGGTGAACGAGGACGTCGCAGTCGTCGGAATCGAGGGCGCTGCCGCTCCCCCGGTCAGGTTCGGCGCGAACGGGAGGTGCACGGTGATCGTGACGGTGACGGAGACCACGGCACCCGGGGTCGCACAGTGGCCGTCGGGGCTGCTGCACCGAACTTCCTGCGCGACAGCGTGGGGTTCTATTCCGTGGTCGGCGGCGGCGAGCTCGATTGTCTCCTCGGCGATGGCTTGCGTCTCGGCGGACTCCGGATCCGCGGCGAGCAGGCGCGCCGCGCTTCGCGCCGCGGATTCTCCGGCGATGCTCGCGCCCTGCAGCGCGGACAGGGTGAGCATGAGGTACGCGAGCGGCACGATGAGCAGGGTGCCGAGGGTCAGGAATTCGAGCGAGGCGGACCCGCGGTCGTCAGTCAGCATCCAGCGTCTCCGTCGGTGCATGGCCGGTCACCTCCAGGGTTCCGGGGAGGCCGAGGAGGCCGAGGAGGGGAAGTGGCGAGCTCACCGTGACGGCAACCACCGGGGCCCCGTCGAGCGCGGTGGTGGTTGCTTCGATGTCCGTGGCGTACCCGGAGCCGAGGCTCGCGGTGATGAGGACCGCCGCGCGTTCTTCCCCGGCTTCGAGGCCGCCGCCGAAGAGGCCTGCGTGCCTCGCGCCCTCGCCCGCGGCGTCGAGGAGCGTCGTGCGGACGTAGAGCGCAAATCCAACCTGGAGGACCGTCACGGTGAGCATGAGCAACATGGCCGACACCATGACCCACTCTGCCACGGCGGAACCCGTCTCGTCGCGGAGTCGGAAGCTGCACCCGCGCGGGCTCCCGCTAGCTGAAGTCACTGACCCGGGTGATGGCGTTCTCGAAGACGTCGACGAGGAGATCACCGGCGACCGTCCAGAGGAGAATCACGATCCCCGCGGACATGATCGTGATCAGAACCCAACCGGGGACGTCCCCGCGTTCAGATTGGGCTCGGGCTCGGAGTGCGTGCAGAAACTGCATGGTCGTTCCTTTCGGGTGGGGCGTCAGAAGCTCGTGCGGAGCACGAAGACGGCTGGGTAGAGGGCGAACAGGATGGTCGTCGGCAGGATGAGGAAGATGAGCGGCACGAGCATCTGCACTTCTTTGCGGCCCGCGGATTCAAGAAGGTCGCGCTTTCCAAGCTCTCTCGCATCACTCGCCTGGGCGCGCAGCACCTCGACGAGTGGGGCGCCGCGCTCGAGGGCCGAGATCATGTGCTCGACGCAGCGGTCCAGCGGCAGGTATCTGACTCCCCGCGACATCTCGTGAAGCGAGTCGGCGAGCGAAACGCCGGTGTTCACGTGGTGCACGACCCGAGCGAACTCTTTGGCGAGTTCGCCCGTGCTCACGGTTGCGACGCGCCTGAGGCTGTCGAAGACGCCCTCGCCTGCGGAGAGGCTGAGCGAGAGGAACTCGATCACGGTCGGGAATTCGCTGGCGATGCGCCTATGTCTCCGGTGGGCTGCGCGCCCGAGTGCCTGGTCGCGCGCGAACACGCCGATGGCTCCGAAGAGGAGGGGCAGCAGGATCTGCGCGATGATCGGCGTTCCGCGGGTGACGCCGAGCAGCAGTGCCGCGGCGAGCCCGATGCCGGCAGCGATGAGGCCCCAGGTGACCTGTTCGGCGCGGAAGCGCTCGATGCTGGTGGATGAGCCACTCTGGCGGAGTTGGGCGGTGATTCGGTCGTTGCCGCCGAGGACCTCATCGAGAAGGCTTTTGCCGCGTGCTGCGAGTGGCGCGGCGAGGGTGCCGAGGATCGGGAGCGGATCGGCCGCCGTCTTCCTGACGTCAGCACGGGCTGCTGCTGAGACATCGAGGAGGTGCGGCGCGAGGCGCTCGGCGAGACTCGGCCGGGAGAGCCGGGGCACGGCTGCGAGCATGGTCCAGAGCCCGATGCCGAGGCCGAGCCCGCAGAGCACCGCCCAGCCGAGTGTCTCGTTCATGCGAACCACCTGCGGTCGTCCTTGAGTTTCGCGATCCGGAGCATCACGAGGTAGGCGATGACGGTGACGCCGAGGCCGATCAGGATGACGATCGCGCCTTCGATGCTGTTGAAAGCGATCGCTGCCTCTGGCCGCGTCGCCAGCATCAGCAGGACGATCCAGGGAGCAGCCGAGCCGAGTTTGGCCGCGTTCAGGACCCAGGACTGCTTGGCCTCGACTTCGTGCCGGACCGCCTGTTCTTCCCGCAGGTAGCTGCCGAGGCTCTTGAGGACCGTCGGCAGCTCGGAGCCTCCCACGTCGCGAGACATGCGGAGCGTCTCGAGGATGCGGTCGGCGGTCGGGTCTGCGAGGCGCTCCTTGAGGTCGTCCAGGGCAACCCGAAAGCTACCGGTGAGGCGATACTGCCTCGTGTAGGCGGCGAAGTCCTCCCGCAGCACGGCCGGCCCCGACTCGGCGAGGCCAGCGACGCCTTCCGGGAGAGCAACGCCTGAGCGGACGGAGGCGACGAGGTGATCGATGACGTCGGGCCACACGAGGCGGTTCCGGTTCCGTCGCTGCGTGGACCGCAAGCGCACGATCAGGAACGGACTGGCGCATCCGGCGACGAGCGCGATGAGAGCGACGGCGATGACCCCGGTCACTGCCAGGCCCGCCGCGCTGAGCGTGAGGCCGAGCACGATCGCCGCCCCAACGAAGACGGCGACAGGGACGCGTTCGAACCCGGCGCGTCTGAGGTCAGCCCGGAAATCGGCGATGCGTGAGCTGCGGCTCGCGGCGCGCTCCTCGCTCTGCGGCCAGAGCCAAACGCTCAGGATGGTGGAGACGCCGGCGCCCATGATCAGCGCGAGCAGGACGGTCACAGCGACCTCCGCAGCACGCGGGCCGCATCGAGACCGTGGGCCTCAAACTTCGCGGCCCGGGGCGGCGGAGAGCCGGTCGACTCGAGCTGCCCCCGTTCGCGACGGAAGAGCGTCGCCGCTTCGATGACCTGTCCCGTCACGACGCCGGTCGGCGCAAGGACCTCCCCCACGTGCCGAGAGCCGGACGCTGTCATCTCGAGGTGCACCACTAGGTCGATGCAGCTCGCGACCGTCGGCACCACAAACGCGCTGTCGATGTTCCTACCGGCAAGCAGCGGCAGCGTCGACAGCTTGATGAGCGCGTCCCTGGCCGAGTTCGCGTGAATACTGCACATCCCGGGCATTCCGCTGTTGAGGGCGATCAGGAGGTCGAGGCTCTCGGCTTCTCGCACCTCGCCGACAACCAGCCAGTCGGGTCGCATGCGCAGCGCCTCTTTGATCAGCCGCCGTAGCGTGATCTCGCCCGTTCCCTCGAGGCTGGCCTGCCTGCACTGCAGCGCAACGACGTCGCGGGCGACGAGGTCGAGCTCGAAGGTCTCCTCGACGGTGACGATCCGCTCCTCGCTTCGCACAGAGGAGAGGAGCGCATTGATCATGGTGGTCTTGCCCGTATGGGTCGCGCCCGAAATCAGGATGTTGCATCCCGCCAGCACTGCCAGCTGCAGGAACTCGGCCGCCTGCGCGGTCAGCGCCTCCCGCTCGACGAGGTGGGAGAGGTCGCGGATGCGCCGTGTGAACTTGCGGATGTTGACAGACGGGTAGCGACGCGTCACCTCGGGGACGGCGACGTGCAGCCGTTCGCCGTTCGGCAGGGACGCGTCGACAAACGGGGAAGATAAGTCGACACCGCATAATTGACATATGACGCGAACAGCAGCCTCAAGCAAGCTCCCGGTAGCGATCTACGCCCGAATTTCCCGGGACCGCGCGGGTGCGGGCCTCGGTGTGGAGCGCCAGGAGGCCGACTGCCGCGCGCTCGCGAAACGCCTCGGTTGGGAGGTCGCAGCGGTCTACGTCGACAACGACATCAGCGCGTACTCGGGCAAGCACCGGCCGCAGTACCGCGCCATGCTCGAGGCCGTTCGCGCGAGCGAGATCCAAGGTGTGCTCGCCTGGCACACAGACCGCCTGCACCGTCGCGCCACCGAGCTCGAGGAGTTCGTCAGTGTGGCCGAGGCGCACGACCTACAGGTGCAGACAGTCACGGCCGGGCCGGTCGATCTCACGACGGCCTCGGGCCGTATGGTCGCCCGCATGCTCGGCACCGTCGCACAGCACGAGGTGGACCACGCCCGCGAGCGCATGAAGCGAGCCAAGGCCCAGATGGCGACAGATGGGAAGTACCGCGGTGGGCTGCGCCCCTACGGCTACGAGTCCGACGGCGTGACGATCCGAGAGGAGGAGGCAGCCGTGCTGCGCGAGGCCACACAAGCCCTGATTGCGGGCCGGTCTCTGGCAGGCATCGCTCGCGAGCTGAACGAGCGCGAGCTGACCACCTCGACGGGCAAGCCGTGGACCTATGCCCGGCTGCGTGACGTGGTGATCCGCCCGCGAAACGCGGGCCTCCTGTCGCGCGGCATCCCCGGCCGCACCCTCGAGATCGTCGGGCCCGCCGTGTGGCCAGCCGTTGTCCCTGAGGAGACTTGGCGGGCGCTTTACGCCGTCCTCTGCGACCCCTCACGCCGCCGTCAGGATGGCAACGACACCCGCTGGCTGGGCTCAGGGCTCTACATCTGCGGACGGTGCGGCGGACGCATGCGACCGGCGCCGTACGGCGGCACCGCCGCGAGCAAGGGACGCAACCGCAAGCACCTGTACCGCTGTGTCGAGTCTGCGCACCTAACCATCAGCGCAAACCACACCGACGAGTTCGTGCTCGGCGTCCTCGCTGAGATGGTCCGAGACCCGCGCATCGTCGCCGCCATGCAGCCCGGCGACACCGCCTCGTCCCTCGACCGCGAGCGCCGCAGCGCACTCGCTGCCCGACTCGCTGGCTTCGAGGGCGACTATGCGCTCGGCGTGATCACTGGCGCGCAGCTACAGAAGGCGACGGCCACCGTCAGCGCCGAGCTTGCCGAGATCGACGCTCGGCTCGCCAAGACCATGCGGCGTTCGACCTCGGCCGCGGTCCTCGAGGCGAACGACCCGGGCGCGGCGCTGCTCGAAGCCCCTATCGACGTGCAGCGAGCTGTCCTGGCGACCGTGCTGCGCGTGACGATCCAGCCCACCGCGCAGCGCGGCTTGCAGTGGAAGTCCGAGCGAGTGCAGATCGAGCCGGTGACGGGCGACAGCGACCGCTAGATTGCGGCGGTTTTAGGCGTTTCCGCACTAGATGACTGACCTACAGAAGCGTAGAATAGCCACGAAGCATGATGCGAGCGCTGACGTAGCCCCGATGGGCCGTCCGGAAGAGTGCTCAGCCAGAGGTACGGCCGCCACAAGGGCGCGGCCCCGGAGCTGAGCAGGCCGTTACCAGACCAACTGCGGGCATGCATGATCCTCTCTCGGAGAAGTCATGCCCTCTACGGCCTCTAACCTCAGCGACCCATCTCGCTACTGTCCGCGTGCAGCCGCCGCCGCTCTGTTCAATGTCTCGCCGTCTGCCGTGCGCGGGTGGGCCGAGCGCGGTCTCATTACGCTTTACCGACGCGGCGGCCGCGTCTACGTCGACGTGCTCGAGATCGAGGAAGCGCTCACCCGCCACGGCCGCCGCGTCATGCGCGACGGTCGCGGACGCTACAAGCGGCTGCCTCGCACCGTCGAGTCCGCCCGGCCCGCCACTCCGAGCGACCGGGCCACCTCGTGAGCGCCACAACGCCGCAGCAGGCGGCTAAGAAGCTCCCCCGACTCACTGACGAGCAGGCCGCGCGCATCGCGGCCCTACTCACGTCCTCACGACGGGCGGCGAGCGCATGAACGACGCCCGCTACCGCTACTCCCGCGGGAAGATCGTCAGCCCTCTACCGGCACGAGCATTCATCCAGCACGAGTGGCTCGGCAGGCTCGAGCTGTCAACGCGCGAAGAGGTGGTCAAGATCGCGCGACAGCTCGAGCGGGAGACGGACGACGAGTCGCTGCTCATTCGCATGATCACCGAAGGCCGTTACTTCGACGCTCCCTGCGACGACCCCGACCGCGAGGAGAAGTCGCCCGCGGCCACCCGCCAGATACGTGCCCTGCTCCTGGGCACCGACACCGGGCTAGCTTCTGTCAGCCCTGTCGCTCCACAGGGGCCGCCCGCTTGGCTCATTCGCGACGTGTGGGAGGCGGGCACCTTCCCGCAGCTCTCGGGCAACAGCAAGGCAGGCAAGAGCGAGGTCTGCCTCGACGTAATCAGGACGCTGGTAGATCCCTCGCACCTGTTCCTGGGAAGGTTCGAGCGCGGTGACATCAACCCCCTCGAGCTCGAGTGCGGCGTCGTCTACCTGAACATGGAGAACCCTCCGAACGCCATCGAGGAAGCGCTCAAGCCGCTTGAGGCGGTGCCCTTCGAGTTCAGTGATGGCACCGTGGGATCGGCGCGCGATCTCGTGACGGTGTACCACCTCCGCGAGACTCTCGGCGGACCGTCCGCGTTTGATCCCCGCGACCCGGACAAGTTCGAGGCATGGCGCCGCGTGCTCACAGGCTGCGACGAGTGCGACGGAGAGGACAACTGGGGGCCGTTTGCCGTCATCGCGGACAACGGCACAGCAGTACTGCGTGCCCTCAGCGAGAACATCCAGGAGCACATCGGCGAGTGGTTCGAGGCGCTGCGTCGGCTGCTCGCTGAGATCGACACACCGCAAGGCATCGGCGTCGCTCACGCCACGATGGACGGCAAGAACGCCCTCGGTGGCACCATCTCCTCGGCGGCATCCGACGGTGAATGGACCTACTCACGCCGGGGAACGTCAGGCGCGGCACCTCGATTCTTCGCGATCTCGCCCCGGCTCGGCCCGGTGCCACCGCTGCCCGAGACACGCGTGACCAGGGATGCTGACGGCCGCCTCCGGCTCAGCGGTGCCCCGAGGTCGACCGCGGTCACCACGGGCGCTGAGGAGGCGTACGAGGGCTCTGAGGAGGTGCCAGCGTCCCCGGATAGCGAGCACGAGGCCGCCGTGCTTGAGCTACTGCGCGCGGCGGGCTCCGAGGGGCTCGGCAAGACCGAGGTGACGGGCAGGGGGAACGTCGGCAGTCAGCGCCGAGCCGCTCTCGTTGCTCTCGAGGAGCGAGGCCTCGTCGTCACCCGCTCCAAGGGCCGACGCACCCACTACCGGGCCGTTGAGTTCGTGTCCGACACAACCTCTACCGGATCGGACACACCATGACACTCACTACCCCGGCTCCTCGTACCGACGTGAACTGTGGGCCAGTGGCCCTAGAGGGTGGTGTGTGGCCTTGGACACCCACCCCTCTAGGACACTGGACACAGGACACAGGCGGGAGCCCAGGAAAACACTGGGGAGAAGAAAGCCTAGAAACCTCGAGTGTCCCGACTCAGGACACTCACCGAGACACACCTCGTCAGGCGCTTCGCATCGGGCAGGCGCGTCCCGTCCTCGGGGTTCTAGCACTCGCGGCGAAGTTCGTGACGTGGGCTGTCATGGCCTGGCGATACGCCTCGGGCTGCCCGTTCTTGCGGAGCTGCTCAGCGAGGCGCAGCGAGCGCGTCGCCAGTGCTCGAGGACTCGGCTGGTACTTCGGTCGGTCGGCTGGCGTTGGCATCTCGGTCTCCTCCTCGCGGTGCTCACCACTACAGCACAACCGCTTCGACGGCGTCGGTTCCGCGCTCGCGACCTCGGGAGGCGAGCATGCCTGAGACGCCCATCTCCCGCTGCACGCATGGGCTCGCGAACTGCCTCGAGTGCAAGGCACGGGAGGTGCGCGTGCTGCGCCTCGCCGTCGCCGCTGCCTGCCCGAACCCCGCGCACTGGCACGCCCGCCAAAGTGTGCCCTGCGCGCCGCCGAGCGAGCGGCACCCTCGCGGCACCGCCTGCCCCGACCGACTGCGCTACCTGTTCGAGCACCAAGCGGAGCTGACTGCTCGAGCAGAGCAGCTGCAGCGCGCGGCCGTGCGTCGGGATCGCGCCGAGTGGCGAGCGCAGGTCCACGAGCGCAACGCCGAGCGCCGCCGCAGCCGCAACGCCGAGATCATCCGCACGATCCACCACGCGGCCAGCACGCCGACGCACGACGCCACCACGACCGAGAACACCACCACCAGGAGCACACCATGACCACGCAGCACACCAACGAGACCGAAGCCGACACCCTCGCCGACCGCATCGACACGACCGACACCGCACCCTCGGGCGCAACCAGCACCAAGCCGAGGCGCAAGCCGAAGGTCTCCGTCGTGAAGCTCAGGGCAGGGCACCTCGCCTGCTCGCTCTGCGGCCAGAGCGTCAACATGGATGCAGCAGGCTGTGGTCCCGTTGAGCGGTTCACGAGCTACGCGCGAGGCGTGGCCCCTGGTGCTGACGACCTCGAGCAGATGATGAACCAGCGGCACGGGGCCGAGACGACCCTCGAATTCGCCAGGTGCTCGGACTGCCTCGAGCTGGGCGCGCTCGCCGCGACCATCCTCGACGAGCATCCCGCCGTGCAGGCACGCCTCGGCTCGCGTTCCATCGGGCTCGAGCGCGTCGAGTGCGCTCTCGCCGCGCTAGCGGCCCTCTCCTGTGCCCAGCAGGCTCCCCGCCTCACCAAGACCGACGGCGACCTCCTGCGGCTGCTGCGTCTCCTTCACCAGCCGGGTGCCGCCGTCCGCTGGGCGACCCGCCTCGTCCCCTTCACGAGGTGGAACGCCGACCCGGCGGGCTGCTCGGCTGCGCCCTGGTCGCACCTCGAATATGACCCTGAAGCCGCCGCCAAGCTGCGCACGGCATATGCCCGGCTGCTGCGCGAGCGCACCGAGCGCCCGGAGTCTTACCCCTGCCCGACTGTCGGTTGCGTGCTCTGCGGCGTCGGAGCAGTGACCTCGTTGCCGACGCAGGCCAGGTACGCCTGGCAGGGCGTCACCTATCGTGGCGCTGAGCTCCACGCGTGCCGCACCTGCGCGGAGGCCATCAGCTTCGCAGGGGTCGTCGGTGCAACGGCTGTCGACCGCGCCGTGTTCGAGTATCTCGAGGTGCCGCTCGGCGCCCGCTACGGTTACGGCGTCAAGGCGACGGCCTGGGCCGACCTCCCAGGCGCCAGCACCCCCAACGCGAAGCCGTGGCAGCACCTCGGCAACCTCGCCAAGCTTGCCCGCGAGCTGGGCGTTAGGCCATGAGCCACGGTCGGGGCACGAACGGTCCAGGGCATGGTGGCCCAGCCCGCGGCGGTGGCACGCGTCCGCCGTTCCCGCCGGGGCACGTCGTTACACTGCGCAGCGGGCACCGCTCCCCTCGGGTCTACGGCGAGCTGTCGCAGCAGCTCGCCGCGGGGCTGATCGAGGATCGGCCCGACCTCGCTACCTACCCCGAGGCCGTCGCCGCCTGGGCGACGGCCGAGGCACAGGCGTCGCTCCTGCGTCGTCACCTCGAGGAGGTCGGCCCCATCGACCCAGCCAAGAACGAGCCACGCCAGGCCTCGCTTGCGTGGCTCGTGAAACTCGAGCGCCTGGCACGGGAGCACCGCACCACCCTCGGCCTCGATCCTCGGTCCGAGGCGGCGCTCGCGAAGGACCGCGCCGCGGCTTCGGTGCTGGCGGTCGACCTCGGCCAACTCGCCGAGCGGGGCCGCGCAGCCCTCGACGCGCGTCAAGCGGCCGGCATCGAGCCGGCGCCTGACCTGGCCGGCATCGCGCTGGCCGGCGTCATACAGGCCGCACCGCGCTTCACCACGACACCCGAGCCCTCAGCCGAGGAATCTGACAACAACGGCGAGGAGCCGACACCATGACCAGTAGCGCAACCCCTGCCCCCTCAACACGAGGCGAGGCTGGGCTCGACCCGCTCGCGCTCGCCAGCGCGTTCGTCCTCGAGAACGGGCAGACATGGGGCACGGTCGCGCTGGACTGGCAAGAGCGCGACGCCCGCGCGGTGCTCGACACAGATGCGACCGCGCCTCGGCGGCACTACCTGCTCCGCGGACGCGGCATGAGCAAGACGACCGATGTCGCCGCACTCGTGCTGGCGCTGCTCGTGACCACCGCCCCAGCACGCAGCCGAAGCTACATCTACGCGGCTGACGGCGATCAGGCGGCGCTGTTCACCGACGCAATCGCGGGATTCATCGCCCGCACGACCGGGCTCGCGGGCGCCGTCGACATTGGTGCGCGCTCGGTCACCGTGCGTGGCACGGGCGCGACGCTCACCGTCGAGACCTCGGACGGCGCATCCGCATTCGGGCTGCGACCCTGGCTCGTGGTGGTCGACGAGCTCGCCCTCTGGCCGACGACGGCCAACTACCGCCGCCTCTGGTCCGCCATCGTGTCCGCGCTGCCGAAGGTGCCCGACTCCCGGCTCGTCGTCATCACGACGGCGGGCTCACCGACAGGGCTCGGCGCCGAAGTCTGGGCCGAGGCCGAGCAGTCATCGCATTGGCGCGCGGCGCGCACCCCCGGCCCCTCGCCGTGGTGGTCCGCCGACGATACGGAGGCTGTGACCGGCTCGCTGACGGCTGCCGAGTACCGCCGTCTGATCCTCTGCGAGTGGGCCGAAGGCGAGGACGCGCTCACCACGCCCGACGACATCGCGGCAGCCATTCGGTCAGGCTCGACGAGCCTGCCGCCCCGGCGCGGCATCGAGTACGTGGCCGCGCTCGACATCGGGACCCGCCGTGACCTCACGGCGCTCGTGGTCGGCCACTCGGAGCGTCGCGAGACGGGGCGCGTCGTCGTCATCGACCGCGTGCTCTACTGGCGCCCCCGCGACGGGCACGGCGGACGCGTGGACCTCTCCGAGGTCGAGGCCGCGACGCTCGCGCTGTGCCGTGAGTACCGGGTCGCGCGTCTCCGCTTCGACCGAATGCAGGCCGAGCAGCTCTCGGCCAACCTGCAACGCGCTGGCATCCGCACCGAGGAGTACGTGTTCAGCTCGGCGGGTGCGAACCGCCTCGCTCGAGCCCTCGCCAGCGCTCTGCGCGACCGAGCTCTCGAGCTACCCGACGACGACGAGACCCGCGCCGAGTTCCTCGCTACGCGGCTCGTAGAGACAGGGCCGTCGACAGTAAAGCTCCAGAACCCACCAGGCCAACACGATGACATCGTGGCGGCGGTCGGCATGGTCGCGGTCGATCTTGCCGCCAAACCCGAGACCGGCCGAGCTTCGATCTCCTCGGCTACTCACGCCAGGATTCCGCGCAGGCTCCCCACCGATCTCGGCAGACGTGTTTCGCTCCCCCTCCCCGCTCAACTCCGCCGCGCCGCGCAACAAGGGCCGCGCATCCCAAGCGGGGCCATCATCATGCCCGGCACTGCGAATAGCCCTCCGAACTAGCCCAATCACCGCTGCCGGTGACCAATGACCGCGTCCCGGCGCCACCGGTGACTGGATCGGGATGTGCCGCTGATCTCGACGTGGCAGGCGGTTGCGCGGAGATTGTTAGTCCTACACTTGGCCCAGTGGTGTCCGGCCTGGATCGCATGGATTCCACTCGACCTAGGGCGAGGTGATGCGGGTGAGCAGCAAATGGGGCGCGCCAGAAAAGGCAGCCAAGCGATTGAGAATCGACGCATGGAACCGCGACGGGCAGATCCACTTCCCAGTTGACCCGTTCGCGATCGCCGACAAGCTCGGTATCAAGACCAGCCGGGGAATCCTGGACGCTGACACCGCCGGATTCATCGTCAAGCGACACGGTGCGGACCAAGTCCGCGCCGTGGTCAACGCGAGCGATGCCCCTGTAAGACAGCGATTCACATTGGCGCACGAGCTCGGTCATTACGTGCAACACAAGGACGACGCGGAGCTTGGGTTTGTGGAAGAAAGGGCTGTGCTGTCCTCCACCGGGACGAGCTGGCCAGAAATCTGGGCTAACAAGTTCGCTGCCGAGCTCTTGATGCCGCGGGCGACCGTGGTCAAGTGGTGGGCCTCCGACAGGACAGTGGAAGATATGGCACGCAGGTTCGACGTGTCAAAGGCGGCGATGCTGCACCGGATCAAGAACCTTGGCCTCAATGCCTGACGCCGAAGAACTTGCCAGGCTTCAGGCTGACGCACAAAAGATCGAGGATCGTCGCCAACTGGACGACGACGAAGGACCCGATCCAGATGACACGTCGAGTCCTGAAGAGGGTTCTTCCGAGGCTCTCGCGGCCGTGCGGCTGAGGGTCGAAAAACGCAAACTCAAGCAACGTGCGCAGGACATGAAACTGCGCAAGAATCTCGCTTACTGGGCCATCGGCTTCGTCTGCGCTCAGTTGGTGTTCGCAAACCTATTCTTCGCGATCTACCTGGGCCACAATGCCGTCAGACCAAATCCAGCGATCATGATTGCTTGGCTCTCAGGCACAGTAGTTGAGGTCATCGGTATCCTGTGGGTCATCGCGCGGAGCCTCTTCCCCTTCAAAGACAAATCCCGCAGCAAAGCATCAGAGAAAAACCCGCCAACGCCACCAGCAGAATAGGGGTTCAGATGGGACTCCTCGCCTCGCTCTTCGGTAAGAACAAGTCGCAGCCAGCAGCTCCGAGCGCCTGGCGCGGCCCGGGCGTCCTCGTGCGGGTCGCCTTTCGTGACCTAACCCAGCCGAGCCCGGGGCCGGACTGGGGAGGCACCTACACCTACGTATGGGCGGTGCGACCGGCTCCCGAGGTCGGCGCGCGCGCGTTCGTCCGAGACCAAGAAGGCAAGCTAGCTGCTGTTGTCGTGACCGCCTTCGGAACGCCAGCGGACCTGGTCGGATTCGAACCCGCCCAGATTGTTCGAGCTGCCACCAAGCGGGAGCTTGCCCGCACGAGCCAGGCAGCTGCCGAAGCAGCAGATTCTGACGGCATCTGGCTGGACATGATGCGAAGGCAGGCAGGGCTCGCGGCCGGTCGGCCGCAGCTCCCCGATACCGCGCCGAGCGGTTATCCGCCCATCCCGCCCGCGGAGGGCACTACCCGTAGCGCGGAGCAGGCCGATGCCTTCGGCCGCGCATGGTGGCGGGCATACAAGCACGACGACGCGGGAGCCGCGGCGCCGCGGTTCAGAGAGCTGGGACAGCACTGGTACAGCGTTCGAGACGCCATCATTGATCCAGCTAAGGCCGCCGCAGACGCCGAGCGTAGAGCTCGGGAAGCCGAGCGACAGCGTGTCGGGCTCGTCCGTGGGCGATTCTTCGCCGAGTGGGCTGAAGAGGTCCAGCAGCTCAAGCGCGAGAACCGCCTCGAGGAGGCACATGCGCTGCTCGTCGAGTGCATCGGAGCGACCTGGCGGGCCGATGGCAACCGTCCCGCCGCGTGGCCGTTCGAACAGGCCGCCGTCGTTCTGCGCAAGATGAAGCGCACCGAGGAAGAGGCGGTCGCGCTCCGCGCCTACATGAGCGGCAGCGCCGAGCCGAACGCGAAGCTAGTCGACCGCTTAGCTAAGCTAACGGCCTTGACCTGAATAGTCGCTAGCTACTCGACGCTGGAATCCATCTTCGGTCTCGCTATCATCGGCACATGGCTAAGCCGAGGATTCACGAGATCGCTCACCAGCTCGGCGTGCCGCCGAAAACGCTCTTGGCATTCATGAAAAGGCACGGGGAGTTCTTCAAGAGCGCGTCCTCCAGCGTTGAGCCCTCCGTGGCCAGACAGGTCCGGAGGCTCTGGGAGGCCGAAGGGCGATCGTTCAATCCGTTCGCAATGCCGAACGCCGCCCCTAAGGGACCCGTACCTGACGCTGTTCGAAATGACCGCGCCACGAGTTCTGGCCCGCAACCGCCCCACGAGTCCTTCGTGCCAGTACCCCAGCTTCGAGGACTCTCTCAGCGTCTCTGGCTCCCAGAACTCATGCCGGAGACAATCGACGAGCTACTGCACCTGCTCCACGGCTTCGCGCTCAAGAGACGAGGCATCTCGCTCCTAGCCTCCGCCGCTCAAACGCGCGAGTTCCTGTTCGTCGGCCCCGGAAATGGGGCTGCAATCCAAGGGGCCGCGACGCATTCGCTGGAATCGGTGACTCCGGGCGGCATTGCCTACCTAGCCGACTCAGAACAGCTGCTGTTTTGGTCCGGCGAACTCTGCGGGGTCGCAACTTGGAAGCACTTGTGCTCTGGCGCAGCGGATGCACGCCTCCGCCCCGTCGCAGGGCCGAGCAATCCCGCCTCGTTTCTTCGCGCTCTCAGCGCCCTTCGGGCGAAAGCTGCACCTCGTTCGGACTTGGCTGGCCACTCTGTCCGCCACGTTTTCTCTGGCGCTGAGACCAGCGACAAGAGGGTCCCGGCCACCGTGCTCTCGTTTCGAGCTCTGACGCCGCCCCTCGAACACGACCCCAACCGGCCATCGAGGGAAATCCACCGGAAAAACCCCGACCGCCGGTGGAATGTCAGCGGCCATTTCAGGCAGCAATGGTACCCAAGTAGCCAATCTCATGAGCAGATATGGATCAAGCCCCATGTATCCGGACCTAAGCAGGCCCCGCTAGTCACGGTAGATCGAGTGCAGGTGTTCCTAGGTACTAGCCAGCCAGGGTAGGAAAGCTATCCATGGGGCGTTCGGGTGCTACCAACGCTGACGCCGAGGACCTCCGCGGAGCAACTCAAGAGAAAGCAATTAGATGAATCCCCCACCGCTCGACATTGAGCCACCAGCCCGCGGCGTGCGCTACCGCCTGCGAAACACGGGCGACGTGACACTGACCCAGGTCACCATGCAGGAAGCCTCCCGAGGGTTCGTCAAGCTCCGCCCGCAGGACGCGACTCTAGGACCGGGAGCGTCGCTCGAGTTTGTCTACAGCCCCGGCCAGGGTGGACGGGCTGGCGAACTACTCGTGTCGTGGAGTACGCAGCCGACGCCCGTGCCGCTGCGCCTCCCAGAGCCACTCTCGTGACCGAAGGACCGGCGGAGTGGCTCGGCGCCTGGGCCACGGTCGGCGGCACCGCCGTAGCCGCCCTGGTGGCGCTAGGTGCGGCCGTGAGCAGTTGGCTGAACCGCAAGAAGGCGAAGGCGTCGGCTGACGCTGCGGAGGCCTCGGCAAAACGCAGCGCGAAAGCGACGGAGCGCATAGCCGCAGCGCTGGAACTGAGCGAGGAACGGCGCGAAGCCGAGCAGCGAGTGACCTGGCGCGCGTATCGCAAGCCGGGCGAGCTAACCGGCACCGTGTTCGTCCTCGCCAACATCGGCAAGCGTGCAGCGCGCGGTGTTCGCATCGAGGGCACGGGCCAATACGGCACGCTCGTCGAGGGCTGGCAAGAATCCATCGACATTGAAGGTGAGACCTCGAGGCAGTTCAAAATTGACGTGCGAGTGACGCTGGCGCCGCCTGACTTGCGGGTGTTCTGGACCGAAAACCCCGAGGGACAAGTCGTCCACGTCGACTAGCAGCGGCTCAATCTGCGCGGCGTGCCCCGTCCTCCGATTCCTAACCGCACCCGCTCGCCTGACCGACCGAAACTAGCGACGAATCCCGCGCGCGCTATCGCTCGAGCGGCTGCCCGTTCGCGTCGACCGGCATGCCAAGAGCCCAGGACACGTCCTGACGCAGTCGCGGAGTTCCGTCCGGCCCAGGCTCGTTGAGCGTCCAGAACGCTCGCGAACGGTCTGCCTCGCTCAGCCCTGGCGTCGCCAGGAGGGTAAGCAGGTTCTGAATGCGCAGCTGCTGCGCCGTCTCGAGCTGCGTGAGCATGAGCACGCGCTGCTCGCGTCGCTCGACTCCCATCGCAAGAGGCCACGCCCACGCGTATATCCCGCGAGCTTCGGTGAAGTAGTCCGAGAATCGAGGCTTAGCCTTCTTGGGCTCCTCTGGGGCGTCTTTGCGTCTCATGCCGCCATTCAAGCGCTCCCCTCGCCGTCTGCCAACGCCCCGGGGAACTCCGACACGCCGAGATATGTCAATCTCTTGGTTTCGACAAGTCCACGCGCCGACCGCTCGACTGGAGCATCCGCTCGATCAGGTCTCGCAGGTCGTTCTCCGGGACGACCGTGGAGGTCAGTTCGGGCACACCTCCGCGAGCGACGAACACGCGTGATGGTGCGTTGATCCAGATCTCCTCGATCTCCGGATCGTCGAGATACGGCTGCAGCGCGCCGAAGCCGGTCACCCGCGCCAGCACCTCACGCGTCGTCGCCTCCTCGTCGTGCACAAGCGGCAACGACGAGCCGAGCGCCTCCTCGGCATACCCACGCACCTCTTCACGAGCGATGTCCGCGGCACGGGCACGGTCGCCGCCGAGGTCGATGCCCTCCAGCAGGACACGACGACGGATCCGATCAGTGATGGTGCTTACCGCGATGCTCACGCCGACAGCATGCCGAAAAGCGAAAATCCCCGCAGAAGTTATCCACAGGCCCCGCGAGCCGGCCGCAATGAACCCCGGATTGGCGTTCGGCGAGGATTGTCAAGCTGTGGGGTGTCATTCTGACGGTGTCGTGAGCTGTTCGTCGGGGAGGTTGATGCCGACCTGGTGGGCTGGCCTCGGGGTGCGTGGTCGTGTGCGGAATCGCGCGGGATGCCTGTTGTGGTATGCCTGGAGGGCGTGGTCACGCCTTGCCCAGACCCTGATGTCAGGAGCCGTCATGGACCTGCTCGGGCGTGAACAGCGCGATCCATGAGTGCCGGTGCTCGGTGTCGTAGCAGAACACGCAATCGTCGATGTAGGCGCGGGCCGAGTCGGAATCGGCGAACACTTTCGGGTAGCCCGACCGGTACTTCATGGTCCGGGACCCGGCTTCGGAGAACGGGTTGTCGTTCGAGGTATAAAGCAGGTTGTGCGGCACGGTCACATCATGCTCGGCGAGCGCGTCGCGCAGCAAGGTTGAGCGCATCGCAGCCCCGGAATGGGCGTGGACGATGTGAGGCCCGCCATGAGTGAGGATTGCGTTCTCGAACGTTTCGACCGCGAGATGGTCAACTCGAATGGGGCGGGTGGGGCCTGCGGCTGCGGCAAGGTTCCTTGGGATTCATCCTTGCCGGTTCGGATGGATTGCTTGTCTACTGAAGGGACCTGACGAAGCTCGCCGTCACGGTGCCTTCAAAGAAGCTCCCCACCTCGCTCGGCGCCTGAAGCGCAAGGGTGCTTGGCCCGTCGCACGTCAAGGACAGAGCTACAAAACGAAGAAAGCCCTCCCGTGCAGCAACAAACGCTGCGTCGGGAGGGTTTCTCGGATACGTGTGCTGAGCGGCGGAAAGTGCGCGACGGACGAAATGCGTTCTCGAAGCTCAGACCAGCGCGACGCGGCGCTCTCCTGGTCGCACTTCTCTTCGTACCTTTGTGAGCCACGTTGGAAGACAAGCAACCGTCCGTTCCACGTGAACGCGGCACTGGTGGACGATTCGCTGCGTTGCGTGGGCTGCGAGCTGGAAGCTCTCGTCCTGGTCGGATGTCATGAGGTGCCTCCGTGGCGTCGTGCCCGATACTCTTCGTCAGTTCCTTCGCGCGAGCGCGCGCCCTTGACCGAAGGGGATTGTCGCGGGCACCGATGCGCACTACTTCCCTAACCTGCGTCCAGGTACAGCGTCATCCAGTTCACGGTCCAATCACCAGACTCGCCGCCGACGTAGATGCTGGGCTGCCAAATCAGCTTGCCGTCGTAGAATTCTGCCTGCGGATAGCAGTAGTACTGCGCGTCGTGCGCGGCGAAGAACGAAGCCCCGTACTCGCTGTGCAGCTCGTGATCGGCAGGTAGGCAGATCGCCCTGCTCTCGTTGGCCCAGTCACGGGTGAGCAAACGCTTCGGCGTTTCGTGGTCGCGAATCTCTGCGTAGATCTCCGGCGTTTGTGACATGAACTCGACCGTGATCCAATCACCGGTCTGGATCGCGGTGAAGAACTTCCCTGCGGTGACGCTCACCTCAATGAGCTCGGGCATGCGAAGTCGCAGCTCGAACGTTGTTGAGTTCATGTCGCTCTCGTTGATGCCGTCCCAGTCCGAGACTTCGGCATATTCGATGACCCCAGACAGGCGCATGGTGCCGCAGCAGTTGGCTTCCCCGGGGTATTGGCTGGCCCAATCGAACGTAGCTTGCCCGGTTTTGTGGTTGGCTTCGTACGCGGACAGGTTGGGGGCTTCTTGCCAAGCGAGGTTCCAGACCATGTCACGCTGGCCACCAGTCTCGACCGCCGGGTCGACCGCGCCGAGGATATTCAGCGCAGCGTCGTAACCGACAAGCTGATCCGGCCATTCAGCACCGCCCTGGTCGCACGTGAACTCCGCAACCGCAGCGAGACCACCAACGTATGGTGCTGGATTCAGCGCCACGAGGCTGGATGGATCGCGGCCCGTGCCGTCGCTCATCAAGGGAGCACCCCCTCGAGGCGACCGAGTCACCCGAGAGTGTAGGTGGCACCTCCCACACTGAATGTTTGTTCGAAGCGCACCAACCAGGCGGCGAAATCGTGGTCGCTGAGCTCGTCACGTCCGACGAAGCCCTCGAGGCATTGGCGCCTCGCTGCGCGCTCATCACGTATCTGGGCATGGACGAGCAGGAGCTCACGCGCGAGACCACGTGGATGCCGCTCGCGACGGCACCTCGAGATGGCGTTTCCTGGCTCATCTGGTCGAGAGTCCCGCCGTGCTATCCGGATGAGAGCCCCACGCTCCCAGTGCGTGGACTCAGCGAGATGCGCGTCGTCGTCGACGGTGTCGTGTACCGGTCTCATCGAGACAATTACCTGAACAGTCCGCCGGATGTGCTGCCGCAGGGTGGCTGGATGGCGTCGTGAAGGGAAGTGCGTCCGCAAGACCAACCGAGGCTGCGATTGCTCGGCGCTGTTCTTCTCTTGGCCCTCTCTCTGATCGTCACCATCGTTGTGAGTGCTGTTCTCGAAACGGCGGTGCGAGGCAGGACTGGCGTCGACGCCGAGATCTGATGCATTCTGACGGGTCTCGCGACAACTGCGTGCGCAAGAGACAGCTGACTTTAGCGCCCTGTCATGGTGTGACCTCCTGGTTCGTCTCCTGCTCGGACGTCTCAGCAGCGATGGCGCGCCTCATGGTGACGGAGCTTGCGAAACCGCTGCGCAGTGCGACTTCGCTCGAGGGCAGACCAGGCATCTCACGCTTCAACTCCAATGCCTTCTGCACACGTCGGGCACGAAGCATTCGGCCAGGAGTCGCCCCGGAATCACGCAGTCGGCGTTCGAGGGCCCTGCGAGAGAGACCGGCTTCACGTGCGATCCCGTCCACGGAGAAGCTCGAGTCATGGAACCGGTTCTCGACGATCAGGTGAACGAGAGCGAATGTGTCCGTGTCCTGATGGCTTGCGATGTCTCTCGACTCGACGACCAGGGCAGTGGCTGCAGTCCTGAGGAGCGCGCGCAGAGAACTCGATGACTGCGGATTCGATGGTTGTGGTCTCTTCGCGGCAGCTTCCAGAAGGCCGAGCACACTCTGCCGCACGATGCCACCAGCGGAATGGTGCCAGCTCAAGCGCGTGGAGTCCACCTCGCTCACGTCGAACGAAAAGAGCGTGACTTCGAAGCCTCGATCCGCGTGCATGACGACGCGTTCGGTGCCGGGTGGCACGATCGCCAGTTGCTTCGCCTCAAGCTCTATTCGACGATCTTCGGAGGTGATCAGTAGCGAACCACGCTCGAGGAAGACGGCCAACCCACGCCCGTGGGACCAGGAACGCTCACGCTTCCAAATGAAGTCGACAGGCGAGCACCTCCAATGCGCGACAACGTACTGGTCGAATCGGAGGATCGTCACCTCTGTTGTGACGGATCCGGTCGGAGCGAACAGGTCAACGCCCGCTCTGAGCACGGTGTCGATGGAGGGAGGCAGCCGTCCTTTGTGGCGGAAGGAGTGTGCTTGATAGCCCGGGAACGAGCCCCAACCTCGGTCTTCGTCGTACTTGACGTTCGCGTTCTGCTCCATTGACCCTCCTATGACAATCGAATCCTGCGCACGGGGACACCTCAACACCTGAGCATGCTCGCGCCCACGTGCGGCGGGCAACGTTCGCGGGTACTCAGCCGAAGAGTTGCACAGATATCGTCCGAGCGCGGACCTGCTTCCAATTCTCACAGCCGCCTTCAGTCGTGCTGCTCTTCCTTCTCGCCAGTTCTTCTCAAGAGCCCATTCGCGTGTTCCTGGCTCCCTACGATTTACTTCGGACCCAAATTTTGACGTGCAGCGCCAATTGCTGGCACGGGCAGCGCCCCTCCCCCACCCCACGCGAGTGCGCCCAGAGCGGAGCTCGTTCTCGTCCTTGAAAGGACCTCGTATGTCAGACCTCACGCAGGACCCGACACCACGCACCGCCCCGGCCATCGTCGGCAGGCGCACACTCGTCGCGGGAGCCGCCTGGTCAATCCCCGTGATGGCCGTGGCCACCGCCGTGCCGCTCGCAGCAGCCTCAGCCTGCCCAACGGCCGTCTTTGACGCTGTGTTCGTGACGAACTCGGACACGGGGTCGGTGAAAGTGCTGAACGCGACGAGCCCCGACACAGCTGACACGTACACCGTGCGGATCACATCGGCGCTGAGTCCTGGCACGACGACGACGCAGAATGGCCAGTCGTACAACTTCAGCCAGAACGGCTCCGGCTGGAACGGCGACAATCCGGAAGACGGCAGCGGCGACTACACCTACTCCGGGTTTGGCCCGGCCGGTGCGATCGTACTGAACCAGCGCAAGGAAGGCACCACCACACCCATCGGCCCGGGTACAGACAGCCAGACGCTGACCTTCGAGTTTCTCGACGCATCGGGTGCTCCGATTTCTGCCACGAACGTCGCGATCGACATCTTCGACGTCACCTCAGTTGCAGGGCAGATCTGGCGCGCGTCTTACTGGGACGCCGTCGGTTTCAGCGTCGCACCTGCGTCGATCGTTTCGGAGCCGTCGCTCGATCAGGGAGCAGGGGCCGGTACGCTCGCTGACCCCTTCCGCAGAAGCGGCGGCCTCTTCCCCACGAACCCGATTGGGCTGCCCCAGTACCAGGACGAGTTCCGCTTCGACTCTTTCCCGAACGGCAGCACTATGGACTACACGTCCTACAACGGGTATCAGGGATGGCACTTCATCGCCATCAGCTCGATCAGATTCACCGCGCAGATCGCCTGCTAGGCCTTGGCTCCGACGCTAAGCACATGCCGCGTCTTGCCAGAACCGCTCCGACGAAGTATCGCATCGGGGCGGTTCTGACGCGTGCGGGCTTCTGTCTCGTTGCTTTCGGAACAGATCCGACGGTCAGGTGTCACGGCTGGTGCGCTGCGAGGCGAGCGCTCGTCGCAACGTGACGGGTGAGGAGAATCCACTTTGCAGCGCGACCACTCGAGCTGGCAGTCCCGGCTGTTCTCGCATGAGAGCTTCGGCGTTCTCGACGCGTCGCTCGCGGAGGATCGCGGCTGCGCTCGCGCCACCCGCCTGGAGGCGACGCTCGAGGACTCTGCGGGTGAGGCCAGCCTCGCGGGCGATGCCGTCGACAGAGAAGCCCGGCACCTGGAACCGGTTCTCCACAATGAGTCTGACCAGCGCTAGCGTGTCGGTGTCGCGCAGGTTGGCGACATGCGTGGATTCGACGAGCAACGAGTGAGCCGCAGCGCGCAGCAACGACCGTAGTGAAGTTGCGGATTGGAGGTCTGCCACCGCCGGCGTTTTCGCGGCTGCAGTCAGAAGCCCGAGCACGCTCTCGCGCACCACCCCGCCGTCGGAGTGGTACCACCGGGTTTGCAGCGGCGCGAGTTCTGCAGCTGCGAAGGAGAAGATGACGCCGGCGATCTTCTCGTCGGCGTGGAGAACGACCGGTCCGGCCCCCGGTGGCACGATCGCGATCTGCGATGCTTCAAGACGGAGCTTTCGTTGATTCGAGGTCACTTCCAGCGCCCCTTGCTCGAGGAACAGTGCGAGCGCGCGCTCTCGGGCAGAGGTGCGCTCCCGCTTCCAGATCAGGTCGATCGGCGAGCTTTCGCCCCGCACGACCAGGTACCGGTCGAAGCGCAACAGCGATGCCTCGATCGTCGCGGTACCCGAGGGCGCACGCAGGTCGACCCCAGCCCTGAGTGTCTTGTCAATGCCAGGGGGCAGGGGGCCTCGAATTCTGAACTGCTGCGTCCGGTAGCCAGGGAAGGGGCTCCAGCCGCTGTCTTCGTTGTAGTGGGCACGAGCGACGCGCTCCATGGTTCCTCCAGATCGATTCGAACGATGTGTCCCAGCGGCGGCAGTGACGCCGGTTCGCGTTCACGCGGGAGTGATGGCGAGACGAGTCAGCAGCGATGCAGGCAACGGCAGGGCCCTGGCCGGCGTTCGGTCTGAACCGACAGAGTCGCGAGTCCGTGCTTCACGATTGAGAGAGAGGACTCCCGCGGAGCCACAGAGGGGGTCTGTAACTCCGCGAGAGCCCGGCCAAGCGGGGTGGTGCGCGGATCTCCCCCGAGACCCCCGCGCAGAGGCGGCTCCCCAGAACGCACCACCAACCGGCGCTTGTCAGCATGCCGCACGAATCGTCGGGTTCAGATATCGAGAGCCCTATTGACGCGAAATGAATGCAATCCGTCGCAAAAGGATTGCGTGCTTGTTCTCGTCATCCGCACCTCGCCGAACCCACGGGAAAATCGAGCGGAGCCGTCGCGAATACTCACGTGCCATTTCTTCCGCCGTTCTTTCTCTGAGCGCGCGCAGAGCGCGTGAAGTAGATACCGTTCGGATCGACGTCTGATTCTCGGCGCGCAATTCATAGAGCCACCTACAAGCACCTGGTCGGTATCCGCAGGAAGTTCCCGTTGGAATGCAGGGGCTCGCCAATGAAAGGAAACTCATGTCGGATTCTCTCGACAGCTCGAACCAGGCCGACGCGCCAGGATCGATGAAGCGACGCACGATCGTGGCCGGCGCTGCTTGGTCCATCCCCGTGATAGCCGCCGCGACCGCAGCCCCGATGGCAGCGGCGTCCCCACCGTGCCCGCAGTTTGCGTCGGCGGCGAGCTGGACGGCGAGCACAACCGGTCAGTTGCGAGTGCACCCCGATCCGACCTACAACAACCGCGTCGGCGGGACATACCTCGCGCTGCCCGAGAACAACGCGAACTCGTTCCTGTCCGTGCAGGACAGGAACGTTGCCGGTGGCACCACGACCGTGCAGTGGTCGACGGTGTTCGTCCCGGTCAGCGGGACGGCCTACACTTTCACGTTCGTCACCAACACGAACACTGCGCTGACCGACTCGCAGACCCTGAACATGCGGATCAACAGCACAACCCAGTGGGCGGGCATCACGAAGCCGACCGCCGGCGGCCCGACGAACAACCTCAGCGGCGTGCAGACCCACTCCTTCACCTGGACGGCCCCCAGTAACGCCGCGGTGACGTTCGCGATCGTCTTCCTCGTGCCGGGTGTGACCAACAACCCCAATCGCACGAACGACGACATTCGGATCGGACTGCCCCGCATTTCCGCGGCCGGCTGCCGCTCGTAGTCGCCCGACCAGCACCTCGGGAACCGAGAATGGGGGCCAAGACTGCTGCAGTCTTGGCCCCCTCTCTGGTCTCACAGATCCGGGATCTGCTCGAGCGCTCTGGCTGTTGACGCCAGGAGCTACGGAGTGGGGTAGTTCACGACGTTCGTGTTGTTGATGCTGGCCGGGTTCCTGATGAGCTCGACCGGCTGGCTGTTGACCGTCACGTATCGACGCGTCTGCCCAGTCTGGTTCGCGTAGTACGGCCCCGAGGACCGGAAGAAGAAGTCGACGGGGATGTTAGTCGTCGTCCCGGTCGCGGTTACGGTGCCGCTGTAGTTCGAGCGATAGACGCGGTACGTGACACCACCAACGACCGTCGTCGTGCCCGTGTTCGCGAGTGTGGACCACGCCGTGTTCGAGCCGGGAATCGGCGTGAACGTCACAGCCGGCCAACCCGTGGAGATGAGCACCTCGTAATAGATATTCGACAGCACGTCACCGGCCTGCGTGCCAGTGACCCGAAGGTACTGGCCCGGACTCTTCGCGTCGTACTGGAGCGCGCCGTTTGCGGTCTGGCCCTGCGTGGTCGGGTACCAGCCGAGCCCGAAGGCAGACTCGATTGCGAAGACCCGCGGCGGCGATGCCGCGAATGCTGGAGCGGCGGTGGTCATAGCGATGACCGGCACCGTCCATGCCGCCGTCTGCAGGACACGCCGACGCGTGGTGTCCCCAGGAGCGTCGTGGTTCTCAGAAGTGTTCTTTGTCAATGTGTGCTCTTCCTCTGTCGCTGATTTGGGATCGCGAATAGACCACGGCAGTCCACTTGAACGAGCCCGTGAGTGATTATCGGCAGACTGCCATCGGTCGGAGATCCCAGGTCATTACGGCATTGCATGTCGGCACGAACGCATGTTCTCTACCACCAAGCGTGGCCCTTCCGGACGAAGCCGCAACCCCTCCTGCAAGCTATCTCACGCCCCACCGGGCTTCAATCTCGGAGAAGAATCAGCGCTCATATTGAGAAGCACTGACCACGGGAGCGTGTCGCTATCTAATAACGACCGACTTTCCGGTTGGTCTTTGCCCTGCGTTGGAAACGTGATCGTCAGCGTTCAGTGCGCGCAATGCCAGGCTCTTCTTCCGAGATGTCTGGTCGAGCTTCGCTCTCACTATCCGAGAGCCCATCGAGGGCGCGACGCATGGCACGCACCGAGCCGAAACCGGCGGCCGCAGCGATGCGCTTCAGATTTTGGGTGTCGACGTCGCCGAATTCTCCCGGTGCCTCCAACAGGTCTCGCGCGAGCCGAGTTCGGACCCGTCGAAGCTGAGAGGCTGGCGTCAGGTTTGAGTCTTCGTACGCCCGATACAGACTCGCCGTGGAGACACCGAGATCTCGCGCGAGCCTGCCAGCATCGAACGTGACGTCGCTCGCTCGAGCTTCGATCTGCTGCGACGCACGCCGTAGCAACGATGGCGGAAGCCCACGACCAGCGCGGCCCATGTCTGTGGAGCCAGCGCCACGGCTTCGCTTGGCACGCACCGGGGCGTCGTCGGCGAGCACGCCGGCGAAGAGATGATCCAATCCCGCTCGGACGCGATGGAACCCGGCTCCGTCCACGGTTGTCAGAGAGTTCAACGCAGCGTGCGCCGCGCTGCTGAAGATCTCTTTGTGGGCATTCGAGGACCCGAAGAGCCCCGACCTCGGCAGGGGTGCGCGCCCCTCGGAATCTTGCAGGTCCGACCACTGCGACACGAAGAGCAAGCGAGCTGCTGGCTCCTGCGCGGTGATCCCCAGGGCCTCGCTGAACGACTGCACGTGCATTTGACCTGGGCCGAGCTCGACCTGGTCGGTTTCCGAGGTAACCGTCTGCGTCCCCTCGATACCCACCACAGCGTGGAACATGCAGTTGGATGCGTCACCGTCCGCGGTGTAGGAGAAAGCAGCCGGGGTGTGCCAGATCCTTCCGATCGCGAAGGTATCCGTCCGGATGAGGTCGGCGACCAACTGGAAGCGCGAACTCAGCGGCGCAACCGCCCAGCCGAGGGAGCCGATCCACTGGACTGCGGCGTCTCCGTTCAGGATGAGCTCCCGCGTGACCGCGCCTGTTGGGGGGACGAGACGGCTCGCATCGTGCACCTTTCACCTCCAGTGAGAAGTTCTGGCAAGCGTAAGTGTCGGAAAACGCAAGTTTCGGGTCCGATTGCGAGCGCTGACACGAAATCCGTCACCTGCGGGTCCGTTTTGCGTCACACGTGAGTCCGATGTGGCACAAAATGGCTGGTCAAGCGTTGCTGAACCAGTCCTTCTCGAATTGGTGCCAGTTTTTCTCACGTGCCAGATACACGATCCAACAATCCCAGAGTTCGCTTGACGAGGCTGCGATGCCGCAGGTATTGGGTTCAGCGCTTCGGCGACACCGACTAGCACATCGTGGAAGTGATCCTTGCCGTGCCGCCCGGTGGGCCGCCCTTGATGATCGCCACAGCCAGAGCCTCGAACGTTCGCCGCAGGGCGAGCCGAAGAGAGTGTCGCGATGTCTGACACAAGGAAGCCGACGTCCCGATGGTCGGACCCGGTGTGGACGAAGGCACGAGCTACCGCTTCGTCAACGTCGGTGACATGCCTGCGTTCGATGTCGTTAGTCTGGGTGAGGCGCGCGATGATCCGTTTTCGGACTCTCCTCCGAGTCACATCCAGAAGACACACATCGGCATGGTCCCGCCGGGCAAGTGCATCGATGTCACCGTGCAGGTGGCCGACAGCACCTGGGGCGAGCGACCAGCGGGAGCGAGCGAGGGATCTATGGGGTGGCCGCCAGTGGCGTCTCTCTTGACGCTTGTCTGGAACGACAATCGTGGCTGGAAACCAGACGGTGCCGAGGATGAGCCCCCACTTCCGTATGGCATCCCCGACGAGCCGCGCCACTGCTACCGGAAACTGATTGACGGATCCGATCAGTGATGGTGCTTACCGCGATGCTCACGCCGACAGCATGCCGAAAAGCAAAAATCCCCGCAGAAGTTATCCACAGGCCCCGCGAGCCGAACTTCCGAGGGCCACCGACGCCGCCCTAGACTGGTCCCCGCACACGGGTTCGCCCGTGTCCGCGGGAGTGGTGAAATTGGCAGACACGCAGGATTTAGGTTCCTGTGCTTTCGAGCGTGCGGGTTCAAGTCCCGCCTTCCGCACTGTTGTCCCTCCGGGACGTTTTTCTTCTAGGATGCTGACTGCCTCGCATCCGCAACTCCGGCGTCCGACGCTCCTCCGACTCGACAGACTGTCTGTTCCTGCTCACCCGACCAACGGGTACGGTTCCAGTATCAGTACTGCGAAGGAGCATCGACGATGACCGAGTTCAACGAAGCCGACCTGCAACAAAAGGCCAAAGACCACCTCTGGATGCACTTCTCGCGCCAGTCCGTCATGGAAGACGGCGCCGGTGTGCCGATCATCGTCAAGGGTGATGGTCACCACATCTGGGACTCGAAGGGCAACAAGTACTTCGACGGCCTCTCCGGCCTCTTCGTGGTCAACGCCGGCCACGGTCGCCAGCGTCTCGCCGAGACCGCCGCCAAGCAGGCCGCCGAGCTCGCGTTCTTCCCCATCTGGTCGTACGCGCACCCGAACGCCATCGAGCTCGCAGACCGCCTCGCCGACTACGCGCCAGGCGACCTCAACCGCGTCTTCTTCTCCACGGGCGGTGGCGAAGCCGTCGAAACGGCCTTCAAGCTCGCTAAGTACTACTGGAAGCTGCAGGGGCAGCCGACCAAGCACAAGGTCATCTCGCGCTCGGTCGCGTACCACGGCACCCCGCAGGGCGCCCTTGCCATCACGGGCATTCCCGCCATGAAGGCGATGTTCGAGCCCCTCACGCCCGGCGGCTTCCGTGTGCCGAACACCAACTTCTACCGCGCACCGGAACACGGCGACAACCTGGTCGAGTTCGGCTTGTGGGCCGCGAACCGCATCGAGGAGATGATCCTCTTCGAAGGCCCGGAGACGGTCGCGGCGGTGTTCCTCGAGCCGGTCCAGAACTCGGGCGGCTGCTTCACGCCTCCCCCCGGCTACTTCCAGCGGGTGCGCGAGATCTGCACGAAGTACGACGTGCTGCTCGTCGCCGACGAGGTCATCACGGGCTTCGGCCGTATCGGCGACATGTTCGCGTCGACGACCTACGACATCCAGCCCGACATGATCACGTGCGCCAAGGGCATGACCAGCGGCTACTCGCCGATCGGCGCGACCATCGTCAGCGACCGCATCTACGAGCCCTTCAAGCACGGACAGACGTCGTTCTCACACGGCTACACCTTCGGCGGCCACCCCGTTTCGGCAGCCGTCGCCCTCGAGAACCTCAACATCTTCGAGGAAGAGCGCCTCACGCAGAACGTCAAGGAGAACTCGCCGCACTTCCGCGCGGCCCTCGAGAAGCTCCTCGACATCCCCATCGTCGGCGATGTCCGCGGCGACGGCTATTTCTTCGGCATCGAGCTCGTGAAGGACAAGGACACCCGCGAGACGTTCAACGAAGAGGAGTCGGAGCGCCTGCTCCGCGGCTTCCTCTCAAAGGCGCTCTTCGACGCTGGCCTGTACTGCCGCGCCGACGACCGAGGGGACCCCGTCATCCAACTCGCGCCGCCGCTCACGATCGGCCAGGCCGAGTTCGACGAGATCGAGCAGACGCTACGCGGCGTGCTCACCGAGGCGAGCTCGCTCCTCTAGCGCTCGCACGCGCAAGAGCTGCCCCTCTGACCCGGATCACGTCCCGATCAGAGGGGCATCTCTTGCTTCGAGCCGCGGACGCAGGCGGGTGGCGCGAAGCGTCGGAGGCCGCGGCCGTTAGAGCCCGAGGGCCGCGCGGAGCTTCGGCCAGAGCGCGTCGAACGCGCGACGACGGTGGCTCGATGCGTCCTTCTCGGCGTCCGTGAGGTCTGCTGCTGAGCCCTCAGCGCCCTCCGGCTGGAAGATGGGGTCGTAGCCGAAGCCGTGGTCACCACTGCGCTGCTCCAGGATCCGGCCTGGCCAGACGCCAAGCACCGCTTCGGCCTGCTCTTCACCCGTCGAAGAGGCAGAGGCCGGCACGACAAGCGCCGCCGCCGCCACGAACTGCGCCGTGCGGTGCGGATGCGCGACGTCGCTCAACTGCCACAGAAGCAGCTCGAGGTTCTCGTTCGCGTCCTTCGCAGGCCCTGACCAGCGCGCGGAGAAGATGCCGGGCGAGCCCCCGAGCACATCCACCGAGATGCCGGAGTCGTCGGCGAGTGCCGGGAGCCCCGTGTGCTCGGCCGCGGCGCGCGCTTTCAGGAGCGCGTTGGCCTCGAAGCTGAGGCCCGTCTCGCGCGGCTCCGGTCCGTCGTAGGAGCCGAGCTCGATGCCGTCGAGCTGCGCACCGAGAACACGCCGCAGCTCGACGAGCTTGTGCGCATTGTGCGAGGCAAGGACAACCCGGACCGGCTCGCTCATGCCCCCAGCGCCTCGTTCTGCAGCTCGGTGAGCGTCGCAGTACCAGCGAGGGCGATGTCGAGGAGGCGGTCGAGCTCGTCGCGGTCGAACGGAGCTCCTTCCGCCGTGCCCTGCACCTCGATGAGCTTGCCATCGCCCGTCGCGACGACGTTCATGTCGGTGCCCGCGCGCACGTCCTCCACGTAGGCGAGGTCAAGCAGCGGGACGCCGTCGACGATGCCAACCGAGATCGCGGCGACCGAGCGCGTGAGCACGTTGGCCTTCGCAGGGACATGCTTGTTGGCCTTCGCCCACTCGATGGACTGCGCGAGCGCGACGTAGGCGCCCGTGATCGCTGCCGTACGCGTGCCACCGTCGGCCTGCAGCACGTCGCAGTCGATGACGATCGTGTTCTCACCGAGCGCGGACATGTCTACGGCGGCGCGGAGCGAACGCCCGACGAGGCGCGAGATCTCGTGCGTGCGGCCGCCGATCTTGCCCTTCACCGACTCGCGGCTGTTGCGGTCGTTCGTGGCACGCGGAAGCATCGCGTACTCGGCCGTGACCCAGCCCTTGCCCTGACCCTTCAGCCAGCGCGGAACGCCAGGCGTGAACGACGCGGTGCAGAGCACCTTCGTCTTCCCGAACGAAATGAGAGCGGAGCCTTCCGCCTGCTCGCTCCAGCCCTTCTCGATCGTCACGGGGCGAAGCTGGTCGTGGGTGCGGCCGTCTGCGCGTGCTTCGGTCATTGGTCCTCCAAGGGATCGGATGCGTTGCTGGAAATCTGTGAGCGTCGGCGAGCGGATGCGTCAGGCGCGACGCACGGACGGCGGCAGGTTGATGGCCTCCGTCATGAGGCGCTCGACGTGGCGCACGTCCGGGCCGAGGAAGCGGCCGGCAAGGTTCACGAAGGCTTCCGTGTTCTCACCCGTCGCACGATAGGAATACTGCGGGGAGCGCCCGCTCGAGTTCAGGAGGCCGTTGGAGGCGAGCACGCGGTACACATCCTGCGCCGTCTCGACGTCGCTCGACACGAGGCGGACGCCGGGCCCGAGCACGTAGCCGAGCACACCCTTCAGGAACGGGTAGTGCGTGCATCCGAGCACCACCGTGTCGACGCCAGCCGCCTTGATGGGTGCGAGGTACTCCTCGGCGTAGCGCACGAGCTCTGGGCTGGTCGTGTCGCCGCGCTCGACGTACTCCACGAACATCGGGCAGGCCTGCGAGAAGATCTCGAGGTGCGGGGCCGCCGCGAAGGCGTCGTCGTAGGCGCGCGAGGACACAGTCGCCTCGGTGCCGAGCACGCCGATGCGGTTGTTGTGGGTGGCGCTCACGGCTGCGCGAACTGCCGGCGCGATGACCTCGACGACGGGCACGTCGTACCGCTCGCGAGCATCCCGCAGCACGGCGGCCGACGCAGTGTTGCACGCGATCACAAGCATCTTGACGTCCTGCTCGACGAGTTCGTCAAGGATCGCGAGGGAGAGACGACGGACATCAGCGATCGGCTTGGGACCGTACGGCGTGTGCTCGGTGTCTCCGACGTACAGGAGCGACTCACCGGGCAGCTGCGCCCTGATCTCCCTCGCGACAGTGAGCCCGCCGACACCAGAGTCAAATATGCCGATCGGTGCCTCGCTCATGAGTGCCGAGTCTACTCCCAGGCACCTGCACGGGGTGGATGCGCACGCCGACATCCCGTGTGCGCACGGCAACGGGGCCTAGGCTGGGGCGGTGACTTTCGAACGCCCGTCTACCGGCTTCCTCACCGACCAGTACGAGTTCACGATGATCGATGCCGCGATTCACGCGGGCACCGCTGATCGTGACAGCGTCTTCGAGCTCTTCGGGAGACGGCTGCCGAGCGGGCGCCGCTACGGGGTCGTGGCGGGGGTGGGGCGTGCGCTCGAGCTGCTGCGGGACTTCCGCTTCGGCGATGCCGAGATCGAGCATCTCCGTGAGCACTCGATCGTCTCCGCCGAGACCCTCGACTGGCTCGCGGACTACCGCTTCTCCGGCACGATCCGCGGGTACCGCGAGGGCGAGATCTACTTCCCGGGCTCCCCCATCCTGGAGGTTCGGTCGAGCTTCGCCGAAGGGGTCATCCTGGAGACTCTGCTCCTCAGCATCTACAACTACGACTGCGCCGTCGCCTCGGCCGCAGCCCGCATGGTGTCGGTCGCCCGCGGGCGCCCGCTCGCGGAGATGGGATCCAGGCGCACGGGCGAACGCTCGGCCGTCGCCGCAGCTCGCGCCGCCTACATCGCCGGGTTCAAGGCCACGAGCAACCTCGAGGCCGGCCGCAGCTGGGGCGTCCCCACGATGGGCACCGCGGCGCACTCGTTCACGCTCCTCCACGACTCCGAACGCGAGGCGTTTGCCTCACAGGTCGCGTCGCTCGGCGCGGGAACCACGCTGCTCGTCGACACCTACGACGTGCGCGAGGGTGTTCGACTCGCGGTCGAGGTGGCCGGGCGCGAGCTCGGCGGCGTCCGCCTCGACTCGGGCGACCTCCCCACCCTCGTCGCCGAGGTCCGCGCCCAGCTCGACGAACTCGGCAACACTGAAACGAACATCACGGTCACCAACGACCTCGACGAGTTCGCGATCGCAGGCCTCGGAGCGAGCCCCGTCGACTCCTTCGGCGTGGGCACAAGCGTCGTGACCGGCTCCGGTGCCGTCGCATCCGGCATGGTCTACAAACTTGTGGCCCGTCGCGGCGAGGATGGCGAGTGGGTCTCCGTCGCGAAGCGCTCGGCAGGCAAGGCGAGCGTCGGCGGCGAGAAGTTCCCGGTGCGTCGCCGCGACGAGCACGGCGTCGCCGAGGCCGAAGTCGTCGGCATCGGCGCTCCCCCCGCAACAGAGAAGAGCGACCGCTCGCTGCTCGTCGACCTTGTCGTCGACGGCGTCATCAACGCAGAGTTCACCGGTGAGCATGGCGTGCAGAGCGCCCGCGAACACCACCGCACCGCTATCGACGAGCTACCGACCAGCGCCCTCCGACTGCACGCAGGCGAAGCCGCTCTTCCCACGGTGTTCGTCGAGAAGGACGGCCGCGAAACCGTCTGGGTCTAACTCGGCTGCGGCGCGCAATTCAGCGCTGTCAACGCAGAACGGCCGCGAACCCGAATCGGGCTCGCGGCCGTTCTGTGTCCAGGACCGAGCCCGGGCGCGAAGTGCCTGAGGAAGTCTCAGCCCTTCATCTTGTCGTAGACGGCCTTGCAGTTCGGGCAGACCGGGAAACGATCGGGATTGCTGTTCGGCAGCCACTTCTTGCCGCACAGCGCGCGCACGGCCTTGCCCGTGACCGCCGACTCGAGGATCTTCTCCTTGCGCACGTAGTGCGAGAACTTGTCGTGATCGCCCGGGTCGTCGGTCTGTTCCTCGTTGAGGAGCTTCTCGAGCTCGCGGTCGAGGATCGCCGTGCCGCCGCCGATCTCGTCTGGCCCGCCTGGGCCCGTTGGGGTGCTGGAGAACGTCATGCCGAACATCTTAGAACGCAAACCGAAGACGCCACCGGATGCTGGACCCGATGGCGCCTCTGTCGGCGGTTCTCGCGAGTGCTAGGCGCTCTGCGCGAAGGCCATGATCTCGCTGGAGCGTCGCTCGAACTGCCGAGCTCCGGCCCACAGGCCCACGAGCAGCACGATGAAGCCGACGACGATGCCCCAGCCGAGGGCCACGAAGTTCCACCACGACTCGCCGCCATTCAGCGCGACGAGGCCCGCGTAGACGGCGGGACCCATGAGCAGGATCGCGATGAAGCCCGTCGTGGGGTGCCAGAAAACGCCGGACCCCCAGGAGCGAACCGGCTGACTGAAGGGCGAATCGCCAGGCCGCGCCACCGGGTACGGGTGGAGCACGCTGCCGATGCTGGAGAAGCCCGTCGCAGAGAACAGCAGGCCAAGCGAGAGGCCGGTCAGCGCGAGGATCGTTCCCCAGTCGCCGACGATCAGCCACGTCACAACCGCGCCGAGGAGCACCACAACCGACCCGAAGACGAGCGTCGGCAGGGCCCGACCGAAGCGGTCAGAGAGGCCCGACATGCCGCTGGTCACGTGCATCCAGACAGCGGAGCCGTCGAAGGCGAGGTCGTTGTGCAGTGTCCACCCGATGAAGAACGCAAGCAAAGGCAACGGCAGCAGTGCCAGGTGCCTCGGCTCGACACCGACAACCGCCAGCGGGATGAGCGCCAGCAGCGGGATCAGGATGATCGAGACGTTGACGACGACGTAGCGCGGGTCGCGCATCCAGTACGTGACCGTGCGGGCCGCGACGACAAGCGCTGGCGACCTGCCGAACGTTCCGAAGCCGCCGAGATCGACGAGCTCAGTCTCGTCACCGCCGAGTGCCGCCGAAGCTACACGCCCGGCGACAACCTGCCAGAGCACAAGCAAGACGACAAGCGTCGCCGCGCCGATGCCAAGTTGCGTCAAAGCGAGCTGCAAGTCCCCCTCCGTTGCGCTGGCCGCAGCCGCCCACGGCGCAGCGATCGGCGAGAGCGAGAGCACTTCGAGCGCGGTGCTGACAGCTTCGTGCTCCCCCAGCTGCCAGTCGACCGCAACCGCGACGAACACGAGCGGGGAAGCGAGCAGGAGCAGCACCAGCACCAGGGCAGCCCGTGCGTCGCTGACGAGCCTCCTGGCCCTCAGGTCCTCCCCCACGAGACCAGCGAGACGCGAGAGCACGATGAGCGTCGCGAAAATCAGCGCCGCCGCAATCACCCCCACGAGCAGCCCGGACCCGTCGCCGGCCCACAAGAGGAGCCCCACGAGCAGGATGAGGGTGAGCGCGAACGACGGCACGCTGATGAACGAGGTGCTGAGCGCGAGCCACGCCGAGCGTCGAGGCGAGAAACCCATCACGGCAAGCGACCGCGGGTCGATCGCGGCGATCGGGGTCACGAAGACGCTGATGAGCCCGGTCGCGACCGTCGCGAGCGAGCCCACAATGATCGCCCCCTCGCGCTTCGCCTCGATGTCCGAATCGAGCATCGATAGGACGGCGAGCACAGCAAACACCGCAATGAGGATCGAGAACAGCAACGTGCCGATCCACGGTCCGCGATGCTGCGAGTCGCGTCGCGCCCCGTTGCGGATCGACTGCAATTTCAGTTGAAGGAGATGTCCAGCCAATCCAGCCCCTCCATCTGTGGCGTGCCGCGAACGAGGTCGCGGAAGCGTTCTTCAAGCGTGATGCTGCCGCGCACGTCGCTGACAGTGCCGGAGGCGAGGAGCTCGCCACGCACGATCACGGCGACGTGGTCGCAGACGCGCTGCACGAGGTCCATGCTGTGGCTCGAAAGCAGCACGGTTCCTCCGCGCTGCACATACTCGAGAAGGATGTCGATGAGCTGGCCCGCCGACACGGGGTCGATCGTGTCGAATGGCTCGTCCAGCACGAGCAACTCAGGCGAGTGGATGAGCGCGGCAGCCAGCGAGATCTTCTTCGTCATGCCCGCCGAGTAGTCGACAACAAGACGGTTCGCCGCGGACTCCAGCTCGAAGGCGTGCACAAGCGACTCTGTGCGGGATCGGGAGTCAGCCGGCGAGAGCCCACGAAGGAGGCCCGAGTAGTAGAGGAGCTGTCCGCCAGTGAGCTGATCGAACAGGCGCAAACGGTCGGGAAGGATGCCGATGTGCGGGTGCGCCGCTTTCGGGTTCTTCCAGACATCGAGGCCGAGCACCTCGACGGTGCCGCTCGTCGGCTTGAGCAGCCCAGTCGCCATCGATAAGGTCGTCGTCTTGCCTGCACCGTTCGGTCCCACGATGCCCGTGAACGACCCGCGGCGCACCTCAAAGGTGACGTCGTTGACCGCAACATCGGCACCGAAGCGCTTCGTGAGGCCCGTGACCGACAGCACTGTGTCGCCGAGCTCGCGATCGGGGGCCTCCGTCACGCGCGTGACCGGGGTCATCGTTGAGAGACCCTCAGCCGTAGCGGCGCCCAGCACCGGGTTTCGGACCGCGGCTGGGAGGCCAGACTCCTGCGCCGCAGCCTCCTCCTCCTCCGCGAGGGACGAGACGGTCACGGTGTCGTCGACGACGATCGCCTCGACCATGATCGGCTGGGGACGACTCGCGTCGCCCTCCGGTACGTCGGGGCTGGCAGCACTCTCGTTCACATCGTCGGCAGCGCCATCGCCGACGTCTGAGCTCTTCGAAGACATCACTCAACCGTACCAACGATCCGGCCTGCCGCGCCGACGGGCACGCTCCAAGCTCTCCCCAGGCGTGTCCTCATACACTGCTCGCGTCGCCCACTGCGAAGCCGAGGGCGACGCCATCACGAGGAGGTCCAGTGTCCGATTCCAGTACGCAGCGCTACGACGAGGCAGCAGACGCGACGACCTACGCTCCCCTCCCCCCGCGCGACCAGCAGCACAACGCAGCGGCGGGCGAGCAAGACAAGATCTGGCTCGACCGCCTCATGGCGATCCAGCGCCCGATCGTGGTGCGGCAGATCCGCATCCTCCGAGGCAAGTACCCGGATGCGACCCCAAGTGAGCTCATCAAGAAGATCGAGCAGCAGTACCTCAACGCGACCACCGTGAGCGGTGGAGCGGCCGGCGCCGCCGCCATGGTTCCCGGTGTAGGAACCGCGGCTTCACTTGCCGTAACCGGCGTCGAGACCGCCGGCTTCCTCGAGATGACCTCGCTCTTCGGGCAGGCCGTCGCCGAGATCCACGGTCTCCCAATCTCCGACCCCGTCCGCGCGCGGACGCTCATCCAGTCGCTCATGCTCGGCAAGGCGAGCAAAAACCTGATCCAGCAGTTCGCCGGTCAGGCCTTCGGGAAAGGCCCAACGAAGCAAGTGTTCTGGGGTGAGATCGTCACCAAGAGCCTGCCGCGCGCCATGGTCGGCGAACTGTCCGGTCGCATCCAGTCGATGTTCCTCAAGCGATTCGTCGTGCGGCAGTCGGCAAGCACCGTCGGACGGCTCGTCCCGTTCGGCATCGGCGCCGTCATCGGCGGGGCAGGCAACCGGATGCTCAGCCACGAAGTCGTGCGCACGTCACGCGAAGCGTTCGGCGTCGCGCCAGCCAGCTTCCCCATCGAGCTGCACCCGAAGTACGCGGCCCCGAAGAGCGACGGCGGAGACGAACACAAGGCGCTCACGCGGGGGCCGTTTTCATTCTTCCGCGTCCCTCTCGCCCTCACCCGCGGGAAAGACAAGAAACAGGACACCTCCGAGTAGGTCCCCTTCCTCCGCGTCCCACTCGCCCTCACCCGCGGGAAAGACAAGAAACAGGACACCGGATTCGGCGAAGATTCCTAGGCGGCCGCGTCGAGCGAGACTTCGACCTCGATGACCTCGCCCTGGCGAACCACCGTCAGCGTCGCATCCTCCCCGGCCTCGTAGACACGCACGTGCGCGATGAGGTCGTTGGCGTTCGACACCGGGATGGTCCCGATGTAGGTCACGATGTCGCCACGGCGCAGACCCGCGAGGGAGGCGGCGCCGTTCTCTACGACGCTATCGACGTAAGCACCCACGATGCTCTGACTGCTCGTCGCGACAGTCGCGGCGTTACGGACCGTCGCGCCGAGCGCGCCGTGCGTCGGCGTCTGCCCTTCGGCGAGCTGCGCCGCGATCTGCACTGCGTAATTGGCGGGAATCGCGAAGCCGAGTCCGATGCTGCCGCTCGAGGCCGCCTGACCCTGGCCACCCGACTTCGTGCCCGCGATGGCCACGTTGATGCCGATGACCTCACCCTTCGCGTTGAGCATCGCCCCACCGGAGTTGCCAGGGTTGATGGCCGCATCCGTCTGGACGACCGGCAGCTGGACGATGCTCTTTCCGGGGTCCGTTGTCGAGCTGAGCGGCGAGTCCGTCGCAGCGTTCTCGTCGACCGTCGGCGGGACGGCCGCTGACGCGATCTCGATGCTGCGGTTCACGGCCGAGACAACACCGGTCGTGGCAGTCCCTGCAAGCCCGAGCGGCGCGCCGAGCACGATGGTCGACTGCCCGACGATCAGCTGGTCGGAGTCGGCGAACGTCGCGGGCTGCAAGCCGTTTGCGCTTGTCAACCTGAGCACAGCCACGTCGGCGAGCACGTCGAGACCCACGCGGCTCGTCGCGAAGACCCGCCCGTCGCTGGTCGTCGCCGTGATCTGCGCATCCGAGACCGTGCCGTCGAGGGTGACGACGTGCGCGTTGGTGATGACAAGCCCATCACCCGAGTACACAACCGCTGACCCGGTCTCTGTGCGGGTCGGGGTGGACACGGTGAGCGTGACGACGCTGGCCGCCGCCGAGGCGATGGCCGCGCTCGCCTCGCCCGGGAGCGGAGCTGTCGGCTCGCTTGGCGAACCAAGCGGCTGCGTCAGCCGCTGAGCGTCCGTGTTGGGCTCTCCGATGACGTTGGCGGTGATGAACGCACCGCTGAGTCCGCCGATAACCGCCGCGACGACGGCGACACCCGCGACGACGAGGAGGCCGGTACGTCGCGTGACTACCGGTGCGTCGTCGTGGATGGAGTGCAGGTGCGCCCCCGCCCGATGGCGACCCTGCTCCTCCACCGGCGCACCATTCACGTGCGCCTGTGCGCTGTTCGCGTCGGCGCCCGCAGCGGGTGGTGAGTCGAGCATGTGGATCCTGACGTTCGCTCGATGCGTCGAGGCGCATCCGTGGCGTCAGTCTAGGGAGCGGACGGAGTGAACGCTCTGGTTTCGTCGGCACGTCGCGGTTCGAGATTCGATCGTGACTCGGCCGGTGACAGACTGGATGCATGCGCAGAGACGGACCGTGGCTTCGGGCAGCCCAAGGGGCTGGCCTTCTCTCCTCAAGTGGTGAGCTGCAAGGCACGGTGTTCGGCGAGATGAGCGAGCTCGCACGCGCAACCGGCGCAGTGAACCTCGGGCAGGGTTTCCCCGACTATTCGGGGCCGAAGGAGCTGCTCGAAGAGGCGGTCGACGCCATCTCCCGGGGCGAGAACCAGTACCCGCCGCCCAGGGGCACTGCTGACCTCCGTTCGGCGATCGCCGAGCACCAGCTCCGCTTCCGCGGTGTCACACTCGATCCCGACCGGGAGGTGCTGGTCACCGTCGGCGCGACCGAAGCTCTGGCAGCGACAGTGCTCGGCCTCGTCGAACCGGGTGAGGACATCGTTGTCCTCGAACCCCACTACGACGCGTACGGTGCTCTCGCCCACCTGGCGGATGCACGGCTCGTGACGGTCCCGCTCCGATGGCCGACATTCAGGCCCGACCACGACGAGCTCAGGAGGGCGGTCACCGACCGCACCAGACTCATCATCGTCAACACGCCACACAACCCCACGGGGGCGGTCCTCCCCCGCGAAACGCTGGAGCTTGTTGTCGAGCTCGCGGCCCGCCACGACGCGATCATCGTCACCGACGAGGTCTACGAACACCTCGCCTTCGACGGCGAGCACATCGCGATCGCCAGCCTGCCCGGCGCCGCCTCGCGCACGCTCAGCATCGGCTCCGCAGGGAAGACCTTCAGCGTGACCGGCTGGAAAGTGGGGTGGGTGACGGGACCCGCGGCCCTGATCGAGGCAGTCCTCGCCGTCAAGCAGTACCTGAGCTACGTCGGCAGCGGACCGTTTCAGCCCGCCGTCGCCGTCGGCTTGCGTCTGCCAGCCGCACGATACCAAGAGGAACGTGACCGACTGCGGGCCAAGCGGGACCTCCTGGTCACAGCGCTGCGCAGCCGCGGCCTCGAGACCGCGACCCCGGCGGCTGGCTACTTCGCGATCGCCGACGCCGCGAGCATCGGCTACACGGACGCGACCGAGCTGTGCCGGCGGCTCCCCCGCGAGATCGGGGTCGTCGGCATCCCAGTCGCCGCCCTCTGCACGCCGGAGAGACAGGGCGACTACCGCTCCCTCGTGCGCTTCGCCTTCTGCAAGAGCGACGCCGTGCTCGAGGAAGGCATGCGCAGGCTCGACAGGCTCGGCGAACTCAGCCGCTAGCTGCGCTGACTCACGAGGTCGGCACGACCCGGTAGCGACGCAGCTCAAGCGCAGGGTTCTGCTTCCGCACGGCGTCGAGCACATCGAGTGAGACCCAGGCGATGGAGACCCCTGCGTCGATGCCGCCCCCCGCGAGGGTCACCCCCCGAGGGTCGATGACCGAGCTGTGGCCGACGCCGACGGGCGCCGGGTGGTCTGCGGCCGCGAAGTAGACGGTGTTCTCGATCGCGCGCGCCGCGAGCAGGGTTGTCCAGTGGTGCTCTTTGAGCGGTCCGCGCACCCACTCGGCCGGGATGGCAACGAGTTCGGCCCCCGCATCCACGAGCCTCCGCGAGACCTCGGGGAACCGCAGGTCATAGCAGGTCTGCAGTCCGATCCGCACGCCATCGACCACAAAGGTCTGTGGCGCGGAGGTAGCGCCTGCAACGACCCAGTCGCTCTCCTTGGCCCCGAACGCATCGTAGAGGTGCACCTTCCGGTACTCGGCCACGACCTCGCCACTGGCGTCGACGGCCACGAGCGTGTTCGCGAAGCGCTCCGGGTCTTCGGACGTCGCCACGAGCCCGGCGACGATCGCGACTCCGTGCTCGACGGCGAGCGAGCGCATGAGCGACACGAACGCTCCGTCGAGGCCCTGCGCATTCCGCACGAGTTCCGGGCCGAGGTCAGGCAGGAAGAAGCTCGCGTATTCGGGAACGACGACGAGCTTGGCCCCGCGTCGAGCCGCGATGTCGACGTATTCGCGGAGCAGTCGCTCGTTCTCCTTGACATCCCCGCCCGGCGCGTACTGAGCGACGGCGACTGCGAGCTGCGGGCGCTTCTTCGCCTCGTCGCGAGTGCCGGCGGTCGCATCGCGGGGGGCTGGCGCATCGATTGGCATGACGCGAGCCTACGGCGAGCAGGGCGGCGAGGGGAACTCTTCACCAAGGTGTCATTCGCGACGCACCGGCCCCAGCTTGTCTGGGCGCACCGTCCCGAGTACCTTCATTCTGCGAGCGGTGCGCTCGCAGTCACGAGGAGTCGCCCAATGCCTACTTACGCCGTGCTCTTGAAATACGAGGTCGTCTCGGCGCTCGTCATCGAAGCCGAATCCGAAGACGAAGCGGCGAAGATCGCCAACGAGTACGAGACCGAGGCACACGACGCCGTCGAGGACACCGACGACGTCCGCGTCTCCTCCCGCTTGTGGGGTGACGGCACCCTTGAGGTGCAGACCGCCGCAGACGACGAGGCCGCCGAGGACCTCCTCGACGAGTGGATCGACGAGATCGAGAGCGAACTCGAAGAAGACGACGACGATCTCGACGAGGTCGAGGCTGAGCTCGACCCAGAGGGCGACGACGAGGTCGACGACTTCGACATCACCTCGGACGACGAAGACTCCGCAGCCCAGAAGGCCTAGCCTCAGCTGCACACACGAGGGGCCGGATGCATCGCATCCGGCCCCTCGTGTTCGTCCGGTGGGGTGCTTCGCGGCCAGCCGCTGTCCAACTTCAGTGCAATTTTCGCCCCATGGCGCCGAAAACGCGGTGTTCGGCACGTTCCTGCACTGATGTTGGACAGCCAGCCCGGACTACACGCGGGCGATCGCGGAGATGTCCTCTTCGAACTCACGCTCGACCTCGGAGGAGACCGTGGTGCGAGTGGATGCGATAGCAGCGAGGAAATCGTCGGTGGTTGGCCCGAGCGGGACCACGTCTCCCGAGTTTCTCGCCGCGACTGCACGCTCGAGGGCGACCTGCGAGGCGCGGCGCGCGGCGAACTCGATGTCCGCCGGCGAGTATCCGCTTGTCTGGTCGACCAGCGCGGGAACGTCGACGGAGTCGCTGACCGACTCGGGCACGTAGCGCTCCCAGATCGCCCGACGCGCGGCGGTGTCCGGCAGCCCGATGGGGATGACGTAGTCGAAGCGGCCGTGGCGCAGGAACGCCTGGTCGAGGGCGCGGATGAAATTCGTGGCGCAGATAAGCAGGCGTCCCGGCTTCTCCCGGAACGCCGGGATGATCTTCAGGAGTTCGTTCGTGACGCCCTGCGTAGGCGACGGCGGCTCTCCACCTCGGTGCGACGCGATCTCCTCAACCTCGTCGATGAACACGACGGCGTGCTCAAGCGACTCGACCTGCTCGAAGGTTTCACGAAGCTCACCGGCGAGCCCGCGCGGCGACGCGGAGAGGCGCGACGGGAAGACCTCGACAAACGGCCAGCCGAGGCGAGAGGCGATGCCCTTCGCGAAGGTCGTCTTGCCCGTGCCAGGAGGGCCGAAGAGCACGATCGCGCGTGGCGGTACGACGCCGTACTCCTCCGCGAGGTCCGGGTCGCTGAGCGGCAGCACGAGGCGCCGCTCGAGCACGTCCTTCTCGTGCTGCATGCCGCCGATCGCGTCCCAGCGGTCCGAGGGCAGAATACGTCCGCCGAGCTCCCGCAGCGCGACCATCTCCTGCTGCTTGACGCGGATCTCCCGCTCGAAGTAGCGCAGGTGCCGCTTGTCAGCGAAGCCAGCCTTCGTGAGCGCGCCGACCTGCGTCTGCTCGTCCGGCACGAGGATCGTGAGCTTCTGGAGGCCGTGCTGGGCCATGCGCTGCTCGAGAGAGGCGAGCAGCGCCCCGCCGATCCCGCGCCTGCGCCATTCGTCATCCGTCGCGAAGAACACGATCCAGCCCTGGTCGTGGGCCGCTCGAGCCACAGCGACACCGACGATCTTCTCCCCCGCGACGGCGACGACGGCGGTGTCCTTTCGCGTCGACGCGATGACCTCGCTGAGTCCGTACACGGGCTCGGTTCCGGAGCTGCGGTGCTGCTCCCAGAGGCGGAGCAGAGCATCCATGTCCGTCGGCTGGAAATCTCGAATGCGCCAGGTGCTCATCGTCGTGCCTCCATTTGTGCTCCCGCGAGCGCGGCGAGTGCGCGGCGGTTGGCTTCTGGTGCGCCGATGGTGATGCGGATGCCTTCGCCGGGGAATGCCCGTGCGAGCACGCCGGCCTCGGTGAGCGCCGCGTCGACGCGCTGGGTGTCGTCGCCGAGCCGGAGCCAGACGAAGTTGGCCTGCGAGTCTTTGACGTCCCAGCCTTGCGCTCGGAGTTCTGCCGTGACGTGGGCGCGTTCGCTGACGATGTCGTCGATTCGGGTGGCGAGCTCGGCTTCGGCGTCGAGTGAGGCGACGGCGGCGGTCTGGGCGAGGGCGGAGACGGCGAAGGGGACGGCGACCTTGCGGAGGTTCGCGGCGACGTCTGCCTGGGCGACGGCGTAGCCAATGCGCAGGCCTGCGAGGCCGTAGGCCTTAGAGAAGGTGTGCAGGACGGCGACGTTGGGGAACTCGCGGTACAGGTCGATGCCGATGGCGGTGTCCGCGTGCCTGTTGAAGTGCTCGTAGGCCTCGTCGATGACGACCAGCACGTCGTCTGGGACGCGACCCAGGAATGCGCGCACCTCGGCGTGGGTCAGGGTCGCGCCAGTTGGATTGTTGGGGTTGCAGACGAAGATGATGGCGGTTTGGTCGGTGATGGCGTCGGCCATTGCGTCGAGGTCGTGGCGCTCGTCGGCGGTGAGGGGCACCTGCACGGGGGTGGCGCCTGCTCCGATCGCGATGATCGGGTACGCCTCGAAGCTGCGCCAGGCGAACATGACCTCGTCGCCCTCCCCGGCGCTCGCCTGCACGAGCTGCGTCGCGACTTCCACGGAGCCCGCACCGAAGACGATGTTCTCCGGCTCGACACCCTGCAGCTCCGCGATGCGCGCGGTGAGCTCGGGGGCGGCCATCGACGGGTAGAGGTGGATGCGCTCGAGCTCGGCAGCGACCGCCTCCCGCACCGAGGCGAGTGGCGGGAAGGGGTTCTCGTTGGAGGAGAGCTTCACGACGTCGCTGGTGCTGGGCATGGCGCCCTGCTTGTACGCGGGGATGCGCTCGAGGGCACTGCGCTGCTTGACCATGCTCCGAGCGTACAGAGAATCCGAAGCTTGGAGAGCGCGCCGTGACCTCTCGCGTCGTAGCGTTGGGGCATGTGCGGTCGCTACGTCACCCCAGCTGTTGAGCATGTCGAGGCGCTCTTCGATATCGAGGCGCTCGGCGCCGATCTGCCTGAGCCCTCCTACAACACCCCGCCGACGGATCCGGTGCCCGTTGTCGTGGAGCCGGAGCCGAAGGGCGGAGGGGATGCGGTGCGCCGCATCGAGCGCGCGAGGTGGGGCCTGCTTCCCCCGTTCGCGAAGAATCCGAGCTTCTCCTCGAAGGCGTTCAACGCGCGCATCGAGACGGTGCTGGAGAAGCCGACGTTCCGGGGGCCGGTGAAGCAACGGCGCGCGATCGTGCCTGCTGTCGGCTATTACGAGTGGCGCAAGACGGCGGATGGCACGAAGGCGGGTTCGAAGACGCCGTTCTTCATCCGCCCGGAACGGGACGTTGACCTCATCGCGTTTGCTGGCCTGTACTCGTGGTGGGCTGACCCGATGAAGCCTGCCGACGACCCGTCCAGGTGGGTGCTGTCGACGACGATCCTCACGCGGGGGTCCACGGGTGAACTGGCGGGCATCCACGACCGTATGCCCCTCATGCTGCCGCGAGCGCTGTGGGACCAGTGGCTGGACCAGTCGGTGGTCGGCACGCAGGGGCTGCTCGACGAGGCGAGCCAGGCGGGGGTCGAGTTCGCCTCGACGCTGGTCATGCACGAGGTCGGGCCCGAAGTTGGTCGGGTGTCGAGCACGGGGGCGCAGCTCATGGCGCCTGTCGGCGCTGCGAGCTCGTGAGCTGCTTGGCTCCGCTCGTCACACCCTCACCCTCTGACTGAGACTTGCGGTTGCCACTGTCGGTGGTGCGATTTACGCTTGGTTCACGTTCGAATACAGATTCGATTACGTGAAGGAGGAGCCATGCCAACCGTCATCGACGACACCATCGATGTCGCCTTCAGCCCGGACGGGCAGCCGGTCTCCTTCGTGTGGCAGCGCTTCCTCTATACCGTCACGGGCCAGCCCCAGGCGTACTTCCGCAGGCTCCCGCCGTGGTGGCACGGAGGCTCCCCCTCCAAGCGCATCGATCAGGAGCTCTGGCGCGTCACCGCCGTTCGCGACGGCTCACCCGAGCAGCACAACGAGCACCTCTACGACCTGTGCCACGCCTCAGACGGCTGGCAGCTGTCCCTGAGCTGGGAGTGAGCAGGCGATGAGCTTCCCGCACCTGCACGTCTCGTCAGGTTTCAGCGCGCACTACGCCGTCTCCCCACCCGAGGTACTCGCCCAGGCTGCCGTCGAGCGGGGACTCGACACGATCGCGCTCACTGACCGCGACGGCATCTCCGGCGCCGTCAAGCACCTCCTCGCCTGTAGAGACGCGAAGCTGCGGGCCGTGCTCGGCAGCGAGCTCGCCGTGCACGACGAGCGGGGCGAGCCCCTCGGACGAGTCGTCGTGCTCGCGGCAGGCGGTGACAACGGTTCCGGATACGCGGCGCTCTGCCGGGCCGTGTCAGCAGCCCACGAGACCACCGCGAGCGCCCCGACGGGCATCCACGAGCCGAGCATCCCGCTTCCCAGGCTGGCTCAGCTCGCGACGACCGACGATGGTGCCACGAGACTGACCGTCCTGCTCGGCCCGACAAGCGACGTCGGCACGGCAGCCTCCGCGGCCCAGCTCGGCCTGGCGCGAGAGCGGTTGCACACGTGGCTGCGTGGAATCCCCCGCTGCTCGCTCGTCGTGGAGGTCGTCTGCCACCTTGCCGAGCCAGGCACCCCCGGTTCCGTCACGGCGGCCACTCGAATGTTGGGGCTGGCCACGGAGTGCGGGCTGCGGGCTGTGCTCACGAACGCGGTCCGCTACGCCTCGCCGGAAGAGGCCGCGACCGTCGACATCGCCGACGCCGTCCGAGCACGGCGAGCGCTCGACGACATCGAGCTGGCCCCGACGGCGCAGGCGTGGCTCAAACCGGCGAGCCTCATGCGGCAGGTCGCCCGCATGGTCGTGGATGCGGGCGGGCACGACGCCTCGGCAGCCGACGAACTGCTCACTCAGACGAGGGCGCTCGCCGACGCCTGCGTCATCGACCTCGAACGGGATGCGGGGATCGGCACCCCGCGCATGCCGGAGGTCACGCGCTTCGGCATCCACGACGACCCGTTCGAGGTGCTGCGGGCGAAGGCGGAGGCCGCGATCCCCGCCCGCTACCCCGGCGTCTCCACCGCCCACGAGCGCGAGCTGCACGACCGCCTCGCGCACGAGCTCAAGACCGTGCGCAAGCTGGGCTTCGCCCCGTACTTCCTCACCGTCTCGCATGTCGTCGAGCTCATCAAGGACATGGGTGTTCGGGTGCAGGCCAGGGGGTCAGGGGTCGGCTCGCTGCTCAACTACCTCCTGTACACGAGCCACGTCGAACCCGTCTCCCTCGGGCTCATCTGGGAGCGTTTCCTCTCCGACGAGCGACGCACGCTGCCAGACATCGACCTCGACGTCGAGAGCGCAGAACGCCACCGCGTGTACCACCGCATCTTCGACGAGTTCGGCGGCGAGCGGGTCACGCTCATGTCGATGGTCAACACGTACGGCTCAAGGGGCGCCGTGCGCGACGCGGGCCTCGCGCTCGGGCTCGCGGACGGCGAGGTCGACCGCATCGCCAAGGAGCTGTGGCGCTTCTCCGCGAAGCGGTTCCGGCAGGCCCTCGCTGAGAAGCCCGAGCTTCGGGAGTTCGCCGAGGAGGTGCGCCGCTCGCGCCAGCTCGACGTGCTCGTCGAGGCGACGGAGCGGCTCGACTCCCTGCCGAGGCACATCTCCGTGCACCCGTGCGGCGTCATCCTCTCCGACATCTCCCTGCTCGACCGTACTCCCGTGCAGATGTCGGGCATCGGCCTGCCCATGAGCCAGTTCGACAAGCACGATATGGACCCGATGGGCCTCATCAAGCTCGACATCCTCGGTGTACGCATGCAGAGCGCCATGGCCCACGCCGTGAAGGAGCTCAAACGCACCCGCGGCGAGGAGCTCGACCTCGACGCGCTGCCCCTCGACGACGAGGCGACCTACGAGACCATCCGCTCGACGAAGACCCTCGGCATCTTCCAGGTCGAGAGCCCCGGCCAGATGGAGCTCGTCGGGAAGCTGCAGCCGAAGGTGTTCAACGACCTCATCATCGACATCTCCCTGTTCCGGCCCGGCCCCATGCAGAACAACATGCCCCTCCATTTCCTCAGAGCGCGCCACGGCGAGGTCATGCCGGACTACATCCATCCGAGGCTCAAGCCCATCCTGCTCGAGACGAAAGGCGTCGTCGTCTTCCACGAGCAGGTCATGCGCATCTTCGACGAGCTCACCGGGTGCGGCCTCGAGCTGGCCGACGTGTACCGGCGGTGGCTTGCGAAGCCAGAGCTCGTGCCACGCATCGAGGAGCTGGTGCGAGGCAAGGCCGCCGAGCGCGGGTTCCCGCCCGACATCATCGAGCGATCCTGGAAAGTGCTCGCCGGCTTCGGCAGCTTCGGCTTCGCGAAGGCCCACGGCGCGGCGTTCGCCCTGCCCACCTTCCAGAGCGCCTGGCTCAAGACCCACCGCGCCTCGCACTTCTGGGCGGGACTCCTCACCCACGACCCCGGCATGTGGGGCAAAGACCTCATCGTCGCCGAAGCCAGGCACCTCGGCATCCCGTTCCTGCAGATCGACGTGCAGCGCTCGGGCCTCGAGTACACGGTCGAGCCGCTCCCTGACGGACGAGACGGGGTGCGCATGTCCCTCGCGGATGTGCGCGGCATGTCCTCGGCGGAACGCGACCGGGTCGCGGAGCACCAGCCGTTCGACTCGCTCGCCGACTTCAGGGCCAGAGTGCGGCCGCGACGCAGCACCCTGGACTCCCTCGCGAGGGTCGGGGCGCTCGATGCGTTCATCGACTACGAACCGCGCAGGCGGCACGAGTTGCTCGCGTTCATCCGCTCACTCACGAGCACCCCCACACGGGTGCCAGAGCACCAGCAGGCATTCGCGTTTGCGCTCCCCGTGCCCCAGCTGCGCGGTGTGACCGCGATGGACCTGCACGGCAAGACGCAGACCGATCTCGAGCTGCAGGAGCTTGGCCTCGGCGTGAGCCGCCACCAGATGGAGCGCTTCTTCCCGCTCTTCCGGCAGCTCGGCGTGGTTCCAGCGAGCACCCTCATCGACCTGCCCGGCGGCACAGAGGTGCTCATCGCCGGAGTCCGGCGCGCAACCAACACGCCACCCATGCGCGGCGGACGCCGCACGGTGTTCGTCTCCCTCGACGACAGCACGGGCCTCTCGCAGACCGTGTTCTTCCACGACGCCCAGGAGCGCGCAGGCAATCGCGTGTTCCGCACGCACTACATGCTCGTGCGAGGTACGACGCGCAGGTCGGGTGCCAGAGGTATCTCCGTGACGGGCGACATGGCGTGGGACCTCTTGGAGGTCGCACAGCTCATGGCGACGTCGAGCGCGGCCAGCGCAGCCGCGTCAGCAGAGCGGACGCGTGGCGTCAGCTCCGCTCAGACCAGATCAAGCGCCGTGGTCCTCGAGTCGTCAGAGCGGGCGACCTCAGAGAAGCCGAGGCGCCTCGCGAGGGCATAGGAGGCCCCGTTCTCCAGATCCATGACCGCCAGCACGCGCTTCACGCCAACGTAGTCGCGCAGGTACTCGACCAGCGCATCCGCCGCCTCAGTCGCGAAGCCCTGACCCGCGCATCCCGGGTGCATGATCCACCCGAGCTCGGCGGAACGGTGGTCAAGCTCGACTTCACGCAGGTGCACGGAGACGTCGCCGATGAGCTTCCCGTCGCGCTCGACGGCAAGCGCCATGAAGTCCCCCGTCTGCCAGAGCCTCGTCTGGGTCGTGCGGCGGCTCAGGTGCTCGGTCGCCTCGACCAGGTCGCGCTGCTTCCAGTGCAGGTAGCGGACCACCTCGGTGTCCGACACGATCTCGTGCCAGGCGTCGGCGTCGCGGAGCGTGTGGGGGCGGAGCACAAGACGCTCCGTGAAGAGCTGGGGCGCGTCGAACGGCCGCTCGGTGCGTGGGCCACGGAGGAACCTCGGCCGGTGGAACAGTCCACCCTGCAAGTCCTTCTTGACGCCCGGCGCACGGCTCCCGAGATCGGGCTGCTGGATTCGCTGGAGGGTCATGCGTCGCAGGTTACGAACTCCCCTCATGCCCCGGGTAAGAGAAGATTTGAGCTTCCTATGAGGAGGGGCCCACATCACACCGCGATGCCCCTCACATGACACGATGATCCAATGCCCGATTCTCCTGCCGCTGACCCGATCATCGAGCCCGGGCGCCGTCGGGCGGTCCTCGCGCAGCTCCCCCGTCTCCACCGCCCAGACGGCACGCCCATCCGCGTGCTCCTCGTTGACGACGAAGAGACCCTCACGAACCTCGTGAGCCTCGCCCTCTCCTACGAGGGCTGGCAGGTCGACGTCGCCAACAACGGACGGGATGCGCTCGCCAAGTTCACAGCGGAGCGGCCAGACGTGGTGGTCCTCGACATCATGCTCCCGGACATCGACGGGCTCAGCATTCTCAGGAACCTCCGAGGTCAGGGACACGCCACACCGGTCCTCTTCCTCACCGCCAAGGACTCGATCGACGACCGCATCATCGGCCTCACTGCCGGCGGCGATGACTACATGACGAAGCCGTTCAGTCTCGAGGAACTCGTCGCAAGGCTCCGCGGCCTCATCCAGCGCGCAGGCGAAGCGGTGGCCGACGACGCTTCCCAGCTCCGCGTGGGCGACCTCTTCCTCGATGAGAGCAGCTACGAGGTGCGCCGCGGCAGCGACCCCGTCGCGCTCACGACCACCGAGTTCGAGCTGCTGCGCTACTTCATGCGCAACCCCAAGCGCGTGCTGAGCCGCGCGCAGATCCTCGATCGAGTCTGGAACTACGACTTCGCGGGCAAGGCCAGCATCGTCGACCTCTACGTGTCGTACCTCCGCAAGAAGATCGACGCAGGCCGCACACCAATGATCCACACGGTGCGCGGCGTCGGCTACGTCATCAGGCCAGCAGAATGAGGCCGTGGACGCTGCGCGCGCGCATCATCGTCGGCGTCACCCTCGTCGTCGCGTTTGTCATGAGCGCGATCGGCATCATGAACGTCGTCACCCTCAACTCCGCGATCACGAGCGTCGTGAACACGCAACTCGCCGCATCCATGTCGGTGCTCGAGAACTCCGTCGACAAGTACAGGGACGACGTGCCGGGCACGCACCCGCACCCACCGAAGAACGGCGAGTCGCCGGCACCGAAGATCAAGCCGCTCGTCAACTTCGTCGGGCACGCGCCAGGCACCATCATCGCCCTGGCGCACAACGGCGAGATCATCGACTCAGCATCGTTCAGCGAGACCTCCGCCGTCGAATGCGACCAGACCATCAAGAACGAGCTCGCCACCCTCGCGCAGTCAGACAGCTTCGAGGCCCAACACTCGCTCCTCGAGACAATCAAGCTCGACGACGTCGCCGGCGACTTCCGCGTCATGATCCACGAGTGGGATGGTGACCCCAGTTACGCCCTCATCTCGGCCGTCTCACTCGACACGGCGCGCGACGCCACGTTCAACCAGACGGTCCTCACGCTTGTCCTCTCCTCGCTTGGCATCGGCCTCATCGTGTTGCTCGTCGCGCTGGTCATGCGCGTCGCCATGCGCCCGCTCTCCCGCGTGGTCACGGCGGCTGAGAACGTCGCGCAGATGCCGCTGGCCTCCGGCGAGGTGGGCCTCCGCAAAGCCGTGCAGCTCAACGACATCGACCCACGGACCGAGGTCGGCAAGGTGAGCGAGGCGCTCGACAAGCTGCTCGCGCACGTCGACGAGGCATTCGCCGTTCGCACTGCTGCAGACCAGCGGATGCGCCGCTTCGTCACCGACGCGAGCCACGAGCTGCGCACCCCACTCGCCGCGATCCAGGGCTACGCCGAGCTCACCCGCCAGGACTCCGCATCGCTGCCAGACACGACGGAGCGCTCCCTGGCTCGCATCGAGTCGGAGGCGACCCGGATGAGCTCGCTGGTCAACGACCTGCTGCTGCTCGCGCGCCTCGACGAGGGGCAGGACCTCCAGCTCGACACCGTCGACCTCTCCGAGCTTGTCATCAACGCCGTGAGCGACGCGCAGGCAAGCGACGCCGATCGTCACTGGAGCGCGACCGTCCCCCCGAGCGAGGTGTCGGTGCTCGGCGATTGGGAGCGTCTCCACCAGATCGTCGTGAACCTGCTCTCGAACGCCAGCCAGCACACCCCGCAGGGCACGCACGTCAACGTCTCCGTCCGCTACGAGCTCGCCTCCGCATCGGCCACCGGCCGCGAGGCGGTGCTTGTTGTCCGCGACGACGGCCCAGGCATCCCGGAGGGGCTCCGCCAAGATCTCTTCTCACGCTTCGCCCGGGGCGACTCGGCGAGGACCCGCGCATCCGGCAGCACGGGCCTTGGACTGGCGATCGTGAAGTCCATCGTCGAAGCGCACGGCGGGCAGATCGCCGTCGAGTCCAACGACGGCGCTTCGTTCATCGTGCGCATACCCGCGGCCAAGGCCTGGGACTAGCGGACACCGTCCGCGTCGGTGTCTGCGGCCCGCTCGAGTGCCCCAGGCGGCCTCGGCGGGTAGGCGAGCGTGACCATGACGACCGAGATGATCATGAGCAGGAACCACGAGAGCAGCTTGGTGATGGACACGAGCTCCCAGCCGTGCTCCTGGTTCGGGTATACCCACGCCCCCGCGAGGGTGCCGATGTTCTCTGCGAACCAGATGAAGAGCGCCACGAGCAGGAACGCGAGCAGCAGCGGCATGCGGAGCGTCTTCCGGAACACGCGGAAGTGCATCCACGTGCGGCCCCACAGCACGGCCACGAAGAGCAGCAGCACGTACCGGAAGTCGAACGTGTAGTGGTGGGTGAAGAAGTTCACGTAGATCAAGGCGGCAGCCACGACGGTCAACCAGATGCGCGGATACCTCGAGAAGCGCAGGTCGAAGAGGCGATACACGCGGCACATGTACGAGCCGACGGCGGCGTACATGAAGCCCGTATACAGAGGCACGGGGCCGATGTGCAGCACTCCCCCTGAGGCGTAGCTCCACGATCCGACGCTGGTCTTGAACAGCTCCATACCCGTGCCCACAACGTGGAAGGCGAGGATGACAAGCAGCTCTCGTCCGGTCTCGAGTCGCGCGGCGATCATGAAGACCTGGATCGCGACTGCGCCGATGACGAGCGCGTCGTTCCTGGCGAGCAGGGCGTCATCCGGGTACCAGAGTCGCGCCGCAAGGATCATGACGAGCATGAGCGCCCCGAAGATGCAGGCCCAGGCCTGCTTCAGACCGAAGACCAGGAACTCGACCAGGCCAGCTCTGAAGCCGTGCGAGGGGGCGTTCTCGAGGAGCCGTCCCGCGAAGTCGTCGATACGCTGCTCGAGGCTCGTGAACCTGGCCACCTGGCACCGCCTATCCCATCCCATCGGATGGCAGAGTCTGTCGAATGGCCGAGACTAGCCGCTGCACCGGTCTGGACTGCTGAGGCAAGCCGGCGTCGGCTTGCTCGAGCATTCCGCAGCCGGGTACGCGAAAGGCCCGCTTCCTCGAGAGGAAACGGGCCTTGTGCCGCAGTTCATGCTTGCTCTTTCGAGCAACCCAACTTGTGCGGTTTTGGTTGCGGGGGCAGGATTTGAACCTACGACCTCCGGGTTATGAGCCCGGCGAGCTACCGAACTGCTCCACCCCGCGGCACAAGAGAAAACATTACCAGCGGTCCTGACGTCGTGCAACTTGGGGTGCTCTTTCCGCGGAAAACACGGCGTGTCGGGGGTATCGAGCGCGTGCCCCGGGCGACCGGACATCGCGTGAAATCGGCTCAGAACGAGCGAATTCGACCAGATCCGCACTCTCACGCGAGCGCCGTCGTGCATCCCGGGCGAGTCGCGCTCACTCGGAGCGACGCGTCTCACCTCACACCAGCACCGCTGCGCGCAGAAAGTTGTGGCGAAGTACCGCCGGCAGGTTCCGAAGCGGCAGCAGGCCACAACTTTCACGCTTGGGATGCTGTTCGGGCGGCGGGTTCTCACGCGGTACAAACGCGCGCAGAGACGCCGACGGGCGCCGCCCTCAGCGAGGACGACGCCCGTCGGCGTGTGGAGCTGCGTCTGCCTACGTTGTTGGCGTGGGCTGCGGGGAATCGCTCGGCGTGGTCGAGGTGCCCGACACCTGGCTGTCAGCGTCGCGCGCCCGGTTGAGCGCCTCCGTGAGGCGCTTGTCGGCCTCTGCAGCGGCAACGAGGTCGTTGTTCGCGTACGCCGCCGTGCGGTCCTCGAGGGCCTGCTCAGCGTCGGCCAGGGCCGTCGAGAGCTGCTCCTGCGGAGTCCCCGTTCCTCCGCCTGCCGGTGGAGTGGTCGCCGTGGGCGCAGGGGTCGCATTCGGGTCGTCCGGGACCGACTCGACCGGCACGTCGTCCTCGGAGACTTCGACGCCACCATCACCCGCGTCTGCACCGGCGTCGCCGCCGAAGAGCTCGTCGAGCGCTTCGTCGAGCGTCGGCTGGAACGCGATCTTGTCACCGAACGCGACAAGCACGCGCCTCAGCAGCGGGTAGCTGGTCTCACCGGTCGACTCGACGTACACGGGCTGCACATACAGGAAGCCCTCGCCGACCGGCACCGTGAGGAGGTTGCCTCGCAGCACCTGCGTCTGACCGCCTCGCTCGAGCAGGTTGAGCTGGTTGGCGACCGTCTCGTTCGAGTTGAAGATGTTCTGGACCTGGCCTGGACCGTTGACGTTGTCGTTCTCCACCCTCAACAGGGTGATCTTCCCGTAGGTGTCAGCGACCGTTCCATCGGTCGAACCCGCGTTCGAGTTCGCTGCCAGGTAGCCCCTCAGCACGTTCCTTGACTGCGCGTTCGCGTTGGTCAACGGAATGTACGTGGAGTAGATCGAGAACGCCGACTCCTGGCCCGGGAGCTGCATCGTCAGGTAGTACGGAGGCTGTGAAGCTTCTCCCCCTGTCGGGTTCTGCGGCAGCTGCCACGCGTTCGTCTGGTTGTAGAACGTGCTCGCGTCGGTCACGTGGTACCTCGCGAACATCTCGCGCTGCACCTTGAACATGTCCGTGGGGTAGCGGATGTGGCTCAGCAGGTCGCCGGACATCTCCGACACGTTCTTGAGCGTCGACGGGAACACCTTCTGCCACGTCTGCAGGATCGGGTCGGTCTCGTCGAACGCGTACAGCGTGACGGTTCCGTCGTACGCGTCGACGGTCGCCTTCACGGAGTTGCGCATGTAGTTGATGACCTCAGGCGGCAGCGACGATGCGGGGGTGTCCGCATCTTCGAGCAGGTTCTGCAGACCGGCGAGCTCCGAGTACGGGTACTTGTTGCTCGTGGTGTAGCCATCGACGATCCAGGTGAGTCGTCCGTCGACCACCGAGGGGTACGGGTCGGAGTCGATCGTCAGGTACGGGGCCGCGGCCTGCACGCGCTCGGCAGGGTCGCGGTCGTAGAGGATCTGCGACTCGTCGTTGACGTACTCGGACAGGAGGATCTGCTCAGACTGGAACTTGATCGCGTAGACGAGACGGTTGAAGAAGTTCCCGAGGTCGGGGCCGCCCTCACCCGTGAACGTGTTGTAGGTCTGCGTTGCCCCGTCCGCTCCCGACACGTGGTCGAACTCTGCCGGCTCGGAGCCTTCAGGGGCGCCCACGATGGAGTACTCGGGAGAGGATTCGCCGAAGTACACGCGGGGCTCGAACTCGCCGAGTGCGCCTTCGCTCGGCATGCCGCCCTCGATGAAGAGGGGCTGCCCGTCGGGACCACGCTGGTTTCCGAAGGCCGTGACGAGCCCGTAGCCGTGTGTATAGACGATCGTGTTGTTGACCCATGACTGGGCGTCGGCGCCGAGACCCGCGATGTTGATGTCGCGGACGGAGCCGACGGCATCCTGGACCTGGCCGTCGATCTCGTAGCGGTCGACGTCGAGTCGGTCAGGGAACTGGTAGTAGGCGCGCTCCTGCTCGAACTGCGCGAACGTGGGCGAGACGAGCGAGGGGTCGAGGATGCGGATGTTCGCCGTGGTGTCGGCGTCGTCACGCAGCTGCCCCTGGCTGACCGTGGTCTCGGCGGCGTAGTTGACCTCGTCGATCTGATCGAGGCCGTACGCGCTTCGCGTGGCATCGATGTTGTTCTGGATGTACGGGGTCTCGAGGGCCTGCTCGCTTGGTCCGACCTGGAACTGCTGAACGATCCACGGGTAGACCATGCCGACGACAAGTCCGACGATCACGAGCAGCGCCGTCCCGACGAGCGGGAGGCGCCAGCGGCCGATGGCGGCCGCGATGAAGAAGAGCACGGCGACGACGATCGCGGCTCCGGCCAGGATTCCCTGCCCGGGGATGGTCGCGTTGGCCTCGGTGTAGAGGACACCGGTCCAGCGCCCGGAGAGCGTGTTGAGCGCGGCGTAGCGGTCGAGCCAGAAGCTGACTGCCTGCACGAGCATGTAGAGGCCGGCCAGGATCGCGATGTGCGTGCGTGCACTCTTCGAGATGACGACCTCGCGCCCGGTGACTCGGATGCCGCCGTACAGGTACAGGGTCGCTGCGGTCAGGATGAGCGAGAGCAGCACGACGGCGCTCACGAAGGCCACGACACCTCGGAAGAACGGCAGCTGGAAGATGTAGAACGACACGTCCAGGTTGAAGACCGGGTCGGTCTCGCCGAACGGGGTGGCGTTCATCCACATCAGAACCGTCTGCCAGGACGCGATGAGCGCGACACCGGCGAACAGACCGAATATGGCGGGCACGAAGACCATGGCGCCGCGGCGGATGGGCTCGATGACCTGCTGGTAACGATCGAGCTGCTCGTTGAGCTTCGCGTAGACGGGCCGCGCACGGTAGGCGATCTGCAGGTTCACGTACAGGGGAACCGCCATACCGACGAGTCCGATCGCGAACATGATCGCGCCTGCACCCCACTCCGTGAGAAGGACCTGGAGGAAGCCGAGCTGGTCGTACCAGAGCACGTCCGCATATCTGCCGGCGAACCAGAAGAAGACGACGAGAAGCGCCACGACGATCAGCAGTGTGATCGTGAGCGGTCCCATCCGACGTCGGCTGGCGGGTTTCGGACTCTGGGGCTGTTGAGCTGCAGTGCTTGTCACGTCGTACCTGTCATTGCCTGGAAGGGCCGTTTGTTTTCCGAGAAAGGGGAACTAGAGGAGTTTATCTGGCAAGTGCCTGGCAAAACTGAGACTGAGCCGCCTCAGGAGCCGAGTACCGACTCGCAGGTGCGCAGAGAGGCCGTGTCGCCACCGTCTCCGACGGCCTGGATGACCTGTTCGGCCTCGTCCAGCGTTGAGACTGCGTAGACCGGGATGTCGCCGGGGATGCCCCCGTCGAGAACGTCCTGGCAGTTGTCCGCCGGCGCGAGGAAGAGGTCGGCTCCGACCTCGACAGCCGCATACAGCTTCTGCGTGATGCCGCCGATGCTGCCGACCGTGCCGTCTGGCGACATCGTGCCGGTGCCCGCGACGTGCAGCCCCCTGGTGAGGTCGCCGTCGGCGAGTTTGTCGGAGACGGCGAGGGCGAAGATGAGGCCAGCGCTCGGCCCCCCGACGTTCCCGAGCTCGATGCTCACGTCGATGGGGAACTCGTGCTGCGTGGCGACCGTCACGCCGAGGAGAGCGCGCTCCTCCCCCTCGACGACGCCCGCGCGTGGCGTGATGGAGAACGTCTGGGGCTCCCCACCCCGGTCGACGACGACGTCGACCGGTTGCAAGTTGCTGAGATCGCCACCTGAGGCCTCGGCGACAGCCGCGGGCAGACCGTCGGTCGACTCGACGGGGATGCCGCTCACCGAGGTGACGATGTCGCCAGGCTCGAGCATCTCGGCAGCCGCCCCGTCGTCGCCCACGGAGACGACGGCGAGCGCCGTCCCGACGTCGTAGCCCTCGTTGATCAGTGCGGCAGCGATCGCGTCCGCTTCTGACCCCTGCATCAGGGCGGCGTTCTGCGCGTCCCGTTGCTCGCCGGTCTCGGCATCGGCGTAGTAGGCCTCGACGGGAAGCACGTCGTTCGAGGGCGTGACGAGCGCGAGGAAGACCTCGAACCAGTTGGGCAGGTTCTCCGGCCGTCCACCGACGTTCACTGTCATGACGTCGAGCTGGCCCTCCGACGGCTCGAACGTGTCCGCGCCGCCGATCGTGATGACCTCGACCTGGGTCGGGTCGTCCTGGGACGCCTGCACGGTGCCGAGCGCATCGAAGACCGGCCCGGGCGAGCGAACCACGTAGGGGGCTGGGCTGAAACCGAGCGCGACGAGCAGGAGCATCCCGACGGAGAGGAAGACGAGGCCGATGCGCGCCCGGCGAGATCCCTCCTCGCTTCGACGACGGTTCGCCTCGTGCGCTCTTGCGAACGCTTCAGACTGCTCGCGCACACGGGCATCGCCCTCTGAAGAGGGTTCGGAGAAGAAGGTCACTGCGCTCGTTTCGATGTCCTGCGGCCATTGTTCGCCCGTGGCGCAAGGCACACGGCGCATACGCAGTCACGGCGACCCTTCCTTGGAGGGGCCACGAGCTAGCGTAGATCCAAGCGCTGGGAGGTGCGGAATGAGTGATGCACAGGGACCTATTCCCGACGACGGATCCGAGGACGAGCTGCGCAAGCTGCTTCGTGAGCTGCTGAGCGGGCAGGGTGGTTTCGACCCCGCCAAGCTCGCGGGAGTCGCGGGACTCCCGAACGACCCTGCCGCGGTGCAGGCGCTGCTGTCGCAATTGCAGGCGGCCGTCGCGAACCCGGGGAATGGCCTCGACTGGCAGGTCGCACGCGATCAGGCCCGCCGAGTGGCTCAGCCGGGGAACCGGGAGATCAGCCACGAAGAGGCCGCGAGGTTCGACCAGGCTTTCCGAGTCGCCCAGCTCTGGCTGAGCGAGGCGACGGAACTCGGTGAGATCAGCGAATCCCCCGCGACGCTCACCCGACTCGAGTGGATCACCGGCTCGATCCAGTTCTGGACCTCACTGTCGGAGCCTGTCGCCACGAGCATCGCTGATGCCCTCATGAACGTGCTCACCGAGCAGACGCCACCCGAGATGGCGCAGCTGCTCGGCCAGTCGTCCTCGATGATGCGGGGCATCGGCGGCGCGATGTTTGCCGTGCAGCTCGGCCAGGTCGTCGGGAATCTCGCGGAGGAGGTTGTCGCCGGCGGCGACATCGGCGTGCCGGTCCTCGACCACAGCAGGCCGTCGCTTCTTCCTCAGAACATTGACGACTTCGCGGAGGGACTTGACGTCGATCGCGAGCAGATCGAGCTCTACCTGGCCGTGCGCGAGACCGCTCATGCGCGGCTGTTCCAGCACGCGAAGTGGCTCCGCTTGCACCTCATCTCCTCGATCACCGAGTTCGCACGTGGCGTGAGCATCGACGTGTCGCGGATGGAGGAGCTCGCGCAGACGCTCGACCCCAGCGACCCGGACGGCATCAGGGCAGCGCTCTCCGAGGGCGCGTTCATCCCTCCCCGGACCGAGCAGCAGGAGGCGGCGCTCGCTCGCCTCGAGACGATGCTCGCCCTCATCGAGGGCTGGGTTGATGTCGTGACGGAGGACGCCACCTCCAGGCTGCCGAAGTCCGTCGCCCTTGCCGAGACCGTTCGCCGCCGGCGGGCTGTCGGTGGCCCCGCCGAGCGCGCGTTCGCCTCGCTCGTAGGACTCGAGTTGCGCCCGAGACGGCTCCGCGAGGCAGCAGCCATGTGGCGCGCGGTCTCCGAGGCCCACGGCGCAAAGGTTCGTGATGAGCTCTGGGCGCACTTCGATGCGCTGCCAACGACTGAAGACATCGACCATCCAGAGGCGCTTGTCACGAGGCTCGGCTTCGGCGAGCTCCCGGCCGACGAGTACGACGAGGCGCTGGCGAAGTTCCTCGACGATCCGTCGGCGTTCGGAGATGCGCCTGAGGGCGGCGACAAGCCGGTGAACTGAACGGGCGCGGTCGGTGGTCCCGAGCCGCCGACCGCCCCGCTCTCCTGCCCCTGTGGAGAACTTCTGCGTTCGTCGGGTGCTTCCAGGATGATCGCCGCATGGACCTGCGACTACCCCCTGGCATGCCGATAGTGTGGCGCTCCCCCACCGAGCTTCAACTCGGCGGTGTCACCGCACGTGCGGTCATCGTCTCGCCGAGTGTCAGCGCCGAGCGCTTCCTCGAGTCCTTGCGCCGTCCAGGCACGCTTGAACAGTTTCACGAGCGCGGAGCTCGGCTGGGCCTCGCCGTCGCCGAGGTACGTGCGTTACTCGATTCCGTCGGAACGCTCCTGGATGCCGCGCCCGTTTCGCCTCGCAAGCGCTCGGCCGGGCCTGCACGCGGCAGCGGGGGTCGTCCGCCAGTGGTTCTTGTGCGAGGTACGGTAGCCGGCGACGATCTCGCCGAGCACATCGCCACTCTCGGATGCGCCGTGCGGCGGGCCCGCGACGACTACCAGCCACCCCAGCCAGCGGAGATCGGGCTTGTTGTCGACTGCGCCGACTACGTCCTGCCGCCGAGACGATTCACCCCGCTCATGGCGGGTGACGTACCGCACCTCGCTGTGATCGCTGAGGATGACGGGGCGACGGTCGGGCCGTTCGTGCTCCCAGGCCGCACGCCCTGCGTGCGCTGCGACGACCTCAACCGACTCGACGCCGACCGCTCATGGGCGGCCATTGCGACGCAGCTCGCGGTGACCAGCAGGGCCCCGCTGTCTCGCCTCGCGAGGGAGCTCGTGCGGAGCCTGGTATCGAATTGCGTGTCTTCGTGGCTCGCCGACGGCACAGCATCCGCCTACTGCAGCTCGGATGCATGGACGATCGACGCGCTCACCTGCGAGATCCGCCGAACGCGCCGTTCGTTCCACGACGAATGCGGGTGCCGAGCTGTGCCAGGAAGCGAGAAGCGGGCCGCTCGGCGTCCCGCCGCCCGCCGAACTGCGCGTGCGTCAGACGCAGACGCTTCCGCGCGCGCGTGACTGCCACGTAGAGCAGGCGACGCTCCTCATCAAGCTCCGCCTGAGACTCCGCGTACCAGATGGGCAGGAGCCCCTCGCTCACACCGATGATGGTGACACTGTCCCATTCGAGCCCCTTCGCGGCGTGGATGCTCGAGAGCGTCACGGCCCGCAGCTCGGGTTCGTACTGCATCTTCGCTCGCTGCTGCAGCTCAGCCGAGAACTCGGCGAGCTTGGTGCCGTGCGGTTGCGCGTCGGCGAGACGCAGGAGCGCATCCCACGAGTTCCAGCGGTCCCTGAGCGCACCTGAGTCGGCCGGTGGCTCGTGGGTCCATCCGAGATCACGGAGCACGTCGCTCACCGCTTGGAAGAGGGGGCCCTCCGTCTCCTGCATGACCGCCGCTCGCAGCGCGCTGAGCGCCTGGCGGACTTCCGGCTGCTCGAAGAACCGGCGCTGACCGATGGCCGAGTACGCGATTCCGGCGTCCTGCAGTGCGCGCTCGACGGCAGCGGCCTGCACGTTCGTGCGGTAGAGCACCGCGATGCTCTCGATCGGGATGCCGCTGCGGAGGTCCTCGCCGATACGGTGGACAACACCCCTTGCCTCGTCGTCATCGTCATGGAACTGCAGCACCTCGGGGAGGGGCTCACGCCTGGGCGTCTCGGCCGCTGGCTCGAGGGTGAGCGCGTAGGGCACGTGTCGTGCGACCTCGTTCGCAACGCCGATGATGGCGGATGACGAGCGGTAGTTGTCCTCGAGACGCACAACCCGTGCGTCGGGGTAGCGCTCGGGGAATCCGGTCAGGAAAGAACTGGATGCGCCGGCAAACGAGTAGATCGTCTGCGCGGCGTCGCCGACGACGCACAGCTCGCGCCGCTCACCGAGCCACAGCTGAAGGAGGCGCTGCTGCAGCGGCGAGACGTCCTGGTACTCGTCGACGACGAAGAAGCGGTATTGCTCCCGCACACGCTGGGTCACCCAGGGTTCCAGCTCGAGCATGCCGACGGTCGCCAGGAGAACGTCCTCGAAGTCCATCTGGCGGCGCTCGTCCTTGATGTCCTCGTACGCCTGGAGCAGGGCGAGCGCCGCATCGTCGCTGACGCCCTTCGGCAGCGAGCGGGAGGTCCGCAGCTGGATCGCGTACTCCTCGAGCGAAAGCTCGCGCACCTTGCGCCACTCGATCTCGGTCGCCATGTCTCGCACGCCGGCGGGATCGAGGCGCAGCCCGATGCGCTCGCCGGATTCAGCGATGAGCCTGCCCTTGCCTTTGACGATCGCTGGAGCGGGGCCGCCGACGGTGTGCGGCCAGAAGAAGCCCAGCTGGCTCAGGGCCGCCGCGTGGAATGTCCGCGCGGCGACACCGGAGGCGCCAAGATCGCGCAACCGACCACGCAGTTCCCCCGCCGCCTTCGACGTGAAGGTGAGCGCGAGGACGCGGGACGGGTCGTACACGCCAGAGCGGATGCCGTAGGCGATGCGGTGTGTGATGGTTCGGGTCTTGCCCGTACCCGCGCCTGCCAGGATGCAGACGGGGCCGACGAGCGCGAGCGCCGCCTCGCGCTGAGCGTCGTTGAGCGAGGCGAGCAGGCTCACATCCGCCGTCGGCGCCGGTGACTGGCTGTCTGCGTCAGTCGAGGTGACCACTGAGCCAGGCATCGATGATCGCGCGGGCGATGGAGGTCTGGCCGGGGAGGCGGTCCTCGATGGCACGCACTTCGTCGCGCGTGAACCAGCCGAGTTCGACGATCTCGTCGTTGTCCGGCTCGACGGTCTCAGGGTCCTGGTCTGGGTGGAGCTTGGCGGTGAAGCCGACCATGATGCTCGCGGGGAACGGCCACGGCTGCGAGCCCAGGTACCGCGGCTCGACGACGTGCGCCCTCGCCTCCTCGTAGATCTCTCGCGCGACAGCGGCCTCGAAGGACTCGCCTGGTTCGACGAAACCGGCGAGGAGCGAGAACCGCCGAGGATTCCACCTGACGTTCGCGCCGAGCAGGATCCGGTCGTCACGGTCGAGGACCGCGGCGATGATGGCGGCGTCGGTCCGCGGGAAGCTGACGTGCGACTCGCCTTCCGCCTGGCGCACCCAGCCCGCGAGTCCCGAGCTCGTCGCGGAACCGGTGCGCGGCGAGAACGCGTGCGTGTCGTGCCAGTTCGTGATGGCGAGCGCTTCGGTGAAGAGCCCGCAGTGCACGGCCCCGAGATGCGCGGCGGTCTCCATGAGCCCGGCCCAGAGGCGCGCATCAGGTTCGAGGGCCGAGGCCAGGTTCTCGTCGATGCTGAGGGACAGCACGGAGGTGCCCTTCGGCAGATCCTCGTCGTCATGGAGCGTCCTACCGAGGTAGATGGCGTCGGCAATGGCGGGCTCGAGAGCCGCTGCGCGAAGGCTTGTAGCGGGCAGCAGATCGAGCTTGGGGCCGTCGCCGGCCGAACGCATGAGCGCCTTGCCGCCGCTGAGGACGAGGACGCGGGTGGCTCCGTCAGCGAACAGCGACTGCACGAGCCCAGGTTCGCTTCGGCGTTCGTGGTCGCGATCGGTCTGCTGCTGGGCGAGTGGGAGACGAGACATGAAGGGATTCATAGGCGGATTCATCCTAGGTCGCCTCGAGGCCCTGCGGGCGTGGCACTCACCCAGCTTCGGCCCTGCCTCCTACCCTGGTCCCATGGCTGAGCTCTCGCTGGAACTCGCGGCACTTGCCGTGGCCGCTGTCCCCGACCTCGACGTGGCTGCGGCCCTCGAGCACACGTACGAAGCGCACGGCGACTTCGACGCCGCGTTGCTGACTCTCCGGGATGGCGAGACGATCATCGCGCGGCGCCCGACGTCGGCGGCGGCGGCGCAGGAGCAGCTTGCCGACGTCCGGGCGCTCGCCGTGCTGACGCCCGGCATGCGCAGCCGACTTCCCTTCCAGGTCTCCGAGGTCCTCGGCAGCCTGGCGGAGAAGCGCGAGCGGGTCGCCGTCTACACCTTCCTGCGCGGTATCCCCGCCGACCAGGAGACGCTCGAGCCTGGCACTCTGTTCCTCGTGAGCCTCGGTCGTGCCATCGCCGCCATCCATTCCCTGCCGAAGGGGCCAGTGGAGGCCGCGGGCATGCCCGCGCTCTCGGCCACCGAAGCCAGGCAGGCCGCGGCGCAGACCATCGCGCGGGCGAAGGAGACCGGCCGGCTACCGGTGACCCTCGACCGTCGTTGGTCTGCGGCCGTCGACGACGATTCGCTCTGGCAGTTCCAGCCGACTGTCATCCACGGCGCGCTCGGGCTCGCCTCGATCATCACCGACGGGAATCAGGTGAGGGGGGTGCTCGGCTGGAGTGACCTCCGCGTGGGTGACCCCGCCCGCGACCTCCACTGGATCTCCTCCCTGGATGGCGCGATCGCGCGAGGCATCCTTGACGAGTACACGGATGAGGCCCCGGGAACCGTCGACAGGCAGCTGCGGCAGCGCGCGCTTCTCTACGCCGAACTCGAGCTCGCCCGCTGGCTGCTGCACGGTGTGGACGCAAGCGACGCTGAAATCATCGCGGATGCGGAGGGGATGCTCGACTCGCTGGTTGACCGAATCCATCGCGCGCCGGCACAGCCGCTTGTCCACGAGACGCTCCCCGTGCTCGATATCGCCGAGGTGCAGGAGCTCCTCAAGGAGGCTGCGGCCAGGCGACCTGCGCATCAGACGGACGCCCAGGACACGGGAAGCGCCGTACTGCCTGGTCTCCTGCACGAGGCCAGTTCAGGAGCCCCGGCTGGCGTGCATCCGGACGACAGCCCAAACACGGACGTCGATCACGCGGCGGAGGACGACCTCGACGACGACACTCCCCCGAACGATTTCATGCGGACGGATTCGCGACGCTGAGTGCTGCTTCGGCCTCCGCCAGCAGACGCTCCAGCTCGACTCGTCCGGTGACCTCCGGAACTCGGATCTCCTCGCCTTCGCGGACGTAGACGAGCACGGCATCGATCTGCTCGGGAGGCACCCCGGTGTGCTCGGAGTAAGCGAGGGTGTAGAGCGCCAGCTGGAGCTGGCGCTCCCAGCGTGCGCTCTCCCCGCTTGGCACTCTTCCGGTCTTCCAGTCGACGACCTCGACGCGGCCGTTGTGCTCGAAGACCGCGTCGATCTTGCAGACGACCGTCCGCTCGCCGAGGCGGAACTCGATGGTCTGCTCGACGAGGATCGGAGACCTGTGGGGCCACGGGGTCTCCAGGAACGCGTCCTGCAAGCGCTCGAGTTCAGCGAAATCGGCACTCGACGCATCGGCGAGGCCGCTGAGCGCCGCATCTTCTGTCCCGAAGAGCTCCGCCATGCCGAGGAGGTCCCCGCCGACGTTTGGCGCCGCGTAGTGGGCCTCGACCCAAGCGTGGAACATCGTTCCTATGCGCGTCTGCCTGAACGGCTTCTGCGGCATAGGCCGCCGCAGCTGCGCTGCGATCTCTGCCGGATCGGTGACGAGGTCCTTGAATTTGGAGGCCGCGAAGCGCGCAGGCAGCTGGATGCCGCCGAGAGTGCCCCGGTCAGCGCGCTCCCGGAGCAGCAGGTCGATGCGCTTCCCGAGCTGGCTCTCTGGGACAGCACCGGACCGGAGAGCGTGATCCACCGCGGCAGCGAGCCCCTGGACGCGTTCGAGCCGGTCCGGGCTGAACGGCCTGTGCGGCCAGACGATGCTGTCCGCGGCGAGCGAGGCAGGCGCAGACTCGAGCGTGTTCGCTGGCGGGGCTTCGATGATGCCAGCTTCGGCGAGCTCGTCGACGAAGACGGAGACCTTGCGCGCCGACTTATGGATGGCGCTCCAGTAGGACCCTGAGATGAGCAGCTCGTGGCGTGCCCGGGTGTAGGCGACGTACGCCAGCCGACGCTCCTCGTCGTCGTTTCGCTCCTTGATGAGCTGCTTGAGCTCCACCATGAGGTCGGCGAGCTCCTTCTGCGTCTCCGCGCCTCTCCAGGGGAGCTCGGGGCGGTCATGCGCGTCGAGCAGCAGCTCGTATGGGATCACGCCGCGCCTGATCCAACCGAGTCCGTCCCGCGAGGTGCTCGGCATCTCGCCCTCGACGCTGCGAGGCACCGCGACGAAGTCCCACTCGAGGCCCTTCGAACCATGGATGCTGAGCAACTGGACAACGCCGGGCTCCGCTTGTTCCTGGACCGGAGCGAGGGAATCGTCTCCCGCCGCGATCTCGACCCAGTCCAGGAAGGCGCCGAGATCTGCGTCAGGCTCTGCTGATGCAAACGCGGCGGCCGCCTCGGCAAACGCATCGAGGTTGCCGACTCTCGCGATGTTCCCGGGGTTCGCCGTGACCTCGAGGTCGAGGCCCATGATCGAGATAGTGGCATCGACGAAGCTCGTGATGGGGAGGCCGACGCTGCGCCGGAGCTCGCCGATGAGTTGGCTCACGAGGGGGATGCGCCGAAGGGCTTCCTCGCTGAGGCCCATGAGCCAGGAGTCCGGCTCGTCCCTTCTTCTTTCGGCAGTGATCCTGGCCGCGAGGAAGTCGAGCGCCTCCTGCAGGGGAACCTCGTCGTCGCCGGTTGCGAGTTCGCGTTTGCTCGCCCGTACGTCGTCGGCGAGCGACTGCATCGTGACGTCCCTGTTCGCGAGGCTGCGCGAGACGTCGTGGATGAGCTTCACATCGGCGATCCCGAACTGGTATTTGGCGCCGACGAGCAGGCGGATGAGTTCGTTGCCTGCCGTGGAATCGTGTGCGACGCGCATGGCGCAGCGCAGGTCCACGACCTCCGGTGCGGACAGGAGCCCTCCCAACCCGATGACTCGGTTGGGCACGCCGGCGCGGGTCAGCGCCGCGGAGAAGAGGGGCAGGAGCTTGCGCGCTCTCAGGAGCACGGCACCAGAGGGAGGCTGCCGCTCACCTTCGACGACGATGCGCTCGCGCATCCAGGTCGCCACGGCCTCGGCTTCCTCATCGAGAGTCTCCGCAAAGGCGAGCGAGACGCGTCCGTCTCCCGCGCCCGGGCGCGTTCCGAGCTGCGTGACGCCCGGGTCGCTTGCCTCCGGCAGCCGTGACGCCACCTGATTCGCGGCGTCGAGGATCCTGGCATCGTTCCGCCAAGAGATGGAGAGCTGGAAGGTGGGTTCCTGGGCGGGTGGCACGATGCGCGACCTGAAGTCTCCGTGGAACCGGCGCATGTTGCCTGGGCTGGCGCCCCGCCACCCGTAGATCGACTGCTTGGGATCGCCAACTGCAAGCACGGGGTGATCGCTGAAGATCGTGCCGAGCAGGCGAGTCTGGCCGACGCTCGTATCTTGGTACTCATCGAGGATAACGAAGCGGTGCCTGGTGCGGAGCTCCTCGACGACGGCCGGTGTCGCCGCGCAGATCTCCGCCGCGAACGTGACCTGGTCAGAGAATTCGATGAGCCCTCGCTTGCGCTTCTCGAGTTGATAGCGCTCGGCGAGCGCCACGAAGATCGGCAGCTCATCCAAGATCGCGACTGCATCAACAACGGGCTTGCTCGGCGAATTCGCCTTGCCCCGGCCCGGCAGGTCACCGACCCTTCGGAACTCCGCCACGAATGCGTCGCACGCGGCCGTCGAGAGCTGGTTGTCGCGCAGCGCGCGCGCCACGTTGAGCGCCAGGTTCGTGATCGCGCTCAGTTGCAGGTCGAGGGAGCTCAGCCGCGAGTCGTCGCTCGCGAGCACGACGTTCCTCATGAGAGCGAAGGCCGTCATCTCGTCAACGATGCGCGCATCTGGCTCCTGCCCGATGAGGAGCGCGTTCTCCGAGAACACACGGTTTGCAAACGAGTTGTAGGTAGAGACCTCGGGTGTCGCGAACTCGTCTCCGCCGATGAGCCCTTCGCTGCGGAGCCGCGCGAGGGCCAGCTGCACTCGCTCCCGCAGCTCTCCTGCCGCTTTGCGGGTGAAGGTGAGCCCGAGTATCTCGGTGGGGTGCACGCCCTGGGCTGCCACGAGCCAGACGATGCGCTGGACCATGGTCTGCGTCTTGCCGCTGCCTGCGCCTGCCATGACCAGGCTCGGCACCGGAGGTGCCTCGATCACGAGTCTCTGCTCGGCCGTGGGCTCGAGCATTCGAGCTGGGTCGTTGTCGGCGAGCGCTAACGCGATGTCGCCGTGGGTAACGGCTCCTGCAGGCCAGATGTGTGTCACTCGGTGACCTCCGATGCGGCGTGCAGTGCGCACGCTCGTCCGCCACCGAACGAGCCAAGGCAGTGGGACTCGAGGTGGGCTTCGTAGTGGGCGGATGCGACCGCATCCGCCGGGGATCGACGATCGTGGGACGCTGGGATGCCGATCATCCCGAGGGCGACGCTCCGGACGCGGTCGAAGAACTCGGAGGTCTCCGCTTCATCGAAGGGTTGCTGCGTGCGCTCGCTCCACTCCTGCTTGGTTGTCGGCTTTGCGAGGAAGACGAGTTTCGCCTCGTGCACCTGGGCCGCCGGAATCGTCTCCCCGCGGTCACTCCGCGGCGGCAGCGCAACCGCTTGAGCTGGGCGCTCGACGGGGTCGCTCACTGCTCCCGTCGACAGGGCGAGCTGGTACGCGGCGAGTTGGGCATTCGTGGACATCGAGTCGCTCGACGGCATCGATTTCCCGGTCTTGAAGTCGACGACGTCTATCGAGCCTGCGGCTGTGCTCTCGATGCGGTCGATCTTGCCGCGGAGTGTTATCTTCGCGCTCTCCTCGCCTTCGACGCGCACCTCGACCGTGAAGGACCGCTCGGCCCCGAGGAGTGCTCCTCCCCCGAGATTCACTCGGTGCAGGTAGGCCGAAAGATTGCGGACGAGCTCATCGACCTTCGCGCGAGCCGCCGTCTCTTGCCAGGGCGCGTCGAAGTCGCTCGAGCGGAGGCGCGCCTGGGCGAAGGCCGTGCGCGCCTCGAGATCTGGGAAGTCGAACTCGGCCGCTGCATGCACGATGTTGCCGACGTTCATACTCTCGCTGGTACTGCCCCCTCCGTGAGCGCTGACGAACCAGTTGACTCCACAGTCTTCGAAGCTCTCGATGTTCGAGGGCGAGACGGGGATGCTCGTGTTCGGGTCACTCGGGTCGTGGAGCGGTCTCCCGGTGGTGGGACCGCCAAGTCCGTACCACTGCGCGGGATCGGCACCCGGGACGCCCTCTTCGACGAGCCTCGCGAGGCCGGCGGCCTCCGACGGATCGATCCCCCGAACGATCGCGGCGCGACGCAGCTCACCGACGAGCCCACGCAGTGTCAACGCGCCCAGCGCTGACTCAGCGTTTTCCGCTGCTGCGTCGTCCCAGGTGCGTGAGGACAGAAGGAAGAATGGTGACGGGGCACTGTCCTCACTCTCCTCCGCGGTCAGAAGCAGCCACTCAGACGATCGGGAGACGGCTTGCGCGAACATGCGGCGCTCGTCGTACAGCACCTCGAGTCGGCGATCGACGAGGTCCCTCGTTGTGTCGATGCCGCGTTCGAGCTCGGCCAGCTGGCCGGCTCCAAGCAGGGAATCGCGGAGGCGGAGGTTCGGCCAGACGCCATCGGAGAGTCCGGCGACGACAACCACCCTGAACTGGCGACCGAGCACCGCCGCGGGCGTCGTGACGGTGACCGTCCCGCCGTCCGTCCGACCGGCCAGGGAGTCGGCCGTCACCTCGCTGCCCGACCACTGCAGGAGGAAGTCGTCGATGCTCGCGTCCGGCTGCCGCTCGACAAATCTCTTGCCAACGTCGAAGAGCGTGACAAGGGCATCGAGGTGGGCGCCGATCTGCTCGGCCCGCGGGCCGGAGCCGAGGGCCGCCTCGCGCCAGGTCTTGGCAAGGCCGAGACGCTCCCACACCGAGTAGAGGACCTCGTCGGCGGCGATGCTTCGCTGTTGGCCCCCCGCGGCCTCGATCTCCCCCGCGACCGCACGGAGCAGCGAACCGAGCTGCTGCAGTGCCCTCGTTGCGCTCCGTCCGGTCGCGGAGCCGCCGGTCGCGAGCAGCCGCTCGAACGTCGCGGATGCCGGGGCGTCCGGGTCGGTGAGGAGCCGCAGGCCGGCCACCCGGGAGACCGCTTCGACGAGCAGCTCATCTGCCGGCCGGTTTCCCCCTGCGGCGATCTCGTCGAGACGCAGCGCCCGTCGAACGCGGCGCAGCTGCACGGGGTCGATCGCGAAGACCGGAGAGCCGGCGAGCTCTGCGATGGCTTCTGGGGTGAGCTCCTCAGCCCCGCTCGCGATAGCAGCGAGCTTGACGACGGCCTGGACTGCTTTGTCCCGCGCCGCAGGGAGGGCCTGCGAGGAACTCGTCGGCACCTCGAGCTTCGCGAGCTGGCGCCTGAGGGATTCGATGCTGCCGCCCCGACGGGTGATGACGGCCATCTGGTCCCATGGCACGTCGTGGAGGAGGTGCAGCTCCCGGAGATAGTCGGCGATGCCGCGGCACTCCGCCGCCGACGAGGGCGCGGAGAATCGAGCGACGGCCGGGGGCACGGATGCTGGCGGAGAAGCGGCGTGTACTGCCTCCGCCAGCCGGTGCCGAGATTCGCGCTGGACGCCGATGCCCTCCGTGACCCCGCGCACAAACGCCCTGAGCTCGGCGCTGCCCCGATGGACGGTGCCGAGGACAAGCCGACGCGGCTCCTGCAGTGCACCTCGGGTCTCACCTCGCCAGTCGGCGGCGAGCTCAGGCCTTGACCCCCTGAATCCCCCCGTCGTGATGTCCGGGTCGCCGAAGGAGACGACGCGGACTCCGCGCAGCGCAAAGGCGACAAGAAGTCGCCTGCCTGACTCCGTGAACTCGTGCACGTCGTCGACGAGGAGCAGCTTGAGATCCGAGAAGGAGTCGAGGCGCGTCGCAGAGTGCACGATGCTCACCGCCTCCAGCACGATGCCGGGAGTGTCGAAGGCGTTCGGCTTCGCCTGCGAAACGCTTTCGCGGAACTGCCTCGCCAGGGCCGCAGCGCCGGACCACACGGGTCGCAGGTGCGCGAGCTCCTCGAGGCGCTCGGGCGTCACGTCGTACTCGGACATCGCCGCCAGGAGGTCGCGGATCTCTGCTCGGAACCCGCGCAGTCCGATGGCTTCGAGGGTGACGGGCGGTACCCACTCGATCGGCGCCGCGTTCAGCTGCGCTGGCTCCGTCGCCGCGCGCGCCTCGAGATCGCTCTGGATGAGCTCCGCGAGGATCGTGTCCTCATCCGCCCCGGTGAACAGCTGAGGTGCCTGCAGCCCCTGCCGCGCGCGGTCGGCCCGAACGATCTCGAACGCCACGGATTCCGGCGTGCGCGCCATCGCGCCAGGAGTGCTGACCGCCAGGCGCTCACCGATCACCTCTCGGAGCCGAGCCGCGCTCCGCCTGTCCGGCGTCAGCGCAAGCACCTCGGTGGTCGCGAGCCCACCCACGAGGACGCGCTCGGCGAGCAGCTCAACGAGTGTTGTCGTCTTCCCAGACCCTGGCGCCCCGACGACGCTGAGGTGCGCCTCGGTGTCGGCGTCGAGAACAAAGCGCTGCGTGGCGTCGAGGAACGCAGCCTCGTGTGCAGGTCCTGAAGTCATGGAGTCACGGTATCTCGGGGTACCGACATTCGAGAGAAGCCCCGCGATTTCGCCCGCGGTCGGGCAGGCGTGTTGCGCCCACGGCGAAAGACGGAGCCAATGCGAGCCAGGCCCTCGGGCTGCCGGTAGCCTAGCCAGACACCCGTTCGCATCCGAAAGGCGCCAAGTGGAAGTTCGCATCGGCATCAAGCACGCCCCACGAGAGCTCTCGTTCGAGACTGATCTCACCAAGGACGATTTCGAGCGCATCATCGAAGAAGCGGTCGCGAAGGACGCGGCGATCGTCAAGCTGCACGACTCGAAGTCGCGCTCGTACCTCGTCGCGACCGCGAACATCCTGTACGTGGAGCTCTCCGGCGACCAGGCTCGCCGCGTCGGCTTCATCGCCTAGCCCTTCGCCATGGAACTCATGTTCGCGGGCCTCGCGGGGATCCTGCTCGGCGTCGCCGTGCAGTTCGCCGCGCCGCACCGTGCCACGCGTGGCCCGGTGCTGCTCCCAGCGCTCGGCGGCATCGTCGCACTCGTCGTGTGGCAGGCGCTGACCTGGCTCCAGGGCGCTGCCCCGTGGCTGGCCTACGACGGTGGCTGGATCTGGGTGATCACGCTTGCAGCCTCGGCGATTGCCACTGTGGTCGTCGGATGGTCGCTGAGCAACCGCCGCCAGCACGACGACGACGATCTCCTGCACCGCCTCAGCCACCTGGGCCGAGCGCAGACCACGTAGGCGAAGCGGGCAGAGACTCGCACAGCGCCAAGGGCCCCGGTCCTCGAGCACACCTTTGGGAGTGCCGAGCAGCGGGGCCCTTCGGCGTGCCAGGGGTCCTGCCTCGACGCCCCGAGCGATGCCCGGCCGCGTGTCGGACGCCGCCCTAGGCGGCGAGGCCCAGCGTGTTCATCCGGCGCGAATGGCCCGCGTAGAGCACAGAGGCGAGCTTCTCGAGCTGCGCCTCCCCGTCGGGGAGGCGTGCATCGCCGCTCGATCCGAGCGGGACGTCCAGCGCGAGCCGGATCGCGAGCACCGTGTCGCCGACGATGCGCCGACCCCACATGGCAAGCCTGTCGCCGAGCCCGTCCTCATAGTGGATGGCGGCCTCGATGACCGGTAGCAGCTGGTCGCGTTCCTCGTCGGTGATGAAGACGGGCGCGAGCGCATCGCGGTAGCTCCGCCCGCCGTGCTCGGCGACCTCGCCGAAGAAGTCGCGGAAAAAGCCTGACGAGAGGTGGCAGCTCAGGAGCCGCTGGGCCCAGTCGTGCCCGAGTACACGTTCCGGGTAGCCGGCAAAGTGCTTGGCAGCCTCGCCGATGCGGGCGATGGCAGCCGCTTCCGCAGCGGCTTCAGCGCCTCCGAGCAGCGCCCTATGACGCTCGAGCGCGGCGTTCGCCGCTGCGCCGATGTGCTGCTTGTTGGCAAGCGCGGGCGCCTCGTTGACGATGGCCGAGAGCTCCTGGAAAAGCAGTAGCTCGAGATACGCGGCGCGCGCCACAAGCACGTCGACGGGAACCAGCAGGTCTTTCAGCGACGTCGCTGGCTTCGGCGCCGATGCCGGGGCTGCGTCATCCTGAGATCGGTCTCCGCCGCGCCTTCCGAATACTGGCTTCACACGCACATCCTATGTGCCAGACGAGGCGCACTCGTCGCACCCCTCAGCGGTCCGTGCGGGGCTATCTGTGCGCCATTCACGCCAGAGGAGACCGGATTGGACCTATTCGCTAGACTGTGGCGATGCCGCGACCGCGGCCGTTCGGCGCCCTTCGACCTCCCGGGCGCATCCCACAACTGCAGACAGGGCGTTTCACTCGTGAAGTTCTCCGACCTTTCCATCGATGCCGACATCGTCTCGGCCCTCGAGGGACACGGCATCACCGAGCCGTTCCCCATCCAGGAGCAGACGATTCCTCTCGCGCTGAGCGGGCAGGACATCATCGGCCAGGCCAAGACGGGCACTGGCAAGACCTTCGGCTTCGGCCTCCCGCTCATTCAGCGGCTCGGCCTCGAGCCCGCCCACGGCGTGCAGGCGCTTGTCGTCGTGCCAACGCGTGAACTCGCCGTCCAGGTCTACGAAGACCTCGAGATCGCCGTCTCGGGCCGCAAGACGACCGTCGTCCCGATCTATGGCGGCAAGGCGTACGAGGGCCAGATTGAGCAGCTCAAGGCCGGCGCCCAGATCGTGGTCGGCACGCCGGGTCGCCTCCTCGACCTCGCGCAGCAGCGGATGCTCAACCTCTCCAACGTGCGCGAGATGGTGCTCGACGAGGCCGACAAGATGCTCGACCTCGGCTTCCTCTCCGACATCGAGCGCCTCTTCGCGCAGACGCCCGCGACGCGCCACACCATGCTCTTCTCCGCGACGATGCCCGGCCCGATCGTGGCCCTCGCGCGCCGCTTCATGACGAAGCCCATCCACATCCGCGCGACCGACCCGGACGAGGGCATCACGCAGGCGAACATCGAACACGTCATCTACCGAGCTCACCCGCTCGACAAGGACGAGATGATCGCGCGCATCCTCCAGGCAGAAGGTCGCGGCAAGACCGTCATCTTCACGCGCACCAAGCGCGCTGCCGCGAAGCTCATGGAGGAGCTCACCGACCGTGGGTTCAAGGCCGCTGCCGTTCACGGCGACCTCAACCAGGAGCAGCGTGAGCGCGCAATGGCCGCGTTCAAGGCTGGCAAGAAGGACGTCCTCATCGCGACCGACGTCGCCGCCCGCGGCATCGACGTCGACGACGTGTCGCACGTCATCAACCACACGATCCCGGAGGATGAGAAGGCCTACCTCCACCGCGTGGGCCGCACCGGACGTGCTGGCAATACCGGAATCGCTGTGACCTTCATCGACTGGGACGACCTGCACAAGTGGGCGCTCATCTCGAAGGCCCTCGAGCTCGGCGCCGAGGAGCCGGTTGAGACGTACTCGTCGTCCCCGCACTTCTATGCGGACATGCGCATCCCTGAAGGCACGAAGGGACGGATCGCTGCCCCGAAGCGCGAGGTGCAGTCACCCGGCAGCCGGCACACTTCCAGCGACCGCGGCGAGCGCAGCGAACGGGGTGGCTCGTCCTCCCGCGGTTCGTCTGAGCGCCCGGCTCGTTCGCGCTCGCGTCGTCGCGGCGACGACGCAGCGACAGCACCTGACGCGACGACATCCGTGACAGAGTCGGCTCCTGCTGAGCAGCCGGCCGGTGAGTCCGGGGCCGAGCGTCCAGCTCGCCGTCGCCGTCGTCGTCGCGGCGGTTCGGCGAGCGAATCAGGCGCCCCGCGCCAGGACTCGCAGCCAAGCCAGGAGACGCAGCCAAGCGAGTAATTCGCAAGAGCACAGCAGAACGGCGCCGAGTATCCGCTCGGCGCCGTTCTGCGTCTCACTGGAAGCGCGGGCGAGGTGCGCGAGACGTGCGCACCGCGGCACGCTGCTTCTCGCTAGAGCGCGTTCGGTTCGGCGAACACAGGTTCGCTGCCAGTCGCCTGGTCCAGGATGCGCTGCAGCTGTTCGGGCGCTGTCGTGTTCTCGCCGAGACGATTGGGCTTCCCCGCCCCGTGGTAGTCGCTTGATCCCGTGACGATGAGATTGTGCTCGGCTGCGATCTCGAGCAGGAGCGCGCGGCTCTCGGCGTCGTTCTCCCTGTGCCCGACTTCGAGCCCGGCGAGCCCGGCCTGCACGAGCTGCCCGACGACATCCTGTGCCATCCCCCGTTTTCCGCGCGACCCGGGATGCGCGAGCACCGGCACGCCACCCGCCCGGCGGATCAACTTGACGGCGTCGAACGGGCTTGGCGCGTAGTGCGCGACGTAGTATCCGCCTCGCCAGTGGAGGATCGTCTCGAACGCGGCCACGCGGCTCTCTGCGATACCTTTCGCGACAAGCGCGTCGGCGATGTGCGGGCGGCCGACAGTCGCCCCAGGCTCCGTGACCGAGAGCACGTCGTCCCAGTCGAGGTCGTGGTCGGCGCCGATCATCCGCACCATGCGCTCGGCGCGAGAGACTCGCGACGCGCGCACCTGCTGCATCTCCGCGAGCATGACCTCGTTGGCTGGATCGATGAGGTAGCCGAGCACATGAACGCTCGCGTGGTTCAGCTGCGAGGAGAACTCGATGCCGGGGATGAGCGTCACCCCGGTCTCTCTCGCCGCGACGCTCGCTTCGGCCCAGCCAGCGGTCGTGTCGTGATCGGTGAGGGCGATCACGTCGAGGCCAGCCTTCGCTGCCTGTCGGACGACCTCGCCGGGCGATTCGGTGCCATCAGAGACCACGGAATGGGTGTGGAGGTCGATGCCTGGCTTGTCGAAGGAGGTCATGCCCCGATCAAAGCACAGGGCGCGGAGAGCTCAACGCCATGCGCCTCCCAGAGTCGCGAGACCCCGGGGGCTACGCTGAGGCCGTCATGCCGCGTACTTCTCCACCACCCAGACGATCCGCCATTGCCGGTTACCGAATAGCGGGGCTCCTGCTTGGGCTCGTCGCGCTCGCCGCGGCGATCGTCCTCGGCTGGCCGCAGCTGCTCGACCTCCAGCGAGCACCGCTCGTCGCGCAGGCGATCTCGTTCCGGCTCCCGGTAGCGATCGGCGCGACGGCGATCATGCTGCTGCTCCTCATCCCGGTCCTTGCCTCTCGCAAGGCCAGGGCCGTCCTCGGGATGACGACGCTTGTCATCGCGGTCTTCGTCGCGGCGACGGCCGCCCTGCTCGTCGACCGGGGGCTCGGCTCTCCCGTGGCGGCGGCGGACTCGCCCGAAAGCATCAACATCCTGAGTTGGAACACGCGAGGAGATGCCCCTGGCTCGCCTTCAGTCGCGGAACTCGCCATCGAGGTCGGCGCGGACGTCGTGGTGCTCCCCGAGACGACTGAGGAGCTCGGCGTGGAGATCGCTGCCCAGATGTCCGAGGCGGGCTCCCCAATGTGGGTGCACACGCACACCATCGATGAGGATTACAAAGCCACCTCGACGACGCTGCTCATCTCACCAGACCTCGGCGACTACGAGGTCGTCACCGACAGGGGCGACACGAGCACGCTGCCCACGGTCATCGCGGTTCCGGTGGACGGCAACGGTCCGACGATCATTGCGGCCCACCCCGTGTCTCCCACTCCGGGCAACATGAGCTCGTGGAACACCGACCTCGAGTGGCTTGCAGCCCAGTGCTCGAGCAACACCATCGTGGCGGGCGACTTCAACTCGACGCTTGATCACCTGTCGGGGCTCGGCGCGGACGACAACAGCCAGCTCGGGTCGTGCGCGGATGCCGCGCTCGCTTCGGGGAACGGGGCCGTCGGCACGTGGACGGCGGGCGTCCCCCCGCTGCTCGGCGCGAACATCGACCGCGTCATGGCGACACCCGAGTGGAGCGTCACGGGCTTCGAGGTGCTCCTCTCCCGTGACTCCGCGGGCAGCGACCACCGCCCTGTGTTCGCGCAGCTCACCCCGACCTCGGCAAGCTGAGGGCCTCACTCGTCAAGATGGGGGCGGCTGAGCGCCCCATCCAGTTTTCCGCGCGAGAATGGCAGGGTGACTACCTCCGACCGCGCCATCACCCTGTCCGCCACCGACTCCGTCTCCGGGCCCCAGAACGAGACCGCCGACACGGCCGCAGGCGGCCAGCAGCCAGGCGAGGCGCCAGCAAACGAGAACCGCAGCACGACGCCGAGGAGCGACGCGTTCCGTGCGCAGATCATGCAGGGCTGGGCGAATCGCGAGGAGCCCCTTCCTGCGGCCAGAGTCTCGGTCCCCACTGCCTCGGCGCACCGAGAGGCAATCTCGGCGCGCCACCGCGGCGCGCGCCTCGTCATCCCGGCCGGGAGCCTCAAGCAGCGCTCGAACGACACCGACTACAGGTTCCGCGCGCACTCTGCCTTCTCGCAGCTGACGGGGTGGGGTTCCGACGCGGAGCCGGGCGCCGTCCTTGTCCTCAACCCCGTCGACGACGGGCACGAGGCCACCGTGTACTTTCGTGAGCGTGCCGGCCGCGACAGTGACGAGTTCTACGCGAACTCCGAGATCGGCGAGTTCTGGATCGGGCCGCGTCCCTCACTCGCGCAGACGGCGGCCGACCTCTACGTCGCGGCGCGCGACCTCGCCGAGTTCTCCGAGCTCGGTCTGGTCACGGACGCACGCACGCTCTTGCTGAGAGAGGCCGACGCAGCTCTCACGGAGCGGGTCGACGAGGCGCGTCGCACGATGTCCCTCCCCGACGCCGAGTTCGATGCGCTCCTCGCCGACGACGCGCTCCTCGCTCAGGACCTGAGCGAGCTGAGGCTCGTGAAGGACGCCTACGAGGTTGACCAGATGCGCGAGGCTGTTGCTGCCACGGCTGCGGGCTTCGACGACATCGTGGCCTCGCTCGCGAAGGCCTCCGCACACACGCGAGGTGAGCGCATCGTGGAAGGCGTCTTCCAGGCTCGGGCCAGGCTCGAGGGCAACGATGTCGGCTACGACACGATCGCCGCCTCTGGGAGCCACGCGTGCATCCTCCACTGGACGAAGAACTCCGGCGCGGTCCACCCGGGCGAGCTGATCCTCGTGGATGCGGGCGTCGAGGTCGATTCCCTCTTCACAGCCGACATCACGCGGACGATCCCTGTGACGGGCCGATTCACCGACGAGCAGCGTCTGGTGTACGAGATCGTGCTCGAGGCGGCAGACGCTGCGTTTGCGATCGTCCGCCCCGGCATCACGTTCCGCACCATTCACGACACCGCGATGGAAGTCATCGCCAGGCGCACGCAGGAGCTCGGCATGCCGCTGGGGCTCGGCGAAGCCGATCCTGCCGAGCAGCTCTACCGCCGCTACATGGTGCACGGCACAAGCCACCACCTCGGCATTGACGTGCACGACTGCGCGAAGGCCCGCCGCGAGCTCTACCTTGATGGAGTGCTCGAGGAGGGCATGGTCTTCACCATCGAGCCTGGGCTCTACCTGCAGCCGGACGACCTCACGGTCCCGGAGCAGCTCAGGGGCATCGGCGTGCGCATCGAGGACGACATCCTCGTCACCGCCGACGGTGCCGAGAACCTGTCGCTGAGCATCCCTCGGACAGTCGCAGACGTCGAGGCGTGGTTCACGAGGCTCAACGAGCGATAGGCAGCGCCACCGCCGGGGTCAGGAGCTTGTGCTCGACCCCGAGCGGTCCTGCGCGGCCTGCTCGGCGCGCTTTTCGCGCTCTAGCCGGCGCATCTCCGCTTGCGCTTCCGCGTACGTGCGGCGCGGCGCGGCGGGCTCCTGCGGCTCGGTGGGCGCAGCGTCGCCAGGCTGAGCCTGGCCGTTTGCGAGCACGGGCGACTGCGGGGCGGCGGGCACGACGCTCTGAGTGTGCACCGGCGTCTGCTGCGGCACGGGGGCAGCCGTCGGCCGGGTCGTGCCAAGCAGTCCGCGGGCCTTCTCAGCGTGCTCTCGCGGGACCACGACGTCGAAGTGGGTTGCGACAACCTGCATGACGGAGGTGAACTGCCTGCGCTGGGGGTTCAGCGCGTAGCCGATGACGCTCCAGATGACCGAGAAGCCGATCGCGACCGGGAGGATGGCGATCAGCGTCTCGAAGCCGACGCCGGGCGTCACGATGAGCACGAGGAGGCCGACGAAGAGGCCGAGCATGACGCCGGTGCCGACCGCGCCGAGGGCGGCCTTGCCGAAGGACATCCGGCCAGTGACCCGCTCGACGGTTCGAAGGTGGCTGCCGAGGATGGAGACCGTCGAGACAGGGAAGTCCTGCTTCGCGAGGCCGTCCACCACAGAGCGGGCTGCCTCGTAGCTGTCGAGGCTTGCGATCACGTCGCCCTCTGGGACCTTGGGGAACCGGCTGCGAGCGCCACGTGTCGTCGTGCCTGGGGTTGTCATGCCGCCATTCTCTCAGCCCGGCCTGCGGAAACGCGTCGGGTGAGTCACATGTTCGCTGTTGGCTGGCGAGCAGTCAGCGGCGACTACCATTGGCCCGTGAGCGTCTCCAAGGTCTTTACCGCGCGTCTTTCCGCGTGCCCCGTCTTCGACGAAGACGGGGACCGGATCGGCAAGGTCCGCGATGTCATCGTCGAGTATCGCGCAGCGCACTCCCCCAGGGTCAACGGACTCGTCGTCGAGACCAAGAGCAAACGGCTGATCTTCATCCCCATCCGCCAGGTCGAGTCAATCGGCTCTGGCCAGATCGTCGTGAGCGGCGAGATCGACTCGCGGCCGTTCGTGCAGCACGGGCAGGAGGTCCGGGTCCTCGCGGACCTCGCGGACCGATCCGTGACGTTCAACGACGGGACCGCCTCCGGCACGATCGAGGACGTCCAGATCGAGGAGGACGCGCAGGGCAACTGGAGCGTCGGACAGCTCTTCGTGCGCCTGCCGCGCAAGAGCAAACAGCTCTTCGGCACCGGGCCGACTCGCTTCGCGACCTGGGGCGAGGTCACTCCCGAACTCACGATCGGTGAGCAGCAGGCCGCAACGCAGTTCCTCACGGCCCACTCGGAGATGAAGCCAAGCGACTTCGCCACCGCGCTCCTCGATCTGCCGGATGCGCGCCTCAAAGAGGTCGTGAGCATGCTGCCAGACGAGCGGCTCGCGGATGTCCTTGAGGAGATGCGGGAGTCCGACCAGGTGACGATCATCGAGTGGCTCGATGAGGAGCACGCTGCGGACGTGCTCGACCAGATGCAGCCAGATGACGCCGCCGACCTCGTTGCCAAGCTCGACGCGGTCAAGAGCGAGGCTCTGCTCCAGCGCATGGACCCTGAGGAGGCCGAAGAGGTGCGTATGCTCCTCGAGTTCGCCCCGGATACGGCCGGCGGGCTCATGACCACGGACCCGGTGATCCTGCCCGGCGACGCGACCGTCGCCGAAGCCCTTGTCCTCATCCGTCGGAAGGACCTCCCCGCGGCTCTCGCGACGAGTGTTTTCGTCACGCTGTCGCCGTACGAACCGCCGACGGGGCGCTACCTCGGGCTCGTTCACTTCCAGAGGCTCCTCAGGTACCCGCCGCACGAGCGGCTCGACACGATCCTGGACCGTGAGATGGAGCCGGCGCCCACCACGATGCGCGACGCCGAGGTTGCTCGCGTCCTCGCGAGTTATGACCTCGTGGCCCTTCCCGTCATCGACGACGCCCATCGACTTGTCGGTGTCGTGACGATCGATGATGTCCTCGACCACCTCCTGCCAGAGGACTGGCGCCAGGTCGACGCCGAGGGAGAAGTCGTGCCGAGTCGCGTCTCGCAACGAGTCGGCACCAAGCGCGCCGTCACGGCCCCCGCGAACTCCCCAGCAGCCCGGAGGACTCATGGCACGTCGTGAAGACGATCTCGAGCGCCCCAAGGTGAAGGGCCTCCACCTCCGTCGACCGCGCCCCAAGCCCAGGCGGGACTCGCGCGGGGACGATTCCGAGAACCGCGACCACGAGCGGAGCGATGCGTTCGGCCGTGGAATGGAGGCGTTTGCGCGCGCCATGGGAACGCCCGCGTTCCTCGTCGGCCTCTCCCTGTTCGTCATTTTCTGGGTCGTGTGGAACTCGATGGCGCCCATCGAGCTGCGCTTCGACTCCGCCGACCTCGGCTTCATCGCCCTGACGCTGATGCTGTCGCTCCAGGCTTCCTACGCCGCACCCATGCTGCTGCTCGCGCAGAACCGTCAGGACGACCGCGACCGCGTGCAGATCGCCCAGGATCGCCAGCGAGCTGAGCGCAACTCCGCCGACCTCGAGTATCTCGCGAGAGAGATCGTCGCGCTCCGAGTGCTCACCAAGGACCTGGCTTCGAAGGACTTCATCCGTGCTGAGCTGCGCGCGCTCCTCGAAGACATCGAGGATCTCGACGACCCTGACGAGGAGGGCTCTGAGACCATCTCGCGCCAAGAGCAGCGCGTCAGCGACTCCGCGCGTCGCCGCGCGGAAGCGATCCGAGACAGGAAGCGCGCGGCCAAGTCGGCAGAAGAGCAGGCGTGAGCAGCGTGACGCTTGCCGAGGACATCTGGAACGCGCTCGCCGGGGTCAGCGACCCGGAGCTGCGTCGACCACTGACCGAGCTCGGAATGATCGAGCGCGTCGACGAGCGTGCCGACGGGACCATCGAGGTCGAGCTCAGGCTCACGATCGTCGGCTGCCCGGCCGCCCGGCAGATCGAGCGGGAGGTGCGCTCAGCAATCGAGTCCGTTCTGGATGACGCACCGTACGATCTCGAGGTCGGCGTCATGACGCGTGAGCAGCGCACGGCGCTCACCGAGCGACTCCGCGGCTCGCGAGCCGGCCGAGTGCATCCATTCGGTCGAGACTCCCTCACGCGTGTCATAGCCGTCACGAGCGGCAAGGGCGGTGTCGGCAAGTCGACCGTCACCGCGAACCTCGCCGCAGCGTTCGCGCGGCGGGGCCTGAGCGTCGGGCTTATCGACGCCGACGTGCACGGCTACTCGATCCCTGGCTTGTTCGGTCTGGGCGACGACGTCTCCCCGACCCGGATCGGCGACATGATCGTGCCACCTGAAGCGCACGGGGTGAAGCTCATCTCGATCGGGATGTTCCTGGGCGACGACTCGCAGGTGGTCGCCTGGCGCGGCCCGATGCTGCACCGCACGATCGAACAGTTCCTCACGGACGTGTACTTCGGCGACCTCGACGTCCTGCTGCTCGATCTTCCGCCTGGGACTGGCGACATCGCGATCTCGCTTGGACAGCTCCTGCCGGCGGCGGAGGTTGTTGTTGTCACGACCCCTCAGGCAGCGGCTGCGGAGGTCGCCTGGCGCTCGGGTGCGCTGGCGAGGAAGACCGGTCAGCGCGTTGTCGGCGTCATCGAGACGATGTCGCCGTTCTCGACCTCCGACGGAGAGGTCGTCGCGCTCTTCGGCGAAGGGGGCGGCAGGGCCGTCGCGACCAGGCTCAGTGAGGAGGGCGCACCGGTCGAACTGCTTGCCGAAGTGCCCGTGAGCCAGCCGCTCCGCGAGTCGGGAGACGCAGGCACGCCGCTCCTGCGAGAGGCGCCGAGCAGCCCGGCCGGTCGAGCGCTGCAGCAGGCGGCGGACGCACTCCTGGCGCAACCGCGCGGGCTCAGCGGGCGCAGACTCCCCGTGACACTCGTCTGACGGCAGCGCGCTTCAGGGACACAGCAACAGCTCAGGGTAGGGCCGAGGAGGCGCGCGAGATCAGGTCGCTTCGCCGTCGAACGGCACGGGGCCGATAACGGAAGGCACGGGCACCGCGCTTGACGCCCAGCTTGGTCGAGATGCTCCACCGACCGCGGCGGCGGCCCCGGCAGCTGCGACCGCGCCGACGCTGGACGCTGCTGCGCCGGAAGCTGCGTTCACGGGAGCCGGCTCCGGCGCCGCTGGCTCGTCCTCGGACAGCAGCGCGTCACGGATGATGCGACGAGGGTCGTACTGGCGGGGGTCGAGCTTGCGCCAGTCGACGTCCGCGAAGTCGTCGCCCATCTCTTCTTTCATGCGCGACTTCGCATTCGTGGATGCCCCACGAAGCCACTTGACCGCATCAGCGAGACGCTCGGCAGCTTTCGGGAGCTTGTCGGGACCGATGATGAAGGCCGCGATAATGCCGATCAACAGCAACTTCTCAAACGTCAGCCCAAACACCGTCCCATCATAGGCTCTGGGATGCGCGGGCGCGGCACTCGAGGCCCGCCAGCCGCGACTCGACATTCGGGTCCCGCGGCCCAAGCCGACGCTAGTCTTGAAGAATGTCTGAACTGGAGCTCAGCTCGCGTTACATCAACGAGCGAATCGTGGACGATGCATTCGTCCGGGATGCTCGTCAGCTGACTCTCGAGCTCGGCCTTCCGCTGCCGTCTGCGGCGACCGCCGCCCACCTGACGTTCCTCGCCGCCGCGACAGGCGCATCCACGATCATCGAGATCGGGACTGGCGCAGGTGTGCTGACCCACGCAGTCTGGCGCGGCGCGCCTGACTCGACGATCACGTGCATCGATGCCGAGCCCGAGTATCTCGGTCACGCGCGACGCCTGCTGATCTCCGCCGGCGCGCGCGGCGCGAGCCTCCGATTCATCACTGGCCACCCGCAGGACGTGCTGCCCCGCATGACCGAAGGCGGCTACGACCTCGTCGTGATCGGCGGCGACGTCGCCCACATCGGCGCCCACCTCCAGCATGGACTCCGCCTGATCCGCCCAGGCGGGACGATCGTCGCCCTCGGGGCCCTCAACGGCGGCAAGGTGGCGTCCCCCGCCCGGCGCGACGCCCTCACCAGCGGGCTGCGTGCGCTCTACTCCGAGTTCGACCTGCAGGACGACCTGCGGCTCTCCCTGCTGCCCCTTGATGGCGGAATCCTGCAGCTCACGAAGCTGCGCTAGACACCTCGACCCGGCAGAGAGGAAGGGCGTCGACCGAGTGGTCGACGCCCTTCCTTTCGTGCGAAACGGCTATTCGCCGACGACTGCGCTCAGCGCATCGCGAAGCTCGCGGGCCTCGTCGTCGTTGACGGACACCACGAGGCGCCCGCCGCCCTCAAGGGGTACACGGACGATGATCAGCCGTGTTTCGCGGATGGCTTCCATAGGTCCGTCACCAGTACGCGGTTTCATCGCGGCCATAATTGCGCCTCCAAGATTTGTGCAGTGTCTCCCTAGTATCCCAAATTCGTGGACGGAGTGTGCAATCGGCCCTCCGGAATGTGGAAAGTCGCGAATCGAAACCGTGCCGACTTGCGCCCAAGCGACGCGGGGAACGACCAGAACCGAGGTGTAGCGTCGGTTTCTGCTGGCACCGAGGGTGCCTTCTGCTCTAGCCAGATGATCGAAAGGACCTCCCGTGGCTGAATTCACGCTTCCCGACCTTCCATACGACTACGCGGCACTCGAGCCCCACATCTCGGCCCGAATCATGGAGTTGCACCACGACAAGCACCACGCGACCTACGTGAAGGGCGCGAACACGGCGCTCGAGCAGATCGCCGAAGCGCGTGACAGCGGCAACCTCGCAAACATCAACAAGCTCGAGAAGGACCTTGCCTTCAATCTCGGCGGACACGTGAACCACAGCGTGTTCTGGACGAACCTCTCGCCTGATGGCGGTGAGCCCGAGGGCGGCATCAAGGACGCCATCGACGAGCAGTTTGGCGGCCTGGACAAGTTCCAGGCGCAGTTCACGGCTGTAGCTCTCGGCGTCCAGGGCTCCGGCTGGGCGGTACTCGGCTACGAGCAGACCGGCGGCAACCTGACCACGTTCCAAATGTTCGACCAGCAGGGCAACATCCCGTTCGGGGTCACGCCGCTGCTGCAACTCGACGTGTGGGAGCACGCCTACTACCTCGACTACCAGAACGTGCGCGCCGACTACATCAAGGCGTTCTGGAACATCGTCAACTGGAAGAATGTCGGCGAGCGCCTCGACGCCGCTCGCGCCTGAGTCGCGAGAAGACCAACACATGGCGATCGCCGCATCCAGTGATGGATGCGGCGATCGTTGTGCTGGCTCAAGAGCCGTAATCACCCTTCGCGATGGCGATGACCTGCTCGAGTGAAGCGAGGCACTGCCCGTCGGTCTCCCGCACGATCGTAATCACCGTCTGTCCCTCGACGTAGTGGCAGATATCGGCTTGAACAGTCTCGCCGTGCGTCTTGTTCTCGAGGAAGTAGACAGCACCGTCGCCGAGTTCCTGTGTCATGTACGGGTTTGTGCCGACCGAGAAGCCCTCGCTGAAACTCTCGAACTCGTCGAACATGTTCTCGGCGTCGAGCGCCTCGCTGCCCGGGACTGTCGCGATGTGGAGGAACGTCGATCGCCACTTCGCGGACGGGACACCGCCGCCGGTTCCCTCCACGTCGCCTGCCTTGGCCGGAACCCAGTTGCAGAGCTCAGGGGCGGCGTCCGCGAGCTGCGTCAGATCGGGGTGCTGCTCGAGGCTGAATGCCTGTTCGAATGGCGCGAGTCGAGGAGCGTTCAGGTCTCCGAGCATGGCGTCGGTGAAGAACGCGCATTGCTCGGCCGAATCGAGCGAGGTGACCGCCCAGGGAAGAGGAGACTGTTCCGTCTCCTCGGGCTGAGTCGACGGCATGGCCGTGGGCGCCGGCGTTGCAGATGCTGTCTCGACGGGTGAGGACGTGACCTCGGGAGTGACCGCAGGCGTGGCCTCTCCCTGAGTCGGCTGGCACCCCGTCAGTGCCAGCATGCCGACCGCCGCGATCGCTGCGATCCGCCCCACCCTGAGTCGTTCCATGTCCTGCTCCCCCGTGTTGTCGGCGCCTTCGCGCCGGTGCTGTTGCGTGCACTCAATCTAGGGGCTGACCGGGGGTTCCGTAGGCCGAAACGCTAACGCAGCGGACACGGATCGGTGTCGGTTTGGACCGAACTAAGCCGGCGTCCAGTCGCCCTCGACCGTGTACCAGCAGAAGTACAGCCAGAGCAGCTGGCCAACAAGCATGAACACCACAACGCCAACCCGATAGAGCGGTGACTTTGGGATCGCGATCGCCCCCAGAACCGGGAACATCGGCATGAGCAGGCGGAAGGTGCTCGATTGCGGGAAGAACACGGCGAAGAGGTAGGTGAAGTAGCTGAGGAGCCAGATCCGGATCTCGATGCCGAGCCTGCGCATGACGGGAAGCGCGATGACGCCGAGCACGACAACCACGAAGAGCACGACGATGATCGCGCCGATCGGTTGCCCGAACCAGAACGTCGATCCGTGGAACCACCCCGTGAAGGGAACCAGCTCGATGGGACCCGTGTAGTGGATGCGCCATGCCAACTCGGTATCGATGTACGCAGAGGGCACCCCCGTCACCGCCCACGCGATGAGCAGCCAGCCGAAGCCTGCAACCGCCGACAGGAGACCGGCCGCCATCACTCTGATGACCTCGGGGCGGGGGAAGTCCTCGCGTCCCTTCGCGTGCATCCACCACCGCGCCAGGAAGTACAGACCGAGCGTCATGGCCCAGGCGAGACCTGTGGGGCGAGTGAAGGATGCGACCACGATGACGGGAAGCATGACAAGCCACTGCCGCTTGATGAGCAGGTACAGCAGCAGCGCGACGAAGAAGTTCTGCGCGCTCTCGGCGTAGCCGAGCTGCAGGAGTGGACTTGTCGGCCCGATGCAGAAGAGCAGCGTCGCGAATGCCGTGGTGCTCTTGTCCACGACCAGCGCGAGCGTGCGGTTGAAGACCCAGGCCGCGGCGAACCCGAAGGCCGTCGCCACGAGTACCGAGGCCACCTCCCAGGGCAGCGTCGTCACGACCATGAGCGCACGGACGAGCATGGGATACACGGGCATGAAGGCCCAGGCATTCTCGGTCACCTGCCCCTCATCGTTCCGGGGCAGCTCACTGGAGTAGCCGTACGGGCCCGTCGCGATCCGCTCGTACCAGGCGGAGTCCCACAGGTTCGAGAAGGTCCACAGGTCCGGCTTCGCAGGCGACTGCCACGTCTCCTCCTGCTGCGACGCGAACGCGAGCAGGAAGACCGTCGTGACGACTCGGGAGGCGAAGAAAATGATGGCCACCTGCGCCAGCGCGGGCAGGCGACTCCAGTAGTAGGAGAAGTAGGTGGGCCTCGTGTCAGACGCGACGGTGAACTCGTCGCGTCCAGTCCTCGCTAGCGTGAGGTCAGCCACGTTCGGAGTCCCTCCTCGACGCGAGTGATCTCGGAGAGCAGCACGCGCTCGTCGTCAGCGTGCGCCTTGAGCGGGTCCCCTGGTCCGTAGTTGACGGCCGGGATGCCGAGCGCCGAGAAGCGGGCGACGTCCGTCCACCCGTACTTCGGCTTCGCCTCCGCGCCGACGGCTTCCAGGAAGCCGCGGGCCAGCGGCGCGTCCAGCCCGGGCCTCGCGGCGGGAGAACGGTCGACGAAATCGAGCTCGAAATCGCCGAACCATTCGCGGAGCCTCGCCTCAGCCTCGTCGAGCGACTTGTCTGGCGCGAACCGGTAATTGACGTGCACGACGCACTCATCCGGGATCACGTTCCCTGCGACGCCGCCGGAGATGCGCACGGCGTTGAGCCCCTCCCGGTAGTCGAGGCCCTCCACGGGCACCGTCTCCGGAGTAAACTCCGCGAGCCTCGCGAGGATCGGCGCAGCCTTGTGGATCGCGTTCTCCCCCACCCAGGCTCGCGCGGAATGCGCTCGCTTCCCCCGCGTCCGGATATCGACGCGGATCGTGCCGTTGCATCCCCCCTCGACCTCGCCCTTCGTGGGTTCACCGAGGATCGCGAAGTCCGCCGCAAGCAGGTCCGGGCGTGCCTCGGCGAGCAGACCCAGCCCGTTCAGGTCAGACGCGACCTCCTCGTTGTCGTACCAGATCCAGGTCACATCGACCGCGGGCTCCGTGAGCTCCGCAGCGAGTCGCAGCTGCACCGCCACTCCCGCCTTCATGTCTACCGTGCCGCGACCCCAGAGGTACTCCCCCGCGGGCGTGCCTGGCACGTCGGCGGCCGCCTGCTCGGGCGAGAGCACCTCTGGTCGCGTCGGGAGGTTGTTGTTGATCGGCACCGTGTCGATGTGACCGGCTATCGCGACGCGCTTAGCCCGCCCCAGAGCGGTGCGCGCGACGATCGTGTTGCCGAGGCGAAGCACGTGGAGATGCGCAAACGGCACCAGTGCCGCCTCGATCACGTCGGCGATCCTCGCCTCGTCACCCGACACCGAAGGGATGTCACAGAGCATCCTTGTGAGTTCGGTCGAGGGTCGCGTCAGGTCGATGGTCTCGGCACTCACGAAAGAAGACATGCGTTCAAGCCTAAGTCCTCCCGAGGAAGGGTCAGCGGCGCCCGCGCGGGGCCAACGCTGGGTAGCCTGGAGCGCATGACCAACGATGCACCCACATCCAACGACCCGCGGACAGCGTGGGGCGACGGCCTCGCCACGATCACGAACGACGGACAGGTGCTCGACGCCTGGTTCCCGACGCCAGCGCTCGGCCCACTGCCGGACGGCCGCGACCCGCACATCTCACCCGCCAGCTTCGCAGCGCTCGCCTACGACGACGAACGCCGCCAGGTGCAGGTCAGCCCGGTCACGGTCACCGTCAAGCTCGACGAGCCGGTGGAGAGCGTCGTCGACGCGTACCTCCGCCTGCACCTGCTCAGCCACCTTGTGGTGGAGCCGAACAGCATCAACCTCGATGGCATCTTCGGGCACCTGCCGACAAACGCGTGGACCAACGTCGGCCCCATGCGGCCTGAGCTGGCTGCCAACTCGCGTGCAACCCTCCAGCGCGAGGGCATCCAGGTCTACGCGATCGATAAGTTCCCGAGACTCCTCGACTACGTGATGCCAGCGGATGTGCGCATCGCCGACGGCGGCCGCGTGCGCCTGGGCGCGCACCTCGCTCCCGGCACCGTCGTCATGCACGAGGGCTTCGTCAACTTCAACGCTGGCACGCTCGGCCGTTCCATGGTCGAGGGTCGCGTCTCGCAGGGCGTCATCGTTGGAGAGGGCAGCGACATCGGCGGCGGCGCATCCATCATGGGCACGCTCTCGGGCGGCGGCGTGCAGCGCATCCGCATCGGCGAGCGCGCCCTCCTCGGAGCGAACTCCGGTATCGGAATCTCCCTCGGCGACGACTCGATCGTCGAGGCCGGCCTGTACGTCACCGCTGGCACGAAGGTCTCTCTCGTCGGCCAAAGCGACCCCGACGGCCAGATCGGCGAGCCCCGTTCAGTGAAGGCAGCCGAGCTCTCCGGCGTGCCGAACCTACTGTTCCGTCGGAACTCGCTCAACGGCGCCGTCGAGGCGATCGCGCGGACGGGTTCGGGTATCCAGCTCAACGACGCGTTGCACGCGTAGGGGCTGCTCCGATCCCCGGAGACAGAACAACACTCCCCGCTGGCCACCTGTCGTGCGGCTCGAGCGGGGAGTGTCTTGTTCGTTCAGCGTAAAGCGAGAGCCGCCGGAGCGGAAGCCCTCCCAGGGGTTTCCATGCTCCGGCGGCTCTTTTGCTTTCGCCCGGCCAGCGTCAGAGGAGCTGGAAGCCGCGGTTCTCCGGGTAGTGCCGCTCCGGCTCACCCGTGTACAGCTGCTGCGGGCGACCGATCTTCGTCTTCGCGTCAGCGTTTGCCTCGCGCCAGTGCGCGAGCCAGCCAGGTAGTCGGCCGATGGCGAAGAGCACCGTGAACATGCGCGTGGGGAAGCCCATGGCCTTGTAGATGAGGCCCGTGTAGAAGTCGACGTTCGGGTAGAGGCTTCGCTCTTTGAAGTAGTCGTCGTTGAGTGCGACCTGCTCGAGCTGCGTGGCGAGCTCCAGAAGCGGGTCGTTGACACCGAGGGCGGCGAGTACCTCGTCAGCGGACTCCTTGACGAGCTTCGCGCGGGGGTCGTAGCTCTTGTAGACGCGGTGGCCGAACCCCATGAGGCGCACGCCGTCTTCCTTGTTCTTCACGCGCTCGACGAAGCGGTCGACGCCCTCGCCGGATTCCTGTATCTGCGCGAGCATCTTGAGAACGGCCTCGTTGGCCCCGCCGTGGAGCGGGCCGTTGAGGGCGCTGATGCCAGCCGAGATCGACGAGTACATGTTCGCCTCGGTCGAGCCAACAAGACGCACAGTCGAGGTCGACGCGTTCTGCTCGTGGTCGGCGTGCAGAATGAGCAGGCGCTCGAGCGCCTTCGAGAGCACTGGGTTGGCCTCATACGGCTCCGCGAGGTTGCCGAAGTTGAGCTTGAGGAAGTTGTCGACGAAGTCGAGCGAGTTGTCCGGGTACAGGAACGCCTGGCCGATGCTCTTCTTGTGCGCGTAGGCGGCGATGACCGGGATCTTCGCGAGGAGGCGGATGGTGGACTGCTCGACCATCTCGGGGTTGTGGACGTCGAGCGAGTCTTCGTAGTAGGTCGAGAGCGCGTTGACTGCGCTGGAGAGCACGGACATCGGGTGCGCGTGCGGCGGCAGTGCCGTGAAGAAGCGCTTGAGGTCCTCGTGCAGGAGCGTGTGGTGGCGGATGCGGTCCGTGAAGTTCTCGTACTCGGACTCGGTGGGGAGCTGACCGTAGAGAAGGAGGTACGCGACTTCGAGGAAGCTCGACTTTGAGGCGAGCTCCTCGATCGGATAGCCGCGGTAGCGCAGGATGCCGTTGGCACCATCGATGTAGGTGATGGCCGACTTGGTCGACGACGTGTTGACGAAGCCCTGGTCGAGCGTTGTGTACCCGGTCTGCTTCATGAAGGTCGAGATATCGACCGCGTCAGCACCTTCCGTGGCGCGCAGAACGGGAAACTCAGCTGTCCTGTCGCCGATCCTGAAGGTGGCCGAGTCCGCCTCGTGCTGGTGGGCCTCAGCCTGCTTGTGCTGTTCAGTCACAGATCCTCCTCGAGCGGGTGGGGGATGCTCCCCGGCGAGCACGCAGAACGCGCAGTGTCCTCATAGCCTAATCGCTCGACAAGGTGACTATGCGAATCCACAATGAAACGCGCGATGTGCTGTCAGTTATCTACTGAGCTTTCGTGGAATTGTCGCCGCTGGCCGCGAGGAGCCGGCGTGCTGCCTCGTCGACCTGGTCATCAGTGGCCGTGAGCGAGACTCGTACGTGCCTCCCTCCGGCGTCTCCATAGAAGACCCCTGGCCCGCCGATGATGCCGAGACCGGCGAGTTCTTCGATCGTGACCCACGAGTCGTCGCCTTTGGTGCCCCACAGGTACAAGCCGGCCTCGCTGTGCTCGATGCGCAGCCCCCAAGCCTCGAGTGCCGGAAGCAGGACCTCCCGGCGCCTCCGGTAGCGGTGGTACTGCTCGACGGCGTGCTCGTCGTCACCAAGAGCCGTTGCAACGGCAGCCTGCACTGGGGCAGGCACCATGAGGCCGGCGTGCTTGCGCGCCACGAGGAGCCTGGAGATGAGCGCCGCGTCGCCTGCGACGTAGGCCGCACGGTACCCCGCGAGGTTCGACCGCTTCGAGAGCGACGAGCATGCGAGGATGTTCGTCAGGTCGCTGCCGGTGACCCGCTCGTCAAGGATGCTCGGGATGAGCTCCCCCGCCCAGTCGCCCCACCCGAGTTCCGCGTAGCACTCGTCGTTGATGATGACGGCGCCGAGCTCGCGGGCGCGCTCGACAGCGGCCTTCAGCTCGCCGGCCCCGAGGACTCGCCCGTCCGGGTTGCCGGGGCTGTTGAGCCAGATCAGCTTCGTCGAATCAGGCCAGGCGGCGGGGTCGTCGCTCGCAAACCCGGTCGCACCGGCGAAGACGGCACCGATCTCGTAGGTCGGGTAGGCGCGGGACGGGTAGACAACCGTGTCGCCGACACCCAGGCGCAAGAAGAATGCGGCCGTCGCGACGAACTCCTTGGAACCGACGGTGAGCATGGTGTTCGCCCGCTCGAGGCCGGTGACACCACGGCTCCTTGCGAACCACGCGACGACGGCGTCCCTGGCTTCGTTGGTGCCGATCGTCGTCGGGTACGAGTGCGCGTCCGCGTGCTCCCGAAGCGCCGTGCGCACGATCTCTGGAGTCGGGTCGACTGGCGAGCCGATGGAGAGATCGACCGCTCCGGCCGGATGCGCCTTCGCACGTTCGATGTATGGGGTGAGCTGGTCCCACGGGTAGTCGGGGAGCTCGCCGAGCGTCACGCGCCTTCCCCCTGCGGGTCGAGCGCGGCGATCAGCGGGTGGTCGTGGTGGATGACCCCCACCTTGGCGGCGCCGCCCGGGGATCCGATCTCGCTGAAGAAGTCGACGTTGGCGGTGTAGTACTCACTCCACTCGTCCGGCAGATCATCTTCGTAGTAGATGGCCTCGACGGGGCAGACGGGTTCGCAGGCACCGCAGTCGACACATTCGTCAGGATGGATGTAAAGCATCCGATCGCCCTCGTAGATGCAGTCGACGGGGCACTCATCGATGCAGGCCCGGTCTTTCACGTCGACACAGGGAAGGGCGATGACGTAGGTCACTGGGGTGACTCCTCCTCGTTCGAGTGCGATCTTCCATCGTACTCGTCGCGGGCGCGTGCTGTCCGCACTCGGCGGTTCGGCAGCTCGGGCCAGAAGGCGCAGGCGGCAGCGACCAGCGAGGCCAGGGCCAGCCAGGCAAGCCCGAACGCGTCGCCGACGACCACGACGCTCGAGCCGGGATTCCACAGCCCGAGCCCGCCGACAGCCACAACAACCCCGACCGCGAACCCGGTGGTCATCCACCGGTCGACGAGGTACAGGCGCAGTCCGATTCCGAGACACAGGATGCACGCGAGGCCGAGTACGATGCCCACCCAGAGCGTGATGTCGAAGATCTCGACACGCCCCCGGTGGAGGAACGTCGTCACTGTCCCGACGATAACGCCAAAAAGCGCGTAGAGCAGCGCGCCGAGGATACGTTCCCCGGTTCGCTGCTCTACAACGGGCTGTTCGATGACTTCCGTCATACGACCTTAATCTTCACCGCGAACCCTGGAGGCTCGCACGTTCGACTACTGCTTCTTGGCGCGCGACGTCGCACGAGCACGTGCGTTGCCGTCGAGGAGCAGCTTGCGGATGCGGATCTTCTCGGGCGTGACCTCGACGCACTCGTCCTCGCGAGCGAACTCGAGTGACTCCTCGAGCGTCAGGACGCGCGAGGGAGTCATCGACTCGAACGTGTCCGCGTTGGCGGAACGCATGTTCGTGAGCTTCTTCTCCTTGGTCACGTTGACGTCCATGTCGTCAGCGCGCGAGTTCTCGCCGATGACCATGCCCTCGTAGACCTCTTCGGTCGGCTGCACGAAGAACGACATGCGCTCCTGCAGGGCCTGCATGGCGAACGGCGTCGCGACTCCTGCGCGGTCGGCGACGATCGAACCCGAGATGCGGGTCGTGATCGGGCCGGCCCACGGCTCGTAGCCGTGCGAGATCGCGTTCGCGATGCCCGTTCCACGCGTGCTCGTCATGAACTCGCTGCGGAAGCCGATGAGGCCACGCGACGGGATGACGAACTCCATGCGAACCCAGCCGGTGCCGTGGTTCGACATCGACTCCATGCGGCCCTTGCGGGCAGCGAGCAGCTGCGTGATAGCACCGAGGTGCTCTTCAGGCGAGTCGATCGTGAGGTGCTCGTAAGGCTCGTGCGTCTTACCGTCGACGATCTTCGTGACGACCTGCGGCTTGCCTGCCGTGAGCTCGAACCCCTCGCGGCGCATGTTCTCGATGAGCACGGAGAGCGCAAGCTCGCCGCGACCCTGGACTTCCCAGGCATCGGGGCGACCGATGTCGAGCACGCGGATCGAGACGTTACCGATCAGCTCGCGGTCAAGGCGGTCCTTGACCATGCGCGAGGTGAGCTTGTGGCCCTTGACCTTGCCCATGATGGGTGAGGTGTTGGTGCCGATCGTCATCGAGATGGCGGGCTCGTCGACCGTGATGCCGGGAAGCGGACGGATGTCCTCCGGGTCGGCGATCGTCTCACCGATCATGATCTCGGGGATACCTGCGACGGCGACGATGTCGCCGGGGCCAGCGGAGTCGGTCGGGACGCGGTCAAGCGCCTTCGTCTCGAGCAGTTCCGTGATGCGCACGTTGTGCACCGAGCCGTCGTTCTTGACCCAGGCCACGTTCTGGCCCTTCTTGAGCGTGCCGTTGAAGACGCGCAGCAGGGCAAGACGGCCGAGGAACGGCGAGCTATCGAGGTTGGTGACGTGCGCCTGCAGAGGCGCCTCCGGGTCGAAGACCGGCGGCTGGATGTGCTTGAGGATCGTCTCGAAGAGCGGCTCGAGGTCGTCGTTGTCGGGCAGCTCGCCGTCGGCGGGCCGGTTGTGCGACGCGGCGCCTGCGCGGCCGGAGGCGTAGAGCACGGGGAGGTCGAGGATGCCGTCGAGATCGAGATCCGGGACCTCGTCAGCCATGTCGGACGCGAGGCCGAGGAGGAGGTCCTGGCTCTCGGCGACGACCTCTTCGATGCGAGCATCCGGGCGGTCTGTCTTGTTGACGCAAAGGATGACGGGGAGCTTCGCCGCGAGTGCCTTGCGGAGCACGAATCGGGTCTGCGGAAGCGGGCCCTCAGAGGCGTCCACGAGCAGGACGACACCATCAACCATGGAGAGGCCGCGCTCGACCTCACCACCGAAGTCGGCGTGGCCTGGGGTGTCGATCACGTTGATCGTGATCGGGCCATCCGTGGCGTGCTTCCCCTTGTAGGAGATCGCCGTGTTCTTGGCGAGGATCGTGATGCCCTTTTCACGCTCGAGGTCGTTCGAGTCCATGACTCGGGCCTCGGTCGAGTTGCTGTCGTGCTCGCCAAACGAGCCCGTCTGCTTGAGCATGGCATCGACGAGGGTCGTCTTGCCGTGGTCGACGTGCGCCACGATGGCGACGTTTCGGAGTTCAGAACGGTGGGCGACAGGCACAGCAGTCATTCAGGGGTGCTTTCATTTGAGAAAAGGGCAGTTCATCCTACGTCACGGAGGGCAGGCCTCCCGACCAGCACAAAGGAGCCCTTGTGCTGGCCGAAGTTCTTACCGGATCACTGGCCGGATTCGCGCTCCTCGGCCTCGGCCCGCAGGATCTCCTCCTGCTGCTCCGAGGTGGCGTCCGAGACGACAATGTCATCTCCGAGTACCTCGGTCGTGACCGCGCCGGCGGTCGCCGCCTTGAGCGCGGCGCGCTCCGCGCGGCGGATCGCCTGCTCGTCGGGGTCAGGGACGGGGACGGCGGCGACGAGGCGTTGCGTGTACGGGTCCTGGGGAGCTCGCAGGATCTGATCGGTGGGACCCTGCTCCACGATCTTCCCGTGGTTCATGACGATCACTCGGTTGGCGAGCTGGTCGACGACCGCGAGGTCGTGTGTCACGAAGAGCACGGCGAACTGCAGCCGCTGCTGGATCTCGACGAGGAGCTCGAGCACGCGCTTCTGGACCGACACATCCAGGGCTGACGTCGGCTCGTCGGCGACGAGCAGCTTGGGCTCGAGCGCAAGTGCCCTTGCAATGCCGATGCGCTGCCGCTGGCCACCCGACAGCTCGTTCGGGTAGCGATTGCGGAAGGCGCGGGGAAGCTCGACCTGGTCGAGCAGCTCGCCGACCCTCGCTTCGATCTCTGCCTTCGAGAGCTTCTTCTCGAGGATGAGCGGCTCCGCGATCGACTGCCCGACGGGCCAGCGCGGGTTCAGCGAAGATCCCGGGTCCTGGAACACGATGCCGATGTCACGGCGCACACGCGCGAGGTCCTGCCGAGAGACCCCGTTCAGCTCTACCCCGTTGAGCTTCATCGAGCCTGCGGCCACAGGGAGCAAGCCGACAACCGCACGGGCGACCGTCGTCTTACCCGAGCCTGATTCGCCCACGACGCTCACGATCTCGCCGGGGTAGATCTCGAAGGTCGCGTCCTCGACCGCCTTGAAGGCGGGCACTCGCCCCTGCTTGGGGTACTCGATGTCGGCGTTCTGGACGACAAGCGCAGGCTCGCCGGTGAACTCTCGAGCGTCCAGCCCGCTCGCCTCGCCCGTGCCGAGGTGCGGCACCGCGTCGAGGAGCGTCTTCGTGTACTCGTGCTGCGGGTTCTTGAAGATCTCGCGGACGGTGCCGCGCTCGACGATCTCGCCGCCCTTCATAACGATGACGTTGTCCGCGATGTCCGCGACGACGCCCATATCGTGCGTGATGATGACGATCGCGGAGTTCAAGCGCTCGTGCAGGGAGCGCATGAGCTCGAGGATCTCGGCCTGGATCGTCACGTCGAGCGCCGTGGTCGGCTCGTCGGCGATGAGGAGGTCCGGATCGCAGCTGAGCGACTGCGCGATCATGGCTCGCTGTCGCTGGCCGCCGGACAGCTGGTGCGGGTACGAGTCGAAGGCTTTCGCCGGGTTCGGCATCTCCACGAGGCGCAGCAGTTCGAGCGCGCGCTCACGAGCATCGTTCGGCGTCATCGTGGGGTTGTGGATGCGCAGGGCCTCGGAGATCTGGAAGCCGATCGTGAGCACCGGGTTGAGTGCCGTCATCGGCTCCTGGAAGATGACCGCGATGTCGTTGCCTCGCGCGCGTCGGAGCGTCGACTGCGGTGCGCCGATGAGCTCGGTGCCGTTGAGCTTCGCGCTTCCTGACGTGCGCCCGTTCTTGGGGAGCAGGTCGAGCAGCGTCATCGACGACACGGACTTGCCGGAGCCGGACTCGCCGACGATCGCCAGGACCTCGCCGGGCCGCACCACGTAGTTGATGTCCTTTGCGGCCGTAACCCAGTCGCCGCCGACCCAGAACTCGACGCTGAGGTCCTGGACTTCGAGGATCGGCGTCGTGTCGTCTTTGCGTGAAGTTGTGCTCATGATCGTGCCTCCCGGTGGGCTGCGGTCAAAGTGCTTGGTGTCTGAGGGATGCGGCCAAGGTGTGTCGGCCTGCTCGCCGCGGCGAGACTCGATTCGTCTGCGAGACTTGGCGGGTGTCCGAGCGAACAGTTCTCCGCCCCCGCATGGGTCTTGTCGTCTACGGCGTCATCGCCGCCATGGCGCTGGTCGCCGTCATCTCGGTGATCCTGACGCCGGGGGCTGGTCGCCACCTGCTGTCGGTGCTCCCACTGCCCATCCTGGCGCTCGGCGTCGGCTGGATCACCCTCGTGAGCCCGAGCGTCGTCTTCACCGAGACAGCGCTCGAGGTGAACAACCCCCTCAAGAAGACTGTTGTGCCATATGGCCAGATCGAGCTGGTCGAGACGACGCGCGGCTTCACCGTCACGACGCCGGAAGGCAAGGTGAGCGCTTGGGCTGCTCCCCCGCCCGACCGCCTGAGTGCTGAACGCATGGACCCGAGAGACCCGCTCCTGTGGAAGGACCCGCGCCGCCTCACCGACGAGTCGCAGAGCATCCGGACGAGCGCGGCGCCTGGCACGTACTCCGGCGACGCGGCCGTGAACCTCACGCACCGCAGGGCTCAGCAGCAGCGAGAGGCCGGCGTCCCGCTCGGTCCCGTCGTGCGAACGCAGAACGTCGCGAACACTGTTGTGCTCATCGCCACCCTGCTTGTCGTGGGCGCGCTCTTCGCGATCTAGCGCTCCTGAGGAGAGCGCCTGGGTGGCGAAGGCCTCGGCGCGCGCTGCGACGTGGGTCGTCACGCATCCGCCTTGCTCGTGCCGCTGCCGTCCGAGTCGCCCTGAGTGGGACGGCCGTCGCGCGACGTGAGCGTGCGCCACATGCGAGACCACGTGCCGTTGCCCGGGATCTTTCGCTGGCGGGGGTCGAAGGCGTCACGCAGGCCGTCGCCGATGAAGTTGATGCACAGGGCGATGGACACGATGAAGGCGCCTGGGAACCAGAAGAGCCAAGGGCGGGTTGCGAACGCGCCCTGGTATTCCTGGACGATCTGGCCAAGCGACACGTCGGGCGGCTGGATACCGAAACCGAGGAACGACAGGTTCGCCTCGAGGATGATGGCGGCGCTCATGAGCAGGGTCGTGGAAACGATGACGACGCCGAGGGCGTTCGGCAGGATATGGCGGAAGATGATCCGTCGCCCGGAAGCACCTGCCACGCGCGCCGCATCCACGAACTCCCGCTCGCGCAGCGTGAGGAACTCGCCGCGCACCAGACGCGCGAGCGACATCCATCCGACGAGGCCAAGCACGACGGCGAGCGAGACCGCGCCGTACGCACGCAGGACCTCGTTCTGGCCGGCGAGCTGGCCGAGCACGGCCGCGAAGACGAGCGTCGGGATGACGAGGAAGAGGTCCGTCAGGCGCATGAGCACGTTGTCGACCCAGCCGCGGTAGTAGCCGGCGATGCCACCGACGATGATGCCGATGACGGCCGCGAGGACGCCGTAGATGAACATGACCGTGAGCGACTGCTGCGTGCCGCGCATGACGCGGGCGAAGATGTCGCGGCCGATCTCATCCTGGCCGAACGGGTGCGAGCCCCAGTCGACAAGGCTCACGAACGTCGGGTTGCCGCCGTTCTCGATGGGGGCGATCGAGTTCCAGTCGTAGGCCCACCAACCGGGAACCTGGATCTGCATGAACTTGCCCTCTGAGAAGTCCCACCACGGCACGACGATGCCGACGGAGGTGAAGACGAGGAGCACGATCATCAGCAGCACGGCGGTCGAGACCATAGCGCCCGTGTGGCGCACGAAGCGCCGCCACACGATCTGGCCCTGGCTGAGGCCGATGGTCTCTCGCTGTTCGATGGTCAGCTCATCCCCCGGGCCGTGAGGCTGCGGGGCGGTGATCTCGGTGAAGTTCGGAGTCGTCATAGCTCAGCCCTCTCTCAGCTCAGGCGGATTCGCGGGTCGAGGACGGAGTACAGGATGTCGGCGATCAGGTTGAAGATCACGGTGAGCGCCGCCGTCACGAGGATGTAGCCCATGAGCGGGTTCAGGTCGACCGCCTTGAGCGACTCGGAGAAGATCGAGCCCATGGCACGCCAGCCGAAGATCTGCTCGGTGACGATCGCACCGGAGATGATCGCGCCCACATCGGCCGCCACGATGGTCGTGATCGGGATGAGAGAGTTGCGCAGGGCGTGGCGCATGACCACGGTGCGCTCCGGGAGTCCCTTCGCGCGGGCAGTCCGAACGTAGTCCTGGTTCATGATCTCCAGGAGGCTCGAACGCGAGTAGCGGCTATAGCTCGCGATGGAGATGACCATGATCGCGATGGTCGGCAGCAGCAGGTGAGTGAAGCCGTCGAGCATCTGCAGCCAGATCGACGGGTCCGAGCCGAGCTGCGGGCTGGATGCGCCCACCGTCGCGATGGGGCGTCCGCCGGTCTGGTCGTAGTAGCCGGACCAGGTCTGCATGACTCGGTCGATGACCAGCAGCAGCGACACGACGAAACCGACGATCGCGGTGTTGCTCGCCACGTTGCGCTTGTCGAGGCCACCGAAGTACTTGCCGACGAACCAGGCGATGACCGTGAACGCCACGATGAGCACGATCGGGAACCAGGCGCCGATCTCATTGGTCATCGCGAACTGCAGCGGGTACCACAGCGCTCCCCCGACGACCGCCACGGCACCGGTGACGATGAGGTTTCTGCGGTGCGAGAGCCCGACCGTAAGGGCAGCCGTGAGGAGCACCGTGGCGAGGCCGAGGACGATGATGAGCACCGTGCCGAGGCCGGGGTTGCGGAACCAGTCGAGCAGCTCCATGCCGAAGAGGATCGCGATGGTGCCGAGGGCTCCGCCGCCGAATACCATGGCACGCGTCTTTGCGGGCCCGCCGATGATCGACATGAAGATGAAGCCGATGATGACGCCGATGAGCAGCAGGAGGGGTATCGGTATCTCCGGGTCCTGCAGGAAGTCGTTGAACCCGATGGCCATGTACTGCTTGAGCAGCACGGCCACGAAGAAGATCGGCAGCGAGTACGTGAGGAAGGACAGGAACGTGACCGTGTAGTCATAGCCCGAGTACTGCCGGAGCGCGGTCGTCACGCCGACGGCGACGCCGATGACGACAGCGATGAGTGTCGCGGCAGTGACGAGCTGCAGGGTCTGGCCGACCGCTGCGCCGATGAGCGGGCCGACATCCTGTCCGACGATGTTGACGCCCATGGAGAAGTTGTTGCCCAGGAAGCCGAACAGGCCGTCCGGGTCGTTGAAGGTCGGGATGAAGAACCCGAGGATGCCGCCGAGCCAGAGGAAGAAGCGTGCGGGGGCAGGCACATCAAGTTGCAGGAGCTCCACGCGCGCGGCGATGAGCTGCTCCTTGTTGGGAGCCGTGGACTCCAAGATGTCTGCGAGCGGGTCCTTCGAGATCGCGACGAGGTTGTACACGATGAAGAGCGCGCCCAGCAGGATGAAGATCGACACGAAGAGGCGTCGGAGGGTGAATCTCAGCACAGATGGGTCCTGTTCTGGAGGAGGCATTCGGCCGGGAGTGTGGCCGCGAACAGACGAGGCGGGAGTCCCGCAGTCGAGAAGACTACGGTACTCCCGCCGTCGCTTGGTCTGACCGCGCGGCGGTCAGCGCGTCGAGAGTTCGACGCCGGTGTGGCTACTCAGCGGCTTCCACTGGTGCCCACTCCCAGGCGTTCCAGAAGTACTGGGGCGAGAGGAAGCCAGGCTTGACGTTGGCAACTTCGTCGCTCCAGGCAACAACGCCGGGGAACTGGAAGATCGGCACGGACCAGGACTTGTCCATGATGATCTTCTCAGCCTCGACGAGCTTGCCCTGAGCCTCAGCTGGGTCGAGGGTGACCTCGACGTCCTTGAGGATCTGGTCGAGCTCCGGGTCGCTCCAGCCGTAGTAGTTGTTGATGCCGCCCGTGATGTAGTTCGGGGACGGCTCTCCGACACCGAGACCCTCGGACTGCCATCCGAAGAGGGCCGCGTCGTAGGCGTCGGTCTGCGTCGTGAGCACGGTTGACCAGTTCTCAGCGCTCGCGTCGACGATCGTGAAGCCAGCCTTCTCGGCCGAGGCCTTGATGAGCTGCAGCTCCTGCTGGCGGCGCGGGTTGGTGGACGCCGTCATGAAGCGGACCGAGGGGTTCGCGACTCCGGCCTGAGCGAGGAGGCCCTTGGCCTCTTCGATGGAGGCGTCGTCGCCCGAGTAACGGTCGACGCCGCTGGCTGCGACGGACTCTTCGTAGCCGTCTGCTCCGGGGAGGAAGACGAGCGAGTCACGCGTGGTGGCATCCGGTGCGATCGGGGTGATGAGCTTCTCGACGATCTCCTGGCGAGGGATCGTGAGCAGGAAGGCCTCGCGGATCTGCTGAGCCTTGGCCTCGTCGCCGCCGTAGGTGGCGGGGTCGAAGACGCCGCCGTTGGCAACCTGGAGGTCGACGTGCTCGTAGGTGCCCTCGAGCGAGGACTCCCACTCGATGCCCTCTGTGGCCTCGAGCTGCTGAAGGAGGTCGGTCGTCGGCTGACCGGAGACGATCTGGACTTCACCGTTCTGGAGCGCCTGCACCTGCGCCTGCGGGTCCGGGATGAAGCGGATCGTGATGGTCTCGTAGTGAGGCAGCGGGCCCCACGTGTAGTCCTCGCGCGCCGTGAGCGTCACGTACTGGTTCTCGACGAGATCCGTGATCGTGTAGGGGCCGTTGGAGAGCGTCTTCTGCGGCTCCTCGGGCATCGACGTGTAGTCGTAGCCCGTGCGGTACGCCGTAGCGACCTTGCCGAGGAAGGCGGTGTCGTTGTCGTTGATGGCCGTGACGAGTGCATCCTTCGCGGCCTGCGCCTCGTCGTACTCGCCCGGGTAGGCGAGCTGGACAGTGCCGTGTGCAGAGATCGCCGTGGTGTCAGGCGCGAACATGGTCTTCCAGTCGGCGTACGGCTTGTCGTAGACGACCGTGAACGACTTGTTGTCGTCAGCGAGCGTCGGAACTGCTGAAGCGAGGTCGAGCTGGAGGCCGGGAGCCGGGTCGGTTCCCCAGTAGACACCGGCGTCTGCTGCCGCGTCGATGGCGTCCTGGTTCGTGACGTTGCCGTCGTCGTCGTACTCGGCCTCTGGGACCTCGCCGGCGGAGCGGTGCGTCGTGTTCGCGGCCCACGTGAGCAGCAGGTCGGCGCCGTCGAAGGGCGTCCCGTCGCTCCAGGTCACCGCGTCGGCCACCGTGTACTTGATCGTGAGCGGGTCGCTCGAGACCTCTTCGACCGTGCCGAAGTCGGTGTTCTCGACCAGCGCGGGGGTCGGGTCGTAATCGATGAAGCCGTCCGACGTGACGTGGACGATGTTGGCGTTCGCGGCGGCGTTGTTGGCCGAGGTGTTGACGTTGAACGCGAAGAACGGGTCGTTCCAGGCAACCGTGATGGCGGAGCCACCGACGATCTCGGGATCGCGGTTCGGGGCGGAGCAGCCGGCGAGAACCAATGCGCTTGTGGCGACGATGGCTCCCACGGCGATAACTCGTGATGTCCTCATAGGACCTCCTTGGGGAAACATGGGGCTGTGAGCGTCGGAGATCCACGGACTCTGTGAATTCTCGACAAATACCCGTTGAACCTACGCCCCCGCGCGCGGGGCCCTGCACCAATTCAGGGGATCGTTACTCACACGAAACGGGTCTTGTGCATCTCTTACAAGGCCGTCAACGTTCGTAGACTGCGGACATGTCACATTCGCGCATTGACGTTACGGTCTGCGAGGGCCAGAGCAAGTTGGACCGCTCCGCGCGCGTGCGACTGCGCTGGGAGGTCTGGATCGTGCTCGCGATCGCGATCATCCCCTCGAGTCTGTACGCGATCATTTCGCTCGCAGAGCGGGCCACCCGCGATACTCCGCTCGCCGACCAGACGACCACCCTCAACGCCACTCGCGACGCACGTCCGGTCTTCGACGCGCTCTTGCAGCTCATGAGCATCGCGACCGATCTCCTGCCCGTGGCCCTCGCGATCTGGCTGCTCTGGACGCCCGCCGTCTCCGGCTTCAGGAGGCTCGGTCTGGATGCACGCCAGCCGCTCCGCGACACGGGTCACGGGTTCCTGCTGGCCGCCTGCATCGGCATCCCTGGGATCCTGTTCTACCTGGCCACCAGGGCACTCGGGCTGACGATCTCGGTCGAGGCCAGCGCCCAGGAGCTCACCTGGTGGACGGTCATCCTGCTCCTGCTGGCCGCCCTGCGCGCCGCTCTTCTCGAGGAGGTCATCGTGGTCGGCTACCTCGTGACGAGGCTGCGCGAGCTAGGTTGGGCCACCTGGCAGATCATCGTCGCGTCGTCCCTGCTTCGTGGTTCATACCACCTGTATCAGGGCCCCGGGATGGCGCTCGGCAACGTCGCCATGGGCTTCCTGTTCTCGTGGTGGTTCCTGCGGAAGGGCAGAGTGGGCGGACTTGTTGTGGCCCACTTCATCCTCGACGCGGTCTCATTCCTCGGGTACCCGCTGGCCGCGGCCCTCCTCCCCCAACTCTTCACCTGAGCGTCGCCTGGCGTGATGCCTCGGCTCAGGCCGTGAGGTTCACGAAGCGGAACGTCTGATCGCCGTACTCCCAGACCACGTCGAACCTCTGCTTCGGAACGTCGAAGACGAAGTAGCCGGACTCGGAGCCGACCCCGTACTCGCGCTGCTGCACTGAACTCTCGATGCAGTCGTAGGCGAGCGACTCACCGAGGCGCGAGTCCGAGTTCTTCTCGAACAGCTGCATCCGGTTGAAGCCGAAGACCGGCGCGAATTCCCCCTCGTAGCCTTCGGCGCCGAGCGCACCGTAGCCCTCGACCTGCAGCTGGACCGCGACGTAGCTGCCGTCCGCTTTCGGTGGATCCTCTTCAAGGCAGCTCACGTCGAAGACGACGCCGGTCACCGTGAACCGACCCACGGGCGTGCCGCTCGCTCCGAGAACCGTCGCCCACTGCCCGCGCGTGAACCGCATCTCGCCCTCGACCGGCTCCGGGTTCTCGTTCTCCGCGACGCGGGGTGCAGGCACAACCTGGACATTGACGGGCGTGACCGTCGGAGTCGGCGTCTGCGTCACGCCCGGCGTGGCGATGACCGAGACGGCTTCGGCGGACTCACTTGGGACAACCGTCTCAGGCGACGCGCACGCGGCGAGCAGCAGCGCGGCAGCAAGGGCACCACCCGCGAAGTGAGCTCGCAGACAGGGCGACCGCCGCTCAGCCGACTGCCTCACGGCCTTCACGCCGTTCGTGCGGAGGCCGCGGCGATCCGGTCCGCGAGTGGCGAAGCCAGAAGCTGTTCGAGCGTCAGCAGCTGCCCGCTCGCGTCGGTCATGGGCACTCGCCAGTTCGGATACTCGTCGGCGGTCCCAGGCTGGTTGACCCCGCGCCGGTCGCCGGCGAGGTCGGACACTCCGACACCGAAGAGCTGCGCGGCGGACCCGGCGAGATACTCGTGCAACGCGACGACGACGTCCTCATTGCTCGGCGTCTCGCCCACGAGCCCTGACTGCCTGAGCCGCTCGACGACTTTCGCGATCGTCTCGGTCTCCTCGGCCCGCGCCTCCTCGACGGAGCCTTCGAGAAGGCCAAGGCGCTCTCGCACGTCCAGGTGCTCGAGAGCGAGGAAACCCGCGGTCGGCGGCAGGTCATGGGTCGTGACCGTCGCCAGGCAGGCACGGCGGTACTCCTCAGCGGCCAGTGGGACACGGCCCTCAGACCATTCGAACCAGAGGACCGAGGCGCCGAGCATGCCGCGCTCGGCGAGTGCATCCCGCGCCTCAGGCGGAACGGTGCCGAGGTCCTCGCCGATCACGACGGCACCGGCTCGTTCAGCCTCAAGGGCGAGGATTCCCAGCATGGCCTCGGCGTCGGTGCGCACGAAGCAGCCGTCCTTAGCCGTGTTGCCCTCCGGAATCCACCACAGGCGGAAGAACCCGAGGATGTGGTCGATGCGCACGGCGCCCGCGTTGCGGAACACGGCCCGCAGCATGTCCCGATACGGTGCGTAGCCCAGCTCGGCGAGCATGTCCGGCCGCCAGGGCGGCTGCGACCAGTTCTGTCCGAACTGGTTGTACTGGTCCGCCGGCACGCCAACCGTCACGCCGCGGGCCATAGCCTCACCGAACGACCAGGCGTCTGCACCGCCCGCATGAACTCCGACCGGCAAGTCGTGCACCACGCCGATGGACATGCCAGCGGCCTTCGCATCCGCCTGCACCAACTTGGCCTGCGCTTCGAGCAGGCATTGCAGCCACACGTAGAACTCGGCGTCCTCGGCGTGCGCCGCGGCGAACGTGAGCACCTCGCTGCCGTTCACCGTCGCGAGCTCGCTCGGCCAGTCGCGCGCATCCCGCCCATGGACTCGCGAGATTGCGCAGAAGACGCCGAATCGCTCGAGGGGCTCGCCCGCCGACCTCCGGAAGTCCTCGAAGTCGCCATCGACGACGTTCGCCGACTGCCAGAGCTCGAAGAGGGCGCGCAGCGCCGGTTCCTTGAGCGACCAGGCTCTGTCACGATCGATGGAATCGATTCCGTTGCCGAGGATCGCCTCTCCGGCAAGTCGCGACAGCAGCTCGACGGTTTCAGCTGGCACGGCCACGCGCCGAGCGACGAATGCAGCGGCCCAGTCGATGTTCAGGATCAACGGGTCGCCGAACTGCCTCGACGTCGGCAGGTACGGAGACGGCTCGATCGGCGAGACGGGAGGGTTCGCGTTGAGCGGGTTCACGAGCACGAAGTCCGCCGTGCGCTCGGCGCCCCAGGCCGTCAGCGTCGCGAGGTCTCGCAGGTCACCGATCCCCCATGAGGTGGATGAGCGGAGCTGGTAGAGCTGCGTGAACAAGCCCCACGAGCGTTCCTCTGGCCATGGTGTGCTCGTCGGCACGACGATCAGAGTGCCCGCTTCTGCGGGCTCGGCAGAAGCCTCGTCGCCGACGCGCGCGACGAGCTGGTGCCACCCCGTCGGAAGGTCTTCGGGCACAGCAAACGTGGCACGACCGGTGAGCTCGCCGTCGATGACCCTCGGGTCGACCCAGTTCTCGAGCTGCTCGAGGCCGCGGACGGAGCCGTCCTCGAGGTGCGCCTCCACACGAACGCTGCTCCCGTGCGGGACATGCGCGAACACCCTCGCGGCCCTTCCCTCGCGCACAGTGGTGCAGGCGGGAACTGCGCGACGCCATGCACGGCTCTCGAAGTCACGTGCCGAGGCGGCGATCTCCTCGTCCGTGGATGCCGGGAGCCCAAGGGCGCCGAGGACGGCCGCGAGCGTCTCGGGGGCGACCTGCTCCTTCTCGCCACGCCAGCCCCAGTACTCGACCTCGAGTCCTGCGCTGGTCGCGAGGTCGCGGATCGCGGTCAAGTCGGTGATGCTCACGAGTATTCGACCTCAGTTTCGGTGACGGTGATAGTGCGAGGGGCAAGGGCCTGATTGGCCGGTCCGGAAACCGGCTCTCCTGTCCTCGTGTCGTAATGACTCGAATGGCACGGGCAGATGATGTGCTCGGCGGTCACCTTCGAGACGGGGCACCCCTGGTGCGTGCAGATCGAGCTGAACCCGTAGTACTCGCCGGCGGCGGGCTGCGTGATGACGGTCTCGGTCTCCGAGATGATCGCGCCCCCGCCGACCGGTACCGCCGCGAGAGCAATCGCACCACCCTCGGCAGCCGCCCCGTCCGACCCGGTCCCGCCTTGCGGTTCGCCGCTTCCGCACGCCGCGAGCAATGCCGCCGTCGCGATCCCGCCGCCGACGGCCGCGCTTCCCCGTATGACCCCGCGTCGTGAAGGTTCGTGTCGTTCGTTCACGGTCTCAGGCTAGTCGGCGCTTGCCTGAGCGTGCGGCGGCGCGCACGGCGTCCTGGCATCGTGATGTGAAGGCCCGTCGGCTACTCCTCGAGCTCGCGCCCCATGAGTTCAGGCAGCGTGAACGCCGCGCCCGCGGCGAGAAGGAACGCGGCTGCGAAGACGCCGAAGACCAGCACGCTGCCGCCCGCGGCGAGCATCACGGGCACCAGCAGCGGGGCGATGATCGAGGCGATGCGTCCGAACCCGGCCGCTGCCCCGGTCCCGGACGCGCGAAGCCGTGTCGGGTAGAGCTCCGGGCCGATCGCGTAGAGCGCTCCCCAGGCGCCGAGGTTGAAGAAGGACAAGCACATGCCGGCCGCGAGGATGGTGCCCTCCGTTGTCGCGAAGCCGAACCAGAACGCGGCGCAGGCGGAGCCGAGCAGGAAGATCGCGAGCGTCGCGCGCCGGCCGATCCGCTCGATGAGGTAGGCCGCCACGAAATAGCCGGGGAGCTGCGCGAGCGTGATGATGAGGGTGAACTCGAACGACTTCACGAGCGTGAACCCCTGCCCGACGAGCAGGCTCGGGATCCAGATGAAGGCGCCGTAGTAGCTGAGGTTGATGCAGAACCACACCGCCCAGAGCGCCGCCGTTCTCCGGCGGAGGGCGGGCGCCCAGAGGTCCCGCCAGCGAGCCTTCTGCGTGTCCGCCGCGGTTGATGCCCGCTGGGCGGCCTGGGCGCGATCGGTGGACGCGATGCTCGAGGCAGGCGGAGCATCCACCCCCGCAGACTCCTCGAACTGCCGGACTGCCTGCTCTGCCTCCCGGTACCTTCCCTTGCTCTCGAGGAAGCGGACGGATTCGGGGAGCCCAAACCGCACGACCACCGCGTAGACAGCGGGCAGGAGTCCAGTGAGGAGCGCCCACCGCCAGCCGTCGGCGGAAAGCGGGATGATGAAGGCCCCGATGAGTGCGGCGCCGATCCAGCCAACGGCCCAGAAGGCTTCGAGCAGCACAACAACTCGCCCGCGGATTCGCTTCGGCGCGTACTCGCTCACGAGGGTCGATGCGACGGGAAGCTCAGCGCCGAGACCGAGACCGACAACAAATCGCAGCACCATGAGGGCGGCAACCGACGCCGCGAGCGCGGAAGCTCCCGTCGCGAGACCGTAGATGAGGAGTGTCGCGGCGAACACCTGCCGCCGGCCGAACTTATCCGCAAGCAGACCGCCGACGCTGGCGCCGATCGCCATGCCTACGAAGCCGATCGAGGCGATGAACGACAGCGTCGTCGTGTCGAGGCTCCACTGCACGGCAAGCGCCGCCATGACAAACGAGATGAGGCTGACGTCCATGGCGTCGAGCGCCCAGCCGATGCCCGAGCCGAAGAGCAGCTTGCGGTGTCTGCGAGTGAAGGGCAGGCGGTCCAGTCGTTCGTTGCGCGTGAGCGGCGCCTGCGCTGCGCTGGGGACGGTGCTGTCTGCCGGACTGAGCTCGGTCATGTGCGTATCCAAAGGTGCGGAGGATGGAGGGGACGACTAACCGTGCCAGAGAGGAAACGGCTCCACCAGGCCCCACTGCAGTTTTGTGCAATGGAGTGCAGTGGAGCCGTCCTCTTCAGGCGTTGCGCCCTCGCGCCGTCCCGCCCGCGCCGTCGTGGCGCCCGAGCTGAGGTCAGGCCTCGGGAGCCGCCATGTAGAAGACCTCCCACAGGTGACCGTCGAGGTCGTCGAAGGCCGAGCCGTACATGCCGAACTCGTTGGCCTCTGCGGGGCGGTGGATCTTGCCACCGCCGGCCTCAGCCTTTGCCGTGATCTCGTCGACCTCTTCGTTGCTGCCGAGCAGCAGCGCCGTGGTGCTCTCGTGGCGATTGCCACCGAGGATCGCCTCGGCCCCCTCCGGCAGGAAGCCCTGGAAGCGCTCCGTCTGGAGGAGCATGATCGCGACGTGCTCGTTGACGACGACGCAGCTGGTGCTGTCGTCGCTGAACATCGGATTGACGCTGAAGCCCAGCCCGACGTAGAAGTCGGTGGCCGCCTTGACGTCGGCGACGGGGAAGTTCGGGAAGACCATGGATACACCCATGAGGGCTCCTTTGCACTTGGATTCTGAATCGGCGCGGGGCGCCGGGTCGAATTCTATGATTCGGACCCGAGATTCTGCGGGAACTCCGGTCAACTTTTCTCCCCTGTCCCACGAGTTGAGAACGGCTGACCTGCAGGCATCTTGCCGGGAATATAAGTGACCGATCCAGGCTCGGAGCCAGTCAAGCCAGCATGGTGCACGCCGCGTCGGCGGCGCGCTGCCCGGCGACCAGGGCACCCTGGATCGAGCTGGATTCCCGGTGGTCGCCAGTCACAAGAACGCGCTCGCCAACCTGCCCCGGACCAGGTGACCTGAACGGCGGCAGCACCGCCGGAAGGGCATGCGGGACAACGTGGTGAGCGAGCACCTCCCAGCCCGAGGTGGACGTCCCGTAGAGGCGCGCGAGGTCGTCGCGGATCTGCGCCTCGCTCGCGAGCCCGTCGATGCGGTCGAGGAGCGTGGTCGCCTGCACGAGGTGCTGCCCCGCCGGCGCGTAGGACGGTGCCACCTCCGAGATAACGGCGGTGTTCCAGATCGGACCGGCTGGCCCGCCTCCTGGCAGCGACGCATCAATGACGAGGTATGGCCCCGTCCGAGGCTCCCCCGACGCCCGGAACCACCAGGTCGTCAGGCCGTGCGTTGCAGGAGCGGCCTCACCCGTGAGTTCCGGCAGTTCTCTGGGTGCAACGGCCACGATCGCTGCACGCGCCAGGATCGTTCCCCGGTCGGTCACGACCCGCACTCCCGCACTCGTCTCGTTGACCTCGCGAGCGGCCGTTTCGAGGCGGACCGGTTCGTGCAGCGACGATGCCATCTGGGCTGGCAGGGCGCGCATCCCGGCACGAGGCAGCCCCGGCGCCCCGAGCGCGAAGAATCGGACAAGCTGCTTGACGAAGTTCGCTGAGCTCTCTCCGCTGCTGTCAGCAAGGACGCCGGCGAGGAAGGTGTCGAGGAGATCGTGCCGCAGCTTCCCCGTGAGCCCCGCCTCGTCGAGGGAAGCCCGGAGCGCGCGATCCTCCGGTCCGACGCCGTCAAGACCCACCAGCGTCGGGCCGAGCCAGCGCGCCAGCGCCAGCACGTCGCGAATCGGCACATGCTCGCTCAGCAGCGTCTGCAGCGCGAAGCGCGGGTGGCGGAGCGGATGCGCCAGAGTGGTCGCGCGTTCACCGGACCTGATGATCGCGCCCACTCCGAAGCTGTGCAGAGCGAGAGCTTCGAGGTCCACGGCCTCCCGCAGCGCCGGGTAGGCCGGGTTGAGCACCTGGAAGCCGCGGTCGCAGAGGAAGCCGCTGACGTCATCGGTGCGGATCCTGCCCCCGACCTCGCCTTCCGCCTCGACGACCACAACGCTGCGCCCGTGCTCTTCGAGGCGCCGAGCTGCCCGCAGCCCGGCGATCCCCGCTCCGATGACAACGACGTCCGTATCCATGTGGCTCCGTTCGGTGAGGTGGCTCGCCAGTCTGCGGGAGCTACCGGGGCCGTCCCTGAGCGCTGCGGTGAGAACGCCGCTTGCCCCGGTCGCTGACGGGGCAGGGATGGTTGGCGCAGAATGGCTCCAATGGGCGAGACAGATGGCAAGCGTGAGAGAGCCAAGGCGGGTGACGCGGGCGTGTACGCAGAGCGACTCGAGAACCAGCGCGCCGTCGCTGTCGACCGCCTCGCACGCAGCGAGGCAGCTCTGAGCGCCCTCGTGCGCGACCGTTCATCCCTCAACGACGACGACGAGCACGACCCCGACGGGGCTCCGCTCTCAACCGAGTGGTCTCGTCTTGCCGGCCAAGTGGAGGCCTCCAAGTCGGAACTGCAGCGGATTGAGGCGGCCCTGCTCCGCCTGGAGAACGACACCTACGGCATTTGCATCGCCTGCGGGAGGCCCATCCCCGAGGTCAGACTCCGCGTGCGTCCCTTCGCCGAGACATGCGTTGCCTGCGCAGACCTGCCACGACGCTCCGCCCGCTAGTAAGCGGCATCCCGCCGCCGCCACCAGAGCCTGCAGGGCTGCGTTGACCCTCGCCTGACGCCGGCGCACGGCGGAAGTTCCTCCGGCTCACCACCACACGCGTCGAAGGCGTTGAGGAAGATCTCGCAGTCGCAGTACGCACCTCTTCGGCCGAGGCGGCGGAGCAGCGCAGTTGCACGCGGGGCAACTCGCTCCTGGTAGCGCTGCGAGAACCGGTGGGTTCCGTCGCAGCCGAACTCGTCGAGCTGGTCTGCGACGTAGCAGAGCAGGCATTCTCCGTCCCTTGGCTCCAGGAGTTCCTCCGCTAGGGACTGAACGATGTACTCGGCTTCTTCGGCGATTCGCTGATCTGTCATGCCGAGATCTTGGACCGGACCACCGACATTCCCGGCTCATGCCCTGAACGGCCTGTCGTGACTCACCTCTCGCGCGACGAGAGCACGCAGATGCACAGCTGCGAGACGCAACGGCTGCGAAGACCGAGCAGGTTTGGAGAAGCATCTGCGGCCGGGGAGTCGTACCGTAGTCGTGATTCACTACAACGAGGAAGAACGAAGGAAGCTGCCATGGCTGAGAAGACCACTGGACTCTCGAAGGACGAGCGCGACGCTGTCAAGCAGCGCGCTGCTGAACTGCGCGCGGAGCAGAAGGCTGGCAAGAACCGTGCCGCGGGTGATGCGGCGATCCAGAAGGCCATCGCAGAGATGACTGACGAGGACCGCGCTCTGGCTGAGGGCATCGACCGCATAGTCAAAGAGGTCGCCCCGAGGCTCATGCCGAAGACCTGGTACGGCTTCCCCGCTTACACGGACGCAGATGGCAAGGTCGTGGTGTTCTTCAAAGCTGCGTCGAAGTTCACGACCCGCTACGCGACGCTCGGGTTCGAGGAGGCGGCGAAACTCGACGACGGCGACCTCTGGGTGACGTCGTTTGCGCTCATCAGCCTGACGCCGGAGACCGAGAAGACCGTTGCCGACTACGTGCGCAAGGCCGCCGGGTAGGCATCTCTCACGCGAAGACCCGAGTGGCCCGGCAGGTTCATCCTGCCGGGCCACTGTGCTCAGTCCTGTGCGATCCTGCGATAGCGGATGTGCGTGGAGAGCGGCGAATGCAGCACTTCAACTGGCTCGTAGCCGAACGTGTCGACCCCGTCGAAGAGCCGCTCGCCTGACCCGAGCAGGACGGGCGCGATGTCGAGCGTCAGCTCATCGACAACCCCGGCGTTCAGCGCCTGCCGGACGGTCGAGGCGCCACCTGCGATGTCGACGCCCTTCTCGCCTGCGGTTTCAACTGCCTTGGCGTAGGCGAAGTCGAACCCTTCGGTGACGAAGTGGAAGGTTGTCCCGCCCTCCATTTCGATCGGTTCGTGCGCGTGATGTGTCAGCACGAAGACGGGCGCGTGATACGGGGGTTCGTCTCCCCACCACCCTCGCCAGTCGCCCTCCCAATCGCCGCGAATGGGGCCGAACATGTTCCGGCCCATGATGTAGGCGCCGCGCGGCCGCATGAGCCAACTCGCAGCGAGTTCGTCGGCCTCTGTGGCGCGAGGGTCGCCGATGTGCCAGCCGTGCACCTCTTGCCCTCGCTTACCGAGCGGATGCTCGCTGCTTTGATCCGGACCGGCGGCGAAGCCGTCGAGCGAGATGGACATGTGGCAGGTGGTGTCGGACATCGGTGTCCCTTCCGAGGAGTGCAATTCAAGTGCCAGTATCTCGTTCCTCGAAGGCAATCGCCAGGAACAGGCGTACTGTCAGGGCAGGAGCTACCTCTGGTTCCCCAATGATGGGATCCCATGTCGGACGCTGCTCTCTCCACTCGCACCCCGTTGCTCTCGCTCGGACTGCTCGCCGACTCTTCGATGGAAAACGAGCGCAGGCTCCCGATCCACCCGCGTCATCTTGATCGGATCGACGCGGACATCCGGGCTCGAATGGTCGTCGAGCGCGGCTACGGAGCCGACTTTCAGCTCGAGCCCGCTTTCGTGGAGTCTCGAGTCGGCAGGGTCGCCGAGCGCACCGAAGTTCTCGCTTCGGCCGACGTGCTGCTGCTGCCGAAGCCACAGGCTGCGGATGTCGCGGCGCTCGCGCCCGGTCGAACGCTCTGGGGGTGGCCGCACTGCGTGCAGGACGCCGAAGTGACGCAGATCGCGATTGATCGGAAGCTGACGCTGCTCGCCTTCGAGGCGATGAACCATTGGACCCCGCAGGGGGACATGAGCCTGCACGTGTTCCACAAGAACAATGAGCTGGCCGGCTACTGCTCCGTGATCCACGCGCTCAGCCTTATCGGCTTGACCGGTGATTACGGTCCGCGACTCCGAGCCGTGGTGATCGGCTTCGGTGCGACGGCGCGAGGCGCGGTGACGGCACTCAACGCCCACGGAATCCACGACATCGAAGTCCTCACCCAGCGCGGTGCGGCGGCTGTGGCTTCCCCCATCCACAACGCGCACATCACCCAGCTCAACACCGACGAAGGACCGACGCACCTCAGCAGCGTCAGTACGGAGCAGGGAGACTGGCTGCTTCCCGATTTCCTGGCGACCTACGACATCGTCGTCAACTGCACGTTCCAGGATGTGGCGGCGCCGTTGACGTATCTCCTCACCGAGAATCTGTCGCGGTTCTCGCCTGGCGCCCTCATCATCGACGTCTCGTGCGACGAGGGCATGGGGTTCGAATGGGCGAAGCCGACGACATTCGAGGAGCCGATGTTCACCGTCGGGCAGGGTGTCAACTACTACGCCGTCGAGCACAGCCCCTCGTACCTGTGGAACTCCGCGACCTGGGACATCAGCGAGGCGCTGCTCCCCTTCCTTCGGACAGTTCTGGAGGGGCCGGATGCGTGGGCCGAGAGTGCGACGCTCACGCGCGCGATCGAGATCCGTGACGGCGTCATCCAGAACCCCAGCATCCTGAGCTTCCAGGACCGCAAGGCCGAATATCCGCACCCCGTCGCCGCGGCCATGCCAGCTCTGGCGCTCTGACGTTCGGGTCTTCCGGTATTTCGACGTTCCGGCGACCTTGGTCAGACCGGCCCTGCCTCGATGCCGTCAGTCGCGTCCTGGCCCCGCGTCACCGCCGCCCGCCGCTGTGATGAGCGCATGGAGGGTCTCGCTGAGCAGTTCAGTGTGGCGATCGTCGAGCTTCTCGCCGGCGGTCAGCAACCCGATGACGTAGAGCCCCGTGACCGCTTCGGCTCGTACGCGCTCGTCCGTGAGCGACGCGAGCGCACGAACAGCCGTGCTCGACACGTTGAGGACCAACCGGGACCGAGCTTGGCACCGTTCTGGCTCGCTCAGGAAGTCGGCCCAGGGATCGGTGTCGCTCTGCGCTGCCGACGAATCGGCTATCCCGGTCTCGCCGACGAACAGGGAAGGCACGGATGCCGGAGCGAACTCCCTCAGATCAAGGTCGAGACCCAGCCGATCGAGCACCGCGCGTGCGTGTGCCTGGAAACCGCGAACATGCGTGTCATCCTGAGCCGGTCTCGGGAGCTCGCTGAGGAAGCCGCGCGCGTCGAAGAGCCGAAGTCCACCGATGCGCCCGCGGCGTTCTTGGACCTGACGGAGGATCTCACCGCCGTACACGTAGGCACCGTTGACGAGCAGCGTCTTGCCGGCGCGGAGGAGAGGCGCGAAGGCGTTGAACTCGGTCATCGAGGTCGTGTACTGCACCCTGTCGAAGACCCGAAGGAGCCGCTCCAACGTCATCGTGCCCTCGCTCGTCTCCCACAGGACGTGCTTCATGACGAGGTCGAGCATGTCGGTGTCAGTCGCCGCCATGGCGAGCAGACCCTTCGCGTGGACGTCCAGGAACCGCCCGAAGCCAACCGGGTCGCTCGCCGCGAATCTCTCGATGCCCGTTCGGATCTGGATCCCGATCTGGTTGCGGACCTCGGCGATCGCGACCGAATCCTGCAGCGACTCCCGCGAGGCGGTCAGCGGCAGCTCGCCCGCGTCCAGTGCGAGGCGGACGAAATACGCCCACGCGGGCACGAGCTGCACGTTGTTCTCTGCGACGAACATCCCGCGCGAGTAGATGGTGTCTCCCTTGCGGTTGCCGACCCGGCCGGGAGCGTCGGCGATGAAGGCGAGACCGACGACGCCAGCCGCGCCGACCTCGATCGGCAGTCCCGCGAGCGGCGAGAAGCCGAGCTCTTGGCGACACCACACCTCGGCTTCAAGCTGGGATGCGCGCCACGGCGGTGTTCGGACACTGATGACCTCGGCGGCTTGCCCCTCGCTGCCGAGGGACACGGGCAGGTCCAGGAGCGACGCGAACCGCTCGGCGAGGAGTCGGACCCGGTTGGGTTCCACCCACTCTCTCTCGTCCGCCCGGGCAGTGACGGTCACTTCGGTCCCCGCATCGGCAAGGGGATGCTCGGCCTGGGAGATCGTGAAGGTCCCGTCCGCGCTGCCAACCCAGCTCAGCGTCGGTGAGTCCGCCGAGCGTGCACTCCGTGACCGAACTTCGATGCGGTCCGCGATGAGGAAGCAGGAGAGCAGTCCTATACCGAACTGCCCTAGGTACTGGCGTCGGAGCTGCGTCAGGTCGCCGCGCTTGCTGGACGCACCGATGGTTGCGAGCACCGTCCGCATCTCGTCTTCGGTGAGACCGATGCCGTGGTCCCGAACGATCACCGCTCCCCCGTCGTCGACCTCGATGGAAATCTCCCCCGCGGTCCCTGGGTTGAGCGACTGCCGGGCGACAACGGCGTCGCGCGCATTCTGGATGAGCTCGCGCAGGTAGACGCGCGGGCTCGAGTAGAGGTGATGGGACAGGATGTCGACGATGCCGCGAAGGTCAACGCGGAAGCGCTCGCCGCTCACGCGCTCACCTCGAACGCCTGGTCTCCCGGGTACCAGCGGTCGCGGATCCACTCGCTCCAGAAGCGGTCGCCATTGCGACTGGCGAGGCCCTCCGTGATCTGGATCACTTTCTCGCGCAGCTCGGGACCGCGTGGGTCGCCCTTGCCCTGCGCGAGCAGTGCACTCCCGGCGGCCGCGAACACAAGCAGATCGCTTGCTGACCCCGTGTCGGCTTCCTCAAGCGCAGCGTCGATGACCGGGCCGAGTTCCGCGCCGGGTGCCGCCAAGCCCTCCAGGAGCACCCAGCTCGGGAGGGGGCCGAACTCTGTCACGTCACCGTCAACCGTTGCGAGGAGGTGCGCGAGGGCTGGCGCGGCGCGGACGTCGCCCTGTTGCGCGCCGAACCAGCAGAGCCACGCGTTGGCGGCCCTGACCTGCTCGGCGGCGCCGGTGTCGGCGACACGCGTCGCCACCGCGATCGCGAACTGGGGCGCGTAACGGGCGCTGAGGCGGACGATCTCGAGCTCCACGGCAACGCGGTCGAGGAGTTCCTCCTCCTCCGCGACGGCCCGTTGCAGCCGCGCGATGATCTGCCGGAGCGATTCGGCGTCGTCTCGGTGGGCCGCGATCTCCGCGCGGGCAAGGAGCACGTGCGAGGCCGGGCCGCGTGTCGTCTCCCGGACGCGCACCTCACGGTCGATGAGGTCGTCGATCTGCACCCACGGGATCTCGGGGTCAGCCACTGCCTGTTCGACGGTCACTGCGAAGAACCTCTCCCCGATTGCCTGGATGGAGTCGGTGATGAGCCCAGCGTTCGTGACCAATTCGAGCTGCGAGCGCTCGAAGTCACGCACCAGCGTCCCCGTCTGCGCCTGCTGCCCGGCTCGGAGCCCGTGAAGGAGCGGGATGCAGTAGCGGGACGTCGCGCACTTCAGCTGCTCGGCCCTGGCCGTGAGCCGCTCCTTGAGGTCGGTCGCCTCATCCGCCGATTCGGTGGCAAGCAGGTCCATCGTCTCGCCGAGCAGCGACACGTAGCGGTGCTTGATGGAGATCGGCGGGTCGTCGAGGCTCACCGCGCGCCGCCTCGGCAGCCATCCAGCCGCGAGGATGCGCTCGGCGCGCTCTTCCACGTCGTCCCAGACTCCGCGCTTTCCGACGAGGGCCGGGCGATCGTGTTCCGGCAACCCCACCCACCAGAAGTCGTTGAGCTCGCGGCGGTGGATGTCAGTGCTTCCTCGAGCATCCTGTGCCGTCGCGGCTTCCTCGGCCAGCGCCTGCAGGAGGCGGCCTTCCTCGCCGTCCGGGTTGGCAAGGATCCGGCTGCGCGCGACGGCGGCGAGCGCCTCCCAGTCGCTCGTGTCGAGGTGCAGGTTCTGGAGGGTGTGATCGACAGCGACGAGCGCATCCGCCGGTCGCTCTTCAAGCACCGGGATCAGGTAGTCGGTGACGGCTTCTGTCGCCAGGCGGTCGATACCCACGCCGGCGACGAGCTGCTCGACGATCCGATCCGCATCGCCGCGTCGCCCCTCGTGCACGTAGAAGAACGCGAGCATCGTCAGGAGACGCACAACGGTGCTCGCGTCGTTGGTGTCGGCGTCGAACTGCTCGGGGTCGATGTCCAGCATCCGCAACCGCTGCTCGAGCGTGACGGTCGCCCGGGGCACGTCGAAGCGGGCGATCAGCGGCACCTCCATCTGGATCACGCCAGACGAGTCAGGGCGCCATTCCTCGCTGCCCACCGCCCGCCAGCGCGAGATCCAGTCGAAGGTCGCGTCCGCGTCTCCCGTGGCAGCTGCCACGGCCGCCCGCGCGACGTACACCCCGACGATGTCGGTGCCGCGTTGCTTCACCTGCTGTTCGACAAGGTCAACAACTCGCGTGATCTGCAGGAGCGGCACGGTGGGGTCGTCGAGGAGCGTCATCGTGGCGGTCGCCACGGACCCCAGCATCCGGTCGACGTTGTCTGGCGCAATCAGGTCGCCGTGCCGGTGGATGACCTGCATGAGCTTCGCGTAGGCGTCGAGGGCCCTGCCGGCGAGCCCCGCCTTGACGAGGGTCGTGTACTGACCGAAGCGCGCACTGGCGATGAGGTGCGGGAAGCTCGCCCGCTCGCAGTCCTCGACGAACTCGTCCCAGACCTCGATCTTGCCCTCGTCCTCCGGCAGGTCCCAGATCGTCGCGCTCCGTTCAAACAACGACTGGATGCGCTCCTGCTGCTCTTCGTCGAGCGTGCCGAGATCTGAGTAGGCAATCATGTGGGCCTCCGATGAAGGTGCTCGCGGCCGTCGCCTCGCCGCGCGGACGCAGGAGGCGGGAGATTCCGCAACCCTAGCGAATGCCCCTGCTTGGACGATCAGGGGAACTCGGCGACGATCGACGATGAGGATCGCGGGGGTCTCGACGAGGACGACGATGGTCGAGCGCGCGGATTACAGGTGGGTCAGCACGCCATCTTCATCTTGCTCGACCAGCACCATGCAGTCGACGACAAGCTGCGCCACCGCGCCTTCCGAGTCCAGACCCCAGTAGGCCGGGTAGCTGCCGTCCCCGTAGCCAGAATCGAACGCGATCCCGATGTCGGTACCGGCGAGGTCGAACTCCTGGACCGCAGGCGTCTGAGCAGCAGAGAAGGCGTCGTAGGCGGCAGCCTTGTCGCGGCGCGTCATGTCCGAGTAGCCGACGTAGTCCACAATGCAGATGCAGCCAGCATCCACGCCGACCACGTGGCCGCTGCCGGGGAGCGACGCCGGAATCCAGGTGACAGGCGCAGCGTCGCTGAAACGCACTCGGACCGCGGCGTTGCGACCGAACGCAGTCACCCGGTCGACCGAGTACCGGCCTGGCGGGACGGTTCTCGCGAGTGGACGGGCGTCGTCGTTGTCGTATCCGAAGTCGAGGACCGAGAGAAACCCGGTGCTGGTCGAAAGTGTGCCGAGGTGCGTGACCTCGGCACGCGCGGACTGCTTGTCCCCCGGGCGGCTCACCTCACGCTCAGTGAAGTTGTGGACCTCGTCGAGTTGCACTTGCAACTCGGGCATGTCGGTCGGCTCGGCGTCCGGCCCGCACTGCAGCACACGCTGGTTGACGACGGCTGGATCAGCGAACGGCGCTTTCGGATCTCCGAAATGCTGGCTTATGACCGCGATCTTCCACGTAGCCCCCTTCTGGCGCAGCGTGTACTCGTTCAACTTGCGCTGCATCGAAGTGCTCCGTGTGAGGACGTAGGCGACATCGCCGACGACCTCCGAGCTGACAAGCTGTTCCGCTTCGGGACCATGGCTGGCAGGTCGACCAAACGACTGCGCGAGGTCCACCGCCGGCGGGTCCGTGAAGTGATTCCGTGTCGTCTGCGCCATCAGCTCTCGCCACAGCTGAAACGCGGACATCGGGTTGTCGGGGTCGCGATGCTCGAAGGCTGGAGCGGCGATGCGCCATTGCGCCTCGTACTCGGCCATGAAGCTCAGTACTCGCTCTTCGGCAGGGTTCTTCGGTGCACTCGAATCCGTCATGGCACTCAAAATAGCGGTGACGCTGACTGCGTCTCTGAGCGAGGGGCCCACCGGTACATCTCGCGGTGCACACCGACTCGACTCGTTGTTCCGAGCTTCAGTCCGTGCGCCCGCGTCGTTCGACGAGGCCAGTGACACCGATGAGGAAGACGCCGAGCAGGAGGAGACTCAGGCCCTTGATCGCCGCAAGAAGAAGTGTGAGCCAGATCGAGCTCGGCCAGATCGTCTGAGCGAGCCCGAGGGAAATCGGGGCGAGGATGAGATCGAGCGAATACAGGAACGACCACACGAGCGTATCGACGAGCGAAAGCAACCAGCTTCCGGGCACCAGCGCCTCGTTGGCGAGTGGAGCTTGCACGAGCATGGTGGGCGCGAACAGGGCAACGCCGAGCACCGTACCCCAGGCCACACCAAAGAGGGCGAGCAGGTACCAAAGCGCTCGCATATTGTCATAGAAGTAGCGCACCGTCGAGCCCAGAACTACGCGCTTCAACCATCCTCGGAAGCCCTCGAAGGTGGTGACGTGACGAGCAGCCCGGATTCCAAAGATGGTCGCGGCCTCCGAGTGCTGGGAGCGACGCAGGGCATTCTCGAGCTGGTCCCACACATCCCTTGGCAGGCGCACGTCTCCAACTTCGTTCGCTTTGAGCCACTCGAAAACTCTGTCTGCGACTTCCTGCGCCTTTTCGGTTTCGTTCTCCAGCCCTCCCAACGAGGCGATGCGCACTGAACGTGTGATCACCACACGGAATCCGGATTCGAGGTCTTTGGGAATCGAGAACCGGCCGAAGGTCGCGCCGTCAATGACCGGCAGAAAATCACGTTGCGATGGTGGCGGACCTTCCGCGTGCGGGTTGATCGGCGAGAAGGAACCGATGTGCGCGTCCGGGATGACGAGCTGATCGAGCCCGTGGCATCCCCAGAATCGAAGTTCGTTGTCGACGACGAGCGAAGCAGCGTTCAGTGCACCTCGAGTGTAGAAAACCTGCCCCCGGGGCGTGAAGTCGCAGCTATCAAAAGAGAGCCACGGGACAGTGAGGTGATCGGCCGAGACCCAGTGGTAGAAATCGCATCCTTCGAAACCGAGTGGGAAGTGGCACTGGATCCAATTGAGGTTCAGCTCTCCCCCTCCCACAACGACTTGGCGCAAGCGCAGCCCCTGCGCGTCGGCTCTGAACTCGTCATCCCCCGCCGCGAACCGCTTGATTACGGTAGCGAGCAACGTCGCATCAACCCATGCCGTCGCAGTTGGGCGGTGGAGGAAGGCTGCCGAGTAGTTCTCGTCACTTCGAATGCGTTCCGCCTCACCATCATCATTGATTGCGTTCACGATCGTGCCGTTTCTCAGTGCAGCGACGATCTCATCCTCACTGACAACACGCAATGCGTGTCCGTATTCTTCTGGCGAGCTCTCCTTGAGGCGACGCAGGCGCTCCTCGTTCGCTCTGGCCTCGATGATGCGCTGGACTGTCGTCGGCACCTCGTCGTAATTCTCGTCAAGAAAGACCAAGAAATCTTGATACTCGGCGGAGATCACGAGATCGATCAGGTCAGGTATGGCCAAGCCACCCTCAGACGAGGTGAGCACTTCGGAGAGTTTTCGAATCTGTGCGACGGCAGCGTCGTACGAGTGCTTCTCCGGATACTCCGATCGCATAATTGAGAGGTACAGGCTCATGTTGAGGCCGCGCAGCGTTACAAGCGATGTGGGAAAACTCTCAGCAAACACGTCGGGAGACTAGCAGAGGCAGTTTCGAGGCGTTTATCCGGTGATTCGACTCCAAACTCCGATAAGACGCGTGATTGTCATGTGTTGGGTTGCAGCGGATCCCAGACCTCTCGCCACTTGGCCGCAAGGGTGTCGATCGTCTCGTGCGCGTTCAGCCCACTTGGCTGTGGGACGACCCACAGGGCGACTTCCTCCGGCCAGCCGTCAATGACGGGCGCGTCCTGGCGTCCCAGCACCGACTTCGGCAACCGGAAGGCAGTCCGAAACGCCGTGATGCCGGCGACCGCCACCACATCTGGCCGCATCTCGCGGACACGTTCGACGATGCGCTGCCCGCCGGCTCGGAGCTCGGAGGCCGACAGCTCGTCGGCGCGGGCCGTCGCCCGACCGACGAGATTGGTGAGCGCGATTCCGCGGCTGAGCAGCTGCTGCTCGTCGTCAGTTGACAACCCTCGGGAGGCGTCGACCACGTGATCCGTGAGTCCTGCCCGGTGCAGCGACGGCCAGAAGCGATTGCCCGGGCGCGCGAACGGTGCATTGACTGCCGCCGTCCACAACCCAGGGTTGACGCCCACGATGAGAAGCCGAACGGTCGTGAGGTCGACGGGGAGGATGTCGTCCATGGCGTCGTTGGGGATGCTCTGGAACGCGGCAAGCTCGGAGGTCAGGGGTTTCCGACCGCCGAGCGGCGACGCACGACGTGGCCTAGCTGATACCGGCTTCGCGTCAGATGGCATGTTCATCCTGGTCTCTCAAGTGCAACGCAGTGGCGAGTTGCTAGAGGGTGAACCGGAACGCGACTACACGTTGAAGCGGAACTCCACGACGTCGCCGTCCTGCATGACGTACTCCTTGCCCTCCATGCGGGCCTTGCCCTTCGCGCGAGCCTCGGCGGTGGAGCCGGTCTCGACGAGGTCCGCGAAGGAGATGACCTCGGCCTTGATGAAGCCGCGCTCGAAGTCGGTGTGGATGACGCCGGCAGCCGCCGGCGCCTTCCAGCCCTTGCGGATCGTCCACGCGCGCGACTCCTTGGGGCCGGCCGTGAGGTACGTCTGCAGGCCGAGCGTGTCGAAGCCGATGCGTGCGAGTTGGCTCAGGCCGGACTCGTCCTGGCCGAGCGACGCGAGCAGCTCCGCCGCCTCCTCGGGGTCGAGGTCGATGAGCTCCGACTCCGTCTGCGCGTCGAGGAAAATCGCCTTAGCCGGCGCGACAAGCGCGGCCAGCTCTGCGAGCTTCTCCTCGCTGCTCAGCGCGGCCTCGTCGATGTTGAAAACGAAGATCATCGGCTTGGCCGTCAGCAGGCCGAGTTCCTTGATGGGCTCGAGGTCGATCTTCGTAGCTGAGAGCAGCGTTCCCTCGTCGAGGGCGGCCTTCGCCTCGCTTGCGGCCTCGAGCACGGACGAGTCAAGGCGCTTCTGCTTGACCTCCTTCTCGAAGCGCGGAAGCGCCTTCTCGATGGTCTGGAGGTCGGCGAGGATCAGCTCGGTGTTGATCGTCTCCATGTCGCTCGCGGGCTCGACCTTGCCGTCAACGTGCACCACGTCGCCGTCCTCGAAGCCGCGCACGACCTGCACGATTGCGTCAGCTTCACGGATGTTCGCGAGGAACTGGTTGCCGAGCCCCTCACCCTCGCTTGCACCGCGCACGATGCCGGCGATGTCGACGAACGACACCGCTGCGGGCAGGATGCGCTCTGATCCGAAGATCTCGGCAAGCACCTTGAGGCGGGCGTCAGGCAGTTCGACGACCCCCACGTTGGGCTCGATCGTGGCGAACGGGTAGTTCGCCGCGAGAACCTGGTTCTTCGTGAGTGCGTTGAAAAGGGTCGATTTGCCGACGTTGGGCAGGCCGACGATGCCAAGAGTAAGAGCCACGAGGGTCTATCGTACTTGCCCGCCGCGAGTTCCGGGCCGTGCCACCATGGATGACGTGACCATCGACTTCACCGCGATCGACTTCGAGACTGCCAACGGCTCGCCGGCCTCCGCCTGCGCCGTCGGTCTCGCTCGCGTTCGCGACGGAGCGGTGGTCAGCCGGGCGACGTGGCGAATCCGACCACCAGGCGAGCACGATGTGTTCCTGCCCTTCAACGTGCAGCTGCACGGCATCAGTCGCGAGATGACTCGGGATGCATCCACTTGGGAGTCGCAGCTGCCCGCCCTTCTCGACTTCCTCGGCGACGACGTGCTCGTCGCGCACAACGCCAGGTTCGACGTCGGCGTGCTGCTCGCGAGCAGCCTCGCGACTCGGATGCCCCTGCCGCCCCTGCGCTACTTCTGCTCGCTGCGGCTCGCGCGTCGCAGCTACGACCTCCACTCCTACCGACTGCCGGTAGCAGCGGAGGCTGCCGGGTTCCGGAGCCTCGTCCACCACGATCCGATGTCGGACGCGGAGGCAAGCGCCGCGATTGTCGTCGACACGGCTCGCCGACTTGGGGCGATGGACCTCGAGTCGCTCGCCGCGCTGAAGGACGTCGCCATCGAGCGGATCGCGCTCGACAGCGAGCTCGAACGTGCCGCGACACTCACTGCGGCGGCCACCTTCGCCTGAAATGTCGGAGGCACCTGCGAGGGTGGATGCATGGAACCACTTCCCCTCGTCATCGGGCTTCTCCTCGGCCTTGTCGTCGGCTTCGCCATCGCCACGATGCGAGGAGCGAGCCAGCGTCAGCTGCTCGCCACCGAACTCGCCGCCGCGACCGCGCGCGCTACAGCAGCCGTCGAAGCCCGCGCCACTGCCGAGCGGCACCTCGACGAGGTCCTGACACGCGAGCGATCTCAGCTCGAAGCGAGACGATCCACGGAGGTCGGCGAGCAGCAGGTCCTGACCGCGCTTGCGCCCGTCAACAAGCAGCTCGAGCTCATGCGCCGTGCTGTCGCCTCGATCGAGGAGCAGCGCCTTCAACAGCACGGCGAGTTGAGCGAGCAGCTTCGCAACCAGCACGAGGCGGACGAGCGCCTGCGGGCAACAACCGACTCTCTCGCCTCCGCGCTCCAGTCGAACCAGGCGCGCGGCGTCTGGGGCGAGGCTCAGCTGCGCAATATCGTCGAGGCTTCCGGCCTGATCGAGCGAGTCGACTTCGACACGCAGGTGAGCGTCAATGGAGAGCAGGGAGCGCGCCGCCCCGACATGATCGTGCATCTCCCGGGTGACAAGCACCTCGTCATCGACGCGAAGGCGCCCATGTCGAAGTACCTCGCCGCGAGCCAGCTCAGCGAGCTCGGCGACGAGGAGGAGACCACAAGACGACGCGCCCTGATGGGGGAACACGCGAAGGCCCTCAAGGCGCACGTCGCCGCCCTCAACGCCCGTGGCTACCCAAGCGCAGTCCCCGGCTCCCCCGAGCTGGTCATCGCGTTCGTGCCAAGCGAGTCGGCGCTCTCCGCCGCGGTTGCGGCAGACCCGTCGCTGCTCGAGGACGCAATGCACCGCGGCGTTGCCGTCACCTCGCCGGTGTCGCTGTGGGCCACGCTCCGGGCGATCGCGTACGCCTGGCAGCAGGATGTCCTCGAAGACCAGGCGCATGAGATCTTCGAGCTCAGCACCCAGCTCCACACGCGCCTCGGAACTCTCGCCACCCACATCGACAGGCTCGGCCGTTCACTTGCCGGAGCGGCAACCAGCTACAACGCCTTCCTCGGCTCCCTCGAGACGCGTGTCCTTCCAACCGCCAGGAAACTCGACGCACTCAACATCGGTTCACCCATCAACACGCCACGCCCCGTCGACGAGCAGCTGCGCGGCCTCACCGCCCCGGAGCTGACGGAGTCGACCCGCCCTGGCGAGATTGAGCCCGAGCTCACCGAACGCTGACTCAGGCTCAGGCTCAGACTCAGACTCAGACTCAGACTCAGGCCCAGTGTCAGCTCAAGCTTGCTTCTGCTTCGTGTTCTCCTCGCAGACAAACGCTGCCCGTCGAACGCTTCGTCCGCCTGGGCGGCGGAGCATTCGACGGGCAGCGTACTGCTCTCTCGGCGACGCCGCTGAGTCAGCAAGCCTCCGAGGTCAGAGCCACTTGTCAGCCATGTGCTCAGCCGTCACGCGGCGCACAGTGCCCGAACGCGAACGCAGCACCACCGAGTCGGTCAGGATGCGGTTGCCAACACGACGCACGCCCGCGCACAGTCCACCATCGGTCACGCCCGTCGCGACGAAGTACGTGTTCTCCGTGCGAACCAGGTCGTCCTGCGTGAGCACAGCCTCCAGGTCGTGTCCACCGGCAATCGCGCGCTCGCGCTCCTCCTCGTTGCGCGGGTACCAGCGGCCCTGCAGCACTCCACCGAGCGCCTTGATGGCGCAGGCCGTGATGATGCCTTCTGGCGTTCCGCCGATCCCCACGCACATGTCGATGCGCCCCGTGCCGCGGGCAGCGTTGATGCCGCCGGCGACGTCGCCGTCGAGCATGAGCTGCGTTCCAGCGCCAGCCTCACGGATCTGGTTGATCAGCTCCTCATGGCGCGGGCGATCGAGCACGGCGATGACCATGTCCTCGACAGGCTTGTTCTTCGCCTTCGAGAGGGCACGGATGTTCTCGCCGATCGGGCGAGCGAGGTCGATGACGCCAACACCCTCGGGCCCCGTGACAATCTTCTCCATGTAGAAGAGATCCTTCGGGTTGTACATGGAGCCGCGGTCTGCGACGGCGATGACGCTCAGCGCGTTCTGTCGCCCGGCTGCGGTCAGGCTCGTTCCATCGATCGGGTCGACCGCGATGTCGCAGTCAGGTCCCTGCCCGTTTCCGACCTGCTCGCCATTGAAGAGCATGGGAGCTTCGTCCTTCTCACCCTCGCCGATGACAACAACACCGGCGAAGTCGACCGTCGAGAGGAACTTGCGCATCGCGTCGACGGCGGCGCCGTCTGCAGCGTTCTTGTCACCACGCCCGATGAACGGCGTCGCCCGAATGGCCGCAGCCTCGGTTGCACGCACCAACTCCATAGCGAGGTTTCGGTCCGGGTTCGCAAAGAGCTGCCCGTGCTCAGGAGTCGGAGTGGCGGAAGATGAGGTCACAGGGGGTCCCTTTCGCTGGCGTTGTGGAAGTTCTCGCCGAGCAAGCACACGACACCATTGCTCCGCGCTATCCAGTTCCCAACCCTAGTACGCGCGCTCGGAGAAAGTCGGCGGCCCTGGCTAGACTTCACGCGTAAGTTCCAAGCGCTGAAGGAGCACACATGCCCATCGCAACACCGGACCAGTACGCCGAGATGCTGAACCGAGCCAAGGAAGGCGGCTTCGCGTACCCCGCGATCAACGTCTCCAGCTCGTCGACGATCAACTCCGTTCTCCAGGGTCTCACCGAAGCCGGCTCTGACGGCATCCTCCAGGTCACCACCGGCGGTGCCGACTACTTCGCCGGCCAGACCGTCAAGGCACGCGCATCAGGCGCGCTCGCCATGGCCGCATTCGCGCACGAAGTCGCGAAGAACTACCCGATCACGGTCGCACTGCACACCGACCACTGCCCGAAGGATGCGCTCGACGGCTTCGTCTACCCGCTCCTCGAGGCCTCCGCCGAGCAGATCAAGCGCGGCGGCGAGCCGATCTTCCAGTCGCACATGTGGGACGGCTCGGCCGTGCCACTCGCTGAGAACCTCGAGATCGCGTCGAAGATCCTCAAGCTCACGCAGGCCAACAACCAGATCCTCGAGGTCGAGATCGGTGTCGTCGGCGGCGAAGAGGACGGCGTCGCCCACGAGATCAACGAGCACCTCTACACGACCCTCGACGACGCGATCGCGACCGTCGAGGCCCTCGGACTCGGCGACCGCGGCCGGTACATGGCGGCGCTCACCTTCGGTAACGTGCACGGCGTCTACAAGCCTGGCAACGTCAAGCTCCGTCCCGAGCTCCTCGCCGAGATCCAGGCTGGCCTCGCTGCGAAGTACGGCACGGGCCCGAAGCCGCTCGACCTCGTCTTCCACGGCGGATCCGGTTCGACCGACGAGGAGATCGCCGAGGCAGTCCGCAACGGTGTCATCAAGATGAACATCGACACCGACACCCAGTACGCGTTCAGCCGCTCGGTTGCCGACACGGTGCTCAAGAACTACGACGGCTTCCTCAAGATCGATGGAGAAGTCGGCAACAAGAAGGTCTACGACCCTCGTTCGTGGGGCAAGAAGGCCGAGACCGCGATGGCGGCTCGTGTCATCGAGGCCACCAAGCAGCTCGGCTCGTTCGGTCACTCAGCCGCGTGAGCGTGACGCCGGGAGCCGAGCAGCAGGAGTCGGTGCAGGAAGCGAAGCGGAAAAACGACCGCTTCCTCGGCATCGGGTTCCTGGTGCTCGGCCTCGTCGCCACGATCGTGAACATGACGACGTTCACGGAGAACTCGCTGGCGGGCCAGATGGCCCTGCTCTACAAGGACTTCGGGATCAGCGACTACGTACGTCCCGACGGGCTGGGCACGCTGTCGCTCACGGCGATCGTCGTGCTTCCAGCGATCTACGCGCTGACGCTCTACCTCACGCTCCTCCGCTGGAAAGCGGGGAAGCGCGCCATGTGGATCCCGATTATCGGTGCGGTTGTCACCCTCATCACGATCTTCGGCTTCATGCTTACGGCGATCCTGCTGCATGATGAGCTGCTGAAAGCGATCTCGAGCGGAGCTCTGCCCGCGGCGACGCCAGGTCCATAGCTAGGCGACACACCCAGAACGCCTCGGCCGCCGGCCAGCTGGAATCGGTCGTTTCATCTGGCCGGCGGTCGGGACCAGTCAGTCGCGGTCGGTTCTGACTAGAACGACGAACTGTCCATTGCGCTGTTGGCAGGCGACCTCAGCCTTCACAGGGCGGTTACCAGTGGCAGATCCGAAACGACCAAAGGCCGCGTCAGGGTCGGCAAACCTCGTGTCTGGTCAACGGCTAGGCTCGCCTTCTCGCCGAAGACATCGCCCACCCAGATCTGCCCGCAGCCCACTGCTTGCAAAAGCAGACTTAACCCCTCGCCCGTCAGGCGAAATGTCACATAACCTAGGTTTTCATCGAGCTCACGCCCTCTGGTGTATTTCACCTCGTCGCGGAGGTAGTCACCACGCCCATGAGAGAGCCTGTCGATCAGTCCTTCTCGCTGGAGTCCATAGGCCGCGTTGGTCATGCGAACGATGTCATTCTCTGAGTCGAAATCCCAACCGAGCGACGAGAAGAGTTCTTCGTATTCAATAATTAATTGAACGCTGGTCAGCGACCAGAGGTCATCTCGGCCTCTTCCGCGGAATCGAAGTTGCACGCTTGCCGCCATAACCCAATGGAGGGCAAGCTGGTCGGAAGATAACCGTCCAACCAACGCCACCCAAGCCACTCCCGCGTCACTCTCGCCAGATGCTGTTCTCCCCGAAGCGAGTACGCCTGAAAGATAGTCTGAGAGAACTTCGCTCTCTGCCCATCGTGATTGCTCCAGTACGCTCGCGGCAACTCGAATCGGAATTGCTCCCTCGGCGCCAGCCGCCACTTTCGAAGCAGCTTTCTCGGCAACTCGACGAGCGTTTCGTTGGATGACGAAGTCGTGAAGTTGTGCACCGTAGTACTCAGCAGTGGGCCCTAAGAGCTTATCGATGACACCCCCAGCGCTCTTCGCGCTTTGCGCGACAACTGGTCCGATCACCGGTTCCATGACTCACCTAAACTCTCCGCCTGTTGCTCGACAGATTATGGCGAGCCTGATGTTGTCCAGCCCTAGCCTTGCACGGAGCGCACACTTGCCGGCTCTGTCGATCTACGGATCGTTGTCCACAGCCGGGACGATGCGGTCGCCGCACGCGATATCCTCGATTTCGCGTGCGGCGGCCGTATTTTGTCGTCCGGCCGCACCGCCCCGGCTGCAGTCCCACCGGGAAACACCAGCTCCGAGAAGAGGCACGTGGTCGTCATCCAGCCCCCGAAGTCGACGCCGGATGCACCCTGGCCGGTCAGCGTCGTCTCCGAACTTGTCCGCGACTGGATCGCGCGCCTCGGATCCGTCTGGATCGAAGGCGAGCTCACCGGCTGGAGCATCCGCGGCGGACACGCGTACGGCAAGATCAAAGACCTGGACGCCGACGCAACCCTCTCCGTCACGGCCTGGCGCAGCGTCGTGCAGCGTCTCGACGGCGAGTTCAAACAGGGCGATCGGGTCATCGCGAGCGTCAAGCCCGACTTCTGGGTCAAGGGCGGCACGCTCTCGATGCAGGTCTCCGACCTGCGTCACGTCGGCCTGGGCGATCTCCTCGAGCGCCTCGAACGCCTGCGGAAGCAGCTGGCCGCCGAGGGACTCTTCTCGGATGCCCGAAAGAAGACCCTCCCGTTCCTGCCCGGCACGATCGGCCTCATCACGGGTCGCGAGTCCGACGCCGAGAAGGATGTGCGCCGCAACTCCGAACTGAGATGGCCGGCCGTGCAATTCCGCACCATCCACACGTCCGTGCAGGGTGAGCGCACGGTCGCGGAGGTCTCAGCGGCGCTCCGCGAACTCGACGCCGACCCAGAGGTCGACGTCATCATCGTCGCGCGAGGCGGCGGCGACTTCCAGCACCTCCTCCCGTTCAGCGACGAGAGTCTCGTTCGCCTCGTCGCGGACCTCTCCACGCCGGTCGTGAGCGCCATCGGCCACGAGGCAGACCGGCCGATCCTCGACGACGTCGCCGACCTCCGTGCCTCAACCCCGACGGACGCCGCCAAGCGAGTCGTGCCCGACGTGGCCGAGGAGCTCGCCGCCGTCCAGCAGGCGAGGTCCCGCATCCTGCAGAGAATCGTCGACCGCGTGCGCAGCGAGTCGAACGCCCTCGAGTCGCTCGTGTCGAGACCAGCCCTCGCTAACCCGTCGTGGATCATCGACCAGCGCGGCGAGGAGCTCATGCGGGCCTCTCAGCGCGGCGAAGAGCTCATCACACGTCGCATCGACCGGGAGCAGGACAGGCTCGAGTCGCTTGCGCGACACCTCCAGGGTCTCTCGCCCCAGGGCACGCTCGAGCGCGGTTACTCGATCGTCGAGCGAGTCGACGGCGACGCTCGAACGCTCGTCACCGCCTGGCAGGACGCGCCTGCCTCGACCGAGCTCCGCATCCGCACGGCCGACGGCCGAATCTCAGCATCGTCGCTCGGCGGCGAACCCATCACCACCATGACCGGCGCCTCCAACGGCGCAACGGAGGCGAACGTAGAATGACCACCATGCAGGAACAGTCCGACATCGCCGAGCTCAGCTACGAGCAGGCCAGAGACGAGCTGATCTCCGTCGTGAGCCAGCTCGAACAGGGCAGCGCCTCGCTCGAAGCCTCCCTCAAGCTCTGGGAACGCGGCGAGCAGCTCGCAGCCCACTGTGAGTCCTGGCTCCTCGGCGCCCGCAAGCGACTCGAAGCCGCGCGTCGACGCGACGACGACGCGGATAAGTCCTGATGTCCAAGCAGAAGCAGCCACCGATCGTCGCGGAGCTCGGGCGTCCGGAGACTCCCGAGGAGACCTTCGCGCGCAAGGCTGAGTCCTCGCGCCTCTACCGCAAGCGCAAGACGATCAACAACCTCGTCTATTCGCTCCTCGTCTCGCTTGGCCTCGTGGTCTTCATCGTCGCGATCGTGCCCCGCAACGACACACCGGTTGCGTTCGACATCGACTTCGCGTCAGAGGCGCAGAGCGCGCAGGGTGACTTCGCGGTCCCCCTCGTCGTGCCGGAGGTCCCCGCCGACTGGACGGCCAACGAGGCCGAGATCCGCACGAGCGCCGACGGCGTGAGCGAGTGGTACATCGGCTTCCTCGTCGGCCCCAAGGAAGCTCCCACCGAGTACGTGGGCGTGAGCCAAGGCATCGGCGTCAACCCGACGTGGCTGCTCGACGCAACTCGCGAGCGCACCCCGACCGGAACCGTCCAGGTCGGCGGTCTCGACTGGGTCGAGTACGACGCAACCGACCTCAGCCCGGAAGACGCGGGCAACCGCGCATACATGCTGGTTCTCGAGCAGGGCGACCAGGCCTACCTCGTGTACGGCAACAACAAGCCCGAGACAGTCACGAAGCTGGCAGAGCTCGTCGCCGCCGACCTCCGCTGAGGCCAGCACTCGGTAGGCTGGCTCCTACAGAGATCGGCTACCTGGAAAGGTCACACAACGTGGTGGAAAATCAAGACGAGTATCGCATCGAGCACGACACGATGGGCGAGGTGCGTGTTCCGAAGAACGCTCTCTACGCTGCGCAGACACAGCGCGCAGTCGAGAACTTCCCCATCTCCGGTGCAGGTCTCGAGCCGGGCCAGATCATCGCCCTCGCGCGCATCAAGCGCGCCGCCGCGATTGTGAACGCGAAGCTCGGCATCATCGAGCAGCCAGTGGCTGACGCCATCGTGGCCGCCGCGCAGCAGATCATCGACGGCGAGCACCTCGACCAGTTCCCGGTCGACGTCTACCAGACCGGCTCTGGCACGTCGTCGAACATGAACATCAACGAGGTTCTCGCGACGCTGGCAACGCGTGGCCTGGGCGACTCCGTTCACCCGAACGACCACGTCAACGCCTCGCAGTCGTCGAACGACGTGTTCCCGACCTCGGTCCACGTCGCCGTGACGGACGCGCTCCTGAACGATCTTGTTCCCGGGCTCGAGCACCTCGCGGAGGCGCTCGAACGCAAGGCTGAGCAGTGGGCGACCGCCGTCAAGGCCGGCCGCACCCACCTCATGGACGCGACGCCCGTCACCCTCGGGCAGGAGTTCGCCGGGTACGCCAGGCAGATCCGCCTCGGTGTCGAGCGCGTGCAGTCGACCATCTCACGCGTCGCGGAGGTGCCGCTTGGCGGGACCGCCACGGGTACGGGCATCAACACCCCAGCTGGCTTCTCGCAGCAGGTCATCGCCGAGCTCGCCGACAACGCGCAGCTCCCGCTCACGGAGGCGCTCGACCATTTCGAGGCGCAGGGCGCGCGTGACGGCCTCGTCGAGGCGTCAGGTGCGCTTCGCACGATCGCAGTGAGCCTCATCAAGATCAACAACGACCTGCGCTGGATGGGCTCCGGCCCGAACACGGGCCTCGGCGAAATCCAGATCCCCGACCTTCAGCCTGGCTCCTCGATCATGCCTGGCAAGGTCAACCCGGTTGTCCCGGAGGCTGTGCTCATGGTGGCCTCTCGCGTCATCGGCAACGACGCAGCAATCGTGTTCGGCGGCGCGTCCGGCTCGTTCGAGCTCAACGTGCAGATCCCGGTCATGGGTACCGCTCTCCTCGAGTCGATCCGCCTCCTCGCCAACGGCGTGCGGGTGCTGGCCGATAAGACGGTTGACGGTCTCGTCGCCAACGAAGAGCGTGCACGCGCCCTGGCTGAGTCGTCGCCATCGATCGTGACACCGCTCAACCGCATCATCGGCTACGAGGCCGCGGCGAAGATCGCGAAGCACTCGGTCGCCAACAAGGTCACGGTGCGCCAGGCCGTCATCGACCTCGGCTACGTCGAGCGCGGCGACATCACAGAAGAGCAGCTCGACGAGAAGCTCGATGTGCTCAGTATGACCTCGCCGAACCTCTAAGCGAATAGCTGCAACGCGAAGGCCCGCCGTGGGAACACGGCGGGCCTTCGCGCGTCTCAAGCGTTGGCGGGCACCACAGCGACGGACGCGCCGCTGTCAGCATGACAGGACGGCGAGCCAGGCGACAGGTAGCCAGTAGCCCGCGAGCAGGGCTGGCCCAAAGGCGATACTGCGCCGTCGGTCGCGCGTCCGCAGGAGCACGATGGCGCTCTGCACTCCGCCGAGCACGACGGCAAGCAGGACAAGCACAACCGCGAGCGACGGATCAACCAGCGCAGCTGCCCAGGCGAGCACGGCTCCGAGCTTCACGTCGCCCATGCCGAGGCCGCCGACAAGCGACAGAATCAGCAGCAGGATACCGATGATCGCGCCAGTGCCGACGGCGAGCAGGTCGGGCCTACCGGTCAGGAGCCAGTCCGCCAGACTCGCCAGGATCACGCCGAGGGCGGCCACTCCCACGAGGCCGTTCGGCAGCCGATGCTCTCGCACGTCGACCGCGACGAGGCGTGGAGTGACCACGGCCAGCGCCACGAGCGCCGGCAGGAGGACCAGTTGCCCCGGAACTGCCGCCGCCAGGGCGATTGCGATCAACGCGCAGACGCAGAGCGCCTCCCACAGCCCCCGCTGCTGTGACGATGAGACTGGACTCCGCGCTCCCCCAACACCGCGCGCGGAGCCCAGCCCCGTCACAGCAGAGGAGCTCCCCCCAGCTCTCTCTGCCATGCCAGAACGCTAGTCACCTCTTGTTCTCGTTGCAGAAGTTATCCACAGATCAAAACGAGCTGCGGCGGAACGAGGCTTCGTCTCACCCGCGTGTTTCTGGCGACTCACACCTCGTAGTCCCCGAGGAGCTCGGTCACGAGGGCGGCGATATCGCTGCGCTCGGACCGCGTGAGCGTCATGTGGGCGAACAACTTGTGTCCCTTGAGCGTCTCGATGACCGAGGCGACGCCGTCATGTCTTCCGACACGCAGGTTGTCGCGCTGAGCCACGTCATGTGTGAGCACAACCCGCGAGTTCTTCCCGATCCGAGAGAGCATCGTGAGGAGCACGTTCCGCTCGAGCGACTGGGCCTCATCCACGATCACGAACGCGTCGTGCAGAGAGCGTCCCCGGATGTGCGTGAGCGGTAGGATCTCGAGCATCCCCCGGTCCATGACCTCGTCGATGACGTTCTCCGAGACGATCGCCGACAGCGCGTCGTACACCGCCTGCCCCCACGGATTCATCTTTTCGCCCTGATCGCCAGGCAAGAACCCGAGTTCTTGCCCGCCAACCGCGAAGAGCGGCCGGAAGACCATGATCTTCCGGTGCAGTCCGCGCTCGAGCACCGACTCGAGACCCGCCGCCAGGGCGAGGGCACTCTTACCCGTGCCCGCACGCCCGCCGAGCGAGACGATGCCGATGGATGGGTCGAGAAGCAGGTCGATGGCGAGGCGCTGCTCCGCGGAGCGACCGTGGACGCCGAACACGTCCAAGTCTCCGCGGACAAGTCGGACGGCGCCCTTCCCCGACACGCGTCCGAGAGCCGAGCCGCGGTCCGAGTGGATCACGAGGCTGGTGTTGACGGGCAGTTCATCGACAACCGCGGTCGCGACGGTCTCGTCCGTGTAGAGCGTGTCCAGCTCATCCGCGCCCAGCGAGATCTCCGCGACGCCCGTGTAGCCCGTGTCGCGCGCCAGCTCCGCCCGGTACTCCTCCGCGGCGAGCCCGATCGCTGAGGCCTTGACACGCATGGGCAGATCCTTGGACACGACGGTGACCGCGAGCCCCTCGCCAGCGAGGTTCTGCGCAACTGCCAGGATGCGCGTGTCGTTGTCGCCCAGCTGCATACCGCTCGGGAGTACGCTCATGTTCGAGTGGTTGAGCTCGACGCGCAACGTGCCTCCCGTCTCGCCGATGGCGATCGGGAAATCCAGGCGCTCGTGTTTGATGCGCAGCTCGTCGAGGAACCTGAGCGCCTGACGCGCGAAGTAGCCGATCTCAGGGTCGTGTCGCTTCTTCTCGAGCTCCGTGATGACGACGACGGGAATCACGACGGCGTGCTCCGCAAAGCGGAAGAGCGCCCTCGGATCGCTGAGCAGCACCGACGTGTCGAGCACGTAGGTGCGGGTCGAGACCGAGGAGTCGGGAACCGCGGTAGACACGGCGCCCCCTTCCTCGTTCTCGAGGTGGTCGGTGTTGCGCTGTGCGGGTGTCACGGCAGTTCCGCTCCTTCGCCAAGCTCTCGCTCGTCGTTGGGTTACGTTACGACCACAGGGGGACTCGGTAGGTTGAAACGAACTTCGGGAACCTGTGGCCGTTTCGATCAGGCACCGTACCTGATGGCATTAACGTACGACGATGGCCAGCGCGCCACGCGCAGGCAAAAGTTAAATCTTGTGTCGTGTCTGTGAACGTCGCCGCTACTGGCCGAAGCGACGCTGACGCGACGCGAAATCGCGTAGGGCTCGGAGGAAATCCACCTCGCGCAGGTCGGGCCCGAGCGCCTCGACGAAGTAGAACTCCGAGTGCGCCGACTGCCAGAGCATGAAGTCGCTGAGACGCTGCTCACCGGAAGTGCGGATCACGAGGTCCGGGTCGGGCTGCCCGCCCGTGTAGAGGTGCTCCGCGATGAGGTCGGGCGTGAGGATGTCCGCGAGGGCCGCAACATCGCCACCATCCGCGGCATGGGCGCGCACGATCCTTCGCATGGCATCGACGATCTCGCTGCGGCCCCCGTACCCGACGGCCAGGTTCACGTGCATCCCCCGACGTTGTGCCGTGTCGCGCTGGAGACGCTCAAGGGTCGCGCCGAGGCCCGCGGGCAGGTGCTCGGGCGAGCCGGCGTGGTGCACGCGCCAGCGTGCGTTCTCAGCGATCTGCATCGCGAGCTTCTCGATGATGTCGATGAGCGCGTCGAGCTCTTCGCTGCTGCGATTCTTGAGGTTGTCGTTCGACAGGAGGTAGAGGGTGACGACCTGAACCCCTTCACGGTCGCACCAGGCGAGGAACTCCATCATCTTGGCAGCACCCGCCGCGTGCCCCTGAGCGGCATCCCTCAGGCCGAGCTGCCTCGCCCAACGCCTGTTGCCATCGATGATCATCGCGACATGCTTCGGCTTGGGGCGTCCGTGCAGAGAACGACGCAGCCGCCTCGTGTACAGCCCGTACAGGAAGCTCCGCAAGCTGGTTGGAATCATCGACATGGTTCAAACAACGTACCGGACCCCAGGTCCGATCTGCGTGCACAAGGCCGCGTAGAGTGCCAGGGTGGCATCAGAACATCACGCTGACGCGGAACTCGACCCGGGACCAGAGCCCACGGTGCATTTGCCCCTGCTCGAAGCAGAAACCGGGGCCCCCACCACCGAGCCGAAACCGTCCTGGCGCGGCTGGGTGCACGCAGGCACCCTGCCCGTTTCCATCGCCGCGGGAATCATCCTCGTCGTGCTCGCAGAGGGCACCACCGCGAAGCTTGCCTGCGCGCTGTACGCGGTCTGCTCGTGGCTGCTCTTCGGCATCTCCGCGCTCTACCACCGCTTCAACTGGAACGAGAAGACGCGCGTCGCCCTCAAGCGCTTCGACCACGCGAACATCTTCCTCCTCATCTCGGGCACGTACGCCCCGATCGCGCTCGTCGCTCTGCCGCCGGACAAGGGCTGGCCGTTGTTCGCGATCGTCTGGGGCGCGGCTCTGCTTGGCATCTGTTTCCGCGTGTTCTGGATCGGCGCACCGCGCTGGCTCTACGTCGCGCTCTACATCGCCCTGGGCTGGGCCGCGGTGGCCTACCTCGGCGACATCGCGGCCGTGAACGTCGCGACGGTCGTGCTCATCGTGGTCGGCGGCCTCTTCTACACCGCTGGCGCAGTCTTCTACGCGCTCAAGCGGCCGAACCTCTGGCCAGGCCACTTCGGTTTCCACGAGCTGTTCCACGTCTTCACAGTGCTCGCGTTCCTCAGCCAGTGGACCGGCATTCTGCTGCTCTGCATCGACCCCCCGGTCTTCGCCTAGTCGGCAGCCTTCCTCGCCTCGTCGGAAGGCTTCTTCGAGTCGGGCGCGACGCCACCATCGGTCGTCGGGCTCGACTCATCTGGCACCCCGGCGGCGCCCTCGGCTGGGACCTCGGTTGCTGCAGCCGCGTTGGCTGCGACCTCGGCCTGCAGCTGCTCGCGGATGCGGGCCCTCGCCTGCACTCGGCTCGTGCGGCGAATCAGGTCCATGACAAGCAGCCCGGTCGCGACGGCGACGAAGATGAAGACGAAGAACCCGAGCGGCCCCGGCGTAACGTCATCAGGGTTGAAGGGAAGCTCCTCCCCCGGCGTCGGTGCCGTCGCGGCCAGCGAGAGCGCCCAGGTCTGGGCATGCGCGAGGAGCATCACTCGGAAGCCTCCGCGGCGCCCTGCTTGTCATCGTTACGCTCGTCGACACCGGCGAACAGGTCGGTCTCAGGCGTGGGCGCGTCAACCCTCGAATCGATGAGTTCGAAATCGTCGAACGGGTACGCGGCGACCTCGATGTCCCGGGGGATAGCGAAGAAGCCGCTGTCGGGCGCAACCTGGCTCGCGTGTGAGCGCAACGCGGAGTCGCGAGCATCGAGGAACTTGTCGATCTGGATCTGTGTCGTCACGTTGCTCGGCTTGTCTCGCATCCACGCGAGCATCTGCTCGAGGCGCTCCAGGAGCGGCGACTCCGGGTCGAGCGCCTTGATGTGCTGCAGGAGGCTGTCGGCCCGCTTGCCGTTCATCGTGCGGTCGTAGTACAGCTTCGAGATCCTCCACGGTGCACCCAGCTCAGGGTGAGTGGCGAGACCAGACTCACGCCAGACCCGCATCGACACATCGTGGGTGCGGATGTGATCCGGATGCGGGTAGCCGCCGTTCTCGTCGTACGTGACGAGCACGTGCGGCCGGAACTCCCGGACGATGCGCAGCAATGGGCGCGAGGAGATGTCGAGCGGGATGCTCGCGAACGAGTTGACCGGGAGCGATCCGTCTTCGGACGCCATCCCTGAGTCGACGTACCCGAGCCAACGGTGCTCGACCCCGAGGAACTCCTGGGCCGCGGCCATCTCCACGCGGCGAAGGCCCGCCAGGTCACGCTGCGCATGGTGCACGGATTCCAGGCCTGGATTGAGGATGTCGCCAGCCTCGCCGCCGGTGCAGCTGACCACCATGACTTCGGCGCCTTTGGCACGGTAGGCGGCGTACGTCGCCGCGCCCTTGCTTGACTCGTCATCGGGATGGGCGTGGACCGCCAACAGTCGAAGTGTCACTGGTCTCCTCGTGGAACGTTAACCTAGATAGAGAGCCTATCTCGCGCGGCCGCCTCTTTCTGGCCGTGCACGACCTCCCGCCGAGAGGAACCCCCTGTGTCAGCTGAACGCGAAACCGTCGCGGATGCCGCCCCCGCAGCTGACCCCGCAGCCGACCTGGTGGACCGCTACGGCACCCGCGCACGGCGATCGGAGAAGAAGCCGGAACGCTGGATCTGGATGGTCGTCGGCATCTTCGTCATCGCCGTCGTCGCGTTCTGGGCGACAACAACGGTCGGCCCCGTCTCCTCATCGGCGATCCGCGCCGACACGGTGCGGTTCTCGATCGTCGACAGTGCGAACGTCAGCTTCGACTACCGCATCACGGCGCCAGCCGGCACCGAGGTCACCTGCGCCATCGAGATCCGCGACGAGCAGCAGGCAGTTGTCGGGTGGGACATCGTGGACGTTCCCCCGAGCGATGAGCCATCCCAGGTGCTCAACGTGCAGGTGCGCACGACGAAGGCGGGCACTACGGCTTTGGTGAAGGAATGCTGGTTGCCGTAGAATGAGTGGCGAGGCCCTGACTCGCGTCAGGGCTTTGGTCGTATCCGGCTGCACAAGGAGTTCCAGCATGGCTAACCCATCGGTGACCTGGCTTACCCAGGAGACTTATGACCGTCTCAAGGCAGAGCTCGACGAGCTCGCCGTGAACGGTCGCGAAGAGATCGCCAAGCGCATCGAGGAGGCGCGGGAGGACGGCGACCTCAAGGAGAACGCCGGCTACCACGCGGCGAAGGACGAACAGGGCAAGATCGAGGCCCGCATCAACCAGCTCGAGACGATGCTGAAGAACTCCGAGGTGCGTGAAGCCCCCGAAGCGTCAGGCATTGTCGAGACCGGGACTGTCGTCACGGCCAAGATCGGCGGCAAAGAACAGAAGTTCCTCCTCGGCAGCCGCGAGATGGCGGACCAGACGCAGCTTCGCGTGTACTCGGGCGAGAGCCCGCTCGGAGCTTCGATTCTCGGCCTTGCCGTCGGTGGGTCCACGAGCTACGAGGCGCCGAACGGCAACTCCATCGAGGTCGAGATCGTCGAAGTCGAGACTTTCCACCCGTAGGCACGGGACCACCCGTACGTACGAGACACAAGAAGAGGGCCTCCCAGCGGGAGGCCCTCTTCTTGTTGGTACGGATTCTTGTTGGCGCGGAACCGGGTGGTGCTCCGGAGCGGATGCTCAGATCACGGCATGGGAGCAGCGTCGCGGCTCGTGCGGGGCTGGTAGCCCAGGGCTCGAAGCGCATCCATGACCTGATGCGAGTGCTCGGTGCCCCGAGTCTCGACGGAGACCTCGAGCTCGACGTGACTCACCTGCAGACCCTTGTTGTGGCGGGTGTGCAGCACCTCCACGACGTTCGCGTTGACCTCGCTGATGGTCTTCGCGATGAGCGCGAGCTGACCCGGCACGTCCTGCAGCTCGATGACGAGCTTAAGGTAGCGGTCCGAGGCGGCGAGACCTCGGCTGAGGACCTTCTCGAGCATGAGCGGGTCAATGTTGCCGCCAGAGAGGATCGCGACGGTCGTCCCTGCATCCTTGATCTGGTCGGCGAGGATCGCGGCCACGGCGGTCGCTCCCGCTGGCTCCGCGACGAGCTTTGCACGCTCCACGAGGAGCAGGATCGCGCGCGAGATGTCGTCTTCCGAGACGGTCACGACCTCGTCGACGAGCTCGCGGACGACCTCGAACGTGATGTCGCCAGGCACGTCGACGGCAATACCGTCGGCGATCGTCGGACGGGCCTGGATCTTGACCGGGTGCCCCGCCTCCAGCGAGACGGGGAAGGGCGCGGAGTTCGCCGCCTGCACGCCGATGATGCGAATCGGACGGCCGCGCTGCTCGCCGAGGAGCTTCGCTGCGACGCTCACGCCGGAGATGAGCCCACCGCCGCCGATGGGCACGATGATCGTGTCCACGTCAGGAGCCTGCTCGAGGATGTCCAGTGCGAGCGTCGCCTGGCCCGTGATGATGTCGGTGTGGTCGTACGGGTGGATGAACTCCGCCCCCGTATCTGCAGCGAACTGCTTCGCCGCGACAAGCGCATCGGCAACGTTCACGCCGGTCAGCACGACCTCCGCGCCGTACCCGCGGGTGGCCTGCAGCTTGGGCAGTGGCACACCGACGGGCATGAAAATCGTCGCCTTGATGCCGAGCTGGCGCGCCGCGAACGCGACACCCTGGGCGTGGTTGCCTGCCGATGCGGCAACAACCCCGCGGGACCGCTGCTCTTCACTCAACTGCGACAGGCGGTACGTCGCACCTCGGATCTTGTACGAGCCAGTGCGCTGCATGTTCTCGCACTTGAGGAGCACCGGCGAGCCGAGCTTCTCCGAGAGGAAGCGGGCCGAGTCGATGGGCGTCTGCGAGATGACCTGCCGCACGATTTCGCGTGCAGCGACGATCTGTTCCAGCGTGATGGTGGGAGCGGTCATACCGTGCTTGCCTTCTGTTCGCGCTGTGACTTCTCGCGCTTGGATGTTGGGGGGTGTGCAATCTTCGTCGGGTCGGGGTCGTCGCGCCAGGTGCCACGTGAGATGAACTGGACCATCACCTTGCCGGCCGCAACCAGCGGAACCGCGAAGACGGCGCCGGCTATGCCGCCGAAGATCGTGCCGGCGCTGACTGAAAGCAGGACGGCGAGCGGGTGCAGCTTGACCGCACTGCCCATGATCAGCGGCTGCAGAATGTGCGACTCGATCTGCATGACGGCGACAACGACGATGAGCATGATGACCGCGTTCAGGAAGCCGTTGTAGGCCAGCGCCACAGCCACGGCGATCGTTCCAGCCGAGATGGCACCGATATAGGGGACAAACGAGGCCAGGAAGACGATCACGCCGATGGGCAGCGCAAACGGCACCTGCAGGATGACGGCGCCGAGGTAGATCCCGATGGCATCGATGAGTGCGACGAGCACCTGCACCCGTACGTAGTGGCCAACGGAGATCCAGCCGCGCTGGCCAGCCCCGTCGATAGCGGCGCGCGCCTTCTTGGGGAAGATCGAGACGATGAACAGCCAGATGCTGCGGCCATCCAGCAGGTAGAAGATCAACGCGAACGCCGTCACGAGCGTCCCCGCGAGGAACGCGGCGACGTTGGAGCCGACAGAGACCGCCTGCGAGGCGATCGAGTTGACGTTCGACTGGACCCACTCGACAAGCTGGCCGAGTCCATCGTCGACCTGCTGCTCGGTGACGTGGAGTGGGGAGTCCGCGAGGAACTGCAACGCAAGCTGGTACTGCGCCTCGAGCTTGCCGAGGTCGAGGTTGAACCCCTGCGCGAACTGGCTGATGACGAGGGTGATCAGCGTGCCGATCGCCATGAGGAGCACGATGAGCGACAAGATGAGGGCTGCCCACCTTGGCAGACCGCTTCCTACAAGCCACTTCATGAGCGGCGCGAGCAGAGACGCGAGGAGGGCCGCCACCAGTAGCGGGATGACGAGGATCGACGCCTGCGCGACCAGCCACCCGAGCGGGATCAGCGCGAGCAGGATCGCAACGCTGCGCCAGGCCCAGGCCGCGCCGATGCGCAGCCCACGCGGGACGAGCTCGTCCTCGCTCTCGTTGCGCTGTGCTGGGGTGGGGTTCGCCGCCAGAGTGGAGCCGGTTCTCGGCGATGCCGCCTTGGCGGCTAGCTCGTCGAGGTCGCGTTCGGTCATAGGCTCAATACTACGAGCGCCTGCGGGCGCGGGAGTGCCACTAGAACTGCACTCGCGGGGGCTGCGAGATGGCGGCGCGATCGGCCACTTCGAAGAACGTTCGCTGCTCATAGTGCAACGGACCGGCCACAAGATTGTTGGGGAACACCTTCACCTTGGTGTTGTACTCGCGGACGCCGCCGTTGTAGAAGCGGCGGGACGCCTGGATCCGGTTCTCGATGTCGACGAGGTCGGACTGGAGCTGCAGGAACTCTCGACTCGACTGCAGCTGCGGGTACGCCTCGGACGCGGCGAACAGCCCCCGAAGTGCGCCCTGCACGCGGTTTTCGGCGGCGCTCACTTCTTCGGGTGTCTCCGCCTGCGAGCTCGCCTGGCGGGCCTCCGCGAACGCTGCGAACACCTTGTCTTCGTGGGTCGCGAACCCTCGTACGCGCGTCTCGAGCTGCGGCAGCAGCTCCTCACGAGCTGCCAGTTGCGCGGTGATGTCACCCCAAGCGCCGTCGACTCTCGACCTCAAGCGCTTGAGAGACCGGCTCGTGGCGACCACGTACACGGCAACGGCGATGGCGATGAGGAGCACGGCTCCGACGGCGATCCAGACTTCGAGCATGCCGGAATGGTATCCCGCCTCGACTGCAAGACGGCGGGGTCACCCCGCAGCCCGGGCGAATTCGCTTGACGTTGTCTCGGCCAGGGCCAGGTGGCCAGGAGGCTTCGGGAAGCGCATTTGGTGCACTAGAAGCAAGGGATCAAGCAGGAGGGGCGACCCAGGCCGCCCCTCCGCTCGACGAACCTCCGTCGTCACACCGCGATCTGCGAGGAGACCGCCTTGAGTTTGTGACGCGCGAGCGCCAGGTTCGCGCTCGTGCGGCTCAGCACGAGGTAGATGAACAGCCCGTTCGATCCCTGTGTATTGAGGACATTGATCAGGTGATACTGCGAGCTGAGCGTGATCAGGATGTCATCGATCTCGTCGGTGACACCGAGCTCGCTCATCGTTGCGAGCTTGGCTCGCACGACGTTCGAGTTGCCGGCGGCAGCGATGCCGAGATCGAAGGACGGGTTCCCGCCCTGCGCGAGTGCCATCCCGCTGGCGTAGTCGACAATCGCAGCACCAGTGGCGCCCTCGATGCTGAGCAGCTGCTTGATGGCTTCGTCGAGTGAACTCATGTGGTGTTTCCCCTTTACGTTTCGAGTCGCCGACTCCGCACCTTCAGGAACGGCAGGCCAAAAATAGTCCTGCGTTATCGTCCATTCCGAGATGGATTCGTCGTCCGACTCCCCCTTGCCGACTGGATCCGCGACCGCGTCCGCACTGCCGTCGGCGATCTCTGGAGGGAGACCCACAACTGGCGACACGTCGGCGTCTCCTGCGCTCTCAGTGCCAGCGCGGCCCAGGAGACGCCGCCACCATGGCAGTGAATCGGGTGCGTGCACGTCAAACCTCAGTCGCGTCGATGATCCTGTCGGTGTCGGCTGCCGGCGGCAGCCGACATGACAATAACTCACACAGGAACCGCGCCAACACGCGGGTGATCGCACGCGTCGTATAGATTTAGCTCGTCCGAGTTCGCGGTACGCCGCGAGGGGGCGGGCAAACGACGCGTTGTCGATCCCAGAATCGCGCGTCGCAGAGCTATCGAGGGGGAACGATGGACACTCTTGTACACATGACCGGCGCGACGGCTTCGTACGGCAACCGGCAGGTGCTTCGAGAGATTGATCTCACCCTCTACCGGGGCCAGATCGTCGGACTCATCGGCATCAACGGGGCTGGCAAGAGCACGCTCGTCAGCGCCCTCGTCGGGCGGCACCAGCTCGATTCCGGAACCATGATTCTCGACGCTGAGCCGTACGCGCCCGAGTCGCTTGACGAGGCGCAGGCCTGCGGAGTCGGCGTCATCACGCAGAACGCGGAGCCGCCGGCCGGCCTGACGGTGGCGCAGGCGCTCTTCCGTAATACCTACAGGGCCGGCGAGTCGCACGAGGCCGTACTCGAACGCGCGCAGGAGCTCTCGGAGCAGACCGGGGCCGAGCTCGATCTCGGGGCGATGATCGACGAACTCGACCGCGGCCGCCGTGCGCTCGTCGAAGTGGTGCGCATGCTCGCCGAAGAGGCCCAGCTTGTGGTCATCGACGAGGTGGCAGTCACGCTCGCCGACCACGAGATCGCACTGCTCCACCGCGTTCTCCGCCAGCTTGCGGCCCAGGGGCGTGGAATCCTCTACATCACGCACCGCATGGACGAAGTGCAGTCCATCGTCGACCGCGTGCTTGTGCTTCGCGAGGGCAAGATCGCGATCGACACCCCCATTGCAGGCCTCAGCTCCGAGGAGCTCACGATCATGCTCATCGGCGAGCTCCCCGAAGCGGATGCGACGCTCGCCGCGGCCGCCGACGACGCCCATAGAGCCGCCCTCGCCGCTTTCGGTGTCGGAGACGGCCACCTGCTGCACGGCGTGGACCTGCACGTTCGCCCAGGAGAGGTCGTCGGCATCACCGGCACTCACGATTCCGGAGTCCGCCAGCTGATCGAGATCCTCGGGGGTGCTGCACGCCCCAGGGAAGGGCACGTCGAGCTCTTCGGAGCGCCCGTGGACCTCACGGAAGAAGGCGTCGCGGAAGCACACGGCGTGAGCTACCTTCCCGACGCCGTCCCATCGTTCGCGTCCGATCGGAGCCTTATCCAAGGAGTCGACAAGGCAGACGGCTCGCTCAGCGCCGAGATCTCTCGGGCACGGAAGATGATCGACCTCGTACACCGTCTGCGCATCAACACCACGAACATCAACGCCGCCCTCGACGAGCTCTCAGGTGGCGACCAGCAGAAGGCCGAGTTCATTCGGGCCGTTGAACGAGGCGGCAACGTGCTCGTGCTGGCCCACCCGACTCAGGGCGTGGATGTCGGAGCGCGACGCTCGGTTTTCGCGTTCCTCCACAGCCTCGCCGAAACCGGCACTTCAGTTGTCTTCCTCGGAACCGACATGACGGAGCTCCTGCAGTGGAGCCACCGAGTTGTGGTGCTCGCCAACGGGCGCACTGCCCTGGAAGGACGCTCCGAGCTCCTCGACGAGGACATGATCGTGCAGGCCATGCTCGGCGCGCAGCGACCAGAGCGCGTCGGACGCCGCGCCGCGATCACCACCTAGCAAGCAAGCGCCCTGCAGACTCTGCTCCCGCTCACCGCGAGCCACGTCTGCAGGGCGCTCGTCAGGCTCGATCTTCAGCTCTGCCTGGAGAAGGTGGCTGCGCGGGCGACCTGCTCGGCCGTGATGCTCCTGCCCGTGTACTTCTCAAATTGCCGCGCAGCCTGCAGCGCGGCGACCGCGGCACCTGTGACGACGGGAACCCCGTTGGCCCGAGCGAGGCGGATGAGCGGCGTCTCGGCCGGGAAGGCGACCACATCGAACACCAGCTTCGCCACGGCCACCTGCTTCTCGCCAAAGGCGAGCGCGTCTTCATCCGCCCCCGTCATACCGATGGGGGTGACATTCACCAGCACGACCGGCCCCGGCGCCGGATCCGTGGCCTGCCAGCGGTAGCCGTACTTCTCGGCAAGCGCCGACCCGGCTGCTTCGTTGCGCGCGACAACCGTGACCTCGGCGAAGCCCGCATCCCGGAACGCCGCCACGACGGCCTTAGCCATGCCGCCCGCGCCCCGCACGACGACCGGCAGCGATGGGTCGATGTTGTGCTCGGAGATGAGATCCGCGATGGCTTCGTAATCGGTGTTGGAGGCGACGAGCCTGCCGCCGTCGTTGACGATCGTATTGACCGATTCGATGGCAAGCGCCGAGGGGTCAAGCTCGTCAACGAGCGGGATGACGGCTTCCTTGAACGGCATCGACACCGAGCATCCCCGGATCCCGAGCGCCCTGACGCCCCGGATCGCCCCCTCGATATCGTCCGTCGTGAAGGCCTTGTAGATGAAGTTGAGGCCGAGCTCCTCGTAGAGGAAGTTATGGAAGCGCGTCCCCAGGTTCGACGGCCGGGCCGCGAGCGAGATGCAGAGGGTCATGTCCTTGTTGAGAATCGGCATGCCGCCAGTATCCTCCTTCCCGAGACGACCATCGGGTGCTGAACGATCCCTCAGCGAAGGTCGAGCCGCATCAGCACCCTGGGAAACCGTTCAACACCGAGTCGGTGTCGGAGACCTTCGAGACGGTGGGAGAGCCCGCGGCCACGAAAGCCGGCAGCCGACGACCTCATCGCCGTCGTACGCGAGCACACTGGGCGGAAACTGCTGACGCAGCAGGCGCTTGACGCGTTCGGCGCCGACCAGCGACTGATTCTCTTTGGCCGGAATGCGGTAGCTGAGGCACCAGCACACGTTCGCGTCGGGCCGCTTCGGCCCGACTATCGTCTTCACATCGGCGAAGCGCTGCGCCGCTCGAACGTCGATCACCATGGCGGCATGGTGCCACGCGAGCCTCGACGGTCGCGCAATCCGATCAGTTGTTGTGCCCCCACTGGGATTCGAACCCAGAACACAAGGATTTTAAGTCCTCTGCCTCTGCCAGTTGGGCCATAGGGGCGTACAAGTCGGGGCCGCCGCATCCGAAGATGTGGCGGCCCCGACGAGGTCAGCTACTTGCTGTCGCCAGCAGGCGCCTTGGCCGCGCGGGCGGGCGCAGGCTTTGCAGCAGCCGGCTTGGCAGCAGCCGAAGCCTCAGCCGCTACCTTCTCTGGCGCGGACTTCTCGCTGGAGTCGGCGGCGGGCTTGTCGGACTTCTCGCCGTGCTCGCTCGAGGCAGGCAGCTTGGCCGGTGCGGCCTCGGCAGCCGGAGCCGCCGGGCGCGGGCGCGACGCGAAGCGCTCGAAGGCGGCGCGAGGTGTCTCGCGGGCGCTGATCGATACGAAGTCGCGGCCGAGCACGAAGTTGTTGATCCAGCCCGTGAGCACGCGGATCTTGCGCTCGACGGTCGGGATCGCGAGGTCGTGGTAGCCACGGTGCGCGAGCCAGGCGAGCACCCCGGTCAAGGCGAACGTGCCCGACTGGAATGCGCCGACGCCGATGCCGAGACCGGCTACCGCGCCCATGTTCTCGTGGTAGTAGTCCTTCGGAGTTCCGCCGCGGAGCGTTGCGACGAGGTTCGAGGCCATGAGCTTGCCCTGGCGAACGGCGTGCTGAGCGTTCGGCACGCAGAAGCCGCCGACTCCGCCACCGGACAGGTCAGGCACAGCCGACACGTCGCCAGCCGCCCAGGCGTCCTGCACGATGCCGTTGTCGCCCTCGACCCGAAGGTCGGCGCGTGCGCGGAGACGTCCACGCTCGTCGACGGGCAGGTCGCTGTTGCTCTTGATGACCGGAGCGGCCATGACACCAGCGGTCCAGACGATGACGTCGGTGGGGAACTTGTCGCCAGCGGAGGTCTCGACGACGCCGTCAACGGCCGAGGTGACCTGCGTGTTGAGGTGCACCGTCGCGCCGCGCTCTGCGAGGTTCTTGATGACCCACAGCGCGGTGTCCTCGGACACCTCTGGCATGATGCGCCCGGCAGCCTCGATGAGGTGGAAGTGCACGTCGTCGAACTGCAGCGACGGGTAGTCCTCGAGGAGCGCGGTCGCGAGCGAGCGCATCTCGGCGAACGACTCGATGCCGGCGAAGCCACCGCCGACGACGACGAAGGTCAGGAGGCGCGTGCGCTCCGGGCCCGGTGCCATGGTGGACGCCTTGTTGAAGTTGTCGATCATCGTGTCGCGGATCCACGTGGCCTCTTCGACCGTCTTCACGCCGATGGCGTTGTCGGCGATGCCCGGGATCGGGAACGTGCGCGAAACAGCGCCAGCGGTGACCACGATGATGTCGTAGTTGACCGTGTAGGGCTCGCCGATCTCCGGCTTGATGGTCGCCGTCTTCGTGGAGTGGTCGATGTTCGTGACCTCAGCCGTGATGACGCGCGAACGCTTGAGGTGACGACGCAGCGAGACGACTGCGTGACGCGGCTCGATGTTTCCGCTGATGACCTCTGGGAGGAATGGCTGGTACGTCATGTACGGCAGCGGGTCGACAACTGTGACCTGGGCTTCGCCCGGGTTGAGCTGCTTCTCGAGCTGCCACGCCGTGTAGAAGCCGGCGTAGCCTCCGCCAACGATGAGAATCTTAGTCACGTACTTGTACTCCCTGCATGCGATGGTTGGGCGAGGAAAACCTTGTCAAGTCTACTCCTGCGCGTCACCGGCGAGTGCATCGCCGGGGTTAGCGCACACGCAGCGCTGCGGTGACCACGTGGAGAGCTCGAGCGCCCAGTCGCCGACAGGGTTCACACCCGGGCCCGCGACGAGGGAATGCGCCGCGAGAGCGTGCAGGCACTTGACCCGGCTCGGCATGCCTCCAGCTGTGATCCCGGAGATCTCCTCGACCACCTCAAGCGATTCACGCTCCGCGAGATAGCGCTCGTGCGCGGCGAGGTAGGCGGCGCGGAACTCATCATCGTCGCTGAGCCGCTGCTGCATCTCCGGCATGATCTGGTCCGCCTCGATCTGCGACATGGCGATCGTCGCGGCGGGGTGTGACAGGTAGTAGAGAGTCGGGAAAGGCGTGCCGTCTGGGAGGCGAGGGCGTGTAACCACAACCGTCGGGTTGCCGCACGCACAGCGCGCTCCGATCCCGACGACGCCCCGCATGGGTCGGCCGAGCTGCTCGCGCATGACCTCGAGGTCGCGTTCGGTGGCTTCTGAGTACTCGAGCATTGGTCGCTTTCGGCTCTGCGTGGCGGATGCGGGGTGATCTGCATCCGCTGGTCTCGTTCGTGAAGGTGCTGCTAGTCGCTTGGCGTGGGTGCCGGGGCGGTGCCCGCCGTGACAAGCGACTCGACAAAGCTGTCGAGCCAGCTCGACTGCGTCTCGTGGAGTTCCGTGCTGATGTTGCTCTGCTGCTGCTTGTTCGTCGCCGGCGGGTCGAGCACAAGATAGCTCGTGTCGCCAGGCATCACGAAAAGCAGCCGGCCGCGAGCCTGGGACTGGATGTAAGCGGGGTCGCTCCACCTGTCGCGTTCGGTGGCGATCTCATCCACGCTCTTCTGCGTCTCGGCGAGCTCAGCCTGCAGCTGCGCGACATACTGGCGCTGCGCGATGTAGCGCTGCGCGGTCGGTGCCAACACAGCGATGCCGAGGATCACGACAATCGCCACGAGCACTGTCGCACCATTGGGGCGAACCGTCGGGAGACGACGACGGGAGGTCGCACCGCTCGCGGTGGACTTGCGGGGCGACTTCGACGCTGGCTTCGTGCCCGACTTGGGCTTCGGCTGCGCCTTCGAGGGCGAGTGAGTCTTCGAGGTCGCCTTGGAGGTTGCACCCCCGGTTGGCCTGGCCTTCGGGCTCGACTTCGGCGAGGCCTTGCTCTTCGGAGTCGACGTGGAGCTTGCCTTCGCTCCAGAGCCGGAGCCGGAGGCCGGCTTGCCGGGAGCGCCCGACTTGCCTGACGTGTTGGCCATGCACATCCCCCTCTCCGTGTCGGCTTCCCATCATGCCGAACGGGCCGGGGACTTGCCCCGACCCGTTCGTGTGTCGCGATGATCCGCGCGACTCAGCCGTTACGCCGTGCGGCGTGACTTACGCCTGTCGCGAGACCCTTACGCCTTGTGGCGCGGGAAGGCGCTGCGTCCTGCGTAGACGGCGGCGTCGCCGAGCTCTTCCTCGATGCGGAGGAGCTCGTTGTACTTCGCGACGCGGTCGGTGCGAGCAGGCGCACCCGTCTTGATCTGGCCCGAGTTCGTGGCGACCGCCAGGTGCGCGATCGTTGCATCCTCGGTCTCACCCGAACGGTGCGACAGGATGGCCGTGTACCCGGCGCGCTGCGCGAGCGAGACAGCGTCGAGCGTCTCCGTGAGCGTGCCGATCTGGTTGACCTTCACGAGGAGCGAGTTGGCTGCGCCCTCGGTGATGCCGCGCTGGAGGCGCTCGGGGTTGGTGACGAAGAGGTCGTCTCCGACGATCTGCACCTTGTCGCCGATGGCCGCGGTCAGGGCCTGGTAGCCCGACCAGTCGTCCTCGTCCAGCGGGTCCTCGATGGTGACGATCGGGTAGTCGGCGACGAGCTTCTCGTAGAAGGCCGTCATCTCCTCAGCCGAGACCTCAGCACCTTCGAAGTGGTACTTGCCGTCCTTGAAGAACTCGCTCGAGGCGACGTCCATGCCGAGCACGATGTCGGTGCCGATCTCGTACTTCGTCGCGCCGATGGCCTCGACGATGAGGTCGAGTGCCGCACGCGTGTTTGGCAGGTCGGGAGCGAAGCCGCCCTCGTCGCCGAGGCCCGTCGCGTACCCCTTCGAGTGCAGTGTCTTCTTCAGCTGGTGGTACACCTCGGTGCCCCAGCGAAGCGCTTCGCTGAAGGTCTCTGCACCGATGGGGAGGATCATGAACTCCTGCACGTCGATGCCGTTGTCAGCGTGCGCGCCGCCGTTGATGATGTTCATCATCGGCACGGGAAGCACGTGAGCGTTCGGGCCACCGACGTAGCGGAAGAGCGGGAGGCCAGCCGAGTCGGCTGCAGCCTTCGCGACTGCGAGGCTCACGCCGAGGATGGCGTTCGCACCGAGGCGCTTCTTGTTCGGGGTGCCGTCGAGCTCCTTGAGCTCCTCGTCGACGAGGCGCTGGTCGCTTGCGTCGAAGAACTCGATGGCGGGGTCGATCTCGTCGATGACGGCCTCGACGGCCTTCTGGACGCCCTTGCCGAGGTAGCGGTCGGCGTCGCCGTCGCGCAGCTCGAAGGCTTCGAAGGCACCGGTGGATGCACCGGACGGCACGGCCGCGCGGCCGGTCGATCCGTCATCGAGCAGAACCTCGACCTCGACGGTTGGGTTGCCTCGGGAATCGAGGATCTCGCGGGCGTGGACGACGTCAATAAGGGCCACAGGATGCTCCTTGCGAATCAGTAGCGTACGGACCGCCAGAGACGCGGTCCTTCGCCAGTGTATAGGGGCAGAAGGAACGTGAGGAAGGCGCGGCGCCTCCGGTCACGAGGTCGGTGCGGGCATCTTCGCCAGCTCCTCCGTCATGAGCTCCTCCATGCTTGGCACTCGCCAAGTGACCGGGCGCTCTTGGTAGCCGGACTCAGCATCCACGGGCACCCAGCGGACTTCGATGAGCTCACGTCCCGCCGGAACGAGGTAGATCGCGCACCGAAGTTGCTGAGAATCCGCGTCATCCTGTTCTGGGACCTGAAGAAGCAGATCGCAGGCGACCGCGTCGGGAGCCTCCTCCACCGTTGCTCGAGCAGCAACGGAGCCGTCATCGAGGATGCCGACGAGGTCAGGCGGGAGCGCCGACACCCCATGCGCCGCGTCGCCTTGCATGCCGATGGTGACGTTCATTGACCCCGGAGTCGTCCAATCTGGTCCGATCTCCGCGAGCCCGGCGTTCTCGTGGAGGCCCGTCATGACCTGAGTGAACGTTACGGCGACCTCGCGACCGTCCTCAAGCGGAAGCAGCGCCGTCTCCCGGTACTCGAAACGGCTTCCGGGCTCAGCAACGGACTCCGGGATCACAACTTCCTGGTAAGCGAAGGGCTCATCCCATTCGCCGAGCAGTGAGCATCCGCTCAGTGACGTTGCCGTTGTTACCGCGAGGCCCACGGACGCGAGCCAACGCTTCCGGACTCTGTCGGCTGGTTTCCCCTGTCGAGTGCTCAATTCCAAAGCTCCCCCTCGTTCGGAGGTGCCAGGCTATTACTGCTGGAGCGCTTCGAAGCTGAGCATTTCAGGCGCCGCAACGTGCTCGTCACGGACGTGCGCCGCGTGCGTGAACCCCTGCTCGGCGAGCGAGGCAAGAAGGCCGCGCACGTTCTTGGGCTTCTTCGCCACGCGCACGCGCGAGGCCCCCGAGCGCACAACCGCACCCTTGACCTTCGCGATGTCAGCGACGGATGCTCGCTTGTCGAAGAGCAGAGCAACGGCCCGCTCCTCCCCCGTCTCGGGCAGCTTTGCAAGGTCGACGATGCGCTCGAAGCCGATCGAGAAACCACAGGCCGGCACATCCTGACCGAGGAAGCGGCCGATCATGCCGTCGTAACGCCCTCCGCCGCCGACCGACGACCCAGACTCGGGGTGAGCCGCCTCGAAGATCGTGCCCGTGTAGTAGCCCATGCCGCGCACGAGGCTCGGGTCGAACACAAGCCGAATGGATGCACCCGCCGCGGCAGCCGCATCCGCGATCTCAACCATGCCCTCGACGACCTCGACAACGGCAGGGTCCTCGCGGAGCGCGCCGGGCAGGCTCGTGAGGATCGTCTCGAGGTCGAGACGGATACCCGTCTCCAGCAGTGGCGCCCACGTGGCGAGGGCCGCGGCGAGTTGCAGGGCCGCCGTCGCGTTGAGCGTCGCGAGTTCGGCCGCGACCCCTTCGGGCCCGACCTTGTCGAGCTTGTCGATCGTGATGAGCGCGGCGCCGTGCTCCGATTCCGCGAACCCGCAGTGCACCAGCAGTGCCGTCAGGAGGCGCCGGTCGTTGACTCGGATCGTGCAGTTGTCGAGGCCGAGCTCAACAAGCGCGGCTGAGGAGGCCACAAGCAATTCGACCTCCGCAAGCGCCCCTGGCTCGCCGATGATGTCGATGTCGCACTGCACGAACTGGCGGTACCGCCCCTTCTGCGGGCGTTCAGCGCGCCAGACCGGGGCCATCTGCAGGCTGCGGAACACGCCAGGCAGCGTGCCGCGGTGCGTTGCGACGAAGCGGGCGAGCGGCACCGTCAGGTCGAAGCGCAGGCCCAGATCGCTGAGAGAGAGCGAATCGCCGGATTCAGCGGCGGCAGCAAGCGCGTCGCCGTCGAGCGCACGCTTCATGACGGCGAAGGACAGCTTCTCGTTGTCGCCACCGAGCCCCGAGTGCAGGCGAGCCGTGTCCTCGACCACGGGCGTCTCGATCTCATCGAAGCCGTGCCTCGTGTACACCTCCCGGATCGTTCCGAGGATGCGCTCTCGCCTGCGCTTGTCTGCCGGGAGGAAATCGCGCATGCCACGAGGCGGAGTGATCTGAGAAGCCATTGCACTATTCTCGCAGGATGATTGCACGCGAAGGGTTCGAGGGCGCGCTGTGACCGGCATCGTTCTCCTCTCAGTGGCGCTCCTCTTCGCAGTCGGCATGTTCTGGAGCTTCTCGCGAATCGGCCGCCCAGGCCGCCCACGCGTCGGAGGTGCCCTGTCTGGCGCGATGACCGGGGTCGACCAGGCGTTTGCACCCACCCACGCCGAGGCCGCGGCGACTCTCGAGGCGGAGCGCGTGATTCCGGCCCCCACACCTGTCGCCGGCGGCCCGCTGCCCGTCGAAAGCGGCCGCGTCGAGATCACGCTCGAACGGCGCGACGAGGCATGACCACCCGACTCCCCCTCATCGGTGCGGCTCAGGCCCGGCGCATCGCGCTCGCAGCCCAAGGGTTCGGCGCGCGAAGCACCGCGACCCAAACCGGAACGAGGCAGCTGAGCTCGCTGCTCTCGCGCATCCACCTGCTGCAGATCGACTCCGTGAACGTGTGGGAGCGGAGCCACTACATGCCGGTGTTTTCTCGACTGGGCGGCTACGACAAGGCGGCGCTCGACCGGCTCGCGTCCGGTCGCCAACCGCGCCTCACCGAGTACTGGGCCCACGAGGCGGCTATCCTCCCCGTCTCGTCACTGCCGCTGTTCGCGTGGCGGATGCGCGACAAAGAGCAGAGAGACCGCCGCAAGAACGCGGAGTTCCTCGAGGGCCATGCGGCGACGATCGCTTGGCTGCGCGCCGAGCTCCTCGAGCGAGGCCCGCTCGCCGCCAGCGAGTTCGAACACGAGGCGAACAAGCGGCGCGGAACCTGGTGGGAATGGTCCGACGTCAAGATCGTGCTCGAATACCTCTTCCGCTGGGGCGAGCTCGCATCCGCTCCCCGCAAGGGATTCGAGCGGAGATACGCCTTGCCAGAGCAGGTGCTTCCCCCCGAAGTCCTGGGTGCTGAGGTGAGCACGCGCGACGCCGTCCGCGAGCTCACCGGCATGGCAGCCGCCGCCCACGGCATCGGCACGACGGCTGACCTGGCCGACTACTTCCGCGTGCCGATGGCGCTCACGAAGACCGCGCTCGAGGAGCTCTCTGACTCTGGCGAGGTCCTGCCCGTGCAAGTCGCCGAGTGGGGCAAAGAGGGCCAACCCGGCCTCGCCTGGCTGCACCGCGACGCCCGCCACCCGCGCACCATGGACGCCGCGGCGCTCCTCTCCCCCTTCGACCCAGTCGTCTGGTTCCGGCCACGAGGCGAGCGGATGCACGACTTCCACTACCGCATCGAGATCTACACACCGGCGCACAAGCGCGTGTACGGCTACTACTCGCTGCCCATCCTCCTCGGCGATGCGATTGTCGGCCGCATCGACCTGAAGAACGACCGCCAGTCGCGCATCCTGCGTGTGCAATCGGCGTGGAGCGAAGCGGATGCGCCCGCCGACATCGCCGAACGCACGGCGCTGCTGCTTGGCGACGCGGCCGCCTGGCAGAACCTCGACGACATCGTCGTGGCCGACCGCGGTAACCTCGCCGGCGACCTGTCGAGCGCGCTGACCTCCAACCGCTGACCCACCCCGCATCCTGCCGGCCGGCCTGGCCAGGCCTGGCCCGGCCGAACGCTGCCCGGCGATTCGCCCTGTGAGCCTCACCCCAGAGGGCGAATCGCCGGGCAGCGTTCGAGCAGGGTCAGACGTCTCGGGTTTCGGCCGCGCGGATGCTCTGCTCGAGTTCGCGGTTCGCGAGCCGCATGGCGCGCTCGGCGTCGAGGCCACGCGCATCCGCGTGGCGCACGAGCGCCAGCAGCGTTCGCCCGAGCGCCAGCTCATCATCGGCGTCGGCGTCCGCGCCGCCCTTGAGTCTCGCCTCGGCTTCGGAGACAACAGCAGGCGCCGCGAGCTCCGCGGCCGCAGGACTCGGGATGGCTTTCTCGCTTCCGGATGGGTTGCAACCCATCCCGAGGTGAGAAACCCATCCCGAATCGGACGTGAAGACGTCAACGCTGACCGGCGCCGCGGGCACCGCGCCGACCTGGCGCTCCTTGCCGAGGAGCTTCTGGGCAAGCGCAATCGCCGACATATCGCGGGGCACACCGTCGAGGACGCTCGTGCGGTCGCGCTTCTCGATGGCTTTCGCTTCCTGCCACAGGCGGATGATCTCGTCGATGTCGCGGGTGGGATTCGGCCCGAAGACATGTGGGTTCCGGCGCAGGAGCTTGTCGGCCTGCTCGCGGGCGACGTCCTCGAGGGTGAAGGCGCCGCTCCCCCGTTGGGCCGCGATGTCGGAGTGGAAGAGCACCTGGAAAAGAACGTCCCCCAGCTCCTCCTTGATATCTGCCGGGTTGTCGTCCTCGAGGGCCTCGACGAGCTCCGCGGTCTCCTCCGTGAGGTACTTCACGAGCGACGCGTGGGTCTGCTCCTCGTACCAGGCGCATCCGCCCGCACCGCGAAACGCATCCACCACGGCGAGCAGCCGGTTCAGCTCCGGATGCGCCGACAGTCCAGGGTGGCCCGAACGAGCGGGATGCTCGTAACGCGCTGGGAGCCCGGAACGCATCAGAGGCTCGGAGCCCTCGCTCGCGTCGACCACGGCTACTTGGCCTCCGTGTCGCTCGGCACCTCGACTGCTTCGTCCTCGATCTCGAAGATCGCCTTGAGGATGCCGCGCACCCAGATCAGCATCTCCTCGTCGCTCGGCTGGTTGCCGTCGCGGCCCTCCAGCACGGGGATGGCGAGCGAGTTCGTGGCGTCGACGATCTTCGACCCCGGGTACATTCGGCGCAGGCGCATCTGCTTCGAGTCGCTCAGCTCGGCTGGCCCGATACGGAGCGTCTTGCCGAAGACGACAAGCTCGCCGAGGCCCGCCTTGACGGCGAGTCGCCGCAGCTTCGAGACCTCGATGAGACGCTGCACCTCGATGGGCGGCTCACCGTAGCGGTCCTGGAGCTCTTCGAGGACAAGCCCGATCTGCCCGGGCTTGGCGTTGGGGCTCGAGGCGCTCGACAGCTTCTGGTAGGCCTCGAGGCGCAGTCGCTCGCTCGCGACGTAGTCCTCCGGCACGCGTGCATCCACGGGGATCTCGAGGCGAAGCTCGGTCTGGCCTTCCGCGACCTCGCCGCGGAACGTGTTGACTGCCTCGCCGATCATGCGCAGGTACAGGTCGAAGCCGACGCCTGCGATATGCCCGGACTGCTCGCCGCCGAGGAGGTTCCCGGCGCCTCGGATCTCGAGGTCCTTGAGCGCGACCTGCATACCCGAGCCGAGCTCGTTGTTCGCGGCGATCGTCTCGAGGCGGTCCGTGGCGGTCTCCGTGAGCGGACGCGTTCCGTCGTAGAGAAGGTAGGCGTAGGCGCGCTCGCGGCCGCGGCCGACGCGTCCGCGCAGCTGGTGCAGCTGGCTGAGGCCGTACCGCTCCGCGTCGTCGATGATGAGCGTGTTGGCGTTCGCGATGTCGAGCCCTGTCTCGACGATCGTCGTCGACACGAGCACGTCGAACTTGCGCTCCCAGAAGTCGACGATGATCTGCTCGAGCCGGTTCTCGCTGAGCTTGCCGTGTGCCACAGCGACGCGGGCCTCAGGCACGAGCTCGGCGATCTCGGCCGCGACCCGGTTGATGGATGCGGTGCGGTTGTGGACGTAGAAGACCTGGCCCTCACGCAGCAGTTCGCGACGGATCGCCGCCGCCACCTGCCGGTCGGACTTCGCGCCGACGAACGTGAGGATCGGGTGGCGGTCTTCCGGCGGGGTGGCGAGCGTCGACATCTCGCGGATCCCCGTGACGGCCATCTCGAGGGTTCGAGGAATGGGCGTCGCACTCATGGCGAGGATGTCGACGTTTGCCTTGAGCTTCTTGAGAGCGTCCTTGTGCTCGACGCCGAACCGCTGCTCCTCGTCGATCACGATGAGCCCGACATCCTTATACGCGATGGAGTCGGTGAGCAGCCGGTGCGTTCCGATGACGATGTCGACCGAACCGTCGGCGAGTCCACGGATCGTCTCCTCCGACTCCTTCTTCGACTGGAACCGGCTGAGGGGCTTGATGGTGACGGGGAAGCCCGCCATGCGCTCGGAGAACGTCTCATGGTGCTGGCGCACGAGCAGCGTCGTCGGTACGAGGATGACCACCTGCTTGCCATCCTGGACCGCCTTGAACGCGGCGCGCACGGCGACTTCCGTCTTGCCGAAGCCGACGTCACCGGAGACAAGGCGATCCATCGGGATGGGACGCTCCATGTCGCGCTTGATCTCATCGACCGTCTGCAGCTGGTCGGGCGTCTCGACGAACGGGAACGCCTCCTCGAGCTCGTGCTGCCAGGGAGTATCCGGCCCGAAGGCGTGCCCCTTCGACGCCATGCGCGTGCTGTAGAGCTTCACGAGCTCGACCGCGATGTCGCGGACGGCCTTGCGCGCCTTGCCCTTGGCGGCTGACCAGTCGGAGCCGCCCATCTTCGACAGGGCTGGCGCCTCGCCGCCGACGTACTTCGTGAGCTGGTCGAGCTGCTCGGTCGGGATGAAGAGCTTGTCACCCGGTTGGCCACGCTTGGAGGGCGCGTACTCGATGAGGAGGTACTCGCGCACGGTCTTCGGGGCATTGCGGCCGCCGGCCTGCACCTCGCGCTGGCGCAGCTCGACGAACTTGCCGATGCCGTGCGTCTCGTGCACGACGAAGTCGCCCGCCTTGAGCTGCAGCGGGTCGACAACCGAGTTCGCGCGACGCCTCGCGAGCTTCTTGGGCTGCCGGGAGTCGTAACCCACCGAGCGCCCGAAGAAGTCGGTCTCGGTGACCAGGGCGAGCTTCTCGCCCGGCACCTGCACACCGGTGGATACGGGCGACTGGGTGAGGTACGCGACCCCGGTCTCGAGCTCATCCGGCAGCTCGTCGACGAGCCTGGCCCCGTCTCCGTGCTCGGACAGCAGCTGGCTCGCGCGCTCCACGAGGCCGGGTCCCTGGCTCGTGACGACAACCCGCCAGCCGTCTTTGAGGAGTGCGGACACGTGCTCGATGGCGCCGTCGGCGTTGCCGGCGAAACTCGGCACGGCGTCGCCCTCGATCTTGACCGCGAGGATCTCGCTCGCATCGAGCTGCTCCTCCGGGATCTCCAGCGTCTGGAACGGGGAGAACGACCACCACGGCCGCGCCCCGCGAGCATCCCGCAGCCCCGAGACGGTGAGGAAGTCACCGGAGCTGAGGTCGATGGGCGCGTCCGCACCTGCGGTCGCCGCGCTCCAGGCGGCCTCGAGGAACTCGTGGTTGGTCTCGGAGAGGTGCACGGCGCGCGTCGCGACGCGCTCGGGCGAGAGCACCGCCATGGCGGCGTCCTCTGGCAGGTAGCTCGTGATGGGGACAAGCTCGCTCACGAGCGCCGGCGCAAGCGATTCCATGCCCTCCGATGGGATGCCTTCGGCGATCTTGGCGAGCATCTGCTGCAGGTTCGGGAACTCGTGCTGCATCTCGCGGGCCCGCTGGCGCACGCTCTCGGTGAGGAGCAGCTCACGCGCGGGCGTGATGAGCGCCTCGGTGACCTCGGACTCGAGCGAGCGCTGGTCGGCCACGGAGAACACGCGGATCTCGTCGACCTCGTCGCCGAAGAAGTCGATGCGCAGCGCGTGCGATGCGTCGGGCGGGAACACATCGAGGATGCCGCCGCGCACGGCGAACTCTCCACGACGGGTGACCATGTCCACGCGCGAGTACGCGAGGTCGACAAGCTGCAGGGCGAGGCTGGACAGGTCGTTGCCGCGCGAGCCGCGCTCGAGGCGGATGGTCGTGGCGGCATCGAGGCCGGGCAGCAGGGGCTGGAGGGCGGCGCGCACCGAGGCGAGCAGCACAAACGGCGCCGTCTTGTCGCCAGCCTTCCACTCCGTGAGCTCGCGCATGGCTCGCAGACGCCGGCCCGTGGTCTCCACCGACGGACTCAGGCGCTCGTGCGGGAGCGTCTCCCAAGCGGGGAACTCCGCGATGTGCGCATCCGGGACAAACGTCTGCAGGTCAGCACCGAACTGCTCGGTCTCGCGGCTCGTGGCCGTGAGCACGAACAGCATGGGGGCAGAGCCCAGCTCCGCCTGGCGCGCGGCGAGGAGGTTCGCGATGAGCGGCGCCCGTGCGCCGTCGACAAGCGAGAAGTCGGTGTCACGACCGGCGCGCCCCATGGCGCGCTCGAAAGAAGGGGTGGACTGGATGGAGCGTACGAAGCCGTGCAGAGTCACTCGGGGAATTGTACGCGCAGAGCCGAAGATACTTCCTACACTCCCGAGACCGGGCCGTGCTGAAGGGCGTCTAGGCGAGGTCTGCCGACTCCAGGAGCACGGTGAAGGGTCCGTCGTTGATGCTCGCGACCTGCATCATGGCCCCGAACTCGCCCGTCTCGACGCGCACGCCCCCGTCGCGCAAAGCCTCGATGAAGGCGTCGACCAGCGGCTCCGAATGCGCTCGGCCGCTCGCGAGCGACCACGACGGCCGACGTCCCTTCCGCGCGTCCCCGTAGAGCGTGAATTGGCTGACGACCAGCACGGGCGCGCCGATGTCGAGCACGGACTTCTCGTCGTTCAGGATGCGCAACCCGAGCACCTTGCGGGCGAGCTTGCCCGCATCCGCTTCGGTGTCGGAGTGCGTGACTCCGACGAGGATGAGCAGGCCTGGCTCCGCGATGCTGCCCACAACACGGTTTTCGACCGTGACGCTCGCCTCGGAAACGCGCTGGATGACGAGCTTCACGCGCCGGCTGCCGTGTGGACGCGAAGCTGCGCGGCCTGGATGCCCTCGCTGGCGATCAGCTCGACAGCGTCTGCCGCATCGCCCACAAGCACGGGAAGCAGCTCGCGCTCGCTGCCCGCGAAGTCCTTCAGCACGAAGTCGGCGGCGTCCTGCCTGCCCGGCGGGCGCCCGATGCCGACGCGCACACGCAGGTAGCCGGGGTCGCCGAGAGCAGCGCTGATGTCACGGAGCCCGTTGTGTCCACCGTGGCCACCACCCACCTTGAGCTTGAGCGTGTCGAAGGGCAGATCGAGCTCGTCGTGCACGACGACGACGTGGTCGACGTCGACACCGTAGTAGTCGACGAGCTGCGAGACCGGCCCGCCGGAGGTGTTCATGTACCCGTTCGACTTCGCGAGCACGAGCTTCGGGCCGCCGGGCGCCGTGCGCCCCTCTGCCGTGCGGGCGTTCGCCTTGTTGTGCCTCGAGAAGCTGGCTCCGAGTCGCTTCGCGAGCTCGTCCACGACGAACTGCCCGACGTTGTGCCGGTTCTTCGCGTACTTCTCCCCCGGGTTGCCGAGTCCGACCACGAGCCAGGTGTCTGCTGCCATGCTGCAAAGCCTTTCATGTGACGGGACGCTCTGCTCGGCGGCTCGTCGTATCGATGGGAACGCGAAAGGCGGGCGGCCGAAGCCACCCGCCTTCCGACGAAGCTGCGTCGAAGCGACGACGCCAGACGGGAAATTACTCGGCTGCTGCTTCTTCGGACTCTGCGTCCTCGTCCTCGTCCTCGCCGCGAGGCGTCTGGATCGAGACGAGAGCGACCTCTTCGGCGTCCTCAGCGAGGTCGACGAGCACGGTGCCTTCTGGGAGCTTGAGGTCTTCGCGGTGGATGAGCGTGCCGTCCTCGAGGCCCTCGACCGAGACCTCGATGAAGCTCGGGATGGCCGTCGCGTCTGCGGCGACGAGGATCGTCGTCGCGTCCTGGACGGCGATCGTGCCGGGGAACGGGTCGCCGATGAGGTGCAGCGGCACGTCGACCTCGACGCGCTCACCCTTGCGGATGACCGCGAGGTCGAGGTGCTCGATGATCTGACGCACTGGGTCGCGCTGGACGTCGCGGACAAGCGCGAGCTGCGCGTCACCCTCGATGTCGAGCTCGATGAGCGCGTTTGCCTTGCGGATGAGCAGCATCGTCTCGTGACCCGGGAGGGTCAGGTGGCGGGGCTCGGTGCCGTGGCCGTAGAGGACCGCGGGGATCTTGCCAGCGGCACGGATCTTGCGGGCTGCGCCCTTGCCGAACTTGTCGCGCAGTTCAACGCTGAGCTTGTTGGTCTCTGCCATGTTGTCTCCTTGATGGTGGTTCTCGACAGACTGAGGAAGCGTGTGGAGGCCCGTTCAAGGACACATCACCGCGTCGATCACGGGCCTAACGGCCCCTCGCCGAAGTTCAGCCCCCTACTTTACGTCATACCGAGCGCTGTGGGGGCTCGTTCTCGAAAACCGCTGTGCAGAGCCTCGTCAGAAGCCGACGGCCTTGCGCCAGCCATGGCGGCGGGCGCTGCTCACGGCGGCGCCTGCGCCCAGCATGGCGAACCCGAAGACCACTAGCTCGGCTGCGAGCAGCGAGACCGCCATTCCGGATGCGGGGCCGGCGAACAGCGCGAAGGTGGCGAGCTCGTCCTGCCAGAGCGGGGCGGCGGCGATAGCGGCGGTGAGCTGAGCGTGGAGAAGGAAGCAGCCGAGCCCCGCGAGCACCGAGAGCGCCCCGGCGACGACGGAGCCAGTGCCGGACAACCGCATCGTGAGGGCCATGAGGAAGAAACCGACAGCCGCCAGCATGGTGACGAGCATCGTCCAGACGGGCGAGACTCCCCCACCGTCCCCGAGGAAGCTGCCGGCGGAGGCCGAGACACCAGACACGATGATGAGCACCGGAATCGCGCTGAAGGCGGCGAGGCAGACGACGTAGAGCGGGACGGCGAGGAAGACGGATCCGATACGCGCCCAGACGCTGGGGCTGGCCGACTCGCGGCCGCGGCCGTTCCTGCTGTCGGCACCCCGAGCATCCGTCAGACCGGCCTGCTGCGGGGCACGCGGCTGCTGCCTGGCTTCCTTCGCGGGACGGCCCGGCGCGACTGCTGCCGGCGCGGGCGGCGGTGCCTGCTGCGGGATGACGCGCGTCGACTCCTCGCTCCCCGCGTACAGGCTCGACGACGGGGCGCGTTGGGACGACGGAGCGCTCGGCGTTGCGCGAGTTCTGGGCATCGCCGTCGTCGGCTGCTCGTCGGTGATGGCGTCGCCGTCATCGTCTGGGCGCCCGAAATCGTAGGCTCTCGTGCGGGCGTCGTGATCAGCCACTGGGTGTCTCCCTGTCTTGGTGCTCGCGGTCACGCACGCAGCCAGCTATCGTCCTGGCTGTGTGCCGAGTTCGGCGCCGTTTCGTCATGTTCGGAAATGGTTGCCTTGCTCGTGCCACAAGTCAGGGTACGACTGCCCGTCGTGCAATACCGTGGAGTGTCCCGTGCATCGCCCTGACGGGAGCTCGCATCCACTTTGAAAGAGACGCATCTATGACCACTGACGCTGCCCCCTCGATCTCCTCGGAAACCGGCTCGTCCCCAAGCGCGAACATCGGCGTTGTCGGCATGGCCGTCATGGGCTCCAACCTCGCACGCAACCTCGCGAGCCGCGAGGGCAACACCGTCGCCGTGTACAACCGCTCCCCCGAGCGCACCCGCACGCTCGTCGCGGAACACCCCGAGGCCGGGTTCGTGCCCTCCGAGAGCGTGGCCGACTTCGCGGCTTCCCTCCAGAAGCCCCGCACGGCGATCATCATGGTGCAGGCAGGCGCCGGCACCGACGCGGTCATCAACCAGCTCGTCGAGGCGTTCGAGCCGGGCGACATCATCGTGGATGGCGGCAACGCCCTCTTCACCGACACCCGCCGCCGCGAGGCTGCCGTGCGCGAGACGGGCATCCACTTCGTGGGCTGCGGCATCTCCGGCGGCGAAGAAGGCGCCCTCAACGGCCCCTCCCTCATGCCAGGCGGCACCGTCGAGTCGTACGAGACCCTCGGCCCCATCCTGCGCGGCATCGCCGCGGTCGCCGAGGGCGAGCCCTGCGTCACCCACGTCGGCACCGACGGCGCCGGCCACTTCGTGAAGATGATCCACAACGGCATCGAGTACGCCGACATGCAGCTCATCGCCGAGGCCTACGACCTCATCCGCCGCGGCACGGGCAAGTCGCCAGCAGAGATCGCGGAGATCTTCGCCGAATGGAACAAGGGCGAGCTCGAGTCGTACCTCATCGAGATCACCGCAGAGGTGCTACGCCAGGTCGACGCCGACACGCAGCTCCCGCTCGTGGATGTCATCCTCGACGCCGCCGGTGCCAAGGGCACCGGCGCCTGGACCGTGCAGACCGCCCTCGATCTGGGCGTGCCCGTCTCCGGCATCGCGGAAGCCGTGTTCGCGCGCTCCGTGTCCTCCAAGCTCGAGCAGCGCGCCGCATCCCGCACCCTGCCAGGCCCCGACGGCTTCCAGGTCGAAGACGCCGACGGCTTCGTAGAAGACGTGCGCCTCGCGCTCTACGCGTCCAAGATCATCGCCTACTCGCAGGGCTTCGACGCCATCATCGCCGGCGCCGAGCAGTACGGGTGGGACATCAAGAAGGGCGACATCGCCGCAATCTGGCGAGCAGGCTGCATCATCCGCGCCCGCTTCCTGAACCGCATCACCGACGCGTACGCCGAGAACCCGAACCTTGTGGCCCTCGTCACCGCGCCCTTCTTCACCGACGCCGTCAACACCGCCCAGGCAGCATGGCGCCGCGTCGTCGTCCAGGCAGCGCAGGCCGGCATCCCCGCCCCCGCGTTCTCCTCCTCGCTGTCGTACTACGACGGACTGCGCGCCGAGCGCCTCCCCGCCGCCCTCATCCAAGGCCAGCGCGACTTCTTCGGCGCCCACACCTACAAGCGCGTCGACCGCGACGGCGTCTTCCACACCGACTGGTCCGGCGACCGCACCGAGCACAACGCGTAACTCGCCAGGCGAGCGGCCGACGCAACGCGAGAGGCCCCGGCCTTCAGGTACCCACCTGAAGGCCGGGGCCTTTTTGCGTCCGCGGAGAAGCCGCGGAGCTTCCCCGCCGGGCTGTCGCCGCAAACGGATGCCCTTGCCCTCGCGCCACAACCGCCGTATCCGCCGCATCCGCCGCATGCGTCAGCTAGACGCACCTTCACAACGACGTGAGCGTGCAACTCACCGACTTCTGCTGCCAGGGGTAGGGCCAGGCCGGACGGCTGGGCGCACACACAGGAAGGCAGGCAGGGAGGGAGGGGGCTGAAACAGCGCCGAAACGCTGAAAAAAGTCAGCCAGATGCAGGCTCCCGAACGAAGGAGGATGCATCTGGCCGATTTTTCGAAGTGGAGGCGGGGAGGGGGAAGGAACTCAGGCGGCGGCGGGGGCCTTCGCCTCGGTCTCGGCGAGCGCTGCGGCGGCCTTCGGCGCGAGCGCCCGGGATGCTCGCGTGCGGCCGTGGGTGTAGTACAGCGGGAGCCCGACGAAGAGGAGTCCGCCGACGAGGTTGCCGACGACCGTGGGGATCTCGTTCCAGATGAGGTAGTCCATGAGCGTGAAGTCGGCGCCGAGGAGCAAGCCGGAGGGGAACAGGAACATGTTCACGATGGAGTGCTCGAAGCCCATGAAGAAGAACAGCATGATGGGCATCCACATTGCGATGACCTTGCCGGAGACGCTCTTGGAGATCATCGCGAGGGCCACACCGGTCGCGACCATGGCGTTGCACAGCACGGCGCGGACGAACAGGGTGAGCATGCCGGATGCGCCGTGCTCGGCGTAGCCGACGGTCCTGCCCTCGCCGATGTGCCCGATGGCCTCGCCGACCGCGTTCGGCGGAGTGGCGAAGCCGTTCGTCACGACGATGGCCATGAGCACGGCGATGGTGAAGGCGCCGATGAAGTTGCCGATGAACACGAGGCCCCAGTTGCGGAGCACCCCGCGGAGGGTGATGCCTGGGCGCTTGTCGAGCCAGGCGAGGGGGCCGAGCACAAACACTCCCGTCAGGAGGTCGTAGCCGAGGAGGTACAGCATGATGAAGCCGACGGGGAAGAGGAGCGCGCCGAGCAGTGGGACGCCGGTCGTGACGCTGACGGTCACCGCGAAGGCGGCCGCGATGGTGAGGAATGCGCCGCCCATGGTCGAGCGGATGATGGTGTCGCGAGTCGACAGGAAGATCTTGCTCTCCCCGGCATCGATCATGGTGGTGACGAGGTCATTCGGCTTGACGTAGGACACGGGTTCCCTTTCGCTCTGGCGATGCTCTGCGGCCACATTCGGCCCGATATCCACAAGCTATTCGGGTGCAGTTTCGGCCCCGTGGCTCGTGCGGTGCGTTCTGGTTTCTTTTCCCTCTCGCCCTCGCCCCGGGGCTGTGAGAAGTGCGATCAGACGGAGGCCGCGGCGGGGGCGACGGCGTCGAATCGCTCGAGGATGATCTGGGCGATGCGATCGTCGACGCCGAGGGGCGCCGCCACGATGTCGGCGCCGGACTCGGTGACCCGGTCGTGGAAGAAGCCGGGTGTGAGCAGGTAGCTGGCGATGCTGACCCGGCGCGACTCGGCGCCTCCCGAGCCTCGCGCCAGGTCGACGGCCGCCGGCACTCGTGGGTCGAGGGCCGCGCCGTAGCCGAGCCGAGCATCCGCGCCGCCGATGGCGTTGAACTGCTCGCGCAGCTCGTGGAAGCGGGGCACGGCGGCGGCCGCCGTGGAGCCCGCGACGGCAATGACGACGCCGTCGTCGGCGCTGCCGCCAGCTTCGACGAATCGGTCCCAGAGCAGCTGCGAGAGCCTGGTGTCCGGCCCGAGAGGCGCCGCGACCGAGGTGCCGGGGCGTGCCGCGGCGGCCTCGGCGATGTCGACCTGCGTGTGGAAGCCGACCGTGAGCAGCACTGGCACGATGACGACGTCAGCTTCAGCGGGCAGGCCGGCGAGCACCTCGACGAGGCTCGGCTGCTGCACGTCGACAAACGCCTCGACGACCAGTACGCTGGGCCGCATCGCCCGCACGCGGCGCAGGAGCTCGCGGATGACGGCCTGACCGTCTGCGTTGTCGGTGCCGTGGGACGCCCCGACCAGAATCGTCGGCCGCGGGTGCTGCTCGTTGTCGTTCATTTGGTGCTCACTCTCGCTGTCCTCGTGCGCTGTCCTCGCGCTGTATCCTGATGCGCTGTCCTCATGCGCCGCTCCCGTGCGCTGTCCTCGCGCGCTACCCCTGATGCTCGTCCCTCGGATCGCGCCGTCACGCGGCGCTGCGACACCGCGCGTGCTGCGGTTGTGTTCCCCTGCTCCGCTCACGTCGCGCGGATGCGCAGCCGGTAGCCGCGCTTCACGACGGTCTGCACGATGGCCCGGTCGCCGAACGACTCGCGAAGGCGCGCGACGGCGACGTCCGCCGCGTGATTGGTGGTCGGGTTGCCTGGCAGCCTGGCGAGGATCTGCTCGCGGCTCACGACGCCGCCCGGGTTGGCGGCCAGCAGTCGCAGGACGCGCAGCGCGCCCGGCGACAGCTCGATGACGTCGTCGCCGATGACGGCGCAGCTCGAGCGGAGGAAGAGGCGGCCCGCCTCGGTCTCGATGCCCTCGGCAGCTCGCTGGGCGTAGTGCTCGATGAGTTCGCGGATGAGCGCGCCGAGTCGTCCGCGCTTCGGAACGACGGGCTCGATGCCGACGGCCCGCAGGGGCGCCGCGGTGATGGGGCCGACTGCGACGGTGACGAGGGAGCCGTCACGGCAGCGTGCCTTGAGCCGCTCGAGGGCACCGGAAGCGCCCACGTCAAGCGCATCCTCGCCGCCTGACGAGTCCGACTCGTCCGAGAAGGAACCGAGCCACGCCACCACCCCGGGTGCCGATGTGAAGACGATGGCGTCGACCTCCCCGTCGGCCGCCTTGAGCGCCCAGCGGGCGAGCAGGGCGGGGTCGGCTGGCGGTCCCCACTTGTAGACGATGAGGCTCTCGACGTCGGCGCCGGCCGCCGCGAACTCCTCGTCGAGGCCGTCTGCGCCGGAGCCGTGGTGCTGGAGCGCGATGCGCGCACCCTCGACGCCCTCGGCGAGGAGGAACTGGGCGAGCTCCGCGGAGGTCTCCGATTCGGCGACCCAGTCGGCGTTGAGGCCCGCGGCCTGGATGGCCCCGCGTGCCTTCGGGCCCCTCGCCACGATGCGCGCGCGGGAGAGCACCGCGACGAGGTCCTCGGCCAGCCCGTGTGCATCCGCCGCGTCGATCCAGCCGCGGAAGCCGACGCCCGTCGTCGCGACGACGATGTCGGGCGGGTTGGCGATGACGCGCTTCGTCGCGTCGAGGAGGTCGGCGTCGTCTTCGACCGCGGTCATGCTGAGCGACGGCGAGTGGCGGATGATCGCCCCACGTCGCTCGAGAGCCGTCGCGAGCTCACCGGAACGGCGGTCGCTCGTCACGACGACGACGACGCCGGCCAGGTGCTGTTCCTGGGGTGCGCGGCCGCGCGCCCCGCTCGCGGGTTCGGGGCTCATGCTGACAGTGCGTCCTGTTCCTGGAGCGTGCGTGCGGCCTGCAGGAGGCCGAACTGGGCCACCTCGCCGATGACGATGATGGCGGGGTTGGCGACGCCGACGCTGCGCGCGGTCGCGTCGATCGTGCGGAGGCTTCCCCTCGTCACACGCTGGCGTGGGGTGTGGCCGTTCTCGACGATCGCGACGGGCATGTCGTCGCGCACCCCCGCATCCACGAGCTCCCCGCAGATGCGGCCGAGCGCAGAGACGCCCATGAGCACGACGAGCGTGCAGGTGTCTCCCTTGACCGAGCGCAGCAGCTCGGCGCCGAGGCGCTGGTGGCCGGTCACGACCTGGAAGGAGTTGGCGACGCCCCGGTGCGTGACGGGGATGCCCGCCGCGGCTGGCACCGAGATGGAGCTGCTGATGCCGGGCACAACTTCGACGGGGATACCCGCCGCGTTGCATGCCAGTACCTCTTCACCGCCGCGCCCGTAGACGAACGGGTCGCCGCCCTTGAGCCGCACGACGACAAGTCCCTGCTGGGCCTTCTCGACGAGGATGCGGTTGATCTCCTCCTGCGGCACGGGGTGGTGCCTTGGCTGCTTGCCGACATCGATGATCTCGACATCGGCGGGCAGCTCGGCGAGCACGGAGCGCGGACCGAGGCGGTCGGACACGACGACGTCGGCTTCCGCGAGGGCGCGACGGCCGCGGAGCGTCATGAGGTCGGCGTCGCCGGGCCCTCCGCCGACAAGCACCACGCGCCCGGCGCCTTTCCGGTGCCTGCGCAGGTCGATATCCCCGGCGCGGAGCCCTTCGGCGAGCTGGTCACAGATGAGGCGGCTGCGGCGCGGGTCGGCGCCCTCCTTGGAGACGACGCCGATCTCGACGGCTCCGGAATCCGAGGTTGCTGGGGTCTTGGCGCTGCCTGCAGATGCGTCGCTCGCGTTGACGCACCACACGCGGCGCTCGTTCGCCCATTCGGCGACGAGGAGGTCGGTGGCCTTGTCGCCGGTCGCGGTGTGCACGAACCAGGCCCCATCGAGGTGCGCGGCTCGCACGGGTTCGTCGAGCCAGGTGACGAGGCCGTCGGCGACGAGACCGCCGAGGGTGCCGCCGAGTTCGGGGGCGACGACGGTGACGGATGCGCCTGCCGTGACGAACTTCTGTGCTCGCCTCGCGGAGACGGCGCCCGCTCCCACGATGAGGACGTCGCGGCCCGTGAAGTCGAGGGCCATGAGGGTGCTCATCGCGACTGCCGTCCCTCGATGCCGATCCCCATGTCGACGAGGACCGTACCGTCTTCGATGCGCACCGGGTAGGTGGACAGGGTGCGTGCATCCTTGCCCACCGTGTCGAGGCACTCTCCGGTGGCGAGGTCGAAGACCTGCTTGAACATCGGGGATGCGACGGTGACGCTTGCACCACGCGTGCCGATGAGCCCGCGGCTCATGACCTGGGCCCCAGAGTATGGGTCGGCCTGCTGTACGGCGAACACCCGGTCGTCGCCCAGCCGAAACAGCGCGATCTGGGTGCCGTCCAAGATGGCGGCGACGCCACGCTCCGGGTGGAGCGCCTGGATGGGACAGACGGCGACCCAGCGCTGCGGGGCGTCCTCGAGCAGGTGGTCGAAGGCGGTGCCTCTGGTATCGAGTGCGATGGTCATCGTCGGACCTCCAGGGTCGTTCCTGCGATTACTGTTCCGGCGCTTCGGTCGGCCTCGTTGGCCGGGCGGAGCTGGCCTCGCTCCGGCACGTAGCCGAGCGAGGGGTCTGGTGTGGTCGGGGCGTTGACGAAGGAGACGAAGCGCTGCATGACCTCGGGGTCGTTCAGCGCCTCCTGCCACTCGTCTTTGTAGTTGTCGACGTGGTTCGCGACCATGGCGTCGAGGTCGGCCGCGATGCCGAGGCTGTCCTCGAGGACGACGGCGCGCAGCGTGTCGATGCCGCCGTCGAGGTCCTCGATCCAGCGCGCGGTGCGCTGCATGCGGTCGGCGGTTCGGATGTAGTAGCCGATGAAGCGGTCGATGGCGGTGATGAGCTGCTCGTCGTCGAGGTCTTCGACGAGGAGCTCCGCGTGGCGGGGCGTGAACCCGCCGTTGCCGCCGACGTAGAGGTTCCAGCCCTTCTCGGTGGCGATGACGCCGACGTCCTTGGCCCGCGCCTCGGCGCACTCGCGCGCGCATCCGGAGACCCCGAACTTCAGCTTGTGCGGCGAGCGGAGGCCACGGAAGCGCAGCTCGAGGAAGATGGCCATCGCGACCGAGTCCTGCACGCCGTAGCGGCACCAGGTCGAGCCGACGCACGACTTCACGTTGCGCAGGGCCTTGCCGTAGGCCTGGCCCGACTCGAAGCCGGCGTCGATGAGCTTCTTCCAGATCTCCGGCATCTGCTCGATGCGGGCCCCGAAGAGGTCGATGCGCTGGCCGCCCGTGATCTTCGTGTAGAGCCCGTACTCCTTGGCCACGGCGCCGATCGCGATGAGCCCGTCGGGCGTGACCTCACCGCCGGGGATGCGCGGGACGACCGAGTAGGTGCCGTCCTTCTGCATGTTCGCCATGACGTGGTCGTTCGTGTCCTGCAAGGCCGCCTGCTCGCCCTTGAGGATGTGCCCGTTGCCAAGCGAGGCGAGGATGGAGGCGACGACGGGGCGGCAGATGTCGCAGCCGCGACCGCCGTTGCCGTGGCGTTCGATGATGCTCGTGAAGGTGGAGAGGCCAGTGACGCGCACGGCGTCGAAGAGCCCGGCCCTCGAGAGCGCGAAGTGCTCACAGAGCGCGTTGCTGACCTCGACGCCCGTCTTGGCGAGCTCCGTCGAGAAGATCTTCTTGACCAGCGGCACGCAGGAGCCGCAGGCGGTGCCGGCGTTGGTGCAGGCCTTGACGCCCGCGAGGTCGGTGCAAGCGTGTTCGGTGACGGCGCCGCGGACCGCGCCGACGGAGACGTTGTTGCACGAGCAGACGGTGGCGTCGTCAGGTAGGTCGCTGCCGACCTCCGGCATGCCATCGGCCGGGAGCAGGTAGGCGGCGGGGTCGGTGCCGAGCTCGCGTCCGACCATGGGGCGCAGCGAGGTGTAGGCGGAGGCGTCTCCGACGAGCATGCCGCCGAGCAGCACCTTGCCGTCGTCCGACATGACGAGCTTCTTGTAGACGCCACCGACCGGGTCGGCGTAGGTGACCTCGAGCGCGCCCGGCGACTCGGCGAAGGCGTCTCCGAAGCTGGCGACGTCGACGCCCGTGAGCTTGAGCTTCGTCGAGAGATCGACGCCGGGGAACGTCGCAGCTCCCCCGGTGAGCCGATTGGCGACGACCTCCGCCATCGAGTAGCCGGGGGCGACGAGACCGAAGCACTCGCCCTCAATCGAGGCGACCTCGCCGATCGCCGAGATGTTCGCAGCGGATGCGCGGCACGCCTCGTCGACCTCGATGCCACCGCGAGCGCCGAGCGCAAGCCCCGCGTCGCGGGCGAGCTCGTCGCGGGGCGTGATGCCGACCGCGAAGACGACGAGGTCGGCGAGCTCGGGCTCGCCGTCCGGGAACTCGAGGCCGGCCGCGCGGCCGTCGGCGTCGAGGACAACAGCGCTCGCGCGGGACCCGGTGCGCACATCCACCCCGAGGTGCTCGATGAGGAGCCGAAGGGCTTCACCGCCGCCCGCATCGAGCTGCGCGGACATGAGGTGGCCGGAGGACTGGACCACGGTGCACTCGGCGCCGAGTGCGACCATGGCGCCAGCCGCCTCCAGCCCGAGCAGGCCGCCACCGACGACCGCGCCGCAGACCTTGCGGCCGAGCCGCTGTGACAACTCGGCAACCTCGGCCTTCAGCTGGACCACATCCTGGACCGTGCGGTAGACGTGCACGCCTGGTGCATGCACCCCGACGATGGGAGGCTTCGCGGCGGATGACCCGGTGGCGATGACCAGCTCGTCGTAGTGCTCGGTCGCGCCGAGCGACGTCACGACGGTGCGGGTCTCCGGGTGGATGCTCGTCACCGTCTCGGAGGTGCGGAGCGTCACGTTCGGGTGCGACCACATGAGCGGCCTGCCCAGCTCGAGGGCGGCCGGGTCGACGCCGGAGAAGGTGCTCGTGAGCTGCACCCGGTCGTAGGGACGCCAGGGCTCGTCACCGATGACGGTGACGGCCCACACCCCGTCGGAATCCTGCGAACGCAGCGACTCGATGAAGCGGTGCGCGACCATGCCCGCGCCGATCACCACGACGTGACGGGAGCGCGGTGCCGGGGGGAGCATGTCGTGAGCGTAGGTCGGGGATGTTTCGTCGCCGTGCGGCAATTGTTTCGTGCTCATCACAGCGCGTCTCGGTGACTTCGAGTTGGTGCTCGCATGGTGGCTCCTCCGTGGATGAACGGCGACGGTGGTCGCTGACATGCTCAGAGCGTAGGAACCGCATGTTTCACGGGGCGATTGCTGCTGTTTCCCCGAGGCAACTTCCTTGGCACACGGATTCGGGGAAGGTGTGAGAAGTGAGAAACCGGAAACGGGTGACTGCGTCGGCGCGCCACCTCGACCCTCTCGGAATCGATTGCCCCCTGGATGAGCGAGGGGGCGCTAGACCCGTTCGTCCGCCCAGGCCCGGAAATCGGCTGCGATCTCGGCTGCGTGCGATTGGTGTAGGTAGTGCTCCCCATCGATCGGGATGACCGTTCCGTCGGCGACCTCGGACGCCTGCCGTTCGTGCAGGCCGATCCAGTCGGGGTTGTTCGAGTTGTCGGCCTCGACGAACAGCAGAAGCGGGAGCTGCTCGGGGAATTTCGCGCCGAGGGCGTCCTCGAAGTTGGTGCTGATGTGCGCCATCTCGTCGAGGTAGCTCGGGCTCAGCGAGTTTCTGTTGCTGATGAGTGCGATCTGCTCTCTGGCCTCGTCTGAGTAGGCGGGGAGTTCGTAGCCAACTCCCCCGACGGCGGCGACGAGCCGCATGAGACCGAGGTTCTTCACAGCTGCGAACAGCCCAGTGGGAAACTGCGTGTCCATGCCAGGCTGCCCTGGAACGCTGGTGTCGATGCCGACGAACGCCGTCACCTCATCCGGGTAGCGCTCGGCGTACTCGAGCCCGTAGATGCCGGCGATGGAGTGCCCCATCAGGACGTAGTTGTATGCGCCGAGCGCCTGCAGGGCACTGTGCACCTCCGTGACGATGTTCTCCGTGGTGCGCTCCCGGTCGGTACCGTCGCTCAGGCCGTACCCGAACGGCTCGACGACGATCACGCGGTGGTCCTTGGCGAGGTCGTCAACAAGCGGCTGGAAGTCCAGCGCCGGAGCGGCGGTGCCGAAGCCTGGGAGCAGCACAACGGTGTCCCCCGCGTCGCCGGCCACGACGACGTTCATCTGGCGCCCGTCGACCGCGACCCTCTGCCCGTAGGCCTCGATCCTGCCGCCCTCGATGCCAGACGCGACCGCGTTCACGGACGTGGTTGCCACGAGGGCCACAGCGATCAGCGTGCATCCGGCGGCGACGATCTTGAGCAACGTCTTGACGAACTTCTTCACACGAGCCTTCCCGACCGGCGCACAGCGCACTGGTCAGCCCAGTCTCGCGTTCGCCCACCCGGCGCGCATCAGCCAGAAGTACGGGAGACCCGCTTCTTTCTGCCCGCGTCGCCTACAGCCACTTCCTCCACTTGAAGACTGACCACAGACCGACTCCGAGCAGCAACATCGCCAACAACGAGAGGGGGTAACCCCACTCTGCGTCGAGCTCGGGCATGTTCGTGAAGTTCATGCCGTAAACCGTGCCGACGAGGCTCGGTGCGAAGAGGATCGCCGCCCAGCTGGTGATCTTCTTGATCTCCTCGTTCTGGGCGATGCTCTGCTCCGACAGCTTCTTCGTCTCCTCGCTCTGCGCGAGGCTCGCCTCCGAGAGCTCCCGCATCGCCTCATTCTGCTGCTGCGTGACCAAGGTGCTGTGCACCGTCAGTGCGTTCTCGAGCAGCACGCGGAAAGAGTCGGCGCGCTCCGCGATGCGCAGCGAGTGGTCGAGGACGTCGCGGTAGCGGGCTCGAATCTCCTCGCTGGTCTGGTACTTCTCTGCGCCGCGAAGGAGCGCCTCGAGGATTGTCCGCAGTGGGCTCGTCGCGCGCTGGAAGTTGATGACCTCGCCGAGCAGCTCGTAGATGCGGCGCGTGACCCGTTCGTCACCGGCGAAGAGCTGGTCCTCGATCTCGTCGATGTCGTTTTCGAGGCCAGCAGTGACCGGGGTGTATCCGTCGACGACCTCATCGAGCACCGAGTACAGGATCGCCTCTGGCCCGAGGCTCAGCAGGGCTGGGCTGCGCTCCATGCGCTGACGCACGTCCCCGAGCTCGGGTCTCGCAGCCTGTCTCACGGTGACGACGAACTCGGGACCGACGAACAGGTGGATCTCGCCGAAGTGCACGGTCTCGGTCGCGTCGACGTACCAGGCCGGCCGAAGCACGACGAAGAGCGTGGTGCCGTAGCGCTCGATCTTCGGCCGCTGGTGCCCGACCCGCGCATCCTCGACGGCAAGCGGATGCAGGTCGAATTCGCGTGCGACCGCGTCCAGTTCGTCGTCGCTCGGCTGGAAGAGGCCGATCCAGGCCATGCCAGCGTGCTCTCGCAGCTTCTCGAACGTCTCGTCGAGCGTCGCAGGCGTGAAGCAGCGGCGCCCGTTTACGTAGATCCCGTTGTCGATCAGAGCCACGGACTGTCCTCCTCGCGCGTCGGGTGCAATCGAGGCTCGGCCCAACAGCACACGACGTCGGCCGCGTGAGGACGGCCTGAGCCCGCCGAGGGGGCACGCTATCAGTTCGTCACGACCATTGGGGGTCAGCAGGCCACAGGGCATCGACGCGCGTATCGTCTGGTGGCGTGACGCGGCAGCCCACGGAGCTCCACAGGGCGGGACCGTGGGCCTGCGTGCAAGCCCACGGTCGAAGAAACGCTCAGGCGCGCACAGACCGCGCGGCGGCGACCACCTCCGCGTACGCCGCCGCGCTCGGCTTGGCCGTGCGCTGGAACGTCGCCCGGTCGACGCTGAAGAGGCCGAGCTTGGGGCCGTAGCCGAAGATCCACTCGAAGTTGTCCATGAGCGTCCAGTGCTGGTAGCCCAGGACGGGCACGCCCTCGGCGAGCAGCTCTCCGAGTGACTCCAGTGCGGCAGGAATGAACGCGGCACGCTGCGCGTCGTCGTCGGTCTGGATGCCGTGCTCGGTCACGAGCACCGGAACGCCAGACACCTCGTGCGCGTAACGCACCGCACCCGCGAGCGAGGCTGGCTCGATGACGGTGCCCATCCCGTTCCGCGGCCCCTCGCCGACGAAGGGGCCGTCTGGACCATGGACATCGCGCTCGTAGTTCTGCACGCCGATGAAGTCGTCATCCTGAGCGACCCGCAGCCAGTGGTCGTAGACCGCGGCGCGCTTCGCATCCCGGCTCGACTCCCCGCCCGGAATGGCGACGTCGTCGCTAATAGCGATCGAGACGCCGACCGGGAGCTCAGGGCAGACAGCCTTGATCGCAGCCCGGGCAGCGACGTGCGCGAGAGTGAAGGCATCGCGAAACTCAACCTGCGCCGTCACGGGGATCACGTTCGAGGCGAAATAGCGCTCCGTGCCCGCAGCCTCAGCTGCCGCCGCGAGCATGTCGAGCTTCAGCACCTCGAGCTCCGGCGGCAGCTTCCCGCCCGCCTGCAGCAGCTGCTCCAGGTTCGGCTCGTTCAGCGTGACGACGGCCCGGATGCGATCGCCGAACCTCGCGACCACCCGAGCGCTGTGCTCCGCGAAAAGCGACGCGGCGTCCTCCGCCAGCCACGACCCCGCGGCCGAGAACCAGTGCGGCGCCGCGAAGTGGTTGAGCGTGACGATCGGCGCAACCCCGCGGGCAACGCATCCATCGACAAGCGCCTCGTAGTGGTCGAGGACCGACTCGTCGATGACGCCGCGCTGCGGCTCAACCCTGGCCCACTCCACCGAGAACCGATACGAGTTCAGGCCGAGCCCCACGACCAGGTCCAGGTCGGACTCCCAGCGCGAGTAGCCGTCGCAGGCCGCCCCGCTGCGCTCGCGGAAGAGCGACGGCATCGTGTGTTCGAGGAACCAGATGTCGCTGTGGCGGTTGTCGCCCTCGTTCTGGTGGCCGGCCTGCGCCACACCCCAGAGGAAGTCGACGGGGAATGAGGTGATCATGTGTTGCCTTTCGGGGAATACGGGGAAGCTGGCAGCGGAGCGGGTCAGCGCGCCGAGCGGACGAAGAGGATGGCGAACCCGCCGAGCACGGCCGATGCCGCGCCGATGACGAAGAGCGCCGCGAAGTTCTGCCCACCGGCGGCGCCGACGCCGATCGCGAGGATCGCCGGGGCCAGCGCGGACACGATCGAGACGGGGAGGTTGTCGGCGATCTTGATGATCGCGAGGTCCTTGGCGGGGTTCTCGGGGTCGGGCACGACGCGGGTCGCGAGGGCGAGCTCGACCGCGAAGTACACCCCCTGCCCGAGGGCGACCACTCCGCACGCGATGAGGTACACGCCGAAGTCAGGTGCCATGGCGGCGAAGACAAGACCGGCACCGAGGATGACGGCGGCGGCGAAGATGAACGGCTTGCGGACGCCGAGCCTGTCGCTGAGCTTCCCGATGGCCGGCGCGACGGCGAGTGAAACTCCCGTGTTGACGATGACGGTGAGGAGGATGGCCCCACCGAGCTCGGCAGGCTCGAGTCCGATGTTCATGAGCAGGTAGATCGCCTGGTAGCCGTTCAGGGCCGCGACGCCGGAGAAGACGAGCATGCGGCTCGTGAAGACCGCGGCGAAGTCGGGGAACTTGATCGGGTTGACCCAGAAGATGCCGAGCAGCTCCCGCAGCGAGCGGCTCGCGCGGCGCTCCTCGAACTGTGGGTCGCGGATGACAATGGCGAGGACCAGGAGGGCGATGACTGCGAGTGCGGTCGGGATGCCGACGAGCGGGACGAGATCGGCACCGAAGGGCAGGGCGATCGCCGTGCCGAGGAGCGCCCCCATTGGCGTGCCGAGGCTCACGAACGCTGAAGCGACGCCGCGGCGGTTGGGTGGCAGCTGGTCGGCGATGAGCGCGATCGTCACGATGCCGGTCGCGACGAAGCCGATCGTGATGAAGATGTGCGCGGTAACGAACATCCAGGTATTGAGAGCGGCCACCAGCAGGATGCCACCGATCGCGAACGAGACGGCACCGGCGAAAAGGAAGGGTCGTCGACGCCCGAAGCGGGACCGCGAGCGGTCGCTCAGTGACCCGATGATCGGGAGGGCGAAGAGGGTCAGGATGCCCGCAATGCCGCTGGAGATCGAGATGATCGTCGTGGCCGCGTCGGCGTTGAGCTCGGTCGCCTTGAGCGTGAGCGTGAGCAACGCCGCCGACATCTGGGCCGCGCCCGCGCCGACCATGGCAAGGACGACGAAGAACACGAAGCCGCGGCGCGGGCTGGCCTGCGCCCGGAACGCCTCGGTGGGGGTCGGTTCGTGCATTGCGGTGTCGAGATTCGGGCCGTCGCCGCCGAGGGATGCCGCCGCCGAGGCGGTCGGGATCTGGGGTGTGGTTGGTGTTGTCATGTGGCTTCCTTGCCTGACGATGCGCCTGAAGGCGTCTGGTTCTGCAGTGAACGAGGTTCCTCTGGCCGAGAGTGAGAGGAACGTAACACGAAAATATGCAGGTCTCAATATTTTCATCGAAAGGCTGATACCGTAACGCTGTGGCCGGACCAAGAGGCGAGTACAAGAAGAGCGCGATGCGGCGCGAGCAGATCCTCGACGCCGCCTTCACGATCTTCTCCAAAGGCGGATACTCGGCGAGCTCGGTGAACGAGATCGCCCGCGCCGTCGGCATGACGCAGACGGGCCTGCTGCACCACTTCGCCGGCGGCAAGGTCGCCCTGCTGCGAGCGATCCTCGAGCAACGAGATGCCCGGGCCCAGACGATCCTGGCCGAGCAGCACGGTCGGGAGTTCCTCTCCGGCCTCGTCGAGATCTCCCGCACCCAGGAGACGCAGCGCGGCGCCGTTCAGCTGTACACGATCCTCGCCGCAGAGGCCACAGACCCTGACCACCCCGCGCACGACTACTTCACGGAGCGCTTCACGCGCATCACCGGGGCCGTCGCCGCCGCAATCGAAGAAGTGGGCGAAGCCGGTGGACTTGTCGAGGGGGTCGACCCGCGCCGCAGCGCCATCGAACTGATCGCCATGGTCGAGGGCCTCGAGCTGCTCTGGCTCAACGGGCTCGACGTCGACATGGCCGAGGACATGCGCAGACGCATCAACAGCATCCTCACGACCCCGATCTGACGGGCAGCCCGCACCCCCGTTCACACACCACAACGCCTCACGACCGCGCCGAGGCGGTATCCCCCGTACCCGAAACCTCCGCACCCGATGCCGGGTGCCCACCCGAAAGCGAAGGACCCTCATGAGCGTCATCGTGCACCCTGTCTCCGTTGAGCACCACCGCGAGCCGTTCGGCATCGGGGAGGCCACGCCACGCCTCTCGTGGGTGACGGATGCGGCAGAGCCGGGCTGGACCCAGGGCGGTTACGAGATCGAGGTCAGCGACCCGGCTGCGCAGCCCGGAGGCGCGCGCTTCTCGACCGGGCGGCAAGCATCCACGGACCAGGTGCTCGTCGACTGGCCGACGATTCGCCTCGAGAGCCGTGACCGCCGCTCGGTTCGGGTGCGCGTGTGGGGAACGGCAGACGAGACCGCCTCGGAGTGGAGTGAGCCGACCGTGATCGAGGCCGGGCTGCTCGATGCGAACCTGTGGGAGGCAGCACTCGTCGAACCCGCATTGCCCGAAACCTCCGAAGCAGGTGGCCCCGTCATGCTGCTGCGCGGCGAGCTCGAGCTGCCGACGGAGTTCGTCCGCGCGCGGATCCGCGCGACGGCACACGGCGTCATGACGCTGCGCGTGAACGGCTCCCCCGTCGGCGACGACGTGCTCCACCCCGGTTGGACCAGCTACGCCAAGCGCCTGCGCTACCGGAGCTGGGACGTCACTCCGCTGGTCCGGGGCGGCGCAAACGCCATCGGCGTGCAGCTCGCGGACGGCTGGTACCGCGGATTCCTCGGCTTTGCTGGCCTGCGCGAGGTCTACGGCGACCGGACGGGCGCGCTTGTGCAGCTCGAGGTGGAACTCGCCGACGGGTCCCTCATGGTGGCCGGCACGGATGGCACCTGGCGCTCGACGCCCTCCCCCATCGTGAGCGCCGACCTCTACCAGGGCGAGACCTTCGACGCCCGGCTCGTGATCGATGGTTGGGACCAGCCCGGGTTCGACGACCACGAGTGGACCCCGGTGTCGGTCTCCGAGCTGGATGTGCACACGCTTGTTGCGCCCGACGGGCCACCCGTCCGCCGGATCGAGTCGTTGAAGCCGGTCAAGACCTTCCTCTCCCCCTCGGGCCGGACCCTCCTGGACTTCGGCCAGAACCTCGTCGGCCGCCTGCGAGTGCAGGTACCGGCGGGAACGGCCGGGCAGCGCATCCGCTTCCGCCACGCGGAGGTGCTCGAACATGGCGAGCTTGGTACGCGCCCACTGCGCGCGGCGAGAGCAACTGACGAGATCATCCTCGACGGCCCTCCCCGGGTCTGGGAGCCGGAGTTCACGTTCCACGGCTTCCGGTATGTCGAAGTCGAGGGGTGGCCAGGCCAGTTCGCGCCGACCGCCTTCGAGGCGATCGTGCTGCACACCGACATGCGACGGACCGGCACCTTCGAGTGCTCCGACCCCCAGCTCAGCCGCCTGCACGAGAACGTCGTCTGGGGCATGCGGGGCAACTTCCTCGACGTCCCGACCGACTGCCCGCAGCGCGACGAGCGGCTCGGATGGACCGGCGACCTGCAGGTGTTCGCTCCAACGGCAAGTTTCCTCTACGACACGGCCGGCATTCTGACGGGCTGGCTCGCAGACCTCGCCGCAGACCAGCATCCGAACGGCAATGTTCCGGTGTACGTGCCGTGGGCAGATGTCGACCCGCACCTCCCGCCCCTCGGGGCCGAGGCCGGCTGGGGCGATGCGGCCACGGTGGTGCCATGGACGATGTACGAGCGCACGGGCGACGTCGGCATCCTCCGACGCCAGTGGTCCTCGATGTCAGCCTGGGTTGAGGCGTTCGCGGCGCGAGCCGGCGAGCAGCTCGACTTCTCCAGCGGGGGTTTCTCCTTCGGCGACTGGCTCGACTCGGCGGCCCCCGACGACCAGCCGTGGGCGGCGCGGCTCCCCTGGCAGGCCGTATCCACCGCCTACCTGGCACGCTCAGCGCAGATCGCTCGCGACGCCGCCGGCCTGCTCGGCGAAGTGGATGCGGAGGCCAGGTACGCGGCGCTCGCCTCGCGCTCGGCCGAACGGTTCCGCACCGAATACGTGACGCCGAGCGGACGTGCGGCGTTCCCATCGCAGACCGCCTACGCGTTGGGACTCTCATTCGGGCTGCTGCTCCCCGCTCAAGTCTCGCGGGCGAGCGAACTGCTGGCAGCCCAGGTCGCGGCCGACGGCTACCGGATCGGCTCAGGGTTCCTCGGAACCCCGCTCGTCTGCGATGCGCTTGCCGACCACGGTCACGGCGGCACTGCCTGGGAGTTGTTGCTGCAGACAGAAAGCCCTTCCTGGCTCTACGCCGTCACGATGGGAGCGACAACGATCTGGGAGCGCTGGAACTCGATGCTGCCCGACGGCACGATCAACCCCGGCGACATGACTTCCTTCAACCACTACGCCTTCGGTGCTGTTGCCGACTTCCTCCACCGACGCGTGGCGGGCCTCGCCCCGGCCGCCCCCGGTTACCGCAGGCTGCGCATAGCCCCGTTGCCGGATGCACGGCTCACCTGGGCGAAGGCCGCACACGAAACCCCGTACGGTCCGGCGTTCGTGTCCTGGACCCTCGAGGGGACTGCCTTCTCCCTCGAAGTGGTTGTGCCGCCATCGACCACGGCTGAGGTTGTGCTCCCGGACGGCTCGGCACCGGTCACGGTCGGGTCAGGGACGCACCGGTTCGGCTGCGAGTTCCGGCCGAGCGAGGCGGCTTCGAAGCCGACGAGCTTCCTCGACGCATAGGTACGAGGGTCCGAGAGAGGCCTGGTCCGATCAGCGTCGGCGGTTGCGCTTGCGCTTGCTCGAGGGACGCTTGCTCGAGGAACGCTTCGAGGATCCCGACTTCTTGTGCTTCGCGGACTTCGAGCGAGCTGCAGCCTGCTGCTCGCGCTTCTTCTTGGCGCTCTGCTTCTTGACGACGATTCCGAGCACAAACGTGACGATGCGGAGGAACATGATGGACCTGCTTTCTGGTTGATGCGAGTTTCTGGGCGTTAACGGCCGGGGCCTGGCCACCGATCGGCGGCCAGGCCGGCTGAGGGGGATCAATCAGCGCCGGACGCCTCGAAGAGGCGCTCGAGCTGACGTGGGAACTACTGGACGCGTGCGTCTGCGGGCTCTTCGTCGCGCTCGTCACTGGGCAGGTGCACGTCGTTGATCGTGACGTTGACCTCGGTGACCTCGAGGCCGACGATCGTCTCGACGGCGCGGATCACATCGGCGCGAACGCCGTTGGCCACGTCCTGCAGTGCGACGGGGTATTCGGCGACGATGGTTACGTCGACGGCAACCTGCGTCTCGCCGACCTCGACGCTGACGCCCTGGCTCTGGTCTGTGGCGTTGATGGCGTTGCGGATCGCGCCGATCGCACGAGCGGCGCCACCGCCGAGGTCGTAGACACCGTGCGCCTCGCGGGCGGCGATGCCGGCGACGCGGGCGACGACGCTGTCGACGACCGTCGTCGTGCCGTGGCCCACAACCTCCGAGCCGGCACCGTTGGTTGGAACGACACTCTTCTCCGTGGTCCCCGTGCCTGCCTGGGTCGGAGCGACGATGTTCGGGGTGGCAGTCGTGTTGGGGGTGACGTTCGACATGTGCGGGTCTCCTTGAGTTCGAGCCCTGGTGCCTGTGCACCGATCGTGGGCGTTACAGAGGAGACGTTGGCGGGGGCTCGAGCGTCACAAACCTCGCGCCACTCCCAGATGACGCTCAGGTACGGCGTTTGGCGAGGAGCCTGACTCAGCGAAGCGAGGCGACACACCTGGTCAGGAGCCCATGGAGCGTCGCACGCTCATCCTCGCTGAGTTCGGACTTCATCTTGTCTTCGACCCCCCGCACGGCAGCGCTTGCTGCGGTCAACTGACGTCGGCCCCGATCCGTGAGCTCAGCGGGGAGCGCGCGTCCTACGGTCGGCTGCTCCGGCCTCCGCACGAGACCGTCGCGCTCGAGCGCCTGGAGGAGCACGTTCATGGACTGGCGAGTGACAAACGCCCCGCGCGCAAGCTCCGAATTGGAGAGGCCGGGGCGCTGAGCCAGCAGCTCGAGGCACGAGTAATGCGTGATGGTCATGCCAAGGGGGCGCAGGACGGCCTCCATCGAGGCGCGGAGCGCACTCGCCGTCTCCTTCAGGAGGTAGCCGAGCGAGGTGTCCAGTTCGATCTGCGGGTCAGCTTGACGCATGTCAGTATTCTGACATACTCTTCCGAGTGTCAGCTAACTGACATCGAACGAAAGCGAGAGCACATGCCACACGCATCCGGTCCCGGATTCATCTCACTGCAGGTCCGCGACATCGAAGCGTCCGCCCGGTTCTACGAGACTTACCTCGGTTTCGCGCGCCAGCCCGGCCCGCCCCACGCTGTTGTCTTCGACACCGCCCCCGCCGCCTTCGCCGTTCGCGACGCTGCTCCCGGTGTGGACCTCGAGTCCGCACCACTCGGCTTTGGCGTCGGCATCTGGCTCCACGCGTCCGTGGCCCAGGAAGTGCACGACGCGATGGTCGCCGACGGTGTAGTGATCTCCGCCAGCCCAGTCGACGGCCCGTTTGGCCGAACGTTCACGTTCGTCGACCCCGACGGCTACCAGATCACGCTGCACGACCGTGCCTGACCAGGGCACCCCGGGCATCCCGAGCACCCCGAGCTTTGAGAGCTTCCACCCTGTCACCGGGCCGTGGTCACTGGCGACCAGCCGCCGCTTCTGGGAGGGCTTCGCCCCATCGGAGCTCGCCCCGCAGGGCGAGGCGAACCAGATTGCGGCCACCTTTCTGAGCGACACGGACTGGCACCGCGTAGAGGCCACCATCGGCCAAGTGGCCGGCGGCGTCAGCGTCTCCGTGCGAGGTGACGGCGACCTCGAATCCGCTACCCGCCAGGTGCTGCGCTTCATGTCGCTGGACATCGACGGCAGTGGATGGCCGGCCGTCGGTCAGCGCGACCCGATCATCGGCGAACTGCAGCGTGACCTGCCAGGCTTCCGGCCGTGCGGATTCTCCTCGCCGTATGAGGCCGCGGCCTGGTCGGTGCTCTCGCAGCGCGTGCCGATGCGCCAGGCTGCGACCCTCTCGAAGCGTCTCACCGAGCAGCACGGTGACCGTGGCGCGTTCCCAGCGCCGGCGGTACTCCGGAGCTTGGACCTGGACCTCCCTGGGCGAAAGGCGGAGTACCTGCGCGCCGTCGCGACGGCCGCACTCGACGGCGTGCTCGAGGGGAGGCGACTGCGCTCCCTCGACGCTGGAGAGGCCCTCCGACAGGTGCGCGAGATCCTCGGCATCGGGCCATTCGCGGCGGAGCTCATCGTCATCCGCGGCGCAAACTTCCCGGACGTGCTGCCGCGCAACGAGCATCGCCTCGACGCGGAGATCGCCGAGCAGTACGGCGCCGACCGCCCTATCGAGGAGATCACGCAGCACTGGCGGCCATTCCGCGCCTGGGCAGGCGTGCACCTCCGCGCATCCCGCGAGAATCGGACGCACGAGATCGCGCGCGGCCGAGGCCCGTCCCGCCACTAAACGCAGAGGGAGAGCATCGATCTCCCGACTACCTGGCTACCTGGCCGGTGCCGTCCACGGCAAACGGCTCGATCTTCGCGATCTCCTCATGCGTGAGCTCGGGCGCATCCAGGGCGGCGACGTTCTGCTCGAGCTGCCCGACACTCGAGGCGCCGATGAGCGCGCTTGTGACCTGCGGGTGGCGAAGCACCCAGCTCAGAGCAAGCTGGGCGAGCGTCTGCCCCCGGCTCGCGGCGACCTCGTTGAGCGCCCGTGCCCGCGCGAGGTACTCCCCGTCGATCCCCGACGCGGACAGGAACTTCGAGGTCGCGGCCCGTGAGGATGCTGGCACCTCGCCGTCGAGGTAGCGGTCGGTGAGCAGGCCTTGCGCGAGCGGCGAGAAGACGATGCCGCCGGCACCGACCTCGTCGAGCACCGGCAGGAGTCCGTGCTCGATGCGCCGGTCGAACATGGAGTAGCGCGGCTGGTGGATCGTGAGCGGGATGCCGTGGCCCGCCAGGACGCGCGCGGCATCCCGCGTCTGGGCCGGGTCGTAATTCGAGACTCCGACATACAGCGCACGCCCCGAGGTCACGGCAGTGGCAAGCGCGCCCATAGTCTCCTCGAGCGGCGTCTCGGGATCGAAGCGGTGCGAGTAGAAGATGTCGACGTAGTCGAGGCCGAGCCGCTTGAGCGACTGATCCAGCGAGGCGAGCACACTCTTGCGAGAGCCCCACTCACCATACGGCCCCGGCCACATCGAATAGCCGGCTTTAGACGACACGATGAGTTCGTCTCGGTGCGCGGCGAGATCCTCGGAGAGGATTCGCCCGAAGTTCTCCTCAGCCGACCCGGGCGGCGGGCCGTAGTTGTTCGCGAGATCGAAGTGGGTAATCCCCAGGTCGAACGCTCGGCGGATGATCGCTCGCTGCGTCGCGATCGGTCGCTCGAGCCCGAAGTTGTGCCAGAGGCCGAGGGAGAGCTCCGGGAGCTTGAGCCCGCTCCGCCCCGATCGGGCGTAGCGCATCCGCTCGTACCGGTCAGGGGCCGCCGCATACACATCGCGCACGTCTTCAGTCATCCCACGATTCAGCCACTTTCACATTCGTAAGTCAATGGTGGGCCCGATTTACGATGACGTAAGCTTGCGCGAGTGAAGACATCGACGTGGATGCCCGGCCGCCAGACAATCCGCTTCGGCGGCGACTACAACCCCGAACAGTGGCCGCGAGAGGTCTGGGATGAAGACATACGCCTCATGCGAGAGGCCGGAGTCAACCTCGTCAGCATCGGCATCTTCTCGTGGGCGCTCCTCGAACCCGAGGAAGGGACCTACGACTTCTCAGTGCTAGACGAGATCATCTCGCTCCTCCACACCGCCGACATCGACGTGGACCTCGCCACCCCCACGGCGTCACCGCCCGCATGGTTCTACCGGAAGTACCCGCACGCTCGAGCGGTGACTCGCGACGGGGTTCCCCTTGCGTTCGGCTCGCGCGGCATCGTCAGCCCAAGCTCGCCAGAGTACCGACGCGCCGCGACGGCGATCGCGGCAAAGCTCGCCGAGCGCTACGCCGAGCATCCCGCTGTTGTGCTCTGGCACGTGCACAACGAGTACGGGACGCCGGTCACGGAAAGCTACGACGACGCTTCCGTGGCGGCGTTCAGGCTCTGGCTGCAGGATCGCTACTCGTCATTGGATGCGCTCAACGCGGCCTGGGGCACGAACTTCTGGGGACAGCGCTACGGCGCTTGGGATGAGATCGACGCGCCACGCACATCAGGCACGGCCAGCAACCCCGCACACCGCCTCGACTTCGCGCGCTTCAGCTCGGCGGCGCTCCTCGAATGCTTCAAAGCCGAGCGCGACGCGATTCGCGTGCACTCCTCGCAGCCGATCACGACGAATTTCATGGCCGGCATGTGCCCAAGCGTGGACCTGTGGAAGTGGGCAGACGAGGTCGACATCGTCGCGAACGACCACTACCTCGCAGCCGAGCAGGACAACAACCACATCCAGCTCTCGCGCGCCGCCGACCTGACCCGCTCACTTGCGCGGGGTAAGCCCTGGATCCTCATGGAGCACTCGACATCGGCCGTCAACTGGCAGCCCCGCAACATCGCGAAGCGGCCTGGCGAGATGCGCCGCAACAGCCTCGCCCACGCGGCGCGGGGCGCCGACGCCGTGCTCTTCTTCCAAGTTCGGGCAGGGCAGCGAGGTGCCGAGAAATTCCACTCGGCCCTCATCCCGCAGGCCGGCGAGACGTCGCGGAAGTGGCGGGAATCGGTGGCCCTCGGGGCCGACGTCGCGGCTCTGGCGCCAGTTCTCGGGTCGCAAGTGGATGCCCGGGTCGCGCTGGCCTGGGACTGGGAGTCGTTCTGGGCGCAGGATCTCGACTGGCGGCCGTCCGTCGACCTCGATCACCGGGAGCGGATCGAAGCGTTCTACGCGGCCCTGTGGCGCCGCGGCGTGACCGTCGACTTCGTGCATCCAGCCGCCGACCTCAGCGGCTACGACGCCGTCTTCGCGCCCTCGCTCTACCTCATCGAGGACGACGCGGCTGAGAACCTGCGCACGTATGCGGCACAGGGCGGCACGCTCGCGTTCTCCTACTTCTCCGGAGTCGTCTCAACCAACGACAACGTACCCTCCGGCCCGTACCCGGGTCAGCTGCGCGACGTCCTCGGTCTCATCATCGAGGAGTTCCTGCCATTGCGCGCCGGCGAACAGGTCACGCTCAGCGACGGAACGCGCGGGCGAATCTGGAGCGACGACATCGAACTGCGGGGCGCAACGAGCGTCGCCGAGTTCGCCGACGGGCCGGGCGTCGGCCGCCCGGCGGTCACGAAGAACAGCTTCGGCGACGGCACGGCCTGGTACCTGGCAACCGCGCTCGACGGCGCCGACCTCGACGGCTTCGTGACCCGCGTGCTCGACGAAGCAGGAGTCGGCTACTCCCCTATCGGCGATATCGAGAGCATTGTCCGACGCGGTGAAGGCGTCAACTACGTGTTCCAGATCAACCACGGCGCCCAGGATGCGGGGGCCGGGGTTGCAGGACTGGACCTGCTGACCGGCAACCATGTCACGTCGAACGATCCAGTGCCCGCAGGGAGCGTGCGCGTCATAGCCGTCCGGGATGAGCAGGAGTGACGAGTCCAGCCGGGGAACAGCAAAGCTGAACTGGTAGGAACAAGCCATGACAGAAACCGGCTCCCCCTCGTTCGGTGCAGACTCGACAGCCCTCCAGGTGGTCGAAGGCGTCGACCTCAGCGACAAGACGGCACTCGTGACAGGAGCGAGCTCCGGCATCGGCATCGAGACCGCACGCGCGCTCGCGGCGGCGGGAGCTCATGTGACGCTCGCTGTGCGAGACACGGAGGCTGGTGAGCGAGGTGCGGCCGAGCTACGAGCATCCACTGGCAACGACAATGTGCACGTGGCGCACCTCGACCTCGCCGACCTCGCCACGGTACGCGAGCTCGCCTCAGCCTGGTCGGGCCCCCTGCATCTGCTCATCAACAACGCCGGGATCATGGACACCCCGGAACTCCGCACCGCGGACGGCTATGAGATGCAGTTCGCCGTCAACCACCTCGGGCACTTCGCGCTCGCCAACGCACTCCTCCCCGCGCTCACAGAGGCGGGAAACGCGCGCATCGTGGCCGTGAGCTCGAGCGGCCACGCCTCGAGCGGCATCCGCTTCGACGACCCGTTCTTCGTGCGCGATGCGTACGACCGTGGACTCGCCTACGGTCAGTCGAAGACGGCGAACGTGCTCTTCGCGCTCGAGGCGACAAGGCGTTGGACAGACCGCGGCATCACGGCGGCAGCGCTCATGCCGGGTGGGATCTGGACGAACCTGCAGCGACACTGGGACCCGGAGGTGCTCGCCGACATGAAGCGGCGCTTCCCGACCAAGACACCGGAACAGGGTGCCGCGACTTCGGTGTTCGTCGCGACTCGGGCGACGCTCGGCCCCGGCACGCCCGCCTACTACGAGGACTGCCACCCGGCGGAAGTTGTCGATGAGATCGTCGACGGGGTGCACGGCGTCGTCCCCCACGCGCTCGACGCGGCTGCCGCCCGCCGCCTGTGGGAGCTCTCAGAGTCGCTGGCCTCTTCCGCGGTTGAACGTTCGCGGTCGCTCGGGTGATCAAGGTTCCGCCCGCGGATCCCAGTTCGAGAGCGTGTTGAGGCCACTCGTCGAAGAAATTTGAGTTACGGCCGATTCACATGTTCCTTGACGGCTCATGCGAACACAGCTTCGACTTTAGCTGTGAATAAGTTCAATTCACCTCTGGGGATAAGTCTCGGAACACCCTGTGGACAGCGGATTTCTGGTTTGAAAGTTATCCACGAACCTCTCGAATGTCGGTGGTGGTCCGTAGTGTTGTGGGCATGCAACAGCACTCCGACGCCGCTCTCCGGGCCCTTGGGTTTGATCCCTCGGATCCGGCGTCGGTGGCGGCCCGGTGGTCGGAGATTCTCACGTTGGAGGAGCAGGCAGCCGCGATGGTCGCGAGCGGTACCGCGCTGCAGTTGCGGGCCCACGCGGCGGCGTACGACTTCGCCCACGCGCTCGATATCGTTGACGGATGCGCGGAGTCCGCGATGCACGTCCGCTCGATCGCGGACGAGGTCGCGCTGGTCGTGAAGGTGACCTCCGGCGTCGCGCAGGGGCAGCTGGCGCTCGCGTCGAAGACGCAGGACGACTTCCCGGCGCTCGTCGTCGCGCTCGACGAGAACGTCGCGACCCCCGCCCAAGTCCACAAACTCGTCGAGGTGGGCTTCAAAGTCAACCACGACGACCCCGCCGAGCAAGCCGAGCGGCGAGCCCTGTTCGTGGAGGTGATGCTCGAACGCATCCGGCAAGAGCCCCTCCCACCCCGGGCGCTGCAAAAAGCGGCCGAGCGAGTCGCGGAAGAACTCACCGGGGAATCCATCGACCAACGACACGCACGAGCCCGCCGGCAACGCCGCACGAGCGTGGAAGACCTCGGGGACGGCATGAGCATCCTCAGGGTCACGACCGACTCGTTCGTCGCGCACGCCATCCACGACCGAGTCCGGAAGCAAGCACTCGCGATCATCAAGGCACGACCGAACCCCGGAACTGCGCCCCACGCCAGCGAAGAAGCCGAAGATGGAACAGGGTCGCCCGGAGCTGGGAGTGCGTTCGGGGCCGCTGTCGACGAGGCTCACGCGACCGCCAAAACTGCAGAAACTGCCGAGGAACTGGACGAGCGGAGCCTGAACGAGGTCATGTCCGACGTCGTCGCCGACATGCTTCTCACCAGCGACCCCATGGGCAACTCCGCGGCCGCCGGCATCCAAGCCAACGTGCAACTCTCCATCCCCATCACAACCGCACTCACCGAGACGCCCAGGGCCGGACAAGCACCAGCACTGCTCGAGGGCATGACCCCGATGCCCATCGAAGACGCGAAACGTCTCGCCGCGACCGCGCCCGCGTTCATCCGAGTGCTCACGCACCCCATCACGGGCGCCGTGCAAGCCGTCGACTCCTACAAACCCACCGCGGCGATGCGCGCGTTCCTCCACGCCCGCGACGTGCACTGCCGCTTCATCGGCTGCCGACAACCCGCAGTGGCCTGCGAACTCGACCACACCGAGGACTACCAATACGGCGGCAAAACCGCGATCTGGAACCTCAGCGACTTCTGCAAAAACCACCACATCGTGAAACACCACACCGCCTGGAAAGTCAGACAACTCGGCGGCGGCATCCTCGAATGGACCACACCAAGCGGGAAGGTCTACATCAGCAGACCAGAACCCCACGGCGTGATCTTCCGACCGACCGATCAACTCATCAGACCGACGGAAAAGCCCCCGCGGCCGGACACGAGTGTGAGCCCGGCCGCGAGCCCTGGAGATGCCCCGGCGCCGCAACTCGGACGATCGACGAAAACACCGCCGTTCTGACCAGACGATGCACTGCGCTGAAGTGCGCCCTCTCTTCCTAATCGAGCGAGAGAGCTGATCGAGAGAGGGCGCACCACACTGGCTGTCCGAGCTGGCTACCCGCGGCGGCGCACCCAGGCGGTGGTCTCCCCCGCCAGCGTCGCGTCATCCTCGAGGTCGCTGCGCAGCAGCACGTCGGCGTCGGCACCCAACTCGAACGACTCCTCACCGAAGTTCGTCACGATCTCCCACCCGTTCGGACGAGCGAAGCGCAGCACATCCGCTCGCCCGCTCGGCAGCCACTCGAGGTGCTCCCCGCTCTGCAGCTCGTGCCGCAGCGCGAGCGCCCGACGGTACAAAGCGAGCACAGAAGCATTGTCCGCTTCCTGTACCTCAACCGCGGACGGGCCGAACCACCCGGGCTGGGGAAGGTGCGCATCCGCTCCCCCGAACCCGAACGACTGACCATCCGCCACCCACGGCAGGGGAACACGGCAGCCATCGCGGCCGATGTCGATTCCCGGGTTGCGGAAGAACGTGGGGTCCTGGCGGTCTGCATCTGGGATCTCGGCAACCTCGTGCAGGCCGAGCTCCTCGCCCTGGTAGAGGTACGCCGAGCCAGGCAGGCCAAGAGTGAACAGTGTCGCCGCGCGAGCACGCCGCAGGCCGCCCTCAGCATCGAGCACCGGACGTTCCCCACCAGACAGCAACCACTCCGAGCCGTGCTTCGCGAGCGGGTGCCCCTTCTTGTTGCGCTCCGGATGCGGCAGCCCATATCTGGTCGCGTGCCGCACAACGTCGTGGTTCGACAGCACCCAGGTCGTCGAGGAACCCGAGCGCTCCGCCAGCTCGAGGTTGTCGGCGACGATGCTCGAGAACTGCTCCGCGTCGAAGTCAGCCTCGAGGAGGTCGAAGTTGAACGCCTGACCAAGCCCCTCCGGGCTCGCGTAGCGCGGCCGACGGTCACGCTCGACCCACGCCTCGGCAACTGCAGTGCGCGGCGGCTCGTAGGCGTTGAAGACCTTGCGCCACTCCGCGTAGACCTCGTGCACGTCGTCGCGGTCGATGATCGGGTGATGGCCATCGAACGCCATGGCGTCGAGCTCAGCCTTGCTCGGCAGCTCACCGCTGAGGTCCTTCGTCAGCATGTGCGCCACATCGATGCGGAAACCGTCGACGCCCCGGTCGGACCAGAAGCGGAGCGTGTGCAGGAAGTCGGCCCTCACCTCCGGGTTCGCCCAGTTGAAGTCCGGCTGCTCGACCGCGAAGTTGTGGAAGTACCACTGACCGTCTTCCACGCGGTGCCAGGCCGGCCCGCCGAACACCGACTCCCAGTCGGTTGGCGCCTCAGCCCCGTCCGGCCCCTTGCCGTCACGGAAGATATAGCGGTCGCGCTCGGGAGATCCTGGGCCCGCTGCCAGCGCCGCCTGGAACCACTCATGCTGGTCGGACGAATGGTTCGGCACGATGTCGACAATCACGCGGATTCCCGCCGCGTGAAGCGCCGCCACCATGACGTCGAAGTCGTCGAGCGTGCCGAGGCGCGCATCCACGTTGCGGTAGTCGGCGACGTCGTAGCCCCCATCGGCGAGCTCCGACGGGTAGAAGGGGCTGAGCCAGACGGCATCGATGCCGAGCGCCTGCAGGTAGGACACTTTCGCGGTGATGCCAGGCAGGTCGCCCAGCCCATCACCGTTCGCGTCCGCGAAGCTGCGCGGGTAGATCTGGTAGACGGCCGCCTGACGCCACCAGTCGGCGTCGTGCGGGTTGGTGCGGGTGAGGAGGTCGGTCTCTGCCGAGAAGGTCGAGCTCATAGTGGGGACATTCCTTGGGGTGTTGGTGGTCTGTGGATGGAGAGAATCTGGTGCTGCACTCACGTCGTCAGCCCTTGACGGCGCCCTGAGTGACGCCTTCCATGACCCAGCGCTGCGTGAACAGGTAGGCGATCAGGGCCGGCGCCATTGCCATCAGGTAGGAAGCGAACGACACGTTGTAGTTGTTGCTGAACTGCGTCTGGAAGATCTTCTGCACAACCGGCAGCGTCTGCAGGGCCGGGTCGGAGATGATCAGCGATGGCATCATGAAGTCGTTCCACGAGGCGAGGAACGCGAAGATACCGACCGTCGCGCTCATGGGCGCGAGCAACGGGAAGATGACCCGCCAGAACGTCTGCCACGTGCTAGCCCCGTCGATCCTCGCGCTCTCCTCGAGCTCGCTCGGAATGGACCTCAGGAACGCGGTGAAGAGCAGGATCGAGAAGCTCAGCTGGAACATGACGTGCAGGATGATGACACCGAGCGGATTGTCGAGGCCAAACAGGCCGCTCATCTGGATCTGCGGGAGCGCGACCGCCGGGAACGGCAGGAACATCGCCGCGAGCAGGTAGTAGAACGAGCCGCGAAAGAATCGGTTGTTCCAGTTGCGAGTGATGGCGTACGAGGCGAAGGCCGCGAGCAGGATCACCCCAGCGACCGTGCCTGCCGTGATGAACACGGAGACTCCGAACGCCTGCGGGAAGTTCGTGAGATTCCAGGCCTCGACGAATCCGTCGAAGCTGAACGGTGCCGGAAGCGCGAAGACGTTGCCGCTCACGGCCTGCGACGTCGTCTTGAAGGCCGTCACGACGGTGACATAGAGCGGAATGAGGACGGTCACGGCGCAGAGGAGCAGGATGATCGTCGTCGACCAACCGCTACGCCCGCGTCCGCGTCCGCGTCCGCGTCCGCCGAAGTTCTTGCTCGCCGGTGCCACGCGCGTGCGGCTGACGATGGGCTGCTGAAGTGCCATCAGAGTTCGTTCTTTCCCTGGGTGAGGCGGAGCTGGAGGAGGGAGATGACGACGACGATCACGAAGAAGAACGTCGCGTTTGCCATCTGGTAGGCGTAGTCGCCTCCACTGAAGCCGGTGAAGATCGTCATGGCGATGCTTCGAGTCGACGTGCCCGGCCCGCCGTCGGTGAGGCCGACGATGATGTCGTACGCGTTGAGGAAGTTCTTGAAACCGAGGATGACGTTGATGACGACGTAGCCTGCGACAAGCGGCAACGTGATCTGCAGCATCTGCTGCAGCTTCGTCGCCCCGTCGAGCTCGGCAGCCTCGTACACGTCGCCGGGAACCGCCAGGAGACCCGCGATGTAGATGAGCAGCGTGCCCGGAATCGCCTGCCACGCCGTGACGATCACGATGCCGATCCAGGCGAGGTTGGGGTTCGCGAGGATGCTCTCCGACAGCCACGGGATGTTGAGGCTCTGCCCCAGGGCCGGAACCGCGTTGGAGAACAGGAAGTTGAACACGAACGCGATGACGATTCCAGAGATGACCATGGGGATCACGAACACGGTACGCAGCGGAGCCTTCAGACGGATGCGGGCCACGAGCCCTACAGCCAGGAGGAACGCGAGCACGTTGACCAGGATCACGGTGACGGCGGCGAAGCCCATCGTGAACCCGTAGCTCTGCCAGATGGCGGGGTCGCCGAACATGGCGATGTAGTTGGTGATGCCGACGAAGTTCCACTCGCCGAAGCCGATGGAGTTCGTGAAGCTGAAGAAGATGCCGATGATGGCGGGGATCGTGATGGCGATCGTGAACAGCACGAGCGTCGGGACGAGGAAGAGGTAGTGGACGCGGTCGACTCGACGTGTGCTGCGTGGCCTGAGCTTCTTGCCTGCTCGCTGGGCCTCGTCGGTGCGGATCGCCTCGGTGGTGGTCGACACGGTTGTCTCCATTCCGGTTCGTGATCGAGTGGTGCTGGCCGTTGCCATGAGCGGTCTATTGGCGCAGCGCGAGGCGGGCCCAGTCGGCGTCGAGCGTGCTCAGCGTCGAATCGACGCTCGCTCCCCCGGTGACGAGTCCCTGCATGTAGTTCTCGGTGGGAATCGTCAGCGGGATCGCCTTCGACGGGCCTTGGTAGAAGGCGGCGCTCTCGTAGTACGGCTGGAGCTCGACGAGTCGAGGGTCGGTGACCGGGTCGGCGTCGATCGTGGTGCCAAATCCGAGCTGCGCAGCGTTGTAGTCGTTGATAACGTCAGGCTGGAAGAGGTACTGCAAGAACTCGCGCGCCTCCTCCTTGTGCTTCGAAGCCTCCGGGATCCAAGCCGCGAGGTCGATGTTGACTCGCACCTCACGGTCATCAGCGTTCTCGGTCATGGGCAGCGGGAACATGCCGAGCTGCGCATCCGGGTTCGTCTTCGCGATCTCGCCGAGCGCCCACGGCCCCTGCAGGTACATGGCCGCTTGGCCTTCGGCGAAGGCGACGTTGCCATCGCCGTAGCCGCGACTGCCCGCATCCGCGTTTGTGTACTCGCCGGTGAGCTCGGTCATGCGAGTGACGGATTCCGTCATGGTCGACTCGAATGAGACCGGTGAGTCGGGGCCGACGTCGGTGCCGAGCGCGTTGAGCTCGTCATAGAAGCCCGCGACGTCGATGGAGCCACCCACGGTGTAGTCGAACCACCCCTGGCTGACCGTCCACGGGTCCTTGAAGGTCGCGTAGAACGGGTCGATGCCCGCCTCCTTGAGCTGGTCGCAGACCTCGATGAGCTCGCTGTACGTGGTCGGGACCTCGAGCCCCTGCTCCTCGAAGATCTCTTTGTTGTAGATGACGGACGCCGCCATCACCGAGTAGGGCAGCACGCTCGTGCGCCCCGGGTAGCTCGCGTACTGGTCGACGAGGTCCTGAATCTCAGGCAGGATGCGGTCTGCTTCAGGCATGTCGGAGAGGTCGGAGAGCGCACCGCGCTCCATGAAGCGGGCCATCTCCATGTTGTAGTTGAGGAGGCCGAGGTCCGGCGGGTTTCCCCGGAGGAATCCTGCCTGCAGGTTCGAGGAGGTGTCGAGCACCACACGAACCTCGCTCTGGGAGGCGTTGTACTCCTGGATGAGTTCGCGGAAGTAGGGGATCGCTTCTGGCTTGCTGAGGAAGAACCGCACCTCGGTTGGCCCGGTGTTGGTGCAGGCGGCGAGTCCGGATCCGGCGAGCACAAGTACAAGCGCTGCCACGAGGGCGCGCAGCACGGCGCGGGGCCTGAAGCGTTTCGAAGGTGATGGCACGTCGTTGTCCCTTGGGCTGAGCTGGCGGCCGGGGGGGGCGAGCCAGACATTGAAACGAACACTAAATTTTGTGTCTAAATTTACTGCTGGAGGTAATGTAAACCGACGACCAGCGAAAGGTCAACAGCGTGTTCAGACTCCCAAGTACTCCGCCTCCACTGAAGCGCGCCAATCTGCAGCTACTCCTCGAATACGCGTGGGTCTCCCCGGCTTTCACCGCGACGGATGCGATGAGTATCGGTCTCACGAGGTCCACGATCATCGACCTGCTTGACGAGCTCGCCAACTGTGGATTGGTCACCGAGCTCCCCAACTCACGACAGGACGGCAACTACCAGAAGGGCCGCCCAGCGCGGCGCTTCGAGCTCACGGCAAACGCTGCCGCCGTCGTCGGCGTCGACGCGGGGCGCGAGCACCTCACGACAACCGTGTCGAACCTGCGTGGCGAGATCTTCAGCTCCGGCCAGGTGGAGGTCGACCCCGAGGCCGACTCCCCCGAGACGAGGCGCAGGCTGCTGCGCCGGGTCGTGACCGAGCAGCTCGCGACGACCGGTCACAGCTTGGCTGAGGTGGCCGGCATCTGCATCGGCGTCCCCGCCCCCGTGGATGCCCGCGGCATCTCCCCCGCGCACGTCGACGGATTTTGGCAGCGCACCAACCCCGACTTCGTGACCGTCTTCGACGCCGAGGTCCCCATCATCCGCGTCGAGAACGATGCCCTCCTTGCCGCAGTCGCCGAGGGGAGCGTTGGCGGCGGCGTGGGCTGCAGCGACTTCGTGACGTTCCTGAGCGGTGAGCGCTTCGGCGCCGGCATCTTCGTCGACGGGCGCCTCCTGCGGGGCGCACACGGCGGCGTCGGGGAGATGCTCGGGCTCGACCTCGTCGCGGGCGCCGAGGGCGTTGATGGGCTTGGCCTGCGCGCCGCGCGCCTCGCCCGGGAGGCCGTCGCAGAGGACAGGGTGGCGGAAGGAAGCCCGCTCCGGAGCGTGCCCGCCGAGGACATCGACGGCAAGCTTGTCCTCGAGGCGGCGAGGGACGGCGACGCCGACGCGGGTCGCGTCGTCACGGAGGTCGGCGGCGTTCTCGCTCGCATCGCCGGGCTGGTGGCGAGCCTCTTCGACCCGGAGCGAGTCATCATCGCCGGTGGAGTTGCGCCAGGAGCGGAGGGGCTCATTGCGGCCGCCCGCGAGGAGCTACCCGCCCTCCTCCACCTGCCCGTGCCCGAACTCGTGCGCTCCGAACTGGGCGCAGGCGTCGTCTCAGTCGGCGCCGTGCAGCACGCCCTGAGTTCTGTGCGGGGCAGCATCCTCGACCTGTAGTCCCGGAAGTCGAGACGGAGGTCGCGTCGGAGGTCGCGTCGCAGGTGCAGTCAGATTTGCCCACCGCGAAAACACCTGGCATCTACGGCGCACAACACACCGGCGTGGAATGCGACGCGCGGGTGCGCTGTTCGACCTGTGGGGCAACGCACCAGCGTTTAGCCCTCGATCCGAAAGGCACAATCAGTGGACCTCTTCTCTCCTTTGACCCTCGGCGACATCGAGCTCGCCAACCGCGTCGTCATGGCGCCGCTGACTCGCACGCGTGCGAGCGCGGAGGGTGTTCCGGGCGAGCTTGTGGCGGAGCACTACGCGCAGCGCGCGAGCCTGGGCCTCATCATCACCGAGGGCACGTACCCGAGCGCCGAGTCGCGCTCTTACCCTGGACAGCCGGGCATCGTCACGCTGGAGCAGGCCGAGGGCTGGCGGCGAGTCGCCGAGGCTGTGCACGCTCGCGGCGGCCGCATCGTCATGCAGCTCATGAACGGCGGTCGCGTGTCCCACCCGGACATCACGGGCACCGCGCGCATCGTCGCCCCGAGTCCCGTCGCGATCGACGGCGAGGTGCGCACACCCAGCGGCAAGCAGCCGTACCCGGTCCCTCATGCACTCACGACGGCCGAGCTCGCGATTGTCCGCGAGGAGTTCGTGGATGCGGCCCGCCGCGCCGTCGAGGCAGGCTTCGACGGCGTCGAGATCCACGGCGCCAACGGCTACCTGCTCCACGAGTTCCTGTCGCCCGTGTCGAACGTGCGCACCGACGAGTACGGCGGCTCGCCCACGGCTCGTGCGCGCTTCCTCGTCGAGGTCACCACGGCGGTTGCCGAGGCCATCGGCCCTGGACGCGTCGGCGTCCGCCTCTCCCCCGCGCACAACATCCAGGACGTCGTCGAGACCGACGACGCCGACGTGCGCGCGACGTACGACGCGGTCGCCGATGGGCTCGCCCCGCTCGGACTCGCCTACCTGAGCGTGCTGCACAGCGACCCGGAGGGTGAGCTCGTGCAGGACCTGCGTGCACGCTTCGGTGGCGCCTTCATCGCGAACAGCGGCTTCAGCCGTCTGACGACCCGCGAGGAAGCCGTCAACCTCGTCAAGGAGGGCAACGCGGACGCGGTTGCCGTCGGCCGCCTCGCGATCGCCAACCCCGACCTCGTCGAGCGCTGGCAGGGCGAGCACCCCGAGAACGAGCCGAACCCGGCGACCTTCTACGGCGACAGCGAGGTCGGCTACACCGACTACCCGCGCCTCTCCGCGTAGCGAGCGACCGCCCGGCTGTTCATTCCGCGGCCGGCAAGCCCGTCGATGTCGCCCGCCAGGATCTTCTGGCGGGCGACGTTTCGCACCTGGGCACCTCAGCCTCGGCGCGCCGCGTGCACGATCCAGGGGCGATCCTTCCGAAACTCTTGCGCGGCGCATCCGCCGTGCTAGCATTCGTTATACGATTAACTGATCCACGAGGAGGTGGGCAATGGCGAGGCGCCCCAAGACAACCACGATGGCACAGGTGGCGGAGCACGCAGGTGTATCCCAGGCCACAGTGTCACTGGTTCTCAACAACGTCGCGGGATCGCGCGTCGCCGAGGCCACAAAGGAACGTGTCCTTGAGGCAGTCCGCGACCTCGACTACAGAACCAACGCCTTCGCCAAGACCCTCCGCAGTGGCGAGTCAGAGATGATCGGCTTCATCTCCGACGAAGTCGCGAGCTCCCCCTTTGCGGGCGGCCTCCTCAAGGGCGCACAGGTACTGGCCTGGGAAAACGGGAACGTCATCCTGACCGTCGACACCTACAACGAGCCCGGACTTGAGCGGGCTGCGGTCGAGATGATGCAGTCCTACCGCGTTCGGGGCGTCGTCTACGCATCGATGTACCATCGGGTCATCGACGTGCCGGAGGCCCTGACTGGAGTCCCGACCGTTGTCGTCAACGCACAGGACCGTGCCGGTCTCGTCCCAAGCGTCTTCCCCGACGAAGAGATGGGCGGCTACGCCGCAACAAGACAACTCCTTGACGCCGGGCACACCAAGATCGCGATGATCAACATCCAACCGGAGGTCAGCGACCTACCGGCCGGCGTCGGCAGACTCGCCGGATTCCGACGAGCCCTCGCCGAGGCGGGACTTTCGCCCCGACCAGACTGGATCCTTTCTGGAACCGGCATCGTCGAGGACGGACTGCGCCTCACTGAACAGCTCCTGGCAGGCAACGAGCACCCAACTGCGATCTTCTGCGGCAACGACAGAACCGCCTGGGGCGCCTACCGCACCCTCGAAGCCCGCGGACTCAGCGTGCCCGCGGACTGCTCGATTATCGGCTTCGACAACCACGAGATGCTTGCACCGCACCTCGACCCCGGCCTCACGACTGTCGCCCTCCCGTATGAGCAGATGGCGCGGACCGCGATCGACCTCCTTCTCAACCCAGCACCATCCCCATCCCTTCACATCCCACTCGAGTGCACCGTCGTCACTCGCGGGTCTGTAGCAAAGGCCAAGGCATGACCACGAAGATCACCATCCCCACCCCCGCAACCCGCGGACCCCGCCGACCAAAGACGCCGAGGCGAGGTTTCAAAGTTGAAGCTCGCCGCGCCCTGCGAAGCTGGCAGTTATACGTATTACTAACTCCAGCGCTCGTCTCAGTCTTGGTTTTCAAGTACTGGCCCATGTACGGCGCGCAGATCGCGTTCCGCAATTACAACCCCGCTGACGGCTTCGCCGGAAGCCCCTGGGTGGGACTCGAACACTTCGAACGATTCATAAACTCGTTCCAGTTCGAGCGCCTGATCGCCAACACGCTGACCCTCAACGCGCTTGGTCTCCTCATCGCCTTCCCGGTGCCGATCATCCTTGCGCTGATCGTGAATCAGTTGCAGAGCGAGCGGTTCAAGAAATTCACACAGACCGTGCTCTACTCCCCCTCATTCATCTCTGTCGTGGTTGTAGTGGGAATGATCTACCTGCTCTTCTCGCCAAGGTCGGGGATCGTCAACAACGCCATCACAGTCTTCGGCGGCGACCCGGTCTTCTTCATGGGATCAGCGGAATGGTTCAGGCCCCTGTATATCGGCTCCGACATTTGGCAGAATGCCGGATTCTCGATGATCGTCTACCTCGCCGCCCTGACCGCCATCGATCCGTCGCTGCACGAGGCGGCCCGAGTCGACGGCGCGAACAAGTGGCAGAGAATCCGTCACATCGATATTCCGGGCATCCTGCCCGTCATCACGATCCTGTTCATTCTTGCGATCGGGAACCTGTTCAACCTCGGCTTCGAGAAGGTCCTCCTCATGCAGACAGACCTGAACCTGCCGACCTCGGAGGTCATTCAGACCTACGTCTACCAAGCCGGACTCAAGCAGGCCCAGTTCAGCTACTCGGCCGCCATCGGCCTCTTCAACTCCTTCATCAACATGGTGCTGCTCCTGACCTTCAACTGGGTCGCGAAGCGTGCAGGCCAGTCGACCCTCTGGTGACGAACATGACCTCTACGACTTCTACGCCTCGGCACGAGACAACCGAGCACCACATCTCCGCCGAGCATCACCCTGAAGTCCGGCGCCCGACCAGCCGCCGGAAGGAATCCTGGCGCAGACGCATGGCCGACCCGGTCTTCAACGTGTTCGCGGTTGGAACTCTGGCGCTTGCCATCGCAGCCATCATCTACCCCCTGTACTTCATCGTCATCGCTTCGGTCAGCGAGCCGTCCGAGATCCTGAACGGCAACGTCTGGCTCTGGCCGCAGGGGTTCACGCTCGAGGGGTACGCACGCATCTTCGCGGACGCTGCGATCTGGCAGGGGTTCGGCAACTCGGTTCTGTACACAAGCGTCGCCACGCTCATCAGTGTCGTGTCGATTCTCTGCGGCGCCTACGCGCTTTCGAGAAAAGACCTCTACGGCCGGAAATTCCTCATGCTGGTCTTCATCCTCACGATGTTCATCGACGGAGGCCTGATCGCCAGGTACCTCGTCGTCCGAGACCTCGGGATGCTCGACACCATCTGGGCCGTTGTCCTCCCCGGTGCAGTGGGCGTCTGGAACCTCATCATCGCTCGAGCGTTCTTCGAGAACAACGTGCCAAGCGAGCTCCGCGAGGCTGCTCAGCTCGACGGCGCCAACGACTTCCGCTTCTTCTTCCAGATCGTGCTTCCACTCTCGAAGCCCCTGATCTTCCTCATGATCATGATCCACCTCGTAGCGAACTGGAACGCGTTCTTTGACGCACTCATCTACCTCGACGACGAGAGCAAGTATCCACTGCAACTTGTCCTCAGGAACGTGCTGATCCAATCTGAGGTGAATTCGGCGGGAGGCACCGGCGCCCTCGATTCCTATGCCGCAGCGCAGCGCCTTGGCGAGCTCATGAAATACGGAATGATCGTGATCTCGAGCCTGCCACTCCTCATTGTCCTGCCGTTCATGCAGAAGCACTTCACCAAGGGAACCATGATCGGCGCCGTCAAGAGCTGATCCCCTTCCTGTCATTCCCACCGACATATCCGTCTCACCTCCACTAAGACAGAAAGTAAACGACTATGAAACAGCGACGTTTCGCGACCTCGATCGCCTTGGTCACCGTCAGCGGCCTCCTGCTGACAGGGTGCTCCGGCGGTGGCGGCAGTGCAGAGCTCACTGATCTGTCCGCCGACTACGGCTTCAATGCCGAAGGCCTTCCCATCGTCACCGAGCCCCTGACGCTCACCTTCGGCGGGACCAAGTCACCACTAGCGCCCGACTACGCCACCATGGAGCTCGTCCAGCAGTGGGCGACAGACACGAATATCTCGATCGACTGGCGCAACCTGCCGGAGCAGGTCTACGCAGAGAAGAAGAACCTCATGCTGGCGGGCGACGAGCTCCCCGATGTCCTGTTCAACACCGGTCTCAGCGACTCCGAGATCGTTCAGAACGGCTCGAACGGAACGCTGCTGCCTTTGGAAGACCTCATTGCCGAGCACGCCCCGACGCTCTCCGGCATCCTCGACGCTCGGCCCGACATCAAGGCCGCTCTGACCGCGTCCGACGGGCACATCTACACACTGCCGTCCGTAGAAGAGCTGGGGATCCTGCAGCACCCCAACTTCCTCTACATCAACAAGAGCTGGCTCGACACACTCGGGCTCCCGATGCCGAGCACGATCGACGAATACCGGGCCGCGCTCGAGGCCTTCAAGACCGGTGACCCCAACGGCAACGGCGAGGCGGACGAGATTCCCCTCTCGTTCCGCACCGACTCCTTCGCGGCCAACCCGTCAGACCTCATCACCGCCCTCGGCGGCCAGCCGGAGAACAACGACCACCGCATCGTCCGCGATGGCGTCGTCGAGTTCACTGCAAACACCCCCGAGTACCGCGCTGGCGTCGAAGCGCTCGGCGAGTGGTACGCCAATGGGATCATCGACCCCGAGTCGTTCTCGCAAGACGACGTTGCCTACCTCTCAAAGGGGAAGTCTGAGACGCCCATCCTCGGCTCGTTCTTCTGGTGGGAGCTCGAGGAGATGGTCGGCGAGGAGAAGAGCTCCGACTACGAGCTGGTCGGCATTCTCGAGGGCGTCAGCGGCGAGCGCCTCGCCAGCGTCTCCAACAACCAGGAGATCAACCGCGGCGCGATGGCGCTCACGCGCGCCAACCAGTACCCCGCTGCGACCATCCGCTGGGCCGACCGACTCTTCGACCCCGTCATGTCCGCTCAATCGAACTGGGGCCCTATCGGCGTGACGTTGGAAGAGGATCCTTCAGGTCTCCTCGTGCAGATCCCGGCCCCCGAGGGGGAATCTGAGGGAGAGCGTCGCCAGAAAGTCGCCCCTGGCGGCCCGAAAATCACCACAGCCCAGGACTTCGAGACCGTCGTCGCGCCCGAACCCCGCGCGAAGGAGCGCCAGCAACTCGTCACCGAGAACTACGCACCCTACGCCGCCAATGAGGCCTATCCGCCCGTGCTCCTCTCGAACGAGGAACTCGACCAGACCGCCTTCGCCCTCACGGATATCAACAGTCTCGTGAAGGAGAAGTTCGCCAGCTGGGTGGTGAACCGCAACATCGACGCCGAATGGGAGAGCTACACGACCCAGCTCGACGGCCTCGGCGTCGCCGAGGTGACCGACATCTACCAGCAGGCCTACGACCGCTTCCAACAGGGCGGCGAGTAGCCACCGTGTGGCGGGCCCGCGCGGGCCCGCCACACAAACGCACCCGTCAACCGCTTTCACCCCTGCAAAGGACCACGATCAATGACCCCGATTTCCCAGACGACAACGGCCGTAACCCCGCTCCGCCCCTCGGCTCACTTCACTGCCGAGACGTCCTGGCTCAACGACCCGAACGGGCTCGTCCACCACGACGGGCTCTACCACCTCTTCTTCCAGACGAACCCCTTCGGCAGCACATGGGGCAACATCTCGTGGGGTCACGCCACCTCCACGGACCTCGTCTCGTGGGAAGAGAAACCCATCGCCATCCCGGCGAACGAGCAGGAGATGGCGTTCTCCGGCAGCGCCGTCGTCGACAGCCGGAACACCGCCGGCTTCGCAGCAGACGGAGAGACCGCGCTCGTGGCGATCTACACGAGCGCCCGCCCGCCCGTTGGCGAGGCGCCTGGGCTGCAGACTCAGTCGCTCGCCTACAGTGTCGATGCGGGCACAACGTGGACTCGGTACTCCGGCAACCCCGTGCTCGACATCGACTCCTCCGAGTTCCGCGACCCGAAAGTCTTCTGGCATGGAGGAGACGACGGCCACTGGGTCATGGTGGTCGTGGAAGCGGTCGCACGCAAGGTGCTCTTCTACACCTCGCCAAACCTCATCGACTGGTCCTTCAGCTCGGGCTTCGGCCCAGCGCACGCGACAGGCGGCGTCTGGGAATGCCCCGACCTGTTCCCCCTCCAGGTCGATTCCACAGGCGAGACACGCTGGGTGCTCGTCGTCAGCATGAACCCGGGCGCGAGAGCGGGCGGCTCCGGCACGCAGTACTTCGTCGGCGACTTCGACGGCACCACGTTCGTCGCCGAACGGCTCAGCACATCCGACGATCCCGACTCGTACGACTGGCTCGACTACGGGCGCGACTACTACGCCGCGGTCTCCTTCAACAACACCCCTGACGGCCGTCGCCTCATGATCGGGTGGGCAAGCAACTGGGACTACGCCAACAAGACGCCGACCGCCCCCTGGCGCTCCGCGATGTCACTGGTCCGCGAGATCAGCCTGACGCGTACCGCAGACGGTCGCTGCCGCCTTCGCCAGACTCCGGTACTGCCCGTGCATGCAGACGGCGTGACGGTGAGCGAGCACCTGATCCCCCTGGACCTCGGCCAACGTTCGACCATCGTGCTCGACACCGACGGGGTAGGGCACGAGCACGTTCGGCTCCACTTCGAGCGCGACGAAGCTGGCGCCCACCTGATCTTCGAACGCGAGGACAGCGGTCTCACCGACTTCCACTCGACCTTCGCAGCACCCAACCGCGTGCCCATCGGAACGCACCTCGAGTCTCCGATGAACGTCCAGATCGTGGTCGACGCGACCATCATCGAGGTGTTCCTCGGCGACGGAGTCCAGACGGTGACGGAGCAGGTGTTCCCCGCTGCGCCGCTGCGGTCAGCACGCACCGTTCGGCACGCATGACGCCCACGCGTTGAGCCCCGCCGCACGGGCCCGCTCCTGACCCTACGTCGGGGAGCGGGCCCGCTCGCGGTCGGCTCCACGCGCCCCATGTGCGACAGTTGGCCATGCGCATCGACGACTTCCCCGTGCCGGATTCCGCCGCCGCCAGAGGCGCCCTCGAGTTGGCCACCGAGTACCAGTCCGCCGCGATCACCGCCCATGCCATCCGCTCGTGGCTGTGGGCGGAGGGAATCGCTGCGGTTGAGGGACGCTCCGGCATCGACCACGAGCTGCTCTACGTCGCTGCGCTCCTCCACGACATCGGAACTGTGACGGAGTACGACAACCACACCGTGTCCTATGAGCACGCTGGCGGGCACGTGGCCGTCGCCCTGACAACCGGCGCGCGATGGCCGGCATCACGCCGCCAGCGCGCGCTCGACGTTATCGTCCGCCACAACTGGCCGAGCGTCGACCCTGACCTTGACCTCGAGGGGTACCTGCTCGAGCGCGCCACAGGGCTCGACATCACGGGCAGCAGGCCAGACGCACTGCCGGAGGAGTTCCTGCAGGAGGTCCTCTCGGCGCATCCGCGTGGCACCCTCGCCGCCGAATTCGGCGCGTGCGTGAGCGACCAGGCCGCCAGAAAGCCCACGACCTCCGCGCGAAGGCTCGTCGAGGGCGGGCTCATCCGGAAGCTTAAAGAGAACCCGCTCGAACGGATGCAGTAGTGGGCGAGGCATGACAAAAGTCATCCCAGCTCCGATCGTTCGGCACTGACGAACGGCCAGCGCCAGCGATAACTTCAGAGCATGAGCGATGCGACCACCACACCCATCACCCCGAACGCCACGGTGGGGTCGGCCCGACCCGGCTGGACAGAGATGCTGACCGGTGGTGCCTTCTACGTCATCGCCGTCGGGATCGTATCGGTAACGCTGCCCCTCATCCCCGACGACCAGCAGGTCGTCTCGGGGATCGTGGGCCTCGCCGTGTCTGGCCTCATCGGCCTCGCAGCATTCGCGGCCGCTGTCGGCATCCGCATCCGCCGCTTCTCGGTCTTCGGACTGCGACGCACCTCCTGGAAGTGGATCATCGCGGGGGCGGGGGCGGGCATCGCCTGCTACATCGTCGGCGCCATTCTCAGCGCCTTCTACATTATGGCCACCGGTGACCAGCAGAACATTCAGTCCGGCTACCAGGCCGCGGCGGCGGGCGGTGTGCTCGCCTACGTCGCGACGATTCTGCTCGGGTCGATCCTCACTCCGCTCGGTGAGGAGCTCTACTTCCGCGGTGTGGTCGCCAACGCCCTTGGACGTTACGACGCCTGGGTGAGCGTGCTTGGAAGCGCAACCATCTTCGCGCTTGCCCACGGCATCAACCCCGTCCTCCCCGTCGCCTTTGTCGTCGGCATCGCCACGGCGCTGCTCTTCCACAAGACCGGGTCAGTGTGGCCGGGCGTCGCGGCTCATGCCTTGAACAACGCCGCGGCGAGCACCGTGCCCGTCGTCGTTGCGGGCCTTATGACCTGACGCGATCCGAGGTCCGCCGACACACAAGCCAACGCCGCGGCCGACTGAAGATAGTTCAACGCGGCAGAAACGCCAGACGCCCCGCCGGAACCGAGTGGTTCCGTCGGGGCGTCTCGACGTTGAAGAAGCCGCTGTGCTTATGCGGCCCCGTCGAACATCGAGGTGACCGAGCCGTCGGTGAAGACCTCGGTGATCGCGCGAGCGAGCGTCGGCGCGATCGGCAGGATCGTGAGCTTGTCGAAGCGCTTCTCCGGTGGAAGCGGCAGCGTGTCAGTGACAACAACTTCGTCGATGGCGTCGGAGTTGAGGCGCTCGACGGCGGGGTGCGAGAAGACGGCGTGCGTCGCGGCGACCACAACCCCGATCGCACCGGCGGCCTTCAGCGCCTCCGCGGCCTTGACGATGGTGCCACCCGTGTCGATGAGGTCGTCGACGAGCAGGCAGACGCGACCCTTCACGTCACCGACGATCTCGTGAACCGACACCTGGTTCGCGACCTTCGGGTCGCGACGCTTGTGGATGATCGCGAGCGGCGCGTCCAACTGGTCGCTCCATACATCGGCGACGCGCACGCGCCCCATGTCGGGCGAGACGACGGTCAGCGTCGCAGGGTCGAGCTTCTTACGGAAATGCTCAAGCAGCACGGGCATGGCGAACAGGTGGTCGACGGGACCATCGAAGAAACCCTGCACCTGAGGCGCGTGCAGGTCGACCGACATGATGCGGTCGGCGCCCGCAGCCTTGAAGAGGTCGGCGACGAGGCGGGCCGAGATCGGCTCGCGACCGCGCCCCTTCTTGTCCTGACGCGCGTATGGGTAGAAGGGAGCGACAACCGTGATGCGCTTCGCCGACGCACGCTTCAGCGCGTCGAGCATGATGAGCTGCTCCATGAGCCACTCGTTGATCGGCGGGCAGTGCGACTGGAGCACAAACACGTCGGCCCCACGCATGCTCTCGCCGTAGCGAGCGTAGATCTCGCCGTTCGCGAAGGTGCGCGACTCGGTTTCCCCGAGCTCGATGTCGAGTTCTGCCGCGACTGCCTTGGCGAGCTCGGGATGAGCCCTGCCGGAGACGAGAACAAGTCGCTTCTCAGTGGAGGTGATGATGCCAGACACGCTGTACCGCCCGTTTCCTGTGCTTGCTCTGTTGTTACGCGTTCGGTTCTGATTCGCGCGCCGAGGCAGCCTCAGCGGCCTCGGCCGCGGCGGTGCCTGCTCGGTTCTTGAGCACCCACCCCTCGGCGTTGCGCTGAGGTGCGACGTTGATGGCGAGTGCACCGGCCGGAACGTCCTTGCGGACCACCGTTCCAGCCCCGGTGTAAGCGCCGTCGCCAATCCTAACCGGGGCGACGAAGACGTTGTGCGATCCGGAGCGCACGTGGCTGCCGACCGTCGTGCGGTGCTTGTTCACGCCGTCGTAGTTGGCGGTGATCGTGCCGGCGCCGATGTTGGAGTTCGCGCCAACCTCCGTGTCGCCGATGTATGAGAGGTGCGGCACCTTCGAGCCGTCACCGATCTGCGTGTTCTTCGTCTCCACGAAGGTGCCGATCTTCCCGCCAGCGCCGAGGATCGTGTTGGGGCGCAGGTACGCCCAGGGTCCGACGGATGCGCCGGCGCCGATGACGCTGAGCGTCGCATCGGTGCGCTTCACGACAGCCCCCTCGCCGACCTCGCAGTCGACGAGCGTCGTGTCCGGCCCGATGATGGCGCCATCGGCAACCGAGGTGGCGCCTCGCAACTGCGTTCCCGGCAGGAGCTCGACGTCGCGGCCGAGCGACACGTTGCCCTCAATGACGGTCGTCGCCGGGTCGTGCACCGTGACGCCCTCGAGCTGCCAGTGCCGGATCTGCCGCGAGTTGTAGTAACGCTGCGCCTCCGCGAGCTGCACGCGGTCGTTGATGCCCTGCACGATCTCGGGGTCGGTGACGGCGATCGCCTCGATGCGCCCCGCATCCGCCTTGATGAGCTTCGCCGCATCCGTCAGGTACTTCTCGTGCTGCGAGTTCGAGTCGTCGATGCGACTCAGGACCTGTCGGACCGTGCGAGCGTCGAACGCGTACACGCCGGCGTTGATCTCGGAAATGCGCAGCAGCTCCTCACTCGCGTCCTTGTGCTCGACGATCTCGTCAAAGTCGCCAGCTGACGAGCGGACGATTCGCCCGAAGCCTGCCGGCTCCTGCACAAACGCGCTGAGGAGCGTGAGCTGGTTCTTCGCGTGACGGTGCTGCTCGATCATGCGGGCGATCGTGCCGGAGTCGAGGAGCGGGACATCGCCGGAGAGGACAACAACAACACCGTCGAAGTCCGCAGGAAGCGAGTCGAGGCCCACCTCGAGCGCGCGTCCCGTGCCGGGAACGTCGTCCTGGTCGGCGAACTGCGTGTCGGGGGCGAGATCCTGAATGGCGGAGACGACGCGGTCGCGGTCGTGGCGGACCACCGTGACGGTGTGCGCCGGGCCGAGCTCAGCCGCCGTGTGCAGCACATGCCCGACGAGCGGGATCCCTCCGAGTCGGTGCAGCACCTTCGGGGTGCTCGAGCGCATCCGCGTGCCCTGGCCAGCCGCCAGGATGACGATTGCGAGTTCTCGATCGGTCACAGATCCTCCTCGTTGTGGGCGCCGTGATGCGAACGCCATCACGGTCCACGGTGGCATGCAGCACCCCCGCGCCGCTCCTCCCCCAGGATTCGAACCTGGACCTAACAGCTCCAAAGGCTGTCGTGCTGCCGTTACACCAAGGAGGAACGTGCCCGCTCACGCGTGCACTCGCCAATTGTGCCAGAACCGGAGGGGCCGCGGGCCAGCCACGGTGGTGCCGTGGAGGCGAGTGGGCCAGACTGTCCACTCAGAAGACCCGAGGAGGCGCCATGTCTGAAGCTCTGTCCATCGCCAAACGATTCACCGACACCTACTCTGCAGCGGTCGCGGGACGCGACAAAACCGCGATCATGTCGCTGTACGCTCCGGATGTTCGCGTCTTCGACTTGTGGAGCACCTGGTCGCACGAGGGTGCCGAAGCCTGGGGCACCTCCCTCGACGAATGGTTCGACTCGATCGAGTCGGGTACCCACTCCGCGACCTTCACCGAGCTGCGCGCCTACGGCGACCACGACGTCGTGGTCGTCGAGAGCTTCGTGCGCTACGCCTGGCACAGCCCTGAGGGCGAGCAGGAGTGGATGGACAACCGCCTGACGTGGGCAATCGTGCAGCACAAGGGTGAATGGGTCGTCGCGCACGAGCACACCTCTGCGCCCGTCGACGCCGAGAACGGGCTTGTCAGCACGAAGCGAGAAGTGGACGCGCATCACCCCAACTCGTAAGCCCCGCCACCGCCCTGGTGGCCCAGCTTCCTCCCTGTAACCACCGGCGGCGTCACCCGCGCCAACGGGAATCGCCATAATGGAACACATGGATGCCCCCCGACGTGCAGCTGACCGGCGCGACTTCTCGCGCGCCTCGGTCGGCCTGAGCCCGGGTGCGCAGGCCGCGCACCCGGTCACGCAGGCTGCGCATCCAGTCGCTCAGGCCGCGCATCCGGTCGACACCGTCGACACGATTGTGCGCGACTGGTCGCGGGAGCGTCCCGACCTCGACGTGGACCCGCTGCGCATCTTCTCCCGAGTCAAGCGCATCGCGAAGCAGCTCGATGCCCTCCGCAAGGCTGCGTTCGCCGAGACGGGCCTCGAGCTGTGGGAGTTCGACGTGCTCTCGGCCCTGCGCCGCGCCGGTTCCCCGCACCGACTCAGCCCCAAGCATCTGCTCGCCTCCAACCTCGTCTCGAGCGGCACCATGACGAACCGCATCGACCGGCTCGTCGGCCGCGGCCTCGTCACCCGGGAGGTCGACCCCAACGACGGGCGCGGGATTCTCGTCACGATGACGCCGAACGGTCGGGACCTCGTCGACGAAGCCCTCACTCGCCTCGTCGCCGCCGAGCGCGAGCTCCTCGCCGAGCTCGACATTGAGACCCGCGACGACCTGGCGACGGCGCTACGCACCCTCTCGCTCCGGATGGACGACCCGGCGCACTGACCCGAGGCACTTGCCCGAGGCAACCACTCTTCGGAGGGCACCGGGCCGCCCCCGGCCTTAAGCTTGTCTGATGGCCCATCTCCTCGGCGCGGAAGCGCTCCACCTCGAGTTCCCGACTCGAGTCGTCTTCGACAGCGTTTCCGTCGGCATCCAAGAGGGCGACCGCATCGGCATCGTCGGACGTAACGGCGACGGCAAGTCGACCCTCCTCAAGCTGCTCGCCGACCGCATCCAGCCAGACGGCGGCAAGGTCACCCGGCGACGCGGCGTGCGCGTCGGGATGCTCGACCAGGCCGACACCCTCGACCCCGAGCTCACCGTCAAGCAGGCCATCGTCGGCGACATGGACGACCACGACTGGGCCTCCGACGCCAAGATCCGCGACGTCGTCAACGGCCTCGCCGGCGACCTCGAGTGGACCGACAAGATCGGCGACCTGTCTGGTGGCCAGCAGCGGCGCGTCGCCCTGGCGGCCCTGCTCATCGGCGACGACGACATCATCATGCTCGACGAGCCCACCAACCACCTCGACGTCGAGGGCATCGCGTGGCTCGCGAAGCACCTCAACTCCCGCTGGTCGAAGAACCAGGGCGGGCTTGTGGTCGTGACGCACGACCGGTGGTTCCTGGATGCGGTGTGCCAGACGACGTGGGAAGTGCACGACCGCGTGCTCGACCCGTTCGAGGGTGGCTACGCGGCGTACATCCTGCAGCGCGTCGAACGCGACCGGCAGTCGGCCGCGATCGAGTCGAAGCGCCAGAACCTCATGCGCAAGGAGCTCGCGTGGTTGCGCCGCGGCGCCCCGGCCCGCACGGCGAAGCCGAAGTTCCGCATTGAGGCGGCCACGCAGCTCATCGAGGACGAACCTCCCGTGCGCAACGCAGTCGAGCTGTCGCAGCTCGCGACCGCGCGCCTCGGCAAGGACGTCGTCGACCTCCTTGACGTCGGCGTCACCTACGGCGACAAGGAGGTGCTGCGCGACATCGAGTGGCGCATCGCCCCGGGTGAGCGCACCGGCATCCTCGGCGTCAACGGCGCCGGCAAGTCGACCCTGCTCAACCTCGTCGCCGGCACGCTCGAGCCGACGAGCGGCAAAGTCAAGCGCGGCAAGACTGTGAAGATCGCGACCCTCTCGCAGCGCCTCGCTGAGCTCGACGAGCACCAGAACGACCGTGTACGCGAGGTCGTCGCTCGCCAGAAGTCGAGCTACGTGTCCGGCGGCAAGGAGATGACGCCGTCGCAGCTGCTCGAGCGCCTCGGCTTCACAACCACCCAGCTGCAGACCCCCGTCAAGGACCTCTCTGGTGGCCAGCGCCGCCGCCTGCAACTGCTGCTCATCCTGCTCGACGAGCCGAACGTGCTCATCCTCGACGAGCCCACCAACGACCTCGACACCGACATGCTCGCCGCGATGGAGGACCTCCTCGACACGTGGCCGGGCACCCTGCTCGTCGTTTCGCACGACCGGTACCTACTCGAGCGCGTCACCGACCAGCAGTACGCGGTGTGGGACGGCGGCTTCCGCCACCTGCCAGGCGGCGTCGACCAGTACCTCGAGCTGCGCTCGAACAGCCTCAAGGGCTCAGCGCCCGCGACCCTCTCCAGCACGACGGATGCGGCTGCCAATGGGTCCTCGTCGGCCTCATCCGCGAGCGCCTCCGGCCTCTCCATCGGTGGCGCTGACCGCCGCAGCGCCGAGAAGGAAGTGCAGGGCATCTCGAGGAAGATCCAGAAGATCGAGCAGTCGATGAAGAAAGTCGACGCCGAACTCGCCGCCCACGACCAAAGCGACTACGAGGGGCTCGGCGTCATCACCGCGAAGCGCCAGGCGCTCGCCGCCGAGGTCGACGCCCTCGAGGAGCGCTGGCTTGAGCTATCCGAGGTCCTCGAGGCGTAGCCTGAGCTCATGAACGCCAGCGCGCCCCGCCTCCGACTTACATCAGCGGCGGCGGCGCTCTGCGCCCTGGCCGCAACCTTGAGCCTGTTGGCCTGCTCCACCGGGCCTGCCGCGAACGCCGGCGTCCCGGTGGGTGCGAGCCCCAACTTCGACCCGTACCCGAGCGATGGCAGCCCAGGGGTCGTGCCCTACTTCGAGTGGGTCGACGACACGCACTTCACGATGGACACCTGGGTCAGCCGCGCGCAGTGCGGGTCCGGTGCGCCGACGGTCGTCGCCGAGTCGGCGACCGAGCTGCACATCCACTATGCGATCACTGACCGGGACGCCATCTGCGACGCCTCCGAATACAACGTCGCCTACGAATTCGAGCTACCAGAGGAAGCCACCGGCCGGCCCCTGCAGATAACGGTCACCGCAGAAGACCTTAAGCACGTCGACCACGGCACCCTCGAATGAACAACCCAGAGCTGATCACGGGCATCTCCGTGCCGACGCCCACGGACTACGATCCTCTCGCCGCGGGCGCCCACGAGAACGTCGCGCCCAGCTTCGCCTGGGTCGGCGACTCGCGGTTCCGCATGGACCTGCTCAACAACCGACCCTTATGCGGGGCGGGAGATCCTGAGCTGATCGTCGAGTCGCCGACCGAGCTGCGCATCCGCTTCCCGATCATCGACCCGGACGCCATCTGCATTCTCATGCTCGCGCCCGTCTCGTTCGAGTTCGAGCTGCCCGAGGCGGCGAGCGCGCGGCCGCTCGCGATCACCGTCACCTACGAGGGCGGTCCCCAGGTCGACACGGCGACGCTCGCCTGAGTGCCGCCTCGCCCAGCGCGCGCCCGCCAGGCGGTCGCCGAGCGAGGCCTTTGCTGGCCATCACACCCGCCGTTGCCCATCACATCCGCCTCCGCCGCTGTGCAAGAGTCACTCAGAAGCACCCAGCGCGCAAAAAGAGGATGCATCTCCCTCACCCTTGCGAAGAAGTGCCCGGCTGCTCGCCAGCGGCTCCAGAAGGGCGGGCCAGCGGAAGCGTCGTGAGGCAAAAAACACGCGCCTACTCGCGCCACAAAAGTCCCCCAGAAGCACCCAGCGCGCAAAAAGAGGATGCATCTCCCTCACCCTTGCGAAGAAGTGCCCGGTGAGCTGCGGCTGCGACACAGCAGGCGCCAAGCACGCGCGCGACTGGCGCGCGACGGGTGCGCGACGGGCGCGCCAGAAGAGTCACCCAGATGCACTCGTGACGCGAGCGGCGGATGCATCTGCCTCACTCTCGCGAGCGGTTGTTGGATGAGGCAGTGCCAGGAGCTGGCCCAGCCGCGCGTGTCCGGGACGTGTGCTGCTAACTGCAGCGGGCCGTGGCGGGGTGGATGCGTGGGCGCAGGCCACCGATCCCGGCAACCTAGCCGAGGTTGCGCTCGGCGTAGATGCGCATCGCGTCGCGCACGAACTCGGCTCCCGTGGCGTGCACCCGCGTGTAGTTCTTGCCGAAGCGCTCGTCCGCGACATACATCTCGCCGAGGTTCGTGAACAGCTCGGCCGTCGGGGCCTTGCCCTGCCAGCTGTCGCCGAGCCAGGCGAACTGACGGGCCGCCGCGGCCTGCGCCTCGTCGCTGTCTGGGCCGTGACCTGCCGTCTGGGCCACGCTGAACGCATCCTGGATGCGTGTCTGCTCCTCCAGGAACCCCTGCTTGCCGTCCTCGCCGAGGCCGCGCCACCACTTGTCGCCGTCTGCGTACGCTTTGGCGCCCCAGCGCTCCTCCACCTCGTCCTTGTACTGCGTGTGGTCGAATCCGTCGAACATCTGCTCAGGCATGAGCTTCTCCTTCCCTTGGAGCGCGGCGAGCGTCGCGCGCACCGATCCGATCTGCGTCGTGAGGCGGCGGCGTTCGTCGTTCAGCCATCCGAGGTGCGTCTCGAGGGCAGCGACGTCGTCGCTCCGCCCGGCAAGCGCATCGCCGATGGCAGTGAGCCCGACGCCGAGCTCCCGCAGGAGCAGAATGCGCTGCAGCCGAACCAAGGCGGCCTCGTCGTAGTAGCGGTAGCCGTTCGTGCGCGTGGTGCTCGGAAGCAGTAGGCCGATGCTCTCGTAGTGCCGCAGTGTGCGTGAGGTCACGCCTGACTGCTTCGCCACCTCGCCGATCGACCACTCCATGACCGCATCCTCTCGCAGATCGTGCGAGCGGCTCCCCCGATCTTCGGGAGAAGCGAACCGCTCGAGATCGACTGTAGAAGTTGACGCGACGTCAAGGTCAAGCGTCACGCTGAGAGGAAGTTCCTGACGACGTGGTCGAGGCCGCGCACCGTGAGGTCGATTGACTCGAGGTCGAGGCGCTCGTTCGCAGAGTGGAAGCGGTTGCGCGCGACGGAGAAGGTCAACCCCGGGCTGAGGATGCCGAAGCCGAACGCGTTGGCGCCGTGCAGTCGGTAGAAGCGGGCATCGGATCCGCCGACGCCGAGGATCGGTGCTGGCTTCGCGCCTGGCACGAACTCTGCGAGCGTCGATTCTATCTGCGCATACAGGCGAGTTGTTGTGGCCGATTCGTTAGCCGGCGAGAACCAGTCGCCCTCGACGCTCACGAGGCCAGGGAATTCGGCGGCGACCGACGCGAGGTGCCCCTCGACGTCCTCCGCGGTGACGCCGGGCAGCACGCGAATATCGAGGGAAATCGACCCGCTATCGGGAATCACGTTGACTTTCGAGCCCGCTTCGACGATCGTCACCGCGACGGTCGTGTGCGTCCAGGCGTGCACAAACGGAGCGAGCTCGCCGAGTTCGGGATGCTCGCTGAGCTCGTCGATCGCATCGTCGATCGTGTCCGGCGAGGCGAGGCGTGTGCTGAGCTCGGCGGGCAGCGCGAGCGCGGCAAGCGTCTCGAGCCATTGCTCGCTGATGCGCGGTTTCGGGGCGCGGGACTGAAGTCGGTCGATGACCTTGGCAAGCGTGACGGCCGCGTTCGATCGGCCCCAGGGCGCGGACGCGTGCGCCGCGTCGCCGCGCACGACGATGCGCCGCGGGGCTGCGCCCTTCTCGCCGACCCCCACCGTCATGGCGGTGCTGCCGACTCCCCCGAGGCGCGCGCCACCCCACTCGGTGAGCACGTTGTCTGCCGCGATCGTCGACCAGTCGTTCTCCGAGAACCAGCCGACCCCAGCTCTGCTCCCCTGCTCCTCGTCGGCGACGGCCGCGAAGACGAGGTCGCCGCTCGGCGCGAAGCCGCTCGTCGCGAGCCGCTTGAAGATGACCGCGTACGAGGCGGTGAGGAAGAGCATGTCGACCGCGCCGCGGCCCCACACCTCACCGTCGATGAGCTCACCGGAATGCGGCGGATGCACCCAGTCGGCTGCCTTCACCGGCACGACGTCGGTGTGCCCGACGAGCGCCAACGATTCCGCCTGCGGGTCAGTGCCCCCGAGACGCGCAACGACCGAGACGCGTCCGGGGAACGGCTCGACGCGCGTCAGCTCGACGCCGCTGCCCGCGAAGAACTCCTCGAGCACCGCCGCCGCGCGCCACTCGTTGCCCGAGTCGATGGCGCCGTCGTTGACGGTCTCGGCGCGGATGAGCTGCTGCAGCAGGGCCACGGTCTCGTCGCGAAGCGAAGTCATGTCCTCATCCTGGGCGAATTGTGGCCGACGCGCGCGCCGGGGTGTTGCACGGGGTCACGCAGCACGTTGGGCGTCATCACCCAACGTGCCGCGCGCGTCGCACGGGAACCCCGCGGGGCGCTTGCCGCCGCCACCGCGCTCACCACTCACACGCTCACGGGCACCAGGTCCTCGACGACGGCGGGGAGACCGAGGTTGTCGCGCAGCGTCGTTCCCGGGTACTCGGTGCGGTACGAGCCGCGCTCCTGGAGGGCCGGGATGAGCTCGTCGACGATGTCGTCGAGGCCGGAAGGCACGAGGTAGGGCGTGAGATTGATGCCCGTGACCGCGCCGCTACGGGCAAGCGTGGTGAGGGTGTCGGCGACCTCGGCGACCCCGCCCACGAAGCCCCGCTGCGAGGAGAGATGGATGACGAACTCGCGGATCGACAAGCAAAGCGCCTCCGACTTCTCCCGCCACTGCTGCGCGAGCTCAAGCGCCTTCGCGTTCTGGAAGGCGCTGCCGCGGGTGCCATCGGTGACCGCGACCACCGGGTCCTCCACCGGCAGCGGGCCATCCGGGTCGAGGTGCGAGAGGTCCTTGCCCCAGAACTGCTCAAGGTAGCGCAGCGAGGTCGCCGGCGAGATCTGGTGCTGACGCACCCAGTGGGCCTTCTCCTGAGCCTCCTTCGGGGTCGCCGCGACGATGATGGTCGCGCCAGGGAAGAACGCGAGCTCATCCCGTGCGCGACCGAACTTCGTGAGACGCTCGCGGAGGTCGGCGGCGAATGCCGTGGCGCCTTCCAGCTCGGGATGCGCGGAAAAGATGACGTCGGCGTGCTCGGCCCCGAAGTCGCGCCCCTGGCTCGAGTCGCCGGCCTGGAACAGGACCGGCCTCGACTGCGGGCTCTGAGGGAGGACCCGCTCGGAGACGAAGCGGATGAACTCGCCGTCGAAGTCGACGCCGCCCCGGTTCGCCCACAGCTCCTTGGCGGCACGCACGAACTCGGCCGCGCGGTCATAGCGGTGCTCGTGCGCGAGGTGTCCACCGCGGCGGAAGTTCGCGCCCGTCCACGCGTTGTCGGTCGTGACGATGTTCCACGCCGCGCGCCCCTCACTGAGAAGGTCAAGGCTCGCAAGGCGGTACGCGAGGTCCGCCGGCTCGTTGTAGGTCGTGTTCTGGGTGGCGACGAGGCCGATCTTGTCCGTGAGCGGCGCGAGTGCGGCAAGCTGCGTGATGCCATCCGGTCGCCCGGCCACGTCGTTGTCGTGGATCTTGCCGAGGTGCTCGCGCAGGCGAAGCCCCTCGCCGAGGAAGAACGCCGAGAACAGGCCGCGTTCGGCGGTCTGCGCGATGCGGCGGAACGACTCGAACTCGGTCTGCGAGCCGCTCTGCTCGCTCGACCAGATGGTCGTCGAGTTGACGCCCTGGAAGAAGACGCCGAACTGGATCTGGCCTGCGTCCTCGGCACCGGAGGTGCGAGTCTGGCCTGCGCTGTGCTGTGTCATCGTGCTGATCCTTCGCGGGTTAGAGCGCCTGGGCGGCGTAGCGGTTGGCGGGGTGCGCAAGCCCGAGGGCGCCCCGGAGGTGCTCACCGGCACGCGGCGAGGCGAAGACGCCCGAGCGGCGCAGCGCGGGGAGCACGGCACGGCCGAGTTCCTGCACGTCGACGTCGAAGTCGACCGGCAGCAGCCGAACGCCGTTCGCAAACGACGCGACCTCGGTGATCAGCTCGACGAGGCCAGCGGCGTCACCCGAGTAGTGGATGCGCCCAGCCGCGTCGGCGTCAGTCGCCCGGTTCCCGAGACGGTCGGCCGCAGCACGCCCGCGCGAGTCGAGCGAAACCTCGACCTCCACGATCGTTCGCGCGATGCCCTGGCTCTCGGCCTGGCCCGCAGCGGCGCTCGCTTCGAGGACCGTGCGCTCGCGGATGAGCGCGACGTCGACGAGCTCCGGCGCGGCCGAACCGTAGGCGGCGAACGTCGGAAGCAGCCCCTGGTGCGGTCGCGGGATGATCGATGGGCCTTTCACGCTGAAGCGTGCCCCTTCGAAGTCGGCGTAGTGCAGCTTGTCGCGGTCGAGGTAGCGGCCCGTTTCGACGTCGCGGATGACGGCGTCGTCCTCCCACGAGTCCCAGAGGCGACCAAGCACCTCGATGGTGTCATCGAGCTCCGTGCGGCGCGCCTCCGGCCCGTCGAGCGGGGCGCGATCGAAGGCGGCTGCCTCCAGCGCGCCACCATCGACCTCGCCGATCCAGCCGGCTCGCCCGTGCGACGCGTAGTCCAGGGTCGCGAGCTGCGTCGCGAGGTGGAAGGGCTCGACCGCCGAGACGCGCACGAGCGGCACCAGCCCGGTCGCTCCCGAGAGCGGGGCGGCGAACGCGGCCTGGGTGATCGCATCCAGTCGCGGGGCCTCCGCCTCGAGATCGGCGAAGCCGGAATCCTCGAACGTCGCGATCGTCACGCCGAAGCGCTCGAGCGCGGAGATAGCAGCGCGGATGCGCGTCGGGCTGACGCCTTCGCTGCCCGCTTCGACGGCGATCGCAAACGGCGGGTTCTCGTGAGTCATGCCTCGCAGACTAGGAACCGCGCGTCGCTGTGTGACGGCCGGCGCTTCACCTGCTGCCCCCGGAGGACTTCTGACGCAACACTGGATGCGCGCCACGCGAAGTGAGGCGTACGGTACCCACCACGAGCACAAGCCCGCCCCACCGAGGAGCGGACCGCACTACCCCGACCGTGGAAGGAGCATGAAGATGACACACACGACTACAGGCCTGAACTTCATGTGCCAGCCGCGCGTCGAGACGGGCAGGCTGGCGCTGCAATGAGCCTCGGGCTGCACACGTCGATCGGCAATGCCGTCCGTGTGACCACCACCCGAGCAGGCGCTGACCGCGTGGAGTTCCACGCCATCCCTTTTGACGGAACGCGCGTCGTCGCGACGGCAGTGCTCTCCGGCGAGCTCGACGCTGTCGGCGCGGAACTCGTCTTCGATGAGCTGTGGGTGGCACCCGAGGTACGCGGCACCGGCATCGGCACCCGGGTGACCCGGGCGGCCATCACGTGGGCCGACCTGCACCTCGCCGCTGGCATCGACACCTACGTAGCTGCGGAGAACGTTGCCATGCAGCGCCTCCTTGAGCAGCTCGGCTTCGAGCGGCGCCCCGAGCTCGAGCACGGTGAGGACACCTGGAAGCAGATCTTCGCGCTCTCCCTCGAACTCGCGGGCTAGGTGGGCGAGCGGCGCGGCATCGCGGGCCGGTCCGCGGTACCGCCGCGGTATCTCACTCGTGGAGAGAAACGTCTGCGGGGGTGGTCCGCCAGGCGAGGAAACGCACGACGAGGACCCTGCGGGAGGGTGCACAGCAGAATGGGCCCGCCTGCACGGGCGCGTCAGCGGCCAACGGCGCGACCCGCACGAGCCTCCAGGGCTCCGCGTCAACTCGAGCGCGGATGGTGACCGCGTTGCCGACGCGGCTCGCCCGGACCGTGACGCGGCGCCCGCGCCAGCTCGGAACCGGTGCGAGCGACCAGTCGGACTCGCCCCTCGTCACAACCGCGCCGAGCTGCTCCTGACCGTCGCTCAGCTCGACGCCGGCCTTGATCCACGTCGTCTCGTCGCTCCGGAGGAAAAGGCCTGCCTGGTCGAACTGCTCGGCGAAGTCCGCCAGGAATTCGACCTCGACGGCAGACTCCTGCTCGAGCGGACGCAGCAGCGCATGCTCGGAATCGTGCACGAACCCGTACGACGTCGTGCGCCACGCGTCGCTTCCCTCTGCTGCCGTGACGAGGAGATCGCCGTCGACGACGTCTGCCGACACCGGCTCGTTGGTCCACTGCCCGTCGCTCCATGGCACGTTCGTGACGCTCTGCGTGTTCATGACTGTCATCCAACCAGTCCCGCGAGGTCTGCGCTCAGCTGACCGGCTCAAGAGGCTGCACGGGGCCAGCCTCGGACCGGCCGACGACGACCAGGGCCGGACGCGTCACGTTGTTCTCGGGATCGTCTTCCCAGCTGAGCGGGAGGGCTGCTCGTTCGAGGACGCCGCTCGACCCGTTCCGGCGGCTCGTGCCGCCAGACGCTTCGACGTCGAACGAAGTGATCCCCCTGGAGCCCGCAACAACAAGCACATCGACGCTGCCGTCGCGCAGCCACCTCGCAGCGATGACCGGCAGCTGCGGTGCTCCGTTGGCGGGACTCGCGACGGGCCCCGCACCCAGGAGCGTCGCGTCGTCGTCGCCGCGCGTCGCGACGACCACGGCCCAGAGGACACCTGATCCGCTCCCCTGGCTCTCGAGGTGAGCCACCTCGACAAGCGACAGCGGGGCGCCGGATGGCATGGTCTGGTCGTCGAGGATCGAGGCGCGCAGGCGGCGGCCCTTCTCTTGCTCCCGAGCAGTGATGATGCCACGCGAGAGCGCCGCGAACCTCGCGTTCCCCCGCTCTGCATCCGTGACGGCGGCCCAGTCTCCTGGGGCGTCCTCCGTCTGCAGCAGCGCAAGTCCCGAACTCGGATGCATGTAGGCGAACCCTTCGCGCACGTCATTTCCCGAACCGCCTGCATCCGGGATGCGCAGCAGCGACCGAGTTGCGAGGAGGAGGAGACCGTCGGCGGTCGGAGTCTCGCCGAGAGTTGGGGCCGACTCCGCGCCGAAGGTGGCGGTCTCGAGTGCCACGCCCCGCTGCATCCGCTCGTTGAAGAGCAGGACCCCGGTCGCGACCGTGAAGCCGCGCTCGTATCGGCCCGTCGCGATCGAGGAGGTGCCGAGCACCGAATAGGCCGTGTCGTCGTCACTTCTCGCGCCGTCGAGGGGGCGGACAAGCGCGGCAACCGCGTTGTCGGAACGGAGGATCACAAGCCGAGCGGAGAAGGAAGCGCGGACACCGGAAGTCTCGACCTTCTTCGAGTCGACGTCCCCAGCCCAGAGGAGCTCGATGACCTGCCCCTCAGGGAGCTGGAGGACATCGCTCTCCTCGTACTCCCGCCATTCGTCGGCCGCTGCGACGAGAGAGCGCTGGTCGTCGAGATCGGCGCCGGTACCGCGAGTGGGGTAGCCGGGCAGCGTCGACTCTCCGACAGAGTCCAGTTCGCCGGAGTCGGGTTCGCCCGTGAAGGCGAGGACAACCCACCCCACGGCGAGCGCCAGGACGGCCACGATCGCGGTGATCGTGATGGTGCGTGCCCGGCGCGGCGCCTGCTGAAGGTCGGCGTCGGACCGTGACTCGTCCATGCATTTCCTTGCCAAGCTCCGGGGCACCGACCTCGTTGTGGTACCTGCCCCGTAGTCTGCCCGAGTCAGCTCCAATCGACCCGAGTGGGCCCGCCGCTCGGCAGATTACCCGAGCATCAGCTGGTGCGGGTCGGACTTGGAGACCCGAAACGGCAGGACCTTGCCCGGTTGCCAGTTCGCTTTCGCGCCGGCCGCGATGAGCGTCTCGTAGCGGGTTCGGTATGGCGGGCGCCCATCGGCCTCGATCTCGAGTTCCACCGAGTAGACGGGGACACCCTGCACCTCGCGGAACGTGCGCTCGAGGCTCACGACGGTGCCGGAGACGGCGTCCATGCTCGCGTACATCGTCATGTTCTCGAACGGATTCGCCCTCGCCGCCCCGTGGGTGCCGTCGAGCCGGCCATCCGAGTAAGCCTCGGCGAGGTCGGCCGACTTCCGGAGGTTCTCCGCATAGTCCGTGCGCGCCGTTGACTGCAGTCCGGCTTTCATGAGGCGCCCGATGTCGCCGAAGACGCCCACCGTCAGCTCGTGAAGGCGATGTTTTGCGCGTTGGCCGGGTCAACCGCCACACCGTGCGACGTGCCGACAGCGTAGTTCGCGAGGAACTGGGGCGCGACCATCTCGCGCTTCGACACGATGTACGGGCTCGCGCCGATCAGCGTCACCTCGACGTCGAGCTGGAACCAGGGGTTGCCTGCTACTCGTTCGCCAGTGTCCACGGCGCCCACGATGACGCCTGAGCCCGTGCGCCCGATGGCGATGATGCGGTTCAGCTCCTGCCCGTAGGCCGTGAGGACATCACGGTCGGCGTAGGCCTGGCCGCTGAACTCACCCACGTTGGATGAGGTCACGGGAGCGCCGTCGCTGTACCCCGCGTCCTTGAGGTGCTGGCTTGCGAGCTGCTGCGCCGCAGCCGCCTGTGCGGCCCAATCGTCGTTGCTCTTGCCGCCGCCGAGTGCGCTCTTGGCGCGATCAAAGAGTCCCATGTGCTGCCCCCAGGTATCGGACCGCGCACCCTCGTTGGTGTCCGGTTGCTGTGACCCTACTCCCGCGGCCAGATGCCCCCTAGCCTTTTCTCCGGGCAGTTCTCCCCGGGGCCGAGGCTCCTGGAGCAGCTCAGACTTCCGGGGTCCAGGCTTCCGCGAGGCGCACGTAGTCGTCGATGCCGACCGTCTCGCCGCGCGCGGTGGGGTCGATCCCGGATGCCTCGAGCACCAGGGACGTCGCGGCCGCGTTCTCGCCGAGCAGCGGCGAGAGCGCCTGACGCAGCATCTTGCGGCGCTGGCCGAACGCTGCGTCGACGATGCGGAACACCTTGCGACGCAGTTCCTCCGAGCCGCGCGGTGTGTCTCGCTCCGTGTAGGAGATGAGGATGGAGTCGACGTTCGGCACCGGCCAGAAAACCTTGCGGCCCACGAGGCCCGCGCTCGACCAGGTTCCGTACCAGGCCGCCTTCACGCTCGGCGAGCCGTACACCTTCGAGCCTGGGCCTGCGACGATGCGCTCCCCCACCTCGGCCTGCACCATGACGACTCCGCGCTCGAGCGACGGCAGGCGCTCGAGCAGGTGGAGAAGCACGGGCACCGACACGTTGTACGGCAGGTTCGCGACGAGCGCGACCGGCTCGCCTGGCACATTCTGCACCTGGAGGGCGTCGGAGACGATCACATCGAGCTGCGCGCCAGGCGCGTGCTCGGCAACCGTCTGCGGCAGGCGGGCGGCGAGACGCTCATCGATCTCGATGGCCGTGACGCTCGCGCCTGTTTCGAGGAGGCCAAGCGTGAGCGAGCCGAGGCCCGGCCCGACTTCGAGGATGTGCTCGCCCGATCGCACCTTCGCGGTCTGCACGATGCGTCGCACCGTGCCAGGGTCGTGCACGAAGTTCTGGCCGAGCTTCTTCGTGGGAGTTACGTCGAGTTCCGCCGCGAGTTCGCGGATCTCGTTGGCGCCAAGCAGGCTCGCGCTCATGCGCTCACTCCTTCTGTCATGGCCGGCACCGCCGCCAGGTCCCAGCTGCCGTAGACAGCCTCGGTGTTCGTGCTGACCTGCGCGCTCAGCTCGTCGACCGGCATGCCGAGGTGCGCGGCCATCGCGCGAAGCGTGACCGGGATGAGGTACGGCGCGTTCGGTCGCCCGCGGAACGGCACAGGGGTGAGGAACGGGGCATCCGTCTCAACGAGGATGCGCTCGATCGGCGTCGCCGACAGGGCCTCACGCAACGACGCGGCGTTCTTGAACGTCACCGTCCCGGCGAACGAGAGGTACCAGCCCTCTTCCGCCGCGATGCGAGCCATGTCCGCGTCGCCGGAAAAGCAGTGGAAGACCGTCCGCTCCGGGGCCCCGACCCGCTTCAGCGTGGAGATGACGTCGTCGTGCGCATCCCGGTCGTGGATCTGCATGGCGATGCCGTGCTTCTTCGCGAGCTCGATGTGCCGCTCGAACGCTTCGACCTGCAGACGCTGATCTGCGGGCTCCGGGGTGCGGAAGTAGTCGAGGCCCGTCTCCCCGATGGCGCGCACGCGCGGCTCGGCCGCCAGGCGGTCGATCTCGGCGATCGCGTCCTCGAGCGTGCCCGCGACCGCAAGCTCCGGCACGACGTTCGGGTGGAGGGCCACGGCGGCGAGCACGCGCTCGTGCGTCGCGGCGATGCGCGCCGACCACTGGCTCGATGGCACGTCGTTGCCAACCTGGACAACGCCCTTCACACCAGCGTCCACCGCCGCCGCGAGGTGCTCGTCGAGCGACAGACGCTCATCCTCTTCACCGTCCTCGATCTCGAGATGCGTGTGGTTGTCGTAGCAGGGCACATCCAGCGCCTCGGGGTATGGCGGGTAGGCGAGGATGCGCGTATGCCCGGACTCGCTCGTCGCAGAACGACGGCGCAACTTCTCGCCGTCTCCCTGCTGCCCGCCGTGCTGCCCGCCGCCCTGCTGAGACTCAGGCACCGCTAGCGCTGGGCTTCCTGCTCGATGCGCGGGAACAGCGGCGGGAGCTCGCTCAGCGGACGCGAGCCGACCAGCGCGTACGCGTTGTCGATGCGCGTCGTGGCGAGTTCGCCCTCTCCGCCGATCGCGAACCACAGCTTCTCGGCCGCGATCGGGATGAACGGGTTGAGCAGCACGGCAAGGTGGCCGAGGCACCGAGTTGTCACCTCGAGCACCGCGGCGAGGCGCGCGCGGCCCTCATCGCCCTGCTTGGAGAGCGCCCACGGCTCCTGCTCCGTGATGTAGCCGTTGAGCGCATCCACGAGCCGCCAAATGTGCGCAAGCGCGCCGTCGATGTTGAACGCGAGCATCGCCTCGTCGGCCTTCGCCGCGACCTCGGTCGCGAGTTCGATGATCGCCTGCTCCGAGTCGAGCAGCGTCGACTGCTCGGGAACGACGCCGTCGAAGTACTTGTTGACCATGGCGATGACGCGCGAGGCGAGGTTGCCGAAGCCGTTCGCGAGCTCCGCCTGGTAGCGGGCGGACAGGTCCTCCCACGAGAACGATCCGTCCTGGCCGAAGTGGATGGCGCGCAAGAAGTAGTAGCGGAACGCGTCGGAGCCGAAGACGTCGGTGATCTCGGTCGGCTCGATGCCCGTGAGCTTCGACTTCGACATCTTCTCGCCACCGACGAGCAGCCAGCCGTGCGCGTAGATGCCAGCAGGCACCTGGAGGCCGGCAGCCATGAGCATGGCAGGCCAGATGACCGCGTGGAAGCGGAGGATGTCCTTGCCGACGACGTGGTGCGCCGGCCAGAACTTCTCCAGCTCGGAGTCGTCGTCGCCGTAGCCGATGGCCGTGATGTAGTTGAGCAGCGCGTCGAACCATACGTAGACGACGTGCGACTCGTCCCACGGCACCTTCACGCCCCAATCGAACGTGGTGCGGGAGATGGAGAGGTCACGGAGCCCCGAGCGCACGAACGAGATGACCTCGTTGCGAGCCGACGACGGCTGGATGAATTCGGGGTTCTCTTCGTAGAGGGCAAGCAGGCGGTCCTGGAACTCGCTGAGCTTGAAGAAGTAGTTCTGCTCCTGCAGCAGCTCAAGCGGCTTCGAATGGATGGCGCAGACCTTCTCGCCCTCGTACTGGCCAGTGCCCGCGACGATCTCCGACTCCGGCTTGAACTCCTCGCAGCCGACGCAGTAGAGCGCCTCGAACTCGGCGTCGTAGATGAAGCCGGCGTCGTTGAGCTTCTGCAGGAAGCGCTGCACGCGCGTCTCATGGCGCTCGTCCGTCGTGCGGATGAAGTCGTCGTTCGAGATGTTGAGGGTCTCGAGCATGGGCTTCCATGCCTCGTTGACCAGCTTGTCGGCCCACGCCTGCGGGGTGACGTTGTTCGCGAGCGCCGAGCGCATGATCTTCTGGCCGTGCTCGTCGGTGCCCGTGAGCAACCATGTCGTGTCGCCACGCTGACGGTGCCACCTGGCAAGCGCGTCGACGGCGACCTCCGTGTACGCGTGACCGATGTGAGGAACGTCGTTGACGTAGAAGATCGGTGTCGTGATGTAGAACGATTCGCCGGAAGCCATGGGGATCATCCTATTGTCGGCTGGGGACTGTTACGACGCGAGGTCCCCTGGTAGCAACCCCGGGGCCACTATTTCGCGAGCTGACCCTGGTAGAGGTCTCGCTTGCTCATGCCCGTCTCGGAGGCGACCTGCGCTGCCGCCTCCTTGAGGCGCATCCCACCCGCGACGAGCTCGGCGACCATCGCCTGAGCGCCAGCCTCATCCACGATAGCGGGGGCGGCCCCCTCGACGACGATCACGATCTCGCCGCGCACACCCTCCTCGGCCCACGGCACGAGCTCAGCCGCTGTGCCCCGCCTGACCTCCTCGTAGAGCTTCGTCAGCTCGCGACAGACTGCGATGCGGCGGTCAGCATCCCAGATAGCTGCCATATCGGCGAGCGTGCGGGCCAGGCGGTGCGGAGATTCGAACAGCACGACCGTGCGCGGTTCGTTCGCGAGCGAGCGCAGGAACGTCTCCCGCTCCCCCGCCTTGCGCGGCAGGAAACCGTCGAACGTGAAGCGGTCGGTGGGCAGGCCAGAGATCGCGAGCGCCGTGATGACGGCGCTCGGCCCAGGCACGCTCGTGACCGTCACGCCCTCCTTCGCCGCGAGCGCGACGATCGGATAGCCGGGGTCCGAGATGCCAGGCATGCCGGCGTCGCTCACGAGCACAACGTCGGCGTCGCGCGCCTGCTCGACGATCGTCTTCGCCAGCTCGTCCTCGTTGTGCTCGTGCAGGGCGACGAGTCGCGGGCGGTTCTCGACTCCGAGCATCCCGAGCAGCTTCGCCGTCGAGCGTGTGTCCTCGCACGCCACGAGGGTGGCGTTCTTGAACGTATCGATGAGACGCGCCGAAGCGTCGCCGAGGTTCCCGATGGGGGTGCCCGCGAGGATGATCATGGCTGCGATCCTCCCACGCGGCTCGGCTCCTCCGACGCGTCTGGCACCTCGCCCCCTACGATTGCTTGGGTGAGCGAGCAAGCAGAGACCGGAACCCCAGACGAAGCGGCGAAGTCACCCGCGACGACGGCTCCTGCGACGGCTGCGGTCGCCGCTCCGGTGGCCCCTGACTCCGCGACGCCGCCTGCAGACGCGGCGGCCGCAACTCCCGCTCCCAAAGCGCCCGTCGCGCGCGGCTCGGTCTTCGACGACCTCTGGGCCCGTGTCACCAGCACGCCTCGGCTTCGCTTGCGCACCGAGTGGATCCTCCTCGGTGTCGTCACCTTGCTCGCCGCCGTCCTGCGCTTCTGGAACCTCGGCGGCGCCCACTTCCTGATCTTCGACGAGACCTTCTACGTCAAGGACGCGTGGACGCTCCTCAACCTGGGCTACGAGGCCGAGTGGCCCGAGAACCCGAACGACGCCTTCAACGCGGGAGACCCGAACGGCTACACGACCGACCCGTCGTACGTCGTGCATCCGCCGCTCGGGAAGTACATCATCGGGCTCGGGATGCTCGTTTTCGGCGCCGACAACCCGTTCGGTTGGCGGTTCGGCGTCGCCCTCGTCGGCACGCTCGCCGTACCCCTCCTGTGGGTCGTCGCGAAGAAGCTGTTCCGCTCCCCCGTGCTCGCCACGATCGGTGCCGGGATGCTCGCCATCGACGGGCACGCGATCGTCATGTCGCGGGTCGGGATCCTCGACGGCATCCTCATGTTCTTCGTGCTGCTCGCGTTCCTGTTCGTGCTGCTCGACCGCGAAGACCAGCAGAAGAAGCTGCGCACGAAGATCATGGCGTGGCGCAAGGAGGAGGGGCTCGAGGGCGAGCCGACTCCGACGAAGGCCACGACCACGTCCCGCACGCCCGACGTGAAGCCGGTCGGGCCCGACTGGGGTCCGCGCCTCTGGTGGCGCCCCTGGCTCATGGCGGCGGCCGTCACCCTCGGCGCCGCGTCGGCCGTCAAGTGGTCCGGCCTCTACTTCCTCGCCGCGTTCTGCGTCTACACGCTCGTCGTCGACATGATCGAGCGGAAGCGACTCGGCGTGACGTTCTGGGGGTCGGCGGCGATCCTCCTGCAGGGTCCCGTGTCGTTCATCCTGACCGTGCCGCTCGCGGCCCTCACCTACCTCGCGACGTGGACCCGCTGGCTGACGACGACCGGCGGCTTCTACCGCGACTGGGCGGAGCAGGCCGGTAACGCGTGGACCGGCCTCCTGTCGTGGGTGCCGCTCCCCCTGCAGAGCCTCTGGCACTACCAGGTGGAGGCCTACAACTTCCACCGCGGCCTCAGCGCCGAACACCCCTACCAGTCGGGACCGCAGGAGTGGCCGTTCCTCATCCGCCCCACCGCGTTCAGCTACGTCTACTCGGAGGCCGGCGACGGCTCATCCTGCGACGTCGGCCAGTGCGTCGAGGCGATCACGTCGATCTCGAACCCGATCATCTTCTGGTTCGGCACGGTGTCGATCCTGTTCCTCATCATCATGTGCTTCCTGCGCCCGAAGTGGCAGTACTTCGCGATCCTCGTCGGGTACGGCGCCGGCTACTTCCCGTGGCTCGCGTACCTCGAGCGCCAGGCAGTCTTCCACTTCTACGCGATCGCGTTCCTGCCGTTCATGATCCTCGCGTCGCTGGTGGTCATCCAAACCATCGCGGGCGACCGCCAGACGCCGCAGTCGTCACGGACGATCGGCGTCTCCGCGGTCGGCGTACTGCTTGTGGTCATGGCGCTCGTGTCCGTGCTGTTCTGGCCAGTGTGGACCGGCCAGATGATCTCCACCTCGTACTGGTCGCTCACGCACTGGCTGCCCAGCTGGCGGTAGGCGCGGGCGGGCTCATCACCTCCGAGAGAACAACCGTTCGAAGAAGGTGGGCTCCGGAGCTGGCCGACTGCCAGAGATCTTGCGCATCCGTGCCTGGAGCTCCGAAGCGCCAACCACCGCGAGGGTTGAAATCCGCGCAGATCCGAGGCCCCAGCGCGACCAGTACTTGCTGTGAGCAGTCACCGCCATGGTCCGGCCGAGCGCGTTGAGCTCACAGAGATCCCGCCAGCGAGCAAGGTCGAGGAGCGCGATCTCAGCGGCTCTCGTCTCGTTCACGCGCGTGATTCCTCGATCTCCCGCACGACGGCGCGCTGAGGTCGAGGCTGCGACGCCACCCTGAGCGAGGTGGATGCCCGCGAGTTTGTCGAGCAACCCGTCGAAGACCACCTCAAGATCAGCAGCGAGCCGGGGCGAGCCTTCGAGCAGACGATCCTCCTCAGCCCGCCACTCGTTGAGCACGGCGCCTGAGCAGAGTTGGCACAGCTGCTCGGGCCGCGTCCGGCTCGAGGCGTAGCCGCACTGGCAGTACCTGGCGCCGTTGGCCAGTGTGTCCTCGAGGGAGACGAAACGGTTGCCCGGCTCGTCCGCCTCAGCCTCCTCGAGGGCGTCGAGCAGCAGAAGCGATCCGGGCACTCCCGTTGCGGCCGCTCGGCCGACGTAGCTGCCGGGCACGCGAGCGACCTTCGCGGTCCACAGGGCAAGATCGTCGGCGCTGAAGAGCCCCCTCGCCCCTCGCGCGTATTCGTCCAGGCTCCGCCCGATGACGGCATCAAGTTCGTTGTCGAGTCGCAGCAGTGCTGTTTCGTCCGACTCGTTGCTGAGTTGCTTGTTCAGTGCGATTACTGCGGCGCGCCCCGCAGCCACCACGTTCTGGTGCACCGCCAACGCCTTCGAGTTCCGCTCGAGGAGCAGCTCCTCGGTTCCGAGGATCTCGGTGCTTGTGATCATGGGGGTCCTCACCGCGTTCGGGCACTGGAACCTCCGGTGCGCTCGCCTCAAGTGTGCACGCTGCGGCCGCGCGGATCGCTCCTGCGCGACGCCAACTGAGATGTGCGCGAGGCACTGAGATCTACACTGAGCCGGTGAACGAGCCCGCCCTTCCCCCCGACCCCAGCACGCTGCATCCGATCGAGGGGCAAGAGCGGGTGGTCTTGCTGCAACCCTTGGTCACCAGTCCGCTCATCAGCGTCGGAGACTTCACCTACTACGACGATCCTGACGATGCCACGGCGTTCGAGACGCGCAATGTGTTGCACCACTACGGGCCAGAGCGTCTGATCATCGGGAAGTTCTGCGCGATCGCGGCCGGCGTGAAGTTCATCATGAACGGCGCGAACCACCGCATGTCGGGCCCGTCGACCTACCCGTTCCCGATCATGGGCGGCTCGTGGGCGCATCACCTCGACCTCGTCACCGACCTTCCGAGTCGCGGGGACACCGTCATCGGCAACGACGTGTGGATCGGCGGCGACGTGACGATCATGCCGGGCGTGCGAATCGGGCACGGGGCAATCATCTCGACCGGCTCCGTCGTCACGAAAGACGTGCCCGACTACGGGATTGTCGGCGGTAACCCAGCCACGCTCATCCGCCGCCGCTTTGACGACGCCGACATCGAGGCGCTGCTCGACGTCGCCTGGTGGGACTGGCCGATCGAGGTGATTACCGAGCACCTGCGCATCATCGCCGACGGCTCAGTGAGCGAGCTTGCGGCGATCGCTGAGCGTTCTGCCTAGTCGGCCGTCTCCGCAAGTCCGACTCACGGGTACGCGACGTAGAGGCGGTACATCCCGGCGAAGGTTCCGCTGGTGTCCTGCTCGCAGGCGTTCGGCCCGATATAGACGTTCGCCTCGACTTCCTCCGCCGCGCACACGTACCCCTGGCAGAGATCGACGACGCAGCGTCCTTCTCCGTCGCCGACTGGCGCGAGAAGCTCGCCATACGCCGCAGCATGGAGGACTTCTACCTCGACATCGCGGAGCACGTTGGCCAGCGAGACATCGCGGCGTTCGTCGTGCAGACCATCGAGGTTCCGGAGGCCCACTGGGTGGCGATCAGCGTCGACCTCGGCTCGCCCGCAGACCCCGAGGACACTGTGGAGGCCTTCAGCGACCTCGCAGTCGCCACGCCGGAGCTCGACGACGCACTCGTCGAGGTGATCGAGGCGGCGGGCGTCGCGCTGGCCGACGAGTCGTGGACCATGTCCGCGGGAGGCGAGAACGACGCGAGGATGCTCCTCGCACACAGGGTCGCAGCTCCTCTCTCGGAGCAGCAGCTGCGGAGCTCTCGAGGCGCGCGCGCGGAACGCGGCATCGCCAGCGGGCAGCTGGTCACCGGAACCCTGCCAGCGCCCGCCTCGAATCGCCTCGCCGGAAGCACACGAGAAACGGCGCTTCCTGACGCCAGGAGCCTGCATTCCCCGTGTGGATGCAGCCGACACGAGACATGCGGATGCGCCCCGCCCGGCCACGCAGAACGGCCGGCGTCCCCCGAGGGAGCACCGGCCGTTCTCAGCGACTGCGTGGAGCTAGTTCACTTCGTTGGGGTGCGCCGCGACGCGACCCTCTTCGCCGCGCTCGAGCGCGGTGATGGCGTCGTACTCGGCACCGGAAAGCTCGAAGTCGAAGACCTGAGCGTTCTCGACCATGCGCTCACGCGACGTGGTCTTCGGGAACACGATGTTGCCCTTCTGGATGTGCCAGCGGATGACGACCTGTGCTGGCGTCTTGCCGTGTGCATCCGCTGCGGCCTTGACGGGCTCGAGTTCGAAGAGCGGGTACTTGGCCTGGCCGAGCGGGCCCCACGCCTCGGTCTTGATGTCTTCCGCCCGCAGGTAGGCGTCGAGCTCGGGCTGCTGGAAGATCGGGTGCTGCTCGATCTGGTTGACAACCGGCTTCACGCCCGTGGCGGAGATGATGTCGCGGAGGTGCGACTCGAAGAAGTTGCACACGCCGATCGACGTCGTGAGGCCAGCCTGCTGCAGCTCGACGAGGGCCTCCCAGCTCTCGACGTACGTGTTCTGCTTGGGCGTGGGCCAGTGGATGAGGTACAGGTCTGCCTTCTCGAGGCCGAGGCGCTCAAGGCTCGCGTCGATCGCGGCGCGTGGCGTGTCGCGGCCCTGCTCGTCGTTCCACAGCTTCGTGGTGATGTAGAGCTCTTCGCGCGGGATGCCGGACTTCGCGATAGCGCGGCCCACTCCCTCCTCGTTGCCGTAGATCTTGGCGGTGTCGATGTGGCGGTAACCGACCTCGAGGGCGTCGGAGACAATGCGCTCCGTCTCTGCCGGGTCGACCTTGAACACACCGAAGCCGAGCTGGGGGATGCTGGTGCCGTCGTTGAGGGAAACGTTGGGGATCTGCAATGCGGTCATCCCACAGTTTTAGCAAGCGTGTGCAACTAAAGCGAACTGCCGCACCACGCTGGGAGCGAACGATGCCGACCCAGCGCTGCTGAGTGGCCGATGCGAGGCACATTCTGAACTCACCTGGCAATAGACTGAAACGCTCATGACTACGACTCCCCTCGCAATCTCCTACCCGCCGGAGCTGCCCGTCAGCCAGATGCGGGACGAGATCCGCGACGCCATCGCAGCCAACCAGGTGGTCATCGTCGCGGGTGAGACCGGTTCGGGCAAGACCACGCAGCTGCCGAAGATCTGCCTCGAACTTGGGCGCACGATGATCGGGCACACGCAGCCGCGCCGTATCGCGGCCCGCACGATCGCCGAGCGCATCGCCGATGAGCTCGGCGGCGACATCGGCGGGCTGGTCGGCTACCAGGTGCGCTTCACCGACGAGGTGTCGGCCGAGACGCGCGTCAAGCTTATGACCGACGGCATCCTCCTCAACGAGATCCACCGCGATCGCCTGCTGCGCAAGTACGACACGATCATCATTGACGAGGCCCACGAGCGCAGCCTCAACATCGACTTCCTCCTCGGCTACCTGAAGACGCTCCTGCCGAAGCGGCCCGATCTGAAGGTCATCATCACGTCGGCGACGATCGACCCCGAGTCGTTCTCGAAGCACTTCAACGACGCCCCCATGATCGAGGTCTCGGGTCGAACGTTCCCCGTCGACGTGCGCTACCGGCCGCTTGTCGCCGACGCCGCTCTCCCCGGCGAGGACGACGACGAAGACGCGGCACCGCAGACGCCTGAGCGCGACATGTTCGAGGGCATCGTGGATGCGCTCGACGAGCTTGACCGCGACCTGCCGGGCGACGTCCTCGTGTTCCTTTCGGGCGAGCAGGAGATCCGGGATGCGCAGGACGCGATCCGCGCGCACGTCGCGCGCGACCGTCGCCCCGAGTCGACGGAGGTGCTGCCGCTCTTCGGGCGCCTTTCCTCCGCCGAACAGCACCGCGTGTTCGAGTCGAAGCGCCCGCCTGGCGTGCGGCGCCGCGTGGTGCTGGCGACGAACGTCGCCGAGACGAGCCTCACGGTGCCGGGCATCGTGGCCGTCATCGACACGGGCACGGCCCGCATCTCCCGCTACTCGACGCGCGCGAAGGTGCAGCGCCTCCCCATCGAGGCCATCTCGCAGGCTTCCGCCAAGCAGCGATCCGGCCGCGCCGGCCGCACTTCGGCAGGCGTCGCCATCCGCCTGTACTCCGAGGCCGACTTCGACCGCCGTCCGGAGTTCACGGAGCCCGAGATCCTCCGCACGAACCTCGCGAGCGTGCTCCTGCAGATGCTCGAACTCGGCCTCGGCGCCCTCTCAGAGTTCCCGTTCCTGCAGCCGCCGGACGCCCGCGGCATCAAGGACGGCACCGACCTGCTCAGCGAGCTCGGCGCCGTCGAACCCGGCAAGGCCAGCCACGGGCAGGCCAGCCAGCTGCGCCTCACCAAGACGGGCCGCAGCCTCGCCCGCCTGCCTATCGACCCCCGCTTCGGGCGCATGGTCATCGAGTCGAAACAGCACGACGTGAGCCGTGAGGTGCTCATCATCGTGGCCGGCATGACCGTGCAGGACATCCGCGAGCGGCCGCTCGACCACCGGCAGAAGGCCGACGAGCTGCACGCCCGCTTCCGCGACCCGTCCAGCGACTTCCTCACGCTCGTGAACCTCTGGAACTACCTCGAGGAGCAGAGCCACGAGCTCGGTTCGAGCGCCTTCCGGCGTAAATGCCGCGACGAGTTCATCAACTTCGTCCGCTTCCGCGAATGGCAGGACGTGTTCCGGCAGCTGCGCCAGCTCGCTGGCCCCATCGGGCTCAAGGTGCAGCGGCCCGCCGCCGGACAGGTGCAGGAGCCCGGCGCCCTCGCCGACGCCATCCACCGCTCCATGCTCGCCGGCCTCCTCAGCCACATCGGCATCCGCGACGAGCTGAAGCGCGACTACGCGGGAGCCCGCGGCACGCGCTTCCAGATCTTCCCGGGCTCGGGCCTCGCGAAGGCGAAGAAGCAGCCGGACGTCGTCATGGCGGCAGAGCTCGTCGAGACGAGCCGCCTCTTCGCGCGCACCGTCGCCAAGATCGATCCCGCCTGGGCCGAGGTGCTCGCGGGCGACCTCGCGAAGCGCAACCACTCCGACCCGCACTGGGAGAAGAAGCAGGGCTCCGCCGTCGCCATCGAGCGCGTGACCCTCTACGGCGTGCCGATCGTCCGCGGACGCACGGTGCAGTTCTCGAAGATCGACCCGGCCTGGTCGCGCGACCTGTTCATCCGCCACGCCCTCGTCGAGGGCGACTGGAACGGCCGCCACAGCTTCGACTCGAAGAACCGGGCGTTGCGCAAGAGCCTCGCCGACCTCGAGGAGCGCACCAGGTCGCGCGGCGCGTACTCCGACGACGAGGACGCCGTGTTCGAGTTCTACGACGAGCGGCTCCCCCGCGACGTCGTCTCGCAGTCGACGTTCGAGAAGTGGTGGCAGGGCGCGCAGCAGCAGACCCCGCAGCTGCTCACCATGACGCGGGCGGATGTGCTCGGCGAGGAGCACGCCGACCCAGACGAGCAGGGCGCAGGGTTCCCGACAGAGTGGAAGCAGGGCGATCAGCGCCTGCGCCTCAGGTACCGCTTCGACCCGGGCGCGCCCGACGACGGCGTGACCGTCAACATCCCGCTCCCCCTCCTGTCGCGCCTCGACGACCGCGGCTTCGACTGGCAGGTGCCGGGCATGCGCCGCGAGCTCGTCATTGCCTTGCTCAAGTCGCTGCCGAAATCGACCCGCCGGAACTTTGTGCCCTCCGCCGACTGGGCAGACAAGCTCCTCGGCGAGCTCGGCGAGGCGAGACCCGACCTCGGCCAGGACGTGCCAGGCGACTTCGACGACGCGCTCCGGCAGATCATGCAGCGGCAGGCGGGCATCCGCTTCGACGTCTCCGAGTTCGACTGGAGCCGTGTGGCGTCGCACCTGCGCGTGCGCTTCCGTGTGCTCGACGACCGGGGCCGCGAGCTCGGCACCGGCGAAGACCTGAAGACGCTGCAGGAGAAGCTCAAGAAGGCGTCGGAGGCGTCCGTGCTGCGCGCGACGCAGGAAGTCGCGGCTCCGGCACGGCCCGGGAGCGGCGTGCGGGAGGCAGGCTCGGTCCCAGCCCAGAGCGCATCCACGGCGGAACTTCGCTACGACCAGCATGGTCTCACCGAGTGGCCGCTCGACGAGATCCCCGAGCTCATCGACATCAAGCGCAAGCACGGTGTGATCCGCGCCTACCCTTCGCTCGCCGTCGTCAAGGGCAGCATCGACCTGCGCCTCGTGACGACTCCGGAGGACCAGGCGCGGGAGCATCCGGTCGGCGTCGCGGCCCTGCTCGCCGCATCCGTGCCCTCCCCCGCAAGCTATGTGCAAGAGCACCTGACGGCGAAGGAGAAGCTCGCCCTCGCGACGAGCCCGTACCACTCGACGCCAGCGCTGTTCAACGACATCGTCGCCGCTCTCGCCCAGGATGCGGTTGCCGCCTACAGCGCGGAGCACGGCGGACCCGTCCGAACTCGTGCCGCCTTCGACGTGCTGCGCGACGCCTTCAACGCGACCCTCCTCGACCGCATGTTCGCGCAGACGAAGCTCGTCTCCGAGGTGCTCGACCGCTTCCGCGAGGCCAACAAGGCGCTCAAGTCGGCGAACCACATCTCGGTGCTGCCGTCGCTCGCCGACGCCAGGTCGCAGCTGCAGGCCCTCGTGTACCCCGGCTTCGTCTCGAGGACGGGCGTCGCCCGCCTCGCGCACCTTCCGCGTTACCTTCGCGCCCTCACGTACCGACTTGACCGCGTGCTCAGCCACTCGAGCATCGAGCGGGCAGGCGTTATGCAGGTTGAGCAGGCCACGGCCCTGTACACGGAGGCGGGCGGCACGTTCCCCGTGAACCGGACCGCCCCAGCATCCATCGTGCAGGTCAGGTGGATGCTCGAGGAGTTCCGCGTGAGTCTCTTCGCCCAGCAGCTCGGCACGTCCGAGACGGTCTCGCTCAAGCGCATCCGCCAGGCCATCGCCGAGAAGTAGCGCGCCGCCGCAACGCTTCCGCTTGACCCCCGCTACCACCCGGCACGAAGAGTCAGCCGGAAGCACGCTCCCCCACGGAAAAGGGGGGCCTCTGGCTGACTCCTGTGGCGGGTGCAGCGGTCAGACGGCCGTGTAGCCGCCGTCGACGAGCACGTAGGCGCCCGTCATGAAGCTCGCTTTGTCGGAGAGGAGGAACGTCGCGAGGTTCGCAACCTCCTCCGGCTTGCCGAGTCGGCCAAGTGGATGCTTCGCCTCGAGCGCCGCGAACCCGGCCGCGTCGAGGTGCTGCTCGAGGAGCGGGGTGCGGATGTACGCGGGTCCGACGGAGTTGATGCGCAGTCCCTGCGGCCCGTACTCCGCTGCCGCGTTCTTGGTGAGGCCGACAACGCCGTGCTTCGCCGCGGTGTACGCGCCGCTGCCGATCGCGGCGACGGTGCCGTGGATCGACGCCATGTTGACGATCGCGCCCTCGTCGGCGCCGGCCTCGAGGATGGCGGGGATCTGCGCGCGCAGGCCGTAGAGCACGCCGTTGAGGTTGATGTTGATGACGCGGTCCCAGTCGTCGACTTCCACCTCTGCCGCGGGGGCCGCCTTGCCGCCGATGCCGGCGTTGTTCACCGCGTAGTTGAGCTTGCCGTAGGTCGCGACGGCGTACTCCACGGTCCGGACGCTGTCCTCGGCGATTGCCGTGTTCGCCTCGAACGCTGAAGCCGTGCCGCCCGCAGCCTCGATCTCGCCGACGACGCGCTTCGCGCCGTCGAGGTTGATGTCGGAGACGACAACTTTGACGCCGTTCGCCGCGAGGTCCTTGGCGATCGCCTCGCCAATCCCCGAACCGCCGCCGGTCACGATCGCGACTTTGTCCTGAAATGCCATCTGCTGAATCCTTCCGAAGCGGGGCCAGCGAGATCCGGCCACCGCTTCGAGTGTGCTCCCGCACATCCGCAAATGGCTGTGTCTCGGGTCAGCGAAGAGGCGTACGATCCGAGTGAACTGTACCTGGCGGCGCTGACCGGGTCGACCAGTCGCGCCGCCGATCACATCGGCTGAAAGAACCAGGCGACCGCCGTGACGAGGGCACCGAGCACCGTGCCGAGCACAACCTCGGTCGGCGAGTGATGTTCGAGGCGGAGGCGGCTCCAGGCGATCACCGGCAGAACGAGTCCGAGCAGCAGCCACCAGGGCGAGAAGAGCAACGCGAGAAACACGCACAGCGCGCTCCAGCAGAACGCGTGAACGGACACCTTCGGGCCGACCACCGTGATGCCGCCAGCGGCGACGAGCCCCACGAACATTGTCCCGAGCGCCCAGAACATCATCGATGGCGCGCCAAGCAGGACGAGAAGCGCGACACTGACGGCGACCGACACGAGACAGATGCCGTACGCCCACGGCCGCTGCCGCTTCTGCGTGACGTGACGGTCGGTGAGCATCCCGCGCCGCGACGCGATCTCGAGCACCGCGTAAGGCACAACCCCGCACAGCACAGCCGGGATGGCACCCCACAGGAGGCCCGCCCAGCCCGGGCTGCTCGAGATACCGCACAGCAGCGAGATCACAACAACCGGCAGCGCCGGGGTCGAGAGCTCGGTGATGAGCCTCGCCGCCCCGACGCTGCCGCGAACTGACACTCCAGGCAAGCCAGGTTCTCCAGGCAAGCCAGACGCTCCAGAAAAGCCAGACGCTCCAGACGCCGCGGTGCTACTCGGCTGCACCAAGCCAGACCGTCGTATCAGTCGGCAGCTGGGTAGCGCCGTCCACGTGCGCGACCTCGCTGCGGGCGAGCACTCGAAGGCCCTCCGGCAGCTCCACCGGCTCCGCTCCGAAGTTCGTGATGACGGTGACGTCGCCGTTGCGGTAGGCGAGTACCTCGTCGCCGAAGCCGTCGACCCACTCGAAGCGCGCATCGCCCATGCCGAGGTCATGCTCGCGTCGCAGCGCCAGCAGCGACCGGTACAGGTTCAGGGTCGAGGAGGCGTCGTGCACCTGCTCGCTGCGCGCGAGTTTCCCCCACAGCTCAGGCTGCGGCAGCCAGGATTTCCCGGTCGCGCTGAATCCGTAGCTGGCGCCGTCCGCTTCCCACGGGATCGGCACGCGGCACCCGTCGCGGCCGTACAGCTCGCCCTCGGAGCGGATGAAGATCGGGTCCTGGCGAGCGTCGTCGGCGAGGTCGATGACGTCGGGCAGGCCGAGCTCCTCGCCCTGGTAGAGGTAGCTCGACCCCGGGAGGCCGAGCATGAGCGCCGTCGCGGCGCGGGCACGACGTTCCCCGACGACGGGGTCGGGCTGGCCCGGGGTCTTCGGGCCGACTCCGGCGCCGTGCGCGTTGGGCTCGGTCAGCGCGAGGCGGGTCGCGTGGCGCACGGTGTCGTGGTTCGACAGCACCCACGTGCTGGGGGCACCGGATGAGGCGAACGCGGCGAGCGAGCGCGTCACGACCTCTTTCTGGCCGTCCGCGTCCCAAGGAGCGCGCAGGTACGCGAAGTTGAACGTCTGGTGCAGCTGGCCCGGGCGAACCCACTCGGCCATCTCCTCGACGCTCGGCAGCCACGCCTCACCGCACAGCACGCGGTCGCCGTCGTACTCGGCGGCGACGAGGTGCCAGGCGCGGAAGATCTCGTGCACGGCCTCCTGCCCGAGGTACGGGGTGCGGGGGTCGCCGACGATGGGCAGGTTGCTCTCGACGGGGATGTAGTCGGGCAGCCCGTCCTCCTTCGCGAGGCCGTGGGCGACGTCGATGCGGAAGCCGTCGACGCCGCGGTCGAGCCAGAAACGGAGGATGTCCTCGAAGTCCTGGTGCACCACCGGGTTCGACCAGTCGAAGTCGGGCTGCGTCGAATCGAAGAGGTGCAGGTACCACTGGCCCGGCGTGCCGTCCGCTTCCGTGAGACGAGTCCAGGCCGGTCCGCCGAACAGCGACTGCCAGTTGTTCGGCGGCAGCTCCCCGTGCTCGCCCTTCCCCTCGCGGAAGAGGTAGCGGGCGCGCTCAGGGCTGCCAGGTCCCGCGGCAAGCGCCGCCTTGAACCAGGCGTGCTCCGACGACGAGTGGTTCGGGACGATGTCGACGATGATGCGGATGCCGCGCTCGTGAGCAGCGTCGAGCATCCGGTCGAACTCATCGAGCGTGCCGAAGACGGGGTCGACGTCGCAGTAGTCGGCGACGTCGTACCCGGCGTCGTTGAGCGGCGACGGGTAGAACGGCGAGAGCCAAATGGCGTCGATGCCAAGGTCCGCGAGGTCAGGGATGTGCGCCGTCACGCCGGCGAGATCGCCGATGCCGTCGCCGCTGCCGTCCGCGAACGAGCGCGGGTAGACCTGGTAGATGACGGCGGAGCGCCACCATTCGGATCCGGGAGTGGTGTCGTTGGCGAACTGGGCGGCTGTGGGTGCATCGTTGAGCGTCACCTCGACAGGCTAGTGGAAACGAAGCACCCCCTGTCCACCGGACAGGGGGTGCCACGTTCTTCAGCGCTGGAGGCGCAGAATCGTTAAAGGACCTTGCCGAGGAAGTCCTGCGTCCGCGCCTCCTTCGGGTTCCCGAAGAGGTCGTCCGGCGTACCCATCTCGACGATCTTGCCGTCCGCCATGAATACGACACGGTCAGCCACCTCGCGCGCGAAGCCCATCTCGTGCGTGACCAGAGCCATCGTCATGCCCGACTTCGCCAGGTCGCGGATGACCTGCAGCACTTCGCCGACCATCTCAGGGTCGAGCGCGCTCGTCGCCTCGTCGAAGAGCATGATCTCCGGGTCCATGGCAAGCGCGCGGGCGATAGCCACGCGCTGCTTCTGGCCACCGGAGAGCTGCGCGGGGCGGCGATCCATGAACTCTTCGAGGCCAACTCGGCGCAGCAGCTCCGCGCCGCGGGTATTGGCGGCTTCCTTCGAGAGCCCCTTGATCTCGCGAGGCGCCAGCGTCACGTTCTCCAGCACGGTCATGTGCGGGAAGAGGTTGAAGTGCTGGAACACCATGCCGATGCGCTGGCGCACCTTGTCGAGGTTCGTCTTCGGGGCCGTGATGTCGTCGTCGTCGACGAAGACGTGGCCCTTGGTGACCTCCTCGAGGCGGTTGAGGCAGCGCAGCAGCGTCGACTTCCCGGAACCGGACGGGCCGATGATCGCGATGACCTCGCCGTTCGCGATCTCCAGGTCGATGCCCTTGAGTACCTCGACCGGGCCGAACGACTTGTGCATCTCGACGACGCGCACGCGGGGCTGGCCCGAGTTGACAGCATCGAAGCGACCGGTGAATGGCGTCTGCTCCACGGCTGATGCATCCGACGCTGAGTTGTTCACGTCACTCATTTGTTGAACCTCTTGTCGACGTAGTTGGAGAGGACCGTCAGCAGGTAGATGACGATGAAGTAGAGCACACCGACGACGAGCCAGATCTCGAACGACCGGAAGGTCGAGGCGATGACGATTCGGCCCTGGTAGGTGAGCTCAGCGAAGCCGAGGACGGACAGCAGCGAGGTGTCCTTCAGCGTGATGATGAACTGGTTGATGAGCGACGGCGTCATGATCTTGAACGCCTGCGGCAGCACAACCCGGCGCATCGACTTGCCGCGCGTCAGACCGAGCGAGCGAGCCGCCTCCATCTGACCTGGGTCGACCGACTGAATGCCCGAGCGCACCGTCTCCGTGATGTACGCGCCAGCGTTGAGGCTCAGCGTGATCACACCGGCTGTCAGCGCGTCGAGCGAGATGCCCGTCACGGCTGGCACACCGAAGTAGAAGAAGAACGCCTGCACCAGCACCGGGGTGCCTCGGAAGATGTTCACGTACGTCGACGCGATGCCGCGGAGGAGCAGGTTCTTCGAGATCTTCAGGAAGCCGAACGCGAGGCCCAGGATCATGGCGAAGACGAGCGAGAGCGCCGTGGCGAGCAGCGTGTAGCCGAGGCCGACCATGAGCGACGGGAAGGCGGCGACGACGAGCTCGAAGAAGCCGAGCTGTCCCGACTCCTCCTCGCTGCCCAGGTAGCGGTCGTTGATCGTGTCGAGCACTCCCGTGTCTTCGGCGTTGGCGAGGCCGGCGTCGAACATCTCGAGCAGGTCAGCGTTCTGTCCCTTGAGCACCGCGAAGCCGTACTCGCCGCCCTCGATGGGGTCTCCCACGGTCATGAGGCCGTTGCCCTGCTGGATGCCGTATTGCAGGACAGGGAAGTCCTCGAACAGTGCGACGGAGTTGCCCGTCTGCACCTCCGCGATCATGTCGGCGGTGTCGGAGAACGTGCGGATCGTGAAGCCGTACTCGGTCGAGAGCTCTTCGGCGGTCGTGGCGCCCACGGTTCCAGTCTTGACGGCGACGTTCTTGCCGGCCAGGTCCTCGTAGCCGGCGATGCTCGTGTCGCCCTCAGCGACGGCCATCTGCACACCGGAGGTGAAGTACGGCTCCGAGAAGTCGAAGACCTCCTTGCGCTCGTCGGTGATGGTCATGCCGGCGATGATGCCGTCGGCCTGGCCGGACTGCACTGCTTGGAGAGCGGCGTCGAAGCCGAGCGGCTTGATGTCGACCGTGAAGCCCTGGTTCGCGGCGATCGCGCGCATCAGGTCCATGTCGATGCCGATGGTCTCGCCGTTCTGCTCGAACTCGAACGGCGCGTAGGTGTTGTCCGTCGCGATGACGAACGAGCCTTTGTCCTGCGGGGTGTCGACAGCGAAGAGCGGGTTCTTCGGGAGCGTTCCCGGCCCGTCGTCCTCGATGACCTCGTTGCCGAGGGTGACAACGCCACCGGAGATCTTGGTCGCGTCAGGCGCACCATCTCCGAGGTACTCGTCGAGGATGCCCTGGTACGTGCCGTTCTCGACGACGTTCTTCAGGCCCTCATTGAACGCCTCACGAAGCTCCGGGTTCTGGCCCTTGTTCACAGCGAAGCCGTACGACGACGCGCGCTCGGGCTCGGTGACGGTCTTGAGGTTGATCTCGCCCGTCTCGATGCCGTACTGGAGGATCGGGAAGTCATCGAAGACGGCAACCGAGTTGCCGCTCGTGACGTCGTTGAACGCGTCAGACGCATCCTGGAAGCCCGTGACGGTGAAGCCGATTTCCTTGCCGAGCGTCTCGGCGAAGGTGAAGCCCTCCGTGCCGTTCTTCGCGGCGACGGTCTTACCGGCGAGGTCCTCGTAGGTGGTGACGTCGTTGTTGCTCTTCGCGACGGCCATCTGGATGCCCGAGTCGAAGTAGGGGTTCGAGAAGTCGAAGGTGCCCTTCCGCTCGTCAGTGATCGACATTCCGGCGATCATGCCGTCCACGGCGTTGGTCTGAACTGCCTGCAACGCCCCGTCGAAGCCAAGCGACTTGATCTCGACGTCGAAGCCCTGATCATCCGCGATGGCATTGATGAGGTCCATGTCGATGCCGCGCAGTTCGCCGTCGATCTCGAACTCGAACGGCGCCCACGTGGTGTCGGTGGCGATCGTGTAGGTCTGTCCCTCGACGGCGCTCTTGCCGATCGTGGCCGCCTGCGCGGTTCCCGCGATGGCACCACCGGTCAGCAGCAGAAGCAGTGCCACCGCGATGACGGAGAGGATTTGGTTTCGTGAGTCTGCGACTCGTTGCAGGAGTGAGGTGAGCGAAGTTCGCATCGTGCTCCTCGGCCAGGGCAGAACCTGGAGCAGCGTTGGAACCTGTCGGAACCCGGCTGCCCCCGCGTCTGCCGGTGTGTCGGCTGACGCGGATCGCCTCAACCGAATTGTGTGCGCAACGCTACCTGCCTGAGAGTCTGCTGTATGACACCAGACGCAGATCGTGGTCGCCTTGTGATGTTTCGCTTGCGACGTGAAACCCTGGTTTTCACCTCGCGGGATGCTTTGGGCCAGAACTTCTCCCAGCACACCTGCACGGCGCTCGAGAGCACGATGTCGGGTGCATCCACTGGCTACCACCCCTTGGCCTTGCGCTTGGCGGCCCACCGCTTCTTGAAGGCGAGCCCCGCGAGCGTGGCCGCCTCGGGGGACGCGTCCTTTGGCAGCGTCAGCTTCGGAAGAGGTGCAAGCTCGTGCGCGCTGCTGAAGATCGTCGGGGGAACATCGGCTGGATTCGGTGGAGCAGGGTACTCAGGTGATTACTCTGGCCACTGGCGGGGATAGCCGCAAGAGTCGGGGTCGGGGCGGGGACGTAATGGCGCATGCAGAAGCAGAAATCGGGTTGTTGTGTGAGCCGTACCTGCTGCGGCCGGATGAGCGCGGCGTCGAGGTCACCTGGATCACTGACGGCGAGCCGCGTAGGAGCCGCCTCGTGTTGGCTGCCGTCGAAACCGCGGAACAACTCTCGGGACTCACGCCGACCGAGTTGCAGTGCGAGGAACTCAGTGCTCTGCTGCCTGGTGCGCTTGCGGTGGATGCGGCCGCCGCACGGCTCCCTGGCATGGCGGAGGATCGCGAGAGCGTGCTCCCGACGGGCCTGATCGAGCTGCGTCGTGCCTTGGAGACTGAGGTGACCGTGCCCCGCGAGGTGTGGCATGTCTCTGCGAGGGCTGAGGGGCTCGTGCCGGGCCGGGCCTACGCGTACCGAGTCGTCAGCGACAATGCCGCGTCCGCCGTCGCTCGCCTCTCTGCCGCTCCCCCCGCTGACGTGCCACTGCTCCGCATCCTGCTGACCAGCGATCACCAGCTCGGTGCCGCCGTGCCAGCCGCGATGGAGCAGGCACGAGCAACGGCTGGCCGGTTCGACGCCGTTCTCTACGCAGGCGACTTCGTGAACGTTCCGGATCGGGCCTCAGAGTGGTTCGACGATGCCAGAGGGTCGGCGTTTTTCCCATCCATGAGGAGCATCTTGCCGAGCACCCCGATCTTCCCGGTTGTCGGGAACCACGAGGTCCAAGGCAGGCGAGAGCCAGGCGCGCTGCTCTCGGAGACGTTCGAGAACGCCCTGCCGCTCACCGTCTGCGCCGACGGCCACAGCCTCTCGAACTACGAGGCGCTGTTCCCTTCCCCGTCAGGGTCGCGCTTCTACGCCATCACGTTCGGCGGTGTGCGCATCATCGCGCTCAGCGCGGCGCGCGTCTGGCGATCGGGCCGCGCGGACGAGCGTCCCGAGGACCGTGACGTCTCGAGCAGGTACCAGGAGTCACGCGACGTGCTCGACGACCCGCTTGCTCAACGCTACGGTTCGCACATCATCGACGACCTGAGCGTCGGCAGCACGCAGCACAACTGGCTGCGACGCGAACTGCAGAGTCCGGAGTTCGCTGAGGCCAGGTTGCGGGTTGTTGTCATGCACGAGAGCCCGCACAGCATCGGGGTGAACGCGATGCCGCACTTCGCGCATCCCGTGCGTCTCGAGGAGCGCAACGCTGCCGGCGAGGTGTCCGGCGTGCGCTACGACTACCCGTCGAGCGAGAACATCCTGCTGCGAGATGTGGCACCGCTGCTCGAAGCTGCCCGGGTCGACCTCGTTGTCGGCGGGCACTCCCACCTCTGGTCGCGGTTCACGTCGAACGCCGGCGTGCACTACCTGGAGACCTCGCACGCCGGCAGCACGCACGGTGCGTTCGACCGCAGCAGCGGGCAGCGGCGGGCAGGCCCGCCACCACAGTGGAACGTCCACGACGCCCTCTCCCAGGGCGACCCCGGCGGCCTCGCCCCGATCGTGCCGACAATCCGCCCGCGGCGCGGCGTAGCACATCAGCCGCTTCCCTACATCGCCGACCCCGACCTGAGCGTGTTCAGCGTGCTGACCGTGTCAGCGGAAGCGGGTGCCGTGGTCGGAAGCTACGTCTACGACCCCCGCACGCCGGAGACACCGGCTCACCTCTTCGACGAGTTCGCGCTCGGGTAGCCAGCGGGACTGCCGTCGAGTGGCTCGCGCGACCTCATGGCGATGAACTTCAATGCGCCGCGCCAAGCGGGCGCTCGACTCGACGCAATCCCAGCATCGCGACGATGCGGTCAGCGATCGCGTCAGGAGACTCGACGATTCCCACCGAGATCGATTGCTCGTCGTCGCGAAGCGGCTCAAGTGCCGTGAACTGGGATGCGAGAAGCGACGACGGCATGAAGTGGTCAGATCGCGCCGCATGCCTTCCGCCGACGACTGACAGCGACCCGTCGAGATGAACAAAGATGACGGATGGCTGACGCAGCTGATCTCGGTAGGCGACGGTGAGTGCAGAGCACGTGATGATGCCAGCTTCTCCCGCTTCGGTCCGAGCGACGATCCACTCGCGGACCCTGGCGAGCCAAGGCCAGCGATCGTCATCGTCCAGTGGAACTCCTGAGGCCATCTTGGCGAGGTTCTCGGCTGGATGCAGGTCGTCGCCTTCCGCTCTCCGCCAACCGAGCCGCTCGGCGAGCGCCGAGGCAACGGTCGTCTTGCCTACTCCGGAGACGCCCATGACAACAAGAACAGGAGCTTCGATTGCAGCAAGTTCATCGGGCGCCACCGGAGAGAGGCTCACAGTCGCGCGGTCCCTGCATTCGCATCGACCTGGCGTCCCCGTGCAATGGCCGCCGTCCAGTCCCGATCCTCAGGACCCGTCACGACGATGTGACCAGCGTCACGCGTGACGACAAACGTGGCGCCGTCGGTCGCAGCGATCACGGTCTCGCCGTCGTCACCATCGGGGTGCACGAGAATGCCGGTCGTGAGCGCCCGCTCAGGAAGCGCATCCGCTTCGCCAAGCGCAATCGCGGCCCCCGCCCGCAAGTACAGCGGGACGGAGTCGAACGCGTGCTCCTCCCGAATCCAGCGACCGCCTTCAACGACTTCCTGCGTGAGCAGTGAGACCCAGCGACCAGCGGGCAAGTAGAAGTCGACCCGCCCCTCCGAGCTGAACACGGGCGCGACCAGGAGGTCGCTCCCGAGCATGTATTGACGCTCGAGGTACTCAACGGACGGATCGTGCGGGAACTCGAGAAGAAGGGGGCGCATGATGGGCGTCCCAGCCGCAGACGCCTCGCGACCGGCCATGAGCAGGTACGGCATCAGCGTGGCTTTGAGGCGCGTGAACTTTCGCAGCACGCTGACCGCACTCTGCGCGTCTGATTCGTCGACGTCCGTGTCGAAGTCCCACGGCACACGGTACGACTCGCTGGCGTGCAGTCTGCTGTGGCTTGAAAGCAACCCGAACGCCGTCCAGCGCTTGAAGACGGCCGAGTCCGGGACGCCTTCGAAGCCACCGATGTCGTGGCTCCAGTATCCGAACCCACTGAAAGCCAGGGAAAGCCCACCGCGTAGCGTTTCAGCCATCGAAGCGAACGACGACGTCGAGTCCCCACCCCAATGCACCGGGTACTTCTGTCCACCTGCGGTCGCAGACCTTGCGAACAGCGTCGCTTCACCCTCGCCGAGCTCCTCGACGAGGGCCTCATGGACGGCACGGTTGTAGAGGTGCGTGTAGAGGTTGTGCATGCGCTCCCCGTCGGATCCGTCGGAGTACACTCCGTCGACCGGGATGCGCTCGCCGAAGTCAGTCTTGAAGCAGTCGACCCCCTGGCGCACGAGACGTCGCAAATGCGCCTTGAACCACTCGGCAGCGTCCGGGTTCGTGAAGTCGACGAGACCCATGCCCGCCTGCCAGCGGTCCCATTGCCAGACGCTGCCGTCGCTGCGCTTCACGAGGTACCCCGCGGCCATGCCCTCCGCGAAGAGTGGAGATTCCTGCGCGATGTAAGGATTGATCCAGACGCAGATCTTCAAGCCCTTGTCATGGAGCCGGCGCAGCATCGCGTCTGGGTCTGGGAAGAGTCGCTCGTCCCAGACCAGATCGCACCAGTTGAACCCGCGCATCCAGAAGCAGTCGAAGTGGAAGACCGAGAGCGGTAGGTCGCGCTCGAACATGCCGTCGACGAAGCGGTTGACGGTGGCCTCGTCGTAGTCGGTCGTGAAGCTCGTCGAGAGCCAGAGGCCGTACGTCCACGCGGGAACGCTCGCCGGACGGCCGGTGAGAGCCGTGTACTTCTCGAGGATCGCTTTCGGCTCCGGACCGTAGATGATGAAGTACTCGAGCGATTCCCCTTGAACAGAGAACTGCACGCGCTCGACTGCTTCGCTGCCGACCTCGTACGAGACGTGTCCTGGGTCGTTGACGAAGACCCCGTAGCCGCGGTTGGTGAGGTAGAAGGGGATGTTCTTGTAGGCCTGCTCACTGGAGGTGCCGCCGTCGTAGTTCCAGATGTCGACCGACTGCCCGTTCTTGACGACCGGCCCGAAGCGCTCGCCGAGGCCGTAGACCACCTCGCCGACGTCGAGGTCGAGCTGCGCGAACATGTAACTGGTCGGACCTGGGCGTTGCAGCTCGATCGGGCCGTGCTCGACCTTCGCGTCGCTTGCGACACTCGCCCAGGCAACCGATTTGCTGCCGTTGCGGGTAAGCGCCCGGCCGTCGGCCGCGAATGTGAGGTCCCAGCTCGGACCGGAGGTCAGGGTCGCGTGAAGGGCGCCGCTCGTGATTGTTCCGCGTTCCTCGTCAACGGAGATGCGGTCAGGGTCAGCAGCGTCCGTCACGTCGAAGCGGAGCGGCTCGGCTCGGCCGGCGTGGTGCAGGACATGCACGCGGATGACATCATCCATGGGGGCCGACAGGCTCACCGTCAAGAGGGGCTGGTTGAGCACGTCACCGCGCTTCAGTACCGGCTTAGTCGGGGCCACAGCGACGAGGCGCGAGCCACGCTTTTCGACTCGATCGATCTCCCTGGCGTAGTGCAGTGCCGCTCCTGGCCGGGGGTGCCAGAAACCATCAGTGAACTTCATGCGTTGAGCCTTCCTCGGCCGTCGATGGCCGTGCGGGTCGTGAGGGACGTGCAGAAGAAGAGCGAGCACGGCCGGGCTGCGGTGGGGCCGTCGAGCCGGCGAGCTGCAGGGAGCATCGGACGAGCGTGCGGGACGGCTCCCCCGTCGGGTCTTCGAGCGCATCGATAATCGCCGAGACAGCGATCTGCCCCACCTCGCTACCCGGAGCGACGAGAGTTGAGAGGACCGGGTCGGCGATGGCCACGTTGTCCGCGGAAGTCGCGAGTCCGAGGATGGAGATGTCGTGAGGGACCGCGTAGCCGTGGCGCACGATGCCGCTGAGGAAGCCGAAGAGCGCAGCCTCATTGAGGACAAGCACCCCCGTGACATCTGGATGCTCGCTTGCGAGGGCGTCCGCTGCCGCGAGACCGCCGATCGGGTTATGTGACGATTCGACGACAACGGCTTCGAGGCCGAGCTCCTGCATCCGCCGCTCGTAGGCCTCTCGGGTGCGCAGGATCGGTCCGTAGCCGCCGTAGGCGTCGTCACCCGCTTCTCCGATGACGAGGCCGAGGTGCTGATGCCCTTCCCCCGTGAGATGCGCGATTCCATCGATAACGGCCTGTTCGAAGTCGATATCGACGTAGGGATGCGACTCATCGCGCTCGGTGCGGCCGATCAGGCCGAATGGCACCCCGAGCTTCTGCAGCACCGGGATGCGCGGATCGCCGTCACGGACTTCCATCAGGAGGACGCCGTCGACAAGTCCCCCGCGAACATACTCCTCGAGTTTCCCGTCGTCGTAGCCCGCTGGCCAGAGCACGATGTTGTGCCCGCGCTCGCCCGCCGCGACCGCGGCGCTGGTGATGATGCTCAGCGCCGTGGCCCCGAGTCGGTGCTGTGAGGCGGGGAAGACGATCGCGATAATGCGGGTCCGCTGGCTCGCGAGAGCCCTGGCAAGAACGTTGCGACGGAAGCCGAGCTGATCCATCGCTGCCTCGACTCGCTCGCGAGTCGCGGCGCTCACGGGCTTCGAGTCGTTCACGACGAACGACACGGTGGCGACCGAGACCCCTGCCAGGTTGGCCACTTCTCTCATGGTCACCATCGTTGCCTCCTTGGAACGATTGATATTGCGACCTAAGGCGATCGCAATCACATGCTGATAGGCACACTGTAGTCACAGAAAACCGCTTCACCAAATGTTAGTAAACCGCTTGACTTCAATCCGAACACGACGGCACAATGCTGTCAACGCCCCGTCTGCGATCCCCGAGCGACGGTGCCTGTTGCAGGAACGAAGCAAAGGAGCTTTCCGTGAAGCGAACACAACTCATTGCCACTGGAGCATTGGCCAGCACGGCCCTACTGGTGCTGACCGGCTGCACCGGCGGCGGCGGGAGCGCCGAGTCGAACGGGCCGATCACGCTCACGATCACCGACACGCTCTCCGAGACGAGCGCCCCCATCTACGAAGAGGTCTACGAGGTCTGCGCAGAGCAGGTGGGCGTCACCGTTGAGGCGAGTCACGTCGCAGGATCAGGCCTCATCGCCAAGGTCCTGCAGCAGGCATCTTCGAGAACCCTGCCCGACATCCTCATGCTCGACAACCCGGATGTTCAGCAGATCGCCTCGTCGGGTGCCCTGTCCCCGCTCGGCGACTACGGGATCACGGGCGAGGGCTACCCACAAGGAATCCTGGACGCCGGCACCTACGAGGGTGACCTCTACGGGATCGCGCCAGTCGTCAACTCGATCGGGCTCTTCTACAACGCAGACCTGCTCGCAGAGGCCGGCGTGGAGCCACCGCAGACCTGGGACGAACTCAAGGCCGCGGCGAGCGCGCTCACGGATGGCAGTCGCTACGGTATCGCCTTCAGCGCCGCCAACAGCTTCGAAGGCACCTGGCAGTTCCTGCCCTTCCTCTGGAGCAACGGCGGCAGCGAGGACGATCTGACCTCACCTGAGGCAGTCGAGGCGCTCGAGTTCGTGAACGGCCTCGTGGCAGATGGATCAGCCTCTTCGAGTGTCGTCGGCTGGTCGCAGAACGACGTCAACGACCAGTTCATCGCCGGCAACGCAGCGATGATGATCAACGGGCCGTGGAACATGCCGAAGCTGACCGCAGCCGAGGGCCTCAACTTCGAGAGCATAGAGATCCCCGTGCCGACCGCAGGTGACACGACGATCGCGCCGCTTGGCGGCGAAGCATTCACCGTGCCGCAGACCGGAGATCCCGCCAAGATGGCGGCCGCAGGTGAATTTGTCGCCTGCGTGACCGAAGACGAGCACCAGATCACGATGGCAACAGGCCGAGGTGCAGTCCCCTCCAGCACTGCAGCCGCTGAGACCGCAGCCGCCGACAACCCCCTCATCAACTCGTTCGTAGAGACCGTGCAGAACGCGCGGGCACGCACGGCCCTCCTCGGCGAGGAGTGGCCAGCCGCAGCCACGAGCATCTACACCGCCGTGCAGATCGCGCTGACCGGACAGGCGAGCCCCGCCGAGGCGCTCGAGCAGGCGTCGAGCTAACACTCGAGACCACCAGATACTGCAAGGGAGCAGCTCCGCATGACTCAACTCGACGAGGCGCGCACGACGAAGGTCGCGCGCGCCTCCGCGCCCCCGAGAGCTCGACGCTTCACGGCAGAACGCGTGACGCAGTGGATGTTCCTCGCCCCCGCGATCCTCTACGTGGTCGCCTTCTTCGGGTACCCGGTCGTCAAGAACCTCATCATGAGCTTCCAGGACTACTCGACGCGGACGTTCTTCACCGGCGAAGCTCCGTGGGTCGGATTCGAGAACTACGCGGAAGTGCTCGGCAGCAATCTGTTCGGCACCACCCTCCTGAACACGGTCCTCTTCACGGTCGGCTCGATCATCGGGCAGTTCGTGATCGGCCTGCTGTTCGCGCTGTTCTTCAACAACAAGTTCCCATTGAGCAACATCATGCGGTCGTTGCTGCTGCTGCCTTGGCTGCTCCCGGTCATCGCATCCACATCGGTCTGGAAATGGATTCTGGATCAGGACAGCGGTGTCCTCAACCAGCTCCTCGGCACTTTCGGCATCGCTCCGGTGCCCTGGCTGACGAGCCCGGACGTCGCACTGGTGGCGGTTGTCCTCGTGAACATCTGGCTCGGCATCCCGTTCAACGTCTCGCTGCTGTACAGCGGGCTTCAGAACATCCCAGAGGACCTCTACGAAGCTGCCGCGCTTGACGGTGCGACGGGCTGGAAGGCCTTCTGGCACATCACGTGGCCGTCGCTGCGCCCCGTGGTCACCGTCGTGCTCGTGCTCGGCGTGATCTACACGCTGAAAGTGCTCGACATCATCCTCGGACTCACGGGCGGCGGCCCGGCGAACGCGACCCAAACGCTGGCGACCGATTCCTACTTCCGCTCGTTCCGGGAGTTCACGTTCGGTACCGGCGCCGCCGTCAGCAACATCCTCATCCTGTTCTCCCTGGTTTTCGCGATGTTCTATCTCCGCGCCAACCGCAAGCAGGTCGACGAGTAAGGCAGATCATGAAACGCAAATCGCAGGCGCGCTCGCTGCCGATGACGATCCTCGGGATCGTGATCCTGGCCTTCATGCTTTTCCCCGTGTACTGGATGTTCAACGTCTCGCTTCAGGGCGGTGGCATGGCTTCCAGCAGCACGTTCTTCCCTGTCTCCCCTGACTTCTCCGGCTACGAGAAGGCGCTCGAACAGCAGACGGGCAACCTCGTGACGAGCATCATCGTGGCGCTCGGCACCGTCGTCCTCTCACTCGCCATCTCGACCCCGGCTGCCTACGCGCTGGCGAAGTTCCAGATGCCTGGCGTCGGTGTGTTCCAGTTCGTTCTTCTGGTCGCACAGATGATCCCGGGCATCGTCATCGCGAACTCGCTGTACACGATGTTCAACGACCTCGGGCTTCTGAACTCGATCCCTGGTCTCATCCTGGCCGATGCGACGCATGCGATACCGTTCGCGATTCTCATCATGACGGCCTTCATGCGCTCGATACCGCCTGAGCTCGTCGAGGCCGCCAGAGTTGATGGCGCCGGACACTTCCGAGCTTTCTGGTCGATCGTCATCCCTGTCAGCAGGAACTCGATCATCACGGCGGGCCTCTTCAGTTTCCTATTCGCGTGGAGTGACTTCATCTTCGCCTTGACGCTGACGTCGTCCGAGACGGTCAAGCCCATCACGCTGGGGATCTACGACTACCTGGAGGGCAACGTGCAAAGCTGGGCTCCGGTGCTCGCGACCGCAGTCATCTCTTCGTTGCCGGCGATCGTGCTCTTGATCGTGGCACAGCGGTATATCGCGGCCGGTGCGCTTGGAGGTGCCGTCAAGTCCTGATCGATGCGAAACCAAGGATGCTCTCATGCCTCGTTCGCGGGCCAGGGGAGCATCCCGCGTTCAGGCGTTCAGGCGTTCTTCGCGGCGCGGTCGCGCGCGGCTCTGAGAACTTTGGGACCGAATGCCCAGAGCAGCACCGCGACCACGGCGACCGCTCCCCCGGCCCACAGGCCTGCCGTCGGTGACACCACGAAATCGAAGACGAACAGCACGATCCCCACGAAGAGCAGTGAGGCTGCGACAAGACACACGATGAGGATGACGCTCGCCGCGTGCACAAGCTGCGCCTTTGCGCGCTCCTGGAAGAGGAGGCGATGCAGCATGACCGGGGCGAGCGCCAAGAGCGTGATGACAACAGCGAGAATGACGAGGCACAGGTAGAGCACGTGGTCGAACGGCCCGAGCTCCGTGAACCGCTGCTGGAACGGCAGCGTCAACAGGAACCCGGCCATGATCTGCGTGCCCGTCTGCAGCACGCGGAACTCCTGCATGAGCTCGTTCCAGTTCCGGTCGTAGCGCTCGTTCGGAGTCTCGTCGCGCCCGTCGTCAGGCGTGGTGACCGCGTTGTCAACCATGAGTTCTCCTGCGTTCCTGGAGGTGCTGTGTGTTTCGTTGGGCTGGTGGTCCGGCGCACCCCGAGCCGAGGGCCGGGGACGCGCCGGACTCGGCGATCAGGCGAGGTCGCTGACGCCATCCTGGCGTCGACGGTCCTGCGAACCCTCGTCGTCGACGGCACCGTTGCCGGCTTCGAACGCCTCGTCGCGGTGCTCCTGACGGTGCTCGTCCTGCTGCTCGTGCTCGTCGCGCAGTTCTTCGTTCTTGTCGTGTCCCATGGGGGTCTCCTTCGATCGTGTTCGGGATCCGTGCTCGCCGTTCACGGCGGGGTGCCGCTGACGAGAGCGTAGCGCGCGGCATCTGAATCGCGGCAGGAGTTGGTCGCTGCTTCGACGACTCGTCCCGAACCGCCTCGAGGCGGCACCGACCAGGAATCTGGTTGGTGCCGCCTCGAGGGACGCTGTCGAAGTCGCGGGTTTAGAAGTCCCAGTCCTCGTCTTCCGTGTTGACGGCCTTGCCGATGACGTAGGAGGAGCCCGACCCGGAGAAGAAGTCGTGGTTCTCGTCTGCGTTCGGCGAGAGGGCCGACAGGATCGCCGGGTTCACGTCGGTGACGCTGGAGGGGAACATGGGCTCGTAGCCGAGGTTCATGAGCGCCTTGTTGGCGTTGTAGTGCAGGAACTTCTTGACGTCCTCGGCCAGGCCGACTTCGTCGTAGAGGTCGTGCGTGTACTGCACCTCGTTCTCGTACAGTTCGAAGAGCAGCTCGAACGTGTAGTCCTTCAGCTCCTGACGCTTGGCCTCGTCGACGAGCTCGAGGCCTTTCTGGAACTTGTATCCGATGTAGTAGCCGTGCACTGCCTCATCGCGGATGATGAGGCGGATGAGGTCGGCCGTGTTGGTGAGCTTCGCGTGGCTCGACCAGTACATGGGCAGGTAGAAGCCCGAGTAGAACAGGAACGACTCCAGGAGCGTTGACGCGATCTTCCGCTTGAGCGGGTCGTTGCCGTGGTAGTAGTTCATGACGATCTGCGCCTTGCGCTGCAGGTTCTCGTTCTCCGTCGACCAGCGGAACGCGTCATCGATCTGCGGGGTGTTCGCAAGCGTCGAGAAGATCGACGAGTAGCTCTTCGCGTGCACCGACTCCATGAACGCGATGTTGGTGTAGACGGCTTCCTCGTGCGGCGTCAGCGAGTCAGGGATGAGGCTGACCGCGCCAACGGTTCCCTGGATCGTGTCGAGCAGTGTGAGGCCCGTGAAGACGCGCATGGTGAGCGTCTGCTCGGCCGGCGTGAGCGTGTTCCACGACTGCACGTCGTTCGACAGCGGCACCTTCTCCGGCAGCCAGAAGTTGTTGACGAGTCGGTTCCAGACCTCGACATCTTTCTCATCCGGGATGCGGTTCCAGTTGATGGCCTCGACTTTTTGGAGGAGGTGGCTCGTCTCAGCCTGCGGGTTCATGTGCGTGGAGTTCATTTCTGTCGCGTTCGTGCGGGAATGTTCGGGCGGCGGCCCGGAGGCGGTCAGGCCCTAGAGCATGCAGCTGACGCAGCCGTCGACCTCGGTACCCTCGAGCGCGAGCTGGCGAAGACGGATGTAGTAGATCGTCTTGATGCCCTTCTTCCACGCGTAGATCTGCGCGCGGTTGATGTCGCGGGTGGTGGCCGTGTCCTTGAAGAAGAGCGTCAGCGACAGGCCCTGGTCGACGTGCTGCGTCGCCTCGGCGTACGTGTCGATGATCTTCTCGTAGCCGATCTCGTAGGCATCCTCGAAGTACTCGAGGTTGTCGTTCGAGAGGTACGGCGCCGGGTAGTAGACGCGACCGAGCTTGCCTTCCTTGCGGATCTCGATCTTCGAGGCGATCGGGTGGATCGACGACGTCGAGTGGTTGATGTAGCTGATTGAACCAGTCGGCGGCACGGCCTGCAGGTTGCGGTTGTACATGCCGTGCTTCTGCACGAGTTCACGCAGTTCCGCCCAGTCAGCCTGGGTCGGGATGTGCATGTCCGCGAAGAGCTCGCGGACGCGCTCCGTCTTGGGTGCCCACTCGGCGTCGATGTACTTGTCGAAGAACTCGCCGGTCGCGTAGGTGGAGCGCTCGAAGCCCGCGAAGGAGCGGCCACGCTCGGTCGCGATGAGGTTCGAGGCGCGGATCGCGTGGAACACGACCGTGTAGAAGTAGGTGTTCGTGAAGTCGAGAGCCGCTTCCGAACCGTAGAAGATGCGCTCGCGTCCCAGGAAGCCGTGCAGGTTCATCTGGCCGAGGCCGATGGCGTGCGACTCGTCGTTGCCCTTCGCGATGGAGGGCACCGACGCGATGTGGCTCATGTCGCTCACGGCGGTGAGGCCGCGGATGGCGGTCTCGACGGCTGTCGCGAGGTCACGCGAATCCATGGCGGCGGCGATGTTCATCGAGCCGAGGTTGCAGGAGATGTCGTTGCCGATGGTCTCGTAGCCGAGGTCGTCGGTGTAGGTCGTCGGCGAGTTGACCTGGAGGATCTCCGAGCAGAGGTTCGACATGTTGATGCGGCCCTCGATGGGGTTCGCACGGTTCACCGTGTCTTCGTACATGATGTACGGGTAGCCGGACTCGAACTGGATCTCGGCGAGGGTCTGGAACAACTGGCGCGCGCTGATCTTCGTCTTCTGGATGCGTGCGTCGTCAACCATCTCGTAGTACTTCTCCGTGACGGAGATGTCGCCGAACGGCTTGCCGTACACACGCTCAACGTCGTACGGGGAGAAGAGGTACATGTCCTCGCCGCGCTTCGCGAGCTCGAACGTGATGTCTGGGACGACGACGCCGAGCGAGAGCGTCTTGATGCGGATCTTCTCGTCGGCGTTCTCGCGCTTGGTGTCGAGGAAGCGCATGATGTCGGGGTGGTGCACGTTGAGGTACACGGCACCGGCACCCTGGCGCGCACCGAGCTGGTTCGCGTAGGAGAAGGAGTCCTCGAGCAGCTTCATGATCGGGATGATTCCAGAGGACTGGTTCTGGATCTGCTTGATGGGAGCGCCGGACTCGCGGATGTTCGAGAGGTTGAAGGCGACACCGCCACCGCGCTTGGAGAGCTGCAGTGCGGAGTTGATGGAGCGGCCGATCGACTCCATGTTGTCCTCGATGCGGAGGAGGAAGCAGGAGACGAGCTCGCCGCGCTGCTTCTTGCCCGTGTTGAGGAACGTCGGGGTCGCGGGCTGGAAGCGTCCGGCGATCATTTCGTCGGCGAGCGAGGTCGCGAGCGCCTCTTCACCCTGTGCGAGGCCGAGCGCGACCATGAGCACGCGGTCCTCGAAGCGCTCGAGGTAGCGCTTGCCGTCGAACGTCTTGAGGGCGTACGACGTGTAGAACTTGAACGCGCCGAGGAACGTCGGGAATCGGAACTTCTTCGCGTAGAGGCGGTTGCGGAGGCCTTCGATGAACGAGTGCGAGTACATCGCGAGCGTCTCGGGCTCGTAGTACTCGTTCTCGACGAGGTACTCGAGGCGCTCTTCCAGGTCGTGGAAGAAGACAGTGTTCTGGTTGACGTGCTGGATGAAGTACTGGTGAGCGGCTTCGCGATCCTTGTCGAACTGGATCTGGCCGTTCTCGTCGTACAGGTTCAGCATCGCGTTGAGCGAGTGGTAATCGAGCGTGTTAGCCGCCGTTGGTGCGTTCATCGTGATGACACCTGCGTCGTCGAGAGCGGTTGATGCTGCCAAAACCTGTCCAATCCAGAGTTCACTGCGGCCACGTCGTCTGGCGTGCCGAAGAGTTCGAAGCGATACAGCGTGGGTACGCCGCACTTCGTTGAGATGATGTCGGCCGCGAGGCCGTAGCCCTTGCCGAAGTTCGTATTGCCGCCGGCGATGACGCCGCGGATGAGCTCGCGGTTGCGAGGTTCGTTGAGGAATCTGATGACCTGCTTGGGGACGGCCCCGCGCCCATCTCCCCCACCGTAGGTGGGGACGATGAGCACGTAGGGCTCGTCCGCGACAAGCTGGGGTTCGCTCGGGAAGAGCGGAATGCGGCTCGCTGGCCGATCGAGCTTCTCGACGAAGCGGCGCGTGTTCTCGGAGACGCTCGAGAAGTAGATGAGCCCGGTCATGGGTGCAGTCCCTTCTTCAGCAGCGGCGAGAGCAGCAGGTGGCGACGGCCTGAGCCGTGGCGAGAACGGCTAGGCCGTGGCGAGAGCAGCGAGCTGGCTGATCTTGTCCGGGCGGAAGCCCGACCAGTGCTCGTCACCGGCGATGACAACGGGAGCCTGCATGTAGCCGAGCTCCTTGACGGTCTGGAGCGCCTTTTCGTCGGCGGAGACGTCGAAGATCTCGTACTCGAGACCCTGCTTGTCGAGGGCACGGTAGGTGGCGGTGCACTGCACGCATGACGGCTTGCTGTAGACGGCGATTGCCATGGGTTTTCTCCTGGTTCCTAAGTGCTTGGGGAGTGCTATTCGTGCAGTGTGTTGAAAGCGTCTCGCCCGGTCTTCCGCGGTGCTGCTCGAGCAGGATTCCGCGGTGCCAGGTGGATGAACCCCCGTTGTGTCGCAGTTTCCTGCGGCCACTACATCTTGTGCTCGATGAGGCTATCACCACTAGATGCGGTGTTACAACCGTGTAGTTCTCCACAAGTCCTCCACAGAAAATGCCCTAGTTTCCGGCGTTTCTCCACCGGTTTTCGGTGGTTGTCCACAGTCTGTCCCCAACCACCGACATTCGGTGTCCTGGGCGTACGATTGTCGGCGCTGTGACGAACTATGCGACTGTACTCAGAACCCCCGGCCTGGCACGACTCCTGCTCTCGCAGCTCGTGGCCAGGTTCCCCGCTGGCATGCTCTCGCTGGCCATCCTCATGCACGTCGAGGACACCTACAGCAACTTCACCTCGGCCGGCGTTGTCCTCGCGGCCCTGAGCATCGGCCAGGCGATCTCCGGGCCCGTCGCCGGTCGCCTCATGACGGTCTGGGGCATGCGTCCCGTCCTCATCGTCACGATGGTCGCCTGCGCACTGTCTCTCACGGCGCTCGCCCTCTGGCCCCCCGTGCTCTGGCAGGCCTCGATCCTGGCCGTACTCGCCGGGCTGACCATCCCTCCTGTCTCCCCTGCCGTGCGAACCATCTACCCGAAGGTCGTCAACGCCGCGCAGTTGTCCAGGCTGTTCTCGCTCGACGCATCGCTCCAGGAGGTCATCTGGGTCATCGGCCCGGTGGCGACCACGGCGGTCGCATTCGCGATCTCCCCCGCCGCCGGCATCCTCGTGGCGGCGGGAATCCTGCTGCTCGGCGGCCTCTGGTTCGTCGCGGCCCCAGAGGTGGGCAAGGTGCGCATCCCGAAATCGCGCAGGAGGGCGGGCGCGGTACTCCGCAACCCGGTCGTGGTGCTCATGTCGGCCGTCGGCGCGCTGCTCGTCGGCGCGTGCTCGGCTATCGAGGCAGCCGTCGTCGCCGAGTTCGGACACGAGCGGGCCGAGACCGGAATCCTCCTCGCCGTGTTCGCAGTGGGCTCGCTCGTTGGCGGACTCGCCTTCGGGCACCTCCCACTCGCCCCGATCTCCCTGGCTCGCCGGATGGGGATCGTGTTCCTCGGCATCGGCCTCGCACTCGTCTCCGCGAACCCGATCTGGCTCGGCGCGGCGTTCTTCGTGAGCGGACTCGGCATCGCACCGGTCTTCTCCGGCAGCTTCTCCGCAGTCTCCTCGAGTGTTCGTTTCAGCGAGAGCGCGGAGTCGTACGGGTGGATGGCAACGGGCCAGCTCATCGGCGCGGCCGCGGGTTCCGCACTCGCCGGCATCGCGAACGACGTCGCGGGCTCCCTCGGCGGTTTCCTGGTCAGTGCCGCGTTTGCACTCCTCGGCGCGTCCGTGGCGCTCATCTGGCGCGGCAGCATCCCTGACCTCCGTGGCACCGACATCGCGCCTCGCCCAGACACCGAGCCCATGAACATCCTGAACGCGCCATCCTGAACGCGCCATCCTGACCTCGCCGTCCTGATCGCACGGCTGCCCACGCACCCTCCACCACTCGAAAGGCCTCAATGCCCTCGCCGCTCTCCCCCAGCCTGACGATGAACGACGGCGTCAAGATCCCGCAGCTCGGGCTTGGCGTCTACAAGGTTCCCGACCTCGAGGCGACGAACGTCGTGGTCGACGCCATCGGCCTCGGCTACCGCCACATCGATACCGCTGCCTTCTACGACAACGAGGTCGGTGTGGGACGCGGAATCCGCGAGAGCGGCGCGCACCGCGAGGACCTCTTCGTGGCGACGAAGGTCTGGCACGACCGGCACGGCTTCGACGACACGCTCGCATCGTTCGACGAGAGCCTCGACAAGCTCGGTCTCGACTACGTCGACCTCTACCTCATCCACTGGCCGGCCCCCGCGCAGGACCGCTACGTCGACACGTGGCGGGCGCTCGAACGGCTCCGCACTGAGGGGCGCGCCCGCTCGATCGGCGTCTCGAACTTCAAGGGACACCACCTCGACCGCCTGGCACGAGAGACCGCCACGGTCCCGGCCGTCAACCAGATCGAACTGCACCCGCGCCTGCCGCAGTCCGCGACCCGCGAGTACAACCGCGCGCACGGCATCCTCACCGAAGCCTGGTCCCCGCTTGCCAGGGGAACGCTGCTCGAAGAGCCGACGCTTGTCGCGGTCGCCGCCAAGCACGGCAAGACCGTGGCCCAGGTTGTCCTGAGGTGGCAGCTCGACCTCGGCAACGTTGTCATCCCGAAGTCCGTCCACCACGATCGCCTCGCCTCGAACCTCGAGGTGTTCGACTTCGCGCTCGACGGGGACGACCTGGCAACGATCGCCGCGCTCGAATCGGGCGAACGGACCGGCAAGGACCCAGACCTCTTCTTCTGAAGGCCCGACTTTTTCTGCACGCGGAGCGCCGACGGAGCCAGCCGGACGCAGGTGGCCGACAGATCTCTGGGGGAACTCGGAGCACGCGGCGTCGTGTCAGGTGCTTGCATGACTCCTATGCGCACCTCATACCGGCGGCTTGGCGCCGCGACCGCCATCGCCCTGAGCGCACTGCTGCTCGCCGGATGCGCGAGCTCGGGCACGTCCGCCTCCGAATCCGCCGGCGCTCCGCAGGGCCTCGCGCAGGAATACGCCGGGCCGGAGGCCATGTCGGACGCTTCCCAGGAGAACCGGGACGTCGTCACGACGGGCTACGTCGGGATCCAGACGGGAGACGTGCCAGGCGCACGCGAGAAGGTCGAGGCTCTTGTCGAGGCCCGTGACGGGCGCATCGATGCGCGGTCGGAGACCGGGGGCGACTCCATCTCCGCGCAGCTCACCGCCCGCGTTCCTGCGGCGGACTACGACACCTTCATCACGGAGCTGCGAGAAGTCGGCGAGGTCGTCTCGGTCGAGACGACAGCCGTCGACGTGACGCTGCAGAAGACCGACTTGGCATCGCGCGTCGCGACCCTCGAGGCTTCCGTCACCTCGCTGCGCGGGATGCTCTCCTCAGCCACGGAGGTCGACGACCTCCTCGCGATCGAGACGACGCTCACCGAGCGCACCAGCGAGCTGCAGAGCCTGCGCGCGCAACTCGAGGTCCTTGAGGAGAGCATCGCGTACTCGACCGTCTCCATCTCGATCTCGAGCGACGCCCCGTCCCCCGGTGACGAGCCCGCGGGATTCCTGGCGGGGCTGCAAGACGGAATGGCGGCTCTGTTCCGCGGGTTCGCGGCGTTCTGGACCGCCTTCGGCTTCGCACTCCCAGGTCTTGTGCTCCTCGCCGTGTTTGGGGCGGCGGCCTGGCTCATCGTCCGTCTGAGCCTCAAGCGCGCTGCGAGCCGCGCAGCGAGACGGGCGGATGCACGCCCCGTGCCGCCGGGGCCAATCGTCCCGACGCCTCCTGCCGGCCCGCCCGCGAGAGGCGACACCGCCCCGCCCGGGCCGGTCTCCTAGCGACGATTCGGCCAGCGCACCGCCGCGATCGCTAGTCTTGTGCAGGTCGTTCGCGTGCAAGCAGGCGCGGGCGGCCCGCCACATCCACGTTGACCGAGGAGCACAGCATGGCTGCCGACGACACGAACAACAAGTTCGACCCTGATTTCGAGCCGCGCGACGACGACACGACGCGCATCGACGCCGCTGAGGCCCCTGAGCGGGACCCTGCGACGGCAGACGCGGCCGAAGGCCTCGCTGACGACCCCATCGAGCCTCCGCAGGCCGACGACGAAGCCGCAGACTCGCTCGCGGCTGACGACACCCTGGTTGCCGGCGAGAGCGGAGCCGCTGCCGCACTGAAGGCGCACGAGGCGAAGCTCACCCGCATCTTCCAGGCGACGGTGTTCGGTCCCGGCGATGAGCGCATCGGACGCGTCGGTCAGGTGTACCTCGACGACCAGACTCGCGACCCGAACTGGATCACCGTGAAGACGGGCTTCTTCGGCACCAAGGAGTTCTTCATCCCGCTCGATCTCGCAGAGCTCGACGAGAAGCGCATCCTCGTGCCGTACGCCAAGTCACAGGTCACGAGTGCGCCGAGCACCGAGGTCGACCAGAACCTCAGCCCCGCCGAGGAAGACGCCCTCTACGTGCATTACGAGGTTCCTGGCCGCATGCCGGAGAACGGCACCGACTCGAGCCTCGTGGAAGACGGCAACGAACTGCGCCCAGGCAGCGCCCCCGTCGTGCTCGAGAAGAGCGGCGACGATCTGTCCGAGGCCGACGAAGCGACGCTGACCGAGGACGCGCTGCTCGCGGAGTCGGTCGCGGACTCCGCCTTCGACACAGAGGCGAGCATCGACGCCCACGAGACTGCGGCGCCGCTGCTCTCGGCGGACGAAGACGACACCCGCCTCATCGCGACGGCCGAAGCTGCTGCGAGCGACGACGAGTTCGAGGCGCCGACGGTCACCGAGTGGGAAGAGATCAGCTTCCAGCGACCCGCCGACGAGCCAACCGACCCGACCAGCACCGACCGGAATTAGGAGCCTCCTTGCCTATCTTCGCCACGATCTACCACTACGAAGACGATTCAGACGCGACCCGCGACGAGCACCGTCCAGCCCACAGGGCTTGGCTTGGCGAGCAGAAGGATGCGGGCATTCTGAAGGCCTCCGGCCCCTGGGCTGCCCCTCACGCCGGCGCGCTGCTCCTCTGGGAGAGCGACGACGAAGCCTCGCTGCGTGAGCTGATCCCGGCAGACCCGTTCGCCGTTGTCGGCGTCATCCGCCAGACCGACGTCTACGAGTGGACCCCTGTCTTCGGACCGTTTGTTCCCTAGCGTCGCCACCTTTCGACCGACGAAACCGGTCGCCGCGTTTCGCGGCGACCGGTTCGTCTATGCAGCCCCGTCGTTCCGCGCCGGGCTTTGGGCACGTGGCTTCTCGAAGAACAGCACCACCACCGCGCCCACGAGGAAGGCGGCGATCGGGAGGACAAGCGATTGCCCCATCGCGGTCGAGAATCCCTCGGCGACGGCAGCGGGCAGTGTTCCCGTGCTCTGCTCAGCCGACTCAGCGGGCATCCCTGGCAGCTCTGCGGTAAGCCGTGAGCTGATGAGCGCGGCGATCGCGGCCGAACCGAGGACCGAGCCGACCTGCCGCGTCATGTTGTAGACGCCAGACCCAGCTCCCGCCAGTGCGGGCGGCAGGTTCCTCGTTGCGCTCGTCGCGAGCGGCGCCCAGAGGCCGGAGAGCCCGAGCCCCAGGAACGCGGGAGGAAGCAGCAGCTGCCAGAGGGGGCGGTCCGCCGTCATGAGCAGCGACATCCATGCGAGCGAGGCGGCGACGATCACGAAGCCGGCGAAAGCGATCCAGCGCGGCTCTGTCCGGTCGGTCAGACGACCGACAAACGGCGCCATGGCTCCGGAGACGACTGCCATGGGCACGAGCATGAGCGCCGCCTGGGTCGGTTCGAGGGCGCGCGCCGTCTGGAAGTAGAACGCGATCGGCAGCGGCATGGACACGATGGCGAGACCGAGCACGGAGATGCCCAGGTTTGCGACGGTGAAGTTGCGGTCGCGGAAGAGGCCGAGCGGCAGGAGCGGCTCCTTGCGGTTGAAGCGCTGCCAGATCACGAATCCGATAAGTACAACCGCGCCGGACACGATGAGGCCCCACACCGAGATCGGGCCGACGATCTGACCCCAGTCGAAGGTCTCGCCTTCTTGAATGCCGAACACGAGCAGGAAGAGGCCAAGCGCGCTGAGCACGACCCCGAGCCAATCGAACGAGTGCGCCTTCGTCTCGAGGTCGGGGACGAGGCGCCAGGCCAGCACGAAGGCCACGACGCCGACCGGCACGTTGACGAAAAAGATCCACTCCCAGCCGAGCCCATCCACCAGGAAACCGCCGAGGATGGGTCCCACCAGCGTGGCGACGCCGGCGACAGCACCCCAGAGGCCCATCGCGGCGCCGCGCTTGTCTGGAGGGAAGATGCGTGTGATGACCGACATCGTCTGCGGCGTCATGAGCGCCGCCCCGAGGCCCTGGACGGCCCGAGCCGCGATGAGCATCCCGATATCTCCGGAGAACCCGCACCACAGTGAGGCGAGCGTGAAGACGACGAGGCCGATGAGATAGATGCGCTTCGGACCGAAGCGGTCGCCGAGCCGCCCGGTGATGAGCAACGGCACGGCGTAGCTGAGCAAGTAGGCGCTTGTCACCCAGATGACCGCGGTGATATCGGTCTGCAGGTCGCGCAGGATCGAGGGATTCGCGATGGAGACGATCGTTGAGTCGACCAGGATCATGAAGAAGCCGAGGACAAGTGCCCAGAGGGCGGGCCAGGGGCGGGAGACTGTTTCCACGAGGGTGGATGCTACGCCGCTTGCGGATGCGCCGCTCAGGCGAGTCGGAATAGCGTGCCTGCTGGGAGTGTTGTGCTCCCCGTACGCCGTGAGACACCGGCACGCCCCGAGACAGGAGACGCATGGCAACCATCGACATCACCACTGAGACGTTCAAGGACACGGTCGCCACCGACGGAATCGTGCTCGTTGACTTCTGGGCAGAATGGTGCGGCCCCTGCCGCCAGTTCGGCCCCATCTACTCCGCCGCCTCCGAGCGCCACGAGAACATAACGTTCGCGAAGGTCGACACGGAGAGCAACCAGGAGCTTTCAGCCGGCCTGCAGATCACGTCGATTCCGACGCTGATGGCGTTCCGCGACGGTGTGCTCCTCTACCGCGAGCCGGGAGCCATGCCGCTAGCCGGTGTCGAGAAGCTCATCGAGGCACTCGAGAACGTCGACATGAATCAGGTTCGCGCGGACATCGCCGAGAAGTCGGGCGCTGTGCCCGCGAGCGACGCGCAGTAGTTCCAGAGGCGCTCCCCGAGCTCGGGATCGTAGCTGCGCCAGTGCGAGCTGCCGAGCACGGGGCGCCCTCGTGTGAGATACGCCGGGACGATGGTCTCGCCACCTTCGAGTCCTGGATCCGTGACGGCTCGGAGCTGGCAGAGCGCACCGGCGTCTTTCCCTTGGGCGGCGAAGGCGAGGAGGCTGTCGAGCGCACGCTTGCCGAGCGAAGGTTCGTGCACTCCCGGAACGGTCGGTGTGAGGCCGCCCGTCGAATACCCCGGGTGAGCAACGAGGCTGCGCACGTGCTCCCCTGCGGCGCGCGCTCGCCTGTCCCCCTCGATGGCGAGGACCTGCGTCGCCAGCTTCGACTGCGCGTAAGCGTTCCACGAGGTGTAGCCGCCGCGCAGCTGGACGTCCTGCAGGTGCGCTCGCGTGAGGCCGGGCGCAATGCTCCCCAGCCAGACGATCGCTGCGCCCTCCCGGAGTGCGGCGCCAACGGTGAGGTCGCTCAGGAGGGCGAAATGCCCGAGCACGTTGGTCGCGAAGAGACGCTCGATGCCGTCGCTCGTCTCCTCACGCTCCGCCGGTGGGTGCACCACGCCAGCGTTGAGCACAACCCCATCGAACGCAGACCGCTCTCGCTGATCGCGCCCGAGCAGCGTCGCCGCCGCCTCCTGAACTTGACGAAGTTCCGCGATGTCGAACGGCAGGGCCGTGACGAGGTCCGGCCTTTCCGTCGCGGACGCCGCAGCCTCCAGCCTCGCCGCGCTTCGGCCCGTGATGACAACCTCCGCACCCCGCGAGACCAGGTTCTTGGCCGTGAAGAACCCGAGGCCGGTCGATGCGCCTGTCACCAGGTAGCGCCTGCCGGAGAGGTCGTGCGGACCGAACTCGACTGCCGCGTTCACGCGTTGCCGCCTTCATCGACAGCTTCGACCAGGCAGAAGCCCGCGCCGAATGGGTCGACGAGATTCGCCATCCTGCCGAAGGGCGTATCGGCGGGCTCACCGCGAACTTCCGCTCCGAGGCTGACGGCTCTTGCTGTTGCCTCATCAACGGAAGGAGTGACGAAGTACACGAGCCATTCCGCAGCAGGGTGCGGAGCCGCTCCGCCGGCTACAGGATGCGGGTCGATCGACTGCTCGAAGGCGCCGAAACGTGCATCCACCCCGCCTGGCTGTGGGGCGAACTGGTTGTATCGGAACTCGGGGGTGTCTGCCATGGGGTGCGGAACGAGGCCGCTCACCGTCCCGTAGAACTCCGTGGCTGCGTCGAGCTCGGTGGTGTGCAACTCGAACCAGGCTGTTGTGCCCGACTCACCCCAGGCGTCGAAGCCTCGCCGACCGGCCTGCTGCCAGAGACCGAACGTCGCCCCCTGTCTATCGGCAAGCAGCGCCATGCTGCCCTGCTCCATGACAATGTCCGGCCCGACAAGGGCGGTCGCCCCAGCCTCCAGCGCACGGCTATGCGCCGCGGCGAGATCTGGCGCGTTGAAGTAGACGATCCATGAGGCTCGCTGGCCAGGATCGGCGGCACCGAGCCCGCCGACCGTCGCCTGATCGCCGTCGTCCAGCGGGCCGGCCGTGATCAGGTGGTAGTGGCCGCTCTCCGGCCCCATATCCTGCAGACTCCAGCCGAGAACGGACGCGTAGAACGAGGCAGACCCTCGCGGATCTGACGTCGCCAATTCCACCCAGCAGGGGTCACCCGCATCGAAACGCTCGTACCTTGGCATCGCCTGCTCCTCATCGCTGCAACCGAGAGATCTGTGCCACAGAGTCTAGGAGCGTCAGATCTCCACTGCCGGGGAGGCCGTCAGGTCGTAGCCGAACGCGTACAAGTGCACGACGATCCCGGGGGCAACTTCCTTCGGCCCCTCTCGTTCCGTGAGGTGCACAAACCCGAGGCGCTCGTAGAGGCGGTGCGCGCCGAGCATCTCCGGCCCGCTGTTCATGACCACGCGCGACGCTCCTCTGTCCCGTCCGAGCGCGATGACGTGACCCGCGAGGGTCTGACCGATTCCGCGCCCACGGGCCTCGGGAGCCACGGCAAGCATCCGGAAATCGAGTTCGCCCTGCTTCGCGAGCTGCGAGATCCGCTCGCCGGGCCGTGGGGTCCACACGGAGCCGAGGATGGCGCCCGTCGCGATGTCCTCCGCTACCCAGACCTCGTCCCTCCGCGCGCGGCTGGCCGCGTCGCGCAGATCTTCTGCGTAGCTCGGGGTGACCTCGTAGTCGTTGCTATAGGCGCGCTCGGTGAGCATCCCGATTGCAGCGATCTCGTGGTTTCTGACGAGGCGGACGCGCACACCTTCGGTTTGGGTCAGGTCGTACCGGTAGGCAAGCTCGGTGCCGACGGCGGTGCCCTCCGAGTCACGCCCCTTGACCCGGGCGAAGCCCACGCGTTCCGCGAGCCGTCGCGCCTGCGTGTTCGACGCCCCAACGTCGAGCACGACGGCGCGCGCGCCGCCACGGCGCGCGGTTTCCAGGCCCGCGTGGACCAGCGCGTCAGCGACGCCAGCGCCTCTTGCCTCCGGCACCACTGCGGTGAAACGCAGCTCGGCCTCGTCGCCGCGAGCAAGGCGGGCCTGGTCGGTTCCGGCACGCAGCAGTGTCGTCGTCCCGATGATGCTGGCGGCCGTGCCACCGTCGTCCTCGGTGACCGCCACGAGAATCGAGCCTGCTTCGCTGCGCGCTGCGACGTCACGCTCGGCCGCTCGTCGAGCATCGCGCCAGGGCTTGCCGCCGTGCGCTCCTGCGTCGAACGAGCGAGTTGTGACCTCGCCCACCGTCTCGAATTCTTCGACTCGGGCCTCGCGGACGGTGAAACTTCTCGGATTCACGTTCGTGCGGGGCTCGACGCTTGCTGCGACGCTCATAGACCATCCAATACCTCTTCGGGCTTGGCGAGCCCGTATGTGCAACTGTCCAGCATACGACGCCACTCAAGTCGTGCGTCCCGGGACTGCCTGCCTGCGCTCAGCTTTCGTCGTCGGCCGGCGTGATGACGCGGTGAGATCCCGTTGCGGGATGCGCGGCCCGCGCCCGCACGGATGCGAGCTGCGCCTGCACGATGTCGGCCACGAGGGCGAGCGCCTGCGCGTCGAAGTCCTCGGGTTCTGCGGTAGCCACCTCCTGCGCCTCGACGTGCCGCAGCCAGGCGGTGATCGCATTCACCGACGCGGCTGTGTAGCCAACCGACTCCCCAGCCGAGCCCCCGAACAGGAAGGCCACGGGAACCCTGAGCCCGGAGAGCGCATCACGCGAGGAAGCACCGCTGCTTGCCGCCCGCGCGTCGCCGTCCCCGACTTCGCCGAGCCCGACTTCACCGAGCCCGCCGTTCAGGAGCACAAGGGCCCCTACCCGATCCGGATGCGCGGCAGCGACGGCGATGGCGAGCTCAGCTCCAGCTTCCGTGCCGACGAGGACAGCCCGCTCGACGGAGAAGTGGTCGAGGAGCTGGACGACGGCTCGGGCTGTGGCAGCGCTCTCGTTGTGAGCGCTCCGACCCCAACCGAGGTCGGAGATCGAGGGGGCCAGTACGTGGGCGTCGGGAAGCAGACCGGCGAGGGTCCCGGCAGTCGCCGCCCGTACTTCGCCGAGGAGGAGGAGATTGTCGTGCTTGCGCCCCTCGGAAGACACACGCACCAGCACCTCGACGCTGCCGCCCTCGAGATCGACGCGAAGGGATTGGGGGGCGGATCGGGATTCCTGAGCGTGATCAGCACTCACTGCTCGGAGCGCGCGCACGGGCGAGTTTGTCTCTTCACCCATCATGCGACCCACTCCTTCGCTGGCTCTCAATGCTACGCACCCACGCTCCAGCGTAGACGCGGTGGCGTTCCCCGCCGGGCACGGTCCGCCGTGCGGGCGCCCGTGGAGCGTTCCGACTCCTGCTGGCCACGCGGGGCACACACGACTAAGGTAAACCTAACTCAGAGGGAGTCCTGCGTGTCCAACATCAGCACCACCCACGCCTCGAGCGGCCTGATCAGGTCGCGGCTTGTCGCGCGGGAGCGCGTGAGTGAGCACGAAGTGCGCGTGACGCTCGAAGGAGACGACCTCGTCCGCTTTCACGGACTCGGGTTTGACCAGTGGTTCAGATTCCCCCTCCCCCCGCAGGACGACTCCGTCTTCGACAGCATGCCCGATCGGATCGATTTCAAGGGCTATCTCAAATACCTCCTGATCTCGCAGGCCAAGCGTCCTGCGATGCACAACTCCACAGTGCGCGAGTTCCGAGCACACAGTCGGCAACTCGACATCGATGTCCTTCCTCGGGAAGCACGCGGTCACGCGGTCATCGAGATTCCCACCTCAGGCGACACCCAACCGGTCGATACTCCCGCCGACTTCTCGGTCGACTGGGTCACTCGCACCGCCGACAAGAGGCCAGGTGAGTTGGCACTGGAACACGCGCGCGCGATCAAACTGGGTGGCGCGCTGGGTGGCGCGAATCCCTACGCGTTCGCGGTGGGTCTTCAGTGCGTGACCCCGCGTGACCCTCTCGCCAGAATCCACCTGCATTTGCGGGCCCGGAGCGTGATACCGTTGACCTCACGCGCTGAGCGTCGGGAAGCCGTCCAGTAGCACCGCAGTTAACACGGGTCGAGCGCGCGCCCCATCCGAATCGGAACTGCCCCCAGACAGCACCGAACCCAAGAACTTATCCACCCCCTGATCTTTGCTCTTCCACGCCGCCGTGGGAGGCAATCCGAATCGCTCCAGATTCGGAAGCGCATTCCTGCGCGAAATAGACCGTGCCTAATAAGCACAGATCCGCTTGCGGATCACTCGCCCGAAGTACGGGCTGCATAACAATGAAGGAAGAAAACATGGCAACTGGCATCGTGAAGTGGTTCAACGCAGACAAGGGCTACGGCTTCATCGCTCCGGACGACGGAACGCCCGACGTCTTCGCGCACCACTCCGCAATCGACGTCCAGGGTTTCCGCACGCTTGAAGAGAACCAGCGCGTGGAGTTCGATGTGACCCAGGGACCCAAGGGTCTCCAGGCCGAGAGCATCCGCCCGCTCTAAATACAGGCTCTCAGCGGTCCTCGTCCTCTGACGAACTGACCACGCACAACGAGTGCGACCTTCGGGTCGCACTCGTTTTGTTTTCCCCTGACACGGGACCACCCACCTGGGTGCGGTGTGCAAGACGCGTTCCTCGAACCGACGCGCGACGCCGAGCGGCACTTCCACTCTCGGCGAGACTGACAGCAACCGCCGTGACGGTCGGAGGCGGCATCGCGACGGCAGGCGTCTCCGAAGCAGAATTCACCTACCCGGCCACGTTCGATCCGTCGACGATCACCATCATGGCCACCGCCGACTCCTCCACGGACGAGCGTAGGAGGTGGGACTGGCTGCGTATCAACGCAGAATGGTCAGTCCCAAGTGGAGCCGCTCAGAGCGAGGCCCTCGGCATCACCCTGCCATTCGAGTTCGGCATCGCCGCCGCCGGGTCGTTTCTTCCTGAGCTTACAAATGCCACCCCGTCCTGCGCGGGGTGGCATTCGACGTTCACGGGCGACGTAACTCACCGTCCACAAGTCAGGTGTGTTCGGAGAAGAACTACTGGTGAGACGGGTATCCTTCTGGGGCGAGGCGCGAACCCCCGAACGCCGAAGACCTCGTTCACTACCAGCACCAGATTTCGAACGGAGCAACACCCCCTCCATGACCACTCCCCCCACGTGGCCCCACACCCCAGTCGTCCGCCCCAAGGACCGCAAGCAGCGCATCGAGTCCGCTGCAACGCAGGCATTCGCCCTGCGCGGCTACCACCAGGTGAGCATGAGTGACGTCGCGGCTTCGGTTGGCATCTCCGCGCCAGCCCTCTACCGCCACTTCGCGAACAAGTACGACCTCTTCAAGCACACTGCTTTTGGCATCGTCGATGCCGTCGAGACTGCCTCCGATCACGTCGCCGCGACGTCAGCGGCTGAGAACGCGCCAGCGTCCGAGCAGTCCAGCGCGCTCATTCAGGCGACGCTCGACAGCCTCATCAAATGCCGTGGAACAGGCGAGATCATCCGCTGGGAGTCTCGTTACCTGGAGCCGGCGGATCGCGCATCCGTCGACCAGCGCCTCGCCAAGGTCTACGGTCGCTTCTCAGCCGTGCTGAAGGAGCTGCACCCCGAGCTGAGCAGCGAAGACCGCGCCCTGCAGAGTCGGGCGGCGTTCGCGGTGCTCGCAAGCGTGTCGATGCACCGCACGAGCATTTCGGCGGCAACCGCGGACTACCTTCGAGCGGCGTCACAGCGCGCTCTCGACGTCACCCTTCCCGAGGCCGAGGCCTACGTGGCACCCGCGGCTACGGGCATCCCCTCCACGGCGAAGCGCGAGCAGATCGTCGCGCGCTCTATCGAACTCTTCTTCGCCCGCGGCTACAACCTCGTGAGCATCGAAGAGATCGGCGGCGCGGTCGGCATCACGGCATCTGGCGTGTACCGTCACTTCGAAAGCAAGAGCGGGATCCTCGCGGCCGCGTGCTCGCGAGCCGCCGAGTACCTCGGGCAGGTGACGCGCGACGTGTTCGCGGCGGTCGACTCCAACGAAGCCGCCCTCGACGGCCTCATCGACGCCTACGTCGAGGCCCAGCTCGCGCACCACAAGCTGCTGCAGGTCTATATCGCCGAGTCGACGAACCTCGGAGACGAAGAGCGCGAGCGCCTGCTCTCCCTGCAGCGCGATCACATCGAGGAGTGGGCCGGCCTGCTTCGCGCGGTCAAACCGCAGTTCTCCGCTTCGGAAGCCCGCTGCGTCGCGCACGCCGGTTTCCACGTGGTCGATTCACTCGGCCGAGTGCTCGCCTGGCAGGACACTCCGAGCAACCGGGCGCGCGTCGCCCACGTGCTTCGCGCCGTCCTCGGCGTCTGAGTTCCCGCCCAGGGCCCTCCTGCAGACGATCATGGCCCGCACCTGCGAAGGTGCGGGCCAAGTCCGTTCATGTTTCTTCCGTGGTGGGTCAGCGCGGGTCGGCGGCGCCCCCTACGTCCGCGGAGCCGACCTCCGGAGCTCGGCTCGCCGCCTTGACCTGATCGGCGAGCACCTGCGCGCCGCTGGTCGTGAGGGCACGGCGCCAAGGCAGGACACCCTCGATCTCGATCTGGATGGACATGCTCAGCACGGTCCGGATGACAACGATGAGCCCGAGAATGAGCGCGTCCTCGAGTGAGGGCTTCGAGGTGATCGTGCGCACGAGGTCCGCCGCGACAAGCACCTCGAGTCCGAGGAGGATGCCCGCACCAAGTGAAGTGCGCAGCGTCGCGATGGCGGCCTTCCCGCCCTGCCCCCGAAGGAGGGCCAGTCCGGCGAGCACCACGGCGGTGATGATGCCGATGATGATCGCGACAGCGCCGAGCACCTCGACGACAACGGCGACGATCTCAAACACGCGGTCCATGGTTTCCTGCATTCCAGCTCCTCCGAAGGGTTAGGTCGAGTCGTGCCGGCGCGTGCGCCCGGCGAGAACGCCCGCGCAGAGGAACGCCACGATTCCGGCGATCGGCACGACGACGAGTCCAACTCGCAGCGACGTCTCGTCGGCAAGAAGGCCGACGAGCGGCGGCGCCGCGAGGAAGCCGAGACGCATGAGCCATGACACCAGCGTTATCGCTGTGCCGGGTTTGAAGCCAGGCAGCTCGTCCGCCGTGTGCAACGCTGCAGGAACCAGCGTCGCGATGCCAAGTCCCGCCGCGGCGAAACCAGCGATTGTTCCTCCCACGCTCGGGAACAGCAAGGCAGTACCCATGCCGAGCGCCGCAATGAGGCCACCGGCCTGCGCGACCCTCCGCTCGCCGAAGCGGTCGACGAGCCGGTCACCGAGCATCCGGCCGACGAACTGCGCGCCGACCAGCGCGATGAACCCGAAGGCGGCGAGCGCCTGCGGTGCTTCAAGGGATCCAGACAAGTAGAGCGCCGCCCACGTGCTGCCGGAATCCTCCACGACGGAGCCGGCCACGGTGAGGAGCACAAGCGCCAGGAGCACGAAGTACTTCGCCGAGCCGCCCCTCGAGGCGGTACCAGCCTTGACAACTCTGATACCCGCGGTCGTGACCTCGACGTCGTCGTGCTCTGGCCCAGGGATCATCCACCGATAAGCGAGCATCGCGACAAGAGAGAAGAGCAGACCGCTGATGCCGAGATGCAACGGCAAGGGAACTTGCAGGGCGACGGCCGCAGCCCCCATGAGCCCGCCGAGCACCGCACCGATCGACCAGATCGCGTGGAAGCCGTTGATGATGGAGCGCCCGAACCGTCGCTGCACTCGCAGCCCGTGCGAGTTCTGCGCGACGTCGGTTAGCGCATCCGCCGCCCCTCCCAAGGCGAACGCGGCAGCGAGCAACAGCCCGTTCGGAGCGAAGCTCGCGGCGAAGAGCGCCACGCTCGTGATCGCCGTGCCAGCGACGGCAAGGCGAGACGACCAGAAACGGCGGATGAGCGCCGCTGCCGCGAGACCGGCAAGGAGCGCCCCGCTCGGATACGCGGCGACGACAAGTCCGAACTTTACGTTGCTGAGCGCCAGCTCCGCCTTCAGCCCCGGGTACCGAGGGAGCAGGTTCGCAAAGAGCGCCCCGTTGGTGAGGAACATGGCCGCGACTGCGATGCGCGCGCGCCGGTCAGCCCGGGAGATCACTCCCTGACCGCGATGTCATGGTGCTTGCTGAGCATGAAGCAATCCAAGCACAGCCGCGCACCGCAGTTCACCGCCGCGACTGCAGCGCGAGCAGGAAGACGAGGTACGCGCCGCCGATGACGATGGTCACGACCCCGACGGGAACGGTGCCGCCGAGCAGGTGCTGCGCAATGAGGTCAGCCCCGAGCAGCAGCACGCCGCCGAGCACCGCCGAGGACAGGATCGGCACCCCAGGCCCCCGCTCGAGGCGCAGCGCGAGCTGCGGAGCCGAGAGAGCGATGAAGGCGATCGGTCCCGTCGCAGCCGTGACGACTGCCGTCAGCATGACACCCACGATGAGCACGGCGAAGCGCGTCGGTTCGACGCGCACGCCGTGGCTCTTCGCGGTCTCATCGCCCAGCTCAAGCTGCCGAAGCGGACCGGCGAGCATCACGACCGCGGGAATGAGAAGCACAAGGACGATGGCGGCGGGCAGGAGCTGCGACCACTGTGCGAGTGCGAGGGATCCGGCTCCCCAGATCGACGCCGTCATCGCGACCTCCGTCTGCGCGCGGAGCAGCATCCACGTGTTGAGCGCGTGGAGGAAGGCGGTGACGCCGATGCCGACGACGATGAGCCTGAAGCTGCTGACACCGCCCCGGCGAGCGAGCACGTACACGAGGATGGCCGTCAGGATGCCGCCAGCCAGGGCACCGAGCGCCGTCCCGACAAACGTGCCCGCCCCCGCGATGATCACGATGACGGCGCCCGTGTAGGCACCAGTTGAGAAGCCGATGACGTCGGGCGAGCCGAGCGGGTTCCTCGTGAGCGATTGGAAGAGCGCTCCCGAGGCGGCGAGCGCGGCACCGAAGACGAGCGCCGCGACGACTCGCGGCGCCCGCCATTCGAGGACGACGGTCGTGGCGAAGCTGCCATCAGGGAGGAAGATCGCCTCGAGCACCTCGATCGGCGACAGCGGGTACTTGCCGAGCCCGAGCGCGATGACGGCCAACACGATTGCGACGCCGGTGAGGCTGAGCGTCACGACGACGGTGCGCCGGCGCCGCAGCTCGCGAGCGATCCTCCCCGGTCCAGGTTGCCTGGTGGGCCCTGAACCACTGGCCGCTTGCTGCGTGATCTCCTGTCCGGTCACAGTCCGCTCACCTTCTTGCGCCGCGCCAGGGCGACGAGCACTGGGGCGCCGATGAAGGCGGTGACGATTCCGACCGGGAGCTCACCGGGGCGCAACACGACCCTGCCAAGCACGTCGGCGACGAGGACAAGCGAGGGGCCGAGCAGCACGCTGAGGCCCATGATCCAGCGCTGGTCCTGGCCGACCATCGCGCGAGCCAGGTGCGGGACCATGAGCCCGACGAACGCGATGGGGCCGGCGATCGCCGTGGCGCCGCCGGCGAGCAGCGTGATGGCGATTATGGACAGAATCCTGGTGCGCGCAACGGAGGAACCGAGCGAGTGAGCAAGGTCGTCTCCGAGGGCGAGCGCGTTGAGAGAGCGGCCGAGTGCAAGGGCCAGGACGATTCCCGCGACTACGAACGGCGCGACGGGCAAGGTCGTCTCGAGCGTCCGCAGCTGGAAGGAGCCGGACTCCCACACGAGCAGCGCGTTGAAACGCTCAGGGTCGCTGAACCTGATGGCGGCGATGATTCCGCTCAGAACGGCACCGAAGGCCATGCCGGCGAGCGTCAGTCTCAGCGGATTCGGTCCGCCCTTCCCGCTGCCGAGAAAATAGACGAGCACGGTCGTCGCGGCGGCCCCAAGGAATGCGAACCAGACGTAGCCGAGGGGGTTCGTGACACCAAGCACCGCCACGGCGAGGGCAACGGCGAACGAGGCACCGGAGGTGACTCCGAGGATTCCCGGGTCGGCGAGGGGGTTCCTGGTCACGGACTGAATGATGGCGCCAGCCACCGCGAGCCCCGCGCCAACGAGGAGACCGATGATCGTCCGAGTCACGCGGAGATCAAGAATCGCGGTGCGCGTGGCCTGATCAACCTGTCCCCCGGTGACCGCAGCCCAGACCTGGTCGAGAGGCACTTCGCGCGACCCGATGGCGATGCTTGCGGCGCAGCTGAGCGCGAGCACGATGGCCGAGATCAGGAGCATCGACACCCGACGACCGTCGGACACGCGGCGGAGCGCGCCCCCGCTGGACCGCACCACGCTTCCAGGTGCCTTGCCCTTCACTTCTGTCGTCACGACAACCGAGTTTAGGCTAACCTACATCGACTGCCGCCCACTGAAACAGAAGGTCTCCATGAAACACCTCGCCAAGGGCCTCGCCCTCGCATCCGCCGCCGCATTCCTGCTGACGGGATGCTCCGCGACCACGAGCGACACTGCCGAAGAGACAGCCGCCCCCGCCGCCGACGGGGCATTCCCTTCCGTTGTCGACACAAAGTTCGGTGAGATCACGATCGATGCGGCACCGACGCGCATCGTCGCGCTCGGCTGGGGCGACGCCGAGACCGCACTTGCACTCGGTGTCCAGCCGGTCGGAGCCTCCGACTGGCTCGCGTTCGGAGGCGAGGGTGTCGGCCCGTGGGCTGAGGGCCTCTACGACACAGCCCCCGTGATCATCGAGACCATGGAGCCTGACTACGAGGCCATCGCAGCGCTCGAGCCAGACCTCATCCTCGACACGAAGAGCTCGGGCGACCAGGACCGCTACGACCGCCTTTCTTCCATCACGACCACCGTGGGCGTCCCAGAGGGTGGCGACAGCTACCTGACGACAACCGACCAGCAGATGCAGCTCATCTCAAGCGCGCTCGGTGTGCCCGAGAAGGGTGACGAGCTCCTCGCCGAGGTCGACGCAGCGTTTGCGGCAGTCGCAGACGCCAACCCAGAGTGGGCTGGCAAGACAGCAACCGCGGCTACGAAGACAGCCGAGGGCTGGGGTGCGTACATCGACGGCAGCGAGCGTGTGGCATTCCTCGAGAACCTCGGCTTCGCGCAAAGCCCGAAGATCGCTGAGCTGCCCGTCGCCGACACCGGGTTCTCGGCAACTGTCTCCAACGAGCAGCTCGATCTCCTCGACGCCGACCTGATCGTCGCGTTCCCGATTTTCATCGAGACGACGGCCATCACCGACGACGCGCAGTGGAAGCAGATCCCCGCCGTCGCTGACGGGCGCGCCGTCGTCATCGACGGCGACATCGCCTCGGCCTACTCGCTCGGCACGACGCTTGCCGTGCAGTACGCGATCGACCAGGTGGCTCCGCAGATCGAGACTGCACTCGCAGGCAAGTAGTCGCGCAGCCAGACGTGGACGGCGCCCGCACACCGAGAGGTGGCGGGCGCCGTCTGCCTTCCAGAACGCACCTCGCGCGCGTCTAGCTACCGGCGCGGCGAGGCGAGCGCGGCGAGGCGAGCGCGGCGAACCGCTGCCCGCTCCAGGTCACGGCCGCTTCGAGCGGGCCTCGGCGCTGCCACCAGAAGAAGACGGCACCGATGCCGAGAGCGCCCGCCACGTGGATGAGCCAGATCGGCGCACTCGAGACAAGCCAGAACAGCTCAGGCGAGTTGGCCAGCCCCCCGCCGTGCACCAGAGCCGAGTAGGTGATGCCGGCGACGATGACGTGCAGCGCGTAGATCGTGAGCGGCGTCGCGCCAGCCCCCAACGCGGGCCCGAGGACACGGATCGCGGCGTCACCCATTCGGAGGCAGAGCGCCAGGCACACACCGATCGCGATGAGCGACGTGCCAGCCGTGATCGCGAGGTCGAACGTCGTCCCGGAATGTGGAGCCGGTGAAGCCAGGAACCAGCTGCTCTCCGTCGGTGACGTGCCAAACGCCGCAGAGTAGAACAGGTCGGATGCACGTTCGCCTGCACCCGTCGAAGCGCCGATCGAGCTCAGACCACCGAAGGGACCCGCGAGAAGCAGGCTGACACCGACCCCCACGAGCGCGAGCACGGCCCCAACGCCGGCCAGACCCAAGCTCAATGGCAGAATCGTGCCGCGCTCCCGAGCGACCAGGAGCATCCGCCCGACCACCATGCCGACGATCGCATAGACAACCCAAGTCAGCACCGGGTACGTGCCCGTCACGAAGAGTCCTCGGAGCAGTTCGAGCGGATGTGCGAGATCGAGCCAGCTCGGCGTGCCGAGCTCCGAGCTCACGTTGAGCGGCGCGCGAAGGAGCATGGAAAGGAACGGCCACAGGCCCGCCCAAGCCGTTGCGACCATGAGCAGCGACAGGTTCGAGAGCCGCAGGAGAGGGACCATGAGCCAGAACACCAGGCCGTAATAGACGAGGATCACGGCGATCGGGCCTGGCACGAGACCGAGCGTCATGCCGATGAGCATGAGGGCGAGGCCGCGTCCGAACACGTTGAGGGCCGCCGCCGCGTGCGCTTTCCGCTCGCGCTGCTGCCTCGTCGTGAGCACGACCCCGATGCCCGCCAGCACCGCGAAAAGGGCTGCCGCCTTGCCACCGAGGAAAGCGGCGAGTGCCGGCGTCGATCCGTCCGAGTTCGTGACCCAGACGTGAGTGGCCATCATGCCGATGAGGGCCAGGAACCGAGCCAGGTCGAGGCCAGTGATACGCCCAAGGGGACGCCCACCCGCGCCAACGGACCCTCGGCTACGCGAAGAGGGGGCAGGATTGCCTGGAGTACTGGTGGCGCTCACGCCTTCACGCTACCGGCAGGACAGCATGAGACGCACCTCGCCGGGACGTGGGGAATCAGCTGCGGAGGATCTTCTCCATGGCCTTCCCCTTCGCGAGCTCGTCGATGAGCTTGTCGAGGTAGCGGATCTCCTGCATGAGGGGTTCCTCGATGTCCTCCACGCGGATACCGCAGACGACTCCCTTGATGAGCGATCGGTTGGGCTGCAGAAGCGGCGCGTCGCCGAAGAAGGCCTCGAAGTCGACGCGGCTCTCGAGCGTGCCGGCGAGCTGCGTTCCGCTATAGCCGGTGAGCCAGCGGATGATCTCGTCGACCTCTGCCTTTGTGCGCCCCTTCCGCTCCGCCTTCGTGACGTAGTGCGGGTAGACGTCCGCGAACGCGGTTCCGTAGATGCGATGCCCGGTCATGTCTGCTCCTCGTGTTGCGGAAATACTAACGACGTCATCAGGTGTCACGCGATGTCACATCGGAGGAATCCTCAGATCTCAGCAGTTGCCCCGTCATGACAACACTAGGAATCATCGGGGCAGGGAACATCGGCAGCCAGGTCGCACGCATAGCGGTCGAGGCTGGCGACAACGTGGTCATCGCCAACTCGCGTGGCCCCGAGACACTCGAAGCGCTCATCGCAGAGCTGGGGCCAACGGCTCGTGCCGCCACCGCTCTTGAGGCCGCCGACAACCTCTGAGCTCCTGCAGGCGCACCTTCTGGGGTCGCGCGTGGTCAAGGCGTTCAACCACATTGCGGCCGCCGACATCACCGCGGATGCGCGGCCCGGTGGCGAATCGAACCGCCGCGCCCTGGTCGCGGCAAGCGACAGCGACGAGGGTCTGGAGTTCGTCCGCCGCCTCTACGACCGGTTCGGGTTCGACACCGTTGCCCTGAACCCGCTCTCCGAGGGCTGGCGCATTCAACGGGACACCCCCGGCTATGGGGCCAAGGCAAGCGAGGCAGAGCTCGTCGAAGCCCTCGCCGCCGCCAAACGGTACGGCGACCTCGGTTGAGGACGTCGCCAGGTTCGGAACACGGCAGCGTACTTCCGAGGCAAAGAGCCCGGCCGATTGACGGCCGGGCTCTTTGGTATCAGTGGACCTAAGGAGATTCGAACTCCTGACCTCCTCGATGCGAACGAGGCGCGCTACCAACTGCGCCATAGGCCCTGACGAAGCCAAACATTACCACCAGGCCGCATCGACCGCGAATCCGGCCCGCACCAGGATCGCGAAGCGTCGCCGACCAAAGACTCCCTCTCGATTGTCGAGGCTCCCCAAAAAATCAGCGCGGGATTGCAGAATCCACGTAAGCTTCTTGACTACGCATATATGACGCATTGGAACGGTCCGAGCCTGTGTACCATGACGGACTATGCGCACCGCCGGACTGCCGCCAACGTGGCAACGTGACTCTCACACCATCGTGATCGAGCCCGACGTCTCCCCGCCCCCTGCCCTACTCCCAGCAGCGACCACCATGTCGCCACAGGAGTACGGTCAGCCGCTCGAGTGGGAGCCGCATTCACACCCCGTGAGCCAATTGCTCTCCGTCCAACGGGGCATCATGAAGCTCGTCGTGGAACGAAGCGTCTGGGTGATGCCTCCCCACTTCGCAGTCTGGGTCCCCGCCGGCACTCTCCACACGAGCAGAACGTCGGCTAACTGCGAGTTCCAGGCGACCTTCTTCTCGGAACGCGAATCGTTCCTGCGGCCACGAGAGGCCTACGGCGTCACAATCACCCCGCTTCTCTTCGAGCTCCTCGCGCGTTTGCGTGCCGTCGATCTCACCCAAGTGCAGCGCCGCAACATCGAACGAGTCCTCTTCGACAATCTCTCGCCCGCCACCCACGACCTTCGCGTTCGCATGCCTCGCGATCGCCGCATTTTACCCATCGCGGATGCACTCACCGCCGAGCCCGGCGATCGCAGATCACTCGATGACTGGGCTGAGTCTCTCGAATTCAGTAGCAAGACACTCGCGCGCATCTTCCAAAACGAGACCGGCAGCTCCTTCCACAGCTGGCGCCAGCTCGTGCGGGTGCAATCCGCTCTCGCGCAACTCTCGGGCGGGGCGAGCGTCGCCCTCGTAGCACGCTCGCTCGGCTACGCGCAGACCAGCACGTTCATCGATGCCTTCAGACGTGTCCTTGACGTGACTCCGGGCCAGTATCGGGCCCACGCTCTGGCAGCTTGACGCAGCGCCGGCCGCGTCGGGGTCAAGAGATGCGCATTCGCCCACTCGCGGCGTTAGATGGAACCGTGGAATACTTGGCATGAAGGCAAGCCTTGCCTGCGTTCGCCAGATGCGAGATGAAGTTGGTCCACGACATGCGACAGCACACTGTGTTACCCGCCGAGAGGTCACGTTCGACGACCCACGCCCCTGAGCGCGGCCTCGCGTGAGCAGCGAGCTCCGCGCCGCAGACCTGACGGTGGCCTACGAACACCGCACGGTCCTCGACGGACTCGACGTGACCATCCCGGCCGGCTCGTTTACCGTCATCGTCGGCCCGAATGCGTGCGGTAAGTCGACCCTGCTCCGGTCCCTCGCACGCTTGCTGCCTGCCGCAGGCGGGAGTGTGCTCCTCGACGCGACCGACATCCGCACCCTCAAGTCCAAAGAACTCGCGAAGCGCATCGGGCTCCTCCCCCAGACCTCCATTGCACCGGACACCATCACCGTTGCCGACCTCGTCTCGCGCGGCCGACACCCACATCAGGGCATCCTGCAGCGCTGGTCCCATGACGACGACGACGCGGTCGAGGATTCACTCGAGCGCACGGGCCTCACCGAGCTCGCCGACCGCAGCGTCGACGAGCTCTCAGGAGGGCAGCGACAGCGTGTCTGGATCGCAATGGTCCTGGCACAGGACACACCCGTCGTGCTCCTCGACGAGCCGACCACCTACCTCGACCTCGCTCACCAGATCGACGTTCTCGAGCTCTGCGCGGAGCTGCACCGCCAGGGCAAGACGCTCATCGCCGTGCTGCATGACCTCAACCAGGCAGCTCGCTATGCCACTCACCTCATCGCCCTCAAGTCAGGCGAGCTGATCGCGGAGGGCCGTCCAGCCGACGTCGTCACCGAGGACCTCGTCGCCGACGTGTTCGGCGTGCGGGCCCGAATCGTGCCAGATCCAGAAACAGGCACCCCACTCGTCGTCCCGCTCGCGCAATCTGCAGTTGTCCAGCACACTCGGACCGCGATCCCGGCATGACCGAGCAATACACCCCGTTTCCGCCGTTCGTGACGAAGGTCAAGCGAGTCGCGCGCGTCTCCCCCAGCTACGTTCGAGTCACGCTCGGCGGCGACAAGCTCGAGCACTTCGCGCCCCACGGCAACGACCACCGAATCAAGCTGATCCTCCAGCACACTGACGGCACGTATGGCGATTTCGGCATCAAGGACTCACCTGCGCCGTCACTCACGGACTGGTACTCGCGCTGGCGCATGCTGCCCGACGAGCAACGCAACCCGATCCGCACCTACACGCCGAGCGCGGTTCGCCCGGCGGAACGCGAAATCGACATCGACTTTGTCCTGCACGAACCAGCCGGCCCGGCCACAGCCTGGGCGTCGGCCGCGCAACCCGGGGACGAGCTCATCGTCGTCGGACCTGATAGTCGGGCGGACGATTCGACCGGCGGGATGGACTTCCAGCCTCGCGGCGCACGACGCCTCCTTCTGGCCGCCGACGAGTCTGGCCTGCCTGCCGTGCGCAACATCCTCCAGCGCCTCCCCAAGAACACGGCCGCAAGCGTCTTCCTCGAGGTGCCCTCTGCCGCCGACTGCGTGCCGATGCCTACCGGCAACACCGACGTCGTCGTCACCTGGCTTGTCCGAGGCGAACATCCCTACGGCGAGCGCCTCACGCAGGCAATCGATGCCTGGGCCGTGCACACCGAGATCTCTGGCTCCTTCTACGCGTGGATCGCCTGCGAATCGACGACAGTGAAGACCATCCGCCGACACCTCGTTCGGCAATGCGACCTGCCACCGAGCTCGATCACCTTCTCCGGCTACTGGAAGATCGGTAAAGCCGAGAACTGAGACTCATCGTCGATCAGTTTGCTCTGGTGGTTGACTGCCTGCCTGGCTGCCTGCCTGCCTGGGGCATCGCGGGAGGACGATGGACAGCCCGCGGGGGTGCAGTGTCGGAAGTGATCGAAGATCTTGCGAAGAATTTAAGTTACTGTCGTTTCACCGCACGGCAGCACGCTTGATCGAACACGGATACGAATAGTTCCGATTCTGAGTTCAACCAGATCTGGGGATAAGTCTCGGAACACCCTGTGGACAGCGAATTTCTGGCTTGAAAGTTATCCACGACCCTCTCGAATGTCGGTGGTGGTCCGTAGTGTTGTGGGCATGCAACAGCACTCCGACGCCGCTCTCCGGGCCCTTGGGTTTGACCCCTCGGACCCGGCGTCGGTCGCGGCGAGGCGGTCGGAGATCCTCGCGATGGAGGAACACGCGGCCGCGATGATCGCGGGCGGTACCGCGCTGCAGTTGCGCGCGCACGCGGCGGCCTACGACTTCGCCCACGCGCTCGATGTCGCTGACGGATGCGCGGAGTCCGCGATGCACGTCCGCTCGATCGCGGACGAGGTCGCGCTGGTCGTGAAGGTGACCTCCGGCGTCGCGCAGGGGCAGCTGGCGCTCGCGTCGAAGACGCAGGACGACTTCCCCGCGCTCGTCGTCGCGCTCGACGAGAACGTCGCGACCCCCGCCCAAGTCCACAAACTCGTCGAGGTGGGCTTCAAAGTCAACCACGACGACCCCGCCGAGCAAGCCGAACGGCGAGCCCTGTTCGTGGACGTGATGCTCGAACGCATCCGGCAAGAACCCCTCCCACCCCGGGCGCTGCAAAAAGCGGCCGAGCGAGTCGCGGAAGAACTCACCGGGGAATCCATCGACCAACGACACGCACGAGCCCGCCGGCAACGCCGCACCAGCGTGGAAGACCTCGGCGACGGCATGAGCATCCTCCGCGTCACCACCGACTCGTTCGTCGCGCACGCCATCCACGACCGAGTCCGGAAACAAGCACGCGCGATCATCAAGGCACGACCGAAGCCCGGAGCTGCGCTCCACGGCGGCGATGAAGCCGAAGATGGAACAGGGGTGCCCGGGGCCGGGAGTGCGTTCGGGGCCGCCGCCGACAACGCTCACGCGACCGCCAAAACTGCAGAAACTGCCGAGGAACTGGACGAGCGGAGCCTGAACGAGGTCATGTCCGACGTCGTCGCCGACATGCTTCTCACCAGCGACCCCATGGGCAACTCCGCGGCCGCCGGCATCCAAGCCAACGTGCAACTCTCCATCCCCATCACAACCGCACTCACCGAGACGCCCAGGGCCGGACAAGCACCAGCACTGCTCGAGGGCATGACCCCGATGCCCATCGAAGACGCGAAACGTCTCGCCGCGACCGCGCCCGCGTTCATCCGAGTGCTCACGCACCCCATCACGGGCGCCGTGCAAGCCGTCGACTCCTACAAACCCACCGCGGCGATGCGCGCGTTCCTCCACGCCCGCGACGTGCACTGCCGTTTCATCGGCTGCCGACAACCCGCAGTGGCCTGCGAACTCGACCACACCGAGGACTACCAATACGGCGGCAAAACCGCGATCTGGAATCTGAGCGACTTCTGCAAAAACCACCACATCGTGAAACACCACACCGCCTGGAAAGTCAGACAACTCGGCGGCGGCATCCTCGAATGGACCACACCAAGCGGCAAAACCTACATCAGCCGACCCGAACCCCACGGGGTGATCTTCCGACCGACCGAAGAGCTGCATTGGCCCAACGAACAATGTCGATCCCGCGACTTCCCGCGTCCGACCCGCCCCGAAAGGGCAACGCGGCTCGAAGACGAGCCGCCCGCGCCACCTCAAGGAAGCAAGCGGCCACCGTTCTAGTCGACGACTTCTGATTCTGAAGTCTTGCGCGAGCCCTCGGCCCGCTCAACAAGGCCCCACGCCTGCTCCGCGCGGCCCCGGCGCGACGCAATTCGCGCCCGGCGCGATAGCGCCCGGCGCGATACGACGATGCGCCCGCCCGATACGACGATGCGCCCGGCGATACGACGATGCGTCCGGCGCGACGCGGTGTGCGCCCGGCGTGCTTCGGTTGCACCTGGCGCACACCCGGTTCGAACATGGCCCGAACGCCTCAGGCCTCACGCCGCGCGACGCTACCAGCCCCATACTCAGACCCGCTCGGACGCGCAGAACGCGCAGAACGCGCAGACCCAGCGAATGCGAGGAAGCCTGAGACTACCTAGTCGCCGCTCGGGCCTGAGGTGAAGTTGGGTCCACCAGTCGGCTCAGGCTCAGGCGCCTTTGTCGGCTCAGGCTGGGGATCCTGCGATGGGGCCGGCGCCTGCGTCAGCTGCGGGGCCTCGGTCGCGGGGGGCGGCGTCGCTGCCGGTGCTGTTGGCGCCGGTGCTGCAGTCGTCGGAGCGGGCGGCACATACGTGCGTCGATTGCCGAAGTGCTCTGCCCTCGCGTCACCCACAAGCTGCGGGATCTCGATAACGGCCGCCACAAGCGCCGTCAGATCCTGACCCTGCGCGTTCGCGCGGACGACCTCAATGAGCTCGGCCAGACGCTCATCGGTCTCCCACTCCGACTGGTCGTACTCTTCTACCTGCGTCTCAGCGGCTGTAGCGACCCGTTGCGAGTACTCCGAGACGAAGTACGGCACTGCCGACTCCATCGTGGAAGCGGCACCCGCCGCGTCGTTCGCGTCGATCTGCTCGCGTGCCGTCGTCAGCATGTCGCCCATCTTCGTCTTCGATTCGTCGGTCACGAGACCGTTCGACATGACGTAAGCAGGTTCGATCGCGTCCACCTGGGCACTCACAGCAAGCGTCTCGGCACTCAGCACGACAACAGCGGGCTGAGCCGGGGCCGCCGTCGATGCAGCAAGAGACTCCTTGCGAACCGAGGCGAACGAACCGATCGCCACCGGAATCACAAGAACAACAACAACCAGAGCCACCGCAGCAACAAACCAGCTCACGCGCGCAGCCGCTGGAGCCGCGCGAAAACGTGCAAACGGACCGCCGAGCACAAGCCGAGCATTCGTCGCACCTGTGCGGTCGAGCGTCTCGTCACCCGCCGCGAAGATACCGTTCGGCACATCGATCGAAGAGTCGTCGGTAAGCGAGAACGGGTCGCCGTCTACTGGTGTTGCCATGATCCGACCAGACTAGTGGATCGTTGGGACAGCCCGACCGCGACTAGCCGACGCGGCGACGTCGCAACGCGGCGTCCAGGTCACCCATACCAGGCTCGATCTCCTCGACAACGCCCATGCTCGCCCAGCGGCTCGGCCGCTTCTCGACCGGAGCGACCACGATCGGGTTCAGCACGACCTCGCTCAGAGCGGGCGAAGACTGCGCGAGCCCGGCACGGGTCGCTGCCGTCTGCGCGAGCGGCATACCCTGCGTCGCGGCGGATGCACGAGTGGAGAATGTCGCAATCCCCGGCTGCGCGTGCGCATCCCGAATCTTCTGCTCGGACCTGCGCGCCGCCTCACGGAGCAATTCAAGGTGGTTGATCTTTTCCACTTCGACACCACCACCAGGACCGTCGGGGCCTGGATGCCCCGGCGCGCCGGAATCTTCCTCGGCCACCGCCAGGGCGTCGACAGACTGACGCTCGAGATACAGCGGCTTCGGCACGGGCACCGGCACCCAGCCCGCGAGCGGCTCCGTCACCTGCGCTACGGCGACGGGCTGAATCTCGACGGTGGCGGCGTCGCTCACCGAGAAGTCGATCGTCGAGTCGGCACGGCGCACAGCACGACCAGCGCGGGGCGCCCCGCCGGCAACACGCGCCGCAAGGCGCTGCGCATTGGCGATGCGGGCGAGGCGCTGCAAGCCAGCGACCCCAGCGAGCACCGTCACGATGCCGGCGACCAGAACCCACCAGACGCCGGCGCTAGCACCAAGCCAGATTCCGACCCCGGCGGCAAGGAGTCCTACGAGGGTGAGCATGGAAGTCACGAGGCGACCGCGGCGGGTCGCGCGGGCTGCTCGCTGCCGGTCTTCGGCCGAACGCGGCACAGCAACCGCGGGCAGGGCCCGCCTGGCGGCTTCGTCGCGCTCACGCTCGGCACGCTCCGCCTCGGCCTTCGCGCGCTTGATGCGACGCTCCTGCTCGCTCACTCCGCGACCATCAGCACGAACCCGCGCCTCCCCCAGATCGCTCGTGTTCGCGAGCGAGTGCAGCGCCTGCTGCATGCGGATCGCGTTCTGCTCGGTAGCGAGGTAATTGCGGCGGCGCACCCACGTCGGCACGAAATAGGCAAGCCAGAGCGTCACCGCCAGGGCGAGGACGAGACTGCTGCCGAACTGCATGGCGTCAACATTAAGCGCGGAGGCACCCGCGACCGCCGATTGGCGCGGAGTGTCTGATTCGGGAATCTCGAACTTCTTGCCGGCGCCGGTCTCGCACTCAGCGCAATGGCTGGGCGGTCCGCTCCCAATCGGCCTGAGGCACCTGCGCTTCGCCCTCATCAGCGGCACCCTCGCGCCACCGCCGCAGCACCCCCTGGGGCACCTCTTCGCGCACCACGCCGAAGCAGAAATGGTCGCGCCAGTCCCCGTCGATGTGGATGTAGCGGCGCCGCAGCCCCTCGTAGCGGAAGCCCAGCTTCTCCACGACTCGCAACGACTTCGCGTTCTCCGGCCTGATGCAGACCTCCATGCGATGCAGCCCAAGACCCTGGAGGCAGTGATCGGTCGCCATGGCGGTCGCGACCGTCGCGAGCCCCTTACCAGCGAACTCGCGTGCCACCCAATACCCCAAGGTCGCTGAAGAAAGGGCACCGTAGCTGATGCCGGACACGGTCAGCTGACCCGCAAATCGTCCCTCGTAAGTGATGACAAACGGCAGAGCCGTGTGCGCCGAAGCCTGCGAGAGCAGCGAGCGGATACCGCCACGCACATCCCAGCGCCCGCCCCCGCCCGGGCTTGTCGCCTCCCAAGGCTGCAGCCACTCGCGGTTCGCGAGCAGCACGGATTCGAGCTCACGCGCATCCCTGACCCTGATGGGACGCAGCGACACCGGGCCGTGCGTCAGCGTGGGAACGGATGCGCTCATAGAAAGCGGAGTCTACTCTCCGATGGACTCGGCGAACTGCTTCAGCCACGGGCTGAGTGCCGGGCCGAGCTTGGGGTCGTCGACGGCCAGCTCAACGATCGCCTTGATGTAGTCGAGCTTGTTGCCCGTGTCGAAGCGACGCTCCCGGTACACGACGCCCACCACGCCGCCGAGCTCCTCGCGCTGCGCGGCCAGCACCTGCAGGGCATCCGTCAGCTGGATCTCGCCACCGGCACCTGGCTTCGTCTCTTCGAGAACCGCGAAGACCTCGGGACGCAGAAGGTACCGGCCGATGACAGCGAAGTTGGAAGGCGCGTCTTCGAGGGCAGGCTTCTCGACAAGCCCAGTGATCTGGATGGTGTCCGGCCCAGCGCCGGCCACGCCGTCCTCAACGCTCGAAGCCGCGTCGTAGGCGGCGACACCGTAGGACGAGATCATCGCGGGCTCCACCTCCTGCAGCGCCACCACACTCGCACCAGTCGCCTCATGCACCGCGATCATCCGCTTGAGAAGCGAACCGCCACCCGTCATTATGTCGTCGCCGAGCAGCACCGCGAAGGCCTCGTTGCCGACATGCTGCTTAGCACGCAGCACCGCGTGGCCCAACCCGAGCGGGTCGCCCTGACGCAGGTAGTGCACGTCCGCCAGGTTCGTCGCGGCACGCACTCGTTCAAGCTTCTCCGTCTCGCCGCGTGCCTCAAGGAGCGCCTCGATCTCAGCAACCCGGTCGAAGTGGTTCTCCAGCGTGGTCTTATTTCGCCCAGTGATCATGAGGACGTCGGAAAGCCCGGCCTCGACAGCCTCCTCGACCACGTACTGGATGGCGGGACGATCGACAACCGGCAACATTTCCTTCGGAATGGCTTTTGTTGCGGGCAAGAATCTCGTCCCGAGACCCGCAGCTGGAATGACGGCCTTAGTAATGCGCGAGGACATAGGCCGTATCGTATGGCCCGCAAATGTCATCGCGAAATGCGGTCGCATTCGGGCGTCAACTGAGCGCCCCCACGGGTTCGCGCCACGGTTCTCCCAAAGCTCCCCAAGCTGGCCTGACGAGCTCCAGCCAGCAGGCGTCCCAGGCCGACCAGAGGCGCTTCGCTAGGCTCGACGCCATGGCGACCGACGCGAAGACCGAAAAGCGCGCCCTCCGCGCCGAGATCAGACAGCAACGACGCAGCCATGGTGAACTGCAACTCGCCGAATACGGCGAGCAGCTCTCGCGGCACCTCCAGCACCTCGTCGCGGCTCACGGCGCGACCCGCATCTCCTGTTATCTCTCCGGCGAATTCGAGCCGAATACGCGTCCATTCCTGAACTGGGCGAGCGAACAGGGCATCACGGTCCTCCTGCCCGTGACCCGAGAGGACGGACTCCTCGACTGGGTGGTCTCCGATGGCGAGTCAGAGCGCGCCCATGAGCTCGGCTTCCCCGAGGCCGTCGGCGAGCTCCTCGGCCCGATCGCACTCGGCGACGCCGACCTCCTCATCGTGCCAGCTGCATCCATCGACACGGACGGGTACCGCATGGGCTGGGGCCGCGGCTACTACGACAGGACGCTCGGGTCCATGGCCGGCAGACCGCCCGTCTACGCGGTGGTTTACGCCGACGAGGTCGTCGACTCCGTGCCGAGAGAGGTGCACGACGAGCGCGTTGATGGGGTCGTCACGCCGTCCGGGATCACACGTTTCTGACGCATTACCCCGCGGGCACTCTGGCGCGATTATGCTGTCCTGGTCCCGAAAGCGAGATTATGCCTACCTACTCATACCGTTGCACCGAATGTGACAACGCCTTCGACATCCAGCAGGGGTTCGCCGACGCGAGCCTCACCGTCTGCGACAAGTGCGGAGGCAAGCTGCGCAAGGTCTTCGGTGCCGTCGGCGTCTCCTTCAAGGGGTCCGGCTTCTACCGGACCGACTCAGCTGCAAGCGCGAAGAAGAGCTCCGGCTCGTCCTCGTCCTCGACGAGCGCCGCGGAGGCCAAGCCCTCGGTCGCGAAGAAAGACCCAGCACCGGCTGCCGCTTCCAGCGGTGCCAGCTCCAGCAGCACACCGGCTGCTTCCTGAACTCACACTTCTCCGTACTGCGGTCCGAAACGAAAGGGGACCCCGTGAAGGGATTCCGCGAATTCATCATGCGTGGCAACGTCATCGAGCTTGCCGTCGCAGTCATCATCGGTGCCGCGTTCACCGGCATCGTCACCGCCATCGTCGATGGCATCTTCAACCCGATCATCGCCAAGCTGTTCGACGCTGAGGACATCGCCGTCGCAACGGTCAATATCCTCGGCGCCGAGATCGGCTTCGGCGCGGTCATCGCCGCGGTCATCCAGTTCGTGCTGATCGCAGCTGTCGTCTACTTCGCGATCATCCTGCCGATCAACAAGCTCAACGACATGAGCTACCGACTCATCCACGGCAAGCCGAAGCCCGCCGTCGAGGCCGCCGTCACCGAGAAGGACGTGCTCGAAGAGATCCGCGACCTCCTCAAGGCGCAGCAGGAGTCGCCCGCGAAGCTCCAGGGCGAAGGCCCGGAGACGCGCGCCTAGTCACGTCGCAGTACTCCGCAGCCGCAAGGCCGCACAAGAACGCCGCCGGTCACCCGGCGGCGTTCTTCGTCTGGCGGCGATTCCGCGGCTCAGGTCGAGCGGAACGTCTCGCGGCCCCACACCCAGGACAGGCAGGCGACGGCGAGCATCACGGACGAGACGATGATGGCCCACGTGAAGCCGAAGAGGTCAGCGATGACGCCGGCCACGATGGGACCGAGGATGCTCCCACCGTCCTGCGTCATCTGATAGGTCGAGAGCACTTGGCCACCGCTGCGGCCGTAGCCGATGATGTCCGAGATGACGGCCTGCTCAGCGGGAGCTGCAAGCCCCGAGCCGAGGCCGAGCACGAAGCTCAGCACGAGCATCGTGACGATGTCGCCAGCGAACGCCGTTGCGAACATCGCCACCGCCGAGATGCCGAGGCCCGCCAGGATGAACGGTCGCCGCCCGACCCGGTCGGTCTTCCTGCCCGCGTATTGCAGCGAGATCACGTTGCCAACGGCTCCAACCGCGATGACGACCCCGATCACCCACGGCTCCTGGCTGATGCTCGTCGCGACGAACAGCGGGAGGATCGCCGTGCGGACGCCGAAGTTCGCCCATCCGTTGGCGAAGCCGAACACAAGGGATGCGCGGTACGCCGAGTCTTGCAACGCTTCGCGCAGGCTCTTCGGCTCGAGCTTCCTCGCCGCTGGCGCCCGGTCGTCACCCGCGTCATGCAGGCCGGCCTCTTCCGCGGCCTTCCTGGCGGTGATGCGATGCGCGCGCCCCATCATGATGCCGACGATGGCGGCGGCGATGACCAGCGTCCCAGAGTAGACCAGGAAGGGGACGCCGATGCCGAACTGCGCGAGCACCCCGCCAACGGCCGGACCTGCGATGTTGCCGATGAGGAAGATGCCGCCCCAGAGCGCCGAGATCCGGCCGCGGATCTGCGGGGGCGAGTAGCGGGCGATCATGCCCGCCGCCGAGATCGTGAACATGACGGAGCCGACCCCGCCGAGACCTCGGAACACGAGCAGCTGCCAGTAGTCCTGGGCGAACGCCACGGCGGCAGTGGATGCCGCCACGATGAGGAGGCCCGCGACGTAGATGCGCCGCTCCCCCAGCCGGTTGATGAGTGCGCCGGCCCCTGGGGCGAACACGAGCCTCATGAAGGCGAACGCGCTCACGACGACCGAGACGAGCGTCGCGCCCACGCCGAAGCTCAGCGCGTACTGCGGGAGCACGGGCACGATGAGCGCGAAGCCGATCGCGATGAAGAACGTCGCGACGAGCAGCACCCAGATCTCTGCTGGGATGGGCGGCCTCGGGCCGTCCGCGCTCGACACGACAGGGATTTGCCCTGTCGTCGGATGCTCGGGATCGGAGCCGGGAACGTTGGGGTCGTTCGGCTCGATAGCCCGCTCAGCCATAGTGGGGTGGCTTGTCGGCGCGCAGCCGGTCGTCGTTCGGCCCGCGAGGGCTCTCGGCTCTGTCGTCCGCGTAGCGCACGTCAGCGTCGCCCCAGGCCGCGGGCGAGTCCTCGCCGGCCAGCACGGCAGGCACATACCTGCCGTCCACTGACTGGGGCGTGGGATCGCTGCCCTGTGGCGGCGCGGTCGTGACACGACGGCGCGTCTTACCCGCAGGGCGTTTCTCCGGAGCTGTGGTCTGCCCGTCTGGGTTGGTGGTCTGGCCGTCGGGGTTGGTGGTCCGCCCGTCGGGGGTCGCGGTCTGCCCGTCTGGGTTCGCGGTCTGGCCGTCTGGGTTCGCGGTCTGCCCGTCTGGGTTCGCGGTCCGCCCGTCTGGGGTCGCGCTTTGCCGGTCGGGCTGGCTCACGCTCAGCTTGCACCGCCGGGCTCGCCCGGTCGAGCGATAGCGATCTGCTGGTTCCCGTCCGGCAGAGTCACCGAGGCGAGGCTCGCGCCGGCCGCGGCAGCCGCCGTGGTCGTCCGGCTGCCAGAGGTGAGTTCGCCAAGCTCACCCTGCATGGAACCCGCCGTGATCTCAGCGGTCTCCGCAGGCAGCGGCACCTTGAGTGCCTTACCGATTCGGCGAGCAACGGCCTCGGGGTGCGCGAACAGCTCGAAGGAGTGGACGCGCAGGTAGTACCAGCCGAGGCGCTTGAGCAGTTCAGGACGCAGGCGCAGCGTCTCGCGCAGCGTCGCATCCGCAGAACCCGCGATGCGCAAGTCGAGCCCATCCGTGTCGATCGCGATCGCGCGGCCGCGGTAGGCCGCGGCGAGCGGGATGCGTCCGCGATGAAACAACTCGACCGTCATTCCGAACGACTCGAGTCGGTTCGCGAGGTCGAGCAGCATGGGCGGTGCCGCGACCTCTCGTTCCTCGCTGTCGGTGCTTTCGCCTTCGTCGACACCCTCGGCGTCGATCTCAGCGGCAGCGGGCTCAGCGGCAGCTGGCTCGGCTGAGACCGGCTCGTTCGACTCGGCCTCGCCGAGGATCTGCGCCAGGCCGAGGACACCGCGCGACATGCGCGAAGGGTCGAGTTCGCCCGGACGGATGCAGGAGACGATCACGAGCGAGCGTCGCGCACGGGTCATGGCGACGGCAAGCGCGCGCTCGCCGAGCTCGGTGCCGAGCACACCGAAGTTCGCGAGGACGCGGCCGTGGGGCGTTCGCCCGAACCCGATCGAGAAGATGACGCGGTCGCGGGACTGCGCCGTGGCCAGCTCGATCGTCGTGACCGTGAAAGGCTCGCCGCGAGCCGCCGTGAAGAAGTCGGCGATGTCGCTTCGGCGTGACGCGGCGGAGTAGACGGCCTGCTCGACTCGCCGGGCGTGCAGTGCAGACGCAGTGACGACCATGAGCGATTCACGCGGCCGGTGCACGGCGTGGTCGACGACGAGCTCGACAACGCGGCTCACCTCGGCGTCGGTGGATTCGACGCCGCCCGTGATCGGGTCAGGCAGCCCCGTGCCGTTCTCCACGAAGGAGAAGCTGAGGCTGGAGTGACCGAGCAGCGTGCCGGCCCACGGCATCGAGCGGATGCGCCCCTTGTAGAAGCGCCGGTTGACGAGTTCCGCGAGGTCCTCGCCTCCCGCCCGGTAGCTGCGCGTGAGCGCGTGCTCCGGCAGGAACTCGGCGAGGCGCGAGTACACCGACTCGCCGACCTCGTCGGAGTGCCGCAAGCCCCACGCGTCCGTGCTGTCGGCTGCTGGCCGCGTCACGGCGACGGTGAACGGCGTGGGGTACTGCGTGACGGGGTCGCCGAACGCGACGACTTGGTCGCCGCGGCGGATCGCGCCGATGCTCTCCGCGATCGACATGGTGCCCGCATCCACGAGCACTACCGTGTCGAAGTGGATGCGCTCGCTCACGAGCGGCACGTCGTACGGGGTGGTCAGCCACAGCTGGGCGATGCTCTTCGACACGTCCCCGGCCTCGAGGGCCAGCTTCGTGGAGGGCACCCCTGGCCTGCGCAGGAGCTGGCGGAGGGCGTCCGCCTGCTCGCTGTAATCGACGATCGCGACCTTCCACGCCTCGGCGAGCTGCCAAGCGAGCTGTGCCGCGGAGTGATCGGTGTGGGCCTGGTCGACGACCCGGAAGTCGCTCTCGAGGCGCGTCACGACGCGCGTGTTCGCGTTGAGCAGCGCCTTGTCGCGGTCGAGGAGATCCTCGAGCACCGACTGCCACCAGGCGAGCTCGAGCTCATCGCCGAGAGCGTCCGCTTCGACGTGGCGCTCGGAGAGGTCCTCGAGGAGCGGCGTGAGGCCGAGGTTCTCGAGGCGCTCGATGATGGTCAGGCGCTCGACGAGGTTGTGCAGCACCTCGCTGTCAGCCGCGAGCTCTGTGATCCGGGCGGGCAGCTCGGCCAACGGCAGCTCGCTGAGGGAGATGGCGCCGGCGTCGACAAGCGGCTCGTCGAGGAGGCGCAGCTTCTCCGCGACCTCGCGGTGGAACTTGCGGACATCCGAGATGCCCGTGGGTACCGTCGGCGTCGAGCCGTCCGTGACGTAGCGGTGCCACAGGATGCGCTGGCGCTGCGCGAGCTTGAGCGACTCGTGGAGGTCCTCGACGACGACGCCGGGCCGCACATAGTCCTTCGCGAGCTGACGCAGCTGGCGCCGGCGGGCCGACGTCAGGTCGCTGCTCTCGCGCTTCGGGTTCGTAGCGTGGATGACGTCCGTCAGCGAGTGGTCGAAGACCGCCGGGCGGAAACGGTCGAGCGTCTCCCGCAGGTCGAGCAGGAGGCGGAGGTAGATGCCGAGCTCGCCATAGGTTTCTGCGGGGCGCATCCGAGTGCGGCCGACGAGTTCCTGCGCGCGGTCGATGACCTCGACGAGCGTGCCGGCGTCGAGCTCGACCGCCGCCTCCTGCGCGCGATTCGCCTCATCCGTCGACTCGAACGAGACGCCATACCAGGGCGAGTCGTCGGGGCCGTACTTGAACTGCCCGAGTTCACCGGCAGCGCGGAGCTGGCGGGCGATGGCGTCGCGACCCGTCGCGATGGCCTCGATGGCGTCGCGGTCGAGTCGAGCGGTGGTGATGGGCGGCTGGTCGCGCAGTTCGAGACGCGAGAGCTCCTCGAGTGCGTCGAGCGCGGAGACGCCCAGCGCGGGGTCGGGATGCACAAGCGCGTCCCGGTAGTCGGCAAGGACGTGGCGGAGCCTGACGAGCGCGTCGTCGAGCTCGTGCATTGCGGGCTTGCGGGCTTTCTCGTTGCGCGAGATGGAGGCGATGGCGTCGCGGCGGAGCGTGCGGGGCGTGACCGCGAGCCCTTCGAGCCCGACGCTCTTGAGTCGAGCGCGGATGGCCCGGATGCTCGCCGAGCGGGGCGTGACGACGAGCACGCGCTTGCCGTCGGCGACGAGCAGGCCGAGCGCGTTGATGACGGTCTGCGTGAGGCCCGTGCCCGGCATCGTGTTGATGACCGCGGAGTTCCCGGCCGCGATGGCGTCGACGACGCGCTCCTGCTCGGTGTCAGCGTCCAGGAGGAAACGATCCCCGACGGGGTCGCGCCGGTCTGGGCTGGGACGCTGCTCGGCCGGCTGGGGAGCCGAGACCTGCTGGCGTGCGTCCTCGTCGCCCGCGAGGGCGCGAAGCACCGGATGCGTGAGCTCGTTGGTGTCGCGGAGCATCGCGCTCGCCACTTCCCCGAAGCTCGAGATGACGGCGCGGGCCGAGACCGTGAACTGCGGGATGGACGCGCCGAGCGCACGCGTGCGGTCGAAGACCTGCTGTGGCAGGAAGGCGTCGTTCGACTTGGCAAGGCCGAGGAGCTCAGCGACGGGTAGGCGCACACCGAAGTGCTGTGCGAGGTGTCGCACGAGTGAGGCGTTGACTCGACTCGGGCCCTTGAGCGTGAACTCGTAGTCACGACCGGCGCGGCGCAGGTCGACCGTGCGCGTCAGGATGGGCGCGCGGAAGTGCGTGCCGTCTTGCGTCCACTCGGCGAAGCCCGTGGCGAGCTGGATCGTGCTCATGCCACGGCCGGCGAGCAGCTCGGTACCCTTCTGCGCGATGAGGTCGGCGGCGTCGCGCGCCCCGCGGAAGGAGGAGTTCTCGCGCACGAGCGCGGACAGGAGCACGGTCTTGCCGGCCGCGAAGGGCGCGATGCCGCCGGGGTGCGCGCTCGTGAGCTCAACGTAGGTGCCGGGCTCGTCGGCGAAATCGAGGAGTGGGGATGGGCCGCCGAGCTGGGCGAGCTCGTGCAACCAGGAGTCCTGGGCCGCGTCAACGGCGGCCTCGAGCGCTCTCGCCTCTTCGGCCCGCTCGAGATCGAGGGCGGTGAGAGCTTCTTCGTCTGCTGAGGGAACGGGGTGGGTCTTGCGTTCGTGCGCAACCGCATCCGCCACCCACGACCTGCCGCGGGTGAGGCTCGGGCCGTCCGCATTGCGAGCACGGACCCCGTTCTCGTGATCGCGGCCGAGATCGAGACCCTCGTCACCGTCATGGTCGTCGCGGTCGTTCTCGGCGCGTTCAGCACGCTCGCGCTCGAGGCGCTCACGCACCGGACTCAGATCAGGTATCGGCTCCGTCTCACTGTTTGTGGGCGCACCCTTGCCGGAGCCGTGATCGTCGCTCTTCGCGTCGCCCGGCTCTGAACCTCGTTTACGAAACAGACCCCACACGCGTGACACTGTAAGTGTCCGGGCGCACCTGCGCGTGGAGGCGCGCGTGGATTGCGGTCAGCTTGGCCTAGTTTTCGCGGCCAGACGCCGGATCGATCCCATGCGACGTCGGCGGAATCGCGCCCCCGTCGTCGCTCACGGCTTCGGTCTTGTTGCGTCCCCGGAGAGCGTTCACGATGAACACGATGCCGACGACGATGACGGCGACCGGCCACAGCTCCCAGATGTTGCCGAGTCCACCGAGCACGAGCTCGTTGAGAAGGAAGAACAGGCCGACTGCGATGAGGATCCAGCCCCACCAGTTGCGGATGCTCGTGATCAGGGCGACGACGCCCACGATCATCGGGAAGATCGGCCAGAGCAGTCCCCACTCGATGGGGAGGACACCGAGACGGTCGAGGAGGTACGCCGTGCCCATGATGATGAGCCCGACGCCGAGACCGATCGGACCCGCGAGGCTCGCCCTGCGCTGTTCTGAGGTGCTCATGACCCAACACTTCCACTTCGAACGATCCACGAACAGCTTCGTTGCGAAATCATGATCAACTTCGAGCGACTCGCAGGCCCGAGACCCGCACGATGTGCACACGAGGCCGCGAGCACCGGTAACATTGACGCGCCAGCCTCTGTAGCTCAATGGAAGAGCAGTTGCGTCCTAAGCAAACGGTTGGGGGTTCGAGTCCCTCCAGGGGCACCAGTTCTTCGGTGCGCGGCCGCGCCCATCGGCGCCCGCCCATCCCTAGACTCGGACGATGACAACGATCTTCGACGAGCAGAACCGACCTGAGCCGCCGCTCGGCGAGGACGAGTGGTCGACCCTCAACGGCTTCCTCGACTTCCACAGGGCCACGCTGGCGTGGAAGGTCTCTGGACTCAGCGCAGAAGACCTGGCGAAGACACTTGCGCCGAGCACCATGACGCTCGGTGGCCTGGTCAAGCACCTCACGTACGTCGAAGACGACTGGTTCGGGGTGGTGCTGCTCGGTGAGGAACCGCGTGAGCCGTGGGCATCCGTCGACTGGAAGGCGACCCCCGATTGGGAGTGGGACACGGCAGGCAGAGAAAACCCGCACGAGCTCCTGGCTCAGTGGGAGGCATCCGTGACGCGGGCGCGGGCCGCGGCAGAGCAGGCCTACCGTCAGGGTGGACTCGAGTACCCCGCTGCCAGCGGCTTCTCCGACGGCCGGATCCCCCGGCTGCGCTGGATCCTCATCCACATGGTCGAGGAGTACTCGCGCCACAACGGGCACGCCGACCTGCTCCGGCAGGCCATCGACGGAAGCGTCGGCGAGTAAGGGTCCGCGACCGTTTCAGTCCTGATCGAGGCCGTCGATGTCGGAACCGCTCACGATGACCAGCGCGGTCGCGAGCACTACCGCATTCGCCCAGAGGATGACGCTGATCCCAAGGGGGCCGGCCGCGGTTCCGATCGCGAGCGGCAAGACGATCTGAGCGAGGCGATTGGCGGTCATCCGCAGGCCGAGCGCTTGGCCGTGCACGGACTTTGGTGTGATGCGGACAACCCAGGACATCGTGAGCGGCTGCGGCAAGCCGAGCGCGATGCCCAGGGCGAACATCACGGGGATCGCACCGAGGGCTCCGACGAATGGCAACGCGATGAGGGCCGCGACGCCGAGGCCGATCGCCACGAGCAGGAGCGTCTTCCGGCCGAACTTCGCCACGAGGCGACCCAGGCCGATTCTCGAGACCACTGAGACGACCGCGCGGATGGCAAGAAGCATCCCGACCGCAACACTCGAGACACCCCGCTCAGTCGCCCAGAGTGGCACGAACGTGTAGAGCAGGTCGACCGTCACGAGCACGGCCGCGCTCACCGCGACCGAACGCCAGAGTCCGTTCCCTCGGCCGATCTCCCTCAGCCTCGGGCGCCGAACGGGTGATCCCGCCCCTGCATCGGCTTGCGCGAGTTCAGCGCTTGCCGCGGCGGCCTGTCGATCAGCCTTCAGGAGAGTCGGCGTTCCGAATAGCCCAAGCAGCAGGAGGACAATGCACGCGACCGCCCCGAGGAGCGTGTTCGGTGCGCTGGCGCTCGCCGCTCCCAACGAGGCGGCCAGCGTCACGACGGGTGGCCCCACGAGCTGCCCCAGTGAAGCCGCTGTCGTCAGGACCGCAAATGACCCATCGCTCGACCCATCGCGACCGCGGTGTGCCGTGAACGTCTGCTGCCCGATCATGACAAAGAGGCTTCCGATGCCGGTTGTCGCCGCAGCGAGGACAAGGATCCAGAGCTCGCCCGCCCAGCAGAGCAGGACAGGCCCGGTCACGAAGACGGCGACGCCAAGCAGCGCGACTCTGGCGCCGCCGATCTGGTCCGAGAGCCGGCCGACGGACAACGCTGCGACTAGCGCAGGCGCTGCGAAGGAGGCCGCAACGGCCCCAAGAGCGAATCCGGTCGCCCCCAACTCGACGGCCTTGTAGCCGATCATGAGGCGCGCCCCTACCCACGCGGACTGCAGGAGTGCCGCCTGGATACTCAGCGCGAGGCGCCAGGGCTGACCGCCTTCACCACCTCGGCCGCCACTGCGACGCCCCGGGCGACGGCGACTCGTCATGAACGCCGGGGCGACTCCTCGACGCCGCCGAAGTGACGCGTTAGATCATCGATCTGGCTGCGCACCGCGCCGTAGCGGGGTCGATCAAGGTGGAAGACGGCCAGCTGCAGCGAGTAGGTGAGCGCGATCGGGACGAGCGGCGTGCGGTAGCCACTGTCGTCTCCTCTGGGAGCCGCGAGGAGGTGGTCGGGGTTGGGGCGGAAGTGGAAGCCTGGCACATCGCTGATGAGCACGACCCTGCCCCCTCTGCGCTGGCACTCCGCCATGAGCGGGGCCAGTCGCACGGACGCCTCCCGGAGGGCATAGGCGATGAGTGTCGAGTCCGAGTCGAAGCCGACCATGTTCTCGGCGAGGTCCTTCGCGCTGTTCTCGAGGGTTACGACAGTGAAGCCAAGGCGGCGCATTCGGCGGGCCGCGAGGTCGCGCAGCGGGCGTTCGTCGTCCGCATCCGAGAACACGTAGATGGTCTTCGAGGTGTCGATGGTCTTGGCGGCGGCCTCCATGACCTCCTGCGGCACGTACTTCGCGAGGCGCTCCAGCGCGGCGGCCTCGTCGCTCGCGAAGGAGAACAGATCGTGTCCGGAGTCAGCGCGCATGTGCGCCTCGTTGTCGGCCCTCTCCGGCCCCTCATCGCGCTGGAGGTCAGCTCGGAGATCGGGATACCCGCGGTACCCCAGCTTCTGCGCGAGGCGAACCACGGTGGACTCGTGAGTGCCGGCACGCTGAGCGACCTCGGCAGCTGGCGCCTCCGAGACGCGATCCCCCGAAAGCAGCACGGCCATGACCTTGCGCTCCGAGCTGCTCAGCTGCTTGGTACTGCTGGCGATGACCGATCTGAAACTCACCTGGACTCCTCGTTGAGTGGATGCTGCTGACGAGCAGCGCTGGTACTCAGTGCAACACAGTGCCAGCTTTCCTGCCCTGCTTGACACTCTCCCACAATCCTGCAAACATGTGCAAGGTTGCAAGTTGACTCGCAGGAGTCGACCGTCGGGAGCCTCACGTTCTCGAACGCACCAGGATTCGAACCGCAGAGAGGCGGAGGACAACGATGTCATCGAACAGAATCAGGGCCGAATGGGGCATCGCAGGTGCCTGCGTTGCGGCCGCCATCGCCTTCGGCGGCGCCGCCGTCAGCTACGGCCTCACCGCGGACACGGGCGTCGGTGCGGGCCTCATGCCGCTCGTCGCCGCCGTCTTCGTCGGTGGCGCCGGTCTCCTCTGGGGCCTCCGCCTTGCGGCCGAGCGAGTGCGGGGCGAAGCTCCCGCCCACCTCCCAGAGCTCCCCACCGCCACGGGCTCGATCGGCACGGATGCCCCGTTCGAAGCGCTCCTCGAAGGTGAGGAGAGCGACGAGATGGAGGACGAGTCGCTGCCAGACAAGGCCGCCTGGCTCCGGATCGGAGTCATCATCGGCAGCGTCGCCCTCGGCGCCGCACTCCTGCCGTTCCTCGGCTACTCGACGGTGATGGTGCTCATGCTCACTGCCATCCTCATCTTCGTCGGCGGGCGCCGCTGGTGGATCTCGCTCCTCGTCGCGGTCGTCGTGACGGGACTGTCGCGGCTCGTCTTCGAGATCTGGCTTAACACAGCACTGCCGCACGCCACCATCCCTCCCCTGAGCTGGATTGGACTCTGACATGGGCTTCGAAGACCTCATCGGAGGGCTCATCACGGTCCTCACACCTGAGCACCTGTTGTTCGCGCTCCTCGGCTGCGTCATCGGGATGCTCGTCGGCGTGCTCCCTGGTTTTGGCCCTGCAGCTGCCGTCTCGCTCCTCATACCCGTCACCTTCGGGCTCGATGCGACCACTGCGATCATCATGCTCGCTGCGATCCTCTACGGCGCGGCCTACGGCGGAACGATCACGGCAGTGCTTCTCCGCATCCCGGGCGAAGCCTCCTCGATCGCGACGACCCTCGACGGCTACGAGATGGCGAAGCGAGGGCGAGGCGGACCTGCCCTCGTCATCGCGGCCCTCGCCTCCTTTGTCGGCGGCCTTATCGGCGTCATCGGGTTCGTGCTCGTGGCCCCCTTCAGCCGACTCGCACTCGAGTTCGGCGCCCCAGAACTGTTCCTCGTCTCCGTGCTCGGCATGGCGCTCGTCGCGAGCTTCGCCGGCCGCGACCCCGCAAAGGCCCTCCTCAGCGTGGGCGTCGGCCTGGCCATCGCGAGCGTCGGCATCGACCAAGGCCAGGGCGTGCAACGCTTCACGTTCGAGATGCCGGAGCTCTTCGACGGGCTTGGCCTCGTCGCGATCGTCATGGGCGTCTTCGGGATGAGCGAGGTGCTCTCGCAAGCTCGTGGCGGCAAGGACGGCATCCGCAAGCCCATCAAAGTCGGCAAGCTCCTCCCGACCGGTACAGACCTGCGCCGCTCAACCGGCCCGTTCATGCGGGGTTCCGTCATCGGCTTCGTCATGGGACTCCTCCCCGGTTCGCCAGGAGCGGCGACCTCGCTCGCCTCGTACGCCCTGGAGAAGCGGATCTCCCGCCGCGGCGGAGAGTTCGGCAAAGGTGCCGTCGAGGGTGTCGCGGGCCCCGAGGCCGCGAACAACGCACTCGCCGTCTCCTCGATGATCCCGCTCTTCACGCTGGGAATTCCCACCAGCGCGACGGTCGCCATCATGGCGGGCGCCTTCACCATCAACGGCCTCATCCCCGGCCCGCTGCTCTTCCGCGACAACCCCGAGGTGGCTTGGGCGATCATCGCGAGCCTGCTTGTCGGCAACGTCATCCTCCTGATCCTCAATGTGCCCCTCGCCCGAGTCTGGATCGCCGTTCTCAAGGTCCCGTTCCATTACCTCATGGCGGTCATCATCGCCTTCATGTTCCTCGGCACCTACAGCATCAACGGCTCCGCGTTCGACATCTTCGTGATGCTCGGGGCTGGCGTCGTCGGCTACCTCTTCCACCTGTTCTCCGTGCCGCTCACACCTCTTGTGCTCGCCGTGATCCTCGGGCCGATGCTCGAGGAGAACTTCCAAAGGTCGCTTGCCCTGTCCCGAGGCGACTACGCCGTGTTCCTCAGCAGCGGCATCAGCGTGACCCTCCTGATCGTGATCGTCATCGCGATCCTGTTCGGCGCCGCCCGCCCGCTCCTCAGCTCGCTGCTCGCGAAGCGCGTCAAACGCGCCTCCGCGAAGCGCCTCGCAGAAGAGCTCGAGGCACAGACCCCTGAACCGCAACCAACTGCATCCACCAACCGATAGCACCTCGGACCGACGAAGGAGTCAGTCAATGTTCACCACACCCCGAAACGAGCACACCCCAGTCCCGTCGAAGCGACAAGGCAGAGTCCGCCGAGGCGCACGCCTCACCGCGGTCGTCGCCGCCGCAGCCGTCGCCTCGCTCCTCAGCGCCTGCACCCCGGGAGCAGCGGGAGCCGAAGACGGCGCCGACTTCCCGAAAGCCGGCTCCACGATCGAGTGGATCGTGCCATCGGCAGCCGGAGCGGGCAACGACATCCTCGCCCGCATCATGGCCCCCGCGATGGCGGAAGACCTCGGCGTCAACATCAAGGTCGTCAACAAGGAGGGCGGCAACCAGGTCATCGGGCTCAACGCCCTCGCATCAGCAAAGCCCGACGGCCTCAGCCTCGGCTTCACGAACATCCCCTCGATCTTCGGGCGCTACCTCGACCCGAGCAAGAAGGCCGGCTTCGATCGGCAGAGCTTCGCGCCCATCGGCTCGTTCGCACTCAACGACATCGTCATCGGCGTCAACAAGGACAGCCCGTATGCGACAACGCAGGAGCTGTTCGACGCAGTGAAGTCCAGCCCGGGCACGATCACGGTCGGCACAGACTCGCGGGCAGGCGACGACCACGTCAACCTGCGCACGCTCGAGAAGGAGCTCGACCTCGAGTTCAACATCGTGCACTACAACAGCGGTGCCGACAAGATCGCTGCCCTCGTCTCGGGCGAGGTCGACTTCGCCCTTGGCGGCGTCTCGTCCTTCATCGGCCAGGCCAAGTCGGGCGAGATCAACGTGCTCTCCGTGCTGAGCGACGTTCCGAGCCCGTTCTTCCCCGACGTCACGACCCTCAGCGAGCAGGGCTTCGAGGTCGCACCGATGTCGAACAACTTCGCCGTCTCCGTGCCGGCAGGCACTCCCCCCGCGACCGTCGCCGCGCTCGAGGCAGCGCTCCAGGCCGCCACCGAGGACCCTGACGTCGTGACCGCGCTCGAGAATGCGGGCACAGTCCCCAACTGGATGCCTGCGGCCGACGTCGCCACCCTGTGGGAAGAGCGCGAAGCAACTACCAAACCGATCATCGAGGAGCTGATCGCCGGTGAGTAACGCAGCGTCCGCCTCCCCAATCAGCCCAGCGCGACAAGCTCCGTCCGCATCCACCACGCCAGCAGGAGAACAGCCAATGCCCCACGAGCACGCGAGCAGCGCAGCAACGGCCATCGCAGGCGTGAGCGATGGAACCATCGAACGCGCGCGAAACATCCCCAGCGCCAACATCGGGGATGCGCAGGAACGGCTGGGGACGGCGTCCGGTATCCGCCCCGTCTGGGATGGCGCGCAGCTCGCCGGGCGTGCGCTGCCCGTGTGGACAAGACCAGGAGACAACCTGATCATCCACAAAGCCCTGGACGTGGCCCAGCCGGGCGATGTGCTGGTGGTCAACGGCGGTGGCGACGTGAGCCGTGCGCTGATCGGCGACCTCATCGGGCTCCGCGCACTGCGCCTCGGCGTCGCCGGGTTCGTCATCGACGGCGCCATCCGCGACGCCGTCGGCCTCGGCGAGATCGGGCTCCCCGTCTTCGCCCGCGCCGTAACACCCGCTGGCCCCTACAAATTCGGTCCGGGGCGCATCGGCATCCCGGTCGCGATCAGCGGCGTGGTAGTCGAAGCCGGCGACCTCATCGTCGCCGACGACGATGGGGTTGTCGTCGTCCGCAGCGAAGAGGCCGACGAGGTCATCACCCGCGCCGAGGAGATCGAGGTGGGCGAGCGCCGGAAGCGGATCGCGATCGAGGAGACCGCAGGAGTGCGCGTCTAGGAGCTTCCGACCACGTGAATGGTGCTGCCGCCGCCCGCGCCCGGGCGTCGGCAGCACACGTCCCGGGCAGGATCGTCTCCTAGCGTTGACGCATGAGCACTCCGCAGACCTGGCTGATCACGGGCGCGAACCGCGGACTCGGACGCGCCATTACCCTTGCCGCGCTCGGCGCCGGCCAGAGCGTCGTCGCGACCGTTCGCGGCGAGCACTCGCTGCCCGAGCACAAGCAGCTGCTCGTGCTGCCGCTCGACGTGCGCGACCGATCGGGCGCCTTCCGCGCCGTCGAGCAGGCGAGCGCCCGATTCGGCTCGGTCGACGTGCTGGTGAATAACGCCGGCTACGGACTCATCGGCGCGGCCGAAGAAGTCTCCGAGCAAGAGGCGAGAGACATCATCGATGCCGACCTGCTCGGCCCGCTCTGGCTCAGCCAGGCCGTGCTGCCAGGGATGCGCGCCAAAGGGGCTGGGCACATCGTGCAGATCTCGACGGTCGGCGCAGTTGGCACCATGCCGACCCTCGGGCTCTACAATGCAGCCAAATGGGGCCTCGAGGGGTTCAGCGAGGCCATGGCCGCGGAGGTGGCCGGCTTCGGCATCCGGGTCACGATCGTCGAGCCCGGCGAGCTCCGCACCGACTGGGCCGGCGGCAGCATGAGATTCAGCGAGCCGCTGACCTACTACGACGAGCTGCGCACAAGCCTCTTCGGCACGCCGGTCGTCCCGTGGCCTTCATCCGCCCCCACCGAGACCGACCCGCCCGCAGATCGGTCAGCGCCCGCGGGCGAGCCTGAACCCGGTGGGACTTCGCCGGAGGATGCGGCGGCCGCGATCATCAGTCACGTCGCCGACCCGAACGACGCGAGGCTGCGCCTCCTGATCGGCGAAGACGCCCCGGCGCAGGCACACGCCGCCCTGAACTTGCGTCTCAGCGACTACGGCCGCGACCCTCGCTTCCCGCGCTGACGGCGCTGGCTCCAAAGCCGAAACCAGAGCCGCGCCGCGGTCCCGGAATCAGGCCTCGTCGTCGGCGACGCGGATAAGAACCTTGCCGACTGCGCCACTCTCGACGGCGTCATGCGCCGCCGCGGTGTCCTCGAGCGGGAACCAGGTGATGGGCAAGCCAGCCGACTCCCCCACCGGCAGCGCACCGTCGACGAGTGCCGCTGTCACGTCCTCTGCGGCCGCGTGCAGCGCATCCGGACCCACCGTGTAGAGCAGCAGCCCCTGCCAGCGGACGTTCTTCGCGAAGCTCGGGATGATCGGCACAGAGAAGTCGTCGCCGTTGTTGTTCGCGTAGTAGGCGATGCTGCCATGGTTGGCGATGACCTCGACGTCGAGCGCCGCGTTCTGCGTCGGCGACACCTCCACGATGTGGTCGACTCCGTTCGGGGCGATATCTTTAATCCGCTCGGTGATTGAGGCGTCCGGGTAGCTGACTACGTGGTGCGCCCCGGCTGCGAGTGCCAGGGCTTCCTTCTTGTCGCTGCTCACCGACGTGATCACCGATGCGCCTGCCCACACCGCGAGCTGGATCGCAGCGTGCCCGACGGCACCCGCGCCGCCGTGCACGAGGACGGTGCGACCCGCCAGCGCCCCGGCCGAAAGACGGGCGGGGCCGCGCTCGTGCACCGTCAGCGCCCGGTGCGCCGTCATGGCCGGAACACCGAGGCTCGCTGCGACATCGAAGCCGACGCCCTCTGGCAGGCGCACAACTCGGTCGGCGGGCAGCACCGTGAACTCCTGCGCGGTGCCCGTCGGGCGCTGGTGCGCCGCGAGATACAGCCAAACCCGATCGCCGACGACCAGGCCGTCGACGTCTTCGCCGACCGCATCCACGACACCTGCGCCGTCCTGGTTCGGAACCACTTCGTCGAACGCGAGCGAACCGCCGGCCCCGCCGCCCTCACGCGCCTTCCAGTCAGTGGGGTTCACGCCCGAGGCGATCACCCTGACGCGAACCTCGCCAGGACCAGGCTGCGCGACTTCGCGCTCGACCAGGGAGAGGACGTCGGACGGACCGGTGGCTGTGTAGACGATTGCCTTCATACTCTGGTCAAGCACAAGATTGGGCCGAGCTATTCCACCGCTGGCGTGTCCCGAATGGCACGATGTTGTCATGAGCACCGAGGATGACGTTCGAAGACTGGCCCTGGCGCTCCCCGAGACGGACGAGCGCACGGCCTACGGCACCCCGGCGTTCTACGTCGGGAAGAAGATGTTCGCCCGCCTCCACGACGAGCCAGGCGTGCTGGTGTGCTGGCGCAGTGACCTTGGAGACCGCGAGGCCCTCCTGCAGGGTGAGCCAGAGCTCTTCTTCACGACCTCCCACTACGACGGGCACCCCAGCGTGCTCGTGCGACTCGACAAGCTGACTGACGAGAGGCTCGGTGAGGTCCTGCAGGAGGCGTGGGATGCGCGCGCGACGGAGCGCATCCGCCGCGACATCTGACACCGCGACCCCTGACACGACACCTCACGCGGCTGGTAGCACCGCGTCCTGCCCATGCCGCTCCCACATGCGCCATATGATCAGCGGATGGTCAAGGTCATCGCAGTCATCCGTCCCGTCGCGAGCGAGACAATCGAGGCGGAAGCCGACTCCTACGAGGAGGCCAAGTCGAAGATCGAGGCGATGGTTCCTGAGGGGTACGAGCTGCTCTCGGTGCGCTCCGCGAAGTAGCTGCGCGGGCAGGCACGAGCTCACGCGCACGAAACAGGCCCCGCCGCGCTGCGAAGCGCCGGCGGGGCCTGTGTTCGTGCACGGAAGCCCGCGCGCTCTGCCCTACGGGCGGAGCGGGTTCGGTCCGCTTGTGCCGCGCGCCACGAACAGGTTGAGCAGGTTCAGGAACCCGATGGCCCCGACCTGCAGGGCCGCCGTCTCGAACACGCGGAAGTTCGGCGACGCCGGGATAGTGCCGCCCGCAGGCAACGGCACCCGGATACCCCGGAAGGGGTCCTTCGACGAATCGTCGTTCTGCGCGTTGATCGTGATGACCAGGATGCTGCTGAGCGCGTCGAACAGCAGCGACAGCAGGTTGTTGAGTGGCGTGAAGATCGCGTTGAGCGTGCCGTTCGGCGCCAGGAGGTTTCGAACCGTCCCCGCGACGACGCCGGCGATGCCACCAAGCAGCGTGCCGAGAACAGGGGTGAGGTTCAGCGTGATGTTAGCGACCTTGATGACGGCCGTGGCCCCGCCGCCAGGTCCGGCCAGGAACTGAGCGAGGGTTCCACTGATGTTGACCGTCGTCGCACCAAGCAAAATGCTGGCTGTGATCGAGACATTGATCGACCCCGCGAGGCGCGTGATGATGTCTTCGACCAGCGTGTTGAGGGCTGCGACGACGGCATTTGTCGGAAGCGGCAGGTCAGCGAAGAGTCGCGTGTTGCCAGGCAAGTTGTTGAAGGTCTTGCCGTCAGGCGTGCCCAAGAGCGGTGCGAGGTCGACCGTCACGGTGCCGTTGGCGAGGTCGAGCCTCAACGGAGAGTTCGCACCACCGATCGGTGCCGCGGTCAAGGCGGCAAGGTCGACCGTTGCACTGACGTTGAGCGCCGCGGCGCCGCCGAGGAGCCCGACAAGGGTGCTGAGCAGCGGGATCCCTGCAAGGACATCGAAGATTGCCTGCGTGCTGACGGGGAGGTTGACGGGGATCGTCGCCTGCAGCGCGGTGCCAAGCGTGCCAACGACATCAGACGTGACGTTGGTCCGCAGGTGGCTCAGGATGTACTGGCGCTGGATGCCGCCGACGGGCGGCTGCACGGTGACGGGAGGGGCTGTGGCGCCACGGAAGGCTTCGGACACCGACCCGGTCGTCACGGACGGCGCAGGCGGAGTTCCGACGACGGTCTGCGGTGGCACGCAGAGGACATTTGCGAAGGTGCGTCCGGCGACGGCACCGATGTCGAGGTCGAGGTCAGTCAGCGAGTTCAGGAGGTCGGTAGCGACCGGCGCGCCGAGTAGGGTGCCGAGCTGCGTGAAGACCTTCGTCAGATCAAGGTTCCCGAGCGTCAGCTCACCCTGAGCGGGCGTCAACGCGATGAGGCCGTCGTTGGCGACCGCGCCGCTCGAGCCGTCTGTCGTGCCGTACTGGTTCGCGTACGAGAGCTGGTTCAACAGGCCAAGCGACTGCGGACCCGTCACGATCTGGAGCACTCCAGAAAGGAGGTTGATGACGCCGTCGAGCGGGGAGGTGTTCTGCCCCTGGACAGCGCTGCCTGAGAGCTGCGTTGGCGCCCCCGTGAGCCCGGCGAGCAAGCCGCCGAGGAGCTCGGTCCCGAGCAGCACACCACTCAGCAGGCGCCCGTTCGAGCCCGCGTTGAACAGGGTGCCGGTGGGCAGGCAGCCGGCGGTCGTCAGCGATGCGGCCGCCAGGGGTGCCGATGCAGCGGCGACAACAAGCGGGGCCGTCCAGGCCGCGCCCGCGACGACAGAGCGTCGCGTGACCGTGCCGGTTCGGGGCTGGGTGCCGGCGAAGCTGCTCGGCACTTGCGGGTTCTGGGGCGAAGGGTCGTTGGCTGTGCTGGGCATTCGGCACTCTTTCGTCGGGGGAACGAATTACATGGGGAACGAAGCGGAACTCGGCACTGAAGTCCGGCACCTCACCCGAAGATAGCGCAGTATCACGGCACCCTGAACACCCTGGCGCAAATCGAAGAAATGTGAGTGAGTTCACCCAAAGCTTCACCCCAAGCGGCCGACCGAACGGTGAGGCAACTTCGGAGTCGCGTCTAGTCGAACATCCCGTCGAGCAGTCCGCCGATCATGAGCCCCCCGAGCACGCCGCCGACAACGTCCCCCATGTCGCCACCGCGCCGGCCGCCGCGACCGCCGTAGCCACCCTGGTAACCACCACCACGAGGCTGTCCCCACTCGTCGTACCCCTGCTGCTGTTGTGGTCGAGACTCGTCGATATCGCGTTGCGCGAGCTGCAGCGCCTCGCTCGCCAGCGAGCCCGCCCGCCGAGCCAAGGCGAGCGCCTGCTCGCGCTCATCTTCCCCGCCCCGATAGCTGACGAGCTCGTTGCGGATGCGCTCGGCCTCGGCGAGCCTGGTCCGTGGTGCCGACCCGATCCATCCACGGTGTCCCGAGATCACGTCGTTCGCGACCGCGATCTGCCGGTCAGCATCGTCGATCGCTGTCGTCACCTGCCCCTGCGACGGGATGGGGCGCGCCGCCCGGTCCCTGGCCTTCGCGATCGCCTCGTCGAGCCCGGTGTTCGCAGCACGCAGCCGCGACAGCGCGGCGAACGGGTCCGTGCGCTCCCCCGCGGGAGGCAGCGCAGCAAGCGCGTCGGTGAGACGCTTCGCTGCGTCCTCGACCTCCTGGCTGCGCGGCGCGTCACGCGCCGCGACCAGGTCCCCGCGCGAGTCGGCGATGACCGCGGCGAGCGTCGACTCGGCACGCAACGCCTCGATCTCGTAGTTCTCGACAGCGTCCAGCAACGTGTGGACTCGGCGCACGGCCTCCGTCGAGGCCTCGAGCGCGAGCCGCGACTGCTCGTTCTGCCCGGCCTCGCGTCGGCGCAGCGACACGTCTGCGCTGTGCTCGGCAAACGTCAACAGCTGCGCCGCCTCCGCCGGGTTGTCGCCGACCTGGTGGAGGGCAGCATCCGAGTAGCGCAACGCGAGTCGGTCGATACTCGCCTGTGCGTCAGGGATGCGCGCACGCAGCCGCTCCGAGTCGCGTTTGACCCCTTCGAGCACGGCCGGCGTCTGGCGAACAACCGCGACGGCTTCCTCGAGCACCGAGGACTTCTCCTCGAGCAGCCCCATGGCCCACTCGCAGATCTGCACGATGCGGGCGTTCCTCGTTCGCAGCTCGTCCGGCGTATCCGGGATGTCATCGACGTTGAGCTGATTGAGGTGGAACGCCTCGCCCATGTACTTGCGCACATTGACGAGCGTCTCCTTGAGATCTCGGGTGGCGCCCGAACCGAGCTCGGCTTCGGCGAACGACAGCTCGTCGTTCATGAGCCGGATGCGTTCGTCGGCGTCGACAAGCGCGACGCCGGCCTTGAGCGCGAGGTCCTTGTCGTGCGCGTCGATCTCGGCCTGTTGCGCTTGCTTCGCGCGGCGAGCGCGCCCCCAGAATCCAGATGCCATGACGCAGATTCTAGTTGCGCGGCACCGCCGGAACCTGGCGGTGTTCACCGTCGGCGGAGCACCCGCCGTCCGGCTTCAGTACCAGATGCCGGGCGAGGGTTCCGGCGAGACCCGAAGCATGCGCCCAGCGAGCTCGATTGCCCCCTCGTTGAACTCAGAGAGCGCCCCGGAAGCACGGAGCGCCGCGGGCGCCACACCACCGAGGAGGAGCGACGCGAGGGCGTCGACCCGCAGCCGCAGCGCGGGAACGTCCCCAGCGAGCTGGTCGACAGCTTCCACAGTTCCGGCGCCGTCGACTGCGACGGTCAGCACATACGTCCCGCCCGCGAAGCCGAGCGCATCCTCGACCTCGATCCCGAGCACACCGGACGACGCGTAGCTTCGCGCCTCGAGCACGGATTTGGTGTCCAGGATGCGCAGCCACTGATGGTCGGTGGTCGAGACGGTCGCGGCGCGCTGGTCGCCGATCATCCACCTGACCGGCTCATCGACAGCCAGCTGCTCAGCCTTGACGGCCGCGACGAGGTCGGCCTCGAGGAAGAACCGCCACAGCGCCGCGTACGCGTCGTCGCTCACCGTTCGAATGAACTCGACGCTCAGCGTGTGGCTCGCGTAGTCATCCTCCCCGTCCTCGAGCTTGAAGAGCGCGGCACCCTCGAGCACACCCGATTCGGAGGTGTACGTGATGGCGCGAAGTTTCTTGCCATCGCCCTCCTCGTCATGGACCGTGCCGGCCAGCCGGGGCCAAATGCCATCCCAGCCCTCAATCTCACCGACCGTCGAGACTCGTGCCCGCTCGAACAGCCCGGCGATCTGCGCTGCCCACTGCTCGCGGGAAACGTAGTCGACGCGACCGGCAGGGGTTGGGCCGCTCCACCGCACGCGACGCGTGTTGATGCGCAGGGTCGCGGCGAAGGTCGCCGGGCCGAAGCCGAAGCGGCCGTAGATCGTCGACTCGGAGACCGTCAGCGCAGCGAGCGGGATGCCAAGCGCCACTGCCGTGCGCAGCTCACCCTCGAGCAGGTTCCTGGCGATGCCGCGCCTGCGACGGGCCTGAGAGACGGTGACCGAGCTGATCGCCCAGCTCTGCAGCTGCCTGCAGCCGGGCAACGTCAGCTCCGCAGGCCACGAGCTCGCGGTCGCGATGGGCTCATCCGCGAGCGGTGCCGACTCGTCCCAGACACCCGTCGTTCGCCGGTAGCCGAGGGATGCCCGCATGCCCTCCAGGTACTTCTCGCTCGGCTCCGCGGCAAGGAAGCCTCGGAGGTCGGAGCGTGCCCACGCGGCGAACGCGGCGGCGTCGCTCGTGTCGAGTGTGTCGTAGCGGAGGCCCGCCTCGGCGAGTTTCGCCTGGGACGTGGGGTCGACGGGGAGGCGCGCAAAATCTTCAACTGCAGACATGCCACCAGGGTACGGGCCTGGGGCGGGACAGCCCTGTGGAGGTCTGAGCCGCTCTGGCCGCGTCAGGCCGTGCCCAGGTCGGGACGTGTGTAGTCCGGCTGCCTGGGGCCAGACAGGTAGGCCGTGCGAGGGATGAGTTCGATGTCCGGCACCGGATCGAGCGTGAGTCGCGCGTGCGTCTCGACGTCGAAGCGCTGATTGCCGTAGCGGAGCTTCTGTCGCTCGATGCCCTCCGGCCGGAACCCGGCGCGGCTGGCGACCCGGCACGACGCGGCGTTGCCGGTACGGTGGCCGAGCTCGAGGCGATACAGCCCGAGTTCGGTAAAAGCCAGGTCGGCGATCGTCGCGAGGCCCCGCGTGGCGAGTCCCCTCCCCCGTGCGCCTTTCGCGAGCCAGTAGTAGGCCCAGCCCGTCTGGTGCACATGCTCGATGTTGCTGAGCCCCACGTTGCCCACCGCGATGCCGTCGACGATGATCGCGAGATCGTGCTTGGCGGTGCCGGAGACGAGGTGCTGCGCCATGTAGGAGACGTAGTCGAGCTCCGTCGAAGGTACCCCTCCCGGGAACTGCGCGGCGAGGTCCGGCGAGGTGCGCATGGCATTCGCAAGGGCGGGGGCGTCATCGGCCACCCATGGTCGGAGGTGTGCATCCACCCCTGCAGTGTCGCATCTGCACATGTGCTCAGGCCGAGGCGACGCGCGGGAGCGCCGAGCAGGACGTAACATGTACAGGCTTCGGAGCCGGTGGGGGAACATCAGCGTCGGTCTGCGAGACCTCCGAAGCTCATCACTTTCGCCAGATCGGACAACTTCATGACCTCGAAGCCCCTCCAACCCGCGCCGCGGCGGCTCAATCACGGCCTTCAGCGGATGCTCGGCCGCGACACCCACGAGAGCGGTCGCGCCGCGACTCCGCTCGAGCTGCTCTACGACCTCGCCTTCGCCGCGTCGTTCGGCGCCGCTGGCAACCTCTTCGCGCACGGCATCGCCGAAGGCCACACGGGTCCAGCCATAATCGGCTTCGGCTTCGCCATGTTCTCGCTCGTCTGGGCCTGGATCAACTTCTCCTGGTTCGCGTCAGCCTTCGACACAGACGACTGGCTGTTCCGCCTGCTCACGATGGTGCAGATGGCCGGCGTCGTCATCCTCGCCCTCGGATTGCCTGCCATGTTCGAGTCCATCGACCACGGCGAGGTGCTCGACAACCGCGTCATGATCGCGGGCTACGTCGTGATGCGCGTCGCCCTCGTCTGCCAGTGGCTCCGCGCCGCGCATGGCAGCAGGAAGTACCGATCGACAGCCATCACGTATGCGATCTTCGTGTCGATCGCGCAGGTCCTGTGGGTCGTCGTCGCGGTCCTCCCGCTGACGCTCGTCTTCGCCCTCGCGGGCGGATTCATTGCCCTCCTCGTCGAGATCTCGGCCCCGCTCGTCGCCGAGCGGCGCGGCGATCGGACTGGCTCCGCTACGCCGTGGCACGCGCACCACATCGCTGAACGCTACTCACTGCTCGCGATCATCGCGCTTGGCGAGGGCGTCTTCGGCACGATCGCCGCCGTCACGACCATTACGACCGAGTATGGCTGGAGCTTCGACGCGATCGTGCTGGTCATCGTCGGCATGGTGCTCATCTTCGGCATGTGGTGGGTGTACTTCACCGTGCCAGCAGCGGAGGTGCTGCACGTCCACCGCGAGCGCTCGTTCCCGTGGGGCTACGGCCACTTCTTCATCTTCGCTTCCATAGCGGCCACGGGAGCTGGCCTCCACGTCGTCGCGTACACCTTCGACGAGCACTACCATCTGAGCGAAGTCACGGCTGTGCTCTCGGTTGCCATCCCTGTCCTGATCTTCCTGCTCACGGCGTTCGTGCTCTACTCGTACCTGCTGCGCACGATCACTGTCTTCCACGTGGCCCTCATGCTCGCATCCGTCGCCCTGCTTGCGGCGAGCGTCGTCATGTCAGCCAACGGCGCGAGCATCTCGCTCAGCCTTCTCGTCGGGATGCTCGCGCCCGTTGTGATCGTGATCGGCTACGAGGCGCTCGGGCACCGCCACACGGCGGAGCACCTCGACCGCATCGAGCAGGCCGCCCGGACCCGCTGACCGCGCTGGTCTCGGCGCACGTCCGCCGGCCACCCCACCCACAGCAAAGAGCTTCGGGATGGGTTTCTCGCTTCGGGATGGCGTGCACGCCATCCCGAGATGAGAAACCCATCCCGAATCTGTTGGTGGGACTGGCGAGTTGGTGAGTGCGGGCGCGCCTGCCCCGCTACTTGATGCGGCGGCGCCAGGCACCGGTCGAGTAGAGCGACCAGGCAATGAGAACAGGCTGGAAGAAGAGGCGCAGGAAGCGCTTCTTGTCGGTGTCGAGGCCGAACGCGTCGCGGCGATGCACGAATTGCGCGAGGTTCCCGGGGAACACCGCTGCAAAGAAGAAGGCGGCGACCCAGCCGACGGTCGGTCGCTGAGCGCGGCGCGCGAACAGGATCGAGAGCCCGAGCGCGATCTCGGCGACACCGGATGCGAGCACAACCTGGTCGGTCGTCACGGGAACGTACTTGGTCACCGACTTCGGCACCTGCGCCGTGAACTCCTCGCGAGCCACCGTCAGGTGGGTGACGCCGGCGAAGACGAGGAACCCACCGAGCAGTACGCGCTTGACGGTCCGGAGCTTGGAAGATGGAGCCGCTTCCGCCAGGCGGATGCCGGCGCTCTCGATTGCCATGCCCATCACGCCCCCTTCGCGCTCTTGCCGAACCGGAAGGCCATGACGAGCTGTGTGATGCCGCCGATGATGAGGATGAACGCGACGATCCAGAGCACGACGACCACGATCCCGGCGGGCCAGAGCAGGATCAGGAGGCCCGCGACGATGCTCAGCGCGCCGGAAAGGATGGCGAACCATCGGGACTGATCGGGCGACGCATCCGCGAGTGACGCGATGCCCTCGATGATCCAGGTTATGGCGATGAGGATACCGAGTGCGTCGATGAGCGCGGCCGGCTGGACGAGGGCGATGACACCGCCGGCGACGAGCAGCAGCCCGACGACGCCGTTGAAGACCCGCCACCCCGTGGGGATGCCCTTCGAGACGATGGCGCGGACGAGGCGAAGCGCACCAGAGAACACAAAGAACAGGCCGAAGATCCAGGCGATGGCGGTCAGTGCCTTCACCGGGAAGGCGAGCGCGACGATGCCGAGGATGAGCGCGGTCGCTCCCCCGATGCCGAACACCCAGCGCAGTGTCGTCACCTGCCTGGCGCTCAGGAGGCTCGGGTTGAGGTTGAAACGCACGATGGGGGTGGACTGGCTCACTGCAGGCTCCTTCAGTGGTGGATGCGCCTTGGACGGCGCGGACTCTCCTCGTCCGTGGATCGAGGGGTTGCCGTCATCCTAGTGACGAAGCGCAGCGCCGGGTCACGCTGACTTCACCGGTCTCCCGGGGCCATCCGACCGTTCCGGAGCGCGACGACGACGTCCGCCGACGCGATCTCGTGGGCGTCGTGACTCGCGACGACGATGGTCTTGCCCCGCGCCGCGAGCGTCTCGAGGCACACTGCGATGCGGGCGCTGGACTCCGCATCGACGCCGGCCGTCGGTTCGTCGAGGAGCAGCAGCTCGGTGTCCTGCGCGATGCCCTGCGCGACAAGGGTGCGCTGCCGCTGACCCCCCGAGAGCTCTCCGAGGAGGCGACGCCGGAGCGGGCTGAGACCCAGCTGCTCGAGCGCCTCCCTCACGTGTTCGGAGTCCGGGCGCCGCACCCGTTCCGACCGTCCCGCGCCTGGCGTCGGTCCCCCGCGTCGCGCGAAAACGCGCGGCACTCCACGACGGTTCGCCCATCTGCCCATCGCGACGGCTGCTTCGAGGGTGATCGGGAACCCCTCCGGCAGCCTCGCGTGCTGCGGCACGGACGCGATGCGCCCCGGAGAGGCGTCGAAGTCCTGCCACTCCAACGATCCCGTGGTGAGGGCCGTTGTCCCCGCGAGCACGCCGAGGAGCGTGCTCTTGCCCGAGCCGTTGTGCCCGACCACGACGGTGATGGCGGCGCGCTGGATCTCGAGCGAGACCCCCGCGAGCGCGGCGTGCGAGTCGTAGCGAACGGTTGCATCCGAGAGCGTGGTGAGGACGGCCATGCGCGCCACCCTATCGGTAATGAGAAGCGTTTTCATTATGCTACGGTCCTTCCTCGTGCCCTTCCTCACCGATCCCCTCGAAGCGAGCTTCTTCGTCAGAGCCCTCCTCGGCGGCTCCCTCGCCGCCGTGCTGTGTGCGTGTGTCGGCACGTGGGTCGTGCTGCGCGGCATGGCATTCCTCGGCGAGGCGCTCGCGCACGGCATTCTGCCCGGGGTCGCGGTCTCCGTGCTCCTCGGGTTCCCGCCCGTCGCCGGCGCAGCCGTGTCCGCTGCGGTCATGGCCGTCGGTGTGCGCACGCTCACGAAGCGCACTCGGCTCTCGAACGACACCGCAATCGGCATCCTGTTCGTCGGAATGCTCGCGCTCGGCATCGCGATCGTCTCGAAGTCGGGAAGCTTCGCCGTCGACGTGACAGCGATGCTCTTCGGTGACGTGCTCGCTATCGGGCCCGCCGCGCTGTGGCTCATCGGCACAGCCCTCGCCCTTGCGGTCGCCGGGCTCGCCGTCTACCACCGCGGCTTCACCGCGCTGGCCTTCGACGAGCGCAAGGCGTTCACGCTCGGCCTGCGACCCGAGCGGGCGAGCCTCGCCCTCATCGCGCTGGTTGCACTTGCCGTGATCGCGTCCTACCAGGCCATCGGAACGCTTCTCGTGACGGCACTTCTGCTTGCTCCTCCTGCGGCCGCTTCCCTCACGAGGAAGAGCGTCGTCGGCATCATGGCGCTCGGCAGCACCATAGGCATCGCCGCGGTAGTCGTCGGCCTCTACGCCTCTTGGCATCTCTCCATCGCGGCGGGTCCAGTCATTGCCCTCGCCGCCGTTCTCTCCGTGGCCGTCGCGTCGGCCCTGCGCCCGGTTCGGCGCCGCCGCGTCAGTGCGCGCCCACCTGCCCAGTCCCCGTCCCAGTCCCTGGCCCAGTCCCCAGCTCCAGCTCCAGCTCCAGCAGAAAGCGCGCCTTCTTGCCCCACACACGCCTAGCAGCCCTGCCCCTCTCCCCCGCATCCACGCGCGGACGCCCGTTTGTCGCCGGCCTCGTCGCCGTCGGGATGCTCGCCCTGACCGGATGCGCATCTCCCGACGTGGCGGATCCCGCGACCACCGAGACCGCCGCAGCCAACGACGAGCAGCCACACGGCTTCGTGGCGGGTGCGGAGGAGCTCTCGGAGGCCCAGTCGAGCATCGCGAGCATCGGCGCGGACGGCTCCGTCAACGTGCTTAACCTTTTGACTGGGGAGATCGTCGAGCTCGATTCCGTGCAGAGTCCGTCTTGGGCGGTGAGCGACGGCAGGTTCGTGTTCTCGGGAGTCGCTCCCTCCGAGAGCGGGGCAGGTCGCACCGAGATCATCGACACCGGAGTCTGGACGGTGCCCCACGGCGACCACGTGCACTACTACCGCGCAGCGCCCGGTCTCGCCGGAGAGATCTTGGAGTCGGGACCGGCCTCCGTCGCCTCGAACGAGGGCATCGCGGCCTTGAGCTACGCGACCTCTGGAACCACCGTGGTCCTCGACCGGCACGCGCTCGGGCAGGGCGAGACGATTGAGCTCGCACGCATCGAGTCAGCTCCGCACGACGCCGCCGCCGCGCCCGTCGGTGACGCGGTCGTCGCCAGCAGCGTCGTCGCCCCTGGCGCCGTCCCGACCCTCGACGCCTACTCGCTCGACGGGGAGGCGCTTGGCGCCGGGGTCGAGTGCCCCGGCCTGAGCGACGTGCAGGCGACCAGCCTCGGCGCCACCTTCTCCTGCTCGGACGGGCTCGTGTTCGCGTCCGCACCGGATGCAGCGGCCGAGGCGACAGCTCCCACGCTCACCAAGGTCGAGTACCCCACGGCGAGCGGCGCATCTCCCGACGCGACCATCGGCCAGGCGAGCACCCTCGACAGCCGCCCCCACAGGCCCGCAGCAGCCGGCCCGGCCGGCGAAGCCGGCATCTGGCTCGCCGCCTCGCGCTCGCAGGACGTGACCTTCATCCCCACGACGGCGCCGATCCTCACCGCGGTCGCGGTGGGCGACGACAGCAGCCGCGTCGTCGCGGTCGACAACCGCGGCACACTGCTGGTCATCGACGGAGAGAGCGGCGAGGTGACCGGCACGCAGGCCGGCCTCGTCGGCTCACCGGAAACCGCGTCGAGCCTCCATCTCTCCGTCGACACGAGCCGCGCCTACCTGGGCACAAGCAGCTCGGCAGAGCTGTCCGAGATCGACTACAAGGACGGCGCGCGCGTCGCCCGCACCCTCACCCTGCCCTCGGCCCCGGCCTTCGCGTTCGAGACGGGAAACTGAGCGTGGGTGCGCGTACCGTCACACACATCCTCCGTGGCGTCGTCGCTGCAGGTGCCGCCCTTGCGATCGCGTCGGGCCTCGCATCCTGCGGCGCGACGACCCCCGCCGATCGGCCGGAGATCGTCGTCACCACCAACATCCTCGGCGACGTCGTCACCGAGCTCGTGGGCGACCAGGCGACCGTCACGACCCTCATGAAACCAGGGGCCGACCCGCACTCCTTCAGCCTTTCCGCGCAGGAGGCGGCTTCCATCGAGAACGCCGACTTCGTCGTGTCCAACGGGCTCGGCCTCGAGGAGGGGGTCGCCCAGCACCTCGGCCAGGTCGACGCCGCGGGCATCCCACATTTCGTCGCGAGCGACGCGTTCGAGCCGCTCGCCTACACGGAAGGCGACACCGAGGGCATGGACGACCCGCACTTCTGGACTGACCCCGCCCGGATGTCCGCGGTCGTCGAGGCGCTCGGCATGCAGCTCGCCGCCGAAGTCGCTGGCCTCGACGCCGAGACTCTCGAGGTCTCCGTCGCCGACTACGCGAGTCAGCTCGAAGAGCTCGACATGTGGATGCAGGGGGAGTTCGACAGCATCCCGAGCTCCTCGAAGAGCCTCGTCACCAACCACCACGTGTTCGGCTACCTCGCTGACCGCTTCGGGTTCACAGTCGTCGGCACCGTCATCCCAGGTGGGACGACGCTCGCCGCCCCGAGCGCGGCTGACTTCGCCGAGCTCAGCGCCGACATCACCGCCGCCGGAGTTCCCACGATCTTCGCCGACTCGTCGAGTCCGGATGACCTGGCGCGTGCCCTCGCGAGCGAGGCGGGCATCGAGGTCCGCGTCGAGCCGCTCTTCACAGAGTCGCTGACGCCTGCCGGAGGCGGAGCCGCGACCTACCTCGAGATGATGCGCACCAATACGGAGCGCATCACGACCGGCCTGGCACCCGGGTCCTCATAACTGACGACAGCGCCGATCCCCCTCTCCCCCAACCAAGCAGCAACCCCCGAAAGAAAGGGTCTCCATGACCATCGCCTCACCCTCAAGGACACGCGGCGCCATCGCCGCAACCGCCCTCGGCATCCTCGCACTAACGGGATGCGCGCAGACCACGCCGGCAGCCACCGGCGAAGCAGCCGCAAGCCCCGGCGCAGCTGCCGCACCCACCTCCGAGCGGGTCACGCTCACCTACGACGGCGGTCTCGTCGTGCTCGACGCGGCGACCCTCGAGGTCGTCGGGGACGTGCCCATCGAGGGCTTCACGCGCGTCAATCCCGTCGGCGACGGCCGCAACGTGCTCGTCACAACTGATGCTGGCTTCCAGGTGCTCGACACGCAGGAGCCCGGCCTGACCGGCCTCACCTTCGAGGGATCCAAGGCAGGACACGCGGTGCCGCACGCCGGCAAGACCGTGCTGTTCTTCGATGGGACCGGTGACTCCGTCGTCTTCGACACTGACGCGCTGCTCGCCGACAACACCAAGCTCCCGGACACCGAGACCGTCACGAGCGACGCCGCGCACCACGGCGTCTCGATCGAGCTCTCGGACGGCACGTTCGTCACGACACTGAGCGACCGCTCCGGCATCGTTGCGACGGACGCCGACGGCAACGAGCTCGCACGCTCCACCGAGTGCCCAGGGGTGCACGGGGAGGGCACCGTCAAGGACGAGGTTGTCATCGTCGGATGCGAGAACGGCGCACTCGCCTACGCAGACGGCGCGATCACGAAACTCTCCTCGCCTGACGACTTCGGACGCATCGGCAACATGCTCACGACCGAGGACTCGGCGATCGCGCTCGGCGACTACAAGTCAGACCCGGACGCCGAGGGCTACCTGCTCAGTGCCTTCAGCCTCGTCGACACCGCGACGGGCAAGATCTCGGTGCACAACCTCCCCGAGGACATCGGCTACACGTTCCGCGACCTCGGCCGCGGCTCCGACAACGAGGCGATCATCCTCGGCTCCGACGGCGCCCTGCACGTCTTCTCGGAGGCAGACGGCTCGCTGATCACGTCGATCCCAGTGATCGACGCGTGGGAGGGCCCGGCCGAGTGGCAGGACGCGCACCCAGCGCTCAAGGTCCAGGACGGTGTTGCTTACGTCACCGATCCAGCGACGAGCACCATCCACGCTGTGAACCTCGAGACCGAGGAGATCACGAGCTCTGAGACGCTCCCCGGCGCTCCGAACGAGATCGCACTGAGCTAGTTCAACACCTCGTCGCCATCCCCGGCTCGCACTACCGTACGAGGCTGGACGGCACCAGGGGCGCATGGGGAGCACTCCCCATGCGCCCCTTGCGCGAACGGCAATAGGATGCCGAACAGCGGGGCCCCTCACCCCAGCCAATGCAGGCATCGTGCTTCAGGGGAAGCAGAGAATAAGGAGAATGAGCATGCGCAGCGAACTATTCGCGGAAGCGAACCGGGAGAGCCAGAGCACCGAACGTTGGGTGCTGCAGTCCAAGAAGATGCTGCGCGTCGGCTTCGGACCCGAGGTCCTCGCCGCCAAGGGCGCCATGGTCGCCTACCAGGGCCAGTTCGATTTCAAGCACGAGGGCTCCGGCGGCCTCGGCAAATTCATGAAGAAGATGGTCTCCGGCGAGGGTGGCGCACTCATGCGAGTCGCAGGCCAGGGCGAGGTGTTCTTCGCACGCCAGGGTGCCGACGTCTTCACGCTCACGCTCGAGGGCGAGGGCATCACCATCAACACGTCCAACCTGCTCGCGTTCGACGCGAACCTGCAGTGGGACATCAAGATGCTCGCCAACGCCGGAATGATGACGGGCGGCCTCTTCAACCTCGAGCTCGGCGGGCACGGCACAGTGGCCGTCTCGAGCGACGGCCCGCCGATGGTGCTCGACTGCTCCGTGCAGCCGACCTTCGTAGACCCGCAGGCCGCGATCTGCTGGTCGCAGAACCTGCAGCCCACCATCAAGAACGACTTCAAGATGGGCTCGCTCATCGGGCGCGGCTCCGGCGAGTCGTTCCAGCTCGCCTTCCACGGCCCCGGATTCGTGGTCGTGCAGCCCAGCGAGGGTGCGCCGATCGTCGCCACGGCGTAAGCACGCCGAACGCTGACACGAATGGGTGCCAGGGCCATCACGGCCCCGGCACCCATTCGCTGTTCGCGAGGCAATCTGCCCCGGCAAGCACCGCGTGGTCCGGTCAGCGCCGCTTCTTGAAGAGCGTGCCGAAGACCCCTCGAACAACTTCTCGGACAATCGTCTGACCAGTGCGTGATCCGAGCATGTCGCTGACGACGTTGCCGCTCCCCGCATCCTGACGGGACCGCGCCGCGGTGGTCGTGCGTGTCTGGGTGCGCGAGCGGGCCGCCTTCTCCGCTCGCTCCCGTTCCTTCGCATCCTTCGCCGCCTGCTTCTCCGCCTCGAGCGCCGCCGCCTCGGCGCGCTCTCGCTCAGCAGCGGCGTTCATCTTCGCCGTCAGCACCTCGTGCGCCGACTGCGGGTCGAGCACCTGCGAGTAGCGCGGGTACAGCGACGAGGATGCGACAAGCTGCTGAAGACCGGCCTCCGGGGTCGGCGACATCGACGCCTGCGGGGCGCGCAGTCGAGTCCAGGCGACGGGCGACGGTGCGCCCTTCTCGTTCATGACGGTCACGATCGCCTCACCCGTCGCGAGTTGCGTCAGCACCTGTTCGAGGTCGTAGCCGCTCTTCGGATACGTGCGCACCGTCTGCCGGAGGGCCGTGGCGTCGTCCGGGGTGTGTGCACGCAGCTGGTGCTGGATTCGGGAGCCGAGCTGGGCGAGCACATCGTCCGGCACGTCCTTGGGCGTCTGGGTGACAAAGAAGATGCCGACGCCTTTCGAGCGGATGAGCCGCACGGTCTGCGTGATCTGCTCGACGAACGCCTTGGAGGCGCCGGAGAACAGGAGGTGAGCCTCGTCGAAGAAAAAAACGAGCTTCGGCTTGTCGAGGTCGCCGACCTCCGGGAGCTCGTTGAACAGATCGGCGAGCAGCCACATCAGGAACGTGGAGAAGAGCGCCGGGTTGCTGGCCACGCCAGGCAGCTCGAGCAGGCTGACGACGCCGCGGCCGTCGTTCGTCACGCGCAGGAACTCGCGCGTGTCGATCTCGGTTTCTCCGAAGAAGATGTCGGCGCCCTGCTCCGAGAAGTTCACGAGCTCACGCAGGATCACACCGACCGTCTGCTTCGAGAGTCCCCCGATCCCCTCGAGCTCGGCCTTGCCCTCAGCACTCGTGAGGTACTGCAGCACCGTCCGCAGGTCCGAGAGGTCGACAAGCGCGAGGCCCTGCTCATCCGCGAAGTGGAACACGAGGCCGAGGCTCGACTCCTGTGTCTTGTTGAGGCCGAGCACCTTCGAGAGCATGAGCGGGCCGAAGCTCGAGACCGTCGCGCGGATCGGCACTCCGATGCCGCGCCCGCCGAGCGAGAACACCTCGGTGGGCGCGGCTGCTGGCACCCAGTCCTGCCCGATGCCCTTCGTGCGGGCGAGGAGCTTGTCGTTCGGCTCGCCAGGGGTCGCGATTCCGGAGAGGTCGCCCTTGATGTCTGCGGCGAACACGGGCACGCCGGCCGCCGACAGCTGCTCGGCGAGCACCTGCAGGGTCTTCGTCTTACCCGTGCCCGTCGCTCCGGCAACGAGGCCGTGCCGGTTCGTCATGGCGAGCGGGATGCGCACGGGGACGCCGGGGACGGCCTCGCCGTTCACGATCGCGCCGATCTCGAGGGCCGGCGCTTCGAACGCGTACCCCGCACGAACAACCTCGAGCTGCTGCGCATCCAGCGGGCCCGAGGTGTCCGTGGCCGCAACGGGAGCTGCGGGAACTGCGGGAACTGCGGGAGCTGCGGGAGCTGCGGGAGCTGCGGGAGCTGCCGACTCCGCTGGCTCCGCCGGAGTTTTTGGCTCCGCTGGATCTGCTGGCTCCGCGACGAGCTCGGCCTCTGGCGTGCTGGCGGCTTCAGCCTCGGCGGCAGCAAGGGCGGCCGTCGCTTCCTCAAGTGCTCTGCGTGCGGCTTCGATACGGGCGTCGGCGTCAGTCATGGCACCAGGCTAGTCACTCCTAGACTTGGTTCCATGCCTCAGCTCGAAGCGTCCGTGATCGTGCCCCTGTCTGTTGACGACGCCTTCGCGCTTGCGCACACCCTCGGCGAGGCACGCAGCTGGGATCCCGGCGTGGTCCGGAGCGAGTACATCCGCGGTGCAAGCTCGCCGGCTACCGGCGCGCACTTTTTCACGAAGACCCCGAGCGGGCGCCGGATGATCCTCGAGCTTCGTGTTGTCCACGCTCCGCTCGTGAGCGCCGCCGAGATGGTCAAGGGCCCGAGCTGGCTCACCTCGTTCGGCGAGGGATGGCGCTTCGAGGCGGTAGATGGTGGGACGAAGGCGACGTGGAAGTTCACGTACAAGCTCGCTTCCCCCGTCTTCTCCTCAACGCTCGGCGCCGCGACCAAGCCTGTCTTCGAACGTGAGCTGCGCGAACGGGCGGCCGCGTTCAAGGCACGCGCGGAAGAAATCGCCGCGACCCGCGAGACGACTGCCCTCCCCGGGAACTCGGCCACATCCCGCTAGGCGGCCGGCAGGTACGCCGCCCACTCTGGCAGCTCACGCTCCACACTTCGCGGAGACCAGCCCGTCGACCGCGGAGGACGAGGCGTGAGGCGCAGGTGCCACCCCATCTCCCCCGGCGTCTTGTCGCCCTTCACGTTGTTGCACCTCAGGCAGCACGCGACGAGGTTCTCCCAGCTGTCGCGTCCGCCCCTCGAGCGCGGCAGGATGTGGTCGATCGTATTCGCGAACCCGTCGCAGTAGCCGCAGCGGTTTGCATCCCGACGCAGCACGCCCTTGCGGCTGACGGGTTGCATGCGCGCCATCGGCACCCGCACGTACCTGGTGAGCAGGATGACGCGAGGCCGCTCCCACACGCCGCTCGAGCCGAGCACGGGGTGCTCTTCGTCAACATCGATGACGCTGGCCTTGCCGTGCAGGACAAGCACAAGTGCCCGCCTATCGGAGACCACCCCGAGCGGTTCGTAGCCTGCGTTCAGGACGAGAGTTCGCATCGCGGACCTGCTTTCGCATCCGTACGAAAAAAGGGCACCGCCCGGATCGGCGGCACCCTTGAATCGAGTAGGTAGATGGACTGACGAGACTCGTCGGCCTGTATTCGTGCGGTGTGACAGGCTTCGCCGCTCTGGTAGACGTCGAGGGCTGAGCACGCGCGCGCATCCTTGGCGTGGATGCTGCTGCGTGCCCTCATTGACGCTCCCGAGTGTCGTCGATCTGGCCTCAGCGTAGACCACGGACGCGAAATGCGGGAGGGGCGTCTTCACTTGTTCACGCGCCCGATGGGCGTGAGACAGGAAGCTGCCCCTCCCGCATTCGGCGGGAGAAAAGGCTCAGAGGCGCACGAAGTAGTAGCTGCCGCCGGCGTCGAGGCCGCCGAGCTCGACCAATCGACCCTCGGTGGGTGCGTCGATCATCTGACCGTTACCCGCATAGATGCCCACGTGGAAGTTCGGGAAGATGACAAGATCGCCCGGCTGCGGGTCCGACACCCGAGTGCCGGCAGCGGCTTGAGCGCTGACGCCGTGCGCGACGTCGACGCCGTGGAGGCCGAAGACGTACTTCACGAGCCCGGAGCAGTCGAAACCGTCTGGCGTTGCGCCGCCGAACACGTACGGGGAGACGCCGATGAACTGCGAAGCAGTCTCGACGACGCTTGCACCGACGGCGCTCTGTCCAGCCGTGTCAGCTGAGGCAGTTGTCTCGGCTGTGCGCGCATCCGCCGTGGGCTCTGGCGTCGCGACGGCTGCAACCTGGTCTGCGCTCATGCTCACGACCGAGGTCTCGGTACGGTCGGTGACCGTCTCCGGTGCCGGCACGGAGGGCGTCGCGTCCGCGACGGCATCGGCGATAGCCGCCTCGACGCTCACCTGGTCGCTCTGCGCGTCCGCGTTGGTGTCATCGGATGCGCCGTCTTGCGCCGTGACGGCGCTCGAGAGGCTCGCTTCGTTGGCGGGGGCAGCCATGGTGCTGGGCACAATCGCGCCGACGGTCGTGACCGCGGCAAGCGAAGCGGCGACCGCGAGGCCGCCGGCAACGCGTCGGCGGGCGACGAGCTGCTTCGGGCGGGGTGCCCGAACCGTCATGGCGCGCTCGCCGGTGAAGGCAGTGGGGACGCGGGGTGCATCCGATTCCTCCTGACCCGCTGAAGCCTGGACCGTGGGGACCTGACCTGCCGGGATGACGGAGAGAAGCGAGGTGATCGCGTTGCGCTCGATGCGCCCGGTCTCTTCGACCTTGGCGCCGGCCGCGGCCTGGGGCTTGGCGACGGAGGCGAACGTCAGGGCGCTCAGTGCCTGCGTGGCATCTGCGACGGGGCGCACACCGGTCTGGCGTTCGATGGCGCGGGCCTCGCGACGAGTCAGCGTGGTGCTCATGGAGTTCCTTCGGGTGGAGCTGAGCACCAAACGGTGCCCTGGACTTTCTGAAGCCTAACTGTTTATAACGAAATTGTCACGCTGAGGTCACAGAAGCATGTCAAAGAGTCACAGTTTCATCACGACAAAGCGACGCCTCGCGCAGCAGCTGCTGCGCGAGGCGTCGCTTGTGGGAGCCGCCGAAGCGACCCGGGACTAGTTGAAGGTGTAGTACACCGGGTTGCCCCACCAGATCGACCGGTACTGGACGACCTTGCCGCCGTACCCGGGAGAATCGATGACCATCCCATTGCCGGCATAGATGCCGATGTGGGCCCCTGGCTGTACGACGAGGTCGCCTGGCTGCGGGTTGGAGGTCTGGCGTGCCCCGGCGATTTGATTGCTCACAGAGCCCGAGAGCGAGATGCCCTGCGTCGCGTAGACCGCCTTCGTGAGGTCGGTGCAAGCCGGGAAGTACGAGCCGACGTAGCTGTGGGCAGCGGCGATGAGGCTCGAGGTGTCGACGTTTCCGGACCCGCCAGCGGATGCACCCGAGGACGAGGAGGAAGAAGAGGACGACGAAGTCTGACCGCTCGTGTCGCCGCCAGAGGAGGTACTCGACGAGGTCGAGGACTCTGCAACGGGCTCTTCCGTCTCTTCTGGCGTTGGTGTGGGGGTCGGAGTCTCGGCCACTGCGGCCAAGTCATCGCTCGAGATGGAGACGACCGTGGAGTCGGTGCGGTCGACCGCAACCTCGGGAGCGGCGACAAGCGCAACCTCTTCGCCAGATGCCTCTTCGGCCGCGGGAACTGGGTCTGCGGCCGTGGTCGTCGCGCTGGCTTCAGGCGACGTGGCGGCGACGAGGTTGGCCTGCGACTGCACTTCGCTCTGCCCATCCGCGACAGCAGCGGGAACGACGATGCCAGCGGTCGCGGCGGCAGCCACGGTTGCGGCGGCGGCAAAGCTCGCCGCTGTGCGGCGACGACCACGCGCGACAAGTGCCGCAGGCTTCGCGGCCCGGATACTCACGGAGCGCCCGGTGAACGCCTCGGAGATGTCGATGACCTCCGCCGATGGCGTGGCGTCAGGCGCTTCGTCGGGTGCGGCCGACTCCCGATCGACGGTTGGCGCGAACGGGAGGACCGAGACGAGGGACCCGTCTCCGTTCCGTTCGATGCGTGCCGTGTCGTGGACCGAGGGCGCGGACACTGAGGAGTTCGAGCGGGCGGGGGCCGCCGACACGATCTCGGCGACCGACGCCTCGATAACTGGGGCGGATACCCCTGCAATCGCTACTGGTGCGGCGGGTGGTGTGGCGGATGATGCGGCGGGACGGACTCCGGTCTGCCGCTCGATCGCGCGGGCTTCGCGGCGGGTCAGCATCGTGGTGCTGTCCGTGCGCGGCATGCTCGATGTGCTCAAGACTTCTCCTCCGGTGTTTCCGAACACCGTTGGAACCGGCATCCTCGACGCGTCCGAGCCTACACAAAGGTCACAGAATTGTCACGGTGCGGTCACAAATCAGTGCATGCAAGATCACGCGCCGGTAACGACGAAACGCGTCCAGCCGAAGCTGGACGCGTTGCGTCGAGGTGATTCGCTCCTTAGCGGAGCGTCACGTAGTAGGGACTTCCCCACGAGATCGAACGGTACTCGACCGAACGTCCACCGTAACCCGGGTCGTCGATGACCATGCCACCACCGGCGTAGATGCCGATGTGCTCGCCGGGCCAGACGACGAGGTCGCCGGGCTGCGGGTTGGAGGTCGGAGTGCCCATAGCAGCCTGCGCGGAGACGCCACGCGGGAGCGTGATGCCCATTGCGGCGTACGCAGCCTTGGTGAGCAGGTCGCATGCACCGAGGCTGGTGCCGACGTAGCTCATAGCAGCGTTGACCACGCTGGACGAGTCGACGTCGATGCCGGCGCCACCAGTTGAAGCTGAGTTCGCCTGACCGGACGTGCTTCCGCCGGTGGACGTCGTCCCACCGGTCGAGGCACGCGTGTCTGCGGTGGGCTCGGGCGTTGCGACGACTTCAGCGACCTGGTCGCTCGAGAGCGTCACGACACTGGACTCGGTGCGGTCGACCGCAACCTCGGGAGCGGCGACGAGGTCGACGGAGACCTGCTCAGTTGCCGCATCTTCGGTGGCTTCGGCCGTTGCGCTTGGCTCAGCGGCAGGAGCATCGGTCTCGACCGTGGTCGCAGCAAGGAGGTTGGCCTGAGCCTGGCTGGCGTCGTTGCCATCGGCGACCGCCGCGGGAACGACGACGCCTGCCGTTGCGATAGCTGCAACCGTTGCAGCAGCCGCGAAGCTGCCTGCCGTGCGGCGACGCTGACGCGTGACGAGTGCTGCGGGCTTCGCTGCGCGGATGCTGACCGAACGGCCCGCAAAGGCCTCGGGGATCTCGATGACCTCAGCGAGCTTCACCTCGGCCTCATCGCCAGCGACCTGCGGCAGCGCCGTGGTCGTGGGGAGCACGGAGACAAGCGCGCCGAGTTCGTTGCGCTCGATGTGTGCCGTGTCGTGCACGAAAGGCGCAGAAGCAACCAGCGCCGATGGCGCCGAGTTGATCTCTGCGACCGACGCCTCGATCACCGGCGCGGACACACCCGCGACACCGACAGTCGCCACTGGGCGCTGGCCCGTGCGGCGCTCGATCTCACGAGCCTGGCGTCGCGTCAGCGGTGCCGTGGCGTTCGTAAAGTTTTCCAAGTCGTTCCTCCAGCGCCTGACTCCGAGGAGCCGATCCCGCTCTTGCCTGTTACCAGGGGAAGCTAGGTCGAGGAGCGGGATACGGCGCCTCGGCCTGCCAGCTAGGCAGATTGCCTAGCTCATGACTCGCACAACACTAGTGGAAAAGCTGTGAATTGTCACGCTTCGGTGTCAGAACCCTAACGCCGAGGTAACGAACCCCGGAATAGAGCGGAAGTCAGGCGCTGGGAGGTCCGCAGAATGCGGAGGAGATCTTCAGCTGGCCGTGACCAAAACTCAGCCTAGCGCACCTTCGGGGCTCAGGACCGCATCCACGCTCACGACCGCATCAACATAGACGTGCTCGGCGGTCTCGAGCGAGACCTCGACCCCGATGCCGCCGGACACCGGGAGCAGGCCGATCCAGGCACCCCGCCGCTGCAGCGTGACTTCGGTGCCGGGAAGCACTCCGGCCTCGCGCAGCAGCGTGAGCGTCTGCAGGTCAGACTGCACGGGCTCGCCGAGGCGGCGGACCTTGGCGCGGACAGGCTCGGTCGATGTCGCGCCGCGCGCGGCCTCCTCGAGCAGCGTCGACACGCTCACGACTCCAGCAAGAAATTCCTCAGCAGGCTCAGCACCGAACTCATCGAGCCCGGGAATCGGCGTGCCGTACGGCGATTCGCTCGGACGCCCGAGCATCTCGAAGATGCGCTGCTCAGCCTCGTCGCTCATGACGTGCTCCCAGCGGCAGGCCTCTTCATGCACCTGCGCGAGATCAAGCCCGATCACGTTGGCGAGCAGACCCTCGGCGATGCGGTGCTTACGCAGCACTCGTGTTGCCTTGGCCCGACCGTCGGTGGTCAGCACAAGCCTGCGGTCGCTGGCGACGGACACGAGGCCGTCGCGCTCCATGCGTGCGATCGTCTGCGACACCGTCGGACCCGAGTGGCCGAGCCGCTCGGAGATACGAGCCCGAAGCGGGGTGATGCCCTCTTCCTCGAGGTCGAGAATGGTGCGGAGATACATCTCCGTGGTGTCCACCAGATTGGTCACGCCCCGCCACCTCCCGTTGCATTGGTTCGCCAAGCCTAGCGGCGAGCGAGGCCGCTTGCGCGCATAGGCTTGCAGCATGCCTGACATTCGCATCCCGACTGAGTTCATTCCGCTCGACGGCCGATTCGGCTGCGGCCCGTCGGTTGTGCGGCCCGCACAGATCGATCACCTCGTCGCCGGGGCCACCAGCATCCTCGGCACGTCGCACCGCCAAGCCCCCGTCAAGGACCTGGTCGGCCGCGTCCGCTCGGGCATCTCGTCCCTCTACCGTCTCCCAGACGGTTACGAGGTACTGCTCGGCAACGGCGGCTCGACGGCGTTCTGGGACTCGGCTGCCTTCGGCCTGATCTCCGAGCGCGCCCAGAACCTGACCTTCGGCGAGTTCGGCGGGAAGTTCGCCAAGGCCGCCGCCGCTCCGTGGCTCACGGCCCCCGACGTGCGCTCCGCAGCGCCCGGCACCATCGCAGCTCCGGAGGCGGTCGCAGGCGTCGACGTCTACGCCTGGCCGCACAACGAGACGTCGACGGGCGCCATGGCCCCCATCCGGCGAGTGCACGGCGACGAGGGTGCCCTGACCGTCATCGACGCCACGAGCGCCGCCGGCGGCGTCGACATCGACATCAGCGAGACGGATGTCTACTACTTCGCGCCCCAGAAGAACTTCGGCTCGGACGGCGGCCTCTGGATCGCCATCGCGTCGCCGGCCGCGATCGAGCGCATCGAGCGCATCGCCGCTTCCGAGCGCTACATCCCCGACTTCCTGAAGCTCAGCCACGTCGTCGAGAACTCGCGCAAGAACCAGACGCTCAACACGCCTGCGATCTCGACGCTCCTGCTCCTCGAGGCGCAGCTCGACTGGATCAACGGCAACGGGGGCATCGCCTGGGCTGACGATCGCACCCGCACGTCCTCCGGCATCATGTACGACTGGGCCGAGGCATCCGCGTTCGCGACACCGTTCGTCGCGAATCCCGCAGAGCGCTCGCAGGTCGTCACGACAATCGACTTCAACGAAGACGTGGATGCGGCCGCGATCGCTGCGGCCCTGCGCGCCAACGGCATCGTCGACACCGAGCCGTACCGCAAGCTCGGACGCAACCAGCTGCGCGTTGCCACGTTCACGTCCGTCGACCCGGACGACGTGCGCCGCCTCACGGGCGCCATCGACTACGTGGTCGAGCACCTCGCCTGACCTCACCCCGCGCACGGAGCGGGCCGCGGAACATAAGACGGGCGTCACCAGCAGCTGCCGGTGACGCCCGTCTTGTGTTCTCTCAGCGTGTGTTCTCTCAGCGTGTGTTCTCCAGGCGCGCCGCGCGCCCCTGGATTACTCCTTCGCGTCAGCGCTCTTCGGCGCGTCGTCGGCGGCGTCAGGCTCGAAATCGACGCCATCGAAGACGTCGTCCATGTCGTCAGCGAACTCGCGAATATCGGCGGCCTCACCGAATTCCACCGGCGCCTGCGCCGGCAGCTCGTCCTCACTGCGAGGCACGACGACGACCCGACGCCGCTTGCCGCGAGCCTTCGCCTTGGCGGGCTGCGCAGGCTCCGAGTCGTCAGCGACGTGCTTCCGCTCGACAGGTTCGCTGGGCTCGTCCTTCGAAGCCGTCTCATCGGAAGGCACCGCTTCGACAGCTTCGACGGCTTTGACCGCCTTCTTCCGCTTCCGGCGCTCGGGCTTGCTCGGCGCACCATCGTCGGGCGCGCCGACGGGCGCGTCGACCGGCGCGGCCTCGGCCCGCTCTGCTTCGACGGCGTCAGGAGTCGCCTGCTCGACGCGTTTGCGTCGTGATTTCTTCGGCTTCTCGGCCGCCGGCGCGGCTTCCTCGGTCGAGGAGACCGACGACTCGCCCGCAGCCTCAGCGCCCTCGGAACCGTCAGAGCCCTCGGACTTCACGTCGAGCCCAGCCTCGGACTTCGCCTTCTTGGCAGACTTCTCCTTCTTGCGCTTCTTCTTCTTGGGCTTCTCGACCTCGGCCTCGGCTGGCGCGTCGTGATCGGCGGCAGGCGCTCCCGCTGACTCGCCTTCATCCGGCTCGCCCGCACCTGTGTTCGACGCTCCGGGCTCGATCTCGGCCGCCCCGTCGGCGCCGATACGGCGGCGCGTGCGGGTGCGGCGAATGCGCTTGCTCGACTTGGGCGCGGCCTCCTCGCCGGCCGCCTCTGCGGTTTCGTCGCCACCCTCGGCAGCCTCGCCGGCCTCGAGCAGCTGCGCCGCTTCGTAGTCAGCGAGTCGATCGGACCACGGCACCCAGGAAGGCGCGAGCAGGGCCCCGTCGCCTGGGAGCAGCTCGGCCTCGAGGACCGTCGGCTCCGACTGGTCGACCAGGCGCACCAGCGAAACATTCCAGCGCCAGTCCGGATACCCGGGCAGGCGCGTCGTGTACTGGAGCGTGTACACGCCATCGTCCTCTTCCGGGACGACCGCGATGAGCTCGCCGAGCTCCGAGGCCGGCGTCACGTCCAGAAGCGCCGCCCATGCGAGCCTTCGCGAGGGCTCGAGCTCAGCAGCGTCAAGGGCGACCCCGAGCGGGGCAGGAAGCACGGCCTCGTTCGACATCAGGCGTCCAGGTCGTCCGCGACGCGACGAAGCATCGCTGCGATCTTCGCGCCCTGCGGCTTCTCGGGGTAGCGGCCGCGACGCATCGCCCCGCCAACCGTGTCAAGCAGCTTGACGAGGTCCTCGATGATGACCGCCATGTCGTCGGGCGACTTGCGCTGGATGCGGGCGACGCTCGGCGGCGCCTCCAGAACTCGGACCGAGAGCGCCTGGGCGCCGCGTCGGCCGTCGGCGATGCCGAACTCGAGCTTCGTACCCGGGCGCACCGACGAGGTTCCTGCAGGAAGCGCCGTTGCGTGCAGGAAGATTTCCTGACCGTCGTCGGCCGCAATGAAGCCGAATCCCTTGTCCTCGTCGTAGAACTTCACCTTGCCGGTGGGCATGGCCATCTCCTTGTTCGGCGCACAATGCACCAGATCGAACTTTCACAGGCGGGGCGGCGAACTTCGCATCCCCTGGTCGGCCGCGGCGTGCGGCTGATCCGAACCAGTCTACGGTGGCGCGCATGTCGATTAGTCTGGTTCGGTGACCTCTTCCAACGGCGCCCCCATCGCGAAGGGCGAACGCATCCTCGCTTTCATGTCCCTCGGCATCGCGGCGATCTCCTTCATCGCACTCCTCGTGCTGCTCGCGACGCCACTCCTCGGCATCGAGGTCGACGCAAGCAACCCGATCTGGCCGACGCTCCTGTTCGTCACCTACATCGGCTTCCCAGTCGCGTTCCTCCTCATCCTCTCGCTCATCATCTGGCGCATCGTCGCGAACCGACGCTCGCGGGGCAGGTCCGAGAGCTGATAGACGCCTCCCCGAGCGCGCTGCGGGTGCTCCAGCTCCTCCGCAGCCTCGATCGCACCGACCTCGCCGGCCTCGCCGCCTGGCGCAGGCTGTCGATGCGCGGCTCCAGCGGCGCGATGGACATCGCCGAAGCGCTCGCTGACGAGTCCGCCACGGGCGAGGCCGTCGCGCGCCTCGGCTGGCGGGACGCATCCCGACTCGCGTCAGGCTCAGCTGCAGCGCTGCAGCTCGCGAGGCTCCGCGGCCTCGCCGTCGGTACCCCCGACGCGCCAGAACTCCTGCCCGCGGCGGCCACCGCGCTGGCTGAGCTGCTCGCCGACTCGCCCGACCACCAGACCGTCGACGAGGCCAGCCTGGCGCCACTCCCCCAGGCGACCGAGCGCGCCCACGGTGCGGCGCAGCTCGCCGCCGACGCGATCGCCTCCTTGGACCTCGCCCCGCGCGCCTACCGCGACGGCCGTGGCGGCCTCCAGCTCGGAGCCACCACGATTCGACGCATCGCCGCCGAGCTGCACACGGAGCAGGCCGTCCTGTCGCCCCTCTTCGAGTGGATGCTCGACCTCGGACTCTGCAGCCCCGTCGCGGATGCCATGCGACCGACCGACGCCGGCCGGGTCTTCAGGCTGAGCGCCCCGCTTTCGCGCTGGCGCAAGCTCGCGGAGTGCTGGCTCGCCGAGCTTCGCGTGGCCGACCGGTCCGGCATGCTCACCGACAGCCAGTCGCACGCGACGCCCCAGACAGAGCTCCTCGGTCTCACGGTGGAAGGCCAGCTGAGCCAGCTGGGGCTCCTGCTCGCCCAGGACGATCTCGACGCGGCAGCCGACCTACTCGAGGCTTCGCTCCCGGAGGAGGTCACTGGCGTCTACCTGCAACCAGACCTCTCCGTCATCGCACCCGGCCCCCTCGCCCCCGCGGACGAGCAGTCGCTGCAAGCCGTCGCGTCACTCGAGCGGCGCGGTCTCGCCTCGAGCTACCGCCTCTCGGAGGCCTCCGTCACACACGCCCTCGGCACCGGGCTCTCCATCTCCGAGATCGAGGCGACCCTGGCAAGACTTTCCCTCACGGGAATTCCGCAACCAGTGGAGTACCTGCTCCGCGAAGCCGCGAACCGCCACGGACGGGTGCGTGTGCGCGAGCATCCTGTCAGACCAGGAACCATGGTCACGAGCCAAGACCCTGCCCTCATGGACGCACTGCGAGTGGACGCCGCGGTCGCGCCGCTCGGGCTGCGCCAATCAGGTGAGGGAGCGCTCGTCTCGTCAGCTTCGCGAGACACGGTTGTGCTCATGCTGCTCGACGCGCGCTACCCGGCCAGCGCTGAGAACGCCACAGGGCAGCTCGTGCCACTGCGTCCGAGGGAGACAGCTCCGGCACGCGACCTTCGACCGAGCGACGCTGCGCTGCGGTTCGCGGACGCGCTGCACGATGAGGCGACTCGACTCGATGCGGGCGACGACGCCCAGACGTGGGTGCAGCGCCAGCTCGAGGTCGCCAGGCGAGCCAAAAGCGAAGTCACGGTACGCGTCGACCTCGGCGGCGGCAAGGAGACGACCCTCCGCCTCGTGCCGATGAGTGTCGCCGCCGGCCGCCTCCGCGCGAGGGACCTGGCCGCCGACGTCGAGCGGACGCTTCCGATCCGCGCGATCCTCGAAGTGCAGCTCTCAGAAATCCCAGACGCGGAGTAGACGGCGGCGCGGAGTAGACCGCGGCGCAGACTAGTCGCCCTGACCCGACCCCGCCAAGCACTCAGGCGCGCGAAGGCCGGCGGGTATGATTGACCGTTATGGCACTTGGACCGTTGATCGTACAGAGCGACAGAACTGTCCTGCTCGAAGTCGCCCATCCCGACGCCGACGCCGCACGCCACGCGCTTGCGGTCTTTGCCGAGCTCGAGCGTGCTCCAGAGCACATCCATACGTATCGGATCACGCGACTTGGCCTCTGGAACGCCCGCGCTGCAGGCCACGAGGCCGACGAGATGCTCGACGTCCTCGAGCGCTTCGCGAAGTTCCCCGTCCCAGCATCCGTCTCCGCGGAGATCCGCGAGACTGTGGCGCGCTACGGCAAGCTCGTGATCTCCCGCGATGAGCACGGCGAGCTTGTCGTCTCGAGCGACGACCCCGCCGTGCTCCTGCAGATCTCCAGGGCCAAGCACGTTGCGCCCCTCCTCGAGGGGCCGACCGGCGAATCCGGATTCCGGGTTCAGGCCTGGGCGCGCGGCGAGCTCAAGCAGCAGCTCGTGAAGCTCGGCTGGCCCGCGGAAGACCTGGCCGGCTACACACCGGGCACACCGCACGCCATCGCGCTCGACGAATCCGAATGGCAGCTGCGCGACTACCAGCGCTCGGCCGTCGACCACTTCTTCGCCGGTGGCTCCGGCGTTGTTGTCCTCCCGTGCGGCGCTGGCAAGACCCTCGTCGGGGCGGGAGCCATGGCGACAGCCTCGACAAGCACTCTCATCCTCGTGACGAACACGGTGTCTGCGCGGCAATGGCGGGACGAGCTTCTCCGGCGGACCACGCTCACGGAGGACGAGATCGGCGAGTACTCGGGCGAGATCAAGGAGATCAAGCCCGTCACGATCGCGACCTACCAGATCCTCACGGCTCGGAGGAAGGGCGTCTACACGCACCTCTCGCTGCTCGATGCCCTCGATTGGGGTCTCATCGTCTACGACGAGGTGCACCTTCTTCCCGCGCCGGTCTTCAAGCTCACCGCCGAGCTGCAGGCACGCCGCCGCCTCGGGCTCACGGCGACTCTCGTCCGCGAAGACGGGCGGGAGGGCGACGTCTTCAGCCTCATCGGCCCGAAACGCTTCGACGCTCCGTGGAAGGACATCGAGGCGCAGGGGTACATCTCACCAGCCAAGTGCTACGAGGTGCGCGTCGACCTGCCGTACGAGACGCGAATGGAGTACGCGGCGGCAAGCGACGACGAGCGGTACCGGATCGCCGCGACGGCGCCTGCCAAGCACGAGCTCGTGAAGGCCCTCATCGCCAAGCACGAGGGCGAGAACATCCTGGTCATCGCGCAGTACCTCGATCAGATCGACAGTATCGCCGAGGAGCTGGGCGTCCCGAAGCTCACGGGGCAGACGCCCATCGCCGAGCGCGAGGAGCTGTTCCAGGCCTTCCGCGAGGGCCGAGAGAAGGTGCTTGTCGTCTCGAAGGTCGCCAACTTCTCCGTCGACCTGCCGGATGCGTCTGTCGCCGTGCAAATCTCCGGCTCGTACGGCTCACGCCAGGAGGAGGCTCAGCGGCTCGGCCGACTGCTCCGCCCGAGCTCGACGGGCGTGACCGCGTCGTTCTACACGTTGGTCTCCCGCGAGACCGTCGACCAGGACTTCGCGCAGAACCGCCAGCGCTTCCTCGCGGAGCAGGGCTACTCGTACGAGATCCTCGACGCCGACGCGATCCTCGCGCCGGCGTAAACAGTCGGCACGGTCGATCACACGCGCGCGAGCAACTCCACGTGGGTCATGACGAACTCGGCGTCGTCATCGGACGCCCACGCCGACCAGGCATCAGCGATCCGCTGAAGATCTCCAGACGACGCGATGCCCCGAGCTCTGGCGTCCTCCGCGAAGCGAGAGAGCGTTGCTCGCTCGGCCCACGTGGAACCCCACCACTCGCGCTCGTCACCCGTCGCGAAGATCCACGCACTCGCCGTGAGTCGGACATCACCAAGTCCCGCGGCTCGCGCCCAGCTCTTGAGGAGCCTCCCCGCATTCGGCTCGCCGTCGTTCGATCTGGCGACCCGGTCGTACACCGCGAGCCAGTGGTCGAGCGCGGGGAGCTGCGGATGCCACACGCACGTGCCGTAGTCGACGTCGCGCACAGCAACAAGCCCACCCGGCTTCGTCACTCGGCGCATCTCACCCAGCGCCGCAACAGGGTCGGCAAGATGCTGCAGCACCTGATGCGCGTGCACAACATCGAACTCGCCATCCGCGAAGTCGAGCGCGTAGACGTCGCCAAGCTGGAACTCCGTTCGCGAGTCCCCTCGGGAGACCGCGGCGGCACGAGCCGTCTCGAGAGGCTCATCGACGACTTCGATGCCGATGACCTGACCAGCCGCACCGACCAGCGCCGCCAGATCGAGCGTGATCGACCCGGGCCCGCAGCCGACGTCGAGCACGCGCATCCCCTGTCGGAGTTCGGGCAGCAGGTATGCGGCCGAGCTCTCGGCCGTGCGACGCCCGTGCGAGCGAAGCACGCTCGAGTGGTGCCCGTGCATGTACCTGGGTGCAGCGGAGTCGTCCATACCGGCACAGTAGTGCAGTCGTCGGGCCGAAGAATTCTCACGAGGGCGACCCAGAAGATTAGCGCACCCGCAGAGCGGAGACACCGCGCGCCGTCAGACTTCACTCAGACGGCGTCAAGATACTTAGTCCATGACTGATGGCCCCAAGATTCTCGTTGTTGACGACGAGCCAAACATCCGCGAACTCCTGTCGACCAGCCTGCGCTTCGCAGGGTTCATGGTGCGTGCCGTCGGCAACGGCGCCGCTGCGATCTCCGCTGTCATCGAGGAGGAGCCCGACCTCATCGTTCTCGACGTCATGCTCCCCGACATGAACGGCTTCGGCGTCACCAAGCGCCTGCGCGCTTCCGGGTACACGAGCCCCATCCTCTTCCTCACCGCCAAGGACGACACCGACGACAAGATCGAGGGCCTCAACGCGGGAGGCGACGACTACGTCACCAAACCGTTCAGCCTCGACGAGATCGTGGCCCGTATCAAGGCGATCCTCCGTCGCACGATGCAGGCAGAGGAAGAAGCGGTCATCCGCACCGGAGAACTCACGATGGACCAGGACACCCACGAGGTGTTCATCGGCGACGAGCCCATCGAGCTGTCCCCCACGGAGTTCAAGCTGCTCCGCTACCTCATGCTGAACCCGAACCGCGTGCTCTCCAAGGCGCAGATCCTGGACCACGTGTGGGAGTACGACTTCAACGGCGACGCCGGAATCGTGGAGTCCTACATCTCCTACCTGCGACGCAAGCTCGACCAGTTCACGGAGGAGCCGCTCATCCAGACAAAGCGCGGCTTCGGCTACATGCTGAAGGTCTCCGGGGCCAAGGCCTAGCAGAGGTGGCCAGGCTCGGTCACGAGGGGAAGTAGGCGGTGCCGTTCAAGGCCTGGCGCTGGGATCGGCTCTCGCTCCGCAACAAGCTGACGATCGTCAACATCACCCTGTTGACGTTTGGCATCGTCGTCGCCGGAATAGGGACGACGCTGCTGCTTCGACCGACCCTCGTTTCGCAGACGGACTCGCAGTTGAGCGTCTACGCGAGCGACCCGACCCAGTTCCTGGCCACCGACGTATCGTCGCAGCTATTCACGTACGATTCGGTGCGCATTGCGCCGTCGACGCTGTATGTCGCCGTCGTCGATGCCGAAGGCGAAGTTGTCGTCGACAACTGGGGGCAGTGGCAGCGCCCGCGGGCGATCGCACCGGAGGTGCCGACCGACGCCGCCAACCGGGGAAGCCAGAGCCTCTTCGACATGGAAGATCCGCTCGGCGCGAGCTGGCGGACGATCACCGTTCCAGAAGGCGAGTATGCGGCCGATCAGGTGCGAGGAACGCTCCTCATCGCCGCCCCGCTCACGAGCGTGAACGCGACCATGGTCAACTTCCTCGCCATCTTCTTCGGATTCGGACTGACCGTCGTGATCTTCGGGGCCGCCCTCACTCGGGTGCTTGTCTCAGCCACCCTGCTGCCCCTCAGGCAGGTCGAGGCAACTGCCATGCAGTTCGCGTCAGGCGACTACTCGCAGCGGCTCCCCGCCGGGACGCCCAACACGGAGGTCGGGCGACTCTCGCGGTCGCTCAACACCATGCTCGTGCGCATCGACCACGCTTTCGACGAGCGCACACGCACGATCGCCCAGATGCGCAGGTTCGTCGGCGACGCCAGCCACGAGCTACGCACACCGCTTGTCACCGTGCGCGGGTACGCCGAGCTCTACCGCATGGGGGCGCTGAACGACCCGGAGAAGGTCGGCCAGGCCATGGAGCGGATCGAGAAGGAAGCCCTCCGCATGGGCGGCCTCGTCGAGGACCTCCTGCAGCTCGCGCGGCTCGATGAGACCCGCGAGCTCGTCAAGGACGTCATCGATCTCGAACCGATCGCAGAAGACGCGGCGATGGATGCCCACGCCACGGCAAAGGACAGAGTTGTGCGGGCCCTCCCGGTGCGCATCATCCAAGACCCTCAGGACGAGGCCGACTCCCCCGGGATGGCGACCACCGGCGAGCTGCCGGCTCCGATCGAAGCAGAACCGGTCGCCGAAGACATGGCCACCTCGCCGGAGGCCACTCCCGCGCGCCGCGCGATCTGGCGGCGGCGCCCCCTGCCCCGCCCCGCGCTGCGAGGCTTCCCGATCCGTCGCAAGGGCGTGGAAGCAAGCGAGGTCGAAGTCGCTGAGGCCGACGAGGACTTCGGCGACGTGCCGGCCATGGTCCATGCGAACGAGGACAAGGTGCGACAGGCGATCTCCAACCTGCTTGGCAACGCCATGCGGTACACCCCGGAGGGATCGCCGCTCGAGGTCGGCGTCACGGTCGACCTGCCGAACCAGCTGGCAATCGTCGACATCATCGACCACGGGGAGGGCATCCCTCCGCAGATCAGGCAGAAGATCTTCGAGCGCTTCTGGCGCGCGGACACCTCGAGGGCGCGCGAGACCGGCGGCTCCGGGCTCGGCCTGTCAATCGTCTCGGCGATCATGAAGGCGCACGATGGCGAAGTCGACGTGTTCGAGACGCCTGGCGGCGGTGCAACCTTCCGCCTCAAGTTCCCACTCCTCATGTCTGCGCCTGTGGACAGTTCTTCCTCCACAGCCCCGAACGCATAGCCTCAGCTCGGCCCCGAGCTCCCTTAGCCTTCTCGCGAGGTGCCGCCGGAAGCGGTCCGGCGGCCGACGAGGGGGGAACCACCATGGCCATCTACATGGTTGACAGCGAACAGTTGCAGCTCACCGTGACGAACACCCAGGCATCCATCGGCCGCGTGCAGGCGGAGGTCGCGACGCTTCTGTCCAACCTGACCGCCTTGGAGGGCTCGTGGACCGGTGAGGCCGCGACTGCCTTCCAGGGGCTGGTCCAGCAATGGCGCGCAACCCAGGTGCAGGTCGAGTCGAGCATCTCGTCGATCAACGGTGCCCTTGGCAGTGCAAGCGCCAGCTACGGCACCGTCGAGGGCGACGTGCGGCGGCTCTTCAGCGCCTAGTTACCCGGGAGCGCCTGGGGGTCGGACGCAGATGGGTGGGCACACCCGCTCGCTACTCGGCGAAAGCGTGCACGACAGGGCGTGCACGACAAGGCCTGCACGACAAAGCCTGCACGACAAGGCCTGCACGACAAAGCCTGCACGACAAGGCCTGCACGACAAAGCCTGCACGACAGGGCCTGCACGACAAAGCCTGCACGACGAAGCGGGCGACTCCGTGAGGAGCCGCCCGCTTGCCTACTTGCGTGGGGTGCTTAGAAGTCCATTCCAGCGCCCGGGTCCATCGCAGGAGCGCCAGCCTTTTCGGGCTTGTCTGCGACGACGACCTCGGTCGTGAGGAAGAGACCAGCGATCGACGCAGCGTTGAGCAGCGCGGACCGCGTGACCTTCACTGGGTCGAGCACGCCTGCTTCGATGAGGTTGACGTACTCGCCGGTTGCGGCGTTGAGGCCCCAGCCGTCTTCGAGTCCGGCGACCTTCTCAGCGACGACGCCCGGCTCGAGGCCAGCGTTCGTTGCGATCTGCTTGAGCGGTGCGAGAATGCCGACCTTGACGATGTTGACGCCAGTCGCCTCGTCGCCCTTGAGCTCAAGCTTGTCGAGCACGCGAGCGCCAGCCTGGATGAGCGCAACGCCACCACCGGCGACAATGCCCTCTTCGACGGCAGCCTTCGCGTTACGGACTGCGTCCTCGATGCGGTGCTTGCGCTCCTTGAGCTCGACCTCGGTCGCTGCTCCGGCCTTAATGACGGCGACGCCACCGGCGAGCTTCGCGAGGCGCTCCTGGAGCTTCTCGCGGTCGTAGTCGCTGTCGCTGTTCTCGATCTCGGCGCGGATCTGCGCAACGCGACCGGCGATCTGCTCGGGCGAGCCAGCGCCCTCGACGATCGTGGTCTCGTCCTTCGTGACAACAACCTTGCGGGCCGTGCCGAGGAGGTCGAGCGTCGTGTTCTCGAGCTTGAGGCCGACCTCTTCGCTGATGACCTGTCCACCGGTGAGGATGGCGATGTCCTGCAGCTGTGCCTTGCGGCGGTCGCCGAAGCCGGGAGCCTTGACGGCAACCGACTTGAAGATGCCGCGGACCTTGTTGACGATGAGGGTCGCGAGAGCCTCGCCCTCGACGTCCTCAGCGATGATGAGGAGCTGCTTGCCTGCCTGGATGACCTTGTCGACGACAGGCAGGAGGTCCTTGATGTTGGAGATCTTGCCGTTGACGATCAGGATGTAGGCGTCTTCGAAGACGGCTTCCTGGCGCTCGGGGTCGGTGACGAAGTACTGCGACAGGTAGCCCTTGTCGAAGCGCATGCCCTCGGTGAGCTCGAGCGTCGTGCCGAAGGTGTTCGACTCCTCGACGGTGACGACGCCTTCCTTGCCGACCTTGTCGATCGCCTCGGCGATGATCTCGCCGATCTGTGCGTCGGCAGCCGAGATCGAGGCGGTAGCAGCGATCTGCTCCTTGGTCTCGACCTCCTTGGCGGATGCGAGCAGCTCGGCGACGACGGCCTCGACGGCCTTCTCGATGCCGCGCTTGAGCGAGATGGGGTCTGCACCTGCAGCGACGTTGCGGAGGCCCTCGCGGACGAGCGCCTGAGCGAGGACGGTAGCCGTGGTCGTTCCGTCACCGGCGACGTCGTCGGTCTTCTTCGCGACCTCCTTGACGAGCTCTGCACCGATCTTCTCGAACGGGTCGTCGAGCTCGATCTCCTTGGCGATGGAGACGCCGTCGTTCGTGATCGTGGGCGCGCCCCACTTCTTCTCGAGCACGACATTGCGGCCACGTGGGCCGAGCGTGACCTTGACCGCGTCGGCGAGCGTGTTCAGTCCACGCTCAAGCCCGCGACGGGCCTCTTCGTCAAAAGCAATGATCTTCGACATATGTGTACTGCGTCCTTTCCGGACGTGGTTCGTGAGGTTCGTGGTTGGCACTCGAACGAGGCGAGTGCAAGTCCATATTGGCACTCGCCCCTGTCGAGTGCAAGCCACCCCTGCCCCTTCTCGCTGCGGGCGAACGACAACCCGAATACCGGCGCCGCACAGACGAAAACGGCGCCGACCCGCTCAGGGGCCGACGCCGTTTCTCGTTGTGGGTCAGAGCGCGCGCACGGACTCCGCCTGGGGGCCCTTGTCACCCGCTCCGATTTCGAATTCGACCTTCTGTCCCTCTTCGAGAACGCGGTAGCCCTGCATCTCGATGGCCTTGTAGTGCACGAACACATCCTGTGCGGCCGCGCCGTCGAGCGCATCCACAGTGATGAAGCCGTAGCCCTTGTCAGCGTTGAACCACTTCACGGTTCCGTTCGCCATGTTTGTCTCCATTGCTCAGTAGTACTCGCCGGCGCCAGCCAGCGGAGCCCTGCATGCGTGCGAGGGGGACGAACGATGGTGCCCAGGACTCGAGCAAGATACTAGGTGGCGACCTGTTGAGCTTGGAAGCCCAAAAAGCGGATCTCGTCACCTGGGGACGTTTTGTCTTCAAAAGTTCACACCGTTGGAACACAAGCGCGTCATTCCCCGGAGAATCAACGGACAAAATCGCCGTTCCTGCCTGAGCAGAGCGCGCTGAAGGCCTTAGCCTGCGAGGTCGGTTCCCACGATGACCACGATCGTTCCAGCCGCAGCGACGTTCGGGTCGAGCACGGCGGTTCCGCCACCTAGCGATTGCACGAGGGCAAGCGCCGCGGGCTCCTGTGAGGCGTCGTTGTAGGAGACGGTTGTCGTCTCGTAGTCGGAAGTCGGAGCATCCGCCGTCTCGGTGACGTTCCACCCTGCGGCCGTGAGTTCCGAGGTCGTTCCGCCAGCGACTCCCGCGAGCTCCGTGCCGTTGAGCACCCGAACGGAGACGTTCGGGTCGAGCTGCGGTACAACCTCGGCCGGAACCTCTTCAACCGGAACTTCTTCCGCCGGCGTCTCACTGGCCTCCGTCTCGGCCGTGGGGCTGAAGGAGACGACGCCGTTGATGACCTGCATGGCGACCGCCGCAACGGCGACGATCACGACGACGGCGAGCAGACCCCACAGCCAGGAGGCGAGCTTGGCCAGGCGAGTTCGGGGAGCGCGATGCGCGCCGCGCCTGTCGAGCCCTGGTGGGATGTCGTCGAAGCGATCCTTGGGGTAATTCACGTGTCTACCGAATCCGTCCTGAGGTGGGAGAGGCGCTGGACATACGCTGCTCGCGCCGCAACTGGCGCTCATCCGCACGCCGCTCGCGCGCACGCCGCAGGCGGCCGACGAGCAGTGGCTGATGCGCAAGCGCAGCTGGTGTCTCGATGAGCGTAGCGAGATTTCGGTAGTACTGCGTCGTCGACCAGCCGAAGCGGTCTCTGATCGCCGCCGCCTTCGCCGCATTCTGCCGCGGATTCATCTCTTCGAAATCCAGCAGAGCGCGCTCGAGGTCGCTGAGCTCCACGTCCCTTGCCATGCAGGAAGTGTACGAGCAAGGCTCACGGAGTGGACTCACGCAACGCGCGTATGCTCATTCCTCCCTGGCCGCTCCCAGCGGTCTCGTCGATTTCCAGGAGGCACGGTGTCCTACGCCGTCAACAAGCCAGATTCAGAGTGGCGCGCTGAGCTCACGCCGCAGGAGTACCACGTGCTGCGCGAGGCAGGCACCGAGCGGGCGTACACCGGTGAGCTCCTCGATGAGGGTCGCGCGGGGCTGTACACGTGTCGCGCGTGCGGCTCCGAGCTCTTCAAGGCCGGCACCAAGTTCGATTCCGGATGCGGGTGGCCGAGCTTCTACGAGTCGGTGCGGCCAGACGCAGTCCAGCTGCTCGAGGACCGCACGCTCGGCATGGTGCGCACCGAGGTGCGCTGCGCGAACTGCGGCTCCCACCTCGGCCATGTCTTCCCAGACGGCTTCGGCACGCCGACGGGCGACCGCTACTGCATGAACTCGCTCTCGCTCTCCTTCACACCAGAAGAAGAAACCACCGCCGAATAGGCGCAGACGCAACCTGATTGGCCATGCGGTGCACGAGGTGTGCACCGCATGGCTATGATGGTGCCGCTGCGATTGCAGCAGGCCGACTTAGCTCAGCTGGTAGAGCACCGCTCTTGTAAAGCGGATGTCGCGAGTTCGAACCTCGCAGTCGGCTCCACATCGCCCGTCGCCGCGCGACGCGACTCCCGAGCACGTCTGTGTCTCCATTTGTGCCTGTGTCTCCGCCTGTGCGTATGTCTCCGCCTGCGTCTCGGACTCCGCGAAAGCGCGCCGAACTATACTCGGCTGGATGCACGAGCACACGACCGCGCAGCGCAGCAAGCTCCCGCAGCAGCGCACGGCCGCCAACCGCGGAGTTCTCGGGCTGACGATCGGCGCAGGCCTCGTGCTCACGCTCATCGCTATCCGCACGCTCACGGCGTCGCTCGACGACCAGCCGGTGCTCGGGCCGATCACCGACTTCGTCACCCTCTCGCTGAGCGTCGTCATCGAGTCGATGCCCTTCATCATCCTCGGCATCCTGCTCTCGATCGTTGTGCAGCACTGGCTTCCGCCCGGCTTCCTCATGCGCATTCTGCCGCAGACGCCGTGTCTGCGGCGTGCCGTCATCTCGCTGTTCGGCATCGCACTCCCCGTCTGCGAATGCGGGAACGTGCCGCTCGCCCGCGGGCTCGTGCTCCGCGGCTTCACGCCCGCCGAGTCGATCACGTTCCTGCTGGCGGCCCCCATCCTCAACCCCATCACGATCGTCACGACCTACCAGGCCTTCGGCTGGGACCACGGCATCCTCGCCGCCCGCATCATCGGCGGATTCGTCATCGCGAACGTCATCGGGTTCCTCTTCAGCAGGCACCCGAGGCCGCAGGACTTGCTCACGCCGAGCTTCGCCGCGACCTGTGAGCTCGAGGCGAAGCACGGCCACGACACGCGCTCGAGCGTGCGAGACCGGTTCCGTGCGAGCGCGTCGATGTTCGGTGCCGAAACCTCGACGATGCTCCCCGCGCTCTTCGTAGGCTCCGCCATCGCCGGAGCGATCCAGGTCGGCGTCTCGCGCGACCTGCTCACGACCCTCGGCGAGCATCCGGTGCTCTCCGTGCTCGTGCTCATGACCCTCGGCTTCGTCATCTCGATCTGCGCCAACGTCGACGCCTTCTTCGCCCTCTCGTTTGTCGGCACCTTCATGCCGGGCGGCATCGTCGCCTTCCTCGTGATGGGCCCCATGATCGACGTCAAGATGCTCGCTCTCATGCGTACGACCTACACGAGCGCGGTCCTGGCGCGCATCACCCTCATCGTCGCGCTGTCAGCCTTCACCCTCGGACTCGGAGTGAACCTCATTGCTTGAACGACTGCTCTCCAGGTGGCGCGGCGTCGCCCTCACCCTCATCACCGTCGTCGCGACGGTGTGGCTCTCGATGACCGGCGGGCTGTCGCTCTACATCCACCCTCGCTACTTCGTCTTCACGTCGATCATGGCGGTCATCGGCGGCATCCTGGCGATCGCCGCCATCGCGGTCACGCCAGCGCGCGACGAGCACGGCCACGATGGCCGCCACGACCACTCGCACGAGTCGAATGCGCTCGGCTCGTCACGCTCGAGGCGCCACAACCGCCGCCCTCGCCTCGGCGCGCGTCAGCGCTTCGCCGTCATCGCCTCGACGACCGCCACTGTGCTTGTCGTCGTCACGGCGTTTGTCGCGCTCATCGTCGCGCCGCCCGTCACCCTGAGCTCCGCCGCCGTCGAGAACCGCTCCCTCAACGCCAACGCGCAGACCGTCGACTCCCCAATCGACGAGGGCGAGACGCTGCGCGGACGAGACACGAGCTCTTTCACGGTCAAGGACTGGGCCGCCATGCTCCGGCAGGGCGACGGCGAGCAGCAGGTCATGGGCGAGCGTGCCAAGCTCGTCGGGTTCGTGACCGTCGACCCGGATGCGCCCGACGCGTTCATCCTCGCCCGGTTCGTCGTGAACTGCTGCGCGATCGATGCCGCGCCTGTCGGCGTCGCCGTGCACCAGCCGGGCTGGCAGGCGAACTACCCCGTCGACTCGTGGGTCGAGGTTGATGGCGCATTCGTCACGAACCCGAGCGCGTCCAGCACGGAGCGAGTCGCGCTCATGCCCACGACCATCACCGCTATCGACCAGCCGAACGACCCCTATGTCTACTGATCTCGTGTCTGCCGATCTTGACTCGCGGAGGAGCCGCGGGGGCGGGAGCTTCCGGAAGACGTTCATCATGGCAGTCGTCGTGCTGGCGTTGCTGGCGGCCGGATTAGCCGTCGGCAACATCCTGCAGGGGCCCCGAGTCGCATCGACGGCGGTCAACGCGATCGGCACGGTCGAGCAGCAGGGCACGCGCCTCGTCCTCACCCCCAACCAGCGCCTCCGCGAAATAGATCCGTCACAGGTTGTCCTGGAGCCAGCGGCCGACTACAGCATCACGCAGGAAAACGGCACGATCACGGTGACCTTCGAGCAGCTGCTCGCGTACGACACGAGCTACACGCTCACGGTCGCAGACGCGGTCAGCTCGTCGACCGGTGTCTCGTCGACGCTTGAGACCGAGTTCACGACGCCCCAGCTCGAGGTGTCGACGCTGGTGCGCGGCGCCATCTCCACAAGCGGCAGCCTCGAGGACCGCGTCATCGAGACGAACGTCTCCGGCGGCGGCGAGCCGCGCATCCTCTTCACCTCACCCCGCATCCAGGAGTACGCGCTGACCGACGCGTTTGTCGCGGTCATCGAACAGGATGCTGCGGGGCTTGGCACCGTCGGCGTGGCGCCCCGCGCAGAACCGGGCCCAGCCGTGCCGCTGAACGTGGACGCGACCGGCAGCCTCTCGAGCCTTGCGGCGGACGCGGAGAGCGGGCTGATCGGGTTCGTCATCGACGGCACCCACTCCGATGGGCAGACCGAGCTCGTGCGTTCGCTGTTCGTCTTCGACACGAGCGACACGTCGTTCCGCCCCAAGCAGGTCACCGGGCCAGACGGGACTCCGCTGATGGTCTCGACGTGGGCGTTCGCCCCTCGCACAGGCGCGCTCATCGCGCAGACCCTCGACGAGCAGCTCTACCTCGTGAACGTCCTGGCGGGCACCCCCGCCGAGCCGATCGGACAGGCGCAGCACTTCCACGGGTTCATCCCTGGCACCGCGACAGCCGTGACTTCCGGCGTCGGCGGGTACACGCTCTTCGACCTCAGCACTGGAACGGCCGAACCGCTGACACCAGCGGCGATGACGCTCACCGAGTCCCAGTATCTGACGCAGACGAGCGTCCTCGACCCGGCCGGCACCCAGATCTCGGCGGTCGCGGATGCTGCTGCCGGGCTCGCCGACGTGACGGTCGAGCTCGCAGAGGCCTCAGGCCAGCGCACGCTCTTCGACCCGGGCGACAGCGGAGAGTGGCTCCGCGACATCTGCGTCTCCCCCAACGGCCAGTACCTCGCCGTTGAGACGGGCCTCGGCGCGCAAGGCCCGGACGGCTACGCCGTGCTCCCAGGGATGAAGCAGTCGACGACCACCGTCATCGACATCGCGAGCGGCGCGGAACTGCGCCGGCTCACCGGCTTCCTGACGTCGTGGTGCCGCTGACGGTACCAGCGGTCATCCACCTGTGCTGGCATGACGATGGGCCTCACCCGCAGGGGTGAGGCCCATCAGCGTCAAGCGCCTCGGCTACTTGGCCGCGCGCTTGGCGGCGCGCAGCTTGGCGACCTCGTACATCGTGATGCTCGTCGCGATACCCGCGTTCAGCGACTCGGTCGCCCCGTCGATCGGGATCGAGACGATCGCATCGCAGTGCTCGGTGACGAGCCTCGAAAGACCCTTGCCCTCGCTGCCGACGACGACGAGGAGCGGGGAGGTCGCGAGTTCGAGCGAGGGTAGCGACACGTCGCCGTCACCGTCGAGGCCGATGACGAACACGCCGGCTTTCTTGTAGGCCTTGATGGTGGCCGTCAGGTTCGACGCCATCGACACGGGAAGGCGCGAAGCGGCTCCCGCCGAGGTCTTCCACGCCGAGGCCGTCATGCCGACGGAGCGACGCTGCGGCACGATGATGCCATCGCCACCGAACGCCGCGACCGAACGCACGATGGCGCCGAGGTTGCGGGGGTCGGTGATGCCGTCGAGCGCGACGAAGAGCGGGTTGCGGCGACGCTGAATCGCGCGGTCGAGCTCTTCCATGGGGTCGGCGTACGTGTACGCGGGCACCTTGATGATGACGCCCTGGTGCACCGCATCGCGGCCGGCCATGCGGTCGAGCTCAGGACGCATGACCTCGAGGATCGGGATCTTGCGCTCGGTGGCGATCTTGAAGATCTCCTTGACGCGCTCGTCCATCTCGCCGCGGGCGGCGACGTAGAGCGTCGTCGCGGGGATGCCGGCGCGAAGCGCCTCGACAACCGAGTTGCGACCAGTCACGAGCTCCGTGCTGTCGTCGGTACGGGCGCGGCGGGGCGCGCCGCCCTCGCGCTGCGCCGGGCGCGGCTTGGAGCCGCCGCGCGCCGCCTCGAGGCGTTCCTTCGCGGCCTTCCGCTTGCCGGCGACGTGCCAGGAGCGGTCCTCGGCGCGCGGCGTGTTGCCTCGGCCTTCGAGGGACTTGCGGCCGTTGCCGCCTGTGCCCTTGGTCGGGCCCTTCTTGCTGCGATTGCCGCGCGAGTTCGTGCTCATGCCTTCTCCAACGTCCAGAAGCTGCCGTTCGGCGAGTCTTCAATCTGCACGCCGGCTGCTGCCAGCGTGTCTCGAATCTGATCTGCGCGGGCGAAGTCCTTCGCACCGCGGGCCTGCTTGCGTTCGACGAGCAGCGAGTCGATGAGCGCGGCGAGGGTCGTCTCACCCGTCGCATCCGCTCCCCCGCTCCACTGCTCAGCGCGTGGGTTGATGCCGAGGATGTCGAGCATCGAGGTGACCTCTCGAGCGGCGCGAGCCGCCGCATCCGTCGCTCCCGTATCGAACGCCTGGTTTCCGCTCGTGACCGTCTCATGCAAGGCCGCGATGGCCTGAGGGACGGCGAAATCGTCGTTCATGGCCGCGACGAACGCGGTGGGAAGATCGTCGAGGCTCGGCGTCTCCCCGCCAGAAGCGAGCACGCCGGCACGCTCCGCGCGCTCCAGGAACGCTTCGATGCGGGCAAACGAAGCCGTCGCCTCTTCGAGAGAGGTCGGTCCGATCTCGATCGTCGAGCGGTAGTGCGCCGACCCGAGGAAGTACCGAACGACAACTGGCCGCGCCGACGAGAGCAGATCGAGCGCCGAGACCGTGTTCCCGATCGACTTCGACATCTTCTGCCCTGCGACCGACACGAGACCGTTGTGCACCCACGTGCGAGCGAACTCGAGGCCAGCGGCGCGTGACTGCGCGAGCTCGTTCTCGTGGTGAGGGAAGCGGAGATCGCGGCCACCACCGTGGATGTCGAAGGTCGGCCCGAGGTACTTGGTGGACATGGCGGAGCACTCGATGTGCCACCCCGGCCTGCCTTCCCCCCACGGCGACGCCCAGGCAGCCGAGTCCGGCTCGCCTGACTTCTGCCCCTTCCACAGCGCGAAGTCGGCGGCGCTGCGTTTCCCTCGGCTCGGCGACTCTCCCTCGGCCATGTCCTCGGGACGCTGGTGCGTGAGCTCGCCGTAGCTCGGCCAACTGCCCGTGTCGAACCACACATCGCCGCTCTCATCCGCAGCCGGATAGGCGTGGCCGCGCTCGATGAGCAGCGCGATGAGCTCCTGCATCTCCGGGATGGACCCCGTCGCACGCGGCTCGTAGGTCGGTGGGCGGATGCCAAGGGCCGAGTAGGCGGCGTTGAACTCGCGCTCCACTCGGTACGCCAACGCCCACCACGGCTCGTCCGCCGTCGCACCTGCCAGCGTCTTGTCGTCGATGTCCGTGACGTTGCGCACGAGCGTCACACGAAGCCCAGTCGCCTCGAACCAGGATCGGAATTGGTCGTAGACCAGCGCGGAACGGAGATGGCCTGCGTGCGGCGCCGACTGCACCGTAGGCCCGCAGACGTACAGCGAAACCTCGCCTGGCACCATCGGCGTGAAGTCGCCGAGTGCTTGCGTCTGCGTGTCGTAGATGCGCTGTTTCACTGCACCAGCATACGCGTCGGGGCCGCACGGACGAATGAACGTCCCTGCGGCCCCGGCGATGAAGCGCATGGTGTGTGCTGAGCGGCCGCCCCGAGGGAGGCTGCCGGTGTTCAGAAGACTAGGACGCGAGGACCTTGTCGAGCACGTCTCCGGCCTTCTCTTCGTCGGTCTTCTCCGCGAGAGCAAGCTCCGAGACGAGAATCTGCCGCGCCTTCGCGAGCATCCGCTTCTCTCCAGCGGAAAGGCCCCGATCCTGGTCGCGACGCCAGAGGTCGCGGACGACCTCCGAGACCTTGATGACATCGCCGGAGGCGAGCTTCTCAAGGTTCGACTTGTACCTGCGGGACCAGTTGGTCGGTTCCTCGGTGATGGGGGCCCGCAAGACCTCGAACACACGGTCGAGACCGTCCTGCCCGATGACATCGCGCACTCCAACCAGGTCGACGTTGTCAGCAGGAACCTCGATAACGAGGTCTCCCTGTGCAACGTTCAACTTGAGGAACGTCTTTTCTTCGCCCTTGATGACTCGGATCTTCACCTCTGAAATGGTGGCCGCGCCGTGATGGGGATAGACGACTGTCTCCCCGACCTCAAACTGCATAAATACAAGCCCCTTTCGGCACCTAAGAGTACCATGTCAAAAGGGCTCATCTGAGGGTGGGGGTGGTAGAGTCCGCCGCCGCGTCGTCCAGCAGCCGCACCTAGATCAGATAGGCTTGCCGCATCCTGTGAATTCGTGTGGCGACAGCCGCACGGTCCGAACCTGGAGGCTCCAGACGTGAAGATCCGCGCCGTCGCGTCCGTAACCCTTGCCGCGGCAGTCGCGGTTGGGCTTGCCGGCTGCAACTACATCTCCCCCCAGCGCACTACGACGCAGTACTCGGCCAGTGACGGCACGAACGCCAACGTCGGCGAGCTCGAGGTCCGCAACGCGATCCTCATCACCGACACGCTGACCGGCACCGACGTGACCGACCGCGCCAACCTGATCTTCGCGCTCGTCAACCACACGGGCAGCGCCGGTTCGCTCGACATCACGTACACGGGCCTCATCAACGGCGTCGAGCAGGACGTCGTCGTCACCGTCCCCGTCGCCGCTGCCGCTGGGGTCACGCAGGTCGGCTTCGGCGAGGGCGCCACCGTGCTCCTCGAGGGCATGGACTTCTCACCTGGCTCCACCCACGAGGTGACCTTCACTGCGTCGCTCGACGGTGAGCAAGCAGTCCAGGCCGTGAACGTTCCAGTGCTCGACGGCACGCTCCCCGAGTACTCCACGCTCGTTCCGGGCCCTGCCCAGACCGAGCCACCGGCAGCGCCGCCGAGCATCGCCCCGACGCCGTCCGCGACCACGGCGCCCGAAGAGGGCGGCACGGCCTAGCCGACGCACGCAGATAGCCGAGAAGGGCGCATCCACCTGGTGGATGCGCCCTTCTTGTGTCGCTCGCTTGGCGGCAGATCGCAGGTCAGCCCTCGTAGCGGTACCCGAGACCTCGGACCGTCACGAGTCGGACCGGCGTCGACGGCTTCTCCTCGATGCGGCTGCGGATGCGCTTAATGTGCACGTCGAGCGTCTTGGTGTCGCCGTAGTAATCGGGTCCCCACACCCGGTCGATGAGCTGCCCGCGGGTCAGCACGCGACCCGAGTTGCGCATCAGGTACTCGAGCAACTCGTATTCCTTGAGCGGCATGGGGGTCACCTTGCCGGAGACCTGCAGAGTGTGCCTGTCCAGATCCATGCGCACCTCGCCGACCTCGATGATGCTGTCGTCTTCGCCCTCGTCCTCCTGCTCGTTGCGGCGAAGCACGGCGCGGACGCGGGCCAGCAGCTCTCGAGTGGAGTAGGGCTTCGTGACGTAATCGTCGGCACCGAGCTCGAGTCCAACGACGATGTCGACCTCGCTGTCCTTGGCGGTGAGCATGATGATCGGCACCTTCGACGTGAGTCGGATCTGCTTGCAGACCTCAGTGCCTGGAACGCCCGGGAGCATCAGGTCGAGGAGCACCAGGTCGGCGCCATCCCTGTCGAACAGGTCGAGGGCGTCGAGGCCGGTCTCAGCGACGGCGACTTCGTATCCCTCCCGTCCGAGGAGGAAGGAAAGCGGCTCGTGCAGTGCGGATTCGTCTTCGACGAGGAGGATGCGGGTCACGGGGGCCATTGTGCATATCTTTCGTGAACATTGAGTGACGCACGGGCTTCCGCGCGCGTTGTACGGCGTGGCGCCGCCCGGATGCGCCCGGCGGGCGTCAGGCGGAGCGGCGCTCGGTGAAGCGCTGCAGGTCGATCTCGTCGACCACGGAGTCGGCCGAGGGGAGCCGGACGGTGAAGGTCGACCCCTTGCCCGGCTGCGACCAGACCCGGACGTCCCCGCCGTGGTTCTCTGCGACGTGGCGAACGATGCTCAGGCCGAGGCCGGTTCCGCCCGTCCGGCGGGAACGGGCCTGGTCGACGCGGAAGAACCGCTCGAAGATGCGCCCCTGATCTTCGGGGGCGATACCGATGCCCTGGTCGGAGATGGCGACCTCGACGGTGTCGTCGACGAGGCGCGTGCCGATGCCCACCCGCGAGTTTGGCGACGAGTACTGGACCGCGTTCGACACGAGGTTGGTGAAGCACATGAGCAGGTGCGCGCGTTCGCCGTAGACAAACGCATCCACGTCATCGCCGAGCACGATCTCGACGGCACCGACCTCGGCGGGGACCCTCGACTGATCGACGGCGAGCGAGAGGATCTCGTGGATGGAGATGAGCTCCGGGTGCGCGAGGGAGTCGCTCGACTGCAGCCTCGACAGTTCGATCAGCTCGTTTGTGATGGACGCGAGGCGCAGGCTCTCCTTGCTGAGCCGCCCCGTGAAGTACTTGACTTGCTCCTCGTCGCCCGCCGACTCGGAGATGGCCTCGGCCAGCAGCGTCACCGCACCGATCGGGGTCTTGAGTTCGTGGCTGACGTTCGCGACGAAGTCCCGGCGCACGCTCTCGACGCGGAGCGCTTCTGTGCGGTCTTCGGCGAGCACGAGGAAGAACCTCGTCGACAGGGGGGCCGCGCGCACGCGAACGTGGATCTCCGATCGCCCGAACGGGCCCCTGGCGATCTCGAGATCCCTCGTGACGGCCTCCCCCTGCCTTCTGGCCTCATCGACAACCGCGCCGACGCGTTCGTCGAGGCGGCCTCCGGGTCGAACGAGGCCTTTGGAGGTAGCCCCCGGGGAAGACTGGTAGACGTTCCGAGAAGGGTCGGTGACGATGACGATCGAGTCGAGGGCGCCGAGCAGATGCTCGATGCCCTCTGGGAGGCGGGGTGAGAATGCAGCTCGCGCCTTTGCCTGCCGTACCGAGGCGACGTGGAGCAGCCAGACGAAACCTGCACCCAAGAGGAAGCCGAGTACGATCGCAAGGACCACTGCGACGGACGAGTCCATGTGTCCAGCATATGGGCCAGCGGATGCGTCACCCGTCGTACACGAGTCGGTTACCTTGGCTCCGTAGACTCGCCTGCGAAGGCAGGGTCACTCCCAGAGGCACTGGGCGACCGGTCTGCCCAGAACTACGGGCAGCGGCACATCGCCCGTTGCCATGAAACAGAGGATAAACATGCGCGAAGTTTTCCAGCAGGAACTCGCTGAGGTCAGCAATGGCCTCGTGGAGATCGCCCGCCACGTCGAGTCCGCCATGCAGCGCGCCGCCGTTGCGTTCACCAACTCCGATGTCGCCCTCGCCGAGCAGGTCATCTCCGATGATGCCCGCATCGACGAGCTCGCCATCGCGCTCGATGAGCACACCATTGAGATCATCGCCCGCCAGTCCCCCGTCGCACGCGACCTGCGCCTCGTCGTGAGCGCGCTGCGCATCAGCTCGTCGCTCGAGCGCATGGGTGATCTCGCGGCGCACATTGCGGCGCTCGCCCGCTACCGCTTCCCGGGCGGCGTCGGCCCGAACACGCTCCGTCCGGTGTTCGCCGAGATGAGCCGCCTCGATGTCGCCGTCGCACGTCAGCTCGTCGCCCTGCTCGATGCAGGCAACGACGAGGAGACGAACCGCATCGCCGACGAGATCAAGGCGAGCGACACGCAGATCGACGACCTGCACCGCAGCACGTTCGACGCCCTCCTGTCCGACGACATCCAGGCGCAGAGCGTCGAGGTTGTCGACGCGACGCTCGCGAGCCGCTACTTCGAGCGCTTCGCGGACCACGCCGTCTCGATCGCCCAGAAGGTGCAATACCTGACGAGCGGCGAGTGGATGCAGGAGAAGGAGCCGTCCACGCCAGTCTCCCCGGTCACCCCCGGCGTCTAGCGAACCCCAGCACTGAGACCGCACCCCGGTCGCCGCTGGTCCACTCGGGCCAGCAGCGTCCGGGGTGCGTTCGTGTTTCTGGTGCATCCGTTCGTCTGGCATCTTCGCGAGTGAAAGACGCGCTTGCTTAATACAGCCCTCACTGTATTAATTGGGGCATGACTTCTTCGACCACCACGCGCCTCGATGTCATGAATCGACTCGGCCGCGCGATGGCAGACCCCTCCCGCTCGCGCATCCTCATGCAGCTGCTCGACGGCCCCAACTACCCGGCGCGTCTTGCCGAGGACCTCGGGCTGACTCGGCAGAACGTGTCGAATCACCTGACCTGCCTGCGGGATTGCGGGATCGTCATCGGGGAGCCGGAGGGCAGGCAGACGCGCTATGCGATCTCCGACCCCCACCTCACCCTGGCGCTGACGGCGCTCGTCGGAGTTGCCCTCGCCGTGGACGAGGAAGCTCCCTGCCAGGACTCGGCGTGCCCTGTGCCTGGATGCTGCGAGCCGACCTCGTGACCGGCTCAGCGAAGACCCCAACCACTACCAGCAGATCTGAGGCTCGTCGCGCGGTGTTGCAGCAGCGCATCCGCCTGGTCGTGACCTTCACGATCGCCTACAACGTGATCGAGGCGGTCATCGCCCTCTCAGCGGGCGCCGCTTCATCATCGGCCGCCCTCATCGGCTTTGGTCTCGACTCGGTCATCGAGGTGCTCTCCGCCGCAGCGGTCGCCTGGCAGTTCACCCGCCGCGAACCGGAACGATGGGAGAAACCGACTCTTCGTGTCATTGCGGTCGCCTTCTTCGCTCTCGCCGCCTACGTGAGCATGAGCTCAATCCTCGCGGTCACGTCCGGCTCCGAGGTCGCGCACAGCACCGTCGGCATCGTACTGGCCGCCGTGAGTGTCGTCCTCATGCCGTTCCTCTCGCTCATCGAGCGACGCGCGGGGCGGGAACTCGGTTCAGCCACGGCCGTCGCGGACTCCAAGCAGACCCTCATCTGCACCTACCTGTCCGCCGCTGTCCTCGTCGGACTCCTCCTGAACTCGCTCCTTGGCTGGGCTTGGGCGGACGCCGTCGCGGGTCTTGTCATCGCCGTTTTCGCGGTCCGCGAGGGAATCGAGGCGTGGCGGGGTGACACGTGCGCGACTTCGGTCGGAATGCTCCTCGAGGACGAGGAAGAACACGACCACGAACACGACCATCACCGCTGACGATCCCGTCGTCATTGGTGATCGCGAAAGAGGAGCCCCCGTCCAATGACGGGGAGCTCCTCTTTCGTGTGTCCCGGAGCGAGCCCGGGGTTCGCTCGGTGCTACTTGCCCTGAGAGGCGACCGCGGCTGCGCCGGCGGCGGCTGCTTCGGGGTCGAGGTACTCGCCCTTGCCGAGCACTTCGTGCGTTTCGGGGTCGAAGCGGTACACGAGAGGCATGCCCGTCGGGATGTTGACGGCGGCGATGTCGTCGTCGCTGATGCCCTCGAGGTGCTTCACGAGCGCGCGGAGGCTATTGCCGTGCGCGGCGATCATGACGGTGCCGCGCTCGATGAGCGTCGGCAGGACCTCCTCTTCCCAGTACGGGAGGAAGCGCACGAGGACATCCTTGAGGCACTCGGTGCGGGGAAGGTCGTCGCCGAGGTCGGCGTACCGCTCGTCGTGCGCCTGCGAGAACTCGCTGCTGTCGTCGAGGGCGGGCGGTGGGGTGTCGTACGAGCGACGCCACTCCATGAACTGCTCTTCGCCGTACTGGTCGCGAACCTGGGCCTTGTCCTTGCCCTGCAGGTCGCCATAGTGGCGCTCGTTGAGGCGCCAGGTGCGCTCGACGTCGATCCAGCCGCGACCAGCTTCCTTGAGCGCGAGGTTGGCGGTGTCGATGGCACGCGTGAGCAGCGACGTGTAGAGCACGTTGGGCTTGAGTCCGGAGTCGCGGATGAGGCGGCCCGCACGGGCGCCCTCTTCGCGTCCCTGTTCGGTGAGCTCAACATCCACCCAGCCGGTAAAGAGGTTCTTCTCGTTCCATTCGCTCTGTCCGTGACGGACAAGGATGAGCGTCAGCGCTTCAGTCATGCCACCAAGCGTACCGAGTAGGGGTGACCCGCGTGCGACGCGGAGTTGTCGCACGCTGAAATAGTCCCGTCGGCTCAATACTCTTGTTGCATGGCATTGGGTCGACTCACTCGAGGAACGACGGGAACGAACCGTCTGCGGCGAATCGACCGATGGATAGCACAGCATCCCGCATTGAGATCCGTCGAACGCCCGCTGGTGATCGACTTGGGCTACGGGGCCAGCGGCGCAACCGCCTTCGAGCTGGCGGAGCGTCTCGGGCGCGCCGTGCCCGGGGTCCGCGTGCACGGTCTCGAGATCGACCCTGGACGCGTCGCGCTCGCCAGAGAGCAGCTCGCCGACCGACCGGAGTTGCGTGGTCGCGTCTCGTTTGCGGTCGGCGGGTTCGAGGTGGCGACGCCGAAGGGCGAATCCCCCGCCGTGATCCGCGCCATGAACGTGCTGCGGCAGTACGACGAGTCCGAGGTGGCGGACGCCTGGTCACGCATGACCGCGAGGCTCGCGCCCGGCGGCCTGCTGGTCGAGGGGACCTGCAACGAAGTGGGCCGTGTCTCGTCGTGGGTGGGAGTCGACGCGGCCGGACCGCAGACATTCACGGTCTCGCTGCACACGGCCAGCCTCGAATCGCCGCTGGTCGTCGCCGAGCGACTGCCGAAGGCGCTCATCCACCGCAACGTTCCAGGCGAAGGCGTCCACGACTACCTCAAGGCGCTCGACGACGCCTGGCAGCGGGAGGCCCCGCGGCAGACGTTCGGCGCCCGACAGCGCTTCCTCGCCGTGTGCGAGCGGATGCGCGCGGCCGGCTGGCCGCTCGTGGACACGCAGAAGCGCTGGCGTCTCGGTGAGCTCACGGTCGCGTGGAAAGCAGTCGCGCCCTCCACGGGAGCCCTCGCCCCGTCGCATCCACCATCGCTGCCCGGCGTTTCGCCCTCTGGAGGCCCTCGCAGAGGGGCATTCGACGGGCAGTGATCATGGGGAGAGCCCGGCGAGGCGGCGGGCGGCCGGGCGGCCGGGCGGCCGGGCGGCGCGCGTCGGCTAGCTGACCTCGGGGAGCGCCGTGCGTGCGGCTCCGGGCTCCATGCCGCTCGCGATGAGGAGGTCGACGACAAGGGGCCTGCACTGCATGAGCAGGACGGACTCGGCGAGTTGCGCCCCAGGCAGGTGCTCAGGCTCGAGCCGCGCTGCCGCGATGAGCAGCGTCTGCCTCGCCTGGTGCAGCATCGCCTCGTCGTCGAGGCCGAGCTGCAGTTCAAGCATCCCCGACTGGATATCGCCGAGGAGGTCTGCGAGCTCCTCGCGGTGCCTGCCGTCCCACGACAGCGACCAGGCCCGACGGGCGAGCACACGCAGGTTCCTGGTGGCCAGGTCGATGCTGGTGCGGAGCTCCGCCATCCGCTCGACCCGCACGCGGTGGTGGCGCATGAACGGGGAGATCCGGGCGATGGATGCGGCGCTCTCGAGCTCGGTCGACCACGCGTCGAGGGTGTCTTGCGTCATGCGCAGCTCCTCGAGCGCGGCGAGCCCAGCATCGCTGTCGCCCCGGCGGAGGGCCTGCGAGATGTCGCCGAGTGCCTGCGCGAGGGCCCCGACGAGGCCCTTCGCCTCGTGCTTCGCGAGCGCGGCCGCGTTGCGCGGCACCAACGCCGTGGCCGCGATCGCGACCGCTCCTCCGATGACCGCATCGAGGAGCCGCGTGTACTCGCCGACCCCCTGCACCGGGATGAGCTGCACAAGCGATGCCTGCACGGCGGCGCCGATCGCGAAACCCGGGCTCGGGTGGACGAGCCGCCCGAGCAGGAGCACGACGGCAAGCACGACCGTCACCTGCCAGACGCCTCGGCCAAAGACCACAAGTGAAAGATTGGAGAGCAGCACGCCGAAGGTGATGCCGAGCGCCGTGTCGAACACGCGCCGCGGGCGAGCGTCACGCTGCAGCCCCAGGCTCGTGATCGCGACCGTCACCGCGAGGAACGGGATGGGATGCCCGAGGCCCCAGTGCGCGATGGCGTAGGCGGCGAAGGCCGCCGCCGTGATCTGCAGCACGGCGGGAAGGGATGCCCGCAGGCGGGCGAACGCGGCCCCGACGCCAGCCGCCGGAGCCGCCACGTCTACTGCCCGCGGCGCTCGAGGCGCGGCAGCCGAGGCACGTCCGCCGCTCGACCAGCCGTCGGCGAGACGATCGTCGTCGCACTGGCGGTGACCTGCTGGCCGTCGGCGAGGTGCACGACGAGGGTCGCGTCCTCCGCAAGGGACCGCTTCACGAGCGCAAGCGCGATGGGCCCGTCCTCGTGGTGGATAGCCACGGAGCTGACGCGCCCGACGGTCTGCGCGTTGGCGTCGCCCTCGACCGACAGCGAGCTGCCCGCTGCGGGAAGCTCGCCGAGCGAACCGTCGAGGTCGAGGAGGACGATGCGACGCGGTGGGCGACCGAGGAAGTGGACCTTCGCGACCGTCTCCTGCCCGCGGTAGCAGCCCTTTTCGAGGTGCACGGCGCTGCGGAGCCAGTCGAACTCGTGCGGGATCGCCCTTGGATCGATCTCGGCGCCGAGGCGCGGCCGCAGGGCGGCGATGCGCAACGCTTCCAGCGCGTGCATTCCTGCAATCGGCAGCTCGCCGGTGGCGACGCGTTCGACGATCGCCTGCAGGCTGGCCCGATCGACAACGTGCAGCTTGAGCGGGAAGTCGGCGCCAGGGTGGCCGTCTACGGCGCCCTCTGCCGGCACTACCGGGAACTGGGAGTAGCTCCAGCCGTGCGCGGGTGGCGCAGCCCACGGGTCGTTCCAGACGAGCGGCGTGCCGTTCGGGGCTGCCGCGCCCAGGTCGTGCTCTCCGAGCGTCGCGACGACCGCGAGCTCGTCCGTGACCTCTGCCACCTGCACGTCGAGGAGGAAGCGCATCCGGTTCAGCCACGCTGCGAATGCAGGCGCGGACTCGCGCTCGGTGATGAGCCAAGTCGCGGTGCCATCGTCGATCACGCCGGCACCGTGCTCGATGTGACCCTGGATATCGAGCAGCAGGGTCTCGGCGCTCTCACCCGGCTGCAGCGTTGTGAGCCGCTGCGACGTCAGCGAATCGAGCCAGCTGAGCCGGTCGCTGCCGGTCAGGCGGATGATGCCGAAGTGCGACGCATCCACGATCGAACGCCCGGCAGCAAGCTCCCGCTGGTCGGCCGTGACCTGCCCGTAGTGCCAGGCGACGCCGCCGTCGATGCCAGTGCCTTCCACCGCACCCGGAAGCGCCAGGAAGGGCGACCGGTACGGCTGAGGCTCGTCGGCACCGGCCGACGACTCATTCGAGGCGGAGTGCTCAGTCAAGCTTGGCCAGCTTCGCGGACGCGTGCGTCGCGAGCTCCTGGCCGAGGGCAGCGATGTCCCACGCCCACAGCAACTCACCCGCGACGTAGCCGTACATGCGGGTCGAGGCGGTGAATTCCTTCGCGCCTGGCGCCAGCAGCACTTCCTCGGTTTTGAGGTCGATGCGCGGGCCGCGGGCACTCCCGCTGTACCGCTCGAGCAGACCAGTCGGATGCACGATCGACACCTCGAGGGGGAACGCCTGCTCGTCATCGCGCAGACCCTCGACGCCATCAGCGTCGGTGATCGTCGGCGGCGCCGTCGGCGGCAGGTAACCGGGGCCGACATCGCCGTCGTCCCTCGCCCGCGCCAAGCGCCAGAAGCCGGTCTCGCCCGTGAGCGGGATCTGCACTGGCTCGTCGCCCGTGCCTTCTTCGAGCCACAGTTGGGCTGAATAGTTGAGATAAGCGAGGCCGTCATGGCTGAAGCTCACGCGCTGGCGGAACGCCTGCTCGCGCACCTCGTCGCCCACCTTGTACTCGACGTGGCCGCTACCTTCCCAGACGCCGATCAGCCAGGAGAGGGGCACGATCTCGGGCGGGAGGTCAGTGGGGATGTCGTAGACCATCGGGGGGTTTCCTCTCGATCCGTCAGCTGCTAGGGCGCGCAGGGGCTGGTTAGTTCTGGCCCTTGAAGAGGTTCTTGAGTACAACCACGGAGACGAAGCTGATGGCGACGAGCGCGAGCACCAGCAGGCCGGTGAAGATGATTTCGATAACAAGCACGGTGTCCATGCCGTTCATCCTATCGTTGCGGCAGTGCGCAGCAGACGGTGCGACTCAGCTGTGATTCGGCGTGCCGACAACGGCGTCGCCGCCGAGCAGAGCGAAGCCAAGCGAGGCTATGCCGAGGATGACCAGCGCCCCCACGAGGCTCATGCTCATCCGCATGATGAACCCGTCGCTCTCCTGCAGACGCAACTGGAGGAGGCAGGTCAGGCAGATGAGCGTCAGCATGAGGATGCTCACCCAGACCAGGTGACGAGAGGGATCAGCGAGGATGGCGACGCCGAACACTCCGACCACTGCGGCCAGCCAGACGATGCCGATGCTCACTCGTTCGCGGGTCATTGACCCATTGTGCACGCTGGAGCTGTCCCGAGGGTGCGTAGACTAGCCAGCGAGTCCGACCAAACATCGAGGAGGCCACATTTGGCAGACGTCCTCTTGTTCAGCGCCGGCGGCGTCGAGCACGCTCTCCCTTCCCTCACTTTGCTGGCGCACCGCGTCCGGGTGCTCCCTCCGACCGCATCAGCCCTCGCCTCGGCCCCGCAAGCCGACGCGAACATCATCGACGGCACGAGCGACCTCCCGAGCGCGAAACGCTTGTGCGGCGTCCTCAACACGATCGAGTCGTCGGTTCCCGTCCTGCTTGCCATCACGGAGGGCGGCCTTCCTGCCATCTCCTCCGACTGGGGCATCGGTGACGTCATCCTGCGAACTGCCGGACCGGCGGAGGTGGATGCTCGCATCCGTCTCCTTCGCCCGCAGGCCGCAGTGGAGGAGCCGAGCGGCACGATCGCGATCGGCCCCCTCACGATCGACGAGCACAGCTACACCGCGAGGTATCGCGGCCGCACGCTCGACCTGACGTTCAAAGAGTTCGAGCTCCTCAGGTACCTCGCCTCGCACCCAGACCACGTCTTCACGCGTGAGCGGCTGCTGAGCGAGGTGTGGGGCTACGACTACTTCGGTGGCACCCGCACGGTCGACGTGCACGTGCGTCGCCTCCGCGCCAAGCTCGGCGACCAGGAGAGCGTGATCGGCACGGTGCGCAACGTCGGCTACCGCCTCCTTCGCGGGGGCGAGGGTGCGCGCGACGAGCCGGCGTCGACGGGCGCGTCCTCCGACGACGCCATCAGGTCCTAGGAGCCGACATGCCCGAGATCTTCACCGCAGCTTCCGCTGAGGCACGCGGTGCGGAGGTCCGCGCCCTCGCGGACGCCGCATCGGCGGCGGACGGCGTCTCGCCCTTCAACGAGGACACGATGCTCTCGCTGGACGCACGGCTGCTGACCGCTATCGAAGACTCTGGCCAGCTCATCGCCGCAGCCCTCACGCGGGATATCGGCGACGGGACCATCGAGGGCGAGCTCGTTGTGCATCCGGACCGCCGACGCCACGGGCTCGGCGGGAAGCTCTTCGACGCCGTAGCGTCGGCGACGGACGCTCCCCCAGTGCTCTGGGCACACGGCAATCTGGCGGGGGCCTCAGCTCTCGCATCGAGCAGAGGCCTCGCCGCTGTCCGCACCCTGTTGAAGCTCGGCCGGTCCATCACCGACGGCGACGCCAAGGCCACGCCGGCCCCGGAGGGGCTCACGATCGCCCCCTTCACGGCCGCAGACTCGGCGGACTTTCTCACCTTGAACTCCGTCGTCTTCCGCAGCCACCCTGAGCAGGGCGCGCTCGACGCACACGGGCTCGACGCCAGGCGGGCCACCGAGTGGTTCGATGCAGACGACTTCCTGCTGCTCCGCGACGCCGACGGCACCCTCCTCGGCTACAACTGGCTCAAACGCGAGGGCGACGAGGTCGAGATCTACGTCGTCGGCATCGCGCCGGACGCGGCGGGTCGCGGTCTCGGCCGTGCCCTCATGCAGGCCGGTCTCGCGCGGATGCACGCGACCGGCGCCGCCCGCACGTCGCTGTACGTGGAGGGCGACAACGAGGCGGCCCTCTCCCTCTACCGCTCGCTCGGCTACGAGCAGCTCTCGATCGACGTGCAGTACACGCACGCTCGTTCATGATCCGTTTGCGTGGCTCTGTTGATCTTCACCTCGGCAGGACCTCTTCGATCCTGCCGGAGTTGGACACCGTGACACCGTTCCTCTCCGTAGACCTGGAAGGATGACCGCATGACTATCGAACTCCGCGCTCCCGAGGCCGGTGCAGACTCGCAGGAGATGCCGCGCAGCCGCTTCGTCGACCGTGAGCTGAGCTGGCTCGCGTTCAACCAGCGCGTGCTTGAACTCGGCGAGGACCCGTCGACGCCGCTCCTCGAGCGAGCGAACTTCCTCGCGATCTTCTCGTCGAACCTCGACGAGTTCTTCATGGTGCGCGTCGCGGGCCTCAAGCGCCGCATCGCGACCGGCCTCGCCGTGCCGACGCCTGCCGGCGTCCCGCCGCAGGAGGCGCTCGACACGATCCGTTCGAAGGCCTACGACCTCCAGAAGCGCCACGCGGCGATCTTCAACGACAGCGTGCGTCCTGAGCTCGCGGAGCAGGGCATCCACATCGTCAGCTGGGACGAGCTCTCCGACGCCGAGCGCGTTGAGCTTGGCGACCTGTTCGACGAGCAGATCTTCCCGGTCCTCATGCCACTCGCGGTCGACCCGGTGCATCCATTCCCCTACATCTCGGGGCTCTCTCTCAACATCTCCGTGCGTGTCTACAACCCGCGCAGCGAGAAGGAGGAGTTCGCGCGCCTCAAGGTCCCGCCGGTCCTGCCTCGCTTCTACCCGCTGCAGTCAGACCACGGCAAGGCGCGCTTCATTCTGCTCGAGGACCTCATCGCCCAGCACCTGGGCCACGTCTTCCCCGGCATGAAGATCCTCGACCACCACGCGTTCCGCCTCACCCGCAACGAGGACATGACGATCGAGGAGGACGAGACCGAGAACCTCCTGCAGGCCCTCGAGAAGGAGCTCCTGCGCCGACGCTTCGGGCCGCCCATCCGGCTCGAGGTCTCGAACGACATGGACGACGTGACGCTCGAGCTGCTCATGACCGAGCTCGACATCACCCACAACGAGGTCTACGTGCTTCCGGGGCCGCTCGACCTCGGTGGCCTCTTCGCGCTCGGCGCGATCAAGCGCCCAGACCTCAAGTACCCGACGCACGTTCCCGTCACGGCGGCCGCGTTCCGCACCTCAGAGAGCGACGAGAAGCCCGACATGTTCGGTGCCATCGCGCGCCGCGACGTGCTCGTGCAGCACCCATACGAGGCGTTCTCGACGAGCGTGCAGGCCTTCCTCGAGGTCGCCGCCGCCGACCCAAACGTGCTCGCGATCAAGCAGACCCTGTACCGCACATCCGGCGACAGCCCCATCGTGAACGCGCTCATCAAGGCCGCAGAGTCCGGCAAGCAGGTGCTGGTTCTCGTCGAGATCAAGGCGCGCTTCGACGAGCAGAACAACATCGTCTGGGCGCGCAAGCTCGAGAAGGCCGGCGTGCACGTCGTCTACGGGACCGTCGGGCTCAAGACGCACTGCAAGCTCCTCCAGGTCATCCGCAAGGAAGACAACGAGCTCAAGATGTACAACCACATCGGCACGGGCAACTACAACCCGAAGACGAGCCGCATCTACGAAGACCTCGGCCTCTTCACCTGCAACGAGAAGATTTCGCGCGACATCACGCGTCTCTTCAACCAGCTCTCCGGGTACGCCATTGAGCGCAAGTTCACGCGCCTCCTCGTGGCACCCATGCATCTGCGCCCAGGGCTGCTCAATCTCATCGACAAGGAGCGCAAGAACGCGCTTGAGGGCAAGCCGAGCCGCATCCGCATCAAGGTGAACTCCATGGTCGACGAGGAGATCATCGACGCGCTGTACCGCGCGAGCCAGGCCGGCGTGCCCGTCGATATCTGGGTACGCGGCATCTGCGGCCTGCGCCCAGGCGTGCCCGGGCTCAGCGAGACCATCCGCGTGCGCTCCGTCGTCGGCCGCTACCTCGAGCACTCGCGCATCTTCTGCTTCGCGAACGACGGAGACGAGCGCGTGTTCATCGGCTCCGCCGACATGATGCACCGCAACCTCGACCGTCGCATCGAGGCGCTCGTGCGCATCATCGACGAGCACCACGCCGCCGACATCGCCGCCATGTTCGACCTGGCGATGGCCGACACGACAGCGACGTGGCACCTCGGCTCGGACGCCGAATGGGTGCGCCACGCGCGCGACGAGAGCGGTGAGCGCCTCACCGACCTCCACGACGAGATGATGCGCCGTATCAGCAAGCGTCGCAGGCCCACCACGCTGGCCTGACCGGATGACGATCGACACTCCTGCCGCCTCGCGCACCGTCTACGCGGCAGGCGCTGTGCTGTGGCACGAAGACGTTGAAGACGACAAGCTCAAGGTGCTTGTCATCCACCGCGGACGGCACGGCGACTACTCGCTCCCGAAGGGAAAGGTCGACCCGGGCGAGACGCTGCCGGAGACCGCGGCCCGCGAGGTCGAGGAGGAGACCGGCTACCGCGCGACGCTCGGCGCTCCCCTCGGGTACATCGAGTACGTCATGCCGAACGGTCGGCCGAAGGAGGTCCACTACTGGACCGCCGAGGTCGACGAGGCCTCCTTCCAGGCGCACGTCTTCGAGCCGAACGACGAAGTCGACGCCATCGACTGGGTCTCGCTCAAGAAGGCCAAGAAGCTCCTCAGCTACGACAGGGACCGAGAGCTGCTCGAGGTCTTCGCAGACCGGTACCGCCGCGGCCTGCACCGGACGTTCGCCATCCTCGTGCTTCGCCATGCCACGGCCGTGCCCCCGCAGTCCTGGCCGGGCGACGACGACTCGCGGCCGATCACGGCCCGAGGCCTCGAGCAAGCGGAGACCGTCGTGCCGATTCTCCGCGCGTTCGGCCCGGAGGCCGTCGTCACGTCGAACGCTGTGCGCTGCCGCTCGACCGTCGCCCCGATCAGCTCGCTCCTCGAGCTCACCCCGCAGGTCGAGCGAAGCATCGCGCAAGGCTCCTATTCGCGCGACGAGGAGGAGCTCGACGAGGTCGTGCGCAAGCTCATCGCGAAGCGCCGCAGCACCGTCATCTGCAGCCACTCCCCGGTCATGCCGGCCATCGTTCGCTCCATCGCCCTCCACACGGCGACGCGCCCGAGCTCGCTCGCGAGGCACGCCATGCTCTCGACTGGCGAGTGCTCCGTCATCCACGTGCCCGTCAACCACCCGGGGGCTGGCGTCGTGGCAGCCGAGACGCACGGTCCGATCACCTGACCTGCGGCAGTGGAAGCGCCAAGGGTGAGCTGCGCGTTCACGCGCAGCTCACCCCGCGTCCACCTCTCGTCCACTTCTCCTTCATACTGATTCAGGCGGATCTTGCGATCGCCTGACACCTGATGGCAGAAGGAACTCGATGCACCACTCCCGAGCACTCGCCGCCTTGGCGCTCCTCGCAACCACCGTTCTCGCGACAAGCGGATGCGCGCTCAACGAGATATCGGTCAGCAAGGACCCCGGATCACAGCACCTCTCTGGCGTGCTGAGCGCGTCTGGGGCCTCGTCGCAAGGCGTCGCGCAGACGGCGTGGATCGCCGGCTTCTACCCCATCGAGCCGGACGTGCGCGTCAACTACGCAGGCGGCGGCTCCGGCGCAGGGCGCTCCGACTTCCAGAACGGGACTTCCGCTTTCATCGGCTCCGACCGCGCCTTCGATGTCGACGAGATCGAAGAGGGCCCGTTCCGCACGTGCGCCGACGGCAGTGACCTCGTCGAGATCCCCGCGTATATCTCGCCCATCGCCGTGGCGTTCGCCCTTGAGGGAGTCGACGAGCTCCGGCTCGATGCGGCCACGATCGCCGGCATCTTCGCGGGCGACATCACATCCTGGGACGCGCCCGAGATCGCGGCCCTGAACCCAGACGCCACACTCCCCTCGCTTGCCATCACCCCCGTCCACCGCTCCGACAAGTCGGGGACGACGGGCAACTTCACCGCGTACCTCGATGAGGCCGCGGGCGACGCCTGGAGCTTCGGCGAAGTCGACGAATGGCCAGTGCAGAGCGGCGAGGCGGCCCAAGAGAGCGCGGGTATGCAGCAGGCGCTGCGCGCCAACGGCACGATCGGCTACATGGACGCCTCCGCTGCCGCCGGCCTGAAGACCGCCTCCGTCGAGACGGGCGGCGAGTTCGTGCCGTTCTCCCCCGAGGCGGCCGCGGCTGTGATGGACAACTCGACCATCGAGTCCGGGCGGGCAGCCACCGACCTCGCGTTCGAGCTCAACCGTTCAACTCCCGGCGTCTACCCGATCGTGCTCGTTTCCTACCTCATCGGCTGCGCCGAGTATGCCGACCCCGACGAGGGCAACAACGCCAAGGCATACTTCAGCTTTGTCGTGAGCGAGGAGGGCCAGGCAGCCTCAGCCGAGGCAGCCGGCTCCGCGCCCATCTCAGACACCCTCCGGGCTCAGATCGAGCCGGTTCTGGAGCAGATGAAGTAGGCGGATGCGGGTGAAATCTGCGCGCATTCCCAGCCCGTTCACCCTCCGTTCACTTTCCCCGCCCCTCCTCGTCACCCTTCGCGCATAGCGTCACCGACGGATCGCAACTGATCCAACGGAATGTCACCTGTCCCCGAAGGGAAACTCCATGAAGTTCACGCGAGTAGGCGCATCGGTCGCCATGGCCGCAATCGCCGCACTCACGCTTGCTGCCTGCGCCGGCAACGAGACCCCCGCAGCACAGCCGGGATCCGACAGCGACGCAACAGCACTCACGGGCACCCTCGCCGCGTCGGGCGCATCGTCGCAGGGCACCGCCCAGACCTCGTGGATCGCGGGCTTCCAGGCCGTCCAGCCCGGCATCCAGATCAACTACGCAGGCGGCGGCTCCGGCGCCGGCCGCACCGACTTCACGAACGGCACGTCGGCCTTCATCGGCTCCGACCGCGCGTTCAAGATGGAAGAGATCGAGGCTGGCGGCTTCGGCAACTGCGTCGACGGCACCGACCTCGTCGAGATCCCCGCCTACATCTCCCCGATCGCGGTCGCGTTCAACGTCGAGGGCGTTGACACGCTGAACCTCGACCCCGCGACCCTCGCCAAGATCTTCAAGGGCGAGATCACCAACTGGAACGCCCCGGAGATCGCGGCGCTCAACTCGGGCGTCACGTTCCCCGACCTCGCCATCACGCCGGTGCACCGCTCCGACACGTCGGGCACGACGGGCAACTTCACGTCCTACCTCGTCGAGGCAGCACCCGACGTCTGGACCTTCGAGGACAGCGACGACTGGCCCATCGAAGGCGGCGAGGCCGCTCAGGAGACCCCCGGTGTGCAGCAGGCACTGACCTCCGGTAACGGCACGATCGGCTACCTCGACGCATCCGCGGCCGGCGACCTCAGCACCGCAGCCATCCAGACGGGCTCCGAGTTCGTCGAGCTCTCCCCCGAGGCGGCAGCCGCCGTCGTCGACAACTCCACGCTCGAGGAAGGCCGCGCAGCGACCGACCTCTCGTTCGAGCTCGACCGCTCGGCTGAGGGCGTCTACCCGATCGTCCTGGTCTCGTACCTCATCGGCTGCGCCGAGTACACCGACCCGACTGTCGGTGCCAACGTCAAGGCGTACTTCAACTACGTCATCAGCTCTGAGGCTCAGGACGCCGCAGCCGAGAACGCGGGCTCCGCGCCCATCTCGGAAGACCTGCGCGGCCAGGCCCAGGCCGCAGTCGACGCCATCAAGTAGACCGCGAGTACTGAAGTTCCGTTTCAGCCCGGTGCCGTGCTGTGAAAGCATGGCACCGGGCGATTCGGCTCTCAGCCGCCACTCGCCCCGCTCCACCCAAATGACTTAGGGAAACCCTCAGCAGATGACTGCAGAACTCGCCCCAGATGCGGGCACATCGGTGAAGGCCAAGTCGCGCCCGGGCGACCGCGTCTTCAGCTTCCTCTCGACGTTCTCCGGATCGCTCATCCTCGCGATCCTCGCCGCCGTGTTCTTCTTCCTGCTCTTCCAGGGACTCCCGGCCTTCTTCCCCGACGCGGCCGAGAACAGCCACTTCGTGGCCGGGGCGAGCAACCTCGCCGAGCCAGAGGCCGAAGGCAACTTCTTCTGGTACGTGCTTCCGCTCATCTTCGGAACGCTCTGGGCTTCGCTGCTCGCGCTCATCATGGCCGTGCCAGTCGCCATCGGCGTCGCGCTGTTCATCACGCACTACGCCTCGCGCAAGCTCGCGGCCCCCCTCGGCTACGTCATCGACCTCCTCGCGGCGGTCCCCTCGGTCGTCTTCGGCCTCTGGGGCGCCACCGTGCTCGGACCGTTCGTGCAGCCGTTCTACGTGTGGCTCAACGAAAACCTCTCCTGGCTGCCCTTCTTCCAGGGCCAGGTCTCCGCCACCGGGCGCACCATCCTGACCGCCGCCATCGTGCTCGCCGTCATGGTGCTCCCCATCGTCACCGCCCTCACCCGCGAGGTGTTCCTCCAGACGCCGCGCCTCCACGAAGAGGCATCGCTGGCCCTTGGCGCCACTCGCTGGGAAATGGTCAAAATGGCTGTGCTGCCCTTCGCACGCGGCGGCATGGTGTCCTCCATCATGCTCGGCCTCGGACGCGCCCTCGGCGAGACCATGGCCGTCGCCATGGTGCTCTCCGCAACCGGCGTGATCACGTTCCAGCTGACCTCGAACACCAACCCGTCGACGATCGCCGCCAACATCGCCCTCTCGTTCCCAGAGGCGTCGAACCTCGACATCAACGTGCTCATCGCATCCGGTCTCGTGCTCTTCGCCATCACCCTCCTCGTGAACTCCCTCGCACGATGGATCGTGAGCCGCCGCAAGGAATTCTCAGGAGCCAACTGATGACCTCAACACTGCAGAAACCAGCCCAGAACCAGACGGCTCCAGAGATGATCAACCCGCTCACGCACGGGCGCCTCCCCAAGTGGGGGCCGTACGCCATCCTCGTCGGCGGCTTCGTCCTCTCGGCCATCATCATGCTGCTCCTCGCCGCGGGCGGCGGCGAGTTTAACTGGACGGGCTTCGCCGTCCTCGGCGCGATCCTCTACATCGCCGGCCAGTGGATCATCGCCCGCATCATCGAGGGCTCCCGCCAGGCCACGAACCGCTTCGTGACCTCGCTTGTCACCGCCGCGTTCGTCCTGGCCCTCGTGCCATTGCTCTCGCTGCTCTTCACCCTCGTCGCGAACGGCCTCGCCCGCTTCGACATGACGTTCTTCTCCTCCTCCATGGTGGGCGTCGTCACCGAAGGCGGCGGCGGCATCCACGCCATCGTCGGCACGCTGCTCATCACGCTGGTCGCGACCCTCATCTCGGTGCCGATCGGTCTCTTCACGTCGATCTACCTCGTCGAGTACGGCAAGGGTCGCCTCTCGCAGGCCATCAACTTCTTTGTGGATGTCATGACGGGCGTCCCGTCGATCGTCGCCGGTCTCTTCGCCTACACGATGATCATGCTCATCCTGCAGACGCTCGGCATCCCGCTCACCAACGTGCGCACGGGACTCGCCGGCTCAATCGCCCTCACGGTCCTCATGATCCCGACCGTCGTGCGCTCCTCCGAAGAGATGATCCGCCTCGTCCCGAACGAGCTCCGCGAAGCCTCCTACGCGCTCGGCGTGCCGAAGTGGCTCACGATCTCCAAAGTGGTGCTCCCCACCGCACTCGCCGGCATCACGACGGGCGTGATGCTCGCCATCTCGCGCGTCATCGGCGAGAGCGCACCTCTCCTCATCGCGGCCGGCTTCAACATCTACATGAACTACAACATGACACAGGGCGCCATGATGAGCCTCCCCGTGTTCGTCTACCGCTCCTACACCCAGCAGGTCGGCGCGGGAGCCGAGAACATGCTCAACCTCGCCTGGACGGGCGCCCTCGTCCTCCTCATCATCGTCATGCTGCTCAACCTCGTCGCACGCATGATCACCAAGCTCTTCGCCCCCAAGGGCTAACAGGCCAGACGGACCAGGCTGACCAGCCAGGAAGTTAGGGAAATACAGTGTCTAAGCGCATCGAAGTCAACGACCTCAACGTCTACTACGACAAGTTCAAGGCCGTCGAAGACGTCTCCATGGTCATCGAGCCCCGCAGCGTCACCGCGTTCATCGGCCCGTCCGGCTGCGGCAAGTCGACCTTCCTCCGCACGCTCAACCGCATGCACGAGGTCATCCCGAAGGCATGGGTCGACGGCGAAGTCCTCATCGACGGCAACAACCTCTACGGCCCCGGCGTCGACCCGGTGCTCGTCCGCCGCCAGGTCGGGATGGTCTTCCAGCGCCCCAACCCGTTCCCGACGATGAGCATCCGCGAGAACGTGCTGGCCGGCGTGAAGCTCAACAACACGAAGATCTCCAAGAGCGACGGCGACGCCCTCGTCGAGAAGTCGCTGCAGGGTGCCAATCTCTGGAAGGAAGTCAAGGACCGCCTCGACCTTCCCGGCTCCGGACTCTCCGGCGGCCAGCAGCAGCGACTCTGCATCGCCCGTGCGATCGCCGTCTCCCCCGACGTGCTCCTCATGGATGAGCCCTGCTCGGCCCTCGACCCGATTTCCACGCTCGCCATCGAGGACCTCATCGAGGAGCTCAAGACCGAGTACACGATCGTCATCGTGACGCACAACATGCAGCAGGCGTCGCGCGTTTCTGACAAGACGGCGTTCTTCAACATCGCTGGCACCGGCATGCCGGGCAAGCTCATCGAGTACGACACGACGAAGACGATCTTCGAGAACCCGTCAGTCCAGGCCACTGAGGACTACGTCTCGGGCCGCTTCGGCTAGGCCGCGCTCCCCCCGCTTCACGACGAAGGCCCCGGCGTACGCGCGCCGGGGCCTTCGTCGCGCATCCGCTCGCTTGCAGCCGCACGCTCTGAGTCCGCCCGCTCTGAGTCCGCACGCCGCGGCGAGGCCCTCATCCCCATCTCGGGATGGGTTTCTTGTCTCGGGATGGCTTGCAACCCATCTAGAGATGAGCAAGCAATCCCGAAACAAGGGTGAAGCGGTCTGGATGCAGGCGGCCGTGCGGAGGCGCAGGATCGCAGAATCGCAGGAGCAGTGGCTCGGAGACCGACCCCCAGGAAGCAACGGCGGCGCCTGCGGAGCAGAGGAAAGCCAGGCCGCAGGAACGCCTCTCGGCGGAAGGCCGCTCGCAGCGGCGAATATTGGAGCCCGGGGTTACTGCGGCCCGGCGACGTCGAGTTTACCGAACCTCGAGCGCATCGGAAGCCGGATCGGCTCTCCGCGAACACGTCTGAGGCCCCTCTCTGCGCTCGAGTTGGCACAGAGGGTCGTCAAAAAGCGAGCTTGACGACTCTTTGGGGGCAAGTCGCGGGCGAAGCGGCGTCCAGCGGGTGCGCGAGCGCCACCGGGCAGGGCGGGCGGAGCGGAGCGCGCTCGCGAGCTCAGTCGAGCGTGTCGAGGCGCCACATGCCGGCGGAGGCGTGGAGGTCTTCGCCCATCTCGAGGTACCGGATGGCGCGCCGCGTCGACTGCCGGGCGCGGGCGGGCGCAACGCCTTCTTCGTCTTTTGCCAGGCTCGTCGCGCCCTGCGACATGACGAGGCAGAAGGCGGCGGCTCGCTCGAGAGCGAGTGCGAAGTCGCCAGAGAAGGCTCCGTGGAGGATGACATCGGCGAGCGCGACAACTTCTTCCGGGCCGGTCGGAGTGGCGGCTCCGGCGACGACGGAGCTGATGGAGCGGTCGACCTCGTACCCGCGGCGGAACAGGTAGCTCGTCTCGGCCGGGTTGGCCCGCACGGCCTGGCGCAGCAGGTAGAGGCGCCAGAGGGCCCCTGGCAGCGACCGCGACGTGGCACCCGCCCAGAGCTCGGCGATCTCGTCGATTCCGTGCTCGTCGGCGTAGGCGACGAGGCGTGCCACGACGGCCTGGTCGCCTTCTCCGCGTGCTCGCTGGAGGAGAGCCCTCGCCGTGTCGTGCGCGACGCGGCTCACGGTCGCCGGGTCGTCGGCTCCGATGAGCGCCTCGAACGCCTGCGATGGCACGCGCACGGGCCTGTGGTGTCGTTCCGTCATGCTGCCCCTCTCGCCGCCTGAGACCGTTCGGCCTCGTCACGGCCGCATCCAGTCTGCGCGTTCGGAGCCGCGATTGCGAACCTGCCTCGTAGGCTGGGGGTATGGCTACTCCGCAGGACGAAGATTCGCTGGTCGAGGATACGGCGGCGATGTCGTCGTACCCGGCCTACCGCCCCAAGCAGATCGCGTTCGGGGTGCTGGCTGTGCTGCTGGTCGTGACGATGTTCTTCCCCTGGTGGAACTCGGAGATCCCGCTCAACCGGATCGCGCCGACGCTGAATGGGTGGCAGCTCTTCCTCGCCGGTACGGGCCTGAGCCAGATGGACGAAGCTCTCGGCTACAACTGGTTCGGCACGTTCCTGTTCGGTCTCGTGCCGACGCTCCCCCTTCTCGGCCTCGTCGTGGTCCTGATCTTGCGTATCTCCGGGGTGGCGGTCATCTCTGCGAAGATCCTGCAGCTCTACGCGGCGTTCGCGACGCTCGGAGTCCTGTTTCTCTTCGCCTTCGCGACGTTGCGAGTGGATGCGGCCAACGGCGAGTACCCCATCGCGTACGGCGCTTGGCTGGCGCTCGTACCGAGCATTGCGACGCTGGTGCTGGCGACGCTGTGGTGGCGGCGCGAGAAGCTGCACTACCCGACTCGCAAGTGGCTCGGGTTCGGTCCGCAACGCGCGAAGCAGCACGACGAGGCCGTGAGCGCCGCGATGTTCGACGACCTCGTCGACCCAGACGACGACGAGGAGATCTCCCTCGGCTCGGAGACGGCAATCGACGAGAACACCAGCCCGGGCAAGCGTCCCCGCCCATGAGCGCTGGCGACTTCTTCGAGCATCTGTCGATCGGCGGGGACTCGTCGCGCCCGCCAGGCAAGCAGTTGCGCGATGCGATCATTGACGCCGTCGAGCGGGGCGACCTCGAGCCGGGCGAGCGACTGCCGCCGGTTCGCACCCTCGCTGGGACGCTCGGCGTCGCGCCGGGAACCGTGGCGAAGTGCTACACGACCCTCGAGAAGCAGGGTGTTGTTGTGGGTCGCGGCCGGGCAGGAACCTTTGTTACTGACGACAGCAGGCACGGGGACGTTCGGCTCACGGCTGCTGCTCGCGCGTTTGCCGTGGAGGCCCGCGAGCTCGGCGTGAGCGACGACGAGGCGGTCGCCGCGGTGTTCGAGGCGTTTTCGATCTCGGCCGAGCACCACGGCCGCGCCTAGCGCGCCGCGCCTACGTCTCCGCGCCTGCCCAACTCGTGGCGCCGACACAGACTCCGCCCAACTTGGGCTGAGAGCATCCCCTCATGGGAATCGACGATCGTATTCAGAACAAGTCAGAAGACTTCGGCGGACGCGCGAAGGAGGCCGCTGGAGCGGTATCCGGCAACGAGGAGCTGAAAGCCGAGGGCCGGTCCGACCAGGCGAAGGCCGGATTCAAGGACAAGGTCGAGGATGTCAAGGACGCCGCCAGGGAGGGCCTCGACAACCTCAAGCGCAAGATCGACTAGCCGCAACGCCGCAGTCGGCAGCACGCAGGATCAGGGCCCCGTTCGCGGGGCCCTTTCCGGTAGTTGACGACGGTCAACCATCTATGTATGGTTGACCGTCGTCAACTATTAGGAGAACTCGCGTCGATGTCGTCTAGCAAGAACCCCAGATCAAGCAGCAAGCCAGCAGGCGAGCTCACCGAGTCCGGCATGAGCCGCCGCCAGGTACTGCAGGCCCTCTCCGGCCTCATGCTCGGCATGTTCGTGTCGATGCTCGCCTCCACCGTCGTGAGCACGTCGCTCCCCCTCATCATCAGCGACCTCAAGGGCGATCAGAGCGCCTTCACCTGGGTCGTCACCGCGACGCTGCTCGCCACCACCGTCTCCACCCCGATCTGGGGCAAGCTCGCCGACCTCACAAACCGCAAGCTGCTGCTGCAGATCTCGCTCGTCATCTTCGTCGTGAGCTCGGCGATCGCCGGCTTCGCGCAGGACACGTCCATGCTCATCACGATGCGTGTGTTCCAGGGCCTCGGCGCCGGCGGACTCGGAGCGCTCAGCCAGATCGTCATGGCTGACATCCTCAGCCCACGCGAGCGCGGCCGCTACGCCGGCTTCTTCGGCGCAGTGATGGCGCTCGCGACGGTTGGCGGCCCGCTGCTTGGCGGCGTCATCACGGACGCCTTCGGGTGGCGCTGGAACTTCTTCGTCGGCCTGCCGTTCGCAGTTGTCGCCCTCATCCTGCTGCAGGTGACGCTGCACCTGCCGAAGCCGAAGAAGCGCAAGGTGAGCATCGACTACTTCGGCATCGTGCTCATCTCAAGCGGAGTCTCGCTGCTCCTGATCTGGGTGACCCTCGCCGGCTCGCAGTTCGAGTGGAACTCGCTCCCCTCCTACCTCATGGTCATCGGCGGCGTCCTGCTGCTTGTCATCGCCATCCTGGTCGAGCTGCGCGTCAAAGAGCCGCTCATCCCCCTGACGCTCTTCCGCGACCGCACGTTCACCCTCGCGGTCGTCGCGAGCGTCTCAGTCGGCGTCGCCATGTTCGGCACAAGCGTCTTCCTGAGCCAGTACATGCAGCTCGCGCGAGGCGCGACCCCGACCGAGTCGGGCATTCTCACGATCCCGATGATGGCGGGACTGCTCGTCGCATCGACGATCGTCGGCAATCTCATCAGCCGTCGTGGCAAGTGGAAGGCGTTTGTCGTCACGGGAAGCGCGCTCATGGTCGTCGGCCTCTTCCTGCTGAGCCGCCTGCACTACGACACCCCCTACCTCTACGTGGGCCTCTCGATGTTCGCGCTCGGCGCCGGCGTGGGCATGGTCATGCAGAACCTCGTCCTGGTCGTGCAGAACAAGGCAGAGGTCAAGAACATGGGCGTCGCCACGAGCGCTGTCACGTTCTTCCGCAGCCTCGGCGGCACGATCGGTGTCTCGGTTATGGGCTCGATCCTCGGAACGGTCGTCGCCGAGACGATCTCCACGAGCGTCAAGGCGCTGCCGCCAGAGCAGCAGGCTGTAGCGGCCCAGTCGCTTGCCGGCGGCAGCATCCCGCAGCTCGCGACTCTCCCGGACTGGCTGCGGATCCTCGTCGAGGACGCCTACGGCACCTCGGTTGGCGCGATCTTCCTCGCCGCCCTCCCGCTGGCAATCGTCACCCTCATCGCTGTCTCGTTCCTGCCGAACGCACAGCTCGGCACGCAGAACGCCGTGCAACGCGCGAAGGGTGAGGACTCCGCCGCCGAGCGCGCGGGCGCCGAGTCGACCTCGGAAGAACTTGTGGAAGTCGCGGAGGCCATGGTGGGCATCCCCCGCACGGGGGCCATCCCCATCCTCGGCGACTCGGGACGCAAGGCAGACCGCACCTAGGATGATGACCATGCCAGAGTCCCCAGACGACGCCGACTTCGCCGAGGCGATCGCCTCGGTCGAGTCGGAGCTTGGCACGTTCTACCGACGCGTGCGCACCACCTGGAGCGAGTCTGCCGTCGCGGTTCACGCGTCACTGCAGCCCATCGGCTACAAGATCCTCTCGGCGCTTGTGCAGCACGGCACGGCCCACGTGGGGACGCTCGGCGAGCAGCTCGCGATCGACAAGAGCGTCATGAGCCGCCAGGTTCGGATGCTCGAGGAGTTCCAGCTCCTGACGGTCGGATCCGACCCGAACGACGGTCGGGCGCGCATCCTCACCCCCACCCCGTTCGCGGTCGAACGCGTCACCGAGGTGCGGGCACGCAACCGCCACCGATTGCACGCCGTGCTGCGCGACTGGACCCCGGAGGAGCTTCGCGTCTTCTCGGGCCTCCTCGGCCGATTCGGCGCCGTCGGCGAGGCCGTCACCCCCGCGCAATAAGCACCGCGCGGTTGCCCCGCGGCCCGACAACGCACGCCCCGCTGCCCGACAGCAGGAACCGCCGCCCTCACACGAGGGCGGCGGTTCTTTCGCGGAATACGGGGCCGTTACTGCGTGTCGAACCGGGCACCCTCAGGACGCGAGGCGCCCAGCACGAAGACGAGCAGGATGATCGGACCCGCGATCGGGACGAAGACAATGAACCACCACCAACCGGAGCGGTTCGTGTCGTGCAGTCGACGGAACAGCAGTGCGAAGCTCGGCACCAGGATCGCGAGGCTCCAGATCGACTGGATGACCGTGACGACCGGGTTCCCCATGCTCGCTGCCGCGAACCCATCCGTCGTGTCCACGGAGGTTGTGCCGGTGAGCGAGCCGATGAGGAAGAAGAGCGCGTTCACGATGACGCCGACGAGCCACCACCACCAGTACTCGCTGCGGCTGGCCCGGCCGGAGAAGACGGCGTACTTCTTGAAGAATCGCTTCACCGCCTGACCGAGGCTGGCTCCGTAGAGCGGCGGGTAGAGCGGGGCGTCGAGCTGAGGGGTAGACATCACGGGCTCCAATCAGGCACAGCCAATACATAGGGATCTGGTCTGAGCGTAGCGCCGGATAGGCAGACGCTTCGTTTCGATTTGGCAAACAGCTGATTCCGCTTCATACAACGATGCAGAACGCAATACTCCGAGCGCACACAACTGACGCTGAAAGACTCTTCGAGTTCTGATCGCGTGCGACCGTCTGGAGGGACGATGGACCAACTTCACTACGCAGGTGGCGTCTACTTCACGAGCACGAAGATCGCGCGAGAGCTGGTGGGCTACGCGGCGGCTCTCGCCGAAGTTCACCAGGCAAGCGTCGTCGAGATCCCGGTCCGGCATAGCGACGGCACCGCGAATGTCCTCTCCGTACTGGTCGGCCCATCGAGTCAGATCGCGACAGAGACGGTCGACACCGAGCTTCCCGAGTTCGACGACAGCGAGGCTCTGGCGAACTTCCGCAGGCTGCGCGCCGCACTGGCAGACGAGGTCTCAGTGCCAGAGGGTCTCGTCGAGGAGGGCTCGTCGAACGACCCACGCGTGCCGCATCCCGACTGGCTCGACGAGCTCTAGCGTGGCTCGCTGGTCAAGGACCGGCTCCCGCACAGTGATAATGGACGGCGCGCACAAAACGCCAGTGACAAGAAAGCAGGATCAGCGTGGGGAAGTTCATCTATAACTCCGAGGTCACCGTCGACTTCGAAGACCGCCTGCTCGCGCACCTGCAGCTCGCGATCGGCACGAAGCTCCGCCGTGGGGAGTCGTTCTTCTTCAGCTGGAAGGACAACAACGCCGGCGGCGACGGCCGTAGTACTGTCTGGATGCACCCCGCCGTGCCGATCCGCTTCAAGTTCCTCGGCAGCAGGCAGGTGCACATCAATCGCTCGTGGGTCGAGGCCCTCGTGCAGGGTGCGAACTCACAGGCCGGCTTGGCCGTCATCGCGGAACCCGCTGAGAGGGTGTCATGAACGGACAGACCAGGATCGAGCTCCTGTATCAGGGCGAGACCTTCTCGAGGCTCGTGGATGATGTCGACGCGTTCCGCGACGACATCCGCGACCGTGTGGCCGCAGGCGAATGGTTCTGGGTCCGCGGCGATCGCGGCGAGGGCCGACTCGAACCTGCCAATCTGCTCGTCGGTCCCGGAACCGGCATCGTGGTCGTGGAGCCATACCCGGGCGACTGAGCTGAGCAGTAGCCTCAGCTCGCGCAAGCACGCTGACCGTGGGCTGTCAAGAGGCGGACGCTCCTCGGCCTCGACTGGTTATGTGGAGGAGTGTCATCCCCCAGCACTTCCCACGTCGTCGGCGACTCCAGCCGAAGCATTCGGGTCGCGAGTGTCCCGTCAGGGCACGTCTACGTTAGGCACCTCGCAGCCACCGGCATTGAGGCGCCTTCTGTGCGTGTCATCCGCCTCCCCGACCCGCATCCTGACGGCTCGGGACGCGTTGCCGAGGACCGCTGGTGGCCGCCGGTCATGCTCGAGCCCACCTGGATCGACGAGCACGCGGACGACTTCGACGTCTTCCACCTGCACTTCGGCTTCGACGCCCTCTCCCCCGAAACACTGCAGAGTGTCGTGGATGCGCTGCGCCGACGAGCGAAGCCCCTCGTCTACACGGTGCACGACCTCACGAACCCCCACCACGCGACGCCAGAGGCGCACACGGCACACCTCGACATCCTGATCCCCGCCGCGGCTGAGCTCATCACGCTCACGCCGGGGGCAGCCGACGAGATCGAGCGACGCTGGGGCCGCCGACCGGTTGTTGTCCCGCACCCGCACATCGTGGAGCCAGGCGAGGCTGAGGCCGCGATCGCCGCGCGGGAAGACCGTAACGGGCGCTTCCGCGTCGGCCTGCACGCGAAAAGTCTGCGCGCGAGCATGGACCCGCTGCCTGTCATCGAAGCGCTCGCCGAACTCACCACTCTCGACCCCCGCATCGCGGTGCAGGTCAACGGACACCGTGATGTCCTCGACCCGGGTGGCATGAACTACGAAGCAGCACTGGCGGCACGGCTCCGAGAGCTCGCCGACGCCGGACTCATCGAGCTGCGTGTCCACGACTACCTGAATGACGCCGAGCTGTGGCGCTACCTGGCGTCGCTCGACGCCTCCGTGCTGCCGTACCGTTTCGGCACGCACTCGGGCTGGCTCGAAGCGTGCCTGGATCTCGGAACCGCAGTCGTAGCCCCGGATGTCGGCTACTACGCCGATCAGGGGCCGGTCTTCACGTACCACCGTGACCCGTCTAGCGGGCTCGACCCCGAATCGCTGCGGGCCGCGGTGCTCGACGCAGCGCGCTCGCCCGCGCACCGCCACTCCCCCGAGGCACGAACGGCAGAGCGCGCACGGGTCGCCGCGGCCCACGCATCCGTCTACGAATCCGTCCTGAGCCTGGAAGGAGTGTCACGTTGAGGATCTGCATCATCGGCCCCTCGCGCTTCCCCATCAGCGAGCCATTCGCGGGCGGGCTCGAATCGCACACGCACGCGCTCATCCTCGAGCTCAAGCGTCGCGGCCACGAGGTGACGCTCTTCGCGGCCCCGGGCTCCGACCCAGCGCTCGGCGTCGAGCATCTCGCCGTGCAGAGCTTCACGATGAGTGAGATGGCCCGCCGCGACGTCGGCGCGATGCCGATCGAGTGGATGCACGAGCATCATGCCTACCTCGCACTCATGCTGGACCTCGCGCGCACGGCCCCAGCACGCTTCGACGCGGTCCTCAACGTCAGCATCCACCACCTTCCCGTCGCGATGTCGGGCCTCCTCGAGGTGCCGTTCTTCACGACCCTGCACACGCCCCCCGTCGGCTGGATCGAGTCCGCCGTGCGCATTGGCGGCTCGACTGGGACCTTCATCGCCGTCAGCCAGCACATGCGGGACGCCTGGGCGGCGAGCGTCGACTGCGAGGTGATCCTCAACGGCGTCGACACCGAGCGACTGCAGCCCGGACCGGGCGGCGGGGCCGCCTTCTGGTCGGGCCGCATCGTGCCGGAGAAGGGCTTGGAGCTTGCCATCGACGCCGCGGTCCACGCCGGGACGGCCCTGGACATCGCGGGGCCCATCTTCGACGCCGACTACTTCGAAAGCGCCATCCGGCCACGCCTCGGCCCCCGAATCCGCTACCTCGGGCACCTCGACCACGCGACCCTCTTCGAGCACCTCGGCCGGGCAAGCGTGACAATCGTGACGCCGAGGTGGGACGAGCCCTACGGGCTTGTCGCAGCAGAGTCACTCGCCGCGGGCACACCCGTGGCTGCGTTCGACAGGGGCGCGCTGCCCCAGATCATCGACGAGCACAGCGGCAGGCTCGCGGCACCCGACGATGTGCCGGCGCTGGCCGCCGCGCTTCTCGAGGCGGCAGGGCTACCTCGAGAAGGTGCCAGGCGTCGGGCTGTGGCCTTCTGCTCCCTCGTGCGGATGGTCGACGAATACGAGGCGCTGCTCGGCGCCCAGGTGGAAAGGCGGGAAGCGGCATGACCGAGACAGGCTCGCCCGGTGCCGGGAGCATCGGCTACTACGTGCACCATCAGGGCGGAGGGCACGCGAGGCGCGCACTGGCCATCGCACGGGAGTGCACGACCCCGGTGACGGGGCTCTCGACCCTCCCCAAGCCGGAGGCATGGCTGGGCCCGTGGATCCGGCTCGAGCGCGACGATCTCGCCGTCTCGCCGCTCGAGCCCACGGCCAACGGTGCCCTGCATTGGGCGCCCGTCGACGACGAGGGCATGCGCCGACGCATGGCCCGCATCTCGGCGTGGATCGCAGACACCGAACCGACGCTCTTCGTCTCCGACGTCTCCGTGGAGGTCGCCGCCCTCGCGCGTCTGCACGGCGTGCCCGTCGTCTCAGTGGCACTGCCCGGCGTGCGCACCGACGCGGCGCACACGCTCGGCTTCGGCCTCTCCGACGCGATCCTGGCCGCCTGGCCGGCGAGCGCCGAGGGGATGCTGCCTGGAGCATCATCCCGCGTGCTCGCCCGACTGCATGCGGTCGGCTCGATCTCCGCTGCCCAACGCTCGCCCGGTCGAGGGCCTGGCCCCATCACGCGTGTCCTGGTACTGGCGGGGGTCGGCGGAGGAGGCATGTCCTCAGCTCAGATCCGCGAGGCCAAACGGCAGACCCCAGGCGTCGAGTGGGACGAGATCGGCACCACGCCAGGGAACCGAGTCGCCGACCCGGGCCCGCGCATCCGCGAAGCATCCCTCGTCATCACGCACGCCGGCCAAGGGTCGATCGCCGACGTCGCGGCCGCGCAGGTGCCCGCCATCGTCGTGCCCCAGGATCGGCCCCACGACGAGCAGTTCGCGGCCGCGCAGGTGCTCGCATCGACGCCCGAGCTGCCTGTCATCGTCACCGACACCTTCGAACGAGACGACTGGGCGTCGCTCCTGGAAACAGCTGCAGGGCTCGACGGCCGGAACTGGGCGGCGTGGAACGACGGTGCCGGGGCGCTGCGCGCCGCCGCGCTGCTTGACCGCTTGGCACGCCGATGAGGACCGCGACGATCACGGTGGCACACGGGCGCCATCGACACCTGCTCGAGCAGCGACGAGGGCTCCTCCGACAGTCGGTGCCGGTGGATGACGCCATCGTCGTGGCCATGGATGACCCCCAGATCGCTGAGCTCATCTCCGACGGCCTTCTCCCGGGAATCATCGTCGAGATGCCCGCCCAGGCAAGCGCGCTCCCGCTCGCGGCGGCACGCAACGAAGGCGCGCGGGTCGCGCTCCAGCGGGGTGCCGAGCTGCTCGTGTTCCTCGACGTCGACTGCATCCCGGGTCGTGGGCTCGTCGAGGCATACCAGGACACCGCGCGCGATGATCGATGGGCATCGTGCTTGCTCAGCGGGCCGGTGACGTACCTTGAGCCTCCCGGGCCGAACGGTTACGACGCCGAACGCGTTGAGCTGAAGGATGCTCCGCACACCGCCCGTCCTGCCCCGACACCCGGCGAGGTGCAACCTGGCACCGACAGCAATCTCTTCTGGTCGCTCTCCTTCGCCGTGACCGCCGACACCTGGCGCAGCATCGGCGGCTTCCACGAGGGCTACCGAGGCTACGGAGCCGAGGACACGGACTTCGCCCGCGTCGCTTCGCAGGCAGGGGCGGGGCTCGCCTGGGTCGGTGGCGCACGCGCGTACCACCAGTGGCATCCCACCTCGAACCCGCCGGTTCAGCACCTCCACGACATAGCACGGAACGCGAACCTCTTCAGGGAACGCTGGTCGGCGTGGCCGATGGTCGGCTGGCTGCAGGCGTTCCGGGATCAGGGCCTCCTCAAGGGCGGCGTCGGTGACGAGCCGTGCGTCGTCGTCCACGAACCGGGCAATTCCGCGAGCGCTGAGCGCAGCCACAGCGACGAATCATAGGCTCGGGGTATGGCTCTGCGCGTTGGAGGGTTGAGGAGGATAGGGCGGGTGATCGCCGCGTTGGTCACGGCGGCCCTCGTCGCCGTGCTGGTCGCGGGATGCGGGATGCGCGTCCCAAGCGACCCGGACGGAACGCTTGAGCGGGTGCGCGGCGGTGAGTTGCGGGTCGGGATCTCACACAATCCGCCGTTCACGCATCTTGCCGCGGGTGCTGAACCGACGGGCGTCGAAGTCGAGCTCGTCGAGGGATTTGCTGACGAACTCAATGCATCCGTCACCTGGGTCGCGGGCTCAGAAGCTGCCCTCGTGCAAGGACTCGAAGACGGAAACCTGGACCTTGCGGTCGCAGGGTTCCGCGACGATTCCCCCTACGTGGACGAGGCCGGCTCGACGAGACCGTTCCTGGAGACGGAGGACTCGGCGGGCGGCAAAATCTCCCACGTGATGCTCACGCCGATGGGCGAGAACGCGTTCCTCGTAGAGCTCGAGACGTACCTCGCCGAGGCGACCTCATGAGCGACTCGAGCGACGAGGTGCGGCGTCAGGCGATCCGGCTCGAATGGATCACGATCGGCTTCCTGGCTGTCACGGTTACGCTCGTCTACCTCGTGCTCGGCAATTCTCAGGCGATGAAGGCGGCCTGGCTCGAAGACCTGCTGTCATTCATCCCACCGTTCGCGTTCCTCATAGCCGCTCGCATCAGCCGCAAGGCGGCGACGGTGGAGCACCCGTACGGCTACCACAGGGCAGTGGCGATCGGGCATCTCGTCTCCGGGATCGCGCTGACGTCGATGGCTGTGTTCCTCATCGTCGACTCGAGCTCCGGGCTTCTCGCGCAGGAGCATCCGACGATCGGCTCCGTCGAGCTGTTCGGGCTGCAGATCTGGCTGGGGTGGTTGATGATCGGCGTCATGCTGTTCATCGCGTGGCCCCCAGTCATCATCGGGCACCGCAAGATGAAGCTCGCTTCGAAGCTGCACGACAAGGTCCTGTACGCCGACGCCGACATGAACAAGGCTGATTGGCAGACCGCCGTCGGCTCTGCGGTCGGCGTTGCCGGCATCGGCATCGGCCTCTGGTGGCTGGACTCGGTCGCCGCGCTCTTCATCTCAGCGAGCATCATGTACGACGGGGTGCGCAACCTCCGCATCGCCGTCCTCGACCTCATGGACGAGCAGGCGCGCACGTATGACGGCGAACGCCCTCATCCGCTCGCCGGGCGGCTGAATTCCCTCGTGGATGCCCGCCAGTGGGTCGCGCGGGTCGGCTGCCGGGTGCGAGACCAAGGGCACGAGCTGCAGGCGGAAGTCTTCGTCGTCCCCCTTGAAGGCCACGCGCTCGAGTTGGCGGAACTGGAGCAACTCACGGAGGATTGTCGTGAGCTGGATTGGAAGCTGCAGGACGTTGTCCTGGTTCCGGTCGCAGACATCCCGTCATTTGCCTACCGGGAGCTCAAGCCCATCAAATCATCCCCCGAATCCCAGGAGCACGCGTGAGCTACTTCGCCTTCCTCGCCATCGGTCTGCTCGCGGGGGTGGTCGCGAAGCGCTTCTTACCGACCCGCAAGCAGGACGACTGGGTGGCTCCCCTCTTCGTCGGCGCCCTCGGCGCGCTCTTCGGCGGCTGGCTCGGCAGCGTCCTGTTCTGGAGCAGCACCAGCAACCCGTTCTCGCTGCCGAACTGGACCTCGGCGATCGTGGGCGCCATCGTCTCGCTCGCCGCGTACCTCGTCATCGTGCGCCTCACGGCACCGCGTAACGACTAGCGTGCGGCTGGGCGGGCCACCTAGGTGCGGGGCCGCACGACGAAGCGCACGATGAGGCCCGCCACGAGCGCCCAGAACGCCGCGCTGACGCCGCCGATAGCGATGCCGGATGCGGCGGTCGCGAACGCGACGACGGCCGGCACGAGCTCGCCCGTCTCCGCAAGCGCAGCCTTGAGCGACGCAGCCAGCGTTCCGATGAGCGCAAGCCCCGCGACGGCCGCGATGACGCCCGCGGGGGCCAGCAGCACGAGCGTCCCGAATGCGGCGGAGGCGACGCCGAGGATGATGACAACAACCCCGTTCGTGACGCTCGCGATCCACCGCCTCGAGCGGTCGTCGCCTGCCTCCGGGCCCGCGGCGAGGGCTGCGCTGATGGCAGCGAGGTTGATGGCGTGCCCGCCGGCGGGGGCGCCGACAACGGTGCCGATACCGGTTGCGAGGAGCGACCGGCGCCATGGGACCTCGTAGCCGAGGCCCTTCATGACGGCGACGCCAGGCACGTTCTGCGACGCCATCGTCACGAGGTACAGCGGGAGCGCGATGCCGACCATCCCGGTGACGGAGAATTCTGGCGCCGTGAACTGAACACGGGGTGTAAGGTCGGCGGCGCTGATCGACGCCCCCGACGAGACGATGTGCACGCCGATGACGATGGCGGCGACGAGGAACGAGATCGGCGCCGCCCAGCGCGGCAGGAAGCGCAGGGCCAGCAGCCAGGCCACGACGACGGGCGCGACGGCAAGCGGGTTCTCCGCCATGCCCGTGATCGGGCCGAGGCAGAGCTGGAACAGCACCCCGGCGAGCATGGCCTGCGCGACGGAGACGGGGATGCGGGACACGAGTGCACCGAGCTGCGGAATGAGCCCCGTGACGACGATGAGGATTCCCGTGATGAGGAAGGCGCCGACTGCGACGGGCCAGCCGCCCTCTACGGTTCCCGTCGCGGCGAGCAGCGCAGCTCCTGGCGTCGACCACGCGACGGTGATCGGCAGGCGGGTCCAGGTCGCGAGGACGATGCAGCCGAGGCCCATCGTGACGCTCACTGCGAGGAGCCCGCTCGACGCTTGGTCTGGGCTCGCCCCGACGGCGGTGAGACCGGTCAGCACCACGATGAACGAGCTCGTGAACGCGACGAGTGCCGAGACGACGCCGGCCGAGATGGGGCGAAGGATGCCCTCGCGCGGCGAGGTGCTGCTTGTCATCCAGGTCCTCGTCTCGTCCGCTCGCGCATCCCGCGATCTGCAGTTCAGCGTAGAGGCAGGGCGGCGGGCGGGCGAAACGGCGAGGCGACGATGGCGGTGCCTAGGCCTGACCGGCGAGCCATTCGCTGAATCCCGGGCCGGCGATTCTAGCGCCGGCCCCAGGCAGGCACGCTCCGTCCGCCATTCCTTCGCTGGCGCGCACGCCGACAACCTCGACCTCGGTGCCGCGCGCCGCGGCGACACTGCGCACGAAGTCGGTCAGCTCCCCCGCTTCCGGGCCGGCGAGTTCGACAAGCGCTTCGTCGACGCGCCCGTCAGCGATCTGCACCAGGAGGCTCGCGATCTCGGTGACGGCCACCGGCTGGGTCTTGAGCTCTGGGATGACCACCTTGTCGCCGTCTCGGTTCCAGTCCAGCATCTGCCCTGGGAACTCGAGGAACTGGGCGGCTCGCAGGATGCACGCGTCCGGTCCGTGCGCGACTGCCGTTTGCTCCTGGGCGAGCTTGGCTACGTAGTAGCCGTAGTCGGGAACTTGATCGATGCCGATGATCGAGAGCGTGACGGTGCGGGCGACTCCGGCGGTTTTCGCCGCGTCGCCGAGGTTGCCGGCAACGGTGGTGAAGAACTGCGTTGATTCAGCCTCGTCGAGTGTTGGGCTCTGGGTGACGTCGATGACTGCGTCGACGCCGGCGAGGCGCTCAGCGAGTCCCTCTGATGACGTGAGATCGACGCCGTTCTGGCGCGACAGTTCGACGACGTCGTGGCCTGCGGCGGCAGCTTCGTGAACGACGTTGCGGCCGACGAGACCGGTGGATCCGGCGATTGCGATGCGCATGATGACTCCCTCGCTAACTCGGATAACTTTTATCCGCGTACTCGAGCATACACAGACAACACGTATCCGAGTATGATCGGAGACGTGAAGATGTCCGCGGGGGTCGAGTGGGGCCTCCACTGCTGCGCCGTCCTCAGCGCCAGCGAAGCGCCGGTTCCCGTTGCACAGCTGGCCGAGTTGCATGGCGTCTCGAAGACCTACCTGGCCAAGCACATGCAGGCGCTTTCCAAGGCCAACATCATCGCCGCCGTCGAGGGGCGCGACGGCGGCTACCGACTTTCCCGTCGGCCCGAGGACATCACCGTGTACGACGTCGTACGTGCTATCGATGGGCCAGAGCGCGCTTTCAGGTGCACCGAGATACGCCAACAGGGGCCCCTCGCCTCGCCACCGGAGGCCTGCACAACGCCGTGCGGCATCGCGAAGGTCATGGCAAGGGCCGAGATCGCCTGGCGCGACTCGCTGCGCGGCGTCTCAATCGCGGATCTCGCCGCATCGGTCGACGACGCCACACCAGGCGCGTGGGATGGCGTTCGCGGATGGCTTTCCGCAGGCTGACACCCCTCACCGGCACGCAGCAGATCCAGGCACGCGCGGCTTAGAAGAGCGTGGGCTGCACCATCTCGACTGGGACGAGGCCCGTGAGGGTCACGCTGGCAGACTCGAGCTCGGACGTGTTCGAAGCGACTAGCAGCTTCCTCGCCACGGGCATCCACACGTCGAACGAGGCGCTCGAGTCGATTCCCGAGTACTTCTCCCTGACCGGGCCGAGCCCTATCGGCCGCAGCTCCAGCTTGATACCGGTCGCACTGAGGCCCGCCCTACTCGCGCGATGGCACACACGCTCGACGCACCCCTCGACCACTTCCTCTGGGGTTCGGTCGGCGCGCGCGTAACCGGACGTCGAAGACTCCGAGGTGAGGGTCGTGCGGTGCCTGATGGGCGAGATCGTCGCCTCATCCGTGCCGGCGCGGATCCGCCAGAGCCTCCTGGCCATCCCAGTCCCGCACACGCGCAGCAGCTCGTCACGCGGGATGACATCCACGTCGCCGATGCGCGAGACGCCGAGCTTGATGAGCCTCGCCTCCGTGCGCGCGCCGATGCCCCACACCTCGCCGATCGGCAACTCCGTGCGCAGCTCGAGTTCGCGCGCCTCGTCGATGACGTGCACGCCGTCCGGCTTCGCCGCGCGCGAGGCGAGCTTCGCCATGAGCTTCGTGCGGCCGATGCCGACGCTGACCGGGATGCGCAGCTCAGTCGCGGCGCGCCGCCGCAGCTCGTGCGCGACCCCCAGCGCCTCCTCCGCCGTGCGGGCGCTGACGTCAAGGAACGCCTCCTCGATCGAGCCAGGCTCGATGCCGCGCGCCAGGGAGTCGAAGAGGGCGAAGAGAGAATCCCCCACCGACTCGACTTCCTGCCGGTAGGACTCGACGAGGAGGATGCGCGGGCACAGCTCCCGCGCTTCCGTCACGAGCATGCCGGCGTGGATGCCGAACTCCCGCGCCGGATAGTTGGCGCTCGCGATGAAGAGGTGCGCCACCGCGGCGACGGGCTTGGCCGCGAGCTCCGGCCGGTCGCGCAGGGCGACGGACGCGAAGAAGGAATCGGCGTCGGCGTGGAGCAGGTACGAGTTCATGACCGAACCATCGTACCTATGTACTACGGGGTGTTCGAGGGATGCGCGCGTCGCGTGTCACGCACCCGCCCTACCGTCCGGGCACACCGTCCTTGAGTGTGATTGCGATGACGCCAGGGTTCGTGCTGCGATGAGCGCGCGCATCCCGTACCTCGACGCCACCGATGTCGAGGCTCTGCTGACTCCGGCGGCGGCAGTGGACGCGCTGTGCCGCGCACTCATCGACGGGCCCGCACTCACCGATATCCGCACCTCGGCCGGGCGGACGTCATCGTCGAGGACGCCGGCGCGGCATTGCGCGAGTACGGCTGACGCCGACGAGCGACCCAAGACCGAAAATCCCCGGCAGCCGTTCGAGTGCGCATCCTCGACCGACTACCGGGGTTTTCGCTCTGCCGCCCCTCACCGCCACCGAGGTGGCGAAGAGGGAACTCTAGACGCCCGCGGGCTCGCGCTTCCCGAGACGCACCTTCTTGACGGCGCGCTCGGTCTCGAGGTCGTTATCGCTGTACCCGAAGAAGTACGTGAGCGTGAACGACACGACGAGCGCCGCCGCTGAGGCGATGAGGAAGCCCCAGAAGCTGTGGTCGAGCCCCTCAGGGTTGACAAACGAGGGGAACCCGACGAACGCGCCAGTGAAGCCGTACATATTCACATCCATGAGCCCCGTGAGGAACCCGCCGACCGCTCCACCAGCTGACGCGGTGATGAAGACGCGCCCGTACTTGAGGTTGAGGCCATACATGGCAGGCTCGGTGATGCCGGCGAACGCCGAGATGGTAGCGGGGCCCGCGAGGGTCTTGATCTTCTGGCTGCGCGTCTTGATCCAGATGGCAAGCGCACCGCCACCCTGAGCGACCATGGTGGCCGAGATGATCGCGTTGAGCGGCGACGAGCCGTCGATCGCGATCTGCGAGGCGACAAGCGGGATGACCGCCCAGTGCAGGCCGAAGATGACGAGGCACTGGTAGAAGGCGCCGATGACGAGCCCCGCGATGGCGTAGTTGAGCTCGAGCACTCCGTTGATGCCGTTGGCGATACCGCCAGAGATGAACATGATGATCGGGCCGAAGACGACGAGCATCACGGTCGAGATGATGAACACCTCGAGGAGAGGCGCGAAGATCATCCGCACAACCGACGGGATGTACTTCTTCAGCTGCGGCTCGAGCAGCGACGCCAGGTAGGCGGCCACGATGATCGGGAAGATCGAGTACGCGTAGGCATTGCCCTGCGGGAGCGCGACGGGGATGCCGAAGAAGTCGGCGTTGAAGATCGTGTTGCCGAATTGGCTGACGACCATGTAACCGTCGGCTTCCGGGTTCGACATCGTGACGACCGACGGGAACACGAGCACGCCGCCGATGATCGCGACGATGATGGGGTCGGCACCGAAGCGCTTCGCAGCCGTGAAGCCGATGATGATGGGCAGGAAGTAGAACATCGACGACGACATGGCGTCGATGAGCGCGTACGTTGAGCTGTCGCTCTCGACCACGCCGAACTGCGTCAGGAGGGCGAGGATGCCCTTGAGGATTCCGGATGCGGCGAGCAGGCCGATCACGGGGATCATCGACCCCGTGATGACGCCGATGAGGGAGCTGAAGCCGAACTGGAACCAGCCGACGACGGTGGTCGGCCGCTCGACCGGCTCAGCATCGGCGGATGCCTCCCCCGTGCCGCCGATCACGCGAACCACGGCGTCATAGACGTCCTCGACGTCCGGTCCGATGACCACCTGATACTGACCGCCGGCCTTCATGACGTCGATGACGCCGCCGAGGTTCGAGACGAGGTCATCGTTGGCGATCGACTCGTCCTTGAGCGTGAAGCGCACACGGGTGATGCAGTGGATCACAGTGCGGATGTTGTCCTTGCCACCCACTCCCTCCACGATGTCGTAGGCGAGGGCGTCGAAACCGGTCTTGCCGGATGGGTGCCCCGCCGCGACCTCTGGCTTGCCCGTCGCCGCCACCACGGTCGCAGGGTCAGCGTCCGCGGGTGCGGCGATCGGCGCTGCCGCCGGTGCAGGTGCATCCGCCTCGGGAATGTCGAGGGTCGCGGCACGCTCGCCGAGCCCGATGGGTCCGGTCACTGCCTGCACGGTCCCCTTCTTCTGGGCCAGGTTCAGGAAGATGACCATGGTCATCGTGCTCTTGCCTGCCGCCTCGACGGCCGCGAGGTCCATCCGTCCAAGTGGCTGCCCCGCCTCGACGCGTTCGTCGACTTCGACGTGCATCGAGAACGGCGCCCCTTCGAGCTCGACGGTGTCGATGCCCATGTGCACCAGGACCTCGAGCCCGTCGTCGGTGCGGATCCCGAACGCGTGCGCGGTCTTGGCGACCATGATGACGGTTCCAGCGCACGGCGCGACGACGTCGTCAGCGCTCGGTGCCACGGCGAACCCGTCGCCCATCGCCTTCGAGGCGAACACGGGGTCTGGGACGTCGGTGATGGCGACCATCGCGCCGGCGAGCGGCGCGACGATGCCACCACTCAGTTCGGTTTCTGACATTACTGCTCCTAGCTTTCGGAAGATTCGAGGATGATCGCGAGCGCCTCGTACGGCGCCAGCTCGACGTCGGAGATGGCCGGTGCGTCGAGGCGATCGGTGTTGGAAATGAGCACACGACCGGAGATGAACTCGGCCGGCACCTCGATTCGGGTCGAGGCTGCGGAGAAGTTCGCGAGGACAAGCAGCCGCGTCGTCCCGTGGGTGCGCTCGTAGGCGAACACGTGAGGGTGGTCGAGAGCGACGCCAGCGACCTCACCGTGACTGATCACGGGATGCGTCTTCCGCAGCTCGATGAGCGTGCGGTAGTAGGGCAAGATGCGCCCGTCGGTCTCCTCGGCGGCCACGTTGATGAGGTCGCCGTTCGTGGGCCTGAGCCATGGTGTGCCCGCAGTGAAGCCGGCGCTCGGGCCCGCGTCCCACTGCATCGGGGTGCGTGCGTTGTCGCGGGCCTTCGCGCGCACGATCTCCAGCGCATCCTCGTCGGACATCCCGGTGCCGACCAGTGCTTTGTGGGCGTTCACCGCCTCGACGTCAACGTAGTCGCCGATGCTCATGTACTCGGGGTCGGTCATGCCGATCTCCTCGCCCATGTACACGTACGGCGTGCCGCGGAAGAGGTGCAGGACGGTGGCGTGCATGGTCGCCGACTCGACCCTGTACGCCGTCGGGTCGCCGAAGCGGTTGAGCGCGCGCGGCTGGTCGTGGTTGTTCCAGAACAGGGCATTCCAGCCACCGCCAGCCTGCATGCCATCAGCCCACTCCATCAGGACACGACGGAGGTCGTCGAGCTCGAAGCGTGCACGCGACCACTTCTTCCCGTCCGCGTAGTCGACCTTGAGGTGGTGGAAGTTGAACACCATGGAGAGGGCGCCGGAGTCGGGATGCGAGTACTCGACGCACCGCTCGATGGAGGTCGAGGACATCTCGCCGACCGTCACGCATCCGGCGTCCTTCCCGTAGGAGGCCTCAGCCAGCTCGCGGAGGAACGTCGTGACGAGGTCGCCATCGGTGTACATGAACCGGTCGTCGGCGCCTTCAGGAGCCGAGGGCAGGTCGACGGGTTTCGAGATGAGGTTGATGACGTCGAAGCGGAAACCGCGCACGCCCTTCACGCGCCAGAACTCGACGACCTTCGCCATCTCGCGGCGAACTCGAGGATTATGCCAGTTGAGATCAGCCTGCGTGCGGTCGAAGAGGTGCAGGTAGTAGTCGTCGGTCTCACCGAAGCGGCTCCACGCCGGACCACCGAACTTCGAGACCCAGTTGTTCGGCAGTCCCCCGTCTGAGCCAGCCGGTCGCACGTAATAGAAGTCGCAGTACTCGGGATCCCCCGCGAGCGCCCGTTGGAACCACACGTGCTCTGTCGACGTGTGGTTGAGCACCATGTCGAGCATGACCTCGATGCCCTCGGCCTTGAGGCCCTCGACAAGCTCCTCGAAATCCGCCATCGTTCCCATCTCGGGGTCGATGCGGTAGTAGTCGGAGATGTCGTAGCCGTTGTCGGCCTGCGGCGACTCGAAGAACGGGTTGAACCACACCATGTCGACGCCGAGGGAGGCGATGTACGGGATCTTCTGGATCACGCCGCGCAGGTCGCCGACGCCGCTCCCCGTGGAGTCGAGAAACGACTTCGGGTAGATCTGGTAGACGGTGCTCTGCTGGAAGCCGCCGTTGGATTCTGTACGCATCGGCCAAAGCCTAGAACCGGAAGCGAGGCCTTTTCGGGCGCTTGCGTGACTGTTGCGTGACTTTGCGCAAGTGGAAAGAGCACAGCGCGCAAGTGGAAAGAGCACAGTGCGCAAGAGAGAAAGAGCACAGCGCGTAAGCCGGAGAGAGCACAGCGCGCAACGCTCGTCAGCTCGAGGTGGAACGCCCCGTCGACTCGCGCACGACGAGGCGTGTCTCGAGCGTGACCGGCTCGCTCGGCGGGTCCCCCTGGAGCGCTCGCAACGCCATAGATGCAGCGAGGTGGCCCTGCTGACGCGCCGGCTGCGCGATCGTCGTCAGGTGCATGAGGCTCGCAATGGGGCTGTCGTCGACTCCGATGATCGAGAGGTCCTCCGGGATGCGCACCCCCGCCTTCCGGAACGCCGACATCATGCCGGAAGCGAGATCATCGGACGACGCGAAGACGGCGTCGGGGAGGCGATCGCCCGCCAGGAGCTGCTCGGCCGCGGCTTGGCCCGCGCCTGTCCCGAACGGCACCTGCACCTGCCAGCTGGGGTCGAGCCCGGCGCGCTGCATCCGCGCCGCGAAGCCCTCGGCACGCCGACGGGAGGCGTTGCCTGGCGTGCCCTCGTGGTCGGTGCTCGACACGTAGACGATGCTCTTGCATCCGCTGTTGATGAGGTAGTTGGTGGCCTGCTGGCCGACAATGTCGTCGTCGATGCCGACGCTCGCCACGCCCTCCACAAGGGACCCCGCGACCACGACGGGCACGCCGAGGCGGCGCACGTCGGGGACCGGCATGCGCCGTGGCATCGGGACAAGCACAACGACGTCGCTGTTGCGAGAGAGGGCGGTTGCCTCAAAGAGCTTCGCCCGCTCGCTGCCGGACAGGCCCTGATAGACCGTGAGCGTCGCACCCGTCGGAGTCAGCACGTCGTGCAGCCCCGCCAGGATCGAACCGAACACCCAGCGGTCGGGTTCCGGGATGACAGCCGTGATCCGACCCGCGGCTCGAACATCTCTGCCCGCATCCCGGGCCGATTCGTCGGCCAGGTAGCCCTGCGCGCGTGCGATCCGGCGGATCTCGGCGCGCTTCGCGGTCGAGACTCCCGGCACCCCGCTGAGCGCCCTCGAGACGGTGGAGACGGAAACGCCCGCGGCGGCGGCGATGCTCGCCATCCCCACTGGGGAGGTGTCTTCAGGCTCCATGTTCGTGACTATAGCGGCTCGGATGCGGGCGATTGGCGAAGCGGACCGGGTCACCCTCTCCGAGAAAGAGAGTGACCCGACGAGCAGTGGATGCAGGACGCCAGCGGCCGGTCGCGGAACGCGCGTCGCTAGTGTGCCGCCGTCCCGTCGTCCTCGTAGTCCGTCTTCGGCAGCAGCCATCCGCGGTCCTGTGCGAGGCTCACGCGCACGCAGTCCATCGGCTTCAGGATGTCCTCCACCGAGGGGTCCGAGACCTGCGCGACGATCGTTCCTGTGTCTGTCTCGATCTCGTACTCGACGCTGTCTCCGTGGAAGATGGCGTTGAGGACGCGCCCGATGTCCCCGTGCACCTCTTCAGCCTCGACGCGCTCGGAGAGGCGGACCGACTCCGGCCTGATCATGAGGAGCACCTCCGTGTCGATCGTGACGCCGTCCTGGCAGTCGGTCTCGAACTCCCGGCCGAGCGCGACAACGCGCGCCCGTCCATCCGCCGGCTCCGCCAGGAGGGTTGCGTCGAGGAACGTCGCGCGGCCGATGAAGTCGGCGACGAACACTGATTCGGGTCGCCGATAGACCGTGTCCGGGACATCCACCTGCTCGATGCGACCCCTGTTCATCACGACGATGCACTGCGTCGCCTCGGCGAAGCAAAAGGCGGACCATGCACATCGGGCTCGGAACGCTGGCACGACGAACCACCTCTGCCCTCCCGCCTGTGGGAAGCCATGACGCGTTTGGTGTGGCGCGGATAGCCGTCTCGTCGTCAGCATTCACCCCGCGAGCGTAACGGAGCCTGGCCCGCCTCAGACCGCTCCCTTCGTTTCTACTTGAGCCACAGCCATCTCCTGGTTTTATCTTGCAATGCAAGATAGTGTGCAATGCATGACCACTCCCGTTGGCGCACAACTTCGCAAGGGCGTCGTCGAGTACTGCGTCCTGGGGCTGCTCCAACAGGGGCCCGCCTACGGGTGGCGCATCTCCGAACGCCTGGTCGAGCTTGGCCTCATCGGCAGCATCGGCACCCTCTACCCCTTGCTGAACCGGCTGCGCGAGCGACGCCTGATCGTCGCGCACGCCGACGAGTCAGATTCTGCCCGCCCCCGCAAGTACTTCGCCATCACTGAAGAAGGACTCGCCCAGCTGGAGCAGTTCCGTGCACAGTGGCTGCCGTTCGCGGCAGCCGTCGGAGCAGTCATCGAACCCCATACCGACCTGGCGCACCCCGACGCCGGCCGCCCGCTCGACCAGAAGGAAGCAGGCTAGGAATGAAGCCTTTCGAATCGCAGAATGAAGTCGCCCTGGGCTACCTGAGGGAACTGGATGCGGCGCTCGCGGACACCCCGAAGTATCTCCAGGCGGAGATCCTCAGCGACATCGCCGACGACCTTCGTGGGCTCGACGAAGGCGCGACGCGGATTCGCTTGACGGAACTCGGCGACCCTCGAGTGATCGCGGCCGCCGCACGCGAGGAGGCCGCACCGCCAGCGACAACAGAGACACCGCGCGGCTACGCCATCGTGACGTTGGTCGTGCTCGTCGCCGGCTGGTACCTCGTGCCCGTCCTGGGGTGGATCGCGGGACTTGTCATGATCGCCTCCGGAGCGCACTGGCAGGGCAAAGTCCGCAGGAACGGGATCCTCGCATCCGTCGCCGTGATCGTCGTCTCGACGCTCGGTCTGCTCGTATTCCGCGGGAGCGACGCCTGGCTGGTGGGACTTGTCATCTTCGCCGCAGGTCCGCTCATCGGCAACATCTTCGTCGCCGACTACCTACGCCGAAACTGGGCTGCAGCAACGACATGAGGAGGAGTGGGCCCGGTGGGGCTCGAACCCACGACCCGCGGATTATGAAGTTTCAAACCTCGGGCAGCCAACGTTCTGGGCCGCCCCACTGACCATCCTGGGTCTTGCCCTCAGCCACCTTCAGCACCAACGAGATAACCGGTAATTCTACGGGACTGTCCCGATCCCCGGATTCTGCTACATGGATACAGTGAACGACGAGTACAGGGACTACCGTCACTACCTCTACGCAGGCCGGAAAGCTCCGGGGACTATCGAGCAGAGGCTAGGCGACCTAGAACGCTTCCAGCGCACGACTGGGCTCCTGCCCCGCAAAGCAACCGCACGCGAACTGCTCACCTACATGTCAAACGGCTACTCGGACTGGAGCCCTTCGTACAGCAAACGGATTCGCGGCACGCTCCGGAGCTACTACCAGTGGAGAGTCCAGGACGGACGAGCATCCGAAGACCCGAGCGAGAGCCTTCCACCCATCAAGGTCCCCAAGCGCCGAGCCCGCCGCCCAGCGCCAGATGAAGTCGTGCTAGCAGCGTTCGACAGCGGAACACTGGTGGAGCGGGCAATCATTGCGCTGGCGGCGTCGATGGGGCTTCGACGCAACGAGATTGCCAGCCTGCCGCTCTCGGCCAGAGACGGCAGCACGCTCAGAGTCGTCGGTAAGGGATCACGGGAGCGAGTTCTGCCACTCGACTCGGACACGCTGCACCTCTTAGTCGAACTCGAGGGACAGGTCCTCCCGGGACAGCACTACTACTTCCCCGGACGCTTCCCGGGAACCCACCTTCACAGCCATACCGTCTACGAGTACGTCAAACGGCTCATGCCCGAGGAGTTTCCCCACTCACTTCGACACCGAGCAGGGACTAAGGGGTTCCGCGAGACGAAGGACATCCGGGCCACTCAAGAGCTACTCGGGCATGCGTCTCTCGCGACGACCGAGGTCTACATCGAGTCCGATCTGCGCGATGTTGCAGCTCTGACCAGGGCAACCAGCATGAGTCGGATACGTAATCCAAGTTCCCAACCTCTCACCGGCTTGGAAGACCTGATCGAAGCAGCTGCGAAGCTCGGCAGCCAGCTCGCTCCGTTCGGTTGGGATGTGCAGATCATCCGATCGTCACAGCCAGCCCCGGACGCGACGGTAGGTGTGCAATGAGGGTTGAGAATCGAGCTCGACGTGTTCCGGAGGTCATGCTCGTCCAGGGTCGGACCTGTGTCTGGTGCCGCTTCCCCATACCCGTATCGATGCGATCGGACGCACGGGCGTGCTCGGCTGCATGTCGGAAGCCGCTCTCCCGTTACCGCGCGAGCATCGGATGTGCCCCGGCCCGCAGCGCAGGAAATCCGGTTTCCTTCGGCTTCGCAGAACTTGCGAGCGAACGCCGCGACGGTCGCACGGATACGGTGAGGGCGCTGCACAGCGGCGAATCCGGTCTCGCCGCTCTCGTACACGAGCTCGGCATGTTTGAGGCGTGGGCGTTGGCTCTTCGCTGGTCAGTCGCCCCCGCCGCCCTTGAGCTATGTCCAGGCGCACGGCTCGGCCCGATTCATCGTCCGGGGAACGCGGACGCGGTGGACGCTGTCCTGTTCGGAAGCACGCCGCCCGCGATGTCGGGCGAGGTTCCACCGGTGCGCCTGAACACACGACGCCTGGACCGGCAGCAAGCCACGATGCACAAGCCCGCTCAGTTCTGGCGGTGGGTGTTCGAGACCTTGGACGTTCGGCAAGGCGACCAGTTCACGGATGTGTATCCAGGGGCGAGCGGTGGCCGACAAGCGTTCGAGATCTACACCCTCACAACGGAAGGACAACGACCATGACCCACGCACCCGCGCCGGCCTTTTACGCCGGCATGCACCAGGCGACGCGCTCACCCCTGGACAACGAGGGGATCGACGCACGCGGAGTGCAGCATCGCTTCGGCACTCCGAGCGAGTTGGAAGCGGGGACGCGGGAGGTGGCTGGGCGCTTGCATGCGATCACGGAGCATGTCGGGGAACAGTTGGCACGTTTGGACGTTGCGGGATCCGCGCAGGAGCGTGCTGAGTTGACTTTGGACGCGGCCGCGAAGATCCGTGAGGCGCACCAAGCAGTCCTGGCCCCCGTCGAGGCGCTCGAGCGAGCCGAGGTGCTCGCCGCCCTGGACGCACTGACGGCTGGGTGGGAACAGGTCGATGAAGCTGAGCGCGTCGAGCTCCTGAAGGACGTGACAGACCCTCCGCAGTTGATCCCGGGAGTGTGGGTGAACGAACGGGCAGCCCATCGAGAGGTGCCGATCGCGCTCGTCTACGAGACGGTCTCACCTCTTGGCGTCTCGATCCGCGACGTGGTGTGGCCGTCTGGGTTCTACCCCGCTTCGAGCTGGCGTCTCGTTGACACCAAGCCTGCACCCCGTTGGAGGAAGCCCCCGAAGATCTAGCGGTCCACCAACGCGACTGCGCCCCCTTCTCAAAGAGAAGGGGGCGCAGCGCTGTCTGGAGGCGTTGTGGGCTTATGCAGGTGTCAGCGCGACGAACCGCATCGTGTCCTGTCCCCAGTAGCAGGACTGGAGCAGGAGCGTGCCGCTGAGGCCAACAACATCGCCGGTGGTACTGCCGTGCTTGGCGACGTCGCGGGCGTCGGTGACAACATACGTTGCGGTCCTTCCGTCCTGCTGCTGAACGGTGACGTTCGTGCCGAGCTGCCAGGGAAGGACGATGTCGCCACCGCAGTTGTTGTGTGCGGCGTAGACCGGCTGCAGGGTGGCTTCCACCCGGTACTGCTCGAGCTCGGGGAAGCTGCCGTCACACACGTCCAGGAGCGCTTCGGGGCCAAGCTCGCCCAGGCGCACGGTCGGCAGCGCGGGACCGGCCACCGGATCGGTGCTCTCGGCGTAGAGCTCCACGGCCTGCGCCACGTGTCTGACCTGGCCGACGGCCTGCTGGGTGAGGTCCGGGGCGAGGACGGACACGGCGATCGCTGCGGCGCCCATCGCGATCAAGGCCAACGAGGCGACGTTCGTGAGGCGCTGTCGACGTCGACGCGCGAGGCGGAGCGTCCGGCGCGTGGGCAGTCGATCTGGGGATGCAGCGGACGTGCGCATGCGACTCCTTCATCTGCTAGTCGTGAAGCGGTGTCAGTGCGCAATGGCCCGCACCCAGAAGTGGGTACGGGCCATCGCGCAGCTCAGGCAGCGGCTGCTACCTGGTGTGGGCTACTCCGCGATCTGCTCGGTGGTCTTGAGCTCACGCTTTGCGCGGACGCGCTGCGTGATCAGGAGGGCCACGGCGGCTGCGAGGAGCACGCCTGCGGTGCCGAGTCCGAGCGGGAGCATGCCGTCAGCACCCGTCGTTGCCAGCGGAGGCGTTGCTACCGGAGGAGTCGACGGCGCAGGAGGCGTCGTCGCTGCTGGCGGCGTGGTCGGCACGGGCGGGAGCGGGTTCACGACGGTGGTCTCGTTCGGAGCTCCACAGTCGCCCTTGCCGATGACCTTGCCGGACGGGTCGCGCAGCGTCTCGATCCAGTTGAGGTTACCGACCGTAGCCGTCACGTACTCCTCCGAGGTGTACTCGCCAGCCTTGGAGATCTCGATGGGCGAGCCCTTGGTGTCGAACACCTTGTTGGCGTCCTCGCAGACGAGCTTTTCGCCGGTCTTCTGGATGAAGGCCTCGAACGTGATGGTCGAGCCCTTCTTGACCTCGCCGGTCACGATTGCGACGTCGTGCGCCTTGTCGCCCACGGTCACGGACGGGATGGCCTTGGTGGTGATGGTCGGGAGGGGCTTGACGACGGTGGTTTCGTTCGGAGTTCCGCACTCACCCTTGCCGATGACCTTGCCGGACGGGTCGCGCAGCGTCTCGATCCAGTTGAGGTTGCCGACCTCCTTGGTCGTGTACTTGCCGGACGTGTACTCACCGGCCTTGGAGATCTCGATGGGCGAGTTCTTCGTGTCGAACACCTTGTTGGTGTCGTCGCAGACGAGCTTTTCGCCCTTCTTCTGGATGAACGCTTCGAACGTGATCTTCGAGCCAGCCTGGACTTCGCCCTTCACGATCGCGACGTCGTGCGCGTCGTCACCAACCGTGACCGAGGCGATGGCCTTGGTCGTGATCGTCGGGACGGGCGGCAGCGGCACATCTACGCGCGCCTGACCCGAGAACTCCCATGGGAACTCCTTGGGCCCTGCACCGAGGAGCGTCTTCTGTGCGTCGCCGCGGTCAGCGACGCCCCAGACGGAGACCTCTGCCGGGTAGCCCTTGACGGTGCCCGCAACTGTTCCGGAGAACGACGTGGATGCACCGGGAGCGGCGACAGGTGCCGTGTACTTATACGTCTCGCCCAGGTTGACCGTCTTGCTCGAGCTGCCGTCCTCGAACGTTGCACCGGTAAGGGTCAGCGTGCCGGAGGAAGCGCCGGTCGCCTTGGCGGTGACCGTGCCGGTCGCGGGCGTCGAGCCCTCAACGAACTCAACTGATCCTTCGACGGGTGCGGTCGCTGCGGTGACCGCTGCGGATGCGTCGGTGATGTTGTTGAAGTACTGCTCGACCGTGGTTCCGGCGTCGCCCATGAGGGAGGTGTACCCGGTCACGCCACCCTTGGAGGCGAACGTTCCGGGGTCGATGGCCGACCAGATGAACAGCTGCGCGGCAGCTGCGGAGTAGTCATCGGTGTTCGCGAACTGGTCGATGGCCCAGTTCACCTGAGCGAGCGTGTCGCCGGAAGCCTGCTTCCAGGTCGAGACGGTCTCTTCCTGCACGCTCTCGCCAACGCCTGGCCAGACCTCGTTCTCTTCCTCACCACAGAGCACGTACTCGCCGCTCTCGGTCAGGTAAGAGCCGATGTGCCCGCGGTCCCCGGCGCGGATGCCGTGGCCGTGAGTTGCCGCCTGTGCGGCTGGTGCGGATGCGACGAGGAGACCTGCCGCGATTGCGACGGCTCCTGTCCCCGCGAGAATGGCACGCATACGTGCGCCGATGTTGACTGTCATGCTTCCCTCCGAGCTGAACGAACAAGTTTGGTGGTGACACCCGCGGCAACCGCGAGCAGTCCGGCGAGACCGACGCCCGTGAGGGTGTCGTCGCTGCCGGTCTTTGCGAGCGACGCCGATCCCGACGTGTCCGCGGTTTCGGAGCTGGACGACGAATCCGTGTCATCGCTCCAGGTGCCCTCCTCGGGCTGTCCTGCAGGAGCAGCCTGCTCAGGAACCGCGAGGATGGGCGATGACCCGGTCCCGCTGCCTCCGGGCACGCTGGGCGTCGCCGGCTCGACGGGATCTGTCGTCTCAACTGGATCCGTGGTCTCGACCGGGTCCGTGGATGGCTCAGGGTCGGTGGTCTCGCCTGGGTCGGTGGTCTCGATGGGTTGCGGGTTGTCTGTGCCCAGGTCGGGTGCGTCGATGGTGATGCTGGATTCGGGCGGTGATTCTGATGCGGTGGCGTGTGCCACGGGGGCGGTCAGTATGAGCAGACCTGCCCCACAGACGGCGGCCGCGGCCGCGGCCAGCCCTCCTGTAGACGGCATGTGCATCCTCTCGATTAGCGAACATGTTCACCACCCATTGACGAGAAGCCGACCGTTTGCGCACGAAATGCGCACGAATTCAGGAAGTTCCATTCACGAATGTCCGTGGTCGCCGCTAGCGTGCGGACATGCCTTGGATCCGCTACCCGTTCCGTATCAGCGCTGTCCTGTTCAACCCGTTCGCGTGGATGCCCGCCATCCTCATCACAGCCCTGTGGCTGTGCACCTTCTGGCTCGGCCAGTCCCTCATCGCGACGTTCGTCTTGTCACGGTTCTGGGCGAACGAGTACATCCAGAGCCCCGGAACGATGGCGTTCTCGGAGAGCCTGTGGTGGTGGATGGGGATCATCACTCTCAATTGGGTGCTGCTCATCGCTTGGCTTGTGCGTCGACATGATGGGTCGGCCAGGATCCGTCGTCAGTGGCGTCGCAGCATGCCGATCGCACGCCCCGAACGAGAGTGGGCGGAGTTCGCGCGCGAGCAACGCGACCGTGGGGTCTCTTGGGACACGCAAGGTCTTGAACGAGCTCACCCCAGCTCTTAGCGCGTAGGGCACGGTTCCCGAGAGCCAGCCTGCGGCTGGGTTGCCGCGCGATCGCTCTCCGCTGCGCTCCGAGCGATCCCACGCCTCCAAGGGGAGGCTGCCTGACTGTCCGAGGTGGTGATGTTCCCGGAGCGGTAGTCACCGTGCGCTCGAGTTTTCGAGGTGGTGGGGGGAAGCCAAAGTCTAGCTCAGCGAGAATCAGGCATAGGTCCGTTTATGAGGATGAAAGCGAGCCAGTCATGAATGCGTCGGTACTACTAGAGATCCGCGTAGAGGGTGACGCAGATGTGATTCGCGCGATGCACATCGAATCGATATGGACTGGATCGCGGATTACCACGTCCTGGCATGTCCAAAAATCCTCGCAAAAATCAGCCCATGCGATTCGAACGCTGGCTTAGCCTTTCATCAGGTCGATGAGCAGTGGCATCGCTGATGAGGGATTGGGGCCGATCCGGCGCGACGCGAGATCTGGGTCGACTTGTCTCGCGATGCGGCAAGCTTGATCCACGCCTTCGAAGGGAAACTTGGGAAGCAGGCGCTTGTCGTTGGCGAGTTCGAGCCGAATCATGAGCGCGTCGAGCTGGCGAGTACTCAGGACGGAGCGCTTGTCTTCCTTGTGCCATCTGAGCCAAACCTCAAACTTGAGGTTGCAGATGTACATTTCTATCGACTCCCGCTCAGCGAGCTCGCACGCGGCCGCTAATGTCTGGTGTTCGTCGACATCTACGAGACAGACGTGGTGATCGTAGGCTTTGCCTGAATCTGAGAACTCTTCTTTGAGCTTGATGCATTTCCGAACGACGGTCAACGGGTCGCGTCCCACGGGGACCGTTTTGACATGAGTTGTAGTGTTCGGGCTTCGCAGGTGTGAAGCTAGCTGCTCCAAATACTCGGGTTCGGTGGCCGTACCCTCCGTGACCACGAGGATGCGTTGAACGTCGGTCCTGCCAGGTCGGGGCTTGCGCTGGGTTGAGCCACCTCGTTGACGTGGCATCACGCGTCCGTAGAGTTTTGCGTCACGAGCCGGGTGAAGACAGACGGAGAGAGCCTTGGCGTTCCGCCGTAGCGCCCGGTCAGGTAGCGCCGAGCCACGTTGGCGTCTGAGTGCCGCGGGAAATCTGCGAGGCAAGACAGCTCCGTTGCGCCGTCAGCGCTCTTGTCCGTGAACCAAACCTGTTCGGGCTCGAGGTTTGTCTCACTCAGTGGGGAGAGTACGTAAGATTCATGGCTCGTGAAGATGATCTGTGCGTGCTTGATGTTGATACGGGGATCCGCGAACGCACCCAAGAGGAGATCCAAGAGGTGAGGGTGCAGGCTTGCGTCGATCTCGTCGACGCACAAGACGCCGCCCTGCCGGAGTGTCTCCAGAGCGGGAACGGCGATGGCGAGCCAAGCGATGGTTCCGTCGCTCTCCTCGCTGATCGAGAACGGTCGGCTGTCTGGGTCGCTTCCTCGATGCTTGAAGACCAAGCTCCGGATAACGGCCTCTGATTCTTCCTCATCGAGGTCAGCGGACTGGTCCTCGTCTTCTGGGGCAACTGCATTCTCATCGGCTGCGGAGCCGTTGCGGTCCCGCATGAGCTTCGCGATCGCCTTCGAAAGCTCCCGAACGTCGAAGGGGTACTCGCGCTCTTCGAGTCCGATCTTCGTGACTCCGATGTCGGCGACTTGGAGAAGCGCCTCCAGGTCAGCGAAGGTGATCCCGCCATCCCCGAGGGACTCGGCGATGCTCCGCAGCCGTCCCTCGCGATGCGTGGTTGACACAAGGACGAAGTCCAGGTGCTCGATCAGGTCCGCCGCGATTTCGAAGAGTTTGGGAAGGCGGAGCACGTGTGCGCGGCTAAGGGCCAGTTCGCGGTCTGACACTCCTCCGAGACCCTTGATGGTGCTGTGAGTTCGGACGTCCCTCCCGCCGTCGCCTTCGTCGCGAGTGCGGACCAAAAGCGTGCGTCGCCGAGTAGTGGGGATGTCTTGCAACGACTCCCGGACGATGCCTCGGGCGTCCACTTCGAAGAAGTAGAAGTGTCGCCGACCCTCGTGGACGAAATCGAGTTCGTAGGTACTGGACGACGTCTTCGCAGTGCCATTCAAAGCGAATGGCAGGCGCGGCATTTGTGGCTCGTCTTGCCACTGAGTGGAGGTGTACCGGATGGCGGTCTGCACATACTTCAGCGCATCCAGCAAGGCGGACTTCCCCGTTGCGTTCCCGCCGAAGATCCCCGCGACCGGGTAGGCAGCGCTCGCCCAGTCCCCATCCTTGGGCTGCAGAGTTCGGAACGACGGCTTGACGAGGTCCAGCGTGAGCTGATCTCGAATGCTCCTGTGGTTGCGCACGGTGAAGCTCAGAAGGATCATGGCGTCACGATAGCAGTCTGAGCGGTGCAATTTGGACGATTTTCGCGCACAGCGAGTCCCTAAGGGTCAACAGCCGCTCCAAGACAACAGCTGGCTACGAACGAACGCCGCCCTGAACTCTGCCTACAGGCATGCGCACCGCCGCATGGGTGCTACTCGTCCGACGTGAAAACGCTTGCGCCCGACTATCCGCATGACCGGCCGTAGCTGAGCGGGTCGCGTGTGGCCGTGGCCGGACACTGGCGGTGCTTTATCGAGTGTCCGGCCACAGCTCTTGGCCCGGTCAGCGACCGGTCCCGGTCAGTCCTCGGTCCTGTGAGCGCGTCCGACCTCGTTGCCGGACATGTCCAGTGTCCGCCTGATCGGTTTCCGGTCAGCGTTGTCTAGCGGCGGACCGACCGGAGGTCGAGGGTGGACAGGTATCCCTTGAGCTCGAGAAGCTCCCCTGCGGCCGTGTCCGGGTATCTCGTGAACCAGGCGACGAGCGCCTGATGTTCCTCGGCTGCCCACTGCTGGTCGAGCTTGCGGAGCTCGTTCGCTGCGGTGCGGTTCGTGCGTGTCACGACTGACCTCTCCTCGCCGGGCCGCATTGCCGCGCCCGACGGTATTCCCGGGTCGGCGCTGGGCGTTCCCGGAGGACGAGCCCTGCGCTCTCCCTCCCCTCCTATGCGTCGACTCGGTCGGAACGCGTCACCGACGCCCGAACCGCCTCGATTCACGTCGAGACATGAACGGTCAAAGTCACGCGGAGAGGACACCAGGAAGCAAGAGCAGCGAACGAATGGGAACGACGAGAGAGAACGAGGAACGACGAAATCAGGGAGGAAGGAGTGAAGAGGACGAGGGAACTAGGAGGAGGGAAGGTGACGGACACGAAGAGAGAAGGGATGTAGGGCACGCAGGCACTTTTAGTGTGGGCTACGCTCAGTGCGTGCGCGGCGGAGTAGCGAGATGGAAGCGGGGCGTCGCAGGCCATGGCCTGCGAGCCGCGGTCCACTACGCCTTCGACGGCGTCTGCGACGGCGCTCGAGCCGATCGGCTCGCGTCGGTCGACGCCGCGATCGGGTATGCCCACGCGGGATCGACCGTGACCCGCTTCACCGCCACCGAAGCGGGCATCGCCGCCGACGAGCTGGGCGTGGAGCAGCTGAAAGCGTGGGTCGCGGGCAGCGACCCGGCCACGGGCGTGCACCGCGGCTACCAGATGCAGGGCCCAGATGCGGATCTGCTGTTCGATGCGACCGTGAACGCACCGAAAACGCTGTCGCTCGCGGCACTGCTGGACCCGGAGATCGCTGCCGCGTTCGACGCTCTGCAGGAGCGGATCCGCTATCGCACGATCGACATGTGGCGCACGGAGCTGAACTCGCGCCGCGGCGCGCAAGGCCGCATCAGCATGGACCTCGCGCAGATCGAGGTCGTCGAGCTGAAGCACGCCCGCTCCCGCTCCCTCGACCCGCACGCCCACACCCACATGTGGTTGAACGCCCGTGTCCTCGGCCAGGATGGCCGCTGGTCAAACCTCGACTCCCGGACAATGCTGCGCTTTCAAACCCTTGTCAACGCCGAAGGCCAGCTGGCCGCGGCCACGGACACCGAATGGGTGGCCACGCTCGCGGCCAAGGGCTTCACGATCGACCCGGCCACGGGTGAGATCTCGCAGCTCCAGCATCTTGTCCGGGCGTTCTCGAAGCGGTCAAACCAGATCGAAGCGGCCAAGGCCCGCTTCCTGGCCGAGTGGCAGGCTGACCACCCCGGACAGGAGCCGACGGTCAATGACGAGATGGCCATTGATCGGCGCGCGTGGGCGGTCGGACGTCCCGAGAAGCCGGACATGGTGTCCGAGGAGGATTGGGCGGACAGTGTCCGCCGCGAGCTCACTGACCTCGACCCGGCCCTGCTGAAGCAGGGGAAGCCGGTCACTCCCCCGGTCACTGACCGGGCTGTCCGCGTGTCCGGGGCGGACATTGACCGCGTGGCCAGGCTGGCCATCGCGGACGCCGACTCCCGGTCCACCTCGTCAAGTGGCCGGTTCTCGGACTTCACGCTGCGCGCGGGCGCGGTCCGCGCGGTCGCTCGCGTCGTGTCCACCGGCGATCGCGACGTGCTCGCGTCCGCGGTGGACGCTGCCCTCGACCGGGCACGCGGCCACTACCTGATCGATTTGGCAGCGGACACCATCGACGTGCCGGGTGGGGTTGGCCGGTACATGCTGGCCGAAACCGCCGCGCTGAAGCGCGACGTCGATGAGGGCATGCGGGCGCAGGCGAAGCGCGGGAAGAACGTGGCGACGCACCTCATCGCCCAGCTCGCCAGCAACACGAAGATCGGCGGCGAGCACGGCCTGGACGAGCAGCAGACCGCGGCAGCGTGCGCGATCGCTGGTTCGTCGCGCCTGGTCACGGTCATCGGCCCCGCGGGTGCGGGCAAGACGACCATGCTGAAGGTGGCCAGGGCGTCCCTGTCCGGCCAGGGCCGGAAGGTGCTCATCGTCGCGCCGACGAAGAAGGCGTCGTCCGTGGCCGGACGCGAGACGGGAGCTGACGCGACCAGCCTGCACGCGCTGCTGTTCCAGTACGGGTTCCGGTGGAGCGCGGACAAAGACACGGGACGGCCAGTCTGGCAGCGCCTGGCCATCGGCCAGAAAGACCCCATGTCCAAAGACGGCCACGCCTACCGGGGACCGAAGGACAGCGCCGTCGTTGGCCGGAAGACGCGCATCGTCGTGGACGAGGCGGGCATGGTCGACCTCCACACCATGCACGCGCTGCTCCAGGTGACTGCCGAGACGGGCGCCGGGATCGCGCTCGTCGGGGATCCCGCCCAGGTGAACCCGGTCGGCCACACCGGGGCGATGGCGCTCGGCCAGCGCTACGCGGACACGCACGTCGATCTCGAATCCGTGCACCGCTTCCGCACCGGAGACGGCGAGACGGACACGGCCTACGCGGACCTGACGCTGCGCATGCGGTCAGGCGACGGGCCGGACGCGGTGGCGCACGAGCTCGTGACCACAGGTCACGTCCGGACAGCGGCCAACATGACCGAGCTGCACGCGGCCATGCGTGACCGCTACCTAGAGTTGGCCGGACACAAGGACCGGGCCGCGTTGTGTGTGGCCACGAACGAGGAAGCGGTCACCCTCAACGACCTCATCCAAGAAGAACGCATCGTCCGCGGACAGGTAACCGGCAAGGTCCTGTCCAGCACCACGGACGGGTCGGTCATCTACGCGGGCGACGTCGTGCAAACCCGGCAGAACGACAGCGACCAGAACGTAGAGAACCGTCAGGTGTGGACCGTCCGCAAGAAGACACTGTCCGGGAAGCTGCTCCTCGAGTCCGTCGATCAGAAGGGACTCACCACCACGGTCGACGCGGACTACGCGGCCGACAAGCTCGCCCTCGCCTACGCATCCACGATCCACGGCATCCAGGGCGAAACCGTCCACGGCTCCATCGTCGGCCCCGGCGTCGACGCCGCCGGCCTCTACGTCGGGCTCACCCGCGGGAAACGCGTCAATGAAGCATTCCTCGTCGCGAGCGACGACGCCACCGCGGAACGGCAGCTCGTGGAGTCGCTGCGCCGCGGCGACCTCGAAGCCAACCTGCACGACAACTACCGGGCGCTGCACCGCGAGCTCGGGATCTCGGCCCGCGAAGGTGTCTTTGCGCCCGCGCCTTGGCAGCAGCGGCCCGCGGGGCACCTGCTCGACCTCGACGCCGCCGAGGCGCAGATCCTCCCGGCGCACACGCACGCGGAGCTGCAGGCCATCAAGGACACTGCCGACCGCCTCGAAGTCGAGCTGCGGCAGCTCCGTCAGACCCGCAACGACGCGAACGCAGACAAGCGCCGCTGCGAGGGACCGGAGTTTGCGGACATCGATGCCCTCCAGGTCCAGGTGAACGAAGCACGCGGGCTCGAACGTGAAGCGACGAAGGCCTCGATGCCAGCGCTACGCAGGCTCGACATGATCCACGCTGAACGCGTTACCCGTGAGCGTCTGATTGACGCGGGTACGTCGACCAGAGAGAACCAGGAACGTGCTCTGGAAACGCGACAACACCGAGGCGTTGGCGCGCGACCCGTCGATGTCCATGCCGCTCACGTCAACCGCGCGGTCTTGGACCAAGGGCCACGAGGGTCATCCGAACTCAAGACGTGAGTACTGGCCGCATGGGGGATCCAACTCCCCAGATACATGGTCACCAGCACTGACCCAGCTGGATCAGATCGAGGTCCAACAAAGCGCAGGATTCAGCGCTGGCCCGTTCTCCGCCCCGACGATCGAGCGGAGCCCCGAAAGCGCTTCGCCTTGAGACTGTTCCGTTCTATCTGCTCGCCGCACCTCACATATCCAGGGGCGGCGGGGAGCCATTACACGCGCCAGAGGCGCTTGCCGTCTGCTCACCTCGGGCTCCATCCGATCACGTCCGGACGCAGGGAACACGAGCGGTGTACTCCACGTTTGCACGCGGTCGAGGGAACGTTTGTGCCATGAGTGTCGCCAGCCTTTCAGGCGGTCCAACCACGCTGCTGCCCACTTCAAAGCGCCAGCCCGCGACCCCCAGGACCCCTGCCCTAGCAAATACAGCGACCGTTGACCCGATCCAGTCGATACCAAGACCTGCAGGAGCGACCGGATCGACTCAGACAATGAAATGCCCCTCGTGAAGGGGGAACCTTCCACGAGGGGCGGGACACAGCGAGCGATATCGCAACGGCTAAGCGTCGCGAGGAGAAGTCGTGAACTCCCCAGATGCACGACCGGCTGCTGGCCCGGGAACTAGAGAAACACATACCCCCGAGATCAGCGGCATTCGAGGCGGACCCTGGAACAGAGTTGTGAGAAGCCGGGACTTTTCGCCACAGCTGCCCCCGCTCAGATCGGGCATGACTCGTCTGCAAGGCACACAGCCGCGGCCGTCCGAAACTGGAGTTGTACCGATGAAGGGGCCGGTGTGGAATCGACCTCGCCCGTAGTCCGGCACCAGGGCAGCTCGACATCTCCGCCTCCGGCAAGAAGAGGCCGAAAAGGTGCGTATACGTCCCAGAATCGCCTATCCACGTACGCCTGCGACCTAGCTTGAATCGACGGCTTCCCGCGCAAGAACGCTGATTGATCGTTTTCGGATGGACCGCGCGGGCACGACTAGGATCCGAGGAGCAACATGCAGGAAGAGAACCACGAGCACACGAGTATCAGGAACTCGACGGCACGAGTTGGGCGCCGCACTCTCGTTACTGGGGCAGCATGGACTGTGCCAGTCATCGCAAGTGCTGTCAGCACTCCATTCGCTGCTGCCAGTACTTGCAACGAGCACGGATCGTTTGAGAACTCGACGCGCTCCACGGGCAACATCGCACGGACCGTCCAGATTCCAGGCTGCGTCACCAAGATCGACTACGCGCTAATTGGTGGTGGTGGTGGCGACGCCGGTGGCTATGCGGGAAGCGGCGCGATCATCAGAGGCACAATTACTCTCGTTGCATCCCCCACCCCGCACGTCCTCGAATACTGGGTGGGGGGCCGGGGTCAAGGTCGTGGAACCACGGGTGCAAGCGCGAGCAGTGGCTGGAGCTTCGGGGGAGCCGGCGGTCTGCGCTCGGGAGTTCGGGACGGAGGCGATGGGGGCGGCTCCAGCGCCATACGAATCGGATCGACCCTACTGGTGGTCGCTGGCGGTGGCGGCGGCGGCGCGAACGGCAGCGGCAGCGTCACGCCCACAGCCGCCGGTACCGGGGGTAGCGGACAGCTGAACGCTGGGGGCGGAACGGGTGGCCGCATCGGCAACCAGACCACGTCCGGCGGTCTCGGAGGAGGCGCGACCGGAGGAGTCGGAGGCCAGGTGTCGAGCAACGGCCAGAGCGGTCAGACCGGAGGTAACGCGCCCGCCGGTAACGGCGGCGTCGGTGGCTCCAACGGACAGTTTGCGGGTGGTGGCGGCGGCGGCGGCGGCGGTTACACCGGCGGCGGCGGCGGCTCAGCGTGGAGGCCAGATCCAGTCAACAACCCAGGCAACACTGTCGGGTCGGGCGGTGGTGCCGGGTCGAGCTTTATCAAGGGTGCGGCCACGCTACCTGGCGCAATCGGCACCTACTCGGCAACAGATTCCCTTCCGCCCTTGCCTGTGGCCACAGTGAAACTAACCTGGTAGCGGTTACCCCGGCCTACGGGGCTGGAATACGTGCGACGCGGGAAACTCGCGCGGATTCCAGCCCTGGGCACAGACCAGAGATGACAGAATCGCGACATCATCGTGTCGCTCACCCTGGCACCGTGTCGGATCTCCCCCCTCGCTCGGTGCAATCGGCCGATCGCACTCGTCGAGCGAGCCTCCAGTGAACGCCGTCATGGGATCTTCGCGTTCGCGTTGGCTACCAGGTCTCACCTGAAGTGGGCTGCGCGAAGAAGCCGAACCAGCGTGCAGCCTGATGCTCGAGCCACTTGGACGGTCCGAGATCTCCCACGGGAGCCACTACGACGCCGTACTCCGGGCGGCCCGTGGTCTTCGGCATTCTCCCCCGACATCCCGCAGAGGACCGGCCTTTGCTCGCTTCCCGTGTCAGAGAATCTCTTTTCGGACGGCGACGGTACATCTCGAGAAGCTTCCCGGCGCTTCGGACACGCAAACTTGGACAGAAGACGAGGACCATCGGCACACGCACGGCAAACTAACGCCACCTAACCGCCGCCCCCGACGCCCCGCCAGAGTAGGGCAGAAGCTCGACGAGAAGCCTAGCTATCCACGCCCGGATCTGTTACTCGACAACAACGCTGACTTCGTGAGTTCGAGGATCGAGATCTCCCAATGCTCGCGGCCATCTCCGACAGGCAGCACGACGTCGAACGAAGCCATCACGGTAGAAACCAGCGCTGCCCACTCTGAGGGCAGCACACTACCCTGATCTTCCTTCGTGATGGACTCAAGCGCAACGCCAGGGGATTCATGTCGCCACTGGACGAGCATCACTGCACTTTCGTTCCCCATAGTTGGCGACGTTCTTGACAGAAGCCGAAACCAGCTCCGGGGCCCAATGGAGCGACCGGCGTTGGTCCCGTCTCCAGCAACCACAATCCCGACGCCGTCATCCCACTTCGAATTCATCTTTACAGCTGAAGCTGAGGGCCCCACCCGGAGTTGAAGACTCAACACTGAGGTCTCAATCTCACGCATCCCCGGCGCGAAAATTGCCACGTCCGCAGACCAAGTCAGTCGGCCATGCGCAAAGAGCGGATACGGAATGATGACACCCAATCTTGAATAATGACCCCAGACAACCGCCCCCGGCGAGGCACGCCTGCAGCCAGCACACTACTGCTCACGAGCCCATCACGCCGCTAGGATTGCCATCTACGTGCAAATGTGGTACTGATCTGGGCCAAAACATCCAAAATCATTCAAAAATCTGCAGTTTTTTCCCAAAGAGGCCGCATCCAACTCGTCGATCAGCGAAGATTTCTCTGACAGCTGGGCGCTCCCCACGTCACGCGCTGCCTCTCCCCCCTCTCTGGTTTAGTTTCCATCTCCCCACCCCGAAGGAAGCTTGTGCGTTCCGAATTCAACACCATGCTCCAAGGCACTGAGGCCTTGGCATGGCTAGCCGACCAGGGATGGTCCGCGGAGCCCCTAAGCAAAGACGTTCGCGTATACGCCGACATCATCTGGTCACCAACGTTCACGCTGGGTCGCCTATGGAACTCCCCCATGAGACTTACTGTGAATCCCGGCGCCTGCGCGCCGGGACTCACCTTCATGACCTTCATTCTCACTGGAACTGTTCACTTGCAGTCTCGAATCCTGAGCCGAGTTCTGGCGCCTGGAGACTTCTACGTCCACGGTCCGGCCGATCCAGTCACAATCTCATCCGAAAAAAGCCACGCGCGTCTCTTTTTTGGCGTGCCGTCGGCGCGCTTCGCTGGAACGCGTTGGGAAGCGCTCATTTCCACTGCAGTATCGACCGCGGAAGGGGCATACTGGCCGATCCTGCAAGCTGGCGTGATGGCCTCGCTCAACGAACGGCCGAGCAGCGAAGGCCGCGAGGAGTCCTATAAATCTTGGAAAAAGGGCATAGAGCATCTCATCTTTGCCGCATCGAGCACACCGCTGCTGCCCATTTCCCCCAGTCAGGCGCGCCACCCGATGTTCGAGAGGGCAGCACAACTGATTTCCGCTAACGCCCGCGACCCAGATTTCTCGACAACAGAACTCGCCCTTGCCTTGAATTGTTCCAAGTCCCAGCTGCACCGAATCTTCGAGCACACCGGAGCCGCGGCGGGGACGAGGCTTCGCCAAACCAGACTGCAGATTGCGTTGGATTTGCTTGACGGTACTGCTTCCTCAGCCAGTGACATTCGTCGCGTGGCCCCCCTATCCGGTTTCCGTTCCGCAAGAGCTCTGCGCCGACTAATCAACGGGCCGGGATCTAAGGAATCCCTCCCCATGACCAGTCTCGCGACGGAAACCGTCGAAAGCAAGTCGAAAGAGGACTTCGAAATCACGGCTTGACCCCGAAGGGTTATCCGCTGATGATCCCGACATGAAAACGTGAAGGCTGAGCGTCTAGTCAGCACCGGATCCTTCTTACTCGCCGAGATGTGACTCGCTGTGAGAAAGCGGGCCGAAGCGACGTAAGTATTCAGGCCCCGTGCCCATGTTCAACTGGACCCAGTAGCGTTTCTGCACATTCATTCCTCCTACCAATACACGAATGCTCCCGCCTGGTCAGTCGCGGGCACGGGCGCCCGCGGCTCGTTCCGAAAACGAATGCCCGTCGACGCTTTGGCGAACCTGTGGAGATCGGGGCCTCTCGTCGCTTGCCGCAGCTCCTCTGCTCGCGCGAACGGAGTCCGGAGGACGTCGCTGAGGCGGCCTGACTCTGCCTCGTCTTGGCGGCGCAGTTTGTTGCCCATGGCGATGGAGCGGGCCGGCCCGTTGAGCTCGAACTGGAGGATGCCGTATCCGCGAGCGTTGTTCATCGTGTCCGCTCTGCCGCTTCTTGGTGCTCGATGCGGTTGTTGTTGTTGACGAGCGCGAGCCGGGAGAGGCTGGTGTTGTGCGCGTAGGCGCGGAACTCATCGGACAGTGCCTTCACGGCGGGGGTCACGGGCGCGACTTCCGGAATCCGAGAGACGAGGTAGGCGGCGAGGCCACCTCGCGCGCGTTCTTCCTGCAGAACGTGCGCGTACGTCGACCAGGGTGCGGTTTCAGGCAGGTCGAGGCTGCTGGAGAAGCGCACGAGACCGTAGAGGTCTGAACACTGATGTGCGTCGAGGTCGCGCAGGAGTCGCACGCTCGCGAGTTCCGACTGATAGGCAGCATCCAGCCAATCCGGCGTCTGCACCGGTGTCTCCCGCTTGCCGATCGCGTAGGAGCCCGGGCGAGACCCGAATGCGTTCGTGGGCGGCAGGGGAACACAAACAACGGTCGACGATCACCCAGCGGCACGAGACGTGGCGGTGCCACCCCGAACTTGCTGCGCTCTCCGACGACCTCTTCTCTAACGAGTGGGGGTTCAAACGGACACGCTCGCGGAACACCCGCGTACTGACCACGACCGCGTGTTCCTTGTCCGCACCGAAGACGTTGACGCGTACATGAAGCAATTCGCCCCCAACCACTGCGATGGGACAGCAGATCAGCCACGACACACAGCCACCTCGACTTCCTCACCTTTGGCACCGCAAAGGGCCTGACGCGAGAACGCATACTGATCCTTCCCACAGAGAAAATGCGGAAGCTACTGCAAAAGGGCGAACCGCTTGAGGAATTATCGGCAGCGAAGCTCTACGTCGGTGTAACCCGCGCTGAGCAGAGTGTCGCGTTCGTCCTCGACAGCGCCGGAGGGTGCGCGCATCCCTACTGGTCGCCGCCAAACGTCCGCACGGAACCAGCCCCGTCCGCCCCTTCGCCTGCTGCCGATACGCGGACTCAAGAGAGCGGCCGCCCCCGGAGCCAGGGCCTGTCTGACGATGGTTCGACCTCCGGAATGAGAGCCAGGGTCGGACAGAACTGCACGGCGGGCCAAGGTCTGGTTTCATCGTGCTCGGTTGGGGCGAACTCCACTCGCGGTGCGTCCCTCTCCGTGAAGTCCGCACCCGGTATGGGTGCAGCTTCTGGGATCTGGACTGCGTACTTCGCGTCCCTGGCAAGTTCTTCCTGCTCACGCCGTTCGGCGCGCTGCCATTGCCGGGCCTCCCGGGCCTCCCGGCGCGCGCTGCGCCGGAGCGCTCCCCAGACCCAGGACGGGAGGCGCGTGAGGACTTCGTTCACGTAGAGCACGTTGGAGTCTCCCCAGTGGTGTCCGTGACCGTATGCGCCTCGCACGAGGAGTACGTCTCCCCGCGTGGGCCATGCCTCCGCGAACCACGATGATGACTCGTCCCCGTCCACGTCCTTCACGGCGCAGCGCGAGCCCGTTGGGTACGCCCCGTCGAGGCGTCCCACCCGCACAAGCCTGGCATCCGAGGGGCAGAGCCGCATGACGGACTCGAGGTAGTCGAGTTTGGCTTCGTCGCTCGCGAAGTACCCCCACCGGGATCCGCCGCGCATCCACCACATCGCAATCTCGGTCACGACTGCACACACGAGCGCGGCCGCGCCGAATCCGGCGAGCCACCATCCAAGTGTGTCTCGCAGCACGTCGACCACGGTCCCACCGACCAGCCACGCCAGCAGGGCCAGGGCAGCGAGCAGCGTGCCCGCCATGACGGTGGCGCGTCCGCTCGCCCATCGCAGCGAAGACCATGTGATCAACGATGCCCCCTGAGTGTCCATGACGACACTGTAGGAGTCTGCACCGACATTCGCAGGCCATCGACAACGCGGCCCCGAAACCAGGGTGGTTTCGGGGCCGCGTGTAGTTGTGCGATCGCACTGGCGATCGCGCCGCCGGCGCATGCGCTCACACAACGACTACAACGACGCTCCTGCGTGTCCAGTAGCGGGTGCGGGCACGGGTGACCGCGCATCGCTTCGGAACCGAATGCCCGCCGACGCTTTAGCGAGCTTGTGGAGGTCGAGGCCTCTCGTCGCTTGCCTCAGCTCTTCTGCTCGAGCGAACGGCGTACGGAGAACGTCGCGGAGACGGTCCGATTCGGCCTCGTCTCCTCGCAGCAGCTTGGTACCCATGGCGATGGAGCGAGCGGGTCCGTTGAGCTCGAACTGAAGAATGCCGTATCCACGAGCGTTGTTCATCGTTTCCACCTGTGCCGCTTCTCGGCGCTCAATGCGTTCGTTGTTGTTGACGAGCGCGAGCCGCGAAAGGCTGGTGTTGTGCGCGTACGCGCGGAACTCGTCCGACAGCGCCTTCACGGTGGGGGTCACGGGCGCGACTTCCGGAATCCGAGAGACGAGGTAGGCGGCGAGGCTACCTCGCGCGCGTTCTTCCTGCAGGACGTGCGCGTACGTCGACCAGGGCGCGCTCTCGGTTCGGGCGAGGCCGCTCGAGAAGCGCACGAGTCCACCGAGGTCCGAGATCTGGTGCGTGTCGAGCGCGCTGAGGAGCCGCACGGAAGTGACCTCCGCCTGGTGGGCGGCGTCCAGCCAGTCGAGCGTCACGGCTTCCATTTCGCGTTTGCCAATCGCGTACGGGCCGGGACGAGCTCCGAATGTGTTCGCGGGCGGCAACGTTCGCAGGATCTGCTCGTTGTGCGTGAACTGTTCCAGGCGGAGCTCGTGGCGCAAGTGGAGCAGTTGCTCGGTGGGCATGCCTCCCTCGCGCTCGGACTGCCGTAACTGCGCGGGGAGCGCTGTGCGGGCCAGGTCGTGCCTCGGGTAGCGGGACTCGAGCCAGATGGGGACGGCGAGACGCAGTGCGCGGCGTCCAGCGCTGCGCTTCACGTCCTTGAGGTCTCCGGTCTGGCCTCGACGTGCCACGTATTCGACGGCGTGTGCGCGCATCTCTCGGGTGGCGCTCCACGCGACGTGGTGCAGGAAGTTCTCCTGGTCTTCGACGTCCTCGAATCCGTCGACGGCGGGGCCGTCGGTGAAGTAGCTGCGAACTGTGCGTCCGACCGCGGCGTTGGCTTTGGTGATCATGCGCGTCTCTCTCAGAGGCCTGGGGCGGCGACGGCCGCGGACGATGCTGGGCGCGGAATGCTTGCTGTCGCGTGGATGTCGTTGGGTCTGGCCGTGCTGCGCTCGTAGGCGTCGGCACGGAACACGTCACGCGCGTAGTCGACTGCAGCTCGTTCCCAGTATTCGTCCCGCTCGTCGTTGTCGAGGTGACCGTGGTGGTCCCCGAAGGCGGGCGTGTGCGGACGTTGACTGGGGGCCGTGAAGGTGTTCCCGTCGATTTCCTCCTTGATCGATTCCAGGAGTTTTGCTGTGGACAGTCGCTGGTGGTCAGCTCCCGGCGCGACGTGCTCGTACCGGATCAGGTCGCGAAGCTGCTCCACGCGCTCTGGGCGGATCGTTTGCAGCACGGACACGGCAGCTCGCGTTGCGGGATCCGCGTCGCGTTGGAAGGTCTGCACGGTGTATTGCACGAAGTCGTAGTCCAGGGTCGCGGCTGTTGTCGCCCGCAGCGCCTCCGGCATACGCTCGGCTATCTCTTGGCCTGGGTTTGCGAGGTTGTAGAGGTGGGTGCGGAGCCGGAAGCGGTCGCCTACCTCGTTGCGACCGGCGTACATCTCCGATTCACCGGCTTGCTCGAGTTCCGAGCGCACGAGCTGCGGCGGAGTCGATGGCGTCTCGAAGGTCCCTGCAGCGATCTCCTGCGTCATGACACGAACCGTCCCGGCCCACGTCGCGGACCCCCACGGCCCTTTCGCCCCGTCCGGGCCGAGGGCCGCTGTGATCAAGTCCTCCGTGTCGGCGAGGCTCTGCCCGTCGAGTTGCCGCAACTGCTGCAGTGCCGCTCGCTGCAGCTGGTGGTCCTGGTCGATCTGCTCCCGAGAGGTCGCGACCTCGCCGCTCACGAGGAACACGGGCTGGTTCGTGTCCCACCGGAACGTGTCGTAGGCCTCCATCGCGCGCAACCGCATCGGCGTCGGAACGCTGGTGATGGTGTCGGAGAGCGCGATGTAGAAGGTCTCGGCTTCCACGATGCCCTTGGCCTTCTCGAGCTCGGGTGGCGCGACGCGCGTCATGATGACGGGGAACACGACACGCTCGACGCGGGTACGCAGTTCGCGCGTGGGTCGCTCGAGGTTGTTCACCGCCACGAAGTCCACGTCGTCTCTCACCGCGTCAGCGATCTCTGCGGCGTACGTGTTGATGAGCTGCTTCGGATCGTTCGACCGCTTGAGGGCTGTGGGTGCGTGGGTGGTGAGGTACTGTTCGACCGCTTTGCGGTATCGACGGCTCATGAGGGTTCCTTTCAGATGGACGCGCCAGCGGGGCCGCTGACGGGTCTGGTGTGGGTGTGGTCGGCGTGGATGTCGACCGGGCGAGCGGGACGCTCTTCGGGAGTCTTGGGGCGGGCTGCTTCGCGGGCGAGTTCCTTGTTCAGGGCTTGGAACGCGGCCCACTTGTCGCGGAGCTCGTCAGCTCGGCGGAAGGGCAAGCCGATGCGTTCCTTGGCTTCTGTGGCGACTCGGTGCTTCTCGTCCCGGTCGAGGCGTCGCTCGGCCAGCCCTGCAGGGATCGCGGCAACGCGGTTCGCGAGACGGGTGACCGCGCCTTCCGGGCTCTGCAGGAACCGCTCCGCGTCGACGGAGACTTCGCTGCCGGGAACGTCCTGCAGCTCCAGGTACACGAGGCGTTGCCCGTAGTCGCGGCCCTGGGATGCGAGCACGGTCATACCGCTGAGCTCCCCCACGGCAGCGCGCGCGGATGACGCGCTGTATCCGCCACGTCCCTGTGGGATCCCGCCGCGATGGAAGAGCCGCACGAGTTGCTGCCCTGCCTCGGTGCGCTTCGAGAAGGTGCCTCGCCCGAGAGTCATGCTGAAGCGATCGCCGTCGAGCTCGCGCATGTGAGGCAAGGCTGCTTCCAACTGCTCGATCTCCCGCTCGAGCCGGGAGACGCGTGCTCGCGCGTTGTCGACAGTCATGCGCAGCGTTGCTTGGGATTGGGCGTGTGCTCGCTCGAGGCGGCGGAGCTTCGTCACGTCGGTGCGCAGTTGCGCGTGCTGCACGAGCTTCGGGTTCCCCGTGGCCAGCGCCTTCGCTTCGCCCGCTTCAAGCTCGGCGGTGCCGATGTCCTCGAGGTCTCGCACGCGAGCATCCCCACGCATGGCTTGCGCGATGAAGCGCCCCTTCTGCTCCTGCTTCTGCCACATGAACGCGTCGAAGGAGTGGGACGTCGCGTACCGGTAGTGCTGCACGACGTCGTTCTGGTTGCCCTGGCGCATGATGCGTCCGGCCCGCTGCTGCAGGTCGGATGGGCGCCAGGGGCAGTCGATGTCGTGGAGCGCGATCGCGCGGCGCTGCACGTTGGTGCCGACGCCCATCGTCTCCGTCGACCCGAACAGCACCGACACCTGCCCGTCGCGGGCAGCCTTGAAGAGTGCCGCCTTCTTGGCGCTGCCCTTCGCGTCCTGGACGAACGCGATCTCCGACCGGGGCACGCCCGCGGCCGCGAGCCGGTCGCGCATCTTCTCGTACACGGACCAGCCGCGGTCCTTGTTCGGCGTGCCCAGGTCCAGGAACACGATCTGCAGCGCACCCTTGTGCGCTGCCTCGTTCCCAGTGTCGGGATCCGCGTACGAGTTCCCGGCGTTGTCCTGGTAGATGCGGGCGATGTTCTCCACGGCGCGGTCGATCTTCGTCTCGGCCCCGTCGTCGGAGAGGCCCACGAGTTCCGCGTCCAGCGCGGCCTTGCGGCCGTCGGAGCTGATGCGGAGCATGTTGTCGCTCTTATCTGCACGGGTGAGCTTGTCGATGCGGACGCGCAGCTCCCCGATGTACTCCCGCACGGCGGGAGAGGCCGGGACGATCACCATCTCGGGGCGCGCCTGCCCCTTGCTGTTGAGCGCGAGCTCGGGAGTGGGGAGGTTCAGGTCCGCGGCGGTCTTGACGTCGCCAGCGACCCGCCAGAGGCGCAGCATTTCGGGCAGGTTCTTGAACCGACTCAGACGCGTTTTCGTCTTCATGCCACCCGCGACGTCGACTTCCATCTCCGTGTGCAGCTCCCCGAAGGTCGCCGCCCACGCCTCGAAGTCGTGCACGCCTGCTTCCTCGAGCAGGTCGGGGCGCAGGTAGCGCTGCATCGTGTACGCCTCGACCAGCGAGTTCGAGAGCGGCGTGGCCGTGGCCACGGTCGCGATACGGCCCGTCTCGCTGGTAGCGCGCAGCAGCTCCATCTTCATGTGCAGGTCGGTGGCGCGACCCGACACGGCGGGGATGTTCGCGCCCGTGAGTTTGCTGCCGATCGCGAGCCCCTTGAAGTCATGCATCTCATCGACCACTAGGTAGTCGATGCCCATCTGCTCGAACGTCGCGACACCGAGATCACGCACAAGCGGATCCTTCTTCGCGAGCTCCTGTTCGAGCTTGCTGCGGGCGTCTTCGGCTTCCTTGATCGTCATGGACCCGGACTCGACGGCACGGTCGAGGTAGGAAGACTGCACGGCGAGCTCGCGGCGGCTGTAGGTGTCTTCCCACTCGGGCGAGACGGGGATGCCCTTGAACGCGGTGCGGGTCATGATGATCGCGTCCCACGGGTTCGTGACCGCTCGCGCGACGAACTTGCGCCTGTTCTCCTTCGTCACGTCTCCCGACTCGGCGGCGAGGACGCGCGCTGACGGGTAGAGCTGGAGCCATTCGCGGGAGAACTGCTCGAGCATGTGGTTCGGCACCACGACGACGGGTTTGGTCACGAACCCGAGGCGGCGCAGCTCCATGGTGCCAATCACCATCTCGGCGGTCTTGCCAGCCCCGACCTCATGGAAGAGCCCGACCGTGGGCTCCGCGATCATGCGAGCGACCGCAGCCCGCTGATGCGGATGCGGTGTGAACGTCTCCGCCAAGCCAGGCAGCTGCAGCGCCTGCCCTTCTGTGGAGTAGTCCCGCAGCGCGATCGCGTTGAACCGCTCGTTGTAGATCGCCAGGAGCCGGGAAGCACGTTCCGGGTCATCGAACACCCAGTCCTGGAACTTCTCGCGGATCTCGTCGGCCTTCTCCAGTGCGGCTGCGGTCTCTTCTGGGTTCGGGATCTCGCGCCCGTCTGGGTCTCGGTCCGTGACTTTGATTTCGCTCATGTTGAGGAGCGAGCCGAAGAGCTTGCCGAACGGGCGACGAGCCGTGCCGTACTCGTCGGTGTTCGCGACACCGAACGTGGCTCCCGTGACGCGCCACTCGGAGGCCCCCAGTCGCTCCACACGCGCGTTCCGGTCATTGGAGTGCGCCTGCAGGAACTCCTGGAACGTTTCCGAGTCAATCCATGACGCCCCGACCTGCGGGTAGACGTCCTCAACGCCGAGCGGGGTTGGTTGCACGCGCTCAAGCGCCGCGACGTTGATCTGGAAGCGCGGCTCCCCCAACGCGGCAGCTCTCGCCTCACGCAGCTTGGTGCGGACGTTCCCGGACAGGTACTCCGCCCGGGGCTGCAGCACGTTGTCCGCGGGATCCTCAAACGCGAGGCCGTCGAGCTGCGAGCGCGCTGACTCCTCGCCGACGCCCAAAAGGCCGGCTATCGTCCCCACGTCGATGCGGCCATGCCGGTCAAGGCTTACGGCCACCGCGTCCGCGGGCGTGTCCACGCTCGTGACCACCGGACGCGGGGCGCGAACACGTCCAAGCAACAAGCCCGCGGGCGTGGCACGTTGTTCCTGCTCGTCGTAGTTCTCGAGCGCGAACACGAGCGCCGCTCCCGGGTCTTGCCGGAACGCGCGCGTCGCGGGAGGCGTCCGGCGCTGCACGCGCGGCTCACCCGTGTCCGGGTCGACGCTCTTGAGCTCGATGAGCTTGATGCGGTTCACTGGACCGTACGCGGCCAGGTGCGACTCGTACGTGGTCCGCAGCTCGGCGCGGAGCTCGGCCAGCTCCGCGGTGTCCTCCAGTGTTTCTGCTTCGAGGGTCACCAGCTCGCGGGACAGGTCCCGCATGGCCACGAGGCTGCGCACCTCGGTCAGCGCGCCCTTGGCCACTTTGACCGGGGCGAGGTGACCACCGGTCACCTCGAAGAATCGGCCATCCTGCTCAACGAGCGTGCCCTCCCACGTTCCTTCTGGGGCTGCGGTCAGATCGTCGGTCATGGCCGTGTCCGCGCTCATGTCCGCGTCCGGTGTCCGGGCGGTCATGCCGTGACCGGCCATGACCGCCGTCCGGGCGATGCCGGACAGCGCCTCCCGCAGCGGGGCCGCGTCCGACGCGTTCTCGGCCACGACTCGCAGCTCCGGGCCGAAGCGGCCGATGTCCGCGGACACGTGACCGAGGACGTGCTCGGGGTGCGCGTGGAAGTACCGGTTCATCACCACCGGCACGTCTCCCTCGGTGTCGATGTCGGCCACGGTCAGCCAGCGCGCGTCTCCGCGTTCGGTGCCCTCCTCGCGGCGGCGGAACACGAGCACGTCGGTGATGACGTCGGTCCCGGCCAACTCCTTGTGCGCTCGCTCGGGGAGGCGGACCGCGCCCACCAGGTCTCCGAGCTCATAGAGACGACGCCTGGCGGAATCGTCGGCGGCATCGAGCGTGTGGCGGCTCGTGAGCGCCACAACCATGCCACCCGGGCGGGTCAGGTGCAAGGACTTGGCGAGGAAGTGATTGTGCAGCGACAGCGCGCGGCCAGGATTGTGGAGCGCGTCGCGCAGCTTCACCTGGCCGAAGGGAACGTTGCCGATCGTCGCATCGAAGTAGCCATCAGGGAATCGCACATCCGCGAAACTCGCTGTGCGGATCTCTGCCTGCGGCTGCAGCAAGCGACTGATGAGCGCGGTGGTCGCATCGAGCTCCACGCCCGTCATGCGAACCCCGTCGGGCGCGGTGCCGATGAACGTGCCGAGCCCGGATCCAGGCTCGAGCACCCGCCCGTTGTCGAAGCCGAGCTCACGCAATCCATCCCACATGGCCGTCGTGAATTCCGGCGAGGTAAAGTGCGCATTCAAGGTCGTGCGACGCGCTTGCGCCCACGCATCTTGGCTGAGAAGCTCACGCAACTCCGTGTACTCATCGCCCCAGACCCCGTCGACGGGATTAAACACGCCTGGCACGGCACCCCAACCGGAGTACCGTGCCAGGAGCTGCTGCTCGGCTGGGGTCGCGGCCCGCTCTTCGTCCCGCAGCTGGAACGCGAGGCGGATCGCCGCGACGTTCGCCGCATACCGGGCTTTCGGCCCGGACGGGGCGAGTTGTGCCGACGACTCGACGCGGAAAACTACTGCTGAAGCGCTGCTTGCAGCGTCCCTCGGTGCAGCTCCTGCCGCACCGCGCTGAACAGTTCGCTCCAGTCGAGTTGATCCGGATCCGAGTCCGTCGCCCGGAAGAGCACCGGCTCGATCGCTGCCCACTGCTCCCAAGTCAGCGATCGCACGAACGCCGCGATCGGTGCCTGCTCCGCGAAGTACGCCTCCACTTCCGCCCACGTCTCCGCGGGTCGGCTCGAGTCGATCAGCGTCGGCGGCATCGGCACGCGCTCCAGATCCATCGGCGGAACGATCCACGCCGGTTCGGTCCCCCAGAACTTCCGCTCCGTCTCCAGCAGCCGCGCCAACAGCTCCGGCGTCGGCACCTGGCCCAGCGACCGCGGGAGCTGCCGGGAGTCCTCCCACAGCGGCCGCAGCGGCGGCTCCGTCGGCGGCTCGTCCCCGTCGTCCTCCGGATCCACCTCCGCTGGGTACGCCTCGTACAGCACCTGGTTCAGCGCGATCTCCTCCGCGGTCCGCTTCGCCTGGTTCCGCCGACCCACTTCCTGCAAGTAGTCCGGATTCGAAGACGTCTGCCCAAGCAACTGGTTCTCCGTCTGCTCGACCATCTCGCGGATCTGCGACGCGAGCTCCACGACCGTCTGCTCCCGATCCTCCATGACTGCCCACTCCTGTGGCGTCGCCCGCTGCAGGTAGCCCCGCACGTTCGACTCGTACCTGTGGCTCATCGTCCATCCCTCCCGTTTTGGC